>JADJFB010000043.1 GCA_016708845.1 Bacteroidota bacterium | reverse complement strand
AATAATGACATTGTTGTTTTAATTACCTGATGGAGATTCAGTTGCATTAAGAGAAGAGCAACAAGATTCGTGGCTCAAAGCTATTATCAGTTGTGTCGAATTTGGTTGGAGTGCGGTAAATAATCCAAATGCTATTAATCCATATACCAATCCAAATTTGGTGAAGTAGTTTTGCGTCCAGTGGATAAACGTAGAAAATTATGTGGAACGCTGTGTAGGTATTGCCGGTGATACATTGCAACTAGTTGACTAAAAACTATACATTAACAACAAACCTGCATTGGTGGGAAGAAACCAGCAATACATGTATGGGTCAGAACAGATGGATCCAGTATTTCTCCAAAAGTAATTGAACGATTTGATAATACAGATCCTATCCATGAAGGGGACAAGATTCTATAGGGATGGTTTATATAATTAATCTTCCAAATGGAAAAGTAGATGAATTTAAAAAATTAAGTAACATCAAATCGGTTGAACCCATTATTGAACCTAAAGGAGAATACAGTGCAAGAATATTTCCACATGATTCATCTTATAAATGGAACAATGATAATGCCCTAACTTAATATTCCTAAAAAATTGCAGCTAATGATCCAGAATATTGTTTGTTTCATAGAATTATTAAAAACCTTTTAGAATTAAACAATTTAAAAAAAAGGTGATAAAATTTTCATCAGTGGAGTAGAAACTAACTCCTATACTTTTAAAATGGATTATTTTTTCATGATGGGGGATAATCGCCACAACTCAGCCGATTCAAGGTATTGGGGATTTGTGCCACAAGATCATGTTGTTGGAAAGCCGGTATTTGTATGGATGAGTATTAAAGAAGACAATAGAAATGTTGCCAGAGGAAATACACAATCGGGATTTATTGCAAAATTAAAACGATCCTTGTTTGACGATGAAACAAGACGCGCCCGATTCTTTACATTTGTTGGCGAAGATGGTTTATCCAAATCTTATTTAACACCTTTCTTGGTAATAACTATAGGTCTTTGGGCTTTCTTTTCTTTCAAAGAAACAAAGAAGAAAAAGCCGTAGAAGAAGGCAACACCAGCTCCCCTCCCCTTTTGCTGAGGGGTCGGGGACGCAGTTTTATTGTGAAAAAAAATCAAACATATCAGAGTGGATAAAAGCAATGTTATTTGCTTTTATTTTTATTCTGTTAATCAGGGTGTTTTTGATGGAAGCATTTACCATTCCCTCTGCTTCTATGGAAAAAGCATTGCTTACAGGTGATGTGCTTGTAAATAAAATGAGTTACTCATGGCCCAGGTACCCATGACTCCCCTATCTTTCCATTTGCACATCAAACATTGCCTTATACAGAAAATACACCCTCTTTTTTAGATTGGATTAAAATACCTTACAAACGCTTGTTTCGTGAAGCTGATATTAAACACAATGACATTGTTGTATTTAACTATCCGATGGAAGAAGAAATGCCCATTGATCAACGCACCTATTATGTTAAAAGATGTGTAGCTTGCTGGAGATACACGAAATAAAAGACGGACAAGTATTCATTAATCACATACACAACAACGATGCTCTCTGCATTTACAATTTGCATACAAAGTAAGTACCACAGATACGATTCATACAGCGTTATTAACTTCAATGGGAATAACCGAAGGAGGAAGATTAAGCAATCCCGGAGAATATTGGCTTACCTTGAGTTCAGAAAATTTAAAGCGAATGGATATATTAATAATAAATATACTTCCATACACATTCAAAATGAATTATTATTTTATGATGGGTGATAATCGGCACAACTCCGTAGATTCAAGATATTGGGGATTTGTTCCGGAAGATCACATTGTTGGAAAAACTGTTTTAATTTTAATGTCGATAGATAAAACAAATAACAAAAAAGAAATTCGTTGGGAAGGTGTTTTCAAGATAGAGAGTAAACCTCTCCCTGCCTCTCTCCCTCATCCGTCCTTAGGACACCTTCTCCAAAAGGAGGAAGAAAGCGGAATAGATTTTTTTGAGAGAGGGAGGAGAAACGCATAATACATGAACCCAACAGCCATCCCTCCCTTCCACCTATTTCGGGCCGATACAATTTTATCAAAAGTTGTTTCATTACGATAATTGCATTATTGAACACTATGAAAATTACATCAAACAAACCTATAGAAGTCGTTGTGATATTTATTCTCCCAATGGATTATTAACATTGAGTGTTCCATTGGTCAAAAGAAATAAACGACAAATTATAAAAGATGCAAAAATTTCGTATGATACCCACTGGCAAGTGTTGCATTGGAGGTTCGGCTAGAATCAAGCTACAGGCGCTCCCCTTTTTTTGAATATTATGAAGACGATTTTCGTGATTTATTTTTTGATAAAAAATTTGATTTTCTAATCGACTTAAACGAAGAATCCCAACAAAAAATCCTGGAATTAATTAAAAGAAAACGAATAATTCTTTCTCTTCTGAATACATTGCTAAATGTGATAATGCAGATGATTATAGATCCATTATAAATCCAAAAGCAGGTCTTTCTTCGGATAAACTATTCAGCATTAAACCCTATAATCAAGTATTTGAAACTCGACATAATTTATTCCTAATTTAAGTATTTTAGATTTATTGTTTAATCAGGGTTCAAGGGCTTTGGATTATATAATTTAAAGTGTAATTATAGACTTTTTTTCATAAATTTGTTTACTTGATTTACAAAACGTATCTGTATAATAAAATTTAGTTCACGTAAGCCAAAAGTATCATGACAAACACTTCGTTAAAATTGGAAATTAATTCTTTACCAAAAGCTTTAAGAGAAGAAGTAGCGGACTTTGTTGAATTTTTAAAAAAAAAATCCAAAACAAAATCCAAACTAAAGGCTCGTGAGTTTGGTTTTGCTAAAGGAAAAATTAAACTTTCTCCAGATTTCGATGAGCCATTGGATGAATTTAAAAATTACATATAATGGCTTTCTTGCTTGACACCCACGCTTTTTTATGGTTTGTTTCAGGAGACAGTCAATTACCCGTATCGGTAAGAGATAAAATTAAAGATATTCATCAACCCTGTTTTTTGAGTGCTGCTAGTTTGTGGGAAATCACTATAAAGAAACAAATTGGTAAATTGACACTTAGCATTTCACTCCAAGAATTATTTGAATACGCTGAAAGAAACCAAATAGAAATTGTTCCTATTAATTTCGATCATCTTTTAGTTTTATCAAAATTGCCGACTCATCACAATGATCCTTTTGACAGAATAATTGTTTCTCAGGCAATTGCCGAAAATTTAATAATTATTACTCGTGATAAAGAATTCAAAAAATATAAAGTTGTTCAGCAATGGAAATAAGTAAAATGAATTTTCAAGATTTCTAAAATATGAAAAAACTAAAAACAAAATTGAACATTTGTTTTGCTTTACACCATACACTTTAATTCATTATCGACTAAATAATTACCAATAATAATATGGACATAGAATTCAACAAAACGAAGACAAGATGAAACAACTTATTTCTGCAATGGAACGTAAGTTGGAAAAAACATATTTAGGTGGAGGAAAAAAAAGGATTGAGAAATTACATGAACAAGGAAAACTCACCGCTCGTGAACGAATCGCTTATTTAATTGATAAAGATTCCCAAACAATTGAAATTGGAGCTTTTGCGGGTGATGAAATGTATGAAGAACATGGCGGTTGTCCGGGCGGCGGCGTAGTCATTGTGATTGGTTACGTGAGTGGCAAACAATGTATTGTTGTAGCTAATGATGCTACTGTAAAAGCTGGTGCTTGGTTCCCAATTACTGGTAAAAAGAATTTACGTGCACAAGAAATTGCGATGGAAAACCGTTTACCAATTATCTACTTAGTAGATAGTGCTGGTGTTTACTTACCAATGCAAGATGAAATTTTTCCTGACAAAGAGCACTTCGGTCGTATCTTCCGTAACAATGCAGTCATGAGTAGCATGGGCATTTTACAAGTATCTGCCGTAATGGGAAGTTGCGTGGCTGGCGGTGCTTACTTACCAATTATGAGTGACGAAGCCATGATTGTAGATAAAACTGGTTCTATTTTCTTAGCTGGTTCTTATTTAGTAAAAGCGGCCGTTGGAGAAAGTATTGATAATGAAACTTTAGGTGGTGCTACTACACACTGCGAAATTAGTGGAGTTACAGATTATAAATGTAAAGATGATGCGGATTGCTTAACACGTATTCGCAATATAATGGGTAAAGTAGGCGACTATGATAAAGCTGGTTTTAACAGAGAAACTCCTGCTCTTCCTAAAAAAGATGAAAAAGAAATGTATGGCATATTGAATGATAAACAATATGAAATGCGTGATATTATTGAACGAATTGTAGATAACGGTGAGCACGATGAGTATAAAGAATTATACGGACAATCCATCGTTTGTACATACGCTCGCATTGATGGTTGGGCAGTAGGAATTGTTGCTAACCAACGTAAAGTAGTGAAAAGCAAAAAAGGCGAAATGCAATTTGGCGGCGTTATTTATAGTGATAGCGCAGATAAAGCAGCTCGCTTTATTATGAACTGCAACCAAAAGAAAATTCCATTAGTATTTTTACAAGATGCAACTGGATTTATGGTTGGTTCTCGTAGCGAACATGGTGGTATTATTAAAGATGGCGCTAAGTTGGTAAATGCGATGGCCAATTCAGTAGTATTAAAATTCACTATTATTCTTGGTAACTCTTATGGTGCAGCAAACTATGCGATGTGTGGTAAAGCTTACGACCCTCGTTTAATTGTAGGTTGGCCAACTGCTCAAGTAGCCGTAATGGGTGGAGCGCAAGCAGCTAAAGTGTTAGTTCAAATTGAGGTAGCTAGTTTAAAAGCTAAAGGCGAAGAAATCACTCCTGAAAAAGAAGCAGAATTATACAACAAAACAAAAGATAAATACGATACGCAAACAACACCATATTATGCCGCCTCTCGTTTGTGGTTAGATGCAATTATTAATCCAACAGATACACGTAAAGTAATCAGTATGGGAATTGAAGCGGCAAATCATGCACCAATAACAAAACAATATAACGTAGGAGTTTTACAAACGTAATTCAAAATAGGACAACTGATAAATAAAAACGAGATTCAAATAGAATCTCGTTTTTATTTATGAAATATCTTAAAGTTCAAATTTTAAAAGTAGAATGTTCTTAAGAACACTTCATTCGTAAAATAATCTTCGCTATATTTAAACAATAGAAATACGTATGAAAATTTTACAAAATCGGAAATTTTATTTTGTATTGTCCTTTATTGAAGGGGGAGCTGTAATGGCTACAGAGTTATTGGGAGCAAAAATGCTGGCTCCATATTTTGGTTCATCTCTTTACGTATGGGCTACGGTACTTGCAATTACGCTGGGAGGCCTTGCTGGGCTATTTTGCAGGAGGTATTTTATCCTACAAGAGTAAAAAAAATTTACCCTTTTCAATGTATTATTAGTGGCTTCCGTATTTACGATTCTAATGCCTTACACGTCAAAAATAACATTGTGGTTAATTGGATTTCATAGTTTAATTCCATCGGTAATAATTACAGCATCAATTATTCTTTTACCACCTGTATTTATGATGGGGATGGTTTCGCCACTTATAATAAAAACAATTACAACCGATATTGAACAATCCGGAAAAGTGTCGGGTAGTATTTATGCCATTTCAACATTAGGGGGATTGTTTTTGCCACATTTTTATTTTGGTTTTTATATTATTCCTACTTTTGGATTAACCCTCCCTTCTATTATTACAGGCGTTGTGCTTGGAACAATCCCGTTGATTGTAATTATCAATCAAAAAAAAATTACAGAAGGTATTGGTTTTTTATTGATTGTAGCCTGGGCTTTTTCTGCCTCTTCTTATCGTCCTTCTAATTCCTCTATAAAGGTGCAATACAACTCAGAAGGTTTATTAGGTCAACTAATGGTAATTGATTATCCGTATTACACGAAAGAGGCAAAATTAAATGGGTATAGCCGGTGGTTATTTGTAAAAGAATTTCACAAACGATGGATGCCCCTTTGCTGATGAAAAGAAAAGGAAGAAAAATATTTTACGTATGTTTATCGCATCGCTGAATTTGCCGATTCGTTACCTAAAAATTCAAAAGTTCTTTTATTAGGTTTAGGGAGGAAGCATCAAAGTGCTTTCTAAAAAAAGGATTATCGGTGGATGTATGTGAGTTAGATAGTCGAATGGCAGACATTTCAAAAAATATTTTTATTTAAATGATACCGATGTTAGTTCTTACAATTGATGATGCTCGACATTACTTAAAAATGTTGTAAAAAAAAATATGATTTAATCATTTTTGATACTTTTAAAGGCGAAGATGCACCTAATCATGTATTCACCAAAGAATCATTGGCTGAAACAAAAAAATTACTAAACAGTAACGGACATATTATTGTTAACAGCTTTGGCTACATAGATGGTAGTATAGGAAAGGCGATGCGTTCCATCTATAAAACATTTTTAAATGAAAATTTTAAGGTTGCAGTATTATCAACCGATCCGAATCCGGATAAAAATAATTTATTGTTTTTTGCTTCGTCTTCTGACTTAAAAATACCGTTTGATTTTATTCCAAAAGAAAAAATCGATTTGAATGATGCAGTTGTACTAACAGAGTTTTAAGTGATTTTTTTATTCGCTTCCAGAAATTTTAACCGTATTTTTTATTCTTAATGATTAAACAACTAATTGAAACCACCTTCTATACTTCTGAATCCGAATCATTAGAAGCTTTTACGAGCAACCCTAAAAAAGTAAATGTAAAACTGATGCTCGTTTGCGTTACAGTTGCACTATCGCTTTACCTTCATTAAATACCTTGGAAATTTTCATTTAATGATTTCCATTCTTCAAAATTCTCCTTTTTCCTCTTTTGCAGACACGTTCGAATCATGGATGACCACAGATAAAATGAATTGTATCAGCTATTATTTTGGGTGGGAGTGATTATTTTTTTCTATATACTACCACCTGTTTTATTAATCACTTTTGTTTTCAAAGAAAAACTAGCCGATTATGGATTAAGTTTTAAAGGGGCATTTAAAGATTATAAATTATATGTACTCATGCTCTTGGTTATGATTCCACTGGTGCTTTACTTTTCCAGAACAGCCAGTTTTCAGGCACGCTATCCTTTTTATAATTTAAAAAATGGTGAGGGATTTTATCCGAATTTTATTATTTGGGAACTTTTTTATTTCATACAATTTTTTGCCCTGGAATTTTTTAGAGGATTTATGGTGCACGGAACAAAACAGCGTTTTGGATTTTATTCCATTTTTGTGATGATGATTCCGTATTGTATGATACATTTTGGAAAACCCATGCCCGAAACAATTGCGGCAATAGTAGCGGGTATTGTACTCGGCATATTGAGCTTAAAAAGTAAAAGTATATGGATGGGAGTTGCAATTCATTGCACAGTAGCCATTACAATGGATATATGTGCCTTGTGGCAAAAGGGGATGATTTAGATTTAAGGCTTTTTGTCTGCTTTTATATACAGCCCGAGTTTTATGAGGGGTTACCCGTGCAGGTTATCACCTGAATGAACAATTCTAATTCAACTTATAATACAATTTATTATCCTTCAGCAATTGAATAAATTCATTATTCGGATTTACTTTTATT
>JADJFB010000042.1 GCA_016708845.1 Bacteroidota bacterium | reverse complement strand
TACGGACTTGGTAGTGGATTTATTTGTAGGAACAGTTCTTTAATATCAACAGGCGGATAATAATATTATTCAAAAAGTAAATATTAATTTCAAAGACTAAAAATGAAAGCATTAATCTTATTCTTAATAGTGATAATAATTAATACACAATCAGTATTAACGGCATCAAATATTTCAAAAAATAATACTGCTATATTCACTCCACTTGGCATAAAAGATGGTTGGTATCAAGCCACAGTTAAATATTCAAATTATGCTACAGCTACTAATGCAACTTATACATTAAAAGTAAAAGTTCAATATAATTCAGTCGTTGAAATAGATTTTGGTAATGGTGGTTCAGTTCATTCCGGATACAACAACGAAGGCTATATTTATAGCGGTGGTTATTTATCAACAGAGCAAGACTCTGAAGGTAACACTATATCAGCTTCGGCAACCGTATCGACTTCGGACAGGAACGGAGTAAAGTATTTTAAAATTTTAATTGAATAAAATGGTTGGGCGTAGCCCAACCATTTTATTCAATTTATTATAATCATTTTTATAAATCGGCAGACACGTAAACTGTGTGTAAATAAATACAAGCGCCGGTATATAACAGCACCTTTGCCTAATGCGGGCGGACAACAAAGCATTTGCAAAAGGGTCCTTCGTGAGGACAATTATTTTCGCTTTGCAAATGGCAACAAACATAGTATCTTTGTCAGTAATATTTCGGTAAGAAAATGTTTCAAACCGCACTAGGCAAAGCTCCAAAACTTATAAATGTAAGCCGCTAGAAAAATATGCAAAACAATATTCATACTTCTCTCAATATTTGTTGCAAGTTGTGCGACAACTAAACCATAGTTTCAGACAAGTTCAAGCGATGTTCTATATTTGGGTGTAAATAATCCGTTAATTCTTAAAGGCAATAATTTAACAAAGGCTATTGTATCAATAGACAACGGAACAATAAATGAATTGAAAGAGCAATCGAATGACGCTATAAATCTTACGTTATAAAGTTGACAAACCCATAATCTACTTTTGTTTCAATAAATCAAAATAAAACGACTTCCATTCTAAAGTATAGAAACAAGAAAATCCTGACCTGAAATATTTATCGGCACTGACAGTGCTAGAATAAAAGCAACTGTAGTATAACTGAAAATAAATTCAGGACAGCAACTGGTTTAGGTTGTAATATACCAAGGCTTTTGACTATGGCATTTCTATGAAAATAATTAGCTTCAAACTGACTACCATCAAAAAAGGGAAAAACTCCATTTCACAAACCATTAACGGGAATATTGTAAAAAACTATACTCAATTTGCAGATTCGTCTGATATTTTTATTTTTCACGATATATTAATGGACATTTATAGAAACGAAAGAACAAAGAGTTTTAAGTGGTCCAACTATTTTTGTAAAGTAATGTATGCGGACACTTGTAAGACAAACTACGTGTAGCGGCCAACTTATAACACAACCTAAATCCCATTTGGGCATTCGGCTTCGGCTTTTGCAAAAGCGGTAGACAATTAGTTAATTTTGCTTTGCAAAAGTCCATTAAACATTTATCTTTAAACTAACATTTCGGTAGACAAAGTTTCAAACTCCAAACGGGAATTTAGCTTGAAACCGTTAGGGGCAATGTTATGACACACAATAATTAGACAATGACAAGACAATTAATCATACTTTTAATTTTAGCATTTCAAAATTCGTTTGGACAACCTGCACCTAGACTTGCAGAATTATCAGAAACCGAATACGGTTTCACGAAAAAAGACATGTATGTTATTAATGACTTTTTTGAATACAAGAAAAATTTCGAAAACTTCTTTAATGTAAAAAATGGCGAAACAATTGCCGAACTTGGTGCAGGAGATGGAAGTTGTAGTTTTGCAATTTCATTAATATACGACAGTTTGAAAATATATTTAGAGGAATTCGATTCAAAAACTCTAAATTCAAAAACATTAAATACTATAAACAAAAAGTATAATAAGCTTAAAGGTAAGCCGCAGACAAATACATTTGAAATTGCTATTGGTTCATTTACATCCACAAATTTGCCCGACAATACATTTGACAAAATATTTATGTTTCAAGCATTTCACGAATTTACATTTGCAGACGAAATGCTAAACGACATTGTTAAAAAGTTAAAACCAAATGGAAAAGTAATTGTATTAGATGCATTTTCTCTAAAAGACAAAGAAATAAAATGTCAATTCGGTCATAGAGGTTTAAAAATAGACGAAACAATTGAAATTTTCAAACGTCATGGTTTCTATTTAGCAAAAATGAAAAGTCCTGAAACCAACATTGTGAATTACGCGAACGCTTTAGTATTTGACAAAAACTCAATAGAATCAACAAACTTTAATATAAACTATCTACAAGTATCAAAACTAAAAAACACTTTTGCTTTATTGGACAGCACAACTATTAGTCGTGACAGCAAGTTAATAAATTTAGTTTCAGACACTTTATATAATTACTTAAGCCAAATAAACTACGTTTATTCGGCTTTTAGTGTTAAGGTAAAGACATTGCTCTTAAAAACCTAAATAGAAAGATTTTATATCTTCTATCAATATTTTGAATGTTAACTCTCGACTATATCCAAATTCATTTGAGAATTATTATTGCTTGGCGTTACTTATCAAGAAAGTGGAAATAAAGAACAAGCACTAATTAATTTCAATAAATCATTGCAACTTAGACCAGACAATCAAAATTGTATAGACAGAATAAATAAGTTAAAAAAATAACACAGCCCCTAACACAACCTAAATCCCATTTGGGCATTCGGCTTCGGCTTTTGCAAAAGCGGTAGACAATTAGTTAATTTTCGCTTTGCAAAAGTCCATTAAACATTTATCTTTAAACTAACATTTCGGTAGACAAAGTTTCAAACTCCAAACAGAATTTAGCTTGAAACCGTTAGGTGCAATAAGCGGACAGACCTTACATAGAAAATTACACTTATGACTGAAGAAATACAAATTACATTTTACGAAATTTCGGTAGACAAATATCTATTCAGAAACAAATTACAGAACTATCCTTAAATTATAAAGTAAGTCAAAATGCGAGACAAGAAATTTTCAAGCATTAATGGAAATGATATTGATGCGTTAAATCTAATTATACAATTTGCCTCCCCTTTAATAGACAAAGTAAAAGACAGTATAATTGAACTAGTAGCTTTAAATTTATTATTAAATCCTTTAAAGACCTGGTTAGAAAATGTTGAAACTGGTTTAGATAATCCAATAGCAGAATCACTTGTTTTAAAATTTCAAGACATTACTATAAATATCGGTTATTCAAGGAAAAAATCACATTAATGCTTTAGGTATTATAATTCAAAACTCCCTCAATTAAAAAAAAACTTATTCAGGAGCTAAACATTGGAAATATAAATAAATTGTAACGCCAGTTAAAACAATAAATAATGAATGGCAATTTTCCATTCCAACAAACGACGAAAACTTAAATGTATTTATTGAAAATTGGGGCGTGGAATTAGACAATGCAAATTGCTGCATATACAATATTAAAGACAACGTTATTTATTATGAAACGTGGAATGAAGGATAATGGTTAACTCACTAAATGTCGCTTAAAGCACCTAACACACGCTAAGGCAACAGTTTGGCAGACATCAAAGCTTTTGCAAAAGCGGTCGCTCCGCGAAAGACAGTTATTTTCGCTTTGCAAAAGTCCATTAAACATTTATCTTTGTTAGTAGCGTTTCGGCAGACAATGTTTCAAATCAAACCGTTGCTTAGCGCGAAAACGTTATGCCGCACCGTTGGACAACTAAATAGAAACTTTGCCGTCGACAAAAATGTTCAACTTATTTTGGTTTATACCCAAATTTCGTAGCGACAATTACAGTACAAAACTAAACATGTTGACCTCACTAAACTCGGTTGACCTATACACGCAGCACTCACAAAACGTATCGACCTAAGCGCAGACACAAAAAATTGTGCGAACTATGCAAAATTTCAAGAATACTGCACATTTTATCATATCTTAGTAGGAGAGAAACCATTAAAAATATAATGTTGTTATCATTCCATAAATATTTTCAAACAAGCATACAATTAATTGTTGTCATATTTTTCTTTGAAAATAGTTTCTCTCAAAATTTAATCCGAAACGGTAGCTTTGAAAATATTTCACCACCTAATACTTGGAATAATTTTGGTGGAGAATTCATTACAGCTAGTCAAACCCCTATTCATAGAATATTATTTGATTGGGATGAATTTAATAGTTCAGATTTATTAACGTCTTCATGCACTCATACATGGTCAGGAGTTCCTGTAAATAAACATGGATACTGCCAACCTAAAGACAGTAATAATTATGTTGGTTTTTATGTTATTTACTAATGGAGCTACAAATAATGGGAAAGAATATATTTACCAGCAATTAACCGTTCCATTACAGGCAGGTAAAATATACTGTTTAAGTTTTATGTCTCCAGAGCAGATAGAATAGAATATGCCATCAAAAATATTGGCGCTTACTTTTCTAACAATGTTCAATCAACTGGAAGTATAGGATATATTAATAAAGTCCACAAGTTGGAAATCAAAGGAAGCGTCATAACTGATACCCCTAAACTGGTTTCAAATACAAGGATGTTTCACAGCTGTCGGTAACGAGCAATATATTACTATTGGTAATTTTAATTCTGATACAAACACAGATACTCTCATCCTGGAACTAATAATCCGCATGGCCATTCTATCCACAATTATGCATATTGTTTCATCGATGATATAACATTGATTGATCAATCAACTGTTGGAGTAAATAAGAGTGAATAAAATTTAGAGATTGAAATATATCCTAATCCAGTAACTTCAATGTTAAGTATATCTGACAATCAAAATCAATTTAAAAATTCAATAATAGAAATTACCGATTATATAGGGCAAACTGTTTATTTAAACACGTTTTCAAATCAAATTGACTTATCTAACTTTACATCGGGGGTTTATTTTTTAACATTGAATGATAATTTTTCCAAAAAAAGGACGAAGATTATTAAACAATAGCTTAGCTACAAATTGTTGAGTAAAGTTACTTGTATTTTATGCGGACACAG
>JADJFB010000041.1 GCA_016708845.1 Bacteroidota bacterium | reverse complement strand
TGCAAAACAATGCGATAACTTTTAAATTCAATAAGTTAAGTGTTTATGATATTCAAGGTAGATTGTCAAAAAGGGAAGCAATAATCGAATATTACATTATTAATCAAGAAATGTCTTGCGCTGTCATAACAAAAAATACATTTGATTTATTTCCAATTAACCGCACGTATAAAATTAACAGTAAAATAAATGAGTTATTGCTAGCTCTTGAAAAACATAATGCAAAAGATTATTGTAAAACAGCAAAAGAACTCTATGATACTATTCTTAATCCTTATATCAAAAACCTTTCAAATGCGATTAATCACCTTATTATTATTCCTCACGATAAATTATCTCAAATACTTCAAATAATAAATTAAACTATAAACTGGGAATACTAAATGCTTGCGAAACTGCTACTGGCGATATTGAAAAAGGAGAAGGTGTAATAAATTTTAGCCGGCATCTATATTTAGCTGGAATAAAATCAACTATACAACCTTATGGAAAGTAGATGATGGCTTCACAGCAAAAACAATTGAAGGTTTCAAATGAGGCTTGAGAATGGCAATAGTACTGAAACAAGTTTATACAATTCAAAGCTTAAGTATTTAAATTCTGTAAAATCTATTGATGACTACGACCCCTTATTATTGGTCAGGACTAATATATACTGGCAACGATTTGAAATTATAGATGAAAGTAAAGTCAATCATATTTCTCGTTATTACATTCTATTTGGAATAATTATTTCTTTAGGATTAGCTCTATTATTTAGAAAGTTCTTTTTTTTAATTGAGATAGTTTATCATAGTATAAATGATTTTTATTTTTAAGCATATAGCGATTTTGTCCAAGCTCCTTGCTTACTATTTTCCTTTAAAATCAATTAACACTAAACGATACTGAGCCTTTTCATAGTAATAACTTTTCCGGCATAATACTATTTAGAGTTGATTTTGATATCCAATAATTAGCTAATTCGTAATTAACTATACCAAAATAATAATGAATTGTATCATTATTAGGATTATCCTGTAGCACAATAAATCTAATTGTGGATGCCTGTTTATATTCTTTTGTGATTTATAGGTAGCCATCACTTTATTCATTTGGTTTTTACTAACCGACATTTGAATTGGTAACCCTTTATCTTTTCGTAATAGGAATCTGCAAGTTTGGTAAGTCAACAGAAGATGAGAGTTTCCAAAACAGTAAGCCCTAAAATTAGAACTAATGAAGCAACTAGGCCCCAGTATTTATGATAGTTTGACTTCTTATTTGGTTCAACAATTTTTGAAGAAAAACCTAAAGTTCTAAATCTGCAACTTTTAATCTTGTCTTTAGATTTTCTTCGCCATTATCCTTTATTCCTGCAACAATGATTTTATACAATCAAATTCCTCTTTAAAATCTGAATCTATCAATAAACGATTTTCAAAATCGCTCTTTTCAATCACAGAGCTTCCCTTCACAGTAATTTTCAATTAGTTCGATATTTTTAAGTTCGGTTGGCATTTTAAAAACTAATATCATTAAATTTTTCTTGACCATAACAGCCAATTTTTTAAAGCACTCGTATTTTTCTTTTGCTGCATCAGCGTTTTTATAGCCCATTTCTTCGGCTATGCTTTTCATATCTAGCTCTTTGAAATAATACAACTCAATACTTTCTTGCAATCTTCACTGCTCAGTTAAGATATTTCCTAACTGTGGCTTTGATAAAATCTTGTTCCTCCTTGTCTTTCATCTGATTTTCGAATGGTTCATATCCATTTGATAAAACCGAACTCAGAAAAAGTAAACTGAACGTTGGTGTTTTTTTTTTTTGAAAATTTATTATCTAAATTTACCTATAAGCAAATAAATAAGTCTTCATTTCCTCTTTAATTCGGTGAGCTGACCAGATTTGACATTGTTGTAAAAGGCTAAAATTGTATCTTGAAATAAATCTCTGGCATCTTCCGCTTCACAGTCATAATTTTTACCTGACCATAAGACAAACTCATCCCTGTACTTTTTATACAAATCAATTAAGGGTTGGTCATTACCAGATTTTATTTCTTGAATTATATTCACTTTTTCTCTCTGTTAGTCAGGCGTTTGCAAATATAATTAAAAATCACAGTTACCTTTTAAAAACATAACTGATTAAAAGTATATATCAATATTAAATTAAAAAGCATGAGAATATCTAAAACATTAATAATTGCATTTATAATATCAAGTTCTTACAATTATATAACTTCAAGTTGTAAAAGAAAAAATAATACTCAATCTACAACACCCGTAACACCCCATATCTCCTGCTAATTATACAGAGGCTCATTAATGGGAATAACGTTAATTTCAATTCCCAATTCATCTTTTTTATGATGCCAATGGAGCCGATATTTATAAAGAATTTTGTGTTAACACTAACAACTTTATAATTAGTAGTCATAATAATCCTATTGTTAATGTTCAAGATAGTCAGTTTCCAATTGTTGACAATTATTCAATGGATATTCAGTTCTTAGCCAATCCATAACTAATTACTATGTAAAAGTATATGATGAAGATGTGTCAATGACGGACAATCATCGGACCAATATATAGGAATGATAAGTTTTACTTGGAATGATTTAATATCAAATAACTCCAATTCTCTTTACCAAAAGCTTAAATGGTACAACTATTAAAATAAATTATTCATTAGATAACATAACTCTATGAAAAAAATATTTTTATATTGACAAATTGTTTTGTTTTGGAGTGTAGCTCAATTTGCTCTGTAAATATAACTGCCAATCCCTCTTTTGCGTCAAATAAGTACCTTCACTGTTCAAGCACCCTCTTTTTCTTGCAGTTCCTCTTTGCCTTCTAATTTACAAACCCTTTTTACATGTTATTTACCATTTTGTGGTAATACTAATGACATTAAGCGGAAATGGCAATAATGGAACGGTTAATAAGCTTATCACTAACAACTGATAGATTTGGAAATCCAAATAGTTATGGTTTAATGGAACAAATAGTTTTATTCAAGTTCCTCATAGCGCATCTTACCTATTCGAATAATATTATTAGTATTGGTTTTTTGATGCAAGTTAGTGCTTGGCCAACAAATTCCCTCGAATATTATATTTTGGCAAAACACTCAGGTGTTGGGAATACCCAAATGGGATATCATTCATATGTATATAATTCCTTTCTAAATATACGTTACAGAGATGGAGTAAGTGGTACTTGGGGTTCAGCTTCTAATAATACAACCACCTTACCTGCACTTGGCACTTGGTTTCATGTTGTTTATACAGTCAACGGCACATCAAATAAAAATGTATATAAATGGAATTTAGGTTGATACAACAGGTAGCTCGATGATCGGAGCAAACACTGGCGATTTATTTGGATATGAATCGGTAGGTGGGCAATATTATTCAGGACTTTAGATGATATTGTTCTTTTGCAATAAAGTATTAAGTCTAACAGATATTCAACAACTATATAAATTAGGTACAAATACATTTTCGTGGTCAAATGGAGCAACAACCAATTCAATTATCGTAAATCCCACGGGTAACAACAACTTTTCAGTAACATCATCTAATGGATATGCTCATGCAGTTCTTTAGAAACTGTTACAGTTAATTCGTGTACGAGTAATGCACTTTGTTTTAATAATGCTACAAACTTTTCTAGTGGAATTTTCCTTCATCTTTAGCCTCGGCGATTTTAATGGAGATGGAAACAAAGATTTAGTAGTTACTAATCAAACTTCAAACTCAGTATCTGTTTTATTAGGCACTGGTAATGGAGCTTTGTTTCAGCGAATAATTTTAATGTTGGTTCTCAGCCTAACTGCGCAGTGACTGGAGATTTTAACAGTGATGGTAATTTGGATATAGCTACTCCGAATCAAGTTCAAATGACATTTCTATATGCTGGGAACAGGAACAGGTAGTTTTAGCACTGCAACTAATTTTAGTGGAGGTAATTTTCCTAATTTTATGGAATCTTCTGATTTTAATGGAGATGGGAAAATCGACTTTGTAGTAACAGATAATGCTTCTAATACGGTTTCGGTTTTTTTAGGTACGGGAACGGGGAGTTTTGGTTTGCCAGCAAGTTTCCCTGCAATGTCTAATCCAACTCACCTAATCTGTGCTGACCTAAATAGTGATGCCAAAATTGATTTGTCAGTGTCAAATGGTAGTTCAAATAATATTGTAGTTTTATTGGGAACGGGTTCTAGCACTTTTGGCACTCCAACAAGTTTTAATGTAGGAGTGCACCTTATTGGATTTGCAAGTGGTGATTTTAATGGTGATAGTAAAATAGACTTGGCTACTTCTAATCAAGCTTCAAATAATGTTTCAATACTATTAGGTACAGGTACAGGTAACTTCACTACTGCAACAAACTTTACTACAACTTTACCTGGTATGATAATTAGTACTGATATTAATAATGACTCTAAAGTTGATTTAGCAATTGTTAATCCTACTTCAAATAAAGTTTCTTTATTACTTGGAAATGGAGTGGGAGGTTTGGGGTTGCAAATACTTATTCCGTGGACATATCCCTATTTCATTTGTAGTGGCGATTTTAATGGAGATGGGAAAATTGATTTAGCAACTTCAAAATGAAAATCTAATAATACATCAATACTATTAAATTGTTCTATTTCTACGAATCTAGTTTCTGAAAATTGGTAAATAGGAATATAAATATATTCCCAAACCCTAATAATGGAACTTTTACAGTTGATGTTCAAATGAAATTCAGAATGAACACTATTTATTTAGATTACATTGGAAAGAAGTATTTAAACAACTTGTATTGGATGGAGAAAATTTCATCGAAACAACTGAACTATCAAGTGGACTATACTTATATTCTATTTATGAAGGAAAACAAAAATTAATGACAGGAAAATTAATCATTAATTAAAAAGGCATTATGAAAAAAACAATTTTAATTTCATTTATTTGTTCATTTGCCTTTTTAAAAGGATTAGGACAAATTACAACAATCACATCTACTATTACTTCCATTCAAGATACCTCCTGCGCTGGAAGTACTATCACACTTTACTATCAATTTAAAAATAATGCAACTGTTACAACAACGCTTACTAATGTTTGTGCTAAAATAGAATTTGGAGTTTTAACAAGCCCAACAATAATAGGGTCAACTAATAGCTTTTCAATAATCATTCCTGCAGGAGCAACTACCAGTTTATCGGTTATAACTGGAACAATACCCGCTACTGCTAGTGGTTTAAATAGAATAAGGATTAGGGCATATACTAATTCTTGCTCGGCAGGGAGGAGGTAATTTACCAAATCCACCGGTTTTATTTATATAATAAATACCCCAGGAACTCCAAATATAACCTCAAATGGAACACCTGCCGTTTGTCCCTTTTGGTACCTCAATTGTACAATTAACTTCTTCAGCAACAGGAACAGTATTATGGAGTAACGGACAAACCACACCAACCATTACAGTTAATACTTCAGGTTCATATACCGTTTCTAGAAACAAATCAAGGAACATCAATTTCAGCGCCATACATTGTTTTACCAAAGACACTTGCCAACTGTAAATATATTAAGCACACCAACAACAGGCTGTGATAGTGTAACATTGTATTCTTCAGGAACATATTATAATTCACTTGATGGAGTTCAGGCAATTGGATTCAACAGCAACGTTTACGAATTCTGGACAGTATTATGCTATAGTGACAAACACCTGTGGTGCAGTAAATTCAAATACAGTTTCTGTTACCATTAATCCTTCCCCCACGGTCACTGTAACAAAAATAGTTTAATTAAATGTGCTGGTCAAATAGATACATTAATTGCATCAGGTGCAAATTCATAATTGGACGATTGGAGAAATACAGCTCAATTTCCATTAATCCCACTTCTCAATCTGTTTACAATGTTTCCGGGACAGATTTAAATGGCTGTAGCGGACTTGGAAGTTTTACTGTTTTAGTAAATCTTTACCTGCTTTAACAATTGCTACTACTATACCTTATTGTGCGTTGGTCAAACAGCAACCTTATCTGCTAATGGAGCATCAACATATACATGGAGCACAAGCGAAACCATCAATTCAATTTCAGTTTCACCCACAGTCAGCACAACCTATACTTTAACTGGAAACTCGGTCTTGGATGTTCAAATGCGATTACTTTCATCAAAATGTTAGTTTATGTACAGGAATTGAAAATCTAGAAAATAATCAAAATTTCTATCTATCCAAATCCAACAAAAAAGTACTTTATTTATAAATTCGGACTTTGATTTAGATAAAGTCGAAATAGTTAATTGTTTTGGAACTTCGGTAAAAAAAAACTAAATAATTAACGGATCTCCCTTGTTTATTTTCTGCACAGAATAATACGATCGACTCTTTAAAGCTCGCTCTTAAAAATGCAAAGCATGACACTATAAGATGTAGATTAATAAGCGAACTGGTTGAATTGTCTGAGGATGAAGATGTGATTATATTAAATGATCAGATGCATGTTATAGTTGAAAATAATTTAACCAATACAGCATTAAATAGCCAACTAAAAAATGAATTTTTAAAGTATAGAGCAATTTACCTTACAAATGAGGGGTATATTTTTGGCCAAAAAAGTGAATTTGAAAAATCAATAGAAAATTATAATAAAGCCATACACAAATTAGTCAATAAATTTTGATCAAACACAGGTTTCATTTTAATAAATAGGGTAATTCATTAAACGAGTTGGGTTAAGCCAGGTTGATGCAATTAAAATTATTGAAGAAGCTAAGGCAATGTTTAAAATTCAAATAATAAACGGGTTTGGCTTTTGCAGCAATTACATTTATCTGAAATGCAAAACGAACAGGGAGATCTTGTGGGTAATAGATAACAAAGTTTAAAAAAGGATATGCAAATAGTTTAAATAATATCGCATCAATTTATGAATCTAAAAAGAATATTACCGGCGCTTAAATTTATATTACAAAGCTTTAGAAATTAATACATCTATTAAACATACAAAAGGTGTTTTAACAAATGAGATAAATATTGGGAATTTGCGTTTGGAAATGAATGATGTTTTAATGGCCAAAAAACTCGGAGAAAAAGCGCTTTTGACTGCCAAAAGCATTGGTAATC
>JADJFB010000040.1 GCA_016708845.1 Bacteroidota bacterium | reverse complement strand
TTATGTTGGGTGCTAAAGATGATATTGTAGCGTTAGTAGCAACCAAGAAATTTAGAGGGTAGGACAAATTTTTTGCGGGCATCCATTATTGTAATTCTAGGTGGAATTAGAATAACAAGTTTATATGGTTTATTCGGCATGTCTTATAAGTGATACTTTTTAGTGTTATACTTTCTATCATAATCATAATTTTTATAATTAATGCATTCAATTTAATAGATGGAATTAATTTGTTGGCAGGTAGTGTTGGTGTAGTAATTTCTCTTTCATTTGGCGCATGGTTTTATATATACGGTTTTAATGATTATGCCATTTTAGCTGCTGCTATGAGTGGTGCTGTGCTTGCTTTTTTGCGTTATAACATTACACCTGCAAAAATTTTTATGGGTGATTCTGGTAGTTTATCAATTGGATTATTAGCAGCCGGTTTTAGCTATTCAATTTATTGAAAAAAATGAAATTGTTTTACAAAGTGGTAAAAGTATGGGTATGGATATTTGTAACATCGCCAGCCATGGCAATTGCAGTTTTAATTATACCTATTTATGATACCTTTAGAGTGTTTATGACATGCGAATAATAAAAGGAAAATCCCCATTTGCAGCAGATAGAAATCACATACATCATAAATTATTAGACGTTGGATTTTCGTATGTTCAATCTACTTTCATTTTAATTGTTATAAATATTGCCTTCATTATACTAACTTATTTTTTTACAAAACTTGGGTAATTTTCTATTAATGTCGTTAGAGTTAATTTTAGCAGTGTTGCTTACTTTCTTATATTATTCTCATTCGAAAATAAAAAAGAAAATTGACACATCAGCATCTGAAAACGAAAAAAAAAAAACATTCCGTTAAAAATCAACACGCCAAATGTTCAAATGAATTAATAATAACCAGTTTCTTTTACAACGTGTGTAAGCTCATCATCATGGCAGTTGCGCCCCATAATACTTTGCCATCTATATCGTAGTAAGGTGCCATAAGTGTAAACCCAAATTACTTTTTATAGGTTTTCTTTTAAAATTGCATTATTATAAAATGTTTTTTTATTGGGATTTCTAAAATTGCAGCTCTTCTTTTTCATCTAATAAAAAAAAATCAGGTCTCTTTTTCATTATTCCAACATATGGATACACTAAAAATTACTTGTAAAACATATACTTCAGATAGCTGGCCTATCACCTCTATCTCATCATGAATAATACCAACTTCTTCTGTTGTTTCACGTAAAGCAGCAAACAAACTATTGGTATCCGTTTTTTTCAATTTTACCACCAGGAAAACCAAGCTGTCCACTGTGTACGCCATCATAAGTTGTTCTTTCAATCAACAGTAAATGTGGCTCTTTTTTTATAGGATATATCAACGCCATAACAGCACTTAGTTTTGGTAAAATAGGTGGTGGTGATGGTAGGTTTTTATTTATTTTTAAATAGGGCTTTAGTTTGTTTTGAGCTAAAACACCAGGAAGTGGTTTGTTAAATTCAATCTTTAATTTATGTATAAATTCTGGATGCATTTTATTAGTTAAAAGATACTTAATTCTTTATAAATTTCATTCAAATTTCACATTTTATACTTAATTTTGTCATAAATAATTGTATTCATCCACAAATATAAACATAATGAAAAAGTGTCTTGTAGTTTTTATTGTTCTTTCAGTTGTATTAAGCTGTAAAAAAGATGAGGATAAAGGTCGACCAGTTTTAGATAGTTATACTGTATTAACCAAAATTGCGTTTTGCGCTTGCGCTTATCAAACATTAAAATCAGTTCCGATTTATGACAGAATGCTCGAACTAAATCCTCAATTATATATTGCAGGTGGTGATAATGTTTATACCGATTTATTTGCTGTTTTAACTGGTGATTCTACACTAATTAATGCTGCATACCACGAATTGTTTTTTGCAACACCATCTTGGTGGAAATCTTAAAAAGGATTCCAATCTTGTCTACTTGGGATGACCATGACATTGACAAAATGATGGAACTTCTAGTAATCCAGTAAAGGAATAGCTAAAAGCATTTTAAATTTTGGGAAATTGCCGAAGACGATCCACGTCACAACAGACCAGATGGTGGAATATATGGTTCTTATTCATATGGCGATGAAGCACATAAAGTACAAATTATATTATTGGATTTAAGATGGAATCATACTAAATATAAACAAGAAGGTCCAATTGCAGCATTAACTGCATATGATTCATTAACAGATCCTTCAGCAACAATACTAGGTGCTGAACAATGGACATGGTTAGAGTCGGAATTAAGAAAACCAGCGAAAGTAAGAATCATTATGTCATCTTTACAATTTAATACTGGATATACTGGTGGTGAAAATTGGGAATCAGTACCAGCTGAAAAACGCAAAATGATAAGTCTATTAAAAACAACACAAGCAAATGGTGTATTCTTTTTAAGCGGTGATGTACATTACGCTGAGTTTACAAAAGTAAACATCCAGGTTTGTATCCAATTTACGATTTTACCTCTAGTGGTATTACACGGTGGTCCAGGAGCGTATGAAATCAATGAACCATATCGAATCGGAAAAGCAGTAGAGAAAAATAATATTGGTTTAATTAATATTGACTGGAATGCAACACCAGTAAAATTAAAATTTGAAATTTATGGAAATGCTTTGGATTTAAGACCATTGTTAACGCATACAGTTTCATTAGATGAATTGCAATTCTAAAATCTAATTAAATTATTATTACATTACAAAAGAGACTCCATAAAGTGTCTCTTTTTTTATAATTTTGATTCATGGATATTTTGATAAAATAAATATGTTGCAAAGAAGTAAACGATGCTGTTTTAAATAATGCTGAAGAAACTGAAAAATTTAGAATTCGATTTTTAGGATCAAAAATATACTTAAAGATATTTTTAGCGAAATTAAAAATGTAGCGAATGAACGAAAAAAAGAATTTGGTCAAGTAGTAAATGCAGTTAAAATTTCTGCAGAAGAAAACGCAACAAGTAAAGAAAATATTGATAATACAGCCGAACAAGCAGCAACAGCAACTCATGATTTATCGTTGCCTGGTGATGTGATTACGTTAGGTGCGAGGCATCCCTCAGATTAATTAGAAATAGAATAATAGAAATATTTAATCGGCTTGGATTTGCAGTACAAGAAGATAGAGAAATTGAAGATGATTGGCATAATTTTACAGCATTAAATATGCCTGAAGATCATCCTGCACGCGATATGCAAGATACTTTTTTGTTAATATAAATCCAGATGTGGTTTTACGTACGCATACTTCATCAGTTCAAGTAAGAACAATGAAACTCAAAAACCACCGATTCGCATTTTATCGCCAGGAAGAGTGTTTAGAAATGAAACCATTTCCGGCACGTTCATTGTTTTTCCATCAAGTAGAAGGTTTATATATTGATGAAAACATTTCGTTTGCTGATTTATTACAAACATTAGATTTTTTGTAAAGAAATGTTTGGGTAAGATATTAAAATAAAATTACGTCCTTCTTATTTCCCATTTACAGAGCCAAGTGCAGAAGTTGATGTTACTTGTTTTATTTGTGGAGGCAATGGTTGTAATGTGTGCAAACAAACGGGTTGGGTTGAAATTTTAGGTTGTGGTATGGTAGATCCAAAAGTATTAGAAAATTGCAATATCGACCCAAAAAAATACAGTGGTTTTGCATTTGGAATGGGTGTGGAGCGAATTACGATGTTGAAATATCAGATAAAAGATTTACGCTTATTTTCTGAAAATGATATTCGTTTTTTAGAGCAATTTAGAGCTGTATTATAGTATGTGATTTATTACACAACATCTGATTTGTTCTCTTGTAATTCAACTACTTCGTTTTCGGTATTGGTTTCAATAGTGCTAGTAATTTGCACTACTTCTACTTTTTCTGTAATTGGTTCATCTGCAATTGCAACTTCTATTTTGCCTGATAAAATAACTTCTTCTGCAATTGATTTTTCTGATAAATTATTTTCAATTGCAACCACTTCTTCCGTTATAGAATTTTCTGAAACTTCAACAACTGGTGCTATGTTATCTGATGGAACTATTTTAATATCAACTTCGATTTCTCTTTCTTTCTTTTTTGTTTTATTTTCAGTGGTATTAATTTCATTTTCTGTTGTTTCTTTTTTTGCAGCAGCTTTTAATTTTGCTTCTTCTTGTTTTGCAATTGCTTCTTGCTCACGATTTATTTTTCTTGTTCACGCTCTTTTTGCTGCGTTTTTCTTTTTCGATTTCAGCTTTAATTGTTCAATAGTTTGTTTAATCCCATCTGCTTTTTTTTCTTTTCATCAATTCTTTCTAAAATATAATTTAAACCTATTTTTTAATTTCATTTTCTGCAATTTTACCACGTGTGTAATGTTGCATTTTTTCAACTTGCATTTTAAAACTATCATTTTCGCGCTCAATTGAATCTAATAAACCACTTAAAATATTTTTTAATTGGCTAATTCTAGATTGAGTTTTAGTAATAATTTCGGTAGATCTGTATTTTTTTAAGTCATCATAAATGGCGTTCACACTATCGTATAAATTTCTTTTATCATTCCATTTTATGTTCGCTTCTTTTAACTCATTTTGGATCTTTTTCAATTCATCAAAAATAAATTTCCATTGATCTGTAAATTAATTTGCTTTGCAACTCATCAATTCGTTTTGTAATTTGTTTTACAAACACAGAATTTGCTTGATCATCGTTTTCGTTATTAATTTTTTTACTGCTTTAAAGCGTCAAAATGCTGTTTATTTTCTCTTTTAAAATAGTAGTTTGTTCCCAAGTTATTTCATTTTTTTTCTGCAAGATGAAATTTTTTCCCATTGTGCTTTAGTTTTGTCCCATAAAGATTGATCATATTCTGCAACGCTAGCTTTTTCTCTAACAATTTAGTTTCGTCTTCTAGTAGTTGGTTTTATCTTAGAGCTCATTAATTTCTTGCTCCATTTATGTTGCGACTGTAGTACAATTTCTGGTCTGTCAACTTTACATTTTCTGGTAAAACGGTGTCATTGTTTGCATCCACTTCCCAATGAATGGCAAATTCTGGAAATTCGTATTCGCCACCATTTTTCCATTCAAAAAATAATTTATCTTGAACTTCTTTTGTTACATTTTCTTTGCGGAAATGCGTAGATGTGAATTTTAGCAGTTGCTTCATCTAAATTAATTGCAATTAATGCGGTACTTGGTGCTAATTTCGCCCCATAAAACTAATCTACGTGTGTTCATAGTAGTCGTAAGTAGTAAGTTATAAGTAATAAGAAAAATGTTTGTCAAATTTCTTATTTATCAATTTAAAAAAATGAATAAATAGTTTAAATAAAAACAGTTTGCATTTTCATGCAAACTGTGGTACAAAAATACAAAATATTTTTAATAGTTCAACGATGAACGCTTTGTTTTAATAGTTTCAATGATTTGTTGTTGGATAGAGATTTGTTGTTGTTTAGCAGATTGATCAGCATCGTTTTTTTGAATGGCTGCTTCTTTGTCCTGAATTAATTTCTTTGCTTTTTCTATATCTTTGATGTAATCAGCTTTATCTTTTGTTAAATCTTTTAAATCGCTGCTTAGTGTTTTAATACTTTTTCTTCAGATTTAATTTGATCTTCAACGGCAACAAGAGCTTGGTCTTTTGCTAATTTTTTCAATAATGCTTCCATTGCAGAGTATTGTTGTCCATAAGCAGATGAAGAAACAAATGCACCACCTAAATCAACAAAAAGATTAATT
>JADJFB010000039.1 GCA_016708845.1 Bacteroidota bacterium | reverse complement strand
AAAAGCGTGCCGAAGGTTTAAAGTTCTTATATAAATCGCCTTTATGGCTTCAAAAATTGGCGGGATATATGTTTGGTTCCTTTTGCTTATATTGCTATTAGAGTTAGAAATATATTATTTAGTTTACTGAAAAAATAATTTGACAGCATTTACACATACTTTGGTTAGTCTTTTACGCAAAAGACCATACAAAGGCATTGAGCCTAACTATCCGAATGTTAGTTCGATAAAAGCTATTCATGAGCTTGAAGCAAATTATGAAATAGTTTTAACGGAGTTGCAAAAGTATTTGCAGCAATATGTTTTCGAACCTCAGTTTAATACAACGATGGTTGAAAAACCAAAGTCATGGAAAGTTAGGTCGCTCAGAGTTTGGGGAGTTGAGATGTACGAGATTCAAAAACATTTCCCTGAAACAATAAAACTTTTAGCAAACATAGATGGAGTTATTAATGTTGGATTTAACTTGCTAGAGCCTCAAGCATCAATTAAGCCACATTGCGGCGATACCAATGCGATTATTAGATGTCACTTAGGTTTAATTATCCCTAAAGAAAATGAAACTTGTGCCATTAAAGTGAATAGTGAAATAAAGCATTGGCAGCAAGGTAAAGTCATTGGATTTACAGATGCTTATGATCATGAGGCATGGAATAAAACAGATCAACAACGCATTATCATGTTGTTTGATATTTTAAAGCCAGAATATATGGCTAAAAAAAATAAAATTTGTGGCGTTGTTTTAGCTAGTTTTTATATGCAGAATTTAGGAAATATTTTTCCAAAACTATACAATGTAAACCCAGTTTGTTTTGTATCAATCTCTTATCCACTTTCGTTTGTAATGAGGTTGTTAATTCCAATTCGCAATTATTTAAAAAAATAATTACTTTCTTATTTTTTTAATAATCAATTTTATAGATAAGGGAATCGCTAAATAAAATTGAATCAGCAAAGGGCGATAAAAATAAGCCTTAGTTATTTGCCAGTAATCATTTAGGTTAAATGTTACTTTGGTTTGGCTAAGCTGCGTGGTTTGATAATTAAATTGTTCTAATAGAGGCTTAGTTAATTTTACAATTTTATCGTTTAATTCAACATCCATTTCGTTTTCTTGTAAATTAATTTTTCTTTATTTACTTTTTGAAATAAACTGCTTTGAAAGTCCTTTAAGTAATCTAAATGTTCAGTATCTACTTTATCTTTTTGATGATTTAAAAATGTTTCGTAAACTCCATCTGTTTTAAGCATCACATCATTGTAGGTAATTCCTAAAAAACTAGAGATGCTCTTTAAAATTGATTCAGGATTAGATACTAAATCTTCGTATTTAACAATTAAAACTTCTTTGTTTTTCGATTTTAAGAAGTCAATGTTTTTATAAGTATTTTCCAAAGAGCCGCTAAATATAAAGGACTTGTCCAGCATTTAAGTTTCGGCTTTTTTTCGAATGGCATTAACGCGTGGGTCTCTTACCAAAATAACGAATTTTGATTCGGGATATAATTCAAGAAGTTTTTTTAAATAGAAAAAATATTTTATTTGCTTATCTAAAATGACTGTGATATTATCTTTTGCTTTTGGCTCAAAAAACTGCAAATAAATAATAGTGCACAGTAACTTATAGTTTAAGTTGTTTTTGTGTTTCTTTAATTCATTGAATAAATTGATTTTACTTGTAAAAAATAAATCCAAATTTTTTCTGCTATTAACCAAAATTCATCAATAAATTGTAGTAGTTCTTTTTTCTGTCCATTGAATTTTGTTTTTATAATGATTATGAAAAAATAATGCAAATGGTTCTTCTGACGGACAAATAACATTGGAATGTAAATTCAACATTAACGACAGTAAGGAGCTTCTGTTTCGCTCAGTACACAGCAAGAAATGAGTAGTTGGATAATCTTGTAGTATATTTGTTTTTTCAATCATTATTCTATAAATTTAGTGAAAAAAGTATATTAATGCACGAATCTGGATTTAATTTTATAGTTGGTATTGGAAGGTCTGGAACAACTCTGCTAATGTCTATAAATTCTCATCCATCAATTCAAGCAACTCCGGAGGTTAATTTTTTTAATTTTTTTTACCACTCTTGGAAGGATAAAACTAATTTTTCCGAGTCGGATTTTTTAGCGATTGAGGTTTACGTTAAGTCGTTTGATAAGAAGAAAAAAGTTACTGGCTTTTCATGGGATATGAATCTTTTTAAAGATAAGATTCTGAAAGCACGTAAAATTGATTTTCAAATTATTTATAGTATTTTTTATAGTTGTTTTTCCTATAGCAATAGTCATAAAATTATTTCTCATAATTTTGATAAAAATCCAATAAATACATTAATGCTTCAAGAAATAATTGATACTCTTCCAAATGCTAAGTTTATTTGTTTGGTAAGAGATCCTGGAGTTAATTATTTATCTCGAAAAGAAAAAGCTAAAGAGACCAGCCAATATTTATCTAGATCCTCAAAGATGGAGAATATACAATGAGTCGGCCTGGAGTGTTATTGAAAGGAATAAGGATCGATTTTTTATTTTAAAATACGAAGACTTGGTTACTAACCCTGAGCAGAAAATAAAAGAGTTAGCACAGTTTTTTAATTTCGAATATCATCCTAGTATTTTTCAGTTTCATGAAAACGTAAAAAACACAAGTTTTAAGGAAGTAATAGAAAATCCTTTGGAAACTGAAAAAAAAGATTTTGTGAAATATGAAAAGTTAAGTAAACCTATTAACACAGATAGACTTGATGTTTGGAAGGAAAAACTATCTGAAAATGAAATTCAAATTTGTTCTGGAATTTGCAGGAATAGCCAATAAATTTGGTTACGATATTGAAATAAAAAATTACAAAACGGATTCTTTTGCTTATTTTAAAGGATTGTGGCGGGCCAAAATTAATTATTATAAGAACTTGAGTATTTACAAAGCGCCATTAAAGTTGAAACTTTTGAGAATCAAGTGAAAATAATTTAATTGGGCAAGGTGGTTTTGTAAAAATCTTTAGTTGCCCAAGTGCCATTTTTTAAATTTTTACCATACTTCATTTTTTTTATAAAATATTTTAAACCATATGGTAACGAATAGTATATGTTTGGAATAATGATTTTATCAAAATAAAATTTGAGTAAATCTTTTAGCATTCTTATTTTAAAATAAGAAATAGTTTTGCATCCGTCATTACTATAGCCAAATTGTGTTGCGGTATCTTTACAAATGGTCCAAATTTTATTGTTTTGACCTTCTGTTAATTCGGTTTTCCAAATGCCAACTTTGTTTGTATTTACTTTTTGAGTTAACCCTTCATGAAATAAAGATAAATGTTGCTTTACCGTGTCGCCAATAGCAGTTTCATTCCTTTTAACTTCTTCTTTAATATTTTCGTCATACTTAAGCATAACATCGTTATAAGGAAGTTTTAAAATGAAGTTATTGTTTTCAAAACTTCATCTGGCTTTGCAACTAAATCTTCATATTTTACTTTCAAGCATCTATTTTTATCAAATGAGCTTGTTTTTTGGATAAGCTTGCTGTATTCGTAATTCCAAGTTTTTGCTAAAAAGATGGTGCTGGGCACCCTGTTTTTTTTGATGGCACGTTTTATTTTAATTAAAACATTGTCTCTTGGGTCGCGACTAAGTATTATGAATTTACTGTTTGGATAAAAATCAGCCACTTCATTTAAAAATGATGAAATTTAAGTTCTTTATCTACAATAGTTGTGACTTGCGATTTGTCTTTATTTGGAAAAAAAAAGCAAAGTAGGCTAATTTAATAGCATATTCTCCAGTTAAAATAGATTGATGTTTTTTAAAAGCGCTACGATATCGTCTTTTTTCCAAATTGAGGTTCTAGTTTTCCTTCGCTAAACAAATAGAAGTCATAACAAAACTGTTCAATAGTGTCATCTGTCCAATTAGTGATGTTTTTGTATTTTGGATATAAATTGTAAGCAAGGGTTCTTCTGAAACAGATAATATTTCAGGGTGCATGTTTAGCATTGAACTTAAAAGTACTACCAGTTCTACTGTAGATAAAATAAAATTGAGAGAGATGTTTTTAAGATCAATCATACTACTTTTTTCCTCGTCCTATGCTAATATTATATCTAATACAATCCCAATACTCTTTGTATAACTCACAAAAATTTCTTCGCCTGCTGCAATATCTTTTGTACTTACAATCCAGCATTGATTACCTTCTGTTTCGTAAACGCAATTGTTTTTTAAACCTTTTACTCTGCCTAAACCTGCCGCATCATTTGCGTAACGCGCTTTATGTTGTAGGTATTCCAAGCGTCGATACATACTTTTTGTTAATGAAAAATAAGTAGCCATCTTCATCTCTTTCAACACGTTTTTCGTATTCTTTCCAATCAATAATTTCTCCTAAATATTCGATTATTCTAGTGCCTTTTTTAATTGCCGTTGTGGTAAATAAACCTTTACCTGAGTTTGGTAGCTGTGATGTTTTTACTGTTAATGCCATAGTTGGGTAAAGATAATATCTGAAATGGATATTTGAACAAAAAAGTAAGTAAATCTTATTAAGATTTCTGAGGCTTAAAAGTGCCTTTTGGTGAAGGCAAACAAATTGGATTTTGCTCTTATAAATTACTTTGCAAGAATAGCTGCCTGAAGGCCATCAAAAAGTCATTTTGCCTTCATGAAAGTAATTCTGTGTTTTGTCCTTTTTAGTAATTAAAGTTGCTGGAATGGCACCGCTCCATTTTTCGGATATTTTATTGATGAAATCGTTGCCATTAATTTCATCTAACAAAACTATTTCGCAGGTATATTTATTTTTTGCTAAAAAGTCTTTTAGTTTTTTATCTAATTCTTCAACAAAATCCATGCTGACCAGAAGTACTTTTATTTTTGTGTTTTTTTCTTTTGAATCTATATGAAGTTTTTCAAACTCAGGTAATTCTGCCACACAGGGTTTGCTCCAGGTGGCCCAAAAATTTACCCACATAGGTTGTGTCGCTATTGTTATTAATGCGATTTAATAAGTCGTTAATTTTGTAAACAGTAGGTTTTTGAGCACTTACGGATGTAAATGCCATCACACAAAAAATAAGTACTTTTTATGGATGTTTTTCTTTATAAGCATATTCTTCTAATAATAAGTTCATATCTGTTATTAATCGCGAAACTTCTATACTATCAGTTCCATCATAAAGCCTCGTAAATGACTTTCTTTATCAACTAAAGCAAAATTTTGAGTATGTATAAAATCATCTTCGTCGCCATTGCCTTCTTCCATGTTTAATAAATAACTAGTGCGAGCCATGTCGTATAAATGTTTTTTATCGCCCGTTAAAAATAACCAACGTTTATCTTTTACACCATGTAGTTTAGCGTAATCCATCATTACATGCACTGAATCTTCTTCGGGTGAAACCGTGTGAGATAAAATCAAAACATCTTTTCGGTTAGCAAATTGCTTATAAACTCTTTCCAATTCAGTACTCATAATAGGGCAAATAGATTGACAAGTAGTAAAGAAAAAATCGGTAACATAAATTTTTCCTTTCACCGTTTCTTCAGTTACGTTTTCACCATACTGATTAATAAATAAAAAAGGTTTCACTGTATGATATGAAGTGTCGCCATCTTTCATACTGTTTTTTTGGCCGAAATAGGGTAGGGTACGCAGTGGTTTTTGTTCACTTTTATTAAAAAAATACCAGCCAATAAAAATGACAGGAATAATTAATAATGTCCAATAATAATTACCTTTAGTGTTCATTAGTGGCTGTAAATACCTTATTTGCGATTGTTTACTATATGATTGGTGCCGATACGTTTGGTGGAATGGAAGTAGGAGCTGGTTCCGAAAAATTTTACCAATTATTTTTCTTTAGTGCGCAAACGCTCACTACCGTGGGTTACGGTCATATTTATCCAAATAGTGTATTTACAAGCAGCGTTTCCTCTATCGAATCCATGTTAGGTTTGATGGGTTTTGCTTTGGTAACAGGTATTTTATATGGGCGTTTCTCAAAACCTAAAGCAGATTTGCAATATAGTAATGAAGCAGTAGTTGCACCTTATAAAGATATGACTGGATATATGTTTAGAGTAGCTAATAAAAAGCAAAATGAATTAATTGAAACCGAATGCCAGGTGATTTTGGCTATTAATAATCCTGAAACCTTAAAAAGAGATTTTCATTTTTTAGATTTAGAAAGAAGTAAAATTAATTTACTACCACTTACTTGGACAGTTGTTCATCCTATTGATGATAAGAGTCCGATGTATGGTTTAACGGAGACTGATTTAAAACAAAGAGATGGTGAGTTTATTATTTTAATAAAATCGATAACTGATACTTACTTTCAAACGGTATATTCTCGTATGTCTTATAAAGCCAGCGAAATTGCCTGGAATGCAAAGTTTGTGCCTATGAAACAAATGCCACACAAAGATGGAAGTATATCCATTAATTTAAATGATATCCATTCCTACGATAAGTTATAGTTTAGCCGTTTCAATCTCTCTTCTCTTCACAATTTTACTTACTCTATACACCATGTATATAGCAAAAAGCAATATGATGGTAATTAAAATACCTAGTGTATCGTAATGTTCTAAAGGACTCGTTTTATCTTTTTGTACCACAATCATTCCGCCAATAGCGGCAGCTACACCACCTGAAATTTGTTGTAGCGAAGAATTGATGCTCATAAACGCCCCTCTATCTTGCATTTTTGGTAATGATGATGCTAATGCCATAGATGGCACCATGCGGCTCATAATGCCAATCATCATCAACACATTCATAATGATTACAAACCAAAATGGAACAGGTGTGAGTCGTGTATACACTAATACTACACAAATCATCCAAATGGATGCAATCGCAAATAAATTAAACTTATCCATCTTGTCGCTAAGCTTACCAATAATTGGCATGATAATTAAAGTGGCTACTCCTGCAATCATAAATAAAATGGGTAATTGATCTGGGGTAACATGTAAGTTGTTAATAGCAAAAGCACTGCCCCAAGGCATCATCATAAAGCCGCCTAAGGATAACAAAGCAGTTGACATAAACCCAACACGGTAATCTTTTTGCGCTATAGTATGCAACAAATGGTGTAAGGCATTGCGATCATTTTTTACTTCTAAATGTTGAGTAATAGGTTGCATTTTAATCACGATGATTAACCAAATTAAAGTTGCTAAACCTACAATCATTAAAAAAGGCGATTGCCAACCAAAAGAATTTGCTAAATATAAACTGATGGGGATGCCCAACACTTGGCTCGATCCAAAACCCATTTGTAAAAATCCCATCACACGGCCACGTTGTTGTGGTAAAAATAAATCGGCTACAATAGCCATGGAAATGGAGCCAATAACGCCTCCAAAAATGCCTGTAATAATGCGTGCTGCAATTAATAGCGGATAGGTATTGGCAAGGCCGCAAAATAAAGTTCCTAAAATAAATCCAATGTAAAAGAAGAGTAATAATTTTTTCCGATCAAATCTATCGGCAAAACCAGCGGTTAAAATACCTGCAATACCAGCACTAAAGGCGTAGGCAGAAACCACCAAGCCAAATTGAGTGGTAGTCATGTTCATCGATTTCATTAAAATATCACCTAAGGGTGACATCACCATAAAATCTAATACAACCGTAAATTGAGTTAATGCCAATAATACAATAACCAGTATTTGATAAGTGGAGAATTTTATAGGCTCTTTTATTTCCATAGATAGGATTAGGTTAATTGGGAAGTCTTGCTAACATAATCCACCTTCTTTTAAGTTTGATTTATGATGATGCGAATTTACTATAATTAAAAAATATTGCTACGATTTTATTGGCAGCTGCATTTATACCATAATTTAGGTATTACAAATGCTGAGTATTTGCTATATGTTTGTTGTTTAGAATTAATCTAAATTAATAAATTGACTAAACAGAGCCCTATAAAAGTAGTTATTGCAGATACAGCCTTTTTGATAAGAAAAGGCTTGAAATCGTTAATTAAAGAAAATGTTGAGTGTGAATATATTTCGGAAGTAGTAGATGCTAAATCATTACAATTAGCTCTCAAAAAAGAAGTTCCTGATGTTTTAATTGTAGATCATTGTTGTGATGATTGCTTTTCGCTAAAGGTCATTAAAACAATTAAGCAAATAACCCGGCTTTAAATATTTTGGTTATCTCTCACGAAAAAACAGCGAACGAAATAAAAAAAATTATTGGAATAGGTATTAAAAATTATCTTTTAAAGGATTGTGATGAACAAGAAATTATAGATGCTATTAAGTCGTGCGCTAAAGGCGAAAAGTATTTTTGCGGACAAATTATCGATGTGTTGTTGGAAAAAGAAATATCTAATAAAGAGCATTGCGAAACTGGAAGTATCACTAGTAGAGAGATAGACGTCATCAAAGAATTAGTATCTGGTAAACGTCCAAAAGAAATTGCGGATAGTTTAAATATTAGTTACTACACCGTTGTTACTCACAAAAAAAATATCTACAAAAAATTAGGTATCAATCATAGCATTGAGCTAGCGCAGTACGCCATCAAAACGGGATTAATGAAGTAATCTTTCTACTCATTTTTAGTTAGTGGATACCAAAACTCAGGTAGTATAATTTACCCTCATTTAAGTATTGTAGTTCGTAAGCAATACATCCATCTTTGCGAAAATTATTTATAATTATTCTAAACAAGATACAATGAACAAAACTTTATTTTCACTTACTTTATTTAGTGCCTTAGCATTTACAAGTAAATCACAAACAATAATCGACACCGTTTCGGTTGGAGCAGGTTACGCAAACCAAAAATGGTACAGCTTACAAAACGACGAGCAAGGAACACAATCAAAAGACAATTGGGATATTGCTTTTGAAATTAATGGTTATGCTGCATCTATTTTAGGAAACGTACAAAAGTCAAACTTTGCAGTTTATCGTGCACCATATTCGGTGGCGCAATATTCAACTATTGATACTTCAGGTATTAGTTCATGGCCTTTATTATATAATAGCGATACAACATGGACAGTTGGTGCATTTAACAAAGGCGCAATATCCTCTAATCCAAATGATTTGGGTTGGGGAGTTTATAATAGCAGCACACATATTATTTCGGGCGATAGTTGTTTTGTAATTAAACTATCAGCTTCCTCTTACAAAAAAATAAAATTAATTGATTTAAACGGAGGTGTTTATTCTTTTGAATATGCAAATATTGATGGCGCAAATCCACAAGTACAAAGCATTACGAAATCAAATTATACAGGAAAAAACTTTGCGTATTTTGATTTAACTAATAATGTAGTAGTTGATAGAGAGCCAATTTCTGCAAATTGGGATTTAACATTTGTAAAATATATGTCGTTTGTGCCACCAAGCGGAACTCCATACGGAGTAACAGGCGTGTTAAGCAACAAAGGTGTAACAGTTGCACAAGCTGATAATGTTGCTTCTCCTGCTACCTATAATAGTTGGACAGCGCACACATTTAATACGGCCATCAACACCATTGGTTACGATTGGAAAGAAATTAACATGTCAACTTTTGCATGGGATATTAAAATGGATACAGTTTATTTTGTAAAAGCAAAAACAGGAGATATTTGGAAATTACGTTTTACTAAGTTTACTGGTTCTAGTACAGGTAATTTTATTTTATATAAAGAAAAATTATCGTCTGTTGGTTTACAAGATTTAAAAGGAAACATTTCTCAAGTGTCTTTATATCCTAATCCTTCAACTGGTAACACAACTACTTTATTATTTGCTACCGAAACAGAATTATCAAATGTATCAGTCTCAATTGTTGATATGACTGGTCGTGTTGTGTCAACTGAAAATACATCAGTAAACACAGGACTTAACAAGTATGAATTAAACACAGGTTCATTAAATAGTGGCGTTTATTTGATACAATTAAATGCTGGAACAAATACAACTACACAAAAATTAATAAAACAATAATTCACTTATCGCGCTGACTGAGCTTGAAGAAGTCAATGCGAATTAATAATCACTAAAAACACAAAAAAGAATGAAAACACTATTTATCATTGTCAGCTTAGTATTTATTGGCGCATTGTTTGCACAAAAAAACAACAAATTAGATCAAGACAGAGAAAGCATTAAAGCCATGGCTGGTGTTTACAAAGTTACCTTTGATTTTGCAGAAACCTTTGCTCCTGATACGGCTTACAAATTTCACGATAGATACAGTGAACATGGTATCGAACAAGTTTCGTTAGTTGAAGAAACACCAACTAAAATTGTTTTGCAACATTTATTAATCGTTAATGATTCAACCATTATTAAACACTGGCGCCAAGATTGGGTATATGAAAATAAAGAAATTTATAATTTTTATACCGATAACGAATGGCGAAAAACAACCCTAACTGCTGAGCAAGCAAAAGGTACATGGACACAAAAAGTATTTCAAGTAGATGATAGCCCGCGATACGAAAGTTACGGAACTTGGGTACACGTTGATGGAAAACATTTTTGGGAAGGCACAAACGATTCGCCATTGCCACGCCGTGAATACACAAAGCGTAAAGATTATAATGTGATGAGAAGACATATCCGTATGGAAATTTTTAAAGACGGAGCATGGGCTTATGAGCAAGATAACGAGAAAATTATTCGTGCCAATGGTACTGATAAATTATTAGCGTGGAAAAAGGAATGGAAATGTTCACCAAAGGAAACTATGATGGTTCGCCCGCACTTAAATATTGGGAAAAACAAAAAGGATACTGGGCTGATGTGCGAAAAATTTGGGAAGAAGTGTATGCAAAAACACCTAATTTAAAATTAGCTGCAAAGATTGATAACAAGCGTTTATATGAAGATTTATTTGAATTAGGTTATACATCTTGCGATACGAAAGCTTATGTAAAAGGTTCTGCTAATGCTGAAATTAAAAAAATAATCGATGCCTTTTTAAAAGCCGCTTAATAATTTGTTGTTACGAGGTATAAGATGCGGCTTTAGTAGTAGTGCTATCAATAGTGTGTTTTTGTATCTCGTAACACCAAATTTTATTTAATTTTTATTGTGAAAATTACCTACTGCATTTATTTTTTATTTTTTATTGTAAGCTTAAATGCTCAACAATTGCAGGTGTGTTCTGCTAAAGATTCTTTGCCTGTTTCGTTCGCTGCTATTTACATTAAGAATAGCTTTATCAGTTTTGGTAAAATAGCAGATGATAAAGGTAAAATTAACTATCGCCAAGCCGAAGAAGATGATAGTACTAATTACACAATAATTGTTCAAGCTGTTGGTTACGATAAATACACGCGTATTGTAATGGGACTTGAATTAAATAAAATTAAAAAAATTTATATTACACCTTCTAATCTAAATTTAAGCGAAGTAGTTATTACAGCGCAATACGCTCCAACAACAGCAGAGCAAGCAGTTCAAAAAATACAAATAATTGATAAAGAAAAAATACAACAAATGGGCGCCGTTAATATGCGCGACGTACTTTCTAATCAATTAAATGTACGGTTACAACAAGATAATATTTTAGGTGCAGGCATGAGCTTGCAAGGCATTAGCGGCGAAAATGTAAAATTTTTAATGGACGGTGTACCCATGATTGGGCGCTTGAGTGGTAATATTGATTTATCACAAATAAACATGAATAATATCGAACGTATTGAGTTTATTGAAGGTCCATTATCAGTTCAGTACGGTACAAATGCCTTAGCAGGCACTATTAATATTATTACAAAAAACGCAAGTACCAAAAAATTAATTACAGGTGTAACTGGGTATTACGAAAGTATTGGAACTTATAATCTTACTGCTGATGCTAATGTGTATTTAAAAAAACATAACATACAAGTAAGTGGCGGGCGAAATTATTTTGATGGTTGGAACTCTTCAGATGCCGCTTTTGATATGCCGCAATCGCGAATAGCAGATAGTACACGTTTTAAGCAATGGAAACCTAAAGAACAATATTTTGCTAATTTTGGATACAATTACACCATTAAAAAAATAAACTTTGGATTGAAGAACGCTTATTTTGAGGAAAAAATAACCAATCGTGGATATCCACGCGCACCTTATGCCGAAACATCTTTTGATGATTATTATTTTACTAAACGTATAGATAATAATATTTATTTGAATGGAAAAATTTCTAAAAACTGGTCGGTAAATTCGTTAGTGGCTTACAATTATTATAACCGTATAAAAAAAACGGTTTATAAAGATTTAACTACTCTTGATGAAACATTATCGTTAAACAGTTCTGATCAAGATACCAGCCGATTTACCTTATTAATGAGTCGCGCATCATTTGTGCATAAAACAGATTCCTCTAAACTAAATTACGAAATTGGTTATGATGTAAATTATGAATCGGCTTTAGGAAAGCGTATAGATAATCAACTACAATACCAAGGCGATTATGCAGCATTTGCAACTATCGAATATAAACCAATTGATAAATTAATTTTAAAGCCGGGTGTGCGTTATGCTTATAACACAACATACAAAACGCCAGTTATTCCATCTTTAAATTTAAAGTGGATGTTAAATGATGAGCATACCATCAGAGCAAGTTACGCCAGAGGTTTTAGAGCGCCATCGTTAAAAGAACTATATTTTTTATTTGTTGACATTAATCACAATATTGTGGGTAATATGAATTTAAGATCCGAGCAATCAGATAATTATTCGTTGTCTTATAACTACAAAACAACCATTAAAAATTGCCGATTCAAATTAGATGTGAATACCTTTTATAACGACATCTATAATTTAATAACCTTAGCGCAAACAACAGCAACCGAATATTCTTATATCAACATAGGAAAATATAAAACATTAGGAGCACAGATAAATAACACACTGCGATTTAAAAAACTAAGTTTACAAACAGGCTTTAATTATACTGGTCGTTATAATGATTTATCAGAAACGGAAGATGTTCCCGAATTTAATTTTTCGCCCGAAGTTTCAGAAAATATTTCGTACAGATTAGTAAAAGAAAAATTAACTATTTCTGTTTTTTATAAATACAATGGTAAAGTGCCAGGATATGTTTTAATAAACGATGTTGTCCAACAAACTATTTTATCTGATTATCATACGATGGACGCTACAATATCTAAATTATGGTACAAAGATAGAATAGGCGTTTCGGTTGGCTGTAAAAACATATTTGATGTTAAAAATATTAACTCCACGTCTGTTTCTGGAGGTACACATAGCTCATCGGCAACATCTGTTCCTTTATCAACAGGACGTAATTATTTTATTAAACTCACCTTAAGCTTAACCAAAGAAT
>JADJFB010000038.1 GCA_016708845.1 Bacteroidota bacterium | reverse complement strand
TATGTTCCAAAAATAATTCTAAATCTCTTCTAGTCTAATTCAATTATTCTAGCAGATTGGTAAGACAAATACATCATAATTAAATCTATTTTTTTTCCTTTAAAACTGGCTTTGGATAAGGCAGAGCGCTTTTTGATTTGTAGTTACTTCGCCATAATTTTGGTGTTTCTAATGCTCTTGAAGTAACACTTATATTATTTGTATTTACGTAATCTATAACATCACTCGCCAAATCTATTTGTTTTTTAATCATAGATTCAACAAATGAAAGTTCGTATTTCTCATTTTCTTAATTAGTCCAATCTGCTTCTATTACTGTTATATCATTCTGAATCCTGAGTTTGAATAGAAATTCATTTCATTTTCCAAATAGCTGTTTAGGGAATTAATACAAGTGTTTAAATCCATAAACTCGGTCTGGAAATATAGATGTTTGAATTTTCAAGTAGTTCATTAACTTGAAATTCTTCCTTAAATTCCATAAATACAGAATTTAGTTTTTCTTGGAAAGCGAAAAAATCATCTTTAGGGTTAAAGTTTTTATATTTCTGATTTAAGGCAGGAGCCCAATCATCGGTACTTTAAAAAATCTAGTAGTTGTTTTTTCTTTCAAAATTCATATTTGTCCTTTTATAGTATTTTACGATGAAAGTCAATTTAGTTTCTTGAAAAGTAAAAAGAGCCCTAGGGCCCTTTGTTAACATGCAATTTCACTTGATTTATCGTCCATGTCATTCTTGTCATTTTTTCGTTTTAATTTTTCTTCTAGCTTTCGTTTTAATGCTAATAAATCATCACTTATTTCCTGTTTATCAGCTTAGCAAATGTTGAGTTTGCGCTATACGTTTATGTCCCATCATTTTGGATACAGTCTCCATAGGAACTCCGTTTGCAAGCATTACCGTGGTTGCAAAAGTGTGTCTAGCCACATAATGATGTAAATTTTTATTTATACCACATAAAGTTGCAATCTCCTTTAAGTACTCATTTACCTTCTGATTGCTTTTATAGGAAGTAATGAACCTTTAAAACACACAACGGATGATTTTGTATTTTTCTATAATTGATAAAGCTTGTGGCATTAACATAACATTACTTTCTATATCAGTTTTTTGTCGGCTAGTCATTATCCAAAATTGACCATCAAAATGTTTTACGATACTGTCTTTAGTTAAATTATCAATATCACAATGCGAGTAACTGGTGTAACAAGTAAACACAAATAAATCTCTCACTATATTTAGTCGTTCAGATTCAAATACTTTATTTTCCAAGCGAGTTAACTCGCCTTCATCTAAATAAACTGTCTCAACCTCCTTCAATTTTCCTTCAAATTGAGAGAAAGGGTCTTTATCAAGCCAATAATATTTATGAACTGCTATATTGATTATTTTTCTAGCTGCTTGAATATATTTAATTGCTGTATTATGCCCAATCTTTTTTTCATTTTTAAGGTACAATTCAAAACGTTCCAACACTTCATATTGTAAGTTTTTTAAAAGTATATCATCGACATTGTATTTTACTTAAAAAATCTGCTAGATGATTACGTGTGGTATTATATTTCACTAAACTTCCATCCGTTCTTCCTCGCCAATTTTTACCTTTCCTTAAAAGGACGTTATGATAATCAAAAGCCTCCAACCATGATTTTGAATTGGTTTCGGTTAAGGAGGTTTTACCAAAATACACATCCTTTAATTTTTTGCATTAATGACCAGTCCAATTTCAATCATTAATTTCAACTTTTCATGAAGCTTGTCTTTATTGTCTTTGAGTTTTCCCCAAAATTACATCTTCTGGATTTCTCTGCTAGTTTTAGCTGATTTTGACTCTGTCCATTTTTTACTATCAGTACTAAAACCTGTTGAAAGGTTGTTTGAGTGCCCTCTAGGTTAATTCTCACGTAAATAGGCGATAGACCGCCTTTTTCTGTTTCGCCTTTTTTACATAAAAGGCAAGATTTAGTTGTTGTTTCATATTTTTATTGCTAAATTTTTGATGCAATAATCAACTAATAAAAGTAAGTAGAAGTGTTACTCTCTTTGTTACTCTTTTTCGAACCCTTATCAATAGAGGATTCATAGAAAAAAAAGTTACCCTAAATCTAAAAAAAAGGGAGTAGGGTAACTTTTAGGTAACTGTAATATGTGTTTGGATATGCTTTAACGTGGTCGCTAAACAAAAATCCTTTATGTCAATACTTTAAAGGATTTAAAGCTATTTTAACTTTTACGTTTGCACTTGGCGGAGAAATAGGATTCGAACCCCAGAACCTCACGGTTCAACAGTTTTCAAGACTGCCGCAATCGACCACTCTGCCATTTCTCCAGTGGGAAGGCAAAATTAATCTTTTTTTATTTTACAACTAATTTTTTAAAATATTTTATCCGTAACTTTATAGAAATTTACATCCCCAATAATTTGTAAATCAACACCATGCGACACTTTTGATTATTTTTTTTATTTGGATTTGTAGTACTGTTTTTGCAAATATTACGGTTTATTTCAATTATGGCATCTTTAGCACTGGTAATTCTAAGCCTTACCTTGAAACTTATTTAACTATTGCTGGAAAAGTGTTAAATTTAAGCCAGTTGATGGCAGTTATCAAGGTACATTAACGTTTCTTGTGGAAAATTTTAAAAGGAACCGAAATTGTTAAAGCTTCTAATTACAATGTGTTAAGTCCTAAAACCGCAGACACTTTGCGTTTACCTTCTTTTATTGATAGCCAGCGTTTTTCCTTAGAAAATGGAAAATATACACTTGAGTTAGTGGTTACTGATAACTCTAACTCCTGATAAAAAAACAACTCATTCCGAAAAATAAATGTTCTTTTAAAAGAGAAAAAAAAGTATACAATTCTGATTTTCAAATTTTAGAATCCTTTACGAAATCATCTACGCCCTCTGTTTTAAATAAAAATGGCTATGATTTGATTCCATACAACATCAATTATTTTCCTAAAACACAAAACGCCCTTAAATTTTATGCTGAAAGCTATAATTTAGATACAGTTATCTTTGACCTAACACTAAATTTGTTTACGCTTACTATGTTGAAAATAGTGAGAACTTACAAAAATTAATGGGTTTAAGTGGTTTTCAAAACAATTTTCAGCTAAGGTCAATCCATTGTTAGCACACTTTGATATTAGTCAACTTCCTACAGGAAATTATAATTTGTGATTGAAGTAAAGACTCTTCAAACATAGTGCAGGCACAAAAATGGTTTTTCCAACGTCAAAGTGATGCTGCACCAATTGTGGAGAGTGTAACGGGAAATATAAAAACCATCGAAGAGTTTTTTAATAATTTTCAAAGTACCGATTCTTTAAAGCAGTTTGTAGAATGCTTATGGCCTATATCATCAGCAAAAGATCGTGAGTGGCAACAAACTCAAGTGGCTCGAAAAGATCCAAGTATTATGCAGTTATTTAGTTGGTTATTGGAAACAACAATCTGGTGATACAATAGACCCTCTTAAAATTTGGATTAGCTATTACAAAGAAGTTTTGGAAGCTAATGCCTTATTAAAAATGTGGAAAAAAAAAGGGTATTATACAGATAGAGGACGAGTGTATTTACAATACGGTAAGCCCGATCAACGGAGTCAAATAGCAAGCGAACCTAACACTTATCCTTATGAAATTTGGCAATACAATAGAATTTATGATAAGGCAACAAAACGATTTTTCTCGAACAAAAAATTCATCTTTGCTAATTTTGCCATCGCTGATGAGTGCTATAAACTCATTCACAGTGAAGTAAAAGGTGAAATATTTGATGAACGTTGGAGATTTAAATTAGTAAATAGAATGCAGCAGTCGGGTAATGTAGATGATACAGCACCTACCAAGACTTATGGCAGTAATATCGACGATAACTTTAATAATCCTCGCTAATTTATGTTGAGTAAAAAGGTAGCGGTTGTTATTTTAAATTGGAATGGTAAATCTTTTTTAGAAAAGTTTCTCCGATCGTTATCAAGTATTCTTCCAATGCTCAAATTATTGTTGCAGATAATCAATCGTCGGATGATAGTGTTTCTTTAAGACAGCATTTTCCAGATGTAAGAATTATTATTAACCCAAGTAATGATGGATTTTCTACTGGCTATAATTTAGCCTTTAAAACAAGTGGAGGCGGAGTATTATGTTACTGAATTTGGATGTGGAGGTTACTGAAAAAGTGGATTGAACCTATTATTGATTTAATGGATTCAAACAAACAAATAGCAGCTTGTCAACCAAAGATTTTAGATTATAATCACAAATCAACGTTTGAATACGCTGGTGCTGCAGGAGGTTTTATGGATAAATATGGTTATCCGTTTTGTAGAGGAAGAATATTTAATTCCTTAGAAGAAGACAAAGGACAGTACAATAATCCCACAGAGGTGTTTTGGGCAACAGGTGCTTGTATGTTTGTGAGAGCCGAAGCTTTTTGGAAAGTAGGTGGTTTTGATGATGATTATTTTGCACACATGGAAGAAATTGATGTGTGTTGGCGAATGAAAAATATTGGATATCAAATTTATGTAGAGCCAAAATCCCATGTTTACCATGTAGGTGGAGGTACTTTAAATAAATTAAGTCCACGTAAAACATTTTTAAATTTCCGAAACAATTTAATAACGCTTACTAAAAATGCCTCGCCACGTTTTTTATTTTTCAAAATCATTTACCGAATGATTTTAGATGGAGTAGCTGCTTTTAAGTTTTTAGCTGAAGGTCACGGTTCACATTTTATTGCGGTTATAAAAGCTCACTTTTCGTTTTATGCCCATTTGCCTTCTACTTTAAAGAAAAGGGATGAGATGCGATTAATGGGTGAATTTAAAGATGCGACGACAGGTGTGTATACCGAAAATATTGTGTTTGCTCATTTTGTAAAAGGAGTGAAAAACTATAGTGACTTGTAGGTAGTCAAGAAGAAAATAATTAAACCACAACTCTTTCGCTAAAGCTTCAGCGAAGGCGCATAGACACATAGGTCTATAATTGTAATAGGTGGAGATAGAAAACTAGTTTTTAAACATAGTATATTGTGAAAGAAGCAAAGCTTCTCTATCCCATACTCAGTTAAACAATATTCTATGCTTCTATGTGGTTAAAAAATAAAAATTAAAGTCGAGCTTAGTTGAGCATATTACTTCAAGCCCCAATTAGAATGCTTTCCTTTGTGGATCAAACTCCATGTTGTTTTCTTGCAAATTAAATTCGCTACATCGCGTGCTTGAATTAAAGAGATAGGAATGCCGCCACCAGCTCTCCCCAATGGCTCGCATAATAGTAGTTTTTTAAGTTTGGGAGTGTAAATTTTACAGGAGATGAAGCAACCATATCTTTTCCAGGCAACCAACCTTGGGCGCTACCTTGCCAATTGTTGGTGTAGCGCAATACAGTAGCTGGCGTTGCAAAATCAATCACTTCAATTTCATCTTTAATCCCCGGGAATTTTACGTTTAGTAATTCAACTAAAGCATCGGTAAATTTCTTTTTTTCGGCGCGGTATTTTGGTCGGTCGTTTTTACGTAAGTCAATCCAATATTGTCCGTTGGTTGTGTAAAAACTACAAGCCATCACGGTTTTTCCTTCGGGAGCAAGAGTAGGGTCGTAGTTATAAAATGTGCTTCTAAACGATCCCACGATTTTCCGCAAGGCGAAACGAGTTTTACTTCAGTTGGGAAACGCGAAAATGTGGATAATCTTTGTAAGATTTTTTTAATTCAAGGACACTAACAAAATAGAATAATAAACATCTAATATTTTTCCGTCGCGCAATTTTAAAATAGTATCATCCACATATTTCCCCTCTAAATATTCAAAAACCGATTTGTACCAATCGGCAGTTGATAATACCATATCACTTTTGTGAATGACATCATTACGAACTAATGCTTTTGCCTCATTATTTTCTACTAATATTTTTTTAACAGGCGTATTATAATGTATTTTTCCACCCATGGCAATATAATTATCTGCTATGCGTTGCGCCCAGCTTAATGAGCCACCAATAGGATAGCCAGCACATTGCTTATCAAAAAATGCCATCGGAAAATTAAGCACCATCATTTTTACTTCTTCGCCATCAAATAATAATTCGAAGCTTTCTTTTAAAAACGGACTCTTAAATTTTTTAGCGATATCAAAATTGCTAATCTTTTTTTGTTTGGTAACGTATACTAAAACTTTAAGTACTTAGCCATTTTATGCTTCTGATGATAGAAGGAATTAATGGTAACTTATACATCACAGGAGGCAATTCGAACTGCAAGTTTCTTAATATCTTGTATGACTTTCGTGGATTACTTTGCTGTCTTCAGGAGATAAGTCGAGCATATAATCTCTAAGCTTATCGAGGTTGGTGTAAAGTTTAAAGGTTTTGTTGCCGTATTTATCAGTGCATTATTTTTTAAATCAATATGCAAACGAATATCATGATTATGAAAAGGTACTTTTTTCATATCAATCAATTCCGACCACATTTTGTTAAAACCACTGCCTTCGTTAGAGCCTAAAATCCAGTGGATGGAGCCATCAATGGTGTATTCTCCATTTTGCCAACTAGTGCATAAACCACCAGGAATAGAATGTTTTTCGAAAATTTGTGTTTCAAAACCATTCATTTGCAAATAACTTCCAGCACATAAGCCCAAAATACCTGCTCCTATAATATTAATGGTTGGTTTTTGTTGCACACTCAAATATATTAAAAAGATTGGGAATTTGTAAAAACTAAGATGTATCGTAGTTTTTCATTCAGTAATAGTGAATTTTTTTAATATCCTTGCTATATGCACATAAAAAAGGTATAATCCCTCCTCCGTTGCTCTGTTAAACTGTTCATTAATAAAGAAAATTACTAACTTAAAATGTTCGACACTGCTTGAACTTTATTTTTGGTAGACAAAGAAAGCAGGATCTAATTCACAAAGAAGGAAAGTCGGTAGCGTTTGAGCACCATTGGGAGACAAGATACAAAACAGTCGCTATTAGGAAGGGTGGGAGAGATATTTTCCTCACTAAAAAAATTACTGTTTAATTATTTTCTTGGTTACTAAACCTTGCTTGGTGTGCAATTGAACAAAATAAATATTATCCTGTAAGCTATTTAAATCTATTACCGTATTATTTGCAACAACATTTTTTTGGATTACAATTTGCCCAATTGTATTTATTACATCTATTTTTGTAATAGCAATTGATGAATTTATGTTTAATAATCCGTTAGTTGGGTTAGGATAGGTAGTAATGATTGATTCGTTAAATAATAAATTATCAATTTTAGTAACGATATTTTGAAGAGGAATACAGTAAATTCTTTGAGAGAAATTAATGTAGTAATTACTGAATGTAAGGGGAGTGCACCTAGTATCAGAAAAGTTGTATTTAACAGTAATGGCAGATATGGAAGATGTACTCACTGGTGATGTATACGTGTGGGAAAATGGACTAGTCATATTTTGAGGCATTCCTCCTAAAAGTATATTGAATATAAATTTATTGGGGTCGGATGGATGAACGCCTCCTAAATTGTTTAATTGATCTATTATCGTGTCTGATATTGAGCCATCACCCCAATCTACAATTAAGCTTACATAATCACCAAGATTCGCAGAATTATTGATAAGAAGAGTATCTGTTATAAATAATTTAAATGAGGATGGACCAGGTAATATCGATATATTATTGTTTGATGCTAATGGCGGCGGGAGAGTGATGCTGTTAGGACAACTAATTGAATTATTCAGAATTGTAAAAGGTGTAATATGAACTGAGAAAATAACGCCCCCGCAGCCTAAATTTTGGGGAGTCTTATTCCAAGCCAAAGCAAATCGTTTATTTGAACAGATTGGAGGTACCTGGTACGGAATGATATAAGAAGTAATCGAATCGATTGAAATAAGATTGTAAAATGAATTGAAATAATTTGTTCCAAAAAAAGGAAGCTCAAAAGGTATAAGAGTATTAGCGTTTATTCCATCGTAATTTGTACAGCCAGGAAAAAAAAGACTGTCCTTTGTAAGTATGGTTACATTCTTTTGTAAATTGTCATTTAACTGATACTTAATTACAAGAGTATCTCCTACATATAAATTTGGACCAAATCCAGTACAAGCAGTGCAATTTATGTTGTAATTAATTTTTGTGGCATAAATTGACATAGATTGAATGAAAATTAGTATCCAAATGCTTTTTAATAATAGTTTATTTTTCATGACAGTAAAAGTTTATGATTGACAATATTAGTCATTTTTTTTTTGAACTGATGCCTTCTATTGAATGAAAATTTTTAGTTAGTGAATGAGAGTTTTGAGTTAGTGAAATGGCTGCTTATAGTATTTGAGTACAACGCAGAATTTTTCATTTATTCAAAATTAAACATTTTTCTCCGCTTTTTCTGAATGAAAAACTTCGGTGTATCGCAGTTTTTATAATTAAGCTAATACTATTTTAATTGAAAATTAACAAAAATATGTAAACATAATTGTTTATTTTTGTAGTATGAAAACTGAGCTTAATATCATTAAAGGCATTCATCCAGGTATTATACTTGAACGAGAGCTTAAACAACGTAAGTTAGCAAAGGGGCGTTTTGCCTTGTCGTTACAAGAATACCCGCAAACTTTAGTTTCTATAACTAAAGCAAAAGAAAATGAATATTGGTTTAGCTTTAAAAATAGAGCAGGCGCTAAATATTGAAGAAGGATATTTTATGATATTACAACTTTACTATGATATAGAGGAAGAGAAGCGAAAACAAAATACCGAGCAACCAGATTTATTAAAGTTAAGGCCTGTGTTGTTTTGGGATACGAAAATGGAGAAAATTGATTGGAAGAAGCAAAAAAAAGCAGTTATTAAAAGAGTTTTTGAGCGAGGTAATGAGATTGAAAAAAAGGAGATTACACGCTTTTATGGAAAAGAAATTGTGAATGAAATTATAAGTTCAAATGGCGGATAAACTATATTATAATACAGTAACACCATTACTTCACAGCATACTAAAAACGGTAATGGTAGCAGATGAATTTAAAGAGTTTAGATTGGTTGGAGGAACTGCTTTGAGTTTATGCAGAGGTCATAGAGAATCGGTTGATATAGATTTGTTCACCGATGCTGTGTACGGCACTATTGATTTTGATGCCATTAATGTTTTTTTGCGTAACACCTATCCTTATGTTGATACCAGTAGCGATAACCTTATAGGTTTTGGTAAATCGTATTTCATAGGAGAGAGTGCCGAAAATAGCGTAAAGCTTGATGTGTTTTACGCTAATGATTCATTTATAGATGATGTTGTACTAATTGATAATATTAGGTTAGCAAGTATTGACGAAATTATTGCCATGAAAGTAGATGTTATTAGCAGAGGAGGTAGAAAAAAAGATTTTTGGGACATTCATGAGTTGATGAATGATTACAGCGTTGAAGACATGTTTTCATTACACGCAAAAAGGCACCCATACGCTCATAAAAGAGATGAATTAAAACAAAAGTTTATGGAGTTTGAAAATGCTGATAATGATTTTGAACCTATATGCATGAGAGGAAAGCATTGGGTTTTAATTAAACTTGATACAATAAGTTTTGTAAATGCTTTAAGTTAAGTACTGAAAAAATAAGATTTTGATGCAATAAAAAAGGAGCTAAAACTTTAGCTCCTTTTAAAAATAATTAATTTACAATCTATAAATCATCAATATTTATTTTGGCACCAGCTTGTTTTTCTTTGTGTTTTTTAATTTGTGATTTTAATGCTTCACAAGCCAAATCAATCGATTCTTCGAAAGAAGCCGATTGTTTTTTTGAAAACAATTCTTGGCCTTTTGCTAAGATTTTTATTTCGGCTACTTTATTTTCGCTGTTAGATGATTTATCTAAACGCATAATCACTTCGCCATTTATTAAACCATCATGAAAGGTTTTTAGTTTGTTCATTTTTTCGTGAGCAAATTCAATTAACTTTTTGTCTGCATCAAAGTGCACTGATTGGATGTTTGTTGTGTTTTGTTTTTTCTCCTACCCTAGTTTCTGTAGATTTTAGTTTATACTCTGTTAATTGTAATATTTTAATCACCTCGTGGGTGAGCTTGTTTGTATGATTTTTTGAGTTTGTCTATCGTGTTATGTGTGTAAACTTGAGTCGCACTTAAATTAGCATGTCCCAACAAATCTTTCACGGCATTAATATCAGCGCCATTATTTAAAAGATGCGTTGCAAAGGTGTGTCGTAAAACGTGTGGGCTTTTCTTTTGTATAGTGGTAATTTGAGAAAGGTATTTCTTCACCAATTTGTAAGCAGCTTGTTCGCTTAGTGTAATATCTTTCTCGCTAACCAACAACATAGGATTTGATAAGTTTAGTTCCTGTTTTACTTGCAAATAGCTTTCAAGGTTACGTTTTAAGGCTAAAGAAATTGGAATCATGCGTTCTTTATTTCGTTTGCCCAATACTTTAATAGTAGAGTTAAATAAATCCACATCCAATTCCTTTAAATGTGTCAATTCTGAACGTCTAATACCTGTTTGGTACAAAAGGTCCAATATTAATTTATCTCGCTGTCCAGTAAAGCCTTCGTCAAAATTTACTTCTGTAAATAAATCTTCCATTTGGTATTCATCCACAAAAGAGGGGAGACGTTTTGGTGTTTTTGGTCCCGAAATTTTGGACATCGGGTTTACCTCAATAATTTGCTGACGTTGTAAGAATTTAAAGAAAGATTTAAGTGCCGATAATTTGCGATTGATACTTCGGGCGGCTATTTTGTGTTTAATGAGTTCCGAAACCCATGCTCGAATTTGTTGGTAGTTGATTTCTTCGGAGCTTATATCCTCGTTATGAGAATTGATAAAGCCTATAAATTGAGCAATATCGTTTTTGTAAGAAGTAACCGTGTGAGTGGAGTACTTTTTTTCGTACGTTAAGTAGTCAAAAAATAGATGTAGTTGCTTATCAAACATAAAAAACCTAAGCTTACAACGAATTTAGCTTTTAAATTCGCAATAACCTTAGGTTAAATATATAATTTTTGTGAAAAGCGCTTATTCAGCAGCTAAACCCAATTGCATTTTTTGCTTGTAAACAGCTTTAATGCGAGTTTGTCTATTTGTGATAGATGGTTTTTCGAAATTTTTACGAGTACGTAATTGTTTTACAACACCTGTTTTTTCGAATTTCTTTTTGAACTTTTTTAAAGCTTTTTCGATGCTTTCACCTTCTTTTACTGCTACTATTAACATTATATGAGTTTATTAATTTTTAATTTGGGTTGCAAATATATAGACTAATTAGCCAAAAACCAAAAATTATTAGCAATTAATTGTTTATTTTAGCGTTACAATCCTTATGAAGATGAAAATTATCACAATTTGTGCCATATCAGCTCTATTTTTTTGTTTTTCTTGTAAAAAAGAAAGAACCTGTGAATGTTCGAGCTCAAATGGCAGCTATATAGCTGGAACACTTGAATCAACAAAGAGTTATGCTAAAAAGCATTGCAAGTCGCTTTCGGCGGGCGAAACTACATGTAAATTGAAAGAGTAGGTTATTTAAACCAGCCACTATACATTAAATAATTATTGGCAATGCGATTAATTTCGCCATTAATTAATTCTTCTGATATATCTTTTACCTTTTTAGCGGGTACACCTGCGTAAATACAACCACTTGGTACAATGGTCCCCTCTGTTAATACAGCTCCTGCAGCAATAATGGAATTAGAGCCAATTTCGCAATTATCCATTACTATTGCGCCCATACCAATTAATACATTATCGTGAACTAAACTACCATGTACAATAGCATTGTGTCCTACAGAAACATTATTACCTAAAATTGTTTTGGTTTTTTGGTAAGTGCAATGGATGACTGCACCATCCTGAATATTAACTTTATTACCCAAACGGATAGAATTGACATCGCCTCTTACAACGGCATTAAACCAAAAGCTACAGTCTTCGCCACAAATTACATCGCCTACAATAGTTGCGTTTGGTGCTACAAAGGTGTTTTTTCCTAAATTGGGTTCAATTCCATTAACTGGTAAAATAAATGCCATAATTTATTTAGAAGAAATGATTTTAGTTCTTAGATCCGTAATTTTTGCATCTAATTCTTTCATCGCATCTAATGTAAATACATTATCCGTTTTTGAATCAATAATTAGTTTAACTGCTTTTAAATCCTCTAAAACATAAGCGGTTTCATCAGGTAATTTAGAGGATAGTAACAATTCCATTAAATTATCTAACGATTCTTTTTGTGCGAATATTTCTTTTACGATGGGTTCGTTTTTAGTTTCCTTAGCTGTTTGGCAAGCTACATAAAGACCTTCAATCCAAGCGCCAGCAACTAATAAGGAAGATGTACCAGGACGATTATTTTTTCTTAAAGTTTCATCAGCACTTTTAAAAGCTTGTGTAATAATGCTCAAAGTTGAATCTCTGTTAGATTGATTAGCAGTCATGCGATCTCCCATATTTTCGTCAAAAGAATTACTGACACCAATGCTTTTTGCAATAATACTTACGCATTTAAAAAACAACATCGATTCTTGAGTTTGGTCGTAAATGCTTGCTACGTTTAAATCTGCGCCATACACGCCCAAATTAAGTGCTCTACTACTTTCTAATAAATATCTACTTACATCGTCGGGATTATTTAATAATTGAACGTTGTATTCTGCATTTGCTAATTTGGTTAATTCCAAAATGGTAGCTCTTGATGAAATGGTATTAAATACATTTTGTGCTGAAATTTTTTGAGAATCAAGACCAACAGTTTGTATTTCATCGTCTGTTGTATCTATTTCTTCTTGCTTATTTCCTCCACAAGAACTTATTAAAAGAACTGCTGAAGTGATTAAGAAAAAAGATTTAATTTTTAAAAACATAGAGTATTTTTTATTTAAGTAAATATACTTTTTTATTAAAATAGATTTATATTATTTATTGCTTACTTTTTCACACCATTTTTATAGGTAATACGACTGATTTCTTTACCTGTTTTATCATAAAAAACCCAATCGCCGTGGGCAACACTTTGTTTTTTACCTTTTCGTTTTTCGCTAACTACTTTGTAATTACTTTCGGATTGTATTTTGTTGTTAGAGAAATAAGAAATGGATTTGCCTGACAAACGCCCATCTTTAAAGCCTTGTGTTTTCATAATACCGCCAGTTTCGTAGTAGTATGTCCACATGCCATGTTGTTTTCCTTTATTGTAATTACCATCACTATCAATAAAGTTTCCTTTTTCGTAGTAGCTTGTCCAGTGACCGTGTTTAATTCCGCTTACATAAGAACCTTTTTCTCGATACTGCCCAGTTTCGAACCAATATTCCCAATAGCCTTGTTTTTTGCCTTTTTCGTTATAGGTTCCTTTGTAGTTTGGTTTTCCATTCATATACCAACCTTCCCATAACCCTGTAATTTGAGCATCTTTAAAACTTCCTTGATCTTTTAATTGCCCATTGTTATACCAACTTTGCCATTGCCCATTTTCTTTGCCAGCAACATAGGAACCTTCTTGTAATTTTTTACCATTCTCAAACCAGGTTGTCCAAATGCCCGTTTTTAAATCATTGTCAAAATTACCTTGTTTCCATTTTTCGGTGGTTGGATAAAAATATTCCCAAGTGCCTGTTTGTTTATCATCTAAAAAATATCCTTCCGATTCTTTATTGCCATTACTGTAATAGTAAGTCCATTTATCGTTTCGTAGGCCATCTTTTAACGTCCCTTCCATTTCTTTTTCCCCTTTTTCGGTAAAGAATTTCCAGAGACCGTTTTTCTTTCCATTTACAAACCAGCCTTCGCTTTTTTCTTTATGATTTTGGTAGTAAGAAGAGTAGAAACCATCCAATACGCCTTTTTCATAATTAGCTTCATAGTCCAATTCTCCGTTAGGATGAAAGTAGCGCCATAAGCCATTCATAAAACCTTCTTTATAGGCACCTTGAGCTTTAATAATTCCACTGTTGTATTGTGCTGTAATGGTTCCGGAACCATTTGTAATAATTTGTTTTCCTAATTCATTCCACATATTGTGAATAGCAAAAGCAACAGAATCAACGTATTCTTTTTCTAATTTTTGTTGACCATTTTCGTAATATTCAATAATCTTTCCGCAGGGTTTGCCTTTACAAAATGCGGAAACAGAAGCTGGTTTTCCGTTTTTATAAAAGGTTTTTACTTCGCCTTCTTTTAAATCATTTTCAAATTTTCCAGAACTTTCTAATTGTCCGTTATCAAAATAATATAACAAATCACCTGTTTTTTTTCCTTTGGCAAAGGATTCACGACTTTTTACCGTTTTGTTTTCGTGGTAAGAAGTCCAAATACTATCTGGTAAATTTTGATTAAAAACGGTTTCTTGTGCTAACTCTCCTGTTTTGGAATAGTAATAATTATGCCCGTTTTTTTTGCCTCGATTGTAATTTTCGATAGCTTTTAAAACTTTATTTTCATAATAAAAATACCACGTACTATCTTCTTTTCCGTTGTAAAATGAACCTTTACGAGATATGTTGCCATTTTTGTAATATTCTACATGGCGTCCATGAGGCATGCCTTTTACAATATTGGATTCGGATTTTAGTTTTAATTGTTCACTATCGTAGTATTCTTTTTTAGGTTGTGCAAAAGCTGAGAAGCTTAAAAAAAGAAAGGAAATAAATAAGAGTTTGTATGCCTTCATAACAGTAAAATTAAGGTTATAACGACTTTTAAGGTGTGGGATACAAAAAAATTGTAAACAATAGGAGGTTTAATAACGTATTGGAAAAACAAAACCCTGCCAGTATTCTAAACGCTGGCAGGGTTGAATATAAAAAGAGATTATTTTCCTTTAAACTCAGGCTTACGCTTTTCTAAAAAGGCATTTACACCTTCGGCGTAATCTGATGTAGAAGCTGCGTCTACTTGTATTATTCCTTCGCGAGCTAATTGTTTATCGTGTGTGTTAAATAAGCTTTCGTTTAATAAACGCTTGGTTAAGCCCATTGCTTTTGTTGGCATATTGGCTAATGTATTCGCAAAAGCCAAAACATCCGCCATAAAGGTTTCATCAGCAAATACTTTATAAATCATACCCATTTGTTGAGCTTCGGTTGCCATTACTTTGTCGCCAGTCATCATTAAAGCAGTTGCTCTTTGAAAACCAACTAAACGAGGTAAGAAAAATGTTCCGCCGCTATCTGGTATTAAACCAATTTTACTAAATGCTTGAATAAAAGAAGCAGAGTTTGTAGCGGTTACAATATCGCAAGCCAATGCAATATTTGCTCCTGCTCCAGCTGCAACACCATTTACAGCAGCAATAATTGGTTTTTCAATTTTACGGATTCTTAAAATAATGGGATTGTAATGCTCGTCCACTATTTTTGCTATGCCTGGTCCGTTAGGGTCAATAGCTTCTGCTAAATCTTGTCCTGCACAAAAAGCTTTGCCAGTTCCAGTTAATACAATGGCTCTAACATTATCATCAGCTTCTGCTTTATCTAAAACGCTTTGAAGTTCCAAAGCCATTTCGCGATTAAAACTATTGAATTTATCTGCACGGTTTAAAGTAATAACCATGACTTTATCTTGTAATTGAGAAAGTATGTAGCTCATAATAGGTCTTTTTATTTTCTATGTTTTTTAAACACATAGAAACATAGGTTTAAGTAGTTTTACAAATATTGGTTGTTTTAATCTTTTATAGTTTTGAAGCATAGCTTCAAACACATAGTTATGGTGTTAAAATTACTGTTTTTTTTATTTATAAAACAATAACTTTTGCATTCACTATGTGCCTATGTGGCTAGACAACGAGCTAAAATTGGGATTTATTTTTTGGAAAACGAAATTTTATATTGAGTTCCTTTTTCGTCGCTAGTTAAATTACAAGTACCATTAATTTGTTCAATTAAACCGCCTAAAATCTCCATTCCAATAGAGTTTTTAGGAATAACTGTTTTGTCAAATCCTTGCCCATTATCTTTAATGGTTAAAAACACTTGTTTGTTATTTTCAACTAATAAAATTTCGATAACGCCTTCTGTTTTGTTTGAAAAAGCGTGTTTATAGGCGTTGGTAATTAATTTGTTAACGATTAAAGCTAAAGGAATAGCTGCCGAAATATCTATATCAACTTCCGTAATGCCTTTTATGATTTTAATATGCTCAAAGGACTTATATGAATCAGAAATATGTTCAATAATTTGGTTGAGGTATTCTTTAAAATTAATATGAGAATAGGATTTTGCTTTATAAATTAATTCATGAACCGCGGCAATAGAATCTAAACGATTACGACATTCCATAAATAATTGTTTATGATAATCGTCGTTTGATTTCTCGCTTTGTAAATTCATTAAGCTTGCTACAATACTTAAATTATTTTTCACACGATGATTTACTTCTTGTAATAGAATATTTTTTTCGTCTAATGCTAATTCTAAAGCTTGTTTTGCTAGGTTAATGATAGCATTTGTGCAGCAACTAAGCCATATTTTTGTTCTTGCAAAGTCCACTCTCGGGGACATCCAACGTTTTCAAAACAAATAACGCCAACCATTTCTCCTTCAATCCTAACTGGAACATCCATCAGGGATTGAATATCATGTGGCTTTAAATAAAATTCATAAAGCTCTGCGGTTTTAGTTTCCGTTAGTGTATTTCGAGTGATGATTATTTTTTCGGTTTCAAATAAACTAAAATACAAAGGCATAGCAATACGAGGCAATGCTGTTTGTGGTACTAGTTTGTTTTCTCGGGCATCAAAATTTCCAATACATTGGATTTGAGTTTTTTCGGTATCAAATAACCATGCATTTACCCGTGTAGTTTGCATAGCTCTTGAGGATGATTCTAGTATTTCATAAATAGCTTCATTCAATTGGCCATCTCTAATTTTACGAGATTTAGCAAGATTTTCAATCGTCAAACTTTTTTTAATGATATCTTTCCGTACTAAATTTTGTTGGGTATTATCACGTAAATAGAACACAAAATACGATTCGCTGTTAGCTTCATCTTCTTGATATAAAATTCGGAAAGCAATATTGATGAATTTTTTAGTTTTGTGTTTAAAGTTTTCTGTATTGTAATATTCACCATATTTCATGGCTTTATCCAATGCTTCATCAAATAAAAAAAGAGGATTAATAAATAAGGATTGGAATCCATCTTTTAAGATTTCTTCGTCGCTATAGCCTAACAATGAGCTATTATTTGCTGTTTGAAAAATAATTTCTCGTTTATTATTTAAAACAAAAACATGTTCTAAAAAATTATTGACGATGAGGTTGAAAAAAGATTTGCTTACCATGCTCAAAAGACTTTAAGCTAAGATAATACTTATTTCGTAACTAAAAAATAAAGTTTAGTCGAAATTAAATACATTTGAAATAATCAAAGGGCTCCAAACAATCTTCACATTGATGTAAAGCTTTACAAGCCGTGCTACCAAATTGGGAAATTAATTTGGTGTTTTGAGATTTGCAGCGAGGACAAGCGATATTTTTAGTTTTACCAGTTAGCCAGCTTTTATCTTCAGTGCTATGTTCTGGCGGTGCGATACCGTAAATTCTTAGTTTTTCTTTGGCTTCGGATGTAATCCAATCGGTTGTCCAAGGTGGAGAGAAAATTGTGTTAATCGTGCTCTTGGTGAACCCATTTTCTGTCAATTTTTTTCGCACATCATCTTCTATCTGTTTCATGGCTGGGCAACCAGAGTATGTAGGGGTGATTTTTAAAGTAACCGACACCTCGTCAGTAATATTAATATCTCTAATAACGCCTTATTCGATGATAGAAATGACTGGAATTTCTGGATCAGGAATTTCAGAAAGTAATGAAAGTATGTGTTCTTTGGTTTTCATTTTTTAACCGCAAAGATCACAGAGATTTATTGCGAAGAGAGTTTTGAGTAATTATAAAATAAATATAGCCGCAATAATCATGATGATGATAATCACAATGTATTGCCAAACATCTACAAAGTAAGGCGATATTTTTTTCCAGGATTCTTTAAAGCTCATTAGATAATCACTAATATATAGTTCTTCTTAAATTCTGTTTTGCAATCTGATTTAATATTTTCAATAAATATTTTTTGCCCACCTTTCATCTCTTTCACAATTGATTTTATGTCGCCAGTAATTTCATTGCTTTTCATTTTGATGTTCCTTTTTGATTCAGGAGTGTCAATTGCAAATTGATATTCAGAGACAGGACATTCTTTAGGTATAGAAGGCAGTAATTCTTGTAAAGTTTTTACTTTCGAAAATAGTGATTTTGTAATTTTTATTTTTTCGGTTCTATCGCCTTGCGAAAAACTTAAAGCACTGATGCAAACAAAAATTAGTACATAAAATAATTTCATACAAAATAAATTAAAATTACCATTTAGCATCAGGATACATTCTTGGCAAAGCTTGCATCTCTGCTAAAATAAATGCCAAATGCTCTGTATGAATTCCTTTACGGCTACCAGTTTGCATAAATACATTTTCTGGTTGAGTTAAAGTACATTTTACTAATAAATCAGCCATGTGTTTTTCCCATTTGGATTTCACTAAATTCAAATCAACAGCGATACCTTCTTTTAATAAAATTTCATCTACTTCGTTCATTTCAAATAACTCACCAGTATATTGCCATAATTGGTTAATAGCAGTTTGTGCTTTATTATGACTTTCTTCAGTACCATCACCAAAACGTTCTAACCAAGATGAAGTATGACGTAAATGATAGGTTACTTCTTTAATTGATTTTTGGGCAATGCCAGCTAAAGTTTCGTCTTTACTTTTTGCTAATTCTGTAAAAAAATAATAATCAAAACAGTCCATGATTGCTTGACGAGCAATGGTTTTGGCATAATCGCCATTTGGTTGTTCTGTTATTTGGGCATTAAAAAACTGTCTATCATTTCTGAAATAAGCTAAATCATCGGCGCTTCTGCCTTTATTTTCAATCGTTGAAGCATATTCTAATAATGATTTTGCTGCACCTGTAATATCTAGAGCAATGTTAGTTAAAGCTAGATCTTCTTCTAAAAAAGGACCGTGGCCTGTCCACTCACTTAAACGTTGTGCTAAGATTAAGTTAGTATCTCCTAATCGTAATGTATAATTAAATAATGCTTCTTGTGTTGTCATTTTGTTTCAACCGAGATTTCGCATCGCGTTTTTTAAATTATTGAAAGTTTGATAAGTTTATCCTTAAGTCTTGTCTCTTAAATGTCTAAAATTACATATGCCCAATAGCATCCGGAATTTGATAAAACGTAGGATGACGATATACTTTATCGTTTGAAGGCTCGAAGAAAGGACCGATATCTTCTGGGCTACTAGCTACAATAGCATTAGATGGTACTGCCCAAATCGAAACTCCTTCTCCACGACGAGTGTATAAATCTCTGGCATTTTGTAAAGCCATTTCTTTATCAAATGCATGTAAACTTCCGCAGTGTACAAAGGGTTGCCCTGCTTTTTTTTGTAAAAATATTTCCCAAACTGGGCCTTGATTATCTGACATTGTATTCTATTTAGTGTTTAGTAGTTTTATTTTGTTTGGTGACTGAGCGGAGTCGAAGTCACCGTATTTAAGCTGCTTCGTATACTTCTTTACGTTTTTTAGCAAAAGCTTGCGCTGCTTCCCTTACCCAAGCGCCTTCATCATGCGCTTTGTTACGAGCCGCTAAACGTTCTTTATTGCATGGGCCGTTTCCGCTAATTACTTGTTTAAATTCAGCCCAATTTGGCTCGCTGTAATCGTATCCTTTTTTAGCTTCGTTCCATTTTAAGTTTGCATCTGGAACGGTTAAGCCTAAATATTCTACTTGTGGAACCGTTTGATTGACGAATTTTTGACGTAATTGATCGTTGGTTTCACGCTTAATACGCCACTTCATAGCATTTTCGCTATTTGGTGATTCCGCATCTGGTGGACCAAACATCATCATTGTTGGATACCACCAACGGTTTAAGGCGTCTTGTGCCATTGCTTTTTGATCAGCAGTACCAAATGACAAGTGAGTCATAATTTCGAAACCTTGACGTTGGTGAAAGCTTTCTTCCTTGCAAATACGAACCATAGCACGAGCATAAGGTCCGTAAGAAGTACGTTGCAACATCACTTGATTCATAATAGCAGCACCATCTACTAACCAACCCACTGCACCAATATCAGCCCAAGTTAAAGTTGGATAATTAAAAATAGACGAATATTTTGCTTTACCAGTGTGTAAATTATTTAATAATTCATCGCGACTAACACCTAAGGTTTCAGCAGCTGTGTATAAGTACAATCCATGTCCACCTTCGTCTTGCACCTTAGCTAATAAAACTACTTTAGCGCGTAAACTTGGCGCACGAGTAATCCAATTACCTTCTGGCAACATTCCCACTATTTCAGAGTGCGCGTGTTGTGATATTTGGCGAATTAAATGCTTACGGTAATTATCCGGCATCCAATCTTTAGGCTCTACCATTTCATTTTTGGCTAATTTGCCTTCAAATACATCTTCAAATTGAGTAAGTTCCATCGTTTTTGTTTATGAATTATACAAATATAAGCTTTTGACCGCTTTTTTTCAAAGGTTTTATCCTCATTTTATAACTGTTTAAACAATAAAAATCATTTACTGTTTAATTATCACATTAATATTTTATTTTTGCGCAACTAAAATTAGAAAAATGGCAAGATTTCACACCTTAAAAGTAAAAGATATTCGCAGAGAAACAGCTGATGCTGTTTCCATTGCTTTCGATATTCCTTTAGCAATTCAACACGAATACCAATTTAAGCAAGGTCAATATATTACAGTTAAATTAACCGTGAATGGCGAAGAATTACGTCGTTCATACAGTATTTGTACAAGTCCTTATAGCGAAAAAGAATTACGCGTAGCTGTAAAAGAAGTACAAGACGGACGAGCTTCAACTTTAATGAACCGTACTTGGAAAGTAGGTGATGCTGTTGAGGTAATGACTCCAATGGGAAATTTTAGTTCAATTTTATCAGGTAATAACAAAAAACATTATGTGTTATTTGCTGGTGGAAGTGGTATTACACCTATGATGAGTATTTTGAAAAGTGTTTTATATATCGAAAAACAAAGTAACGTTACTCTAGTTTATGCAAACCGTGACGAAGATTCAGTGATTTTTAAAACGGAGATTGAGAAAATTGTTTCTGAAAATGCAGATAGAGTAAAAGTATTAAACGTTTACGATAACCCTAAAACACAAGTAAGCGATTTACAAAAAGGATTATTATCAGTTGATAGAGTAAAAGCTATTGTTGAAAATTACGGTGGCGTTAACGCAGATGAATATTTTATTTGTGGTCCTGGTCCAATGATGGAAAACATTAAACAAGGATTAGAGGATTTAAAAATTGCCAAGGAAAAAGTTCATATCGAATATTTTAGCGCGGTGGCTGATGCGGTTGCTAAAGCAGAAGGTAATGCGGTAACTGGTGCTGATGTTAACAGTGAGGTAACGGTTATACAATACGGTATTGAAACGACGATGAAATTAAATACTGCAGGTTTAACTATTTTAGATGCAGCTATTGATGCAGGTGTTGATGCGCCATTTAGCTGTAAAGGCGCTGTTTGCTGCACTTGCCGTGCTAAGGTAATTGAAGGAAAGGCTAAAATGGATGCAAACTTCGCCTTAACTGATGCTGAGGTTGAAGATGGTTTTATTTTAACTTGCCAAGCTCATCCATTAACTGAAAAGTTAGTTGTTGATTTTGATGCAATTTAAGAATTGAGTTATATAAATTAAAAAAGCCTCTACATTTTGTGGGGGCTTTTTATTTTTTTATCTGTTCCTTTTTTTCAATAGGAACATCGTCGATAAATACTCTAAAATTATCAAACCATGCTTTCCCTTCTCCAACAAGTAAACCACCTACTAATATTTTTGTTTCTTCTGAGTTAAAAGGTAAGGTTATACTATATTCTTTCCAGTCGTTAGTGCCTAAAATAGGTTCTTCTTGCATGTTATTAAATTCTAACATTTCTTTGTCTTTATTTATTCTCATCCATAAACCTGCCCAACCATCTTTTACATTTTCTGTTTTTACATAAGCTTTTAAGGTGATTTTTTTTCCTTCAAACTTACTTAATATAGTAAGTGCGCAAGCTCCAAAACTTCGGTCTTTCGCTTTTGTGTCTTCTCTAATTAGTAGAGCATATTTTCCTTCTTGAACAGTAAGCGAATCAATACTGGTAATGTATCCATAAGCTCGCCCTTCTTTATACAATAGGTCCCAATATTTTAAACTTCCATTTTTGTTTTTTCTTTCAATGGTTCCATTGATTTCACTTTGAGAAAAAGATGTTGACGCAATTAATAAGAGGATGAAAAGATATAGTGTGTTTTTTGTCATAAGCATTATAATGCGGCTTTTAGTAAAAGACACAAAATGTGTAGATCATTTTTATAATTTATTATTTTAAACTCTCTACCAATTTTTCAAAACCAACTTCTTCCTGAGTTCCAGAAGCCATGTTTTTTAACATCACGGTATTGTTGGCCATTTCGTTACCACCAACAACTCCCACAAATGGAATTTGTTTTTTATCAGCATATTCAAATTGTTTGGCAATTTTCTTCACCACATCTGGATACACTTCTGCATTTATTCCTAAAGCTCTTAATTTAGAAACTAAACCTACGCAGTGCATTAATTCGGCTTCACCAAAATTGGCTAATAAAATTTTTGTGGTAGATACTCTATTTACAGCTTCAGGAAATAAATTTAATTCTTCCATCACATCATAAATACGATCAACGCCAAAAGAAATACCAACGCCTGATAAACCTTTTAGTCCGAAAATACCCGTTAAATCATCATAACGTCCGCCACCTAAAATACTTGGGGTAAAAGTCCCAGCGTTTGCTTTTGCTTCAAAAATGGTTCCTGTATAATAATTTAAACCACGCGCTAAAGTAATATCTAATTCAACGGTGATGTGTTTGATATTAAGTGTATTAAATTATGTAATAAAAATTCAATTTCTTCAATTCCTTTTTTTCCTACTTCGCTATTTGCTAAAAATGTTTTTAAAGTGCTGACTTTATTTTCATTTGAACCTGATAAATCAATTAAAGGTTCTAATTGTTTAATAGCAGTTTCCGAAATTCCTTTTTCTTGCAATTCTTTTACGACGCCGTCTTTACCAATTTTATCAAGTTTATCAATTGCAACCGTAATGTCAATGATTTTATCGCTGGCATTTAAAATTTCGGCAATGCCACTTAATATTTTTCGGTTATTAAATTTTACAAGTACAGGAATATTTAATTCAGCAAACGATTTGTCCATCATGGCAATTAATTCTAATTCATTAATTAATGAGTTAGAGCCAATCACATCGGCATCGCATTGGTAAAATTCGCGGTAACGTCCTTTTTGTGGTTTATCAGCACGCCAAACTGGTTGTATTTGATAACGTTTAAAAGGATAGGTAAGTGCGTGGTTATTCATTACTACATAACGCGCAAATGGCACGGTTAAATCGTAACGCAAAGCTTTTTCGGTTAAAGCTTCAGAGTTGTATGATTTTTCTAAAGAGGTATTAAATTCTTTTTTGAGTAATTCTTTTTTATCGTCTTTACTTTCGTGTATGCGAGAATTTAAAACTTTAAAAATTAATTGATCACCTTCTTCTCCGTATTTACCAGTTAAGGTTGTAATGTTTTCCATAGTAGGCGTTTCAATAGGCGCGTAACCAAACAATTGAAAATTGGTTTTAAGGATATTGAAAATATATTGGCGCTTTTGCATTTCTGCAGGACCGAAATCTCTGGTGCCTCTTGGAATGGATGGTTTCATGATATGAATAAAACCATAAAAATATACATTTAAAGAGAGCTTTGCAAAGAGAATATAGGGCATAAAAAAGCCTTCAATTACTGAAGGCTTTTTATTAAATCATTTGTATCTTATTTCACATGCGCTTCTTCTACCTGAAGCACCTCATAGTAAGTTGGGCTATTAGGATCCGCATCATATACATAAGCAATGATATGACATTTTGATGCGTTGTATGCTGAATTAATTGAATAATTAGGGAATGCTTTTACAGCAGAGTCATTTGCTACAGCACCACTAGTAAAAATAGGATCGCCAAAAGAACTATTAACAGCTTCTCTTAAAACGTGATTGAACTCGTAATCTGGAATTAATTGACTTCCTGATGGTAATCTATAATCTAATTGTTCAGCAATAATGCTGTCTTCAGATAATAATACCACTAGTTTGTATATACCAGCATTATTAGTTAATGATTTAACAGTAATGCTTGTGTTTAAGTTATTGTTTGATGTTGTATAAGTATTTCTAATCTTAATTTCAAATTTAGCTGGACTACTAAGCATTTGAGCTACATCGCCTTCCCAAGTAGAATAGGCCTTAATAAATCCACCAGTTCCAAAACCTCCTCTGTTTATTAATCCATTGGGGTTACCAGCTAAAGAAACTCCAAATACATTATCATAAGCCGTGCTAACAGGATTTCTTAAATCGGTTGGATAAGATGCATTTATATTAGCAAAAAATCCTGCATGAATTGCTAAGGCAACCACTTGACCGGGATATTTTTTTGTTAAGTATTTTAAAGTATCAGCTGCTGCTGGACAGTTACCACATTTGTGACCTGTGTAATCTTCAACAAATACTTTTCTATTTCCTTTAATAGCTTCTGCATTGGGATCTCTCACATCTTTTACTTTATCACAACTTACAATCATTATTATGATTGCAATTAGGATGCTAATTTGATAAATTATTTTTTTCATGATACTAAGTATTTAGTTTGTTTATTAAAAGCTGGATGATATACTTATATTTAAACCACTTGATGAAGGCACAAATCGGCATACACCACCAGCACAAAAATACCTTGACGTTGACGACCGTAACTTACAGAAACTCTTGTAGGGCCGTTTGTATAACCTAACATTCCAAAATAATAATGTATTTTTTTAGTTGCGTCAGGATTTTCATAATTGTATTGATCGGCTAAGGTAATGCTCCAATGAGAAGTTGGCGTCCACTCAATTAAAGCAGATAACCATGAACCTGTGTTACTAGTAATGTTTTTATTTCCATTCGCATCAATGGCATGTTCTTTATAATCATAATCTGCAAAAAAACCTTGTGCTTCAAAACGGATAGCAGAACCTGTTTTGTATCTCCATGTTAAATCAACTACACCAATGTGTGAAGCAATGTCTGGGTGCTCTTCTTTATCAGGTGTATTAAACTGCACGATTGATTGATTTAAAAATTGATTAGCATACATCACGGTCATTTTTACTTTTTTATTTAATTTTTTAGTGATTTCAATATTTACATCATGATAATATTCTTCTCCAAGATTACTGTAATTGGTTGAATATTTAAAGTTTCTCAAAGTATCGTTAATTGGCGATATTCCCAAAGTATCTAATGCAAAATAAGCTGATCCATTTAATGTGATATCCATTCCGTATTTACCGCCTAACCAAGTATCCTTTTTTACTTTGTATTGTATTTCTCCTGTTCCTCCAACTTCTCCGTTTGGTTGAGTAGCATAAGGGTAATAAGCCATTAATGAGTAAGTGTGAAATTTACTAAAATCTGGCTGATAGTTAATCATATCAATTGTGTTTTGCGCATCTCGATCACTTCTAAAGCTCATGTTATCTAACATTTTTCCGGAAAGCATGGCCGAAAATCCATCTGTTCCGTAAGATGCAGAAGCAATGACTGCATGCCCTTGTTGATAGCTATATTTATTTTGGTACGATGGATCGTTTGCTTTATTCGCATACTCTGCATTAAAATTAAATCCGCCTCTAATGATAGTGATACGTCCAGCACCTGTAGCCACATTTTGCGGCAAAACTAAAGTTGGATTTTGATCTTCTTGATATTTACTTACAAAGCTTCCGCCTATAATTACTTTTGTTTTAATTTCCCTAAAATAGAATCAAATAAATCCATGATATTTACTTCTCCATCTATACCTCTTACTACACCTGGCGATAATGAGAAATAGGTACGTTGTTTACCAACTAAACCTTTAATGGTAATTCCTCTTTTTGGAGTAAAAATAACGCGCATCCCATCTAAGGCATTATCGTAAAGTAAACCACGATTTTCATAAGCTCGTAACGTAATTCCGCTTCCAAATTGCTCATAAAAATTACCAACGGTAATATCAATGTCTTTGTGCTGATATCTAGCAAAACGGTAAGGAACACCAGACCCTTTGTAGCCTGGCAAGTAACCTAATAATGGAGGATTATAGCTTTCGAAACGAACACCAGCACTAAATCCTCCTTTTGAATAATTAATATTTCCAAAGGCATTGTATCTAAATAATTCACTGCCCGGATCTGCATCTATAATAGTGTCTTTTTGATAATAAGCGGCATCTATTTGAAAATTACCGTGAACCGAACCTAACTCATTTAATATTTGAGAGTTAGCTGTATTGCAGAATAATGCAGCAGAAGAAATAATTAAAAAGCGCGTAATAGATTTTACAGACATATAATGTTAGTGGTTAGGTAATTAAAATAGGAATTAGTGAGCTGCTATTTTTTCGCCTTTGGCTAATTTTCTAACATGTTCAAATAATTTTTCTTCGTCGCCTTCTGCATAAGAGTTATGACTCCATACAATTTTACCTTCACCATCAACTAAAAATGTATGAGGTACATTATTAACGTTCATTGCACGTTTAAAATCTTGATTTTCGTCGATATAAACTTCATATGTCCAACCTTTTACTTTAACATCAGTTACTACTTTTCCTGAGCTACGCGCATCATCAATTGATATAGCGATTAGTTTTACACCAGTTTCTTTTACCAATTCAGCATACTCTTCATTAATAGCATCCAACTCTTTTTTACAAGGTTTACACCAAGTAGCCCAAAAACTAATAATGATTGGTTTCCCATTATTAGAAAATGTATTTGAATTAGTTGTAGAACCATCTAACTTTTTTACAGTTGCTGAAGGTATTTTATCTCCATCAGAAGATTTGAATGCCGATAATGAAAGGATGATGGCAGAAGATAGAATCAATAATTTTTTCATTGTATAGAGATTTAGTTAAACAAATGTAATGATTTGGTGATTTATTAGGGCAATAAAAGTGCCATAATAGAGGTTTAAAATTGGATTCTTAAAAGGGTGTTTTTTTAGAGCTATTTACACTTTTCCGTTGTGTTTCCTCAAAAACCACTCGGTTGAAAGTAGTAAAATGATAATGCCAAATATCCATTTTAGGGTTACCAAATCTGTTAATTGCTTATGAGAATAAGTAATTGATTTGATAGAATCAGAAGAAAGAATGTCTTTTTGTAATTGCTCTAATTGATTTTTGTAGAATAATTTACCACCACTTTGTTTGGCTATTTGATATAATAATTGATGATTAGCAACCGTATTTATTTTTTCGGAAACAATTTCTTTAATAATTACTATGCCTGATTTTGTATATAATTTATCTCCGAATTTCACTTTGGCTTCATAACTATATTCGCCCGCCGCAAATTGCCCAGCAGATAAGCTATACATCGTTTGTTTTTTATTAAATGTATAATTATATGCTTTGCCTTTATCATCTTTTAAAATCAATGTCACGTCTGGCTCCGTTACTAACTCATAACTTTGGTTATATACTTCTGCGGTAAAATCAATCGCTTCATTTTCATTGATGATTTTTTTTGTAAAGACTCTAAAAAAACTTTTGTCTGCTTTCACCGATAAGTACTGGACTGTTTTGCTAATTAATTCATTAAACAAATTGTGGTTGCCGTGATCCGCATAATCTCTCATTCGCCATTTCCATAAACCATCTCCTAAAAAGCCACATGTTTTAACTCCATTAGTTTCTGAAAATACCATTAAGGGCTCATCGGTTTCTACCACACCAATTTTTTGATTTAATAAAGCGTTTGCACCGTTTGTTATTGAGGTATTTCCGAAGTTACATTTTACAGCAGGAAATTCTTTAAAATAATTTTGTAATTCGCTACTGACATTAAATAATGGAAATTCTTTTTTAAAGGCTGCTTCCACATCGTTTTTGCGCGAGTCACCAATTCTTTTGATGTTTTGTCCTGTAGCATAATTTATTACATCATTCCCAATAAAAAATACGGATTGATTATTAGCTTTTAATTCGTTCGTAATACGCTGAGGTAATGTTGGAGTTTGATGTAATATGATTAATGAATATGGTTTTAGTGGTTTTGTAAAATCATTAATTAATGCCACGTCTACCTCATAGGTTTGAGCTGATGAAATACTTTGTTCAAGAGCTGCAATATCAGGATGAGGTGCATTGGCTAAGATTAATACTTTCTCTCTATTATCAATCACATCAATGATGAATGACTGACTGTTGTTTTGTTTATTCTTATCTTCCTCTAATGTCGAAATAGATACCGTGTATTTTTGAATACCTGGTTTATCAGCATCTAATAAAAAGTTAAGCGTAGAACTAAAGTTGTTTGAATTAATTGTCAGCAATTCGGATTTTAATAATTTGCCAGCTTGAGACAAAGAAACAGTCACCGATTTATCTTTTAAATCAATCGCGTTTACAATAACTTCAGCAGGAAATGAATTGCCTAAATATGCAACTTGATTATGATTGATAGATTGTATCCAGGCATCTTTTAAAGGAACCGTATCTCCTAAAGCAATAGTGTAAATGGGCGCATTAAATTTACTAATACTATATAAAGGGTTTGTTCCTTTATTATATATACCATCAGTCGCTAAAATAATAGCGCCAATGTTTTTGTTAGCATAGTTGTTTTCTAAATCTAAAAACAGTTTCGATATATCTGTTTCTTTTCCTTTAAAATCAAAAGTTTCAGAAGGTTTAGATTCAGAATCGAACTGATATGTTTTTACATCGTATTTGTCTTTTATGGCATTTGCAAAAGAAGCAATTGCTTTTATATACTCATTTTTTATTTCTGTAGAATCTTTTCCTGCAATTAAAGATGAGGAATTATCCTGAGCTAAAATAATAACAGGCTTTTCCGTTTCATTTACTAAACGCTTAATAAATACGTCAAGTAATAATAAGGCTATGATACTGATAGACGCAAAGCGTAAAGCGGCTAAACTATACAATAAACCCTTTGAACGTTCTGTGTTTTGTTTATCTCGCACATACAACAAGGCACTAAAAACAAACCCTGCTACGAAACATAACAGGGTGTAATACCAAGGATAGTTAGAGATAAATTCAATTTATATTTAAGATTTGTGAAGTGAGAAATAAGATTTTGAAATTGTTCAACTTCTAAAATCTAAATTTTAAGTAAGCATTCCTCCGCAAACATTAATGCACTGGCCTGTAATATAAGCACTCATGTCGCTTGCTAAAAACAAAGTTAAGTTTGCTACATCTTCTGCAGAACCACCACGTTTCAAAGGAATAGAATCTCTCCATTGTTGAACTACTTTTTCATCTAATGCACCCGTCATTTCAGTTTCAATAAAACCTGGAGCAATCGCATTGCTTCTAATGTTACGAGAACCTAATTCTAAAGCTACAGATTTTGTAAAACCAATAATACCTGCTTTTGATGCCGAGTAATTTGCTTGACCAGCATTTCCCTTTACACCAACCACAGAACTCATATTGATGATAGAACCACTGCGTGCTTTTAACATTGGTTTTTGAACCGCTTTTGTTAAATTGAATACAGATTTTAAGTTAGCATTCATCACTTCGTCCCATTGCTGTTCACTCATGCGCATTAATAAGGTATCGCGAGTAATACCGGCGTTATTTACTAAAACATCTACGGTGCCAAATTCAGCAACTACATCTGTTACTAATTGATCTGCAGCTTTAAAATCAGCCGCATCGCTTTGGTATCCTTTTACTTTTACTCCGTATTTAGTGGCTAATTCAGTTTCAAAAGCTTTAGCTTTTTCTACAGATGATAAAAAGGTGAAAGCAATGTTACAACCTTGTTCTGCAAATTTTTCGGCAATTCCTTTTCCAATGCCACGAGATGCGCCCGTAATAATGGCTACTTTATTTTGTAATAACTTCATAGTCTATTTTTAATTAAAGGATAAATATACAAATTATCGATGGAATGATTTATCTGATTAAAATGTCATTTTTCTTTTTTGGCCGTTTATTTTCCATCCAAGAAAAATGTTTTAATCGCATGTCCTCATCATTGATCTCTTTTAATGGATAAACAGTTGATTCGGGTTTATTTCTAAAAGTTGTTCGATCAACTCCATCCTCATTAAACCACACAGTTAAGTCGCTGCAGGCTGTTTTATTAACTCCTTTATAATTCTTTTGTTTGCCATAATAGATAATTTCAGCATTGCCAATGACATTTAGTTTCCTATATTTTGCTCGCCTAAGAATCTTTGCAAAAAACCTTCTATTTTTTTTCCTTCAATTTGATTGTATTTTTTATCATCCAAGCTATCAACTTTCTGAATCACAATGGCATTATTGAG
>JADJFB010000037.1 GCA_016708845.1 Bacteroidota bacterium | reverse complement strand
CAGCTACAAGAAGTTGGCGATTTCGAAGCACAAAACGGTCTATCACCACTGAACTTGATACGAAGCACAAAGCTACATTTAACCATTGAACCGCCAATTTCTTGTAGGTGATGTTATGGGCTGCCCTTCTTTTGTCATTCATATTGGTCTATTGTTTTATAAATTTTACTGTCTGCTGTGGATGGTTTTTTAGTTGAATAAAATAAATTCCAATTGATAATTCTGAAACATTAATTACTGTCGAAAATTGTTTTAAGTCAACTGTTTTAACTAAGGTTCCAATTGAATTATAAATTTGGACAGTCTCTGTATTTACTTGCTGTGATGAGAATGCTATAGTCAAACTTTCGGAAGTTGGGTTTGGATAAACGAGAAAATTGTTTTTATTAAAATTATTTTCAGTAATACTATTTATTCCGGGAATATTAATTTTAAATAAACAAACTGCATTGGGCTGTAGTGAAAATGAATATTGACCTGCATTTACTGAAATAGTCGAGAAATTAATATTTTGATTAGGAAGTATTGCGGAAATAGCAGATGGGTGGGTATAGCCAGCAGTTAGCAAGGAGTCATACTTAAATTGCATATTGTTTTGTGTTGAGTCAACTATGAATAATTGTCCGGAATAATTTCCTGTATATCCACCAATATTCAAATAAAATTGTCTTGGTGAAGTTGCAATAGAGTCATAGTGCTGGTAAATTCCAATTGAATTATTAATTGCAATTTGCATGGCGTTGGAATTTGGGATAATAATTAGTCCTTTGTAAATCGAGTCAAGGTGCAAAGCACTATTTCCGACAATATCAATGTACCCTGCACTGTCTAATTGATTTGCGTTAAATTGTCCTTGATACAATGTATAATTAAAAGCTTCAATAAAAGGAGGAGGGCAATAATTAGAGACAAGAACGAATAGGGTGTCGTTAATAACTGATGAAACTCCGTCATAAGGAGCAGAGCCAGTCATTTTACAAGTCGTTCCATTTAGTTTTTCTGAAAGCAAAATACTATTGTAAGCAGGTTTATGAATAGTACCATAAGTTAGCAAACCATAGTCGTTATGAAACTCCGTAGTGCTGGGATTAAAATCTTGCCAAGCCGCAATTGAATTATTAGATATTGCAGTTTTGGACAATTCGATTTGAGCTTTAAGCATATATGATGTTGCAAGTCTGGTATCTCTTATTTGAGATGGGGCATTCCATTCGCTTACAATTAATGGAATGTTAGGTAGAGAAAGAGCAACTAATTTTTGCTGAATATAATTTGTACCATTAGCAAATTCCTGATACGAGATATTAAAGTTGTGCCATGTAATAAAGTCAGGTACTTTATTCCAAATTACTGTGGAGTCCAATAGCTGTCCAATAAGCGAAGAGTCAGCTTTCGTATTAGAGATATGTCCATAAGGGGGTTGCCAATAAATATTATTTGCCCAAAAATTTACTGCGGGTCCGCCAGCTTTTGTAGTAGGATTTGCTGATTTTATTCCATCATATGTTCTTTTGTAAAGTGTAAAATATTCATTCATTGTTCCAGTCCACGATCCCAAATCGGGTTCATTCCAAATTTCAAAATAGGCGTTTGAAATTCCAAACTGATTTACAATCTTTGAGGTTATGCTATCTACAACGGTTTGCCAAGTGTTCCAATTAGCTGGGGGTTTTGTATTTAAAACAGACCAACCTGGAGTTGATGAAGGAGAACCGTTTGACGAACTACTAAGCCAGGCAGGCATTTTCTCAAAAATGAAAATGAGTTTATTGCATTTTAATGATAAATTCTGCAAGTCTGTCTGTACTGTAGAAAGCAAAGAAAGACAACTCGATAAATTCGATGTATTGTTCAATACGCTTTCTATCACATTTGTTCGTATAGAATTTTGCTGAATACCATTACCCATAAAATCACTAGCAGCATTAGACGTCTTTGGAACGTAAAAAACTCCGGGTGTTAAGTTTATGTTCACAGGAACAACCAAAGAGTCGGGGAAAATATTTAAAACAGATTGCCCGTTGGCTAAATTTTGTCCAAGTATTCCTGTTGTAATGATAATTTTCAATAGTTTATTCATATGTCATTTTTTTTAGGATGTCGTCCTTAGGGTTGCCCATAACGTTTTGGAGCTTTGCGTTCGGCGGGCTTTGAAACACTCTGCTTTCTACCCGCACAATGTTTATTAGTTGCCGAAATACTGTACTCTTTTTTGCTTACATGAAAATACAACTTTCTGCGTAGCAGGCAAAACTGTAAGCAAAAAACTTTGATGTCCGCCCGCTGACGCAAAGGTGCTGTTACCTGATGCCAGCCGCATTTAGTGAGAAAAGTACCTATACAACACAATGTTTCTAATTACGAAACCATATGTCTAACAGAAACCGAATGCCACCCAAAGCAATTTGTGAAAATTGCCAGAGCGGGGGAAAACTTGCAAAGCTTTTTTGCAAAATTAGGATTGCAGGGCTGATTTGTGCGTTTTGCAAATGGGCTTGGCAAGTTGTGGGGAGACAAAAACCTGCAACGCTGTCAGAGTTCCCTAAAGTGCTGTCAGAGTTCCATAAAACCCTGTGCGAGTTTTCTAAAGCCCTGTCAGAATTCCCTAAAGCCCTGTCAGAGTTTTCTAAGTCCCTCCGCTAGTTCTCTAAAGCCCTGTCAGAGTTTTCTAAAACCCTGTGCGAGTTTCCTAAAGCGCTGTCAGAGTTCCCTAAAGCCCTGCGCTTGTTTTCTAAATCACTGTGCTAGTTCTCTAAAACGCTGTCAGCGTTTTCTACGTTTTGCTTGTCTAAACACAGGTCGGAATAACAGCAAACAAAAACCCTCCGTTATATATTTCAATAACGGAGGGTTTTTTACTTTATGATTTATTTACTTTTTAGGACTAGCGACCTTTTGTAAATTTTATCTTAGAGATTTGTTTGTACTCTGGACTTGTTGCACCGAATACTGATTTTACATATGCCTTTACGTCTTTAACTGTATCATATAATCCAGTTCCTGCCAAGTAAAGGGTTTTGTTTCTTAGGATACGAGCATTACTGTATGCTGTTGTTGCATTAATAACATTGGTATTGGTTGTTGCTAAAGTTGTCATTAATGTATTTAACGCAGGAAGTTTTAATGCTGTTTCATTTGGTAAGTATAACGGCTCTGTGTTAAGCAAAGCAATTATTTTACTGTAATGATCCATATAACTATCGTAACTTAATTGAGCTGCCGAGATGCTAGTATCTGTTGGCTCGGGTAATGGGTCAGTTGGATTTGGATTAATTACTTTTCCTGAATCGGCTTTAGTTAATTTGCTACCAGCACGTTTACCTTGCACTTTACGATTTAATGTTTTGAAATCGTTTATTGTTTGGTCGGATGCACCGCTTGCTAATAAAGCGTTAAGGATTTTTGTACCAAGTGGTCTTAATGGCTCAAAAGCGATTTCACGAGCGTTAGTTGAATTGTGAAATGCAGTTAAGGTTGTGTTGACTGCTTGGATATTTGATTTTGATGTTGCAAGCAAGGTAGTTAAACCTGCTATTTTAATTGATGTTTTTGACGGATTGTAGGTTGCTCCGTAACCAACGCAATAAGAGATTAAATCTTCTAAGTTTGCGACATTTTTTGAATGTCCTGTTTCATAATAGGTACTCATAATATTAAGTTTTAAAATTTGAATTTAATTTTCGATGTTCAGTTTTTCTTTAAGAAAATGAGCAAGGAAGAAAAAGAGTTCGGGTGCTTAACATATTTTAGGTGGCATATTATTTTTGTTTGTTACTTCGGAATAACGAAGGATTGTGCCAAATAGTACAAGTGAATTGTAAAGGAATGTTAAAACAAAAAAGCCACTTTGTAAGTGGCTAGTTTTTGAGAATAAGTGGTAAAATATAGAACTAGTATAAAATTTAAGTAATATAGATTAGTCTTTTTGTAATTCTTTTATTTCCAAACGTAGCTTTTCTACTTGTTTTTCTAATTCCTGAACTTCAGGCGTTATACCATCCTTTTTTAATTCATTTAGTTGTGCAGATAAAACATCGCATAGGCCTTGTAAATTTTTAATCGCATCTTTATCGTTTACTAGGTTATCATTTAATTGGTTGGATTGCCCCTCGTTTTTATTTTCTTTAGCAATGACTCTTTGGTGTTTTGATAATTCATTAGGCCCATCTGTTGGGGTTAAAGATTCAATCTGATCTACGCCATCAAAAAAAGTATAATATCCATTTGGTTCAATTTTATAGGAATACCCATCTGGTAATGATTTCCATGCGTTACTTTCATTATTTTGAACAGTATATTTCGCAATATATGAATCTGACATCGTTTGAAATGAAGAATATTCTTGTTGGAAAACTTTCATTTTTTCATTTATATCACCAAGATTAGTTTCACTGAAGTTTTCATTGTATAGCCTCATCTGTTCGTTTTTTTTTGTGCTTTCATCAATCATTTTTTTCCATTCTCTTGTTGTAGCTAAAGGAATACTAGGTATTTTATAACCATTATATTTCAATAGAGAAGTTGCTAATGATTTTTGCCAACTAGAATATAATATATTAAGTCTATTTTTAAAGTCGCCAATTGCAGTAGGAGCCGTTGGATTACAAAATTTATTATCATCTAAATAAATTCTGGAAATATTATAATTATAAATACTGGGTTTACCTTGTTGTATCTCTCGTTTTCTTTCATCTGCACTTTCATATGAAGGAAAATTATTTAGAGGAAACCACCCATCCTTATTTTTAGATTCAAATTCTAACATCCAACATTTGTTGCAACTGTAGTTTTCTGGCACGCACTTTTCTGTTATTTGCCCACCACATTTTACTTTTTCTAATTACGAAACCGTCTGAGCAATTTGATTGAGCAATTACTATAGATGCATTAATTAAAAGTATAATTAAGTATGATGTTTTCATAACTATTTAAGGTTAAAAAGTAAGACATTTATTTGCAAAATTGACTACAATTAGATAGAGCATTTTTATGGTTTGTCTCCGCAGTATTATATTCGGTTTGTATATTTTTTTCCGCAAATATCACAACTACAATGTTTTTTTGGAGCTACACATACACAACTTGGAGGAATATTGCCATCGTAAGCAAAAGCAGCTCCATTTCCAGAGGTATTACATACATAATATTTTTTGTCTATATTATCGGTAATTGTTTTGTAATTTTTGTCAGCTATTTCTTTACATTTTTTACATTCCGCAGGCTCTTCATAAGATTTAAAAGAAGTAACAGAGTTACTTGCATTTATTTTGATTGAATTTGCAATTTGTATAGTTTGTGAATATTGATTTTGAAGCACCTGAATTTCGTTTTGAGGTAATTTAGATTGACAATATTTGAGTGTTAGTTTTATTAATATTGCTTTACTCATCTCGCAATTATATTGTTGCATATTTGCTTCAAAGGCAGATTTATTACATTCTTTGTATTCTAGAGATTGTTTCAATTCATTTTCAGCCTGGTTATAGCATGAAACGCCATTATTGTTTGTGATGGCCGATGATTCTGCATGTTGCGAATTATATAGGTTGTTTATCTTAGTTTGGCTTTGATTATAAGCGTCGGTAATAGAGGTGTTATTTGTATTAATTGTATTGGCATAAGGATCAACCTGACTGGAAGGATTTCGCGAATTATAAAGTGCATTAATATTTATAGCACTTTGGTTATAAGCATCAGTAATTGAGGTGTTATTTGTATTAATTGTATTAGCATAAGGGTCAACCTGACTAGCAGGATTTTGTGAATTATAAAGTGTATTAATTTTTATTGCGCTTTGATTATAAGCATCAGTAATAGATGTATTATTTACATTAGAAGTATTAAGGGTGCTACCTAAAATTTGATTATTGGAATTAATGGCTTCGCTTGTAGATTTGGTATTATTATTTGATACTACATTAGCATAATTACTAAATGTTTGAGCGTTTGGATTATTTTGAAAATCTAATTGTGCTGATGTTTGTTGAAGTCCCTGCATAAGACCTCCTGCTACGGCGCTTAATGTTTCCTGTCTATTTTGTTTTTTCTGAGTCTTTCCTGTTCTTTTTCAAATTCTATGTCTTTTACATTATCAACATATTTTGTTTGAGTAGAGATATTGCCGTTTAAGTAATTAATTGCAACTCCATTTTTCTTATCGTTTTTATATGGTATTTCCATATTCAATTGGCCATTTAAATACATTTTCTGAACACCATTTTTCTCACCATTCTCATATAGAGTAATAAGAAATAACGCTCCGTTATTATAATGTTTCTCTTCTCCCGTCTTGAATCCGTTGGCTTCAGTATATTCAAAACTTAAATTACCTTTATCGTCATAATGTTTACATGTGCCATTGCCTAAATCATCTTTAAATATCTGCTCCATTTGCAAATTACCATTTTGGTAATACATTTTCCTTATGCCATTTATTTTATCGTTTGTATATGGTGTTATCATTGAAATAGTTCCATTTTCATGATAACTTTTAGCTATTCCGTTCTTCTCTCCATTTCTGTACAATGTTTCACCTAAAATAGTCCCGTTTTTATAATATGTCTTGCTAACCCCATTTTGCAGACTATCCAAATAAAAGTTTTTTGAAATAAGAACACCGTTAGTATCGAAAAACATAACCATGCCATTTATTTTATTTTCGCTATAAGGAAGCTGAATGGATATTTTTTGATTTTTATAATATATCCTTCTCGAACCACTTATTTTGCCATCCTCATAAGGTGTTTCTGCATATAATTCACCTGTTTTATAATAAGCATTTTGTATCCCGTTGGTTGGAGTGTCTGTTATTTCTTTACCATTTTTATCGTACAATTTAGCACTTGGATTTATTTCTCCATTAGATAACGGTGCTAATGTTGTATAATTTCCGGTTTCGTCAAAATATCTAGGCAGATCTTTTGGTTTTCCATTAATAAAGTCTTGCTCGGAATTTAATTTGCCATCCTCTTTATATAATTTTAATGTGCCGTTTATTTTGTTGTTTGTTAAATAAGATTCTTGTTTCAAAATACCCGATGAGTAATATACTTTGTATTTCCCATCACCTTCACCAGGAGTTTCAGAAATTAAAAAGCCTGCTTTATTATACGTTTTTGTTAATTTAGGCACATCATATTCAAAATACATCTCAGATTCTAAATATCCTTCGTTATTGTAGTTATAGGTGATACCATAAAGTTGGTTATTCATAAACTGATGTTCATATTGAAGTAATCCATTAGAAGAATATGTTTTTTAATTTCCCGCACTTTGTCATTATTGACAATATTTTCTCTACTCAAATATCCTTCAGAGTCATAATATTTTTCAATTAATATTCCTTCTTGTTTTATTTTTTCAACACTATTAGGTTTGCGTGGTAAGGTTTGTTTATATCTTCTTATTCCATTTTCATCTTTGTCATTATGTGCTATTGCCTCAAATATGTTTTTTTCAGTGAACATATCTTTTGTTCCATTATCATATTTTAGATAAAAATAGCGCTTTTGTGCAAATTAACTGTAGCTTCTTTTGATTTGTTGCTGGGAAAAATTTTTATTGTTGTTTCATTTATTTCTAATAGTGTTGCTTTAATTTCTTCCCCATCTCTTTTAAGTATTGTAGCTGGTAAGTTTAAATCTTTAGGTGGTGGTGGGTTATTGGTAATGTTGTTTCCTAAATTGGGTTTCTCTTCTTTTGCAAAAACTTCTTTCGTTCCATTTTCATATTTAATATAAAAAATGCTGCTTTTTATTAATGTAATTGTTGGGCCCGTGATATAATCAAAACGTTTATATTTTATATCATTAATTCCAACTTCCAATATTTTTGCTTGTATATTTGTACCATCTCTTTTCAAAATGAGATACTGAGCATTAAGGTAATTTATACCCAATCCTATTAGAAAAATAATAACACTATTTTTTTTCATTTTTTTTAAATTAAAATGGCTAAAAAGATCAATGCTAACGCGGCGAATATTAAACCGAAAATAATCCCAAGAACCGAAAATGCTTTGCCTTTATACTTGTCGGGATTATTTTTATGGATATTAATCCAATTATTCCAGATATTGCGGCCACTATGCCAAAAATGGCAGGTATAAAAACCAGCCCGCAGTTAAACCAAATACTGCCATCGTGAATATTGTAATAATAGCAAAGATAAAAGCTATTAATGAAAAGGGTTGCATTTTTTTACTTTTATGCGCGGTTTGATAATCAATTCTTTGAGGGGCCTTTTCAGTTTTTGTATCACTTTTTTCTGATTTGATCATTTCGTTTTTTCCATTAGGATATTTAATCATAAAAACTTTCGATTTGTCAATCGAAATAATTTTACTATTAGGGTCATTACAAAGTGAATATTTAATCTCGTTTAAAGTAATTTCTGTTATTTTTACTTTTATTTCTTCGCCGCTTTGAAATATAAGGATGTCGCAGTCATCTATTTTTCATTATAAGGTTGTTTCTTTATAAAATCATAATTGTTTTCTGTTGAAGCAATTAAATCAATTCTCTCGTTAGTATGATATACAATTGTATCTGTATTTTCTTGCTTGCTTATTTCATTTTGTTTCTTAATCTTGTTCCAAGAAAAATAATAGCCATTTAGATGTTGTCTTTTCTGAATAGAGCATGAAGTTATAAAAAAAAATATAACTCCTAAAAAATAGATGTTTTTCATAAAAAATATTGAATAAATATTATAATGTTAAATTATTGAAAAATAAAGATAAAAATAAATATTTAATTTAAAAAATAATATCTAACCATACGCCGTGGCATGCGGATTTGACTGAGCGGAGCGAGCCCCGCAAAAAGTGCTGAAAGCACACCTTATTGTGTGGCGAGGTAATTTAGCTTATTTGGTTTTTGCCTGCCTTTTGCAAAAACAAATGTGCTAAATTATGGGATAGCAAAAACGGCTTTTTCAAACCGATAAAACACTTTGGATTTCACACACAGGTCTACCGAGTTTAGTGAGGTCTAAATGAAGTTTTGTGTCTTAAGTTAAAGTTTGATTTTTCTGTCGGCTGGTTGCAGGTAACGT
>JADJFB010000036.1 GCA_016708845.1 Bacteroidota bacterium | reverse complement strand
ACAAAACAACCATAATAATTTAGGAATTATCATACAACAAAAAGCCCGCTCTATGTTTGTAGAGCGGGCTTTTTGTTTTTATTTATAGAATAGATTATTCTACAATCATTTTTTTAGTTGAAACGTTTCCGTCAACATTTAATGAATAGTAGTATAATCCTGAAGCATATGCTCCTAAATTAATAGTATGTGCACCAGTGTTTGAAGAAACTTTTTCTGAAGAAATAATTCGTCCTGTAACATCCGTTACTGTAAAAACAGCTGAATTAGCGTCTTTTAACAAAGCATATTTAATAGTTGAGTTATTAGTAAAAGGATTAGGAGTGTTTTGACCTAGACTAAACCCAATTTTTTCTATTTCTTTTAGGGATTGTGGAACAGGCACTGTGATAGAAAAATCCATCATATATGCACGACTAGATGAAGATCTTAAACCTGGAAAAGCACCAGTCATTCCATAACGCTCTCTTTTAAAAGTATAAACCGTGTGGTTTTTTCCAACAGCCACATCATCAAACCAATTTTGAGTTGCTACTGGTGTTGCAGGACTATTTTGTACATAAAGCCTTGCTACCATACCGTTAGTTGTTTGAGGTGAAGCTCCAGCGCCAGGATTATAGGCAACCGCACCAACAGGCACATTGGGTTCGCCAGGTATAAATGTTGCTACTGCAGATACGATGCTTCCTGCTGGAATCATTTGACCAGCTGAGCCATTTACCACAACAGGAATGTAACCAGTATTATTAGTTAAGGTTGTATCAGCAGCCGTTAAAACATATTTAATTACTTTTTTGTTTAATGCGGGAGCGGTTAAAAAGAAGTGTTGCCCTGTAAAGCAGAAGTATTAAATTTTGGGCCTAAAAACGTTCCCATATAATTGTTCGGTGCCGCAAACGAAAAAGGTGCGTAAACGGCAGTGTTTGATGAGTCTCCCCAAACAATTTCAACCAATAAGGTATCATTAAAGTTTGTTACTCTTTGGTAAAAATTCCCAACCCAAACAGTGTCTAAAAACATGGTTTCCGTCATAGTTAATAGTGGAGCAAAATTTACTTGGTCATGAGCAATACTGTAAATTGGATCAAAGTTCATCCCAAATTTATGGGTAGTAATATAATTGCTAGTAGTACTAAAACAGGTAGTTAATGTAGAATCACAATTAGTACCAGTAACAAACATGCCAACTTTTGTACCTGCAGAACCTCCTGCAATTTCTGCATCTTGCACACCGTTTATTGTCATAACACTATAAGCTGGGTCAAAACGACCAGCAAAACCTGTGGCTGAAACCTTTAAACCACCCTTAGTAGGAATTTTTTTTGCTGTAGGAATTAAATCACTTGTACTTTCATACATGGTGTTAGCGGGGCTTTGAGCCAGCATAACAGATCCTATTGAAAGCGAACAGATTAACGAGTAAATTTTTTTCATAATAATAAGTTTAAAAATGAATACTATATCAAATATACTAAAAATGAAGGAATAAAAAAAGCCACCTGTTAAACAGGTGGCTTTCAAGCAAAATAAGTAGTGATTATTCTACAATCATTTTTTTAGTTGTAACTACACCATCTACATTTAAAGAATAGTAGTATACACCTGCAGCATAAGCAGCTAATTTAACAGAGTGAGATCCTGTAGTTGTAGCAACTTTTTCAGAAGTGATAACACGACCCATGATGTCAGTAACTGTAAATAAAGCAGAGTTAACATCTTTAGCTAAAGTATATCTTACAACAGATTCTTTAGTGAAAGGGTTTGGCATGTTCTGGCTTAAAGAAGCAGTTTCTTTCTCAATTTTAGAAACTCCAGTAGCTCCTCCGAACACAGAATAAACTATTGCTGGAGCAGAAGCAACATCACCAAATAAGTTGGTACGATATTGAGCTGGATATGAAGCGTGTCTTTGTTCCTTGCCATAAGTAGAACCCATGTTATAACCATCTAAATCCACTTGATGATCTACATAATCTGCTAATGCAGTTAAAGCAGGATTTGTTTGACCCCAAACAATATAAGCCATACCGTTTTGATTTTGTGGAACAGTAGCGCCAGAAAAGCTGTAAATACAATCATTAGAAGCATACGCTGCACCTGGAACAAATGTAAAGAAACAGTTTACTAAAGCATTTGCAGGAATAGCAGCAGCAGATGGCAAAGGAATTGTAATATATTTAAAACGACCTGATACAGCAACAGAATCATCTGGTTGTAAAACGTATTTTACTAACATTCTGTTCGCTGCTGGAGCATTAGATCTTACTTTGTTACCAGGAGCACCGATTGCACCAGTAACTCTTGAACCAATTACATTAGTTCTCCATGATGATAATGGAGCAACCCAGTAACTTGCAGTTGTGCTTTTTGTCCAAACAGGTGTTGCACCAGTTGTCATAGTTGTATCACCCCAAGCTAACCACATATATACAGTATCAATTGCTGGTGTTACTTTTACGTATGAAGCAGGAATAAAAACAGTATCAATTCCAAAAGGATCAGCACTTGTTACAATTTGAGTAAAACTTGGATCTAATAATGTAGATTTTAAATCTAACACTGTACCAGTCAAGATATCACTAATATTACGAGTTGACGTTGGAGAACTAAGACGAACAGTAGAATCCATAAAAATTCCAGATAAGAATAAATCTTGATTTGCTGACGCACTTCCATCTAAAAGCAAACCTTTATTTGTCATAATATCTCCAATTGGTTCAACCTGGCGTCTCCACACTGCAGTAGTTTTTGAAGCATTGTTATTACTATTAGTAGTGCTAACTACTTTGGAATAAGGTAATTTTGCATTAGGAGCTAAAACAGCCTTTTGTCTGCCACCATTTGTTTCAAATGGGTTTTGTTGTGCCGACATTGTCCCGAAAAGGGCAATACTAGCAAGGGCTAAAGAGTAAATTTTTTTCATGTTTATAATTTTATAGTTAATTGTCTTACAAATATAACGAAACAAAAATTCGAAAACAAACATATGAACACTGTTTTTGGGCTAGTTTTAACAAAATTAACAGATGGACAATTTGAAATATGAATGGAAAAAATGCATGATAAATGTTCCTATATCATTTTAATTAAAAAACATTCTATCTTTGAAACATGTTAAAAAACACAATAGAACATGATATTAAATTTAGTGAAGTAGATTCTTTAAGAGTAGTGTGGCATGGGCATTATGTTCGTTATTTTGAAGACGGACGAGAAGCTTTTGGTAAACAGTATGGCTTAGGATACATGGATATATTTGAACATGGCCAGTTAGCAGTACCTTTAGTAGATTTACAAGTAAATTTTAAAAGAGTGTTGGAGTATGGTGATAGTGTGAGAATTGAAACCACCCTAATTGATACGCCAGCTGCTAAATTAATATTTGAATATCAAGTGATAAGTGTAAAACATGGTTTTGTGGCCTGCACAGGAAGAAGCACACAGGTATTTATGGCTCCTATTACCAAGGAACTATATATTACTGTTCCTCCATTTATAGAATCTTGGAAGAAAAAATGGGGATTATCTTCTTAATGTTTCTTAACAAAAAGGAGCATTAATTTCAACAACTATTTTCTACTTTTGAACTATGTACAAAACGCTTATTTTCATATTATTTCCCATTATTAGTTTTTCTCAAGTCTTTAAAACGGTTAAAGACACTAGTGCTTTGAAGCAAAAAATTGAAAGCATGAGTAAGGCTACAACATCCATTGAGTCGGATTTTACGCAAGAAAAAAACTTAAGCATGTTGTCCGAAAAAATTATTAGCAAGGGGCATTTTGTATTTAAAAAAGAAAATTTATTACGCTGGGAATACAACACACCATCAAAATATTTAATCGTGATTAATAAAGATAAAGTCATTATTAAAGACGAGAAGAAAACAACCAAGTACGACATGAACAGCAATAAGGTGTTTAAGGAAATTAATGACATCATGCTGTCTTGCGTGCAAGGCACCATTTTTAAATCAAACAAGTTTAAAACGAGTTATTTTGAAAGCGATAAATACTATAAATTAGAACTCATACCTCAGGTAAAAAACATGAAAGATTCTTTCAAAAAAATCAATTTGTATTTTGATAAAACCGTAACTTCGGTGGCTAAAATGGAAATGATCGAAAGCAACGAGGATTTAACGTTGCTTGATTTTACCAACAAAAAATTAAATGCGCCAATTGCGGAAACCATATTTATTGTTAAGTAGTTTTTTTCTATTTAGCTTTTTTGTTTCTTGTCGTATTTCTAAATTTAAAAACCCAAAACAATGCAATCGCGTTGTTATTACAAACACAGCCTTTGAGTCAGTTTTAAACAAAACTAAAGCGACAAAGTACAAAGGCTCTATTGATGTTTTAAAAAATCATTTAACAGGCATCATTATCGTTAAACAAACGGATTCTGTTTCTACACACATTATTTTTGTAACTGAAATCGGTATGAAAATGTTTGATTTTGAGTGGAAAAATAATGAGATGAACGCGGCCTATGTATTTGAACCATTAAATAAGCCAACATTAATAAAAGCATTGTTATCTAATTTTAAACAAATGTTTTTGTTGGATGTTTTTGATAAAAATGCCGGACATTGTAGCAACAAAAAAGTTAAATCGTATTATGATTTAGAGGGATATAAACACAGATACATTATTGCCGATTCTTTAAAAGGGATTTCTTCTCAAAACATATTTAATAAAAACAGAAAATCATGTTTTATAAGTTATAAATTTGACACCGAAACAAACACCTATACTCAGATTAAATGCACGCAGTTCGGACTTATAAAAATTAAAACCGAACTTAATAAAATAGACGAATAACATGACAGATACTTTTTTGCTAAACGATTTTTATACAGTAGAAACATCCAATAAAGCAGATGATTCAACCATTGCGGCTACCATTAAGTTAAATGCCGGCCACGATATTTTTAAAGGTCACTTCGAACAAATGCCCGTAATGCCAGGTGTTTGTCAAACGCAACTTATTAAAGAATTATTGCAAGAAGCGATTGGAAAAAACTTAACATTAACCGTAGGCAGTAACATTAAGTTTACTGGTATGATTATTCCTACGCAAAATCCCACTTTTAATGTAGAAATAAAACACACAACAACAGAAAATCAATATGTAGTGGACGCTCAATTGTTTTTTGAAAACACTATCTTTACAAAATTTAAAGGAACATTTATAACACGCTAAAATGGACACACAATCAGTACTAAGTAAACAAAATGATAAAACAGTTTTTAAAATTGTATTAGCAGTGAGCGCATTAATTTGCGTTGTTGTTGTTGTTTTAAATCAAAAATTAATTCCTGTTCCTGATACTTTTCCATCCTTTATTTACAAACTACCAATGCTTAATGCTTTTTTAAACGGCTCTTGTAGTTTGTTATTAGTCGCTTCGTTATGGGCCATAAAAAAAAGAAACATTGAGTTACATAAAAAATTAAACCTAACCGCTTTTTTATTATCATCCTTGTTTTTAATTTCTTATGTAACCGCACATTATGTTATTCCTGACACAAAATTTGGAGATGTTAATCATAATGAAGTTTTAGAGCAAACAGAATTGGCTTTAGTTTCAGGTATTAGACCAATTTATTTGGTAATCTTATTAAGCCATATATTTTTAGCGGTGATTGTATTGCCAATGATTTTATTATCGTTTTATTATGCTTTAAAAGACGACAGAGTAAAGCATAAAAAAATTACACGTTTTAGTTACCCAATTTGGCTATATGTCACTATCACAGGCGTTGTGGTTTATGCCATGATTTCCCCATACTATAACTATTAATTTAATTAAAAATTAGTTATGAGCCACGAAAATTATTCGTGGCTCTTTTTGTATATTTGCTTCAGTATTATGGCACTTAAGCAAACGCAACATTTAAAGTTATTACAAAAATTGTCGCCGCAGCAAATTCAATTAATGAAGTTGTTGCAGTTGCCTACTGTTGCTCTAGAACAAAGAATTAAAGAAGAGCTTGAGTTAAATCCAGCTTTAGAAGAAGACGATAGTTTATCTGATTCAGAAGAAGTGGAGAACGAATACGATGAGGTTGATAATTCAGATTCGGAAGAAGTAAGCGATTACGAGGAAAAAGAAGTTGATAAAATCGATGACGGCTATGAGCTAGAAGATTACATGGATGCTGGCGATTTAGATGCTTACAAATACGAGATATCCAATAGAAGTGCCGACGATGAAGTGTTTCAAACAGTAGTTGTGGAAGGTCCAGATTTTCATTCACAATTAGAAGAACAATTAGGATTAAGAGATTTAACCGAAAAACAATTTTCTATTGGATTATATTTAATTGGTTGTATTGATGAAGACGGATATATTCGCCGAGACTTGGATTTAATTGTGGATGACTTAGCGTTTTCTCAAAACACAAATACAACGAAAGAAGAATTAGAAGAAGTTTTAAAAACGATACAAGAATTTGATCCAGCAGGTGTTGGAGCAAGAACATTACAAGAATGTTTGTTAATACAACTCGAAAGAAAACCAGTTAAAGCTAAAGAAACGCATTTAGCAATTGAAGTGGTGAAAACCATGATGGATGAATTTTCTAAAAAACACTACGATAAAATTATACGTAAGTTAGATATTGAAGATGATGATTTAAAAGACATCATTGCAGAGATAACACACCTTAATCCACGTCCAGGAAACTCCGAAGGAGATAATAAAGGACAAATGTCGGAAGTAGTGCCCGACTTTAATATTAGTGTGGTAGATGGTATCCCAGAGTTAAGCATTAACCAACGTAATTTACCTGAATTAAAAATTAGTGCCGATTATATCGAGATGCTAAAAGAGTATTCGCGTGCTAAGGAAAAATCTATTAAAGAAGCTGGTTCTTTTGTAAAAGGAAAAATTGAATCGGCTCAATGGTTTATTGAAGCACTGCAACAACGCCATCAAACCATGTTAGTGTCTATGCACTGTATCATGGAATATCAACAAGAGTATTTTGCTACGGGCGATGAATCTAAATTAAAACCAATGATTTTAAAAGATATTGCTGATAAAGTAGGTTTAGATATTTCAACGGTTTCGCGTGTAGCAAATAGTAAATATGTGCAAACGCCTTATGGTACGTTTTTATTAAAAACATTTTTCTCTGAATCTTTAAGTACTGATGGCGGAGAAGAAGTAAGTACTAGAGAGGTGAAAAAAATATTACAAGAATGTATCTCTAACGAAGATAAAAAGAAGCCGTTAACGGATGATGCGCTTTGCGAAATTTTAAAAGAAAAGAAATACAACATCGCTCGCCGTACCGTTGCAAAATACCGTGAGCAATTAGACATACCCGTTGCTAGAATGCGTAAAGAAATTTAAAACTTATTGTGCAATCGTTGTATTTGTTGACGCCGTTGAGGTTCTTTTTACCATTGCTGCAGCCTCTTGGTTAGATGGATCTATTTCTAAGGCTTTTTGATAATAAAAATTTGCTTCAATATTATTTTGCGTTTCCCAATACGTTTTCCCTAACGCATTATATATCTCAATCGTTTTTACACCTTTTGCGATGGCGCCCTTAAATAAATCAATTGACTTTTGATGCTGTTTGTTTAAATTATAATCATAGGCTAATAAACCGTAAGCATTATAATATTTATCGTCCATTTTAATACACTTTAGTAAATAGTATTCACTACTATCTTTCTGTTTTGTTTCGCGCATACAAATTGCTTTGTAGTAATATAAATCAGTTGTTTCTTTATATGCAATCGAATAGTTTATATGAGGAAGAGCTGCATTAAAATCATTTAGTAAATACACTAAAACATAAGCTAAATAATTACGTGAGTTGGCATAATCTGGCGCCACTTGTATTGATTTTTCTAAGAAAGCTCGGGCCTCTATAAATTTGTTTCTTTTTTGATCAGGAGGTAACATGGTGTTTGTTTCCATGGTTCTTTGCACTATATCCATACCTCGTTTATAATTTAAATAGGAATTGTTTGGATATTTAGCAAAGTCAGCCTCTATAATGGAACGCTTATTATTCCAATCAATATTACGTTTAATAGTCATCGTCCCAAAAACAACTATAACTAGTACTGATCCTGTTTTCATCTTACTCGAAATTTTTTCTTTTAAAGGAAAATATGAATTGAGAATAGAAACAATAATCAGAGCAATACCTAATGATCCAAAAAAGGTAAACCTATCAGCAACTATACCTACAGATGGTTTAGCAAAGTTAAGATACATAGAAATGGAGGAGCAAAAAATGACAATACCCATCAATATTAAATAATTTTTTTTAAGATATGATTTCACTAAACCAAAAACTAAAAGTGGCGCAGCAATTATTCCAAAGTATCCATGATAGGTCAGTTTTGTAACAGAAATGGTATCGGTGCCATAATAGCAACACATTTTAAATGGAATAATGGCTTGATTAAGATAAAAACCTAAACAATTAAAGGTGGCAATAATTTTATACTTAATGCTTTTTTCAAAAAACAATGGGTTTTCAAAATAATAATAAACCCTGTGTGTTCCGCCACGTCCGGTCAATTCACGTTTGGTTATTCTAAATAAAATGTATGCTATAATAAACAATATGGCAAAGCCAATAGCCCATTTAAAATGTTTTGGGTTTTTTATAAAAACAATAATTGGAGCTATTGCCAAATATGGCAACACATCTAATTTACTTAGAAAACCGAAATAAAAACTTAGAAAACAAAGTAGTAAAGACGCCCATTTTTTAAAATCAGATTCAACAAACAACATTAAATGTTTTAATCCTACCATACAAAATATAAAACACAACAACATGTCTCTGTTTTTTAAACTACCCACTACCTCTGTGTGAATTGGCATGATAGCAAACAGTATAACACCATATAACGCAATGTTTTTATGATAATCCGACAACAACTTAATTAAGACATTGTATAATAGATATAAACCTATAAGATAAAACAACAAATTAAAAAAATGTGATATTGCAGGATTTACTCCAAACAATTCATGCTCTATGGCATAGGATATTTTTACAATAGGCCTATAATCAAACTTAAATTCATTAGATTGTTCAATATAAAATGATTTAATGATTTTAGGAATTACTTTAATTCCGTTGGTTGTTATGTTACCTTTTTCAGTAACTAAACTATCATCTAATGAATATTCGTTTTTTAATGTGTTACCATAAAAGATGGCAACAATTATTAAAATTAGTAGACGCTCTTTATTAAAAAACTCTTTTAATTTATTCATTTAACACATTTATGTAACACTAAAGTAAATAAATTTGTTTATGCAGTAAATAATTTTTTACATTTAAACCATGGCTCTAATTCCAGAACTAATAAATGTATTTGTTGAAAACACAAAAAACGTATATCAGTATACGGTGTTTCAATTAAAGCATCCTGCTTTTAATAATATATATTATTGTGTTTTATTAGCCTATCTTTTTTGTTTTACGTTGGAAGTCATTTTGCCAAAACAAAGGAAGCACGGATTATTAAGCAGAAAGGGTTTTTGGTTGGACACCTTTTAAGTGTTTTTTAATGACGTATTAGTTTATATTATTGGATTGTTTGGCTTATGTGCAGTAACAGAGTTAGTGTTTTTAAAAACATTGAAGTTATTTGGAATAAATAGCATGATGGTTGTTGATATTACTCATTGGAATCCTTTATGGCAAATCATGATTATGTTTGTGATTCAAGATTTTTGCGAGTTTGTTGCTCATTACCTATTACACCGTTCAGATTTTTTATGGGCGTTTCATAAAATACACCATGCTCAGGAGACACTTGGGGCAGCTTCTACCAGAAGATTTCACTTTGTAGAAATGTTTATTTTTAAACCCATTATTTATATTCCTTTTGCTATGATTGGATATTCGGCTGCTGATTATTTTTTATTTCAAGCAACGGTGCAAAACGTGTGGGGCTTTTTTACACATACTAATATTAAAGTAAAATGGGGCTTCTTAAATTATATTATTAATACTCCCGAAACGCACTCATGGCATCATGCTAAAAATATTCCACGCCGCTTAGGAGTTAATTATGCTAGTATTTTAAATGTGTGGGATTTATTGTTTGGATTTTATTATTTGCCAAAAAACGAAGTGCCTGTGTTGGGTGTTCCAGATCAAAAAGAAATGCCAACTACGTTTTTAACTCAGCTTACATATCCATTTAAATTAGTGTTTTCTGGAAAATATAAGTCTAAAGAAAACAATCAGTCTGTTCCTACAAAAAATAAAAAATAGAATTATTGTTTTATAAAACGATAGGATTTTGAGTTAGCAGTCACAATGTACACTCCAGGCGATAAATCCTTTGTAGATATGTAATCATCGTTTGTTCTACTATAAATGGTTTCTCCTAATAGTGTTTTGATTTCAATTAAAAGAGGTTTTTTGGATTTTATAAATAGATAGTCGCTAAATGGATTGGGATAAATTTCGATAGTTGACTCTAAATATTTATTTTCAATGACAGTAGATAAATTTTTGGTTATTGTAAGTTTTGTAATAACGCCATCTGTACTATTATTTAATAATGGTTGATTGGCTCCAGAACTTACTGGATAATCCGTACTGTTTGATGAACCACAAACAACAACTTCATTACTATTTATTAATTTTATATCAGTTGCATCCTCAACAATTGCGCCGCCATTGTAGGTTCCCCATGTTGGAAAAAGTGTATTCATATCAAAAGATGTAAGGTACATATCGTAGCTGCCCATTAATGATGTTTGTTGACTAAAAGTATATGTAGGCAGATTTATACTTTCGGTTTCTGTTAACAATAAAAGCTCAGTATTAGATATACCAATTAACCTAGAACTATAATCATTTAATGCCCCACCAAAGAGCGTTGATTTTATTAGCGTTCCGGTAGGCGACCATTTTGTCAGATAACAATCAATACCACCATTATGTGTAGTTTGATAAGTGAATGCTGTTGTATCAAAATCCAGACTATTAGTATGCCCAGCAACGTATATGTTATCTAAAGAATCACAAACTAAACCCCAAGCGTCATCCGAACCACTGCCACCTAAGTAGGTTGAAAAAACACGGTTGCATGTAGAGTCTAACTTTATTATATAAGTGTCTGATGCGCCTTCGTTAATAGATTGAAAAGCTGTGGTGCTTGTATTGAGGTTATTACTAAAAGATTCGCCTACTCCAATTATATTGCAATTTAAATCAACAGCCAAGGCATGAATATCTTCGCTGCCGGCACCACCATAATAAGTGCACCATTTTAGTAATCCGTTTTTTGAAAAACGTGCAATAAAAGCGTCGGTATTGCCTTTATGGTTAGGTTGAAAAGAAGAGGGTGTTGTATATAAATTTGTACTTGTTGAGGTTCCTCCAATAATAATATTATCTACAGCGTCAATTTTAAGATCAAAAGCAAAATCGCCTCCCGATTTTCCAAAAAAGGTACTCCAAACAATAAGTCCATTTGGGGTTATTTTTGTTAAATAGCAATCGTAGCCTCCGTTGTTATTGGCTTGAAAGCACCCTAGAGTAGTAGGAGTAGTTACACTGGTGGTATAGCCACAAAAAACAATATTTCCGTCATGAGTTAGTTCCATTTTTTCAGCACTTTCATATCCAATACCACCAAAATAGGTCGACCAAATCAACGCACCACAACTATCAAACTTTGCTAAAAAAACATCATAATTACCCGAGGCAGTATCGTTTATTAAACCCAATGTTACTGGTAAATCATTGCTGTATGTGTTTCCAATCACGTAGCTATTTTTGTCCACATCAACGCAAACACTTTTTATTTCATCAAATTGATTTCCACCAAAATAAGTAGAAAAATTCGAGCAAATTGGTTGAGAGATTAAGTAAGCCTTAACTAGCAAAAAAATCGCCAAAAAAAAGACAGATTTTAAATTCATATCCAAAAATGTATTATCAATGAGTAAAGACTACATTAAAATTAGTAAAAAATACTTTGATAAATCAAAAAATCGAATATATTTACAATGACCAAAATCAAACTAATGAAAAAAACTATTATTTATTTTACTGATTTCTTATTTAGGTATAAATTCAGCTAAAGCCTGTCACGGATTAGCCCTAGTAAACTACAACTTTAGTGTTGGAGCTACAGGAGTAACAGTTAACGGATCTTCAGATGGAGCAACTTGCGGTTGTGGACCTTACTGGATGCAAGTTGAATTATCTTGTACAGCTGCTGGTTTGTCAGGATTACCGCCAACAGCTATGCAAAACATTATTGATAATTGGGCAGGCCCAGGAACTACTTACCAATCTCATCCATGGTATTTTGGACTATTAAATGTTCCAAATTATACGGCGGGTGCTGGTTGGCCCGATGTCTGTACAGTTGAGCCATATACTTCTGTTTTCATTCCCTTTTCAGCGCTCTGTCCTGGTCAAACGTATTTTTTTAGAGCAAGAGAATGGTTAGAAGGAAGTACGGCTGTTCCTCCAGCGGGCCCGTGGTCTGCTATGAATAGTTTTACGGTTCCTGGAGTACTAACAACTTTAAATTTTAACTTAACAGCAAACCCAGCAATTTTTTGTGCGCCAGGTTCGTCTACACTTACCGCTTCATCATTGGTTAGTGGGTGTGGTAGTTTAACATATACTTGGTCGCCAGGAGGCTCCACCGCCCCAAGCATAGTCGTCTCGCCGGGTGCCACAACGGTTTATTCGTTAACAGCATCAGCGCCATGTCAAGCGCCCGTCACCAAAACAGTAGCAGTTACTGTCGTCTCGGCACTTTCGGCTGCGTTTACACCATTAAATACAACTTTATGTACGGGTTCTTCCCAAGTATTTACGCATACTGGAACAGCCGGTGTGGCGCATAATTGGGCGGTTTCACCAGCAGCTGGGGTTACTGTTGCAACTGCTACATCAACAAACCCTACCATTACTTTTGCAAACCCAGGAGCATATGTTGTTTCGCATACAGTTACTGCAGGAGCATGTACTAATGTGGTTACTACCAATGTCACTGTTGTAGCCGTTACATCACCATTTACAATACCTTCGGCAACACAATGTTTAACAGGAAATAGTTTTAGTTTTAATAATACTGGCACCGCAGGTGGAACACACTCTTATTCCTTTTCTCCAATTGCAGGAGCACCTGCTGTTGGTGGAACTGCTAACTATTCAGGTAGTTTTACAGCAGCAGGGACATATACAGTTACACATACAGTAACCTCAGGAGGATGTACAAGTGTTTCTACAAATACTGTTCAAGTAAATCCCATGCCTTCAGCGACCTTAAGTTTCACGAATCCAAATTGCGGAGCAACAAATGGAGTAGTTGTGATTAATAATACGTCTCCAATTGCGCCGCCACAAACGGTTAGCTTTGCGAGCAGTTTAGGTACAGTCTCTGGTCAAACAGTAACGGGTTTAGGAGCGGGAACGCCAGTAATTACATTGACTAATAACTTTGGTTGTACGTTTACGGTATCAGCAACATTAGCAAGTGCGGCAGGACCGTCAGCATTACCCTTAACGCCTAATAATATTATTTGTGGAGTAGGAACAGGAAGCATAACGATAGGAGCACCAACAGGAGGAACAGCACCATATACTTATAATGTAAATGGCGGAGCCTTTTCAGCAAGCCCACCAGTAACAGGATTAGCATCAGGAACGTATACCGTAGGTGTTAGAGATGTGAACGGATGTATTTTTACAAACACGGTTACTATATCCGTAACCACAGGACCAACAGCGATAGCGGGAACAACTACACCAGCAGGCTGTGGATTAACTAATGGAACATACAATATTACAGGCGTAACAGGAGGCACAGGACCTTATACCTATACAGTAAATGGAGTAACTAGCGGAAGTTTAACAACTAATTTAGCAGCAGGTACTTATCCAGTAATCGTAAGAGATGTTAATGGATGTTTATTTAATACAACGTTTAATGTAGGAGGCACAACAGGTCCAACATCAGCAACAATCACTACCACTAATGCAAGTTGTGGTAGCGCTAATGGATCAGCTACAGTTACAGGAGTAACAGGCGGATTATTACCATATCAATATTCTTATGATGGCGGAGCGTTTTCAGCAGCAACCACCACAACAGGATTAACAGCAGGTACTCATACAGTTATTGTAAGAGATGCTAATACTTGTACCTTATCAGTAACGTATAATATATTAAACACAGGTAGTCCAACGGCATCAGTAACCAATACGGTAAACGTTAGTTGCTTTGGAGGATCTAATGGAAGTTTTACTGTAACTCCAGTAGGAGGCACAGGTCCGTTATATACTTACACCCTAACAAGTCCATTCCAAACAAATGGTACAGGATTTTTCTCTGGTTTACCACAAGGTACTTATAATATTACAGTGAAGGATCAAGTAGGATGTGTAACAACAACTTCGGTAACCATTACCCAACCAACTGTATTAACCTTAACGGCAACACCAGTTGCCGCCTTATGTAATGGAACCGCAACAGGAACTGTTAATTTAGTAGGAGCAGGAGGCACACCAACGTATTCATATAACTTAAATGGTGGCGCCTACCAAACATCACCCACTTTTGCTAATCAATTTGCAGCTATTTATTCGATGGGAATCATGGATGCTAATGGATGTACAGCAACTCAAACGGTACAAGTAACCCAACCAGCAGCCTTAACAATAAATGTATCCACACAAAATGCAAACTGTACAGCAGCAAACGGAGTAGCATCTACTACAGTTACAGGTGGAACAGGAGTTATTACATATACATGGACAGGTGGCGGCGGCGCAGCAGCCATATCTAATAGTGTAGTAGCAGGAAATTATACAGTAACAGCAACAGATGCTAATGGATGTACAATCTCTAGCCCAGCAGTTATTGGATTAACACCAGGAGGAACAGCATCTATTGTTGCCTCTTCAAGTGTTACATGTAATGGATTATGTAATGGTAGTTTAACCACGGGTATGACAGGAGGAGCAGCACCATTTACGTATTCTTGGACGCCATCAGGTGGAACCTTACCAACTGCAGCAAATTTATGCCCAGGTACATATACATGTGAAGTAACAGATTTTTATGGATGTAAAGCTTTTGCTAGTGGAACTATTATTCAGCCACCAGCATTAACAGCTATCATGAATTCTAATAACGTAAAATGTTTTAATACACCAACAGGAACAGTTTCTGCAGCAGGAACAGGAGGAACAGCACCATATACCTATATGTGGACTTCTCCAATTACGAATACAGCAGCTACAGTGCCAAACGTTGGTATTGGTAATTATTTCTGTACGATTACAGATGCAAATCTTTGTTCAATAACACAAAGTATTGCGGTAACTCAACCAACTTCATTAACGATTACATCATCAGTTACACCTGCTAATTGTAATTTAGCAAACGGATGTGCTACGATTACAGTTTCAGGAGGAGCAGGACCGTATGTTGAAAACTGGAGTACTGGAACAACAGGAACTGTTATTTGTAATGTTACAGCAGGTACTTACACCGTAAATATTACAGATGCTAATAACTGTACAGAAACGTTAGCAGCTACCATTCCAAATTTATCAGGACCAACACTTAGTATTTCTAGCTTTACCAATGTGAGTTGCTTTGGAGGAACAAACGGAGGTGCAACAGCCTTAGCAGCAGCAGGAACAGGAACCTATAGTTATTCTTGGAGTAATGGTATTACAGTGCCTGTAGCAACAAATTTAGTAGCAGGAGTTTATACCGCTTCAGTAACAGACCAAGCAGGATGTATAGCATCGGCGAGTGTTTCAATTACTGAGCCAACAGCTTTAACAGTAAATATTGTACCAACTCAACCAAAATGCTTTGGTGCATTAAATGGAGGAGGTGCTGCAGCAGCAGTTGGAGGAACACCAAGTTATAGTTATGCTTGGACATCAACTGGCGGAAACGCATCTACTAGTAACCCATTAGGAGCTGGTAATTATGGTTTAACCGTAACCGACGGAAATGGCTGTGTAGCTACAGCGAGCATGGCGTTAGTAAATCCTCCAGCAATGGTGGCGAGTATTACAGCGACTAATGTTACTTGTTTTGGATTGTGCAATGCAACAGCAGTTGCAACAAGCACCAATGGTATCGGTATCGTAAGTTATTTTTGGACAGGCGGAACAACAGGTGTCCCAAGCCCAACATTAACATCAGCCTGTTCAGGAAGTTACACGGTATTAGCAACAGATCAAAATAGTTGTACTGCAAGTGCACAAATTGTTATTACAGAACCAACCCAAGTAACAGCCAATATTACATCCACAGGCAGTGTAACTTGTAATGGCGGTAACGATGGCTTTGCGGCAGTAACAGCAGCAGGCGGAACAGGAGCACACACTTATAATTGGTCGCCAAGCGGAATTACAGCAGCCACAGCTAATACATTAACAGCAGGCGTTTATGTGGTAACAGTAGCGGATCAAAACTTATGTACAGCAACAGCAACAGCAACAATATTACAACCAACACCTTTAGCAACAACATTAACAACAACCAATATATTATGTAATGGAGGATCTGATGGAACCGCAAATATTGCTTATTTAGGAGGTGCAGGCGCAACCACATTCTTATGGGGACCTGGCTTACAATCTGGAAACCCAGTAAACAACTTATTAGCAGGACCACAAACCGTAACGATTACTTCAAACGGAGCATGTACAACTGTATTAACATTTACCTTAACAGAACCAGCAGCATTAACCGCAGCCGTATCAGCCACTAATTCAAACTGTGGTTTAGCAAACGGAAAAGTATGTGCGGTTGTTGCAGGAGGAACAGGCTCTTTATCATCCTTATGGAGTAATGGTATTACAACCTTATGTAATAATAACGTGTTAGCAGGGGCTTATACTTTCTCGGTAACAGATGCTAATGGTTGTGTTGCTCAAGCAAGCGGATTAATTAATGACATTGCAGGTCCAGTAGTTTCGATTACTAGTTCTACAAATGTGAGTTGTTTTGGAGGAAGTAATGGAGCGGCAACCACAACAATTACAGGAGGAGCAGGAGCGATAAGTGTATCTTGGAGCCCAGCAGGACAAACGACACAAAACGTTAGTAACTTTAACTCAGGTATCAAAAACATCACTGTAACCGATGCAGCGGGTTGTGTTGGAACAGCTTCTGTTCAAATTACAGAACCTACTCAATTAGTAAGCGCAATAGGCAGCTTTACAAACGTAAGTTGTTTTGGTTTGAGTAATGGAGGAGCAACTGTATTGGCAAATGGAGGAACACCAGGTTATTCATACCTATGGTCACCAAGCGCACAAACAAACTCTGTGTTAACAAATGTACCAGCAAGTTCACCAACAGTAACTGTAACAGATGGTAACGGATGTACAACGACCTCTTCTTTAGTTATTTCTCAACCACCAGCTTTAGTGATGGCAGCATCAAGCTTTAGTAATATTTCTTGTTTTGGAGGAAGTAACGGACAAATATCTACAACTGTTCAAGGTGGAACAGGCGCTTATAATTATGTTTGGTTACCAACTGGATTAGGTTCTGCACCATCATTAAGTGGATTGATTGCAGGCGGTTATTCAGTAACTGTAACAGATCAAAATGCTTGTTCTATTAATGCAACTTTTAATATCATAGAGCCATCGGCATTAACATCCACTTTTGTATCAACACCAGCTACTTGTGGTATAGCAAATGGTACAGGAACAGTAATTTTAAACGGAGGCACACCAACTTATAGTTTAGTTTGGAGTACGCCAGGCACACCAACAGGATCTGTTGTAACAGGTTTAGCTCCTGGAGTTTGGTCTGTATTAGGAACAGATTCTAAAGGGTGTAGCATCACTCAAACGGTAAGCGTTGCAAATCCACCAACATCTACTATCACAGGATTTAGTGTAACGCCACCAGCATGTTTTGGTTTGTCAAACGGAGAAATCACGATTAACTATACAGCAGGTTCAGGACCATATACAATTACTTGGTCAAACCCAATATCTCAAACAGTTACAACAGCAGCATTAACACAAAGTGTTGTAGGCGTTGCATCTGGTGTTTATACAGCAACTTTAACCGATGTTAATGGATGTGTGACTTCACAACCAGTAAATGTGACTCAACCAGGATTGTTAATATTAATTCCAACACCAAATCCTAGCATCACCATTTGTTATGGTCAGTCCACACAAATTAGTGCTTCTGGTCAAAACGGAACACCAGCTTATACGTATGCATGGCCATCTAATCCATTTGTAGGTTCAGGACCACACACAGTTAATCCAACAACTACAACACAATACACAGTATCTGTTACAGATTCAAAAGGATGTTCACCATCACCAAAAATCATTACGGTAAATGTAACGCCACCGTTAATTATAACACCAACTGTAATTACAGTGTGTCATGGAGTAGAGGCTGTGTTAACGCCTAGTTTTGCTAGTGTTGGAAATGGCGGACCATATACTTATAATTGGAACCCAATTGCAGCAACAACAAGTACATTAGGTGTTGTTGGTAATGCAGTAGGAGCAGCAACAACAAACACGTATGCAGTTACTGTAAACGACGGTTGTACTATTCCTGGATCAACAGCTATTTTTACTGTAAATGTAAATCCATTGCCAGTTATTGATTTTGTGGCAACTCCAACAGCTGGTTGTGCTCCTTTAACATTAACTTTAACAGGTACTTCTAATAATCCTGGAGATGTGTTTACTTGGTCAGATGTAGCAGGTGGAAATCAAAATCCTATAACTCCAACCTTACAAGACTCAGGAAAATACACCGTGAGTTTATTAGTTACTAATCCAACAACTGGATGTAAAAAAGACACGACAAAAGTTAACTATATTGAAGTGTATCCTCGTCCAATTGCATCTTTTTATGCTGATCCTCAAACTACTAGTATTTTAGATCCAAACATTGATTTTTTCAATACATCTCAAGGAGCTACAACTTATTATTGGGATTTTGGAGATCCTGCTGCAACAGGTGGAACAAACACATCGATTGTAACGAACCCAAGTCACTCATATACTTTTGTAGGGCCATACTCTGTTAATTTAGTGGCAACCTCTATCAAAGGCTGTAAAGATACGGCTAGAATTATTGTCGAAATCACGCCTGATTTTGCTTTATATATCCCAAATACGTTTACACCTGATGGAAACGGATTGAATGATATATTCCAGCCTTTAGGAGTTGGTATTGATGAAGAAAATTACCGTTTGGATATTTACGACAGATGGGGAGAAAACATCTTTACAAGTAATGCCTTTAGAAAGGGCTGGGATGGAACTGTAAAAGGTGGCTCTAAAATCGCAGAACAAGGTGTTTATACTTATAAAATGTCGGTTAGAGATACCCAAGGCAACAAACACCCTTATGTGGGACATGTTACCTTGTTAAAAAAGGAAAACTAACAATACATACTCTTTTAAAAAGCCATTCACAATTTAGTGAATGGCTTTTTTGTTTATATATTTTTGATGCGATTCTAATAATTGCTCGTAATAACCTATCTTTGCAGACTTATTTTATAGCACATGAAGAACATACGTAATTTTTGCATTATTGCCCATATCGATCACGGTAAATCTACTTTAGCCGACAGGTTATTAGAATATACTAAGACCATCACAAGTCGTGAAATGGAAGCACAAGTGCTTGATGATATGGACTTGGAAAAAGAGCGTGGTATTACCATTAAAAGCCATGCTATACAAATGGAATACGTTTATAAAGGCGAAAAATTTGTATTGAATTTAATTGACACGCCTGGTCACGTTGATTTTAGTTATGAAGTTTCTCGTTCTATAGCCGCTTGCGAAGGAGCTTTATTGATTGTGGATGCAGCTCAAGGCATACAAGCACAAACCATTTCGAATTTATATTTAGCATTGGAACATAATTTAACGATTATTCCTATTCTTAATAAAATGGATTTACCAAGCGCTGAACCCGAAATGGTTACCGATCAAATTGTTGATTTAATTGGTTGTGATAGCAGTGATGTAATTCCAGCAAGTGGTAAAACCGGCATGGGGATTGAAGAGATTTTGGCAGCTATTATTGAGCGTGTAAAATGTCCTGTTGGCGATCCAGAAGCCCCATTACAAGCATTGATTTTTGATAGTGTTTTTAATAGTTTTAGAGGAATTATCGCTTACTACAAAATTTTAAATGGTACGATAAAAAAAGGAGATAAAGTAAAGTTTTTCAATACAGGTTCTGTTTATAATGCCGATGAAATTGGTGTATTAAAACTAAAACCAGAAGCCCGAAACACAATGAGTACAGGCGATGTAGGTTATATTATTTCGGGAATTAAAGAAGCAAAAGAAGTAAAAGTAGGAGATACGATTACGCATTTTGATAGACCGTGTGCAGAAGCCATTCATGGCTTTGAAGAAGTAAAGCCAATGGTATTTGCAGGAATTTATCCTGTAGACACTGAGGATTTTGAAGAATTGCGTTACAGTATGGAGAAGTTGCAATTAAATGATGCCTCTTTAACTTGGGAACCAGAATCGTCGTTAGCCTTAGGGTTTGGATTCCGTTGCGGATTTTTAGGAATGTTGCACATGGAAATTGTGCAAGAACGATTAGAGCGTGAATTTAAAATGACTGTTATTACAACGGTTCCTAACGTATCGTATATTGCTTATCAAACAAACGGAGATGTAGTGAAGGTTAATAATCCTAGCGATTTACCAGACCCAGCAAGAATAAACTATATCGAAGAACCATATATTAAAGCTAACATCATTACAAAATCTGAATTTATTGGACCAGTGATGAGTTTGTGTATCGAAAAACGCGGGGCTATCGTGACTCAAAATTATTTAACAGCAGATAGAGTAGAGTTAGTGTTTGAAATGCCATTAGGAGAAGTTGTATTTGATTTCTTCGACCGTTTAAAATCTATTTCAAAAGGTTATGCGTCTTTTGATTACCATCCAATTGGCATGAGAGAATCAGATTTAGTGAAACTGGATATTCTTTTAAAATCAGAGCCAGTAGATGCTTTATCGTGTTTAATTCATAGAAGTAACTCTTACCAATTTGGTAAAAAGATTTGTGAAAAATTAAAAGAATTGATACCAAAACAACAGTTCGAAATTCCTATTCAAGCGGCTATTGGTGCAAAAATTATTTCTCGTGAAACTATTAGCGCCATGCGTAAAGATGTAACCGCTAAATGTTACGGAGGTGATATTAGCCGTAAACGTAAATTATTAGAAAAACAAAAAGAAGGTAAGAAACGTATGAAGTCGGTTGGTAATGTGGAGATTCCGCAAAGTGCCTTTATGGCGGTGTTGAAACTGAACGATTAATTAGATACCAAATCTTTAAAGCCGTGAATAAATCACGGCTTTTTTTGTAACTTTATATTAATGAGGTTTCTTTTAATTATATTGATTTTAGTTTGTAGGGTATCAATTAGTCAAAACTTGGTGCAAAATTATTCATTTGAAAATTACTTAAGTTGTAATAATTTTTTTAATGATAGCAATTATACAAAATGGTTTATGACAAAAGATACACCAAATTATTTAAGTACATGCTTTTCAAATAACAACATAGCTGGAGTTCCTTTAAATATGGCTGGGTTAAATTACCAGCAACCAAAAACAGGGAACGCATATGTTGGTATTTTAACTTATAATGAATCTGTTGTTAATGATAAAGAATATTTTGCGAATATTTTGGCGACACCTTTATTAAACAACACATACTATAATGTTAGTTTTTATGTGGTTAATTCTCAATGTTCAATGTACGCTAATAAATCTTCAATTGTCATTTACAAGTAATTTAAGTTATACATCAACAGTTGGATTTATTGGTCTTACCCCTCACGTCTATGAGTTTGGTAAATTAAATATTATTGATACTTTAAATTGGACGAAAATAAATGGTATTTATAAAGCTAATGGAACTGAACAGTATATTACCATCGGAAATTTCAGAACGGATCTAATTTCGAAAGTAGATACAACAAATTATAATTTAAATTGCCCCGGCGCTTATTATTTTATTGACGACGTAAGCGTAGAACCTATCTGTACACCTTTTTGGAGTTACAGAGATACCACATTGGCTATTGGGCAAGATAGTGTGTTAATTGGCCCAGCCATTACTGGTTTAAATATTAATTGGTATGATGCTACTAGTACTTTTATTACTAACGCTCCTGGTATTTATGTTAAGCCTGCCCAAACAACCACTTACACAGCGGTTGAGGATTTTTGTGGCACAACTTATACCAGTACTATTGTGGTTACGGTGCAGCCAACGGGGGTAAATGAATTTGGAATGACGAAGGCAGAATTAAGAATTTTTCCGAACCCAACCACTGGTAAGCTAAAATTTGTAAATAATAATTTAATAGATACAGAGCAATTACAAATTAAAATTTGTGACCTATTAGGCAGAGAAATAAAACAAATGGAGTATAAAGAAGAAATAGATATTTCAAATTTAGAAAACGGTGTTTACTTTTTATCATTCTATAAAAACAGTCAGTTGTTAATTATTAAAAAAGTAATTAAACAGTAGTAGATTGTTCTACTCCCTCTGTGCTTGTATTGAGCGTTGGAGAGGCACTCGCCAACCACAAAAACAGTGTGTGGAAGAATATAAAAAAGGTAACACCCGATTGAGTTTCTAAAGTATCTTCTGTAAAAAAAGATAAGAGTGCAATTAAAAAAAACGGCCAGTATAAATAGTGCATGTCTTTTCGTAAAACAATGGCTGGGTATAATAAGTAGAACATAAACAATAGTAAGCCAACACAACCAAAGGCCACGCCAATAGCTAAGTACTGATTATGACAGCGTAACCTCCAAACAAGCTCTAATTGAGAGTTTGTTTCAATGTACTTATTATTAAATGCATCTTGTATGTCGCCTGTACCAACGCCAAAAACAGGATGATCGCCAATAATATCAATGGCCGTTTTCCAAAATTCTAACCGCATAGATAAGGTGTGTCCTGATGGGTTTTCTCCTCGTTTATATTTAATGTATTCCCAAACTAACTCTCTCCACTTAGTTGCTAAACCACTATTGAGGCTGTATTTATAATTAGAGCTGCCGTTTTCAATATTTAAAATATCTTGTTGTGTTAAAGAAACAATCCCCACAGAATCTTTCGTTAGTCCTTTGCTCGCCATGTATCGTAATAAAGTATACCTAAGACCGTTTCCTAATTTATCCGCTCCATCAAAACGAATAGTACTTTTTAAATCCCATTCTTTCTGAAGCTCATAATCATTAATATTTATAGTGATGAGGTTGCCATTTTCTGCTAAACCAAATACCGTGTCTTGCAAATAGTAACGACCGTTTTTTGTTTTTTCAAGCAAGGTGTTGGCCTGATTACTTGAAATTTTATCATACATATCTAAACTCGACAAGGCACTTTTTAATACAAAAGCAGAACCAACACAAATACAAAACACTAAAGCCAATGATACTTTTTTTGGTAACCACTTCAGGCTAAATAACACCAGTAAAAGTCCACCAACTAAAACTAAAGAGATAAAACCTGTTGCCATTTCGAGTTTATACATAAAAAACAGCAACCAAATAGTAGCGATGACACTAGAGATTTTAATCCAAATTTGTTTTTCTTTAATACTATAATAAAGTAAACCAATAATTGCAAACGCAATAAAGAGCGAAAAGCGAATATGTGACATAAACACGGAAGCTTTTCGAACATCAATAATTACTTTTTTTGTAAAACCAGCATACACCAAGTAACAACAAACGGAACTAACAAACACGCTTAAAAAGAAAAAACCAAATAATAGTTTTAATTCTTTAATGGATAATGGTTTAGTAGAAAACAAAATGAGAGGTAAAATTAACAAAGGCATTTTGTTTCTTAAATCATCTAAGCCTCGTTGTATGTTTTCGGTATAGGTCATCCCAATAACATGAAGAAAAAACAGAGAGGCTAAAATCCAAAATATCTTATTGGATTTTAATTGTTGCCATTTCCATTTAAAATTTCCTTCCAATAACCAATTCGCAGCTAAAATAATTTGAGGAATACTGGTGGGCACGGTTCCAAATAACATTCCAGCAGCAAGACCAATGAGTCCGAATAAAAATATATAGCGATGCCACGCTGCTGAAAGCATAAGGGATTTTAGTTTAGGAAATAACGCTAAACTACTGTATTTATTGCCTGATTTAGAGAATTTCTTACCGTTTTTATGCTAATACAGGATTAGGATAAAACCACATTTTCGCAACATCCATTTTAATAGCTTCATCAACAGCAATACCATTACTGTGTTCAGCCGCATTGTAAGGAGTTTTTAATGTAATTTGGTAAGGATCAACCATTATATCTAAAGGCGTTTGATTAACTTGATGACTAATTAAACGGAATAGCTCAGCCGCTACTTTTTCTAAAACCACTATGTTTTCAGCCACTTTATTTACAATAGTGTCTGCACCGTGCATCTCATCAATACCTCTTTGAAAACTCTTTAAATAGTTCAAATCTAATGGATCAATATAACGGTTTTCGAATATCGCTTTTTCATGAGGTAACCAATCAATAAACAAATCTTGTACAGCTTTATTTAATTTACCAAACTTGCGACCTAAGCTTTTTTCAGAAACGAACAACTCTTTCAATACTTTTAAATCGGTAAAACCATGATTAGTAAACAATAAGCATGGCACCGACCAATAAATGGCCCAATCCCAGAATATTTTGAATACCATTATTTGGGTGTTACCCATTAATTGATATTTATCTTGGTATATTGGTAACCAATCTTTAAACCATGATAAATGGGTTTGCTCATATATTTGTGCGCGAACGGTAATATCTTCGCCTTTGTGATCTCTTAAAATTAAATCACTTAACCAAGTGTTATTTAAAGAAATAAAATCACTACCAGGAGAATAAAAAGGATCTAAGAACAAACCTGCCTCACCAGTTACAGCCCATCTATCAGATGAATAAACACGTTTGCTGTCATGCGCAAAATGTTTCAATATTCTAAAATCTAAAATATCTTCTTTATTTGGACAAACATGCTTTGCTGCTTGTGGTTCGTGTTTATGAATCCAAGCTACTGCTTTTTCGTAAGTATTAATGGTTTCAAACGGATGAATATCTTCATCAGCTACAATACCGATACTGGTATTTTTTGAGCCCAAAGGAATAATCCATAACCAATAGCCTTTATCAATTAAATGTACCGTACTTAAGTAGCGAAGTTTTGGTGCTAAAAAGTTTTTCCATTCTTTATTATCGCTCCACTCATCAATATCTACTACTCCTTTTACTCTAAACCAGGCTGCATTTACATTGTGAGGCGCTTCTTTTTGAAACCCTAATTTCTTTTTTAATAAGCTAATTCGGCTTGTTGCATCTACTAGCCATTTTGTGCGAATGGTTTTATCTTGGCGTTCGTGAGCATAAGTAACAGTATGTAAATCACCATTTTCTCCAAAGGCCACATCTTTAGCGCGAGCTGCTAATAAAAAATCGGTTCCTAATTCTTTGGTATATTTTTCTAAGTAATTTTCAAACGTTCCTCTATCTAATTGATGGCTTGGAACTGGTAATTTTAAACGAGGGCCTAACTCCACACGATTTGATAATTCTGTTTTTTTCTCATCTGTAAAAAAGAATCGCAAACCATGTTTTGGTAATTCAAATTCTTCCAAATATTTTTTTAAACCTAAAACCTCTCTAAAATAATGTGTGGCTAATTCTACAGTAGATTCACCAACTTTGTGAGCTGCAATAGCTGCCGCTTTATCTCTACTTTCTAAAATTAAAATAGTAATGTTTGGATTTGCTTGTTTTAATTGTATAGAAAGCGTTAAGCCAGCTAAACCGCCACCAGCTATAACAACGTCGTATTCTTTTTGCATGATTTTTTGTTTGATGATGTGTAGAGTTGTTTAAAATTTATCTAATTTCTTTGTTGCCCATCTTTTTGATTTATACTTCGTTTGATTTTTTCGACAGAAGCATTCTATTATGTCTGCAAAATCAGCCTCGTCTAAATCAAAAACATGAATAACAAATTTATCACATAAAATTTAAACGACTCTTACAAAAATACAATTTTATTGCACCTTTTCAGGTCTTTTAAAACAAATAAAAATCATAAAAACACTTTGTTTAATTATTAGTATTATTGTTGGGCAATTTTCGTCATAATCTTTAAACAAAATCTAATTTATCAAACCACTATCTATCAAATCAGCTTCGGAAAATGATTTTGAGTTAATTAAAAAACTCATTCAACAATTTGAATTGGATGATAGAGACTTGCAATGTCATCAGTTTTTAGTGGCAAAAGAAAATGATGAATTAGTTGGTTTTGGAAGAATTAGAAGACATAATGGTTGCGACGAATTTTGTTCCTTAGGCGTTTTGGAATCTCAACGATTTAAAGGAATTGCAAAAGAGTTGATTTTAGCTCGGATAAAAATCGCCACTCAACCTATTTATTTAGTATGTATTATCCCAGATTATTTCGAATCGCTAGGGTTTGAAATAGTGAATGATTATCCGCCAGAAATGGCTGATAAACTGCAATATTGTACGTCGGAACTAGTAGTTTCCGAAAAATATGTGGTGATGAAATATAAAAAAGAGTTGAAATAAAATTTTAATTTTACACATTAATATAAAATTATGAGTTACATCATTTCGGGCATACAACAATTAGGCGTTGGTAACACCAACGTTCACGAAACGTTTAAATGATATCGTAAAGCATTTGGTACAGATATTAAAATATTTGAAGAGGCTGCTATGGCGGAGTTGATGTTGCCTTATACGGCAAATATGCCGCATGCTCGTCACGCTATTTTAGCCATTAGTATGAATGGTGGTGGTGGATTTGAGATTTGGCAATACACTAGCAGACAAGCTCAAAACGCGAATTTTCAAATTCAATTAGGAGATATTGGTATTTATGCGGGAAAGATAAAATCGTATAATATTCAAGCCTCTTATACGCATTTGAAAAACTTTGGCGCCAAAATGTTGACGGATGTAACAACTGCTCCTGATGGAAGAAAGCATTTTTATATCCATGACTTGTGGGGAAATGTATTTGAAATAATCGAAGAAAAAACATCTTGGTATCAACAAAAAGATTTTACAACAGGTGGTATTTTGGGCGCAGTTATTGGAGTAAAAGACATTGATAAATCTATTGGTTTATATAAAACTGTTTTAGGGTTTGATAAAGTCATTAGTGATACGACAGATACGTTTGCAGATTGGAAGGGCGTTGAGGGATCACAAAAGAAATTCAGAAGAGTAGTTTTAAGAAATAGTAAGCCTCGTGAAGGAAGCTTTGGCCCTTTATTAGGAGACAATGAGATAGAATTAGTTCAGGCGTTTGATTATGCGCCGCGCAAAATATTCGAAAACCGTTTATGGGGCGATTGTGGCTTTATTCATTTGTGTTTTGATATTAAAAACATGAAAGCGTTAGAAGAAGCTTGCGTAAAAGCTGGTCAGCCTTTTACGGTAGATGGCGGAGCGGGTTTTGAAATGGGCGAAGCAGCCGGGCATTTTACCTATATTGAAGATGCGGATGGAACGTTGATTGAATTCGTTGAGACCAAAAAATTACCAGTCGTTAAAAAAATTGGTTGGTATTTAGATTTACGAAAACGCGACCCAAAAAAAGCTTTGCCTAATTTTATATTAAAAGCCTTAAGGTTTAGTAGAGTAAAAGATTAATATGACTGAAAACCGTGATTTTTTATCACGGTTTTTTTATTAAAACCAAACAGTAAAATATTTGCACATATACCATAAAAGTGGTATTTTTGTACTCCGTTTAGAATTAATCTAATTAAGAATAAGCGCCAAGTAACTAACAATTAATTACTTACAAAATGATAACAGTAAGCAATGCGGCTAAAGAGCACGCTATTAATTTAATAAAAGACGAAAATAAACCAGCAGATACATTCATTCGTGTGGGTGTTGACGGCGGAGGTTGTTCGGGTTTAATGTACAATCTAGTTTTTGATAATGAGTTAAAAGAAGGCGACCAATTATTTGAAGATAATGGAGTAAAAGTGGTTGTTGACCGTAAAAGTTTTTTATACTTAGTTGGAACAGAATTAGATTATAGCGGAGGATTAAACGGAAAAGGTTTTATTTTTAAAAACCCTAACGCTACGCGTTCTTGTGGTTGTGGAGAATCTTTCTCTGTTTAAATTATTCCAAGTTTTTTGTTTCTAGTTATTTTTAACCCGAAACCCGAAACGTGTAACTAGAAATAAAAAAATGGCAAACGAGATATTAGAAGAACATATAAATAAAGATTACGAGTGGGGCTTTACAACCGATATTGCTGCTGATGAGGCGCCTAAAGGTTTAAACGAAGACATCATTAAATTTATTTCTGCAAAGAAAAACGAACCAGAATGGATGTTGGAATTCCGTTTAAAAGCGTTTAGTAATTGGCAAAACATGGTGGAGCCTGAGTGGGCACATGTATCCTATACAAAACCTAATTTTCAAGATATTATTTATTACTCAGCCCCTAAACCAAAAAAAGAATTAGCAAGTTTAGATGAGGTAGATCCTGAATTATTAAAAACATTCGAAAAACTTGGTATATCAATCGACGAACAAAAACGATTGAGTGGCGTACAAAGCAATATTGCAGTTGATGTTGTATTTGACAGCGTTTCGGTTAAAACAACTTTTAAAGAAACCTTAGCAGAAAAGGGAATTATTTTTTGTTCGTTTAGCGAAGCTGTTCAAGATCATCCTGAATTAGTAAAAAAATATATGGGCATGGCAGTGCCGCCAACAGATAATTTTTATGCGGCATTAAATTCTGCGGTATTTACGGATGGCTCATTTTGCTATATTCCAAAAGGTGTTCGTTCACCAATGGAGTTATCAACGTACTTCCGTATCAATGCGAGTGGTACTGGTCAGTTTGAAAGAACATTAATCATTGCTGATGAAGATGCTTTTGTGTCTTATTTAGAAGGTTGTACTGCTCCTCAACGTGACGAGAATCAATTACACGCTGCGGTTGTAGAAATCATTACTCACAAAAATGCTGAGGTAAAATATAGCACTGTACAAAATTGGTATCCTGGTGATAAAGAGGGTAAAGGTGGAATTTTTAATTTTGTAACGAAGCGTGGAATTTGTTTAGAAGATAATTCTAAAATTAGCTGGACACAAGTAGAAACAGGTTCTGCAGTGACTTGGAAATATCCTTCTGTTATTTTAAAAGGAAATAATTCGGTTGGCGAATTTTATTCGGTTGCAGTTACTAATAACTATCAGCAAGCGGACACCGGCACAAAAATGATTCATATTGGAAAGAACACACGTTCCACTATTATATCAAAAGGAATTTCGGCAGGCTTCAGTAATAATAGTTACCGTGGCTTAGTTCAAATTAAAAAAGGAGCAAGCAACGCTCGTAACTTTTCGCAATGTGATAGTTTGTTAATGGGAGATAAATGTGGTGCGCATACATTTCCATACATTGAAATTAAAGATAAATCAGCAGTAGTAGAGCATGAAGCAACTACAAGTAAAATTGGTGAAGATCAATTGTTCTATTGTAAGCAACGTGGAATTGATAACGAGAAAGCAATTGGCTTAATCGTTAATGGTTACTGCAAAGAAGTATTAAATAAATTACCAATGGAGTTTGCCGTTGAGGCACAAAAATTATTAGCAATTAGTTTAGAAGGATCAGTAGGATAAATAAAGAGATTATGATAAGTATTAAAAATTTACATGCCTCAATTGGCGATAAAGAAATATTAAGAGGCATTAATTTAGAAGTTAAAGCCGGAGAAGTTCACGCGATTATGGGACCAAACGGTTCTGGAAAGTCAACATTATCAAGTGTTTTAGCAGGCCGTGAAGATTATGATGTAACGGAAGGTGAAGTAACGTTTAACGGAAAAGATTTATTGGAATTATCTGCAGAAGACAGAGCTCGCGAAGGTTTATTTTTGGCGTTTCAATATCCAGTTGAAATTCCAGGAGTAAGTAATATTAATTTTTTACGTACTGCTTTAAACGAAATTCGTGCATACCACGGACAAGAAGAAATGCCAGCTAAAGATTTCTTAGCATTAGTAAAAGATAAATCGAAATTAGTAGAGTTAGATTCTAAACTAGCAAGTCGTAGTGTAAACGAAGGATTTAGTGGTGGAGAGAAAAAACGTAATGAGATTTTTCAAATGGCAATGTTGCAACCTAAGTTAGCTATTTTAGATGAAACAGATAGTGGTTTAGATATTGATGCGTTGCGCATTGTAGCAAGTGGTGTAAATAAATTGAAATCAAAAGATAACGCAACCATTTTAATTACGCACTATCAGCGTTTGTTAGATTATATCGTTCCTGATTTTGTGCATATTCTTTACAAAGGCCGCATTGTAAAAAGCGGAGGAAAAGAATTGGCCCTAGAATTAGAAGCTAAAGGGTATGATGAAATTAAAAAAGAATTTGAAATAGCAGATTAATATGTCGTTAGTAGTAGATAATAAAAGTGCTGTAACACAAAATTTGCTGGAACAATTACAAAAAAATTCTGGTAAAATAGCGTTCATGCCCGATGCTGAAATTGTTTCGGCAATTAGACTTTTAGAAGATAAAGGCATTCCAAATAATAAACACGAAGATTATAAGTATTGCAATATTGAAGCAGTTCTTCGTAAAGAATTTAAAACAGTTGGACAATCTTTTAATGAATTAACTAACGCTGATATTGCTCCTCTTAAAATTGATGAGGCGATTAATTTAGTGGTGGTTAATGGAAATTATAATGAAGCATTAAGCGAGAAAATGATTGTAAAAGGTTTAACGGTTAAATCTTTAAACGAATTATCTTCTTCAGAAAAAACACTATTATCTTCTCAAGCAAAATCAGATACAGACGCTTTAATAGCGTTAAACACTGCTTTTACAGGTAACGGTTTGTTTTTACAAGTGGATAAAAACAATATCATTCCAATGCCGTTACATGTTATTTATGTAAATAGCGGCAATTCTAGTAATGTAACTAACACACGTAATTTTGTTAATATACAAGCAAGAGCAGAGGCTACGTTAATTGAAAGCTTTTATAATATTGGTACTGCGAAAGTGTTCTCAAACTTTGTAAGTGAAAAATTTGTTGGAGAGAATGCAAAATTGACTTGTTATACATTTCAAAACGAAGGGACGTTATCATATTCGGTGAATACAAACCAAGTAAGAATTAATAAATATTCAAATTACACAAACAACACATTTACATTAAGTGGAGAGTTAGTTCGTAACAATCATAATGTTGTTTTAGCAGATTCTAATTGCGAAGCACACTTAAATGGATTGTTTATTTCAAATGGAACACAGTCAGTTGACAATCATACCTTAATTGATCACCAAATGCCACATTGCGAAAGTAATGAGTTGTATAAAGGTATTGCTAAAGATAAATCAGCAGGAACGTTTAACGGAAAAATATTTGTTCGTAAAGACGCACAAAAAACAAACGCTTATCAAAGCAGTAAAAATATTTTGATGAGCGATGATGCAACTATCAATACCAAGCCACAATTAGAAATTTACGCGGATGATGTAAAATGTTCGCACGGAACATCAACTGGTAAAATTGACACAGAGGCTTTGTTTTATTTAAAAGCACGTGGTATTGGCGAAGAAAGCGCTCGTAAATTATTGTTACAAGCATTCGCACAAGAATTAATAGACAAGATTGAAATTCCTTCTTTACAAGAAAGAGTTTTGAATTTGTTTGAAAAAGCACTTTAATATGTTTAATGTAAACGAAATACGCAAAGATTTTCCTATTCTCTCAAGAACAGTAAACGGAAAACCCTTAGTGTATTTTGATAATGGAGCAACCGCACAAAAACCACAACAGGTTATTGATGCCATCTCACATTATTATGCTTATCAAAATTCAAACATACATCGCGGTGTTCATACCTTAAGCAGAGAAATTACGATTGCTTATGAAGAAGCTCGTAAAACAATACAATTGCACCTCAACGCCAAACAATCGACTGAAATTATTTTCACAAAAGGCACCACAGAATCTATCAATTTAGTAGCGCACTGTTTTGGTAATTTAGCGATTGCTGAAGGAGATGAAATCATCATTACTCAAATGGAACATCATAGTAATATTGTTCCATGGCAACAATTGTGTGAAGACAAAAAAGCTATTTTAAAATTTATTCCGATAAATGAAGCAGGTGAATTAATGTTGGAAGAACTACCTCAATTAATTACATCAAAAACAAAGCTTGTTGCATTCACTCATATTTCTAATACACTCGGAACAATTAATCCTGTAAAAGAAATGATTGAACAAATACATGTTCTATCTTCCTCCCTGAGGGAGGATAAGAGGAGGGTCGCTATATTAATTGACGGAGCTCAAGCGGTTCCGCATTTAAAACCAGATGTTCAAGATTTAGATTGTGATTTTTATGTATTTAGCGGACATAAATTATTTGGACCAACAGGCGTAGGTATTTTATATGGTAAAGAAGAGTGGTTACAAAAATTTCCGCCTTATCAAACAGGTGGCGGAACCATTAAAACAGTAACTCTTGAAAAAACAGAGTTTGCCGAATCGCCATTAAAATTTGAAGCAGGAACGCCACATATTGAAGGAGGAATTGGTTTAGCGGCGGCAATTAATTATGTTGCAGAAATTGGTTTTGATAATATTCAAAAACACGAAGATGATTTATTGAAATATGCTACTAAACAATTGCAAGAAATTGAAGGGTTAGTAATTTATGGAAACGCTAAACACAAAACCTCTGTTATTTCATTTAATGTTGGCACAATTCATCCTTTTGATATTGGAACCTTATTAGATAAATATGGAGTGGCTATTCGCAGTGGACATCATTGTACACAGCCTTTATGGCAATTTTATAAAATTCCAGGAACGATTAGAGCATCCTTTGCTTTTTATAATACATTTGAAGAAGTGGATGTATTTATAGAGGCTTTAAAAAAGTCGATTAGATTGTTGAGCTAATATATCTCAACCACTTATCGTTAATACACAACCAATTATAAAGTCGTAAATACCTGCTTGGTTTATTCTGTATATTTGACAAACGAATGTTATTATGAAACTATTTTTTGGAACAATTATAAGCCTGATCGTTTTTAGTTCTTGTGGTATGCAAGATGACATGACTAAAAAAGACAGTCCAACATCTGGCACGGCTAATTTATTTTTTGACGAAGGCCTAACACTTCATATTCAAAATCAGATTTACACATTTAAAACAACCTATCAATATGCAGACATTGCGCTGCGTACTTCTAACGAAAAAGAATGCATAGAAGCTTTGTATAATGACAGCAGTAAGGTAATTGCCATTTCTCGTCCTTTAACCGAAAAAGAATTATCTCAATTTAAAGCAAAAAATATTTACCCTCAAACATCTTTTGTGGCAGGAGATGCGATTGCTTTTGTAGTAAGCAAAAGTTTTGCAGATTCTACGATTTCATTAGTAGAACTAACTGATTTATTGAAAGGAAATGATAGCACTTTATTAAAAGGACAACATATTAAGTTGGTGTTTGACAATGCCAATTCAGGAAGTACGCGTCAATTAAAGGACTCTTTAATTCCTAATGGAACATTTGGTAATAATTGCTCTACGGTAAATAATACGCCTGAATTAATTAAGGCAATCGCATCAAATTCCTTAGCTATCGGTGTTTGCGATTATGCTTGGCTAAGTGATAAAGATGACACAACAACTAAAGAATTTTTAAAACAAGTGAAAATTTTAGCAGTTTCTAAAAAAAATAATGAAACGGCTTATATGCCCGATCAATCAAATATCGCTACAAAGGATTATCCGCTATGCAGAACAATATGTATCATCCGTCGTTCGGCAGAATTTAGCTTAGGAAAAGGAATTGAAACCTTTATTGCTGGTCCAACAGGCCAATTAATGTTTCTAAAACAAGGATTACCACCAAATAGACAGGAAGAGCGATTGATTGAGGTAGATATGACCCCATTAAAATAAGCAGGAAAGAGATTTCACAAACATTAAAATTATGTTAAATTTGACCCTGTTTTTGCTGATACATAAAGCTTGGCAGGCAAATTGACTTTTAAATACCGTATTTTTAATATCTACAAATAACACTATGAAAAAGATAACATTAATAAGCGCAAGTTTTATTTTAGCAAGTTCAACATTTGCTCAAACATTACAAGACGCCATTACAAAAACTGATAACGAACGTTATGCAGCAGCAGCTTCTGACTTTAGAGCGTTAATTGCTAAAGAAGCAGCTAAAGGCGACAACTACTTTTACTATGGAGAAAACTTCTTTAAAAAAGGAGATTTAGATTCTGCAAATATGTATTACCAAAAAGGAGCTGAATTAAATGCTACTTATCCTTTAAACTATGTTGGTTTAGGTAAGGTGTTGTGGTATAATGGCAAAACAACAGAGGCTAAAGCATTATTTTACAAAGCATCAGTTGCTCTAGGTGCTAATAAAAACACGGAGGTAATGCGTAAAACGGCAGAAACCTATATTAATTCAGATAACAAAAATTTAGACGAAGCCATGACTTTGTTAAATGCTGCTATTAAAATTGAACCAAAAAATGCAGAAAACTACTTATTAATGGGAGATGCTTTATTGGAAAAAAATCCAACAGAAGGTGGTCCAGCAATTAAACAGTACGATAAATTTTCGGAGTTAAATCCAAAATCACCTAAAGGAATTTTACGTGCAGGTAAATTATACCAACGTGGTCGTAATTACCAATTGGCTTTAGATTTATACAAAAAAGCACAAGACTTAGATCCTACTTATGCTCCAGCATACAGAGAAAAAGCGGAGTTGTATCACTTAGCAGGACAAAAAGCAAATGCAGTGGAGAGTTATAAAAAATATTTAGAATTAAATAATTCTGATGAAGCTCGTGAGCGTTATGCAGCTTTCGTATTTAATAACAAACAATACGCAGAAGCAATTACTGAAATTGAAAAATTGCAAGGTGCAGGAAACACTAATTTGTATTTAGATAGATACTTAGGTTATTCTTATGCTGAATTAGGAAACAAAACAGATACAGCTGCTTACAGAAAAGGATTGAATGCCATTAGCAAATTCTTCGACAAATCTTCTAGAGTTGCTAATTTCAAATATGTTGGTACGGATTACAAGTACAAAGGTATTTTATTGGCGAAAACAGGTAAAGATAGTTTAGGAATTGTTGAAATGGAAAAAGCAGCTGAAATGGATCCTAAGTTAGCGGGCGATATTACCAATGAAATTGCAAAGTCATACATGAAATCTAAACGTTATGATAAAGCAATTGCTACTTACGAAAAGAAAATGGCAGGCGATCCAAAAAATTTAAGCGGACAAGATTATTTTGAAATGGGTCGTGCTTATTATTTTGGACCAAAAGATTTTGTGAAATCTGATTCTTGTTTCTCTAAAGTAACTCAATCTATTCCAACATTTGCAACTGCTTATTTTTGGAGAGGAAAAGCAAACGTACAACAGGATTTAAAAAACGAAAAATGGTTGGCAAAACCTCATTACGAAAAAGCTTTAACTTTAGTTAAACCAGAAGAAAGAGCAGGAGTAAAGTTAAACGTAATTGAAGCTTCAGAATATTTAGGGTACTATTATTTAGTAATGAAGGATAACGCTAAAGCAAAAGAATATTTTACTATTGTTAAAGATTTAGACCCAAACAATAAAAAACAAATCGAATTCTTTAAAAGCCCTGCTGGGAAATGAAAACAGCCAAAATCTAAAAAGAAAAGATAGAATTTAAAAGGCTCTGCATATTTGCAGAGCCTTTTTGTTGTTTGATGTTTTTTCCCTTCGGCCAGTGTCATTAATTTCAGAGGCCAAAGTGTATTAACATGTCGCTCCTACGGAGCTAGTATTATATGTGCTATGATTGTTCTTTTTGTTTATAGGCGCTATACATTCTGTATGAACGATATATGGCATAGGCTAAAAACACAACGCCTAATACAATACGCTTACTTCCAAATGCTTTATCGCTTAATAAATCGGTAAAGAAAAACACAATTGCGCCAGTAAAGGTTAGTAAAACCATTATACCACTAAACACAAGGTTTATCATTTCTGTTGGAGATTTTTTTATCATAGAAGTTTATATTTTGTCACTTTGAGTCTTTCGACTTCGCTCAGGATGAACCCAGTCGAAGCGTAAAAAAAATCCCCTCAGCCTTTTGGAAGAGGGGATTTTTATAATGAGTATTATATTATTTTAATTGGAAATTGATTGGTAAGTTAAAGAACACTGATACAGCTCTACCGTTTTGTTTTCCAGCTTTCCAGTTTGGCATTGATTTTACAACTCGAATTGCTTCTCTATCGCATTCTCCGCATCCTGGCACACCTTTTAAGACAGTAACATCTGTAATGTTTCCGCTTCCGTTAACAACAAATTTCAAGAAACATTTACCACTTAAACCAGCTTCTTTAGCCATTTGAGGGTATTGAATGTTTTTTTGAATGTATTTCATCATTTCCATTGCTCCACCTGGGAATTCTGGCATCTCTTCTACTACTGTAAAGATTTCTGGCGCTTTTTCTTCAACTACGCCATTACCATTTCCTTCTGTTGGAACAACAACCGCATCTCCATCACCTTCTTGAGTAACTGTACTAACATTAGTTTCAGCTAATTTTTCTTGTGGTGGTGGTGGATCTGTTTCAACCGCATCATCCTTAATTACCGGAGGCACAAACTTCACCGTTTCCATTACGGGAGGTGGCGGTGGTGGTGGTGGTGGTGGTGGTTCGTTTTTATCAGCTGGCGGTGGAGTTAAGTCAATAGTGGTCATATCCAATACTGTTTCTTTTTCCAAATCGTCGCTTTTCATCCCTAATACTAACTTAATTCCCATTCCTAGTACTACAGTACCAATCATGCAAGCTAATATTATAGTAACTGTCCAATTGTATTTACGGCGTAATTCATAAGCACCGTACTCTTGGTTTCGACCTTCAAAAACGATATCGTTTCTGGAGTCGTCTACTACGTTATTCCAATTTGCTGTCATACTTATTTTATTTTTTCTTGTAATAATGCATACTCAGTTGCCATCATCTCAACACCCAACACTCGCTTACCTACGTTACAGATTTTTAATTCATCTAACATATCAATAGCATTTTTATAAGTTGCCTGATCGTCTGTTTTAATTAAAACTGTAATTGCCTCATTATTAGCCGTTGCCTCAACTGCTAAACGTTTAAAGGTAGTATCAGCTAATGTTTTTGCTTTATTCTGAGCTTTTAATTTATCAATTTCATCATTCGCCCATTTATTTTCTTTCATTAACAAAGCATGTAATCCTTCTGAACTAAAGTTAGTTTCAGATAACTGTGTTGGAGGAAGACCTTTTTCATTACCTGGAGCATTAAACTGCCCTATGTAATAAAAAATCCTATCGTCTTTAGTTAATAAAAAAGTTACACCTTTTTTTACTTCAGGTGGTGGTGGACTTCCTGGAGGTGGTTCAGCTGGTAAGCTTAACTCCATACTTTTTGGTTTACTAAAGGTTGATGTTAAAACGAAGAACGTTAATAACAAGAACGCTAAATCTACCATTGGAGTCATATCCACGCGGGTACTCTGCTTCTTGGCGCGTTTCTTACCGCCTTTACCATGCCCGCCGCCGCCGCTTTCTGCTATTTCTGCCATGTTAAATTTGTTTTAATTAGTTAATATTTATTAGTGAGCTGCTGCTGCCGGAGCTGCCGGAACAGATGCTCCACCTTCCATTGATGTAATCAAATTAAAGGTGTAAATTTTCATATCTGTAAAGGTTTTAAATACATCTTTTACATAAATGTATTTTGCTTTCGCATCTGCTTTAATGGCATAACGAGGTTTTTCCCCTTTAAATTCTTGTCCACTTGATTCAGCTTTTTCTTTATTTCTCATATAGATAATATTCAATTCAGTTGCTGAAATATTAATCCAGTCTTTTAATTGATTATTCATAGAGTCTAAAGGAACGCCTTTTTGTGGTTGAAATCTTAATCTTTCTGCTTCTGAAGCATCCAAGTATCTAGGCAAGTCTTTAATTTCAACACCAAAACTTGATAAACCACCAAATTTTTTAGCTTGATCTGCATTAAACTTAACACCATACTTCTCGCTCATTTTAGCTAAAGTGTTTGCTCTTGCTTCGCCATTTCATACTCCAAAAAACGCACGACCATTATTATCAACTGTTACTAATACAGTGTTTTCAGGTAATGTTTTATCAGATACAGAAGACGGCGGATCTACAATCACAGGCTCAGCCATACGAAAGGATGCGGTAAGCATAAAGAAGGTAACCAACAAGAAGGCTAAGTCCACCATCGGCGTCATGTCAATAGATGGAGCGTGAGCTGCAACTTTTATCTTTCCCATGTCTTATTGTTTTTACTTAATTAATAGATAAAATTTATTGTTTAATTCCATAAAAGAATTAAAAATTATTTCCCAGAAGTTTGGAACTCTTGAATAATAGAGAAACCAGCCTCATCCATTGCGTAAGTAATTTGATCTACACGGTTAGAGAAGAAGTTATAGAAAATAATTGCTAAAGCAGAAGATAAGATACCTACTAATGTATTTACTAAGGCTTCAGAAATACCAGTTGCTAATGCCGCTGTATCAGGAGTACCAGCTGCAGCTAATGCACCGAAGGCACGAATCATACCTACAACCGTTCCGATTAGACCAACTAAGGTACCAATAGAAGCACAAGTAGAAATAACGCTTAAGTTTTTAGATAACATTGGTAATTCTAATGCAGTTGCTTCTTCTAATGCTTTAGAGATAGCTGCTACTTTAGATTCTTTATCCATTGTATTATCGTTTTGTACGAATTGGTATTTTATTAAACCTTCACGAACAACATTTCCTAAAGATCCTTTTTGCTTATCGCAAGCAGCAATAGCACCGTCTAAATCTTTAGCAGCAATTAATTCTTTAATTTTAGCAACAAATTTCTCAGTACCACCAGCACCGTTTGCTTTTTGAATAGTGATTAAACGCTCAAAGAAAAAGCATAATACAGTAAATAAAGTTCCTAATAAGATAGGTACGATGAAACCACCTTTGTACATAATACCAAAGAAGTTTTGAGGATGACCTTTTTCTGGACCTTCGGCATCAAAATTACCTGGATCTCCTAATACAAATTTATAAACTACGATACCGATTACTAAACAGATAACGATAGCAATTGCTGAAACGATTAATGGAAAACCGCCTGATGTTTTTTTGTTACTCATAATTGTTGTTTTTTTAGTTAGTTTCTAGTTTTTAGAATGACGCCAAACATAATAAAAAGGTTTTTAAATAGCAATAATCTAATACTATCTTTTTGTTAATGTTTATAACGTTTTCGTTTGTCTAATTACGTCATTTCTTTACAAAGATTGCTCGTTTTTTGGAAAAAAAGATGCCAACTTTGTAACTGGTTGGTTTTGATTGGTAACTGGTATGGTTTATACCATTTATTTTGAACCATATAAGTCATAAAAGTACACAAAAGTGGGAATACTTGAGCTATTGCCTCTTAGCAGGATCCACATTTTTTTTTTTTTTTTTTTTTTTGGTTAATTTTATTTTAAATAACTAATCGCAATAATTTGAATCTTTCGTTCACTGGCAGCAAACGGGCTATAAACGGAGTTTCGAACGTCTTTTACATCGTCGCTCACTGTACTTACTGGTAATTCGCCAATATCTTCGTTAAAAAACTCAATTCTACCTTCTGCTTCGTTAGTATTATCAACGTATTTCACAAATTTACCATTACCGTATTCCATAAAATAGTTGCGTAAGCTACTAATACGACGTTTTGCAAGATTCACATTGTAATCTGTACTCGCTAAAGGGCTGCAATACCCTTTCATGGTAATTTTTACTTTTTCGCCTCGTAATAACACTTGTTCCAATAACAATGCAAATTTATCTAAGTCTTGCATACCAGCATCCACACTATCTTCAAAAAAATTCTCAATACGGTTGATGGCTAATTCTTTTTGTTCACCTTCTAAACCTTTTGCATATTCTGTAAAGTATTTTGGTTTTAGAACGGAGTAATCATCATACGTTTTTTTGTAATTTTTTTTGGTGACAATCACTTTGGTTTTTGGCTCGGGCTCATCGTTATTAAAATACAAGGTTAAAGGCACCAACACTTTCATTTGATTAATTAATAAAGCGGTTGTATCAACTGGTTTAGGTGGCTCCGTTAAAGGTGTGATAGGAAAACTATAAATATCGTTACAACAATTAGGTTTATCTTCAAAGTATGAACCTAAGCGATTAGAGGAAATATAAGCCCTATCTTTTTTAGAATTTACACTATAGTAAATATCATTGTAACTACTATTGATGGGGTAGCCAATATTTTGAGCGTCCGTAAAAGCATTGTCCTTAAACTCAGAAGTAAAAATATCAAAGTTACCTAATCCTTTGTGCCATGTGCTGCTGAAGTATAACGTTTTGTTTTCTTTCACAAACCAAGGTGTGATATCATCTTCAATGGTATTAATTTTTTTACCGGCATTGATAGGAGTTTCAAAAGTTCCATCCGTATTCATAAAAGCATACCAAATATCCATGGCGCCTTCTCCTGCCGCTCTATCACTTGCAAAAAATAAAACAGGCTTGTCGTTTATTTCACTTAAGCAAGGTTGTGTGGTGTTGCTTCCACTCACATTAATTGGTGACGGTAATTTTTGTAATTCTGTCCAATGTCCTTCTTTAAAGTCTGACACATAAATTTCGCAACGATATTGAGTGGCATTTAACGCGCCACAACGAGATACAAACACTTTGGTAAAATCTGAATTGAAACTGGTGTTAGCATTGTGAATATTACTTTTGTTGAATAATGAATCGAGTTCTTTTGCTTTTAAAAATTTATTTGGCTTAATAGCAGATTTTTTTGACGTATATAATTTATTGAATCCAACACCAGCCGCATCTTGTTTTGATTTATCTCTTAATGATGAAAAATATAATAAACTATCATATTCAAAAGGAGCATATTCGCTTACCTTACTATTCACGGCGCTATCCAAATGAACCACTTTTACATCGAGCGGACTTTTAATAATTACTTGGGCAATATCACAGGCTTCAAATTCTTGTTTGGCTTTGGCGGCTAGGCGTGCCTTTTCTTTATCCTTACTGTTGCGTTGTTTTTTATAATACTTGTCGAAATATTTTTTAGCGTCTTTATATTTTCCATTTGTTTTTAATTGCATGGCAATATAAAAAGGCACTTCTTTGTATGTTTTGCCATTATCTTTTTTAAATATTTTTTGGTACCAATGCAAAGCAACATCGCCATCATAATTTAAACGAGAAGCATCCGCAAATAATAATTGATATTCGATGTTGGAAGAGTCAATTAAAATAACCTGATTGTAAATTTGTGCAGCCGACGAATAATCTTTTTTCGACATGGCTTCGGAGCCCTGTTTTAAAAATGATTTAATGCTTTGAGAAAACAATCCTGAACTCATCAAGAGAAAGAAAATAACTAAAAGCGTATATTTTTTTAATGACATCATATTTACATGTAAATTGGACAAACTCTGGTTTTAGGTGCAAACGGAATAATTTTTTTGAAAATGTAAGTCACATAAATTTCAAAACCTCCACGACGATTTGTGGCCGCAATAAACTTGCTAGTGTTTACATCATAACTTACACCTGCTGTTAATGTTTTTACTTGATAACCTAGTCGAGCAATTACAGCATCTTTAGCTCTATAGTATAAACCAACAGAAACTGCCTGACGTGTTTTTTCATCTAACAAAAATTTTACCATAGCACCAGGCACTACCTCGTTATATTTTCCTTGATGAGAATATAATATTTCTGCAATGATATCTGTCTTTACACCAATTGGATAAGCAAAGCACAAATAGTTATTTAATTTAGGGTCAATACGAATACTTGTATTATTTTGAAACGTTAATTTAGGATTAGTGAAATGATGGTATGAAATGCCGTATTGCACAAAAGCTCTTTGTTTGATTGCATATTGTAAAGCGGTTCCAAAATTAAAATCTCCAAAGGTGGTGGCGTTTTTTGTAAAACTTTCGCCAGTGCTGTTTGATGAATTATAACTACTGTTTTGATACTGATCATCAAAGGTCATACGGCTATAATTAAATCCCACATTTGAGATGCCGGCCATAATTCCAGTTGTCCAAAGTAAAGTTGAATCTTTATTTAATTTATGGATGTAAGAACCTGATACATACAACTGATTAGTTCCATAATAGGTGTCGCCCGATTTATCATTATTAAACATAATTCCAACTCCGATGCAATCGCTTTTCATGCTTTTAGGTTTAAAACGAGCATCACCAGCTAACGAAAAAGATTTATATGGCACAGGAACGCTACTCCATTGACTTCGATAAATACCATTCAATCTATAATCTCCATCAAAAAATCCTGTAAAAGCAGGGTTGAGGTTAATAACCGAACCGTTATACTGCGAAAAGTGAACGTCTTGACTAATTAAGAATGCAGAATGCAGAATTAAAAATGCTGAAAACAATATAACTTTTATTGAAATGTATGTCGATTTCACCTTCATCTATCTCACCAGTGTTACATTTCCTTTTTTTAAAATCTCTTCGCTACCTTCTCCGCACTTTGCTTTCACATAATATCCAAATACTCCAGGGTCAGAAGGTTTGCCTTTGTAATTGCCGTCCCATCCTTGACTTGGGTCGGTTGTTTCATACATCAACTCTCCCCAACGATTATAAACCGCAAAATAATAGATAGCAAAAGAAGGCCCGCGAACCCTAAAAACATCATTGTGCCCATCTCCGTTTGGAGTAAATGTATTTGGAATGTACAACTCGGGATTTGTAATAATGTCAATAGTTTGTGCAGATAAAGTATCAATGCAATTGATAGAGTTGGGTATTTGTGTAATCAAGGTTACTTGATAACTTCCGCCAGCTGTATAATTATGACTTGGATTGTTCGAAGAACTTGTTGTTCCATCACCAAAATTCCACGACCATTCGGGAGTAGTGCCAGGAGGGTTTTGAACAGTGCCTTGAAAATTTACTAAATTATTTGAGCATGCAATAGGTGTAAATGTAAAGGCTGCGGTAAAAGCATTACTAATAGAAACAACGGTTGTTACCGTATCATTACACAAAGGCTTATTGCTGACATAAGCTACTAACGTCACGGAATAACTTTCTGTTTTAGGGTATGAATAACTTGGTGTTTTAATATGTGATGTGTTGGCTGTAGTGTTTGGATCGTCGAAGTACCAATTAAATGCAAGGCCTGCGCTTCCAGTACTATTGTTTTGAAAAGAGGCTGTTGTTGTGCCGCAAATAGCTTGTGGTGCTTGAGCCGCAGCAACTACTTCTTGCGGACAAGGCTTTACAATTAATTGAAAATCACGTTTGGTTTCGCTTAAAAAAACTCCATTACGATATTCTTTTACTTTAATACCTATTACAAAATAGCCCTGTAAATTTGGAGTAGCAGTTACTAAACCTGTGGATGAATTAATTTGCATTGGTACGCCACCTAACATATTAGAGGTATTATAAGGAGCTAGCCAAGTAATGGTTGTGAAAGGTGGATTTACAGGAACGGTTGGACATACAGGAACTGTATTTGGGCATGCAGTAGACGCGGGCGTAAATGGTCCAATCATAGGGCAGGAGGCCGTTAGTCCTTCATAAGGCATAAACAGTTCATAAACTAAAGAATCTCCATCATAATCAATGGCAGAGTCATCAAACACCCAAGGCTTATCAACACAAATAAATGGCGGTGGCCAAAACTTAATCACAGGATTACTATTTACGGTTACGACTTCTGGTCCAGGAATAGTTGCGTAATAGGTTGCACCAACACATTCGGGGTTTACAATATTTAAAATGTTTTGGTTTCGACAACAACGCTGATACGAGATTTGATACCCACCGGCCAGTGGGGGTAAATTAATAGTGTCAATGTAAGTGGTTACTTCATAACAAAAATCTAAAGGGGGAATAGTACATGGATCATTAATTGTTGGAGGCAAGGTGTCTAATCCTCTAAAGGTCATATTTAAAGTTTGTAGTAAATTATTATTACTATCAAAAATTCCAACGGCTGCAGGGTTATCAAAAAGTGGAATCCCTACATAACAATCACGATATACAGTTAAGCGGATTTCGTAGTTATTGGAGCCTAAATTTTTATAGTTTAATTCGCCCCCAACAATATGAGTTGCTTGTGCTTGAAAAAAACAAAACACGGTAAGCAAAGCAAATAAAAATCGATGTATCAATTTATTCATATTTCTTAAACCAATTAAGATATACTAAACTAAACAAAAAATGGGACAATCAAAAATTACAGTCTAATTTTTGATTACATATAAATAGGGCAAACTCGTGTTTTAGGGACAAATACTTTTTTAGTAGCCCAAATGTAAATTAATGAAATCTCAAAACCACCTCTTCCATTTGTTGCACGTTTAAATTGAGAATAATTATAATCGTATGACACTTGTAAACGCATGTTATTATGTTCTAAACCAACAGTTGTAATCAATGCATCTTTTAAACGAGTAAGGATTCCAAAGTTGAAAACTGTATTTGTTCTTGGTTCAATCGTGTGGTAATAGGAGAAGCCCATTAAATTTTCTCTAAACTTTTGTTGTTGATTTCCATAGTATTCAAACATAAAAGCAGAGACTTGATTGAAACTATATTTTAATTGCAAGGATTCCGTGTGTTTAATTCTCAAAACAGCTCCCGGCGTATTATTAAAAGAGATGTTTGGTCGGTTTAAGTGGCTTGCTGCATAACCGATGGTTGCTTTGAATTTTTGATTGAATTTTTTTTGAATTACCGCTCCTAAAGAAACATCAGCAAATAATTTACTTTGCTTGTTAAAATTTTCTCCATTTGATAATGCTTGATTATAGGCGTCGCCATCCCATTGCCTATCATAAGATAAACGAGAAGATGTAATGTTAAGATTGGTAATACCTGCTAATAAACCTAGAGCAACGGTTAAGTTCGAATCTTTTTTAAAAGAGAATTTATGATTGATAGGAATTTTAATATCGGTGATGGTGTAACTTCCGTCTCCTGAAATATCTGTGTTAAAAATAAATCCCATCGCTTCTTTAGTACCTTTTATTAATGACTTATTTAAATTCATATCAGCGGCAAAGCTAAAGGTGTTATAGGTTACAGGCACTTGTTTCCATTGGTTGCGGTAATTAAAAATTAAACGTCCATCGCCTTCAAACATGCCAGCATTGGCTGGATTTAAATTCAGTGGCGACATTTGCCAATTAGAAAAATGAATATCTTGAGAAATTAAGAATGCAGAATTAAGAATTAAGAATGTGAAAGCACACACTCTTAAAAAACAAATATGTAATAATTTAAATCTCATTATCTCATTAATGTGATGTTACCTTTTTTAAACGATTCTTCACCATTATTGCATTTAAATGTCATATAATAACCATACACGCCTTGGTCTAATAATTTACCTTTGTATGTGCCGTCCCAACCTTTTTTGATATCGTTAGTTTCAAATAATTTTTCGCCCCATCTATCATAAATAGTTAAATACACTTCTGTTACAAAATTACTTCTGATATAAAGAATATCATTTGCTCCATCATTATTTGGTGTAAATCCTGTTGGTAAATACACAACGCCTTCATTACACTCGTTCGTAATAATTACAACATAAATAGTTTTTAAAGCATGTGTGCAACCATTTTGATCGGTAAAATAAATCGTGTACTCTCCTGATTTTGTTGGAGTAATTAAAAACTCATTATTATTTATAAAAGGCATTGGAATAACAGGATAAATGGAGACATTTCCATTATATGAAAAATTATTTAATGTAATTGTAATTGATTGCCCAAGTGTGATAGTGTTTGATGTAACGGATATAGAATTGCTATTATATGAAAACGGCACTACGTTAATTGTTGTTGTTAAATTGTTTTTACAAGTATCAGTGCCGCTAATGTTTCCAATAGTAACCGTATAAATAGTTGTTGTAGGTGGAAAAGCTAAAGGATTAGATATATTTGGATTTGATAAATGCTGAGGTGGTTGCCATAAATAGTAGTCTCCTCCTGTTGCTATTAACTGAGTGGTATCTTGACCACACCCTAAAACAGGTGAGTTCACAGATAAATTAAAGCCCCTCAGATTTATAATTTGTTCGCTAGTATCTTTACATCCATCAGAGTTTGTAGCAATTAAAGATACAGTATGGGTGCCAATGGTAGTAAAAAAAATAAGATGGACTTGATGTTCCGTTTATAGTGGTGCCAGCATCAAAAGTCCAAAACCAGTTAACAGGACTAACGTAAGAAGAGTCAAAAAACTGCACATTGTTTCCACAAGCAGCAACGGTATAATTGAAAGCTGAAATAATTTTAGGGAGTATAGTTATTGAGGTAGTTAATGTTCTTACGCATGTATTTCCGTATAAATTATTTTGTGTAATGTTTACCGTATATATAGTAGTAGTGGATACAGAGGCAGCAGTAATACTTGAGGTTGGGTTTGTTAATCCTGTTAGTGGCTGCCAACTATACGCTTGACCGCCATTGGCCGATAGTGAAAACGTTTCATTGTAACATTTAGATTGCGGCGTAGAAATCGAAATTGTATTTACAGGTACAAAAACAGATTTAATAACAGTATCTCTGCAACCTGCAGGCGTCACCGTAATTAATTGTATAGAATAGGTTCCCGCGGTGGTAAAGGAATATATTGGATTCTGAATTGCTGAAAAGGTGGTTGATGAAACAGAAGGCGTTGAATATGCCCATTCGGATGAACTTGTAGACGGTAAAGTTTGATTGGTAAAATTAATTATGTTCGAGCAGGAATCTGTTGTGACCGTAAAATCAGCAACAGGTTTAGGACTTACTAACACCTGTGTTGTTAAAGTAGTTGAACATAAATATCCTGGAGAGGTATTATTTATTTGTACTGTGTAAACGGTAGTTATAGTTGGATTAACTGTTGGGTTTGGAATTAAGCTGTTACTTACCGTTGAAGAGGGTTGCCATGTGTAGCTAGTTCCTCCCTGTGCTAAAAGAGAAGCGTTTAATCCTCCACAAATGGTTGCTGAAGTAACTGAATTAGTAAAATTATAAACACTTAATGTAGTAGTAGTTTTAGAAACACAACCGTTGACTGATGTTACAGTTAATGCAATGGTGTAAGAACCATTAGCAGTATAAGTATGTGAAGGCGATACTAATGATGAGGTTGGACTGTTGTCTCCCCAATTCCAAGTATATACGCCTGCGCCAGAACTATTATTAGTTGTAGAAACCGTATTACTACAAGGAGAAGATGTAATACTAAAAACAGAAGCAGGTGCGGGATACACATTAATAACAACACTAGCCGTATCGTATAGGTTATTACAAATAGACGTTTTTACATATAGGTTGGCGGTATATGTTCCAACCGCTGTAAATGTTTTAATAGGATTAAAAATGGTTGATGTAGTATCGTTAGCGCCAAAGTCCCATAAATAAGCATGCCCAGGCGTACTATTATTTGTAAAGTTTACGGTTAAAGGAACACATCCCGAAATAGTATTTGTAGAAATACTTGCAATAGCAGAGTTTAACTGAAAATCAATTTTAAAAACACCATTATTGCAATTAGAAGATTGATTAGTATTTGAACCAAAACTAGAGCTTGGCCAAGCGCCGGGTGAAACAGGAAAATCATCATTACCGTTACAGCCAGCACATACCGATTGATAAATAATTCCTCGTTTATCAAATCTACTAGTTCCGCCATCTACATGCTCTCTGCTAAGGGCACCGCCAAAGTAACTTCCAAACAATATACTATTCATGTTTGGACCCAACACCATTAAATAAAAATTAAAGCCGTCTGTGGTTGTTTGAATTGCATTAGCAGTGAGTGGCATATTATTAGTAACGTTTCCAAAATAATATTGCCTCCCCAACCTGATAGATAGATATTACCTGCACAGTCAACTGAAAATGCCGAAGGAGAAATATTAAGCGTACCATTGCTGTTTCCAAAAACAGTGGAAGCTAATAAGGTATTTAATTGAGGGGTTAATTTTTGAATATATTGTTTGCTATTAGCGTTTGAGTAAACTCCTGTTGTAATAGGCATGTTACCCAAAGATTGACCATATATATAAACATCTTGTTGCGTATCTAATTGCACAAAATAGCTTTGATCATAATCTGTTGTTCCAATATATGTGGCGTGCATAATAGCAGAACCATTCTGTTTTATTTTGCAAATATAACCGTCACATTTTCCTCCGCCGTACGTTGTTTTATAACTTCCTGTGGTTATAGGAAAGTCGGAACTACGCGTGCCGCCTGTTAAATAGATATTTAAAGTATCGTCTAACGCCAATGCATAACCAGCATCGTTATCACTTCCTCCAATAAAAGTACTAAACACCAGTCCGCTAAGCGTTGGATTAAATTTTACCAACACTGCATCTTGTCGCCCACCTAATGCATTATCAATAGCATTTAGGGTAGGAAAATCAGAAGATTTTGTACTACTGTAAACATAAATATTGTCTAAAGTATCAATCTGAATTTCACCTCTAAACTGATCTCCGTAATTATATTGTAATGAATCTGGCGGGTATTCAGTAATTGGTCCGTAAGGCGTATTGTAAGTTGCAATTACATTATTATAATTTACCCCGTCGTTTTCGCTACCACCAATATATGTGGAAGCCAAGAGTGTGTTGCCTGTGCTATTAAATTTTGCTACATAAATATCGGTTCCATTAGTAAAGTTAGTGCCATTAAACACAAAATTAATAGCGGTTCCACCATTAAAGGTGTTGTCGTAACAGCCAACCGTTGTTGGGAAATCAGTAGCGCTGGTGGCACCATATAAGCACAAGTTGTCGTTTTTATCTACAATTAAACTGGTTACTATTTCGCTAGCGGTTGCTCCTCCTATGTAGGTAGAGTATTTTAAAAATGCACCGGCAGAATCGTACTTTGTAATCACCACATCCGTAAAACCGTTAGAGGCGCTTCCGTTGTAGGTTACATCATAAGCTCCTAAGGTTGTTGGATAACCAATATTAAAAGCAGTTCCTCCAGTGTATAAACTTCCGCGTGAATCGTAAGTGGCAGTCATCCCAAAGTTATCAGCTGTAGAGCCACTTTGAGCCGCAAATACTAATAATGGATCTATAATTAATTCCTGACTATGATCGTAATCTTTTAATAATTTAAAGGAAACCGTATTGTCTTTTAAAACAAACTTGCTGGGAATTTCTATCGTATCTCCATTAATAACTTGAAACACATAAGGCTTTTGTTCTATAGATTCGCTAACAGAAGTACTCACATACAACTCGTTGTTTTTTAGTTTAATACTATTAATACCCGAGTAATGAATTTTTATATCACTTGGATTACCAGTAGGTTTTACAATAAAATTATATTTAATAGATTGACTGCCGCCCGAGTAAATCGCATCAATGTTGTGGTATAAATTATTAACCGAAATGGTTTTGTACTGACGAACATTTGTTGCCCAAGAAGAAGATTGTTTTCCAATAAAGAAATTGGCATAATCCTCCGTCATATCTTTTGATACAACCGTTGGGCTAATATTAGAGCCTATAAAATCAATGGTATAAGCATGAAACTTTAGATTTGGCGATATAATTTTACCCAAATGCCTTGCTCTGTAATTATCTTTATCATATAAGTGATAGGTCAGCTTTCCACTTTTTTCAATAAATAAGGCACCACCATCTAATTGAGCTCGGTGGGTAATGTTAGAATTCCATTGATTTTTGTTTTCAGTAAACTGAATGTGTGATTGCGCATGAACGGGAGGTGTTTTTACCCTTTGTGAAAAACCACAAAAGCCAAAAGCGATAAGAATAACTATAAGATAAAGTTTATTCATTATAGTAAATATAATAAAAAAACCCTGATTGAAAAATCAGGGTTTTAATAAATTAAAGAAATCTATTTATTATCTTAAAGTGCCGTTTTTGTCAGCTTCTTTGTTTTGTTTCATCATTTGACGTACTTGGTAAGCTAATAAAAATGCGATTATAGACCATAAAATAATGTTTGGTCCATGTCCTAATGCTTTCATTCCTCTAAAAATCATTTGAGAAAAATCGCCAATACCATAAAAAACATCAGTCATTGTAACCATTAAAGTAATCATTAAAGAAGCCATATTAATCTAATTTTAGTAAGTTTACAGCACAAAAATAGAATTTTTTCTTAAAAAAAACGATTTTCTACAAAAAATGATTGTTGGACCTTTAAAAAGTAATGTTCAAGCGGCTATAATTATACTGCTGTTGCTTTGTATTGGCGCTTGGTTAGGCACTTTTAGCTATATACACATTAGTACCGAGCAGATTAATTATAAAGAGCATATATTGTATTCTTTCTTTTTTAGAGCAGGTTTTTCATTTATCATGAACCAAATTATTACCCTAATAGTAGTATTATTAGGAGCTCTGTTTGTTAATTTTTTGGTTATTGAGCAAGAAATCACCTCAAAAACCAATTATTTACCTGCCTTTTTCTACATTTTATTTTCCTTTTCTGCTACAACTAAAAGTGCGGTTGAACCAATTTTAGTGGCCAATTTATTTGTTATACCTACGCTATATTTCTTAATCAACAGTTACCGAAAGGATTATGCCTTAATGGACGTTTTTAAATCGGGCATTTTTATGGGATTAGCGTCTTTTTTCTGTATACACTATATCTCTGCATTTCCATTAATGTTTATTGCCTTATTTATACTTCGCCCATTTAATTGGAGAGAGTGGAGTATTATGTTTATTGGTCTTGTTACTCCATTATATATATATGTAAGCATTTGTTATTTAACCACTAATGATGCTTTTGTAGTATTTGAAATGATTAAGGAAGCAACTTCTAGTTTACAAAAACTAATTATTTCGGAATATTATTTAGCATTTATTTTAATGTCGGGTTTAACGTTAGTATTTGCACTGTTTCACTATTTTTCTAAGGGCTTTGGTGGAAAGGTAAAAACACAAAAAACAAAATACGTGTTATTATGGATGCTGTTGTTTTGTTTATTAATGGTGTTTTTTGAGCAAGTGTCCGACATGATTTTGCTGCCTTGCATTATTCCTTTAAGTATATTTATTGGAGATTACCTGTCAGAATTAAAACAATTAAAAATTGCCAATACCATCATGGTTCTTTTTATCGGAAGTTTTTCGCTCATTTATTTACATGCGATTGGTGTTATATAGGAAATCCTTGATTATATAATTTCCTCAAAACATAATTATATACCACATTTAAGGTATGCAGAAAAAGCCTATAAAAACGTATTTTTATAGGCTTTACTTATGCAAACATTAGATACTTTAACCTTAGGCCAGTCAGCCACCATAAAAGAATTTACCGATGATTTTTTGTCGTTAAAATTTATTGAAATGGGCTGTTTGCCTGGTGAAAAAATTAAGCTATGTAATATTGCTCCTTTTGGAGACCCTATTGCTATTGAAGTTTCGGGTTATGTATTAAGTTTAAGAAAGCAAGAAGCGGCAACCATTGTTGTAAAATTAAACCCTGAAAACACTGTTGAGTCCTGTGCCATCTAATTTGTCTCATATTTCTGTAGCTTTAGTTGGGAATCCAAATAGTGGAAAATCAACACTATTTAATTCGATGACCGGCTTGCATCAAAAAACAGGCAATTATGCTGGTGTTACGGTGGATAAACATTATGGTTCTTATAAAAATAAGAATCAAGAATTTAAAGTTACAGATTTACCAGGAACATATAGTTTATATCCAAAATCATTAGATGAAGAAGTTGCTTGCAGAGCTTTACTTAGTGTTGATGAAAAAATAGATGTTGTAGTTATTGTAGCAGATGCGTCTAATTTAAAACGCCATTTATTATTAGCCACTCAACTTATCGATTTAAAAATGCCTTGCGTGTTGGCTTTAAATATGATTGATGAGGCTGCAAAAAACAACACGGTTATTTATTATGAGGAGTTAGAGAAATTGATCGATATTCCTGTAATTCCTATCAATTCAAGAAGCAAGGAAGGAATTCAAGAATTAAAAGAAGCGATTACAAGAGCAAAAATATCTGACACTGTTTTTTATAATTTCGAAAAACAAAAACAATTATTTCCAGAGATTGATTCTTACCAAACACTCATTCAATTAGCATTAGACACAAAAAAAGAGCAGCCCAATGCAATAAAGGAATTCGAATTAAATGATAATCTTCATCGTTTTTCTAAAATAAATTACATGGTTGCTAAGTGCATTAAACAACCAGAAAAACTAAATAAAAATTTAACGCAGAAACTCGATACATTTTTTACTCATAAAGTTTTTGGATTCGCTTTTTTCTTTTTAGTACTCTTTGTAATTTTTCAGTTTATTTTTTATGTGGCAGAGTATCCTATGACATGGATAGAAGAAGGCTTCGCTTACTTAATGAACACAGTTGCTGTATCTTTGCCTAAAGGACAACTAAGCGATTTATTAGTTAACGGAGTTTTAGCTGGAATTAGTGGCATTGTTGTGTTTGTTCCACAAATTGCATTATTGTTTTTCTTTATTGCTATTTTAGAAGATACAGGTTACATGGCACGCGCCAGTTTTATTTTAGATAAAGTGATGCGCAAATTTGGCTTAAATGGCAAATCAGTTATTCCCATGATTAGTAGCGTAGCGTGTGCCGTTCCATCTATCATGAGTACGCGAACTATTACTAATTGGAAGGATAGAATGATTACCATTTTAGTAACTCCTTTAATTAGTTGTTCGGCTCGTTTGCCTGTATACACATTACTCATCAGTATGATGTTTGCCAAAGATAAATCGATAGGCATTTTAAATTATCAAGGATTGGTGTTAATGGGAATGTATCTATTGGGTTTTGGTGCAGCGCTTTTAGCCGCTTTAATTTTAAAACACGTTTTAAAAACAACCGAAAAAAGCTACTTCATTATGGAGCTGCCAGTGTATCGTAAACCACAATGGCAAACAGTGGCAATGTTGGTTTTTGATAAGGTAAAAGTATTTTTATTTGATGCAGGTAAAATTATTTTAGCAATCTCTATTGTGCTATGGTTTTTAACGAGTCATGCGCCAGGTGATGCTTTTGAGAAATTAGAAAGTAATGCTGTCGCCACTAATTTGCAAGAAGCCGATTTGAACGCTCAAAAACTGGAAGCATCTTATGCGGGAATTTTAGGAAAGAAAATGGAGCCTGTGATTAAACCACTAGGCTTTGATTGGAAGATTGGAATTGCCTTAATCACTTCTTTTGCAGCGCGTGAAGTTTTTGTAGGAACGATGGCTACGATTTATAGTAGTGGAGATTCTGAAAACACAGAAACATTGCGTGAAAAATTAATTGCTGAGAAAAATTTTGAAACACAATTGCCAGCCTATAGTAGCGCAGTGTGTTGGTCGTTGATGATATTTTATGTGTTTGCTATGCAGTGCATGAGCACACTAGCAACTACTTATAGAGAAACTAAACATTGGAAATGGCCTGCCATACAATTAGTATTTATGACGGGATTAGCGTATCTTTCTTCCTTAGTTATATATAACGTTTTGAGTTAATTTATCATGAACTACCATCAATTGCTTCATCAAACAATTATTGCGGCTGTGCTAGCAGGCAAAGAAATTTTGGAAGTTTACGATACCAAATTTGATGTAGAGTATAAAGATGATAAATCGCCATTAACGCTTGCCGACAAAAAAGCAAGCGACAAAATCATTTCAGAATTAAAGCAATTTGATATTCCTGTGTTGAGTGAAGAAGGCGTTCATGATAGTTTTGAAAAAAGAAAAACCTGGTCAAAATTGTGGATTGTTGATCCCTTGGATGGCACTAAAGAATTTGTGAAACGTAATGGCGAGTTTACAGTGAACATTGCCTTAGTAGAAGACAATGCACCAACCTTAGGTGTTATTTTTTCGCCAGTATTTAAAGACATTTATTTTGCAGCAAAAGGTATTGGCTCATTTAAAATTGACAGAGAGTATTTTACTCCTTTGATAAATTCAATTGAAGATGTAAGTCTTGAAGCATTGTTGATTGCGGCTCAACAATTACCGATTGTTTCTAACAGAACTAATTATGTAGTAGTGGCTAGTCGATCGCACATGAGTACCGAAACACATGAACGTATTGAAGCATTAAAACGGCAGCATAAAGAAGTAGAAATAGTAACAACAGGTAGTAGTATTAAAATGTGTTGGGTAGCAGAAGGCATTGCCGATGAATATCCACGCTTTGGTCCAACCATGGAGTGGGACACAGCAGCAGGGCAAGCCATTTTGCAAGAAGCAAAAGCTTCATTAATTGATTTCGAAACTAATGCTCCGATGAAATATAATCGTGAAAACTTACTGAATAATTGGTTTATTGCTAAGAGGTAATTTTGCAATGTTTCTTTTTCATCAAGGAAAAAGAAAAGAAGAAATCTCTTTTTCAATAATTTTACTAATCTCCTCTGCCCTAAATACGACCATTGCATGAGAACCATCCTTAACGGTATAATCTGCTTTTACATATTTGTGTAACAGCAATCTATCGCCAGTACCATGAATATGAACATAGTTTTTTGGTAATTCTTTTTTATCCCAATTTACAATAATGTTTATGCAATTTTTAAAATAATTTTTGGTCATGCTATTAATCATTCCTAAATATTCAGGAATTAAGGCGCTTCCAAAACCAATAAACCAACGCCCCTCGTAAGCCATTTTACGATGTGTTTTTTCGGAAATCATTTTGTGAAGAGGGACATATTTAAAAAACTTTATAAACCAAGGTAGCTCACCTCTATGTTTCGAACTTGAAATTAGAAATATTTTTTTCGGGGAAATTATCGTTGAAAGTTCAGCACACAACATACCGCCAAAAGATACGCCTAGTAAACAAAAAGGTTGGCTTGTATCTATTTGCGGCAAAAACTTTTTCGCATACGATTGCATCGTATCATTCTTTTCTGGGATTGGCCATTTCAACACAATGATTTCAACACCTTTAATGTGGAGGTTTTTATATAATTTTTCAGTAGTACCTAATCCAGGTATTGCGTAAATAACCATAAAACAAAGATACTATCTAAGTAAATAGTATGAAAAATATAAAGTGATAGAATGTTAAATTACTAAAACGGGTTAATAACTTTTTATGAGAGTAATACTTATGACATTATATTTGTTACTACTAAAAATATAAAGAAATGACTGTAGAAATGGCTTTAGAAAATATTACAACCGAAGTAAAAAACGAAGTGTTAGTTATTACAATTAACCGACCAGATAAATTAAATGCTTTAAATAAACAAACCATTGAAGAGCTTCACGAAACTTTTGTAGATGCTGAAAACAATAAAGACATTCGCGCTCTAATTATTACTGGCTCAGGTCAAAAAGCATTCGTAGCGGGTGCCGATATTGCAGAGTTTGCAAATTTTAGTGTAGAAGAAGGAAAACAATTAAGCTCTATAGGACACTTTAAAATATTTAATTTTATTGAAAATTATTCTAAACCAGTTATTGCTGCCGTTAATGGTTTTGCTTTAGGCGGAGGATTGGAATTAGCAATGGCTTGCCATATTAGAGTGGCTAGCGCTAATGCCAAAATGGGCTTGCCAGAAGTTAGTTTAGGAGTTATTCCTGGTTACGGTGGAACTCAACGTTTAGCGCAATTAGTTGGTAAAGGCAAAGCTTTCGAAATGATTGTTACAGCCGATATGATTAATGCAGAAGATGCTTACAAATGGGGATTAGTAAATTACGTAACAACACAAGAAGAATTACTAAATAAGTGTTTTGAGATTACATCAAAAATCACAACTAAGTCGCCAATTGCTGTTAAAACAGCGATTAAAGTTATTAATGCTGGGTATAATAACAAACAAAACGGTTATGAAGTAGAGATTGAAGAGTTTGGGAAAAGTTTTGGTACCGGAGATTTTAAAGAAGGAGTTTCTGCATTTTTAGAAAAACGTAAAGCTAATTTCCCAGGGAACTAACTTTGCCAGTTTTAACTCAGTAATTCAATAACTCAATAATTCAACTATGAGTGTAACGCGCCCTTTTAATTTTAAAAAATGGATTGACGACAATCGTCATTTATTAAAACCACCCGTAAATAATAAAGTGGTATATAAAGATGCTGAATTTATTGTGATGGTAGTTGGCGGGCCAAACTCTCGTAAAGACTATCACTACAACGAAAGCGAAGAATTTTTTTATCAGCTTGAAGGCGACATCAAAGTTACTATTCAAGAAGATGGCAAAGCCGTTGAGGTTGATATTAAAGAAGGGGATATATTTTTATTGCCGCCAAAAGTTCCCCACAACCCAATTCGTTTTAAAAACACCATTGGTTTAGTAATGGAACGAAAAAGACGTGAGGGAGAAATGGATGGTTTGATGTGGTTTTGTGAAAAATGCAATACTAAATTATATGAGGAAAAATTCGTTTTAAACGATATTGCCTCTCAATTTCAAGGTGTTTTTGAAAAATTTTATAATTCAAAAGACTTAAAAACCTGCAAGTCATGTGGTTATGAAATGGTGCCCCCACCTATCATTTCTTAACCGTTTTAGGCAAAAAACTTCGTAGAAGTACAGTTTTGATGAGTAAATGAGTCGTTTTTCATCTGATTATACCATAACTTTACGGTATTAATTAGTTAACGATGAAAAAACAATATTTAGTATTAAGTATATTCTGTACTTTTTTAGTATTTCTTACTTCTATTTCTTATGCACAATTAGCAGATGGATTTGATATCAAAGCGGGTTATAAACAAGCTAAGGATAAAGGAATCAGTAAATCTGATGTAGAAGGTTATGTAAGATTTTTACATAACGATTACTTATCTCATAAGAATGGAGGACACGCCGCTTCTCATGGCAAAAATTCTGGAGTGTATGATGCTGGAACTATTTATTTAAATGGTAATAGCGGAAACAATCCTCTAGCAAAGCCATTTATTCCTAATTCTCCGCAAAATGCATATTGCCCAAATGCAGGTTTCGAGCAAGGAACCTTTGCTAACTGGACAGGAAGCTACGGAACAGTTTCTACAGGTGCTACTACAGCATTGTTTCCTACTTATGTGCAAACAGCAGCAGGTATTTTAAATGGAGCAGGAAATAATGCGCCTTTGGCAAATACATTGAACTATCATACTATTATGACGACTCCTCCAACAAATAGTGTGTATCCTAATTGTGTAGGCTGGGACTCAATTGCTTGTAAAGTTGTTGGTACTCAAACAGTTTCTGAAATACCAGTAGTAAATCCAAATGGTGGACCTGCTTCCGTTCGATTAAATGGAGCTAGTGCTAACTATAGAGCAAGTAAATTAACGTACAACATGGCGTTAAACCCTAATAATAAAAACTTTAGTATTTCTTACGCTTTAGTATTAGATAATGGTGGACACCTTGCTTATGAGCAACCTTATTTTTCGGTTAGAGTAACTGATCAAAACGGAAACTTAGTACCAGGATGTTCTACATATACTGTAACATGTAATGCAGCCTTAACTGACCCAACATCTCCTTTATATGATCCAACTTGGACAGATGCAGTTGTTGGATGGGGAAGTGTGATGTACAGAAAATGGACTTCTTATGCTTTCGACTTTTCTAACTACCCAGCAATTACTTCTGTAAATGTAGAGTTTTACGTAGGAGGATGTTCTCAAGGAGGACATTATGGTTATGCTTATGTAGATGCTGAATGTAGTCAAGGTGGAGCAGTGGCAAGTTTTTGTGCAAATGATAATCAAGCAGTATTAACAGCTCCAAGTGGCTACACAACATATCAATGGATTGGCCCAGGTGGACCTGTTACTGTACCTAATGGGGGAAATGCTCCAACAGCTACAATTACACCAGTTAGTGCTGGTCAAGTATTTACTTGTAACGTAACAGCTCCAAACGGTTGTGCGAGTTCGTTTCAAACAACAGTTGCTATTTCAAGTGTAAGTATTACAGGAGTTGGGTCTACACCATCATGTCTTAATGGAAATAGTGGAACAACAAACGTTACAGCTACAGGAAGTAGTTCAGGATACAATTATCAATGGGTCAATAGTTTAGGGGCAACCGTCTCCACGGCACAAACGGCCACAGGTTTAGCACCGGGTATCTATACGGTGAACGTTAGTGCTATTTTATGTGGTTTAGCCTCAACTACGGTTCAGGTAGGAATTACAGCTCCAGCTTTTTATGCATTGCCAGCCCCATATTGTGGATCAGTGGCTTGGATAACCAATGCTGGTGGATCAAATTATAAATGGTACACAGCTTCTCCTTTAGCTTTAATTGCTGGTGCTACGAGTTCTTCTTTAACCATTAACTCTCCAGTAAATGGTGCTGAGTATTTCTTAGTATTTAATACCGCTAGTGGATGTAAAGATTCAATTAAATATACATTAACACAATCACCTGGCGGAAGTATCTATGCTAGTAATATAAAAAGTATTTGCCCAGGTAATAACAACTCTTACGCAGTCATTAATTTACAAACAGGAGCTCCTCCAGTTTATAGTTATACTGTAACTGGTCCAGCGGGTTATAACTCTGTATTAAATAATACTACTTTAGTAAAAGATAGCGTTGTTGGTTTATCTATTGGTACATATAGTGCAACTGTTTTTGATGGACAGTGTATTTATAATACAACTTTTACGGTAAGTCCATTTGTGTATTCATATACATTAACGCCACAAAATACAAGTATTTGTAATGCAGGAAGTACAACTTTAACGGTAAACTTTGGAAATACAACTCCAAGTGCTTGTGGGTTATCAACTACTGGAGGTTGCACAACCCCTAATTTAATTACTGTTGGAACTGGAGCAGGGCTTAACCCAAGTAATAGCTGGCCAAGTATTTACGGCAACTGGTATAAAAATGCAAGGCATCAATTATTGTATACTGCTGCTGAGTTATTGGCAGCTGGTATTTTACCAGGAAAAATTTCTTCATTAGCGTTTAATATCAATTCAATTCCTGCAGGTTATATAGGAACATTACCAGGCGTTACCATTTCATTAAAATGTACTTCATTAAATGTTCTTACTAGTACATTTGATAACACAGGTTTAGTGCAAGTTTATAATGCAACAAACTACACGCCAATTGTAGGTTGGAATACGCATGCATTTACAACTGCCTATGAGTGGGATGGCGTTTCAAATTTATTAGTAGATGTTTGTTATAATTATGTTTCAAGTAGTAATTATACATCTAATCCTTTTAATACTTTAACAGGAACAGGTACCGTAAAATGTATTTATGCATATAGTGATTCATCTCCAATGTGTTTAACGACAAGTTTTGCTACAACAAGTTTAGATCGTCCAAATATTAGATTCCAAAACTGTGGTGGTTCTAATCCTGCAGCGTTTACTTATTCTTGGACTCCAACAATTGGATTAAATCCAACTAATACTTATACTACAGTTGCTAGCCCAACGGCAAGCACTGTATATACAGTGCAAGTAAATCCTATCGGACAAACTAACTGTATGCAAGCACAGTCATCAACAATAACAGTTACGAGTGCGGTTGCTCCAACAATCACTCCTGTTTCTGCGTTATGTACTAATGCAACATCTGTTTCTTTATCTGCAACACCTGCAGGTGGAACTTGGAGCTTAACTCCAGCAACCTCTACAGTGGGAGTATTTACTCCATCGTTAGCAACTGTTGGAACAAATACAGTAACCTATTTATATGGTGGGGCTGGATGTTCGCAAACGGCAACAACAACTATTGCAATTGAACAATTTGTGCCTGCAACGATTACAGGAACAATAAATCCAATTTGTTTACCTAGTAATACCGTGAATTTATCAGCAGCATTAAGCACCTCTACGTTAGGCGCAGGAGTTTGGTCTGGTAATGGAGTTACTGGTACTATATTTAGTCCTACAGTGGCTGGAGTTGGAACTCATACATTAACGTATAGTACAAATTCGGTTCCTACAACATCTTTATGTCCTGCAACAGGTACAATTGCCGTTCAATTAAATTCAGCAGCGCAACCAACTATTACAGCTGTAAACCCATTATGTACTAACGCACCAACAGTAACATTAACGGTTGTTCCTACAGGTGGAACTTGGTCGGGAACTGGTATTACTCCAACAGGTGTATTTACTCCATCGTTAGCAGTTGTTGGTAATAATACGTATACGTATTCTGTAGGTGCATCAACTTGTGCGGCAGTTAATACAACAACAATTTCTGTAGAACAATTTGTACCATCAACGATTACAGGTTCTATTGCAACTATGTGTATTACAAATCCAGTGGTTAACTTATCTACTGCTTTAACAACATCAACATTAGGAGTAGGAGTTTGGTCGGGTAATGGAGTTACAGGTACAAACTTTGACCCTGCTGTAGCGGGAGCGGCTGTACACACTTTAACATACAGCACAAACTCAACTCCAACAGCATCACTTTGCCCTTCAGCTAGTACGATCGACGTGACAGTAAATTCACAAGCTCAACCAACCATTACAGCAGCTGGACCTTATTGCGATAATTATGCTGCACAAAATATGACAGTAACTCCTACAGGAGGTGTATGGTCGGCAGTAACACCAGGCTCGATAGTTTCGGCAGGAGGAAGTTTTTCTCCAGTGTCTAGTATCGTTGGAAATAATACTTTATTATATACATTAACTAACGGTCCGTGTGTTAATACAGAAACTATAGCTGTAACCGTTGTTCATTTTGTGCCAGCAACAATTACTAATACTGTTGGACCTTACTGTATTTATGATGCAGGTGTTAACTTACAAACCATTGCACAATTTGCAGGTGGTACTTGGACAGGTACAGGCGTTACAGGAACAAACTTTGTTCCAGCAACTGCTGGTGCAGGAGTTCATGTAGTAACCTATAGCACTAATCCTTCTCCTTTATTAAATTGTGGATCAGCGGAGAGCATTACAATAACGGTAAATCCAAAACCTGAAGCTAATGCATTCCCTAATGTTATCTCGGGATGTAACCCAGTAACAATAGATTATGCAACATCGTCCTATCCTACTGGAACAGCAATTTGGGATTTTGGTGATGGTACTGTAAGTGATACTGGATTAACAGTGACTCATATTTACACAACACCTGGAACTTATACAGCTACGTTATATTACACAGATAATATTGGCTGTAAAGACACAACCATTGCAACAAGCGGAATAACTTCTAATCCATTACCAATTGCTTCTTTCGACCCTTCGGTAGTTGAAACAACAGTAGTTGATGGACAAGTAGAATTCACAAATCAATCAACGGTATTAGGTGATAATACTTACGCTTGGGATATTGGTGGAATGTATAATAGCGCGAATGTTAACGAATCTTATTTATTTGTAAACTCAGGAAACTTTGTGGTAACCTTAGTTGCTACAACTCCTGAAGGATGTGTGGATGATACATCAGTTGTGATTGTGGTTAATCCAGATGTAGTATTATATGTGCCAAACGCTTTTACACCAGGAGCAGATGCCTTGAATAATGTGTTCCAAATATTCTTACCTCCAACAGGCGTAGATTACTCAACTTTTAATTTGGTGATTTTTGACAGATGGGGTGAGCAAATTTATAAAACAACGGATGTAAATCAGTTTTGGAATGGTTCAAAAAACAATTCAGGTGAAACATTAAAACAAGATATATACGTTTATAAAATAACGTTTAAAGATGAAAAGAAAAAGAGTTACGAGAAAGTAGGACACATTACCTTACTTCGTAAATAATAAAAATTAAATTGTTTAAAAGCTCTGCAGAATTATTTGCAGAGCTTTTTTATTTTTACGTAAAATTATAACATGGCAGATTCAGTAAAATTTATACAAAGCATTAATGATGGTTATACTACCAAAGGAGATTTTATTGTTTTAGGCGCTGCCTTGTTAGATGGTGTTCCTCAAAAAGAAGCACAAATAAAATTGCCATTAAAAACATTAAACCGTCACGGATTAATTGCTGGAGCTACAGGAACTGGTAAAACCGTAACGTTGCAAATTATTGCTGAAAACATGTGTGCGAAAGGCATCCCCGTGTTGATGATGGATTTAAAGGGAGATTTAAGTGGGATTGCAAAAGCAGGAGTTTCAAATCCAAAAATTGAAGAACGACACACAGCAATTGGAATGCCATTTGTACCCAATGCTAGCAGTGTTGAGTTTTTAACGCTATCAAAAGAGAATGGGGCTAAATTAAGAGCTACTGTAAGTGAGTTTGGGCCAGTATTGTTTTCGAAAGTATTAGATTTAAATGACACGCAAAGTGGTATAGTGGCTATCATCTTTAAATATGCCGACGACAAAAAATTACCACTAGTTGATTTAAAAGATTTTAAGAGTTTATTAAATCACTTAACGAATGAAGGAAAAGAAGACATTCAAAAAAATTATGGTAACGTTTCGACTGCATCGGTTGGAACAATATTAAGAGCCATCATCGAATTAGAATCGCAAGGTGCGGATGTGTTTTTTGGAGAACGTTCGTTTGAAGTAACTGATTTAGTTCGATTAGACGCATACGGCAGAGGTATCGCTTCTATTATTCGTTTAGTGGACATTCAAGATAAACCAAAATTATTCTCCACGTTTATGTTGTGTTTATTGGCTGAGGTTTATCAAACGTTTCCAGAAGCAGGTGATGTTGAAAAACCTAAGTTGTGTATTTTTATCGACGAAGCACATTTAATTTTTAAAGAAGCTTCAGATGCTTTATTAGATCAAATAGAATCGATCATTAAACTAATTAGAAGTAAAGGAGTGGGCATTTATTTCTGTACACAAAACCCTTATGATATTCCTGAAGCTGTATTATCTCAACTAGGTTTAAAAGTGCAGCACGCCCTAAGAGCCTTTACCGAAAAAGATAGAAAAGCGATTAAAAAGACAGCAGAGAATTATCCTATTTCCGAATTTTATAAAACCGATGAACTGCTTACTAGTATTGGAATTGGCCAAGCCTTAATAACAGCACTTAACGAAAAAGGTATTCCAACACCATTAGCCGCTACACATTTGCGTGCGCCAATGAGTAGAATAGGTGTATTGACTTCTGACGAAATTCAGCAAATTGTTTCGGCTAGTAGCATTGCACCAAAATATAACGAAGTGATCGATAGAGAAAGTGCCTTTGAGATTTTAAATGCAAAATTAAAAGCTGCTGAAGAAGAGGATGCTTCAACAGACTCACCACCTGAAAACAAGACCAAGAAAAAATCTGCTAAAGAAGAAAAATCTACCATCGAAAAAATTTCTGAAAACACCATGGTTCGTCAGGTTGGTAGAACAGTGATGAAAGAAGTTGCTCGAGGTTTATTAGGTGTTTTAGGATTAGGTGGTAAGAAGAAAAAAGGAAGTTGGTTTTAGAGAAAATTAAAAATTTCTCCAAAAGAAATTTTCTTATTTACTTACCTTTCCGTCAACTATCGTTATTTTACTGAACCATCCTATTTTGTAAACGCCAGTTGGTGCTGGGAGATTATTTAAAGTGGCAATTTCTCCAACATTAGGATTTTGATATTCTTGTTCAATGCGTAATTCGCCTTCCTTACAGTTGTAAACAAAAGTGGTGAATACCTTATCTTGTAAATCAAATTCGTTATTTGGAACTATTTTTTCAAGAATTTTTATAGGGTTATAATGAATGAACTCAATACTTTTTTCAAAATCAGATTTGATATTTGTGTTTAAAAAATTTGCCCATTCAGGATTTTCTTCACCTCTTATATAGGCAAATAAAGCGAGTGCGTAGCCCCATTCCATTTGAGACAAGTATCCCGATTTGCTCCAGCCCCAAGAATCAAAATCTTTTTTTGTTTGAAAGGCAGTATTGGCATTAAAAATACCTAACCCAAATATGATGACGATTAAATCCGTTAAGTCCTCGTTATTTTCTTCAATTCTTTTTTCTCCAAGTAATTTTATATGAGCAATTTCGTGTGCTAGCGTTGCCACAATCGAAACTGGATCAGTTACTTGTCTTTTCTCAAGAGCAATATGGTATTTATTATCTTCTTGTAATCCAAAATATAGACCTCCCGAATAATTTTCGGTTTCTACATTTTCCAAAAACAACCTGCTTCCAAAAACACCTCCAGCATCAAATTCTGTTTGGCCTTCTTCATAAATGTCAATCACAATATCATCTGGATTGACCTCCATTTGTTTAGCAACAATATTTAAGGTACTTATTACAGATGGCAGTTGCCCGTCATATGTTATAGGAAAATGCTCAGGGGTAGGAGTTAATAGATGCACGTTTTCTATTTTCTCTCTACCAAAAGAATCAATAAACCATATAAAGCAGTTTTCTAACCACTCTCTGGTTTCAGCATTTACGGGGCACTCATTATCATCTAAAAACAAAGACATCTAAAAACAATTATTAAAATTTGAGTACATATAAAATATATTTTAAATGTAAAAACAAATGTCCAATAGCCAACTTAAAAACAAGGCTAAGTTTAACCTTTTGTTAAATTCTTTTTAATAGTACTTGTCAATAAAAGTTATATATTAGGTTAGCAAAAACGAGCCTCCATGTCAACTTATCAAGCCATACTTATTGATTCAAACGCAGGATTTAATCGCGAATCAGGCAGTATTGAAGTAAAATCATTTTCGATTTTATTTACTAATGAAAACAAGTCGCACGAAATCACCTTTTCAAATTTAGAGATAACAGTTGGCGGAAACAACAAAGAGTTAGTGTTTTTTGCCGACAAAAGAAACTCTAACCTTTCTTTTTACACAAGCGATAAAAAAATATTGAAAGAACCTGCTATTAAAGATCATGCTGATTTTGCCTCTCAAATAAAAGTGGTAAAAAAAGCAAGACGTGGAATCGTTATTAGCCTTGGGATTATAGTAGCCATTTTTATTTCCATCATTGTTTCTTTGTTTTTTTTGAAAGATGTTTTGGTGGAAGGCTTAGCTAAAAAAGTACCTATTGACTGGGAGCAAAAAATGGGAGATAAATTATTTCAAACCATGACTTTGCAATACGATTTTGTAGAAAACGATTCTTTAAAGAGTGAACTCATCAGAGTGGCTTCTCCACTCATTAAACAAATAGAAAAAGACGGCACTAAAATCGAGTTTTATTTTATTAAAGATCCAACCATTAATGCCTTTGCATTGCCGGGCGGTAAAGTGGTTATTCAAACAGGATTAATTGAAAACGCAAAATCTTGGGAAGAAGTACTAGGTGTTGTAAGCCACGAACTAGCGCACGTTACTCGCCGTCATCATATACGTGGTGTGATTAATAATTTAGGACTGTATGTGATTATTTCATCTTTAGTTGGTGATATTACTGCCCTATCAGGAACACTTATTAATATGGGTGGCGATTTAGCTTCATTATCTAACAGTAGAGATTTTGAAACAGAAGCAGATGAAACAGGCTTAGATTATTTAATTGCGGCGGGTGTTAATCCAGAAGGATTGATTTCTTTTTTTAAAACACTACAAGAAGAATATTCTAATAAAAAAATAGAAGGCTATTTATCGTTTATGTCAACACATCCTGCTACCGAAGATAGAATTGAGCATCTTAAAAAAATATTAAAAGATAAAAAAGTAAAAATAGCACCTATCAAAGACGATTTCAATCAGTATAAACTAATCATCCATAAATAATATGAACGTAAAAATAGAAGCAAAACCCGCCTTTGCTTACCTCGATGTAGAGTTAGCGCCAGGCGAAACAATTATTGCCGAAGCAGATGCGATGGCAACCATGTCGGCAGAGTTAGACATGACCGCTAAGTTTAGTGGAGGATTTTTTTCAGGACTACTAAAGAAATTTTTGGGTAGTGAAAGTATGTTTGTAAATCACTTCACAAATAATACAAACGCCCCATTAAAGCTAACCTTAGTTCAGGCAACCCCGGGCGATATGGAATGCAAAACCTTAAACAACGAATCGTATTGTTTAGAAGGAGGAGCTTACGTTGCTTGTGAACCAGGCGTAAAGCTTGGCTTACGTTGGGCAGGTTTTGGTTCTTTAATTGGAGGCGAAGGCTTGTTTAAATTAGTTGTGAGCGGAACTGGCAAAGTTTTTTTTGGTGCTTACGGCGGTATTGTAGAAAAAGAAATTAAAGGCGAATACATTGTTGACTCGGGTCACTTGGTTGGCTACGAAAAACACATGCAATTAAAACCAAAATTATCAAATGGCATCATTGGTAGTATTACTAGTGGCGAGGGTTTTGTAACAAAGGTTACTGGTAACGGAAAAATTTATTTACAAACAAGAAACCTATCGGGCTTAGCATCATGGGTTAATAGACATTTATAATTATGGAAAATACGATTCAAACATCAACTACAAGTCAGCTGGACGTTAAATTTCAATTACGACCAGGAGCAACAGCGGCAGAAATTACCCTGAAGCCAGGACAAAAAATAACAGCAGAAGGCGGTTCCATGATTGCAAAATCAACTGCTATTCAAATGACAACTAGCACGCAACAAAGAAAGTCGGGCGGAATCATGAAAGGATTAAAAAGATTGGTGTCGGGAGAGAATTTCTTTTTAAACCATTATGTGGCTCCAGCCGAGGGTGGAAAATTATGGTTAGGAACTACGCATATTGGCGATATGGAACTGAAAGAATTGCACGGAGAAAATTTAATTATTCAAGGAGGCTCTTTCGTAGCATGTACCGAAAACGTTAGTATAGATGCAAGCTGGCAAGGCTTTAAAAATTTAGTATCTAAAGAAAGTTTGTTTTGGGTAAAAGCATCTGGGCAAGGCACGGTTATTTTTAATTCATTTGGAGCGATTTATCAAATTCAAGTTAATGGCGAACATATTGTGGACACTGGCCACATTGTGGCTTTTGAAGAAACCTTAGCATTTAGCTTAACTAAAGCAGGAAAAAGCTGGATGAGTTCGATACTTGGCGGCGAAGGCTTAGTTTGCAAATTTAAAGGAAAGGGCATCGTTTGGGTGCAATCACATAATTCATCATCATTTGGTTCAGCACTTGGACCTAAACTTAAACCAAGATAATCATGGAAACAACAACTACAACAGAAGGGTTCGATTTTAAATTTGATTGCAAACCCGATTATGGTTTTTTAACCGTAAAAATTCCTAATGGAAAAAATTAAAAGTAGAAGCAGCTGCTATGGCATCGATGGATACTAACTTAGAAATGAAAACTAAATTTAAAGGAGGTTTTAAACGTTTCTTATCTGGCGAATCTATTTTTATTAATGAGTTTACAGCAAAAAATGGTAATGCCGAAATTCAAATTGCACCAGCATCGCCAGGCGATATGGAACATGTGTATTTAAATAATCAAACTATTTATTTGCAAAACACGGCCTTTGTTGCTTCGGGCGATGAGGTGTTGGTAGAAACTAAATGGCAAGGATTTACTAAAGGATTTTTCTCAGGCGAAAGTTTCTTTTTAATTAAATGCTCGGGCAAAGGCGATTTATGGTTTAACTCTTATGGCGGCATTATTCCCATTGATGTAGAAGGAGATTATGTAGTAGATACAGGGCACATTGTTGCCTTTACAGAAGGTTTAACCTACACCATTAATCGTATTGGTGGATACAAATCCTTATTCTTTTCGGGCGAAGGCTTAGTGTGTAACTTTAAAGGTAAGGGTAGAGTGTGGATTCAAACACGAAAAATCACTCCTTTTATCAGTTGGATACATCCATTTAGACCAGTGAAAAACAAAAACTAAAAAAAGAATACTATTTTAAAAAAGAGGTTGGAAGAACATTCCAGCCTTTTTTGTTTTTAAATATGTTGAATTCGCGCATTGTTTCCAACGTGCTGTTAGCAGTTGCCGTTTTTTCTGTTTCTATACGCTTCGTCAATATTATACACTAGGTCATTCATTACACCTTGTTGTCTTACTAGGCTTATGAGAAAATTTATAATGACAAAACCAAAAAAAACCACTACCGCAAATCCAACTTGCTGACTTACTACTCCAAAGACGATTGACATAATTGTCGAAATAATAAAGTGTCGCAAGAAATAGAAACGATATTTCAATTTATAATGCCCATTGTTTTCAGCTAGTTCAAACTCTCCTTTGTCAATGATGGCAAATACATTTGTATTCACACCGAAAAGACCTTTTTGAATTTTATTGTATTTTCCGTTTTGTAAAAATCGTCTACTGATTTTGATTTCAGATATGTCTGAATAATGGTAAATATATTTAACACTGAAGCAGTGTCTCCAGTTGTCTTTATGTCTTGTTCAAATTCTACAACAAAGGGGAATGTCATATTTAGTTGTTGTCTAACGGTTACTGCTAACGTTTTGGAGCTTTGCCTAGTGCGGTTTGAAACATTTTCTTACCGAAATATTACTGACAAAGATACTATGTTTGTTGCCATTTGCAAAGCGGAAATAATTGGCCCCGCGAAGCGACCGCTTTTGCAAATGCTTTGTTGTCCGCCCGCATTAGGCAAAGGTACTGTTACTAACAGTAGCGGGCACACAGTTTTATTGTCGGTGTCCGCCTATTGTAAGTTTTTCAAATTCAATCATCATCCCATATGATGTCGTTGTCCGTTATTCCCCACGACTTACGAATCTCTTTCAAATCGGCTGGCATTTCTTTCAAGTCCAATTCATTTTTGTCATAGTAAGTATCAACTACTTCATATTCAACAGCCCTTACCAATTTAAAAAGTTTATGCACTTTGGTGTCAACGGCAACATTTTCTTGCTTGTGTTTCCATTCAACACTTGGATACAAGATAAGATCATTTGGCGTTATTTCATTATTTTGAGGTGGTGGTTTTAATAGTCTGTCACTGATGAAAGCGCTAAAAATGTATTCAAGCCGATTGGGATTTCTTTCCTTCTTATTCGAAATTTCTTTTGTGAATTCTGAGGCAATGAAAGCGGTAGTTAGATTTAATAATTCTTGATAAAGAGGATCTTTGCCTTCTAAATGTTTCTTGTAAGACTCTTTAGCTTCAATAACTTTAAGATTATTAACATCAGCATTCGGAATTTCAAAGAATGTATATTTCTTTTCAGGAAAAGGATTTTGCCATTTACTGATAATTATTTTCTTTCCTTTTTCAGGTTTCATCTCCATCAAAGCCACATTCTTATAAAACGAAGCGTAAAACAATGTTGAATTGCTTGTACTGCACCTATTGAAAAACTGTTTGTCCTGAATTATTATAAGTGGGGGATATGAAAGTTTATCTGGTTCACGAATTTTTCCTGCTTTGCGATCTTCATCTTTAACGATAGTTACTCTGTAAAGAAAGTGAAATTGATGATCTTTTTGCTGTATAAGAAGTATATTAAAAACGTGATGGAGATATTTCATTAATACTTGCGCTCGCTGAAGGTCAATTGTCGTAAGATTAATTTGTTTTAGAATGGGGAATAGTTGTTTATAATATTCTATCGCTTCTTTTAAGACTGATATTTCACTTGCATTAAGAGCATGACCGTCCTTACATTTTGTTATTGCGAGAATTTCGGGAGTAAACAGTTCGTTTATGTATTTTTTACACGGTGGGATTTCGGGCAACCCAAATTCTTGAATAGCTGTTTCTATGTCGGTCATAATAACCAAAGATAAACCATTAAAAGTGGAAATGGCAATGAAATTTTCCCCAGTCTGAGATGCTGTCCACCGAAATGTAGGAACTCCAATGTGCGTGTCTTGCGGGATGTCGAAATACTAAAAATCTTTTTGTCAGCCCGAATGTTTGTCTCGGAGGAAGTCGCCCCGCTATTGGTAGTAACGGTTTGCAGCTAGGACTTGTGCGGTTTTGGAACACTCGTCTACCGAAACGTTTAAATAAAGATACTATGTTTCTAGGCATTTGCAAAATGAAAATAAGTTTCGCGGAGCGACCCTGAATTTGCAAATGCTTTGATGTCGCCCGCATAAGTTTTAGGTGCTGTTAGCTGAAGTAGGGCGCACGATGCTTGTTCCATTTAAACCTGTAATTCATAAAGCTATAGGCATGTAATGGTTTCACAATGTGTTATATTTTCCGATAATAATTTTTCTATTTCAGTTTTAGAATATAATTCCATTTTAGGCTGCCATGTGAAGCCATGATTTGATGGTAGAATAAACGCTGGTAAAAAACCTTTATCTGTCTCAATAATTAGTCCAATTGTCGATTTGTTAAAACCTATTGCATTTAGGTCGGCTGACTCTATTGGTACAACTTTGTTGTCAGGGAATAATTCAAGTATATTGATATATTTAATACTAATAATTTTACAGTCATTTGAAATTATTTTATACCAATATTCAGAGTCATTTTCTGTAAAAATTAAGCGCTCATTTAATTTATGAAAGCGACAGTAAAAGATTTCATCATATTTATATTGTGAGCCAGTTGGTTTTTCAGTCAAGCACTCAAGTTTATATGTATTTGAATTTGAATTGATGTAAAATGCATTGATATCCCAAACAATTTCAATTGTATTTAATTTAGCAACTTCTTTAAGTAAGTTTGTTTCTATTTCACTAAGAGTTAAATCATTCATGTAAATTATTGTAAATGTATCCTAATTGGGATGATTCTTTTTGTCCTAACAGCTATGCCGTTTTTGTAACCGGTTGTCCAGTTCGGCATACTATTTATAACTCGTAAGACTTCATTATCATAAGTTGGATGTAAACCTTTTGTTATTTTTGCATTAGAAATTTGACCATTAGTTTCTACAACAAACTCAACATAAATCATTCCTGTCGTTTGAGATCTATCAATTGGAGGATAGATAATATTACGATGCAAAAAACTTAGAAGAGTGTCGCCTGGAAAAGTTGGGTCTTTGTCCACAGTTAAGTATATTGTTGTGTCGGCTTGTTGTGTATTAAAACCATTCGTCTGTCCACACAGATTTTGTGTCAAAAGATATAAAAGGAATATTACATTAATGTGTTTCAAAGTTAATTGTCTTTATATTTTGTTTAACGCCCTATTGCAGCT
>JADJFB010000035.1 GCA_016708845.1 Bacteroidota bacterium | reverse complement strand
TGTTCGGCTGCTCCAACAAAGCACCAGTCCCAAACATTTTCAGCCATTTGTAATTCTTTAGCATCACTTCCACCCGATCCTTCAACTTCTAATTGATAAGCCACTTTATGTTTTTTAGCAATATCAATAATTCGATTAATATAACTACGACGAGGTATTAAACTATCACGCATACTAATAACAGGACCTTTTGCTGGAAACACCCCATCCGAAATCCAAGAGATATCAGAAATTAAAGCTTGCGAAATTTTATAGTTATCTACTAAATACTTTTGGAGGTATGATACACTTCCTCCACCATGTTCTTCCCAAGTACTAAATACAATAACCCCATCTTTTAAAGTTTCTGCTACTTTTAAAGCATTATAACAACCAAGGCGGTTATCCATGTAACAACACTGTACAAATTCTTTATCTTCTCTCCAGTTTGCTTTAAATACTAATTCAGTACCTGTATCAAAATTACGTTTGGCTTTATATTCCATGGTGTCTTTTACCACGTTCAACGTTGCTTCGCATTTTCCTTTACTATCGCTACCAACTAATTCGTAACCCTTTTCAATACGTGGTCCACCAATCTTTACTAATTGTTTTCCGTAACGCACCGTAAAACCAATACTATCAGTATGTGCAAAAATAGCAGTACGTGGTTTTCCAAATACCAACATAATATTATCCTGAAACCCTTTTCCGTGAATCACCTTTGGTTTGTGCTTCCAGTTTTTAGATTCTTTTTTAATGTAGTCTAATAAAAATTCTTTCATGGCTACTTCGTTTCCGCTTGGCGAATGAATAGCACACATTGTTTTTAATATTGATAAATCCATAGTATGAGTTATAAGTGTTGAGTTATAAGTTAAAAAATATTAGTGCGGCAATTTATCCTGAAAGTAGCCATACACCCAAGTACCTGCTACTGCACTTAAAAAGGTAACGATAATAACCGTATAACCACTTCCTATTTGCGCAAATAATGGTCCGGGGCATGCTCCAGTAATAGCCCAACCTAAACCAAAAATCAAACCACCAATAATAACGCCTTTGTTATTAGTTTTAGGAGTTAATATCACTTGCTCACCATCTAAGGTTTTAATGTTATATTTTTTTATGATGAAAACCGAAATCATTCCAACAACAACAGCTGTTCCAATAACGCCGTACATGTGAAACGATTCAAATCGAAACATTTCTTGAATACGAAACCAGCTAACAATTTCTGCTTTCACAAACACAATTCCAAATAACATTCCTATAAATGCATACACTAAGTTTGCTGTCCAAGGTTTTTTAATATCTGAATTGTTAATGCAAGTTGCCTTTAATTCAAACTCATCATTTTCTACATTTTTTAAATTTTCTGCTGCCATGATTTTCTGATTAAAGATTTAACAAAAAAGGTAAGATTAACCAGGTCATAATAAAGCCACCAATCATAAAACAACAGGTTGCAATTAAGGATGGTAATTGTAAATTCGATAAACCCATAATGGCATGTCCGCTTGTGCAACCACCTGCATAGCGCGTTCCAAAGCCAACCATAAAACCACCAACCACCATAAATATAAAACCACGAAGCGTTAGCAAACTGCTCCAACTAAAAATATCAGTTGGTAATAAGTGTTCAAAATCTTTAACGTTATTATTCATTAAAGCCTCCTTGGTGCTTTCGGCAATAACAATTGGATTTGGATTGGTTAAAACAAATGAAGCAATCACGCCTCCAAAAGCAACGCCACCCACAAAAAATAAATTCCACGATTCTTTTTTCCAATCGTATTGAAAGAATTTAATATTGGCAGGAATGCAAGCTGCACAAATGTGACGCAAGGAAGAGGAAATCCCAAAAGATTTATTTCCTATTAATAATAGCGCAGGGACCGTTAATCCAATAAGGACACCAGCAACGTACCAAGGCCAAGGTTGTTTTAATAATTCTAACATAGATTTTATTTCTTTTTTGGAAGTTTATATCCTATTTGTTTTCGTGGTTTTGGCTTTTTATCAATTAATTCATCAAAATACCTAAATACAATCTCTATGTTTTTTGAGTTATTTTCAGTTTTCTTTTCAAGTTTCTCTATAGCCAAACGTAATTCAGTATTATCCAACAACATTTCCCTAAGTTTAATAAAGACCTCTATAATTTTAATACTAACCAATGTTGCTTGCTCACTTTTTAAGACATTAGCTAACATTAACACTCCATGTTCCGTAAAGACATATGGTAACGAGCCACCTAAATGTTTTGTAGAAGGTATCGCATTTTGCGACACCATGATTTCAACTTCCTTTTCATTAAGCTGAAACATAAAATGAGTTGGAAAGCTATTAATATTACGTTTTACCTGTTCTCTTAATCTCCTTGGAATTACTCCATAAAGTTCAGCTAAATCTCTATCTAGCATTACTTTTTGATTTCTTAGTACAAATATTTTGTTTATTAATACTTCGTTCGGAATTATACTATTAGTTACTTTTTTAACCATATTTTAAATTTTCAAGGTGTCGCAAAATGCGACACCTTAATATTTATTAATAAGCAATCTTTTTCAATTTAGCTTTTTACGGCATCGTTAGGTTCCACTAATGGTAATCGAACAGAAGAACCTGTAACTTTCTTTTGAGCTAGCACTACTTTTACGCCGCCTGGATTACCATCAGCAAATAATTGCTCGGTAATTTCCATTAATTTGTAATGTAATTTTTGTGCATTTTTTAAATCATGGAACAAAGCAAAACGTACCATATCACTAAAATCTTTTGGATAAGCATTTGCAACCACTGATATAACGCCATCTGCACCACTTGCAATTAAAGGTAATGTCAAGTTATCATCACCACTGATAATTAAGAAATTATCAGGACGGTATTTAATAATTTTCATGCATTGCTCAATGTTTCCGCTAGCTTCTTTAATAGCAATGATGTTTTTAAATTCTTTTGCTAAACGAATGGTAGTGTCCCAAGCAATGTTTGAAGCCGTACGACCTGGTACATTATATAAAATAATTGGTAATGGACTAGCTTTTGAAATAGCTTTATAATGCTGGTAAATACCTTCTTGAGAAGGTTTATTGTAATAGGGAGAAACAGAAAGAATGGCATCAAAAGCAGATAAATCCTCTTTCTTTAATTGCTCAACTAATTCGGATGTATTATTACCACCTACTCCTAATACTAAAGGAATACGTTTTTTAGTTGCCTTCACAATACAAGCAATCACTTGTTTTTTTTCTTCTTTAGATAAAGTAGCAGTTTCGCCTGTAGTTCCTAAAACCACGATGTACTCTACTCTACCCTTTATAATATGTTCTACTAATTTTGTTAATGCAGGAAAATCCACTTCTCCTTTTGTTGTAAATGGTGTTACAATTGCCACACCAGTTCCTGTAAAATTTGTTGCTTGAGCCATTATTTAGTTGTTTTAATCATGTGTAAATATACAATTACTTGTTCTAAAAATTTTGATGGATTATTTGTTTGATCACCATCAATGCTAATGTCAAAAATTGAGTTTTGAAAATGACTGATTTTACATTTAGCTGGCACTAATTTACTTAAAGCCATCGTTTTTATTTGTTCAGCATCGCCCAAATTAATCAAAGCATCAATTGGCTTTAAACTTAATGTTTGAATGGCTTGATCTGTTGGTAATTCAAAAAAATTGAATTGTTTTTTATCTAATATCGTGTGCTCAAAATTTGGTTTAGGTGTTTGTTCGGGCTTACCATCAAATATAACTGCCACATGTACTTTGATATTATCTTTTTTACAAGCATTAATAAAATCAACCACATTACTCAATTGGTTATCATACGCAATAATTAATACATTGGATAATTGACTCCAACTTAAAAATTGTTTATTGCCTTTGGCACTTTCTTTTGAAGAAAGTAAATAGTTGGCTATGTTGTTTAGTAGTGACACTGTAATGATTTATGATTTAAGACATAAGATTTATGATTTATTTACTAATCTTAAATCTAATTTCAAATTTCTAACTTTTTAGCTTCGTTCCAAAACACATCCATTTCAGCTAAAGAGCAATCAGCTAATGCTTTGCCTTGTGCTAAAATTTTTTGTTCCATGTAATTAAAACGAGACATGAATTTTTTATTTGTTTTTTCTAAAGCGTCTTCCGAATTGATATTTAAAAATCGTGCGTAATTAATCAATGCAAATAATACATCTCCCAATTCTGATTCTAATTTATAATGAATTTTACTTTTCGATTCTTCATCTTTAGCTGAATTCATGGAAGCCACTTCTACTTGCAACTCCCCTAATTCTTCCTGCACCTTTTCCCACACTTGATTTGGATCTTCCCAATCAAAACCAATAGCTCTGGCTTTATCTTGTATACGCAATGCTTTTAATAAGGAAGGCATACTGTTTGGCACTCCAGATAAAGCTCCTTTGTTTCCTTCTTTTTGTTTGAGTTTTTCCCAGTTAGTGGTTACTTCTTCTGCATTCGCTACTTTCACATCACCATAAATATGTGGGTGACGAAAAATCATTTTGTCGCATAAGGAATTAATCACATCTGTGATATTAAAGTCATTGGTTTCGCTTCCTATTTTAGAATAGAAAACCAAATGCAATAAAATATCTCCAATCTCTTTTTTAATTTCGTTTTTATCGCCTTTTAAAATAGCATCACTTAATTCATAAGTTTCCTCAATCGTTAAATGACGCAAGGTTTCCATGGTTTGTTTTTGATCCCAAGGGCATTTCGCTCTTAGGTCATCCATGATGTTCAACAATCGTTCAAAGGCAACTAGTCTTTCGTCCATTTTATAAAGAGTTTAAAATCGCGTGCTCTACTTCTGCACTATCCCACTTCGCTTCAATGTCTGGCATTGCCATAATTTTATCCATAATAGCTTGTTGTTTGTTTCCGTTCACTAAAGCTTCGCTATATCTAATATGCGGACTATACGTTACCATACTGTATAACGGGATCCATTTTTCTGGATGCTTTGAACTAAAGTGAGCTTCAATTTTCTTTTGTAATAAGAAGGTTTTATCAGCAGTTTTATCACGCATCTCCACAAAGTTTGCAATAGCTAAATCAGCAATCGCATCACCATCAGGTTTACGTAATGTTTCGTATTCTTTTAAGCAAGCGCCATTTAAATCACCATGCTTATCCATTAATTCGTTTAACACCACACAGTCTTCAAAACCACAGTTCATCCCTTGTCCGTAAAAAGGAACAATTGCATGAGCGGCATCGCTAATTAAAGCAATTTTTTCGTCCCACACCCAAGGTTTACATTTTACCGTTACTAAACTTGATGTTGGATTTGTCATCCAGTCTTCTATTAAAGTTGGCATTAAAGGCACTGCATCAGGAAACTCTTGTTTGAAGAATGCCATCACTTCCTCTTTTGTTTTGATGGTATCAAAGGATACTTTTCCTTCCATTTGAAAAAACAAGGTACAAGTAAAGCTACCGTCCATATTTGGTAAGGCAATCATCATAAAGCTACCACGAGGCCAAATATGAAGACAATTTTTTTCTATTAAATGTTCTCCATTGGGTCCAGCAGGAATCACTAATTCTTTGTAACCTGCATCAATATAAAATTGTTGATAATCAAAACGATCCGATTGAAATTGCATTTGGGTACGCACTGCACTAAAGGCGCCATCAGAACCTAATATAATATCGCTTTTTACATCAGTACTTTTGTTGGTAGATGTATTGAAAAACGATAACTCATTCTTTTTTCTATCTAGTTTATCACAGCGCTCTTCAAAATGTAAGGTCACATTTGGTTGTTGTTCTGCTAAATCCATCAATCGCATATTGATACCACCACGTGATACTGAATAAATAGCTTGATTGTCTTTACCGTAAGCTTGATAGGTTGATGAACCATCTTTCATGTGAATAGAGCGACCATACATTGGGATGGCAATTTTTTTAATTTCATCAGCAATGCCCACACCTTCTAAACCTCTCCATCCACGGTCGCTTAGTGCTAAGTTAATAGAACGGCCAGCTATAATATCCGCTTTACGCATATCTTGGCGACGTTCATAAATATCCACTTTATGTCCGCGTTTTGCTAAATAAATAGATACTAAAGAACCTACTAATCCGGCTCAACTACGGTTATGTTTTTTTGAGTACTCATATATGTTTAAATTTCTTTTTTCAATTTTGAACAGCTAATTTATCCTTTTCTTTGTGAAAAGATAGGTAAGTTAATTACTTTTTATATTTAGCATGTATGCTCTGTTTATCAAGTAATTTCTCAATAGCCTGTTCAATGCGTTTTGTTCTGGTTTCTTCTTTTTTGCAGACTCAATCCATTGAACATATTCCTTGCGATGAGAGAATGCTAAGGAATCAAAATAGGCTAAGACTTTTGCTTTTTTAAAAGCTTTTTCAGCATCAACTGGAGTAACAATGGTTTTATCTTTAGTTTCAATAATTTTCAACCCTTTTCTATTGTTATCAATCGCTTCAAATAAATATTCTAAAATTGCTTTATCGTCAATTTGTTTTACATCTGTAAACTTAATGTGGCGGTTATGAACGTTTCCTGGGTTTTCAATTAAAATCTTTTTCTTATCCTTCAATAAAGAACCTTGAAAAAACACAAAACTTACATGCTTTTTAAATCCCCAATAACCGCAAACCATTCCGTTTAAATAATAGTTTGGTCCCCATTTCCAATCTTCTATTATTTCTGGGTCGGCGCTTAAAATCAATTGACGCAACCTCTTACAAATAACCTGAGCAAAGGGTTCTAATTTTGATATGCCATCATCAATTAATGCTCCCGCATTAGGATTATGTTTCACTTTTGCCATAATAAATGTAAATTTGAAATGTGCTTAAACGATTAGAAGTAAATATCAATAAAAATACGCTTTTTAGCAAAACGGATAAACTATTAGTTGCTTTTAGCGGCGGAATAGATTCAGTGGTGTTGGCTGATTTATTGAACAAAGCAGGTTATAATATCGAATTAGCACATTGCAATTTTCAGTTGAGAGGTCAGGAAGCCAAAGACGATACAGCCTTTTGTGAAAACTTTGCAAAATCAATCAGTGCACCTTTTCATGTCATTTATTTTGACACAAAAACCTATGCTGCTGAGCATAAACTATCTATTCAAATGGCTGCTCGTGAGTTGCGCTATAATTGGTTTAAAACATTGAAAGCAGAACATGGTTTTAATTATATTTTAACAGCGCATCACGCTAATGATAATGTAGAAACGGTGTTTGTTAATTTAATAAGAGGCACAGGTATTAAAGGATTACAAGGGATTCCAGAAAAACAACATGATATTATTAGACCACTATTATTTGCTACTAAAGAGGAAATTAAAGAGTATGTAAAAAAAAATGAATTATTATTTAGAGAAGATAGTAGTAACCAAGAGGTAAAATACAAACGTAATTTTATTCGTCACCAAATTATTCCTGAATTAAAAAAACTGAATCCAGCTTTAGAAGAAACCTTTGCAACATCTATTCAATTCTTTAAACAATCAGCAGATATTGTTACCGAATTTGCTAATCAAAAATTTAAAATCATTTGTAAAGAAGAAAACAATCAGCTCTTTATTGATATAAATTTATTGTTGCAAGAAGCACAAAAAGAAACTTTATTATTTGAATGGCTATACCTCAAAACTTTAAAACAAGCCAAATACAGCAATTAACAGAGCTTTTAATAACTGACAAACAAATAATAGGAAAACAATTCTCATCTTCCACACATCAATTAGTAGTGGATAGAAAATATATTATTGTTCAGACAATAGAAAAAGAACCCTCTGAAAAAGTATTCGTTATTAAATCCATTTGTGACACGGCTCATTTACCAATTAAATTAAATTTTGAAGAAACTTCTCACAGAGAATTTTCTAAAGATAAAAATGAAATTACGATTGCCTTCTCAGATAATTTATTTCCATTAACTCTCCGCAAGTGGAAACAAGGCGACAAGTTTAAACCCTTGGGATTAAATGGTTTTAAGAAGCTGAGCGATTTTTTTAAAGATCAAAAACTATCTTTGTTTGAAAAGGAAGCTACTTGGATTTTAGAAAACAAAGAGCATATTGTTTGGGTAGTTGGGCATCGTGTAGATGATAGATGCAAGATTATGAATGGGACTGAAAGAGTGTTGAGGATTGTCGTTATTACGTCACCCTGAAACAAGTTCAGATTGACGATGTCACTTCTTCACAAATCTAGCATCTGTTAACGATAACAAAAATGCCTCTAAATCTTTCTTTTCTTGCTCAGTTAAACCCAAAGGCTTGGCTAATAAAGTATCTCTGTTTACTGAGTTACTAATAAACTTATCGGGCTCGTTATAATAATCAATTACTTCTCTTAACGTTTTATGCATACCATTGTGCATGTACGGTGCTGTCATGGCAATATTTCTTAAACCAGGGGTTTTGAATCTGCCAATATCTTCTAGATTGCGAGTTACTTCAAAACGGCCGCTATCATTTAAATCTTTACCATTGAATAAACCAATATTTCTAAAAAAATCGTTAGTAAAATCTGGTCCAAAATGGCAATCAAAACATTTGCCTTTTACATTAAAATTTGTTGTCCACGTTTTGCAGAAGCCGAAAATTGCATAGTATCTTTTCCGCTAGTGTAATTATCAAAAGGAGTATCTTGTTTCTAAAGTTCTTTCAAAAGCCGCAATGGCATCTGTCACCGATTTTTATCCGCTGGATGTCCGAAAATTTTAATGAAAAATTTTCTGTATTGAGAATGTTTATTTAATTTTTCAACGGCAAATGATAAAGGCATATCCATTTCTACAGGATTTTCAATGGGTCCTGTCGCTTGCTCTTCCAAAGTTTCCATTCTTCCGTCCCAAAACTGAAAATTACGAGCCGATTGATTCATTGCACTTGGCGTATTTCTATCTCCTTTTAAACTATCCACACCAAAACTCACAGGTATATTATCTGCAAAAGCATGCTCTGGTTTATGGCAAGAGGCGCAACTAACTTGATTTCCTCTTGATAAAATAGAATCATGAAATAACAATTCTCCTAAATCTTCAATTGTTGAAGGTTCTTTTAAAGCTTTTTCGTTATTTGGCAATTCACTTCCACATGAAGAGAATAAAAATGCAAAGAATAAGGCAATAATGCTAAATCGTAATAAAATCATAATGCAAATATAAAATATTAAAGCAAGTGAATTAGTTCTTATTCTCTGATATTCCTCATATTACCTAAATCAATTGAGTTTAAAATAAACCGATAAATTGACTAATAAACCATTGGTGTATTAAATGCCCATAAAACCATAAAAATGATAAATTTGTATAGTATGGAACTTCAAGAAAATAGCATTAATAAACCCGAAAATCCTTTCCCTTTAACAACCTTTTTTTAATTAAAGGATACGTTACTGGTAAAAATGAATTTCGATATTATTTATTTGGAATAACTGCGGCATTTTTCGGCTATTTAACTTTTCAGTTAATTTTGATGTACCCTTTAATAACTGCTGCCAATGAATCATGGTTTTAGCATGTCTGAAATAACTAAAAATCCTAATATCATATTCAATCCCGAAAAAATTGGTATTAACAAATCTTTGCTTTTAGCTTTAATGATGGGAATGTTTGTGTTTACACTATTATTCTTATGGCTGGCTTTAAAGTTTGTTCAAAAAAAACCTCTATCATCTATCACTACAGGATTTGAAAAAATTAGATGGAATAGATACTTTTTTTCATTTGGGATTTGGGCTGCATTGATTTCAGCTCTAACAATCGTATCGTATCTTACTTCTCCAGAAGAAATAGAACTACGCTTTGATGCTGGCAATTTTGTTATTTTATTAGTTGTGGCTATTATTTTTATTCCCATTCAAACAGCTACGGAAGAATTAATTTTTAGGGGGTATTTAATGCAAGCTTTTTCTCAATTTAAAATAGCTATCAAATATTATCACTTCTCCTTTTTAAAAGTAAAATTTGTAGAGTATAATCTTTTTCCAGAATTAAATATTTCGTTAGCAAAATTTAGTGAACGCTTTTTAAGAAATGGTGTTTTTCCATTAATTATCACATCCGTTTTATTTGGATTAATGCATGCTTCAAACCCCGAAGCTAAGGCACATGGTTTGTTAATTATGATGCCTTACTACATATTTTTTGGTGCCTTTTTGGGAGTTTTAACCTTGTTGGATGAAGGAGCTGAGCTAGCTATGGGAATACACTGTGCAAATAACTTAATGTCGAGTTTATTAGTATGTTCAAAAAATTCAGTGTTACAAACCGATGCCATTTTTTATACATCATCCGAAAATCCGGGAGGAGAATTTATCACGTGGATAGTGATGGCCTCTATTTGTTTTTTCATTCTATTCAAAAAATACAAACTCTCAAACTGGAATTTATTAATTCGATAATCAACTTTATATGAAAAAAGCCTTTTTAATACTTACTACAATCTTATCTATCAATCAAGCCTTTGCTGATGGAGATTATCATTATTTTGTTGATTTAACAAAGGTTAAAGATGATAAATTAAGTATAAAATTAATTCCACCAGATATTTCAGAAAATGAAACTGTATTTATGTTTCCAGCCATGGTGCCGGGAACTTATGAAGTATATGATTTTGGAAAATTTGTTTCTAATTTTAAAGCAGAAGGGAAAGATGGAAAAGTAATAACAATCACAAAATTAGATAAAAACTATTATAAACTTTCGCCGGCAAATGCCATTAAAGAAATTACATATGATGTAGATGATACTTGGGATATAAGTAGCTATGACAAATCTTTTGCAGACAGTACAAAAAGAGATAAAACTGTTTTTGAACCAGGAGGAAGTAATATTGAAGAAGGCAAAAATTTTTCGTTAAACACACATTGCTTTTTTGGTTATTTTAAAAATATCATTGAAACCAACTTTATTTTAGAAGTTACCAAGCCAAAAGGTTTTTTCGCTTCTACAAGCATGACAGATTTAAAAAGTGGTGAAACAAAAGATGTATTATCTATTTTTAATTACCATGCCTTAATTGATTCCCCCATCATGTATACCATGCCCGATACTGCTACTGTCTATATTGGAAAATCGCAAATATTAATTTCTGTTTATTCTCCCAACAAAGTTTTGACATCTGATTTTATTGCTCGTAATTTAAAAGAATTGTTATTTGCTCAAGCTGAATATTTAGGTGGCGAATTACCAATTGATAAATATGCTTTCTTATTTTACTTCACGGATAAAGCATCTTTAAGTGGTGCATCAGGTGCACTAGAACATTCCTACTCTTCTTTTTACTTTTTACCAGAAGCTGATACTTCAGTCATTGCACAAGAAGTAAGAAATGTTGCCGCTCATGAGTTTTTTCATATTGTTACTCTTTTAAGTATTCACTCAAAAGAAATTGGGGAATTTGATTTTAATAATCCTAAAATGAGTAAGCACCTTTGGTTATACGAAGGCTTAACAGAATATGCAGCACATCACATGCAGGTAAAAACGGGCTTAATTGAATATGATGCCTTTTTTGAAATTATGGTAGATAAAATGCAAAACAATCGCGAGAATTATATTGACACTCTTCCATTTACCGTTATGAGTAAATATGCGCTTGATAAATACAAAAAACAGTACAACAACGTTTATGAAAAAGGTGCATTAATTGGTATGTGTTTAGATATTCAATTGCGTTATTATAGTAACGGAAAATACGGAACACAAGAGTTAATGAAAGATCTAGCAAAACAATATGGCAAAACAAAATCATTTAATGATAAAGATTTATTTAATGATATTGAAAAATTAACTTATAAAGAAATACGCTACTTTTTAGATAATCATGTAGCTGGTAATAAACCCTTACCATACAAAGATGTGTTTGCCATGGTTGGTTTAAATTACGCTGAAAAAGTTGAAAGCGAACAAATTACATTAGGAGGTATTTCAGTGGGATATAATCCTCAAACCAATCATTTAGTAGTTGTAAATACTGATAAATTAGATGCTTTTGGAAAGAAATTAAAATTTAAAGAAGGTGATGAAATCATAACATTTAATAACAGAAAACTAACTTTAGATAATATCAAAGATGTTTTAGGTGGTTACATGCAAAATGCTAAAACAGGCGACAAATTAGAAATTGAAGTTTTAAGAAAAGATAAAAAAAGGAAACCATTAAAAATTGAAGGCAAAAGTAAACCTGTTAAAGTAACCGAAACTGATGTTATTGATATTAATGAATCAGCAACCGAACAACAAGTAATAGCTAGAAAAACATGGTTGGGAATAAACTAGAAAGTATTATGTTCTAAGATTATCATCACTTGATACTTTGATCTTAATATTTTTTAATCTAAAAAAATGAGTAAGAAACACAACATATATTGGAATTGTCAATTTATTGGCTGGAGTTTATATGCTGCTATTAATTTGATTTTTTTTAAACTAAGTTACAATACCAATTTAAAAGACATCTTATTATTTTTAATCTGGTTGCCACTGGGTATTACTATTACACACGCTTATCGTTACCTAATATTAAAGTTTAATGTATTACGTTTTAGTTTATTAATTCAAATCCCATTAATACTAATTGCATCCTTAGTGATGTCGATCCTATTTTTTATTATCAATATTAGTATCGTCAATATCTTCAGCAGTAACTCTGAGTCTATCGACTTACTAGCAGCCACTTCAAAAATATTAAGTTTGGTATTGATATTTGTTATTTGGTCTGTTATCTATTTCGGATTTCACTTTTTTGATAACTATAAAAAAACAGAAATTCAAAACCTAAGATTAGAAGCTAACTCAAAAGAAGTAGAACTTAATAAATTAAAATCACAATTAAATCCTCACTTCATGTTTAATAGCATGAACAGCATCAGAGCGTTAGTTGATGAAGATCCTAAAAAAGCAAAAATTGCCATTACTCAACTATCTAACATTTTGCGCAATACTTTAATGATGCATAAAAACAGATACATCTCGTTAGAAGAAGAAATTGCACTTGTTAAGGATTATTTAGAATTAGAGCATATCCGATTTGAAGAACGATTACATTTTAATTTTGATATTGATCCTCAAACCTTAACTTTAAACGTGCCTCCAATGATGATTCAAACATTAGTGGAAAATGGCATTAAACATGGTATTGGCAAATATCCAGAAGGTGGAAATATTTCTATTGTGAGTTTAAAAACAGACTCAGGTTTTAAAATAGAAATCATCAATACAGGTCAGCTAGGCGATATTACTAAAACAGATTCGGGCTTTGGTGTAGCTAATACAACAAATCGTTTAGAATTATTGTTTGGAAAAAAAGCAAGCTTTAATCTTAAAAATTTAGATGATAAAAAATGTCATCAGTGAAATAACTATAAAAACTTAAACCTAAAAATGAATTATTCATGTTTCCAAAATTGAAATATGAATGAAGACAACTTGAATAAACCATATTACAACTAAAAACAATAAAAAACGACATATGAAAGCAATTATTATTGATGACGAACGCTTAGCGCGTCAGGAATTAAAAAATTTATTAGCAGTTCATAAAGAAATTGAAGTGATTGCAGAGTGTAACAATGCGCAGTCTGCTAAAGAAAAAATTGCAGAGTTAAATCCTGATGTTATTTTCTTAGACATTCAAATGCCTGGTAAAACAGGCTTAGAGTTAATTGAAGAAGTATCTGCCCTACCTGATGTGGTTTTTGTGACTGCTTACGATGAATACGCTATTAAAGCATTTGAAGTAAATGCTTATGATTATTTACTGAAACCAGTTTCGCCAGAGCGTTTAGCTGAAACTATTAAAAAGTTAACGCTTAAAGAAACGTCAGAGAAAAAAGAAAATACAACTCCATTAACTGAAAATGACCAAGTATTTATTAAGGATGGCGAAAAAACATGGTTTGTGCGTTTAAGCAACATTCGTTTATTTGAAAGCGAAGGAAACTATGTGCGTGTGTATTTTGATAATTTCCGTCCTTTAATTTTAAGAAGTTTAAATAGTTTAGAGGAACGATTAGATGAAAAAACATTTTTTAGAGCAAGTCGTAAACACATTGTTAATTTAAGTTGGGTAGAAAGTATTGAAACATGGTTTAATGGAGGATTAATGGTGAAATTAAAAGGTGGGCAAGAAATAGAAATTTCTCGCCGTCAAGCAGTTAAATTAAAAGATATGATGAGTTTGTAAGCTATCAAAACCGTAAATTTGCGATATGAAAAATAACGAAGAAAACGAACTAGACGATTTATTACCTGAGGAGTTAAAAGGAGATATTGTTCCAGAAATTGATCCTACTAAATTATTTGATGAAAAAGAATACGCCACCATTATTATTGGTAGTGAGGGCATGAGTAAAAAAGACACGAGTAATGCCGATTACGTTACTGCTTTAGTCAGCAGTAAATCTACTCGTGAAGAAAAAGACGAAGCATTAATTGCTTTAAAAGAAAATAATGCGCAATCATTTATTTTAAATGCAATTGCTAAAACTAAGAACTTAGATCAAAAAGCTTTATTAATTGCTGCCTGCTGGGAAACTGGCCTTGATTTCAGTAAAGATTACCTCGTATTTGTTGAATTAATTGGTCACGAAAACTTTCTTGTATCTTTTGAAGCCTTTACCGTTATACAAGAAATGGAAGCAGAAATTGATGAGTCTACTTTGAAAACAGCTTTAGAGATGTTAAATAAATTCAAGAAAGCCAATGAGATTACCATCAATGATGCAAAAGAATTAATCAAACAAAAATTAAGCGCTCAATAATTGAAAACATCATTACTACTGGCTTTTTTATCTTTATCAAGCATTTCATTTTCACAAGAAAAGGAAGAAGTGCAAACAATTAAAGTAAAAAAGAAAAACTATTTGCTAAAGCGGCTTTTGACGATACAGAATATAAAGTCATTGCTTTCGATAGATATGGCAATCCTCACGAACAAGCCATTAAATCATTTACCATATTTTATAAAGAGGATAATGTAGCTCGACAAGCCTCTGTTCAAGGAAACGTATTCCCACAAAAGACAATTGACTTTTTAACCAAGAAAAAAAAGTTTGCTACAAAAATTTGTTTAATGAATATTAAAGCAGAAGATAAAGAAGGTCATATAGAAGACTTACCCGACTTATGTGATATTGTGATATTCCCAGATTGTAAAAAAAACAAACATTAAAACCCACAAAAAAAGCGATCAGCCAAATGGCTGATCGCTTTTTTTATTTTTAAGACTAAACTATTGCTTCTCTCCCATTTGATAGGTTTCCGTTTTAGTTGTATTACCTTTTTCATCATAATAAGTCCAAGGTCCATCTTTTTGATAATCTCCTAAATCTTTTCTGAAAATCATAGATCCTTCTTCTTTTAATCTACCATTTTCGTAAAACTCTTTTTTGATGTATTTCTTTGTTTTTTTATCTACTAATTCAAACATAGAAGCAGGTAAACCATTCTCGTAAAATGAATTACGTTTATACAAAAATTCAATATTTTTATCATTTTCTTCTATGTACTCTGGTGTTCCATTTCTAAAAAAATCATATTGATTTTGAGGGTTTCCTTCGTAGTAATTAATTGATGATTTTAATTTTCCATCATCATAAAAAATTTCAAGTTTACTATGCTTCAGATCAGTACTAGAAAAAGAACGTTCTACTTGCCCATTTTCGTAATAGTTTTTAAATACTTTGATAAAACCATCAGCATAAAATCCTTTATGTAACAATTTACCACTTACATAAAAATCCTCTTGCCAGTTTTGAGCGTTATAACCATCTTTAGTATATCTCAAAGAATCGCCTCCCATCATTGGTACTAATTTATTGTATCTAATGATACCATAATCAGGGTCAATAATTTCTGCAGGGGTATAACGTTTTAATTGAGCAACTTGACTGGTAAAAGATTGGGAAAAAGCGACATCTGATACTACTAATACTAAAATAAAATATGTTAATCTATAAAAATTCATAATTGGTCTAAATGCAATTTTGGTGCAAAATAGTAAAAAATCTGGTAAAATAAACGTTAAATTATTAATGTTTTCCAGAAGCGGCTAAATAACGTTCTGCATCTAAAGCACCCATACATCCACTTCTCGCAGCAGTAACTGCTTGGCGATATGTTTTATCTGCACAATCGCCAACAGCAAACACACCTTCGATGTTGGTTTTGGTTGAGCCAGCTATTACATCAATATATCCTAATTCGTCCATATTAATTTGTCCAGCAAAAATATCCGTATTTGGTTTGTGACCAATAGCTACGAAAAAACCAGTAACATTTAAAGTACGTAATTCGTTGGTTACGTTATTCTTAACAACAACTCCTTCAACCATTTCTTTACCCAAAATATCATGAGTTTCGCTATTGTAAACCATTTCAATATTTTCGGTATTAGTTACACGATGTTGCATCGCTTTACTAGCTCTCATTTCACCTTTACGAACAATCATGTACACTTTTTTACATAATTTGGATAAGTAGGTAGCTTCTTCCGCAGCTGTATCACCTGCTCCAACAATCGCTACTTCTTGACCTTTATAAAAGAAGCCATCACAAACAGCGCAAGCCGAAACTCCACCAGCATTCATGCGTAAACGGGTTTCATTTTCTAAACCTAACCATTTAGCAGATGCACCTGTTGAAATAATTACTGTATCAGCTGTTATCTCAGTAGTTTCATCAATCCAAATACGTTTTGGAGAAGCATTTAAATCAGCTTTAGTAGCTAATCCAAAACGAACTTGAGTTCCAAAGCGCTCTGCTTGAGCTTTTAAATCTTCCATTAATTCAGGTCCAGTAACTCCTTTCGGGTAGCCAGGAAAATTATCTACTTCAGTTGTTTCTGTTAATTGTCCGCCTGGTGTTAAACCTGTATATAATACTGGCTTTAAATCAGCACGAGATGCATATATAGCTGCAGTATATCCTGCGGGACCAGAGCCTATGATAAGGCATTTGATATGTTCGGTTGTAGTTGACATGATTTTATTAATTTTTGAGAGTACGAATTTACTATTATAAAGGCTTAAAAGTTTTGAAAGTTAAAAAGTTTTGAAAGTTTGATTTTATTGAAATGGGAATGCTAAATTTAATTAGCAGAATTTAATCGGTATTTGTTTTTTCTAAAAAACCACAAGCCCATTAAGCATCCAAAGGAATTAGCAATAAAATCAAGCCAATCACCACTTCTTTGACTAAAAACTGTTGCTTGCATCATTTCCAATAAACCACCATAAGCAACACAACCAAAAATGATAAAAATCATAGTGACCATAGATAACTTATTTGTCTTAAACATATAAACCAACCATAAACAGGTTAAGATAAAAAAGATACTGGCATGAACAAACTTATCAAAACTCAATAATTCTAACCAATGGGCTGTTGGCACATATTTACCAGGCGTGCAGCATAATACAAAAATAATAATGGTCCATGAGATGGTTGCCAGGAAACTATATTTCAGAAGTATTTTTACCATAAGGTTTTACTGCAGATAACTGTCGGCAGACAAGGATAACGCAGATTTACACAGATTATTATAAACAAAAAACCTCCTGATAAACAGAAGGTTTTAAAGTGCAATTTAGTTGTATATTAAGCTCCAATTAAAGCTTTATAAGCATCTGCAGATAACAAATCAGCTAATTCTGATGCATTATCAATACTTGCTTTAATCATCCAACCTTTTCCATAAGGATCTGTATTAACAGATTCTGGCGCTGAATCGATATCTTTATTCATTTCTAATACTTTACCAGAAATTGGCATAAATAAGTCAGATACTGTTTTAACAGCTTCCACTGTTCCAAAAATCTCTTCTCTAGCAACTGTTTCGCCTATTGTAGTCACATCTACATAAACGATATCGCCTAATTCTTTTTGTGCAAAATCAGTAATACCAATTGTTGCAACATTACCTTCTACACGAACCCATTCGTGGTCTTTAGTGTACTTTAATTCTGATGGAAAATTCATAGTGTTTATTTATAAGTTAATTGTTCTAAATTCAGGATAATTTTCACAAATATATAGGTTTAAATTAAAAATAATAATAAAATAAGTTATCAAATAAACATTTAAAAAAGGTTTAAAACTCTATTTGTATTTATGACTTGCCGTTTTTAGATTTACGGCTCGGAAATAAAGGGAAAATCTTACTTCCGCATCTATTCAAAAACTAAACAATATGAAAAATATTACAGTTATAGGAAGTGGTACTATGGGAAATGGTATTGCTCATGTATTTGCTCAATTTGGCTATTCAGTTAGCCTTGTAGATATTAGCGAACCTGCGTTGCAAAAAGCTTTGGCAACAATTGCTAAAAATATTGATAGACAAGTGACTAAAGGAACCGTTACCGAAGCCGAAAAAGCAGCGACATTAGCTAACATCAACACTTTCACAAAATTAGAAGAGGGTGCAAAAAACGCCGATTTAGTTGTTGAAGCAGCTAGTGAAAACGTAAATGTTAAACTTTCTATCTTTAAACAATTAGACGAAATTTGCCCTCCAAATACAATCTTAGCTAGTAATACTTCTTCTATTTCAATTACTCAAATAGCAGCTGTTACTAAGCGTCCAGACAAAGTAATTGGAATGCATTTTATGAATCCAGTTCCAGTGATGAAATTAATTGAAGTCATTCGTGGCTATTCAACTAGCAACGAAGTATGTAACTTAATTATGGAGACTTCAAAAAAATTAAATAAAATTCCTACGGAAGTTAATGATTACCCAGGCTTTGTAGCAAACAAAATTTTAATGCCAATGATTAACGAAGCCATCATTACTTTACATGAAGGTACCGCTGGCGTTGAAGAAATTGATACGGTAATGAAATTAGGAATGGCTCATCCAATGGGTCCATTGCAGTTAGCTGATTTTATTGGATTAGACGTTTGCTTAAATATTTTAAAAGTATTGCAAGATGGATATGGCAACCCAAAATATGCGCCTTGTCCGTTATTAGTAAATATGGTAACTGCTGGACATTTAGGTGTGAAAAGCGGAAAAGGCTTTTATGATTATTCAAGTGGCACAAAAGATTTAGTTTTAGCTGAGCGATTTAAAAAAACAAAACAATAGTGTTTTAGCATAATCCTATATGTCAGAAAGCTCTATATTCCCAATTGAATTTCCACCCATTAAAAGTGCTGGTGTGTATTATTTTAATACATCTTCAGGCTTGCGTTACGAAGTTCGTTTTGGAAGAAGACAAGATAACATCCTCCACTCGACTATTGTATTTGGAGTTATTAATGAAGAGTTTGAAGGCGAAGAATATGTTACCACTAACAGAGGCGAGGTTTACAGAGTGATGAATACCATTGTAAAAATCATTAAAGATTTTATGGAACAACACACTAAAGTAAACATCTACGAATTTCATGCAATTGATAGAGATGATGAGGAGCAACACTCCAATCCAGAGGATACTAAAATAAATAAAATTAAAGGCAATGCGCGTTTAAAATTATACAAACGCTACTTACCGAAAATATTTGAACAAGGTTGGAATTTTAATTTTGATGGTAATAACGCTATCGTAACAAAAACAAATTAAAAAATAGTGCGTATTCAAAAACTCACTAAACTTTAAATAAAAATAAAATGGCAGTATATAAATTTAAATTATTTATAGAAGATAACGAAGACATTTATCGAGAAATAGAAATCCTATCTGGACAAACCTTCGAGGACTTTCATAACGCTATACAAGATGCTTATAAGTTTGATAAAAAACATGCGGCAGCTTTTTTTGTTAGCGACGATTATTGGAGAAAAGATCAAGAAATTACATTGCGTGAAGAAGATTTGCCATTAGAAGAAGAAGAAATCCGAAAAGGCGTTTCTCCTAAAATCTAATGTCAAAAACAAAAATTGCTAAATACATTGATAGTCCGCGTCAGCGTTTTATGTATGTATTTGACCCTGCCGTAAAATGGGCGTTTTGTATTGAGTTAATGAAAATTTTACCCGACAATCCAAAAGGTACTTACCCTGCTTGCGTAAAATCTATTGGTAATCCACCAAAACAATACAAACAAGCACAAATGGCAAAAGGTGAATTAACAGCTGATCAACAAATGGCAACGATGTTAAACGATCCAGAAATTGTTGACGAAAGTGAAATTTATAAAGAAATAAAAAACGATACTGTTGGAATTGACGAAGGCGACTTAAATCATTTGGAAGGTGAAGAAGGAGAAGATGTTGGTGAAGAGGAAGATGAATTTGGTGGAGATGATGATGATTGGATAATGATGATGATAACGAAATCCCAGAAGATTATGGGCATGATGAAGATTAATAAATAGGTTGTTGGTATTGAAATAAAAGGTATTGAAAAAAAAACAAATAACAAAACAAAAATAAACTATGCAAACCAAAGAAACAGCAAATGCAGCTTACCAAACGCAACTAAACGATTGGATTGTTCAAGAGAAAGCAGCGATTGAATTAATTGGAACTATCGGAAAATTATGGTTCGAAAAATCTATTGAATTAATTTTATTCAGAAATCAATTAGTAGATAGAAGTGTAAGTGAAATGATGAACTTACATTTATATGCTAAAAATATTGTTAAAAAAACAATCTCTGTAAATGATACATTAGCAATTGCAACTGCAATTAATAATGCTGATGTTTGTCCTTCGCGAATTGATATTGGTAAATTAGCATTTGAGTACCAACAAGAAATTGCAAACTTCAAATCTGTGGATGAGTTTATTGCAAATAAATTGAAAGATTTAATTGGTGCAAAAACAACTATTACTCCTAAAGACGTTATATTATATGGTTTCGGACGTATTGGTCGTTTAGCAGCTCGTGAGTTAATTTCTCAAGCTGGTAAAGGTGAGCAATTACGTTTACGTGCTATTGTAACTCGTGGTAGCAGTGATGATGATATTATTAAACGTGCCGATTTATTGCGCACAGATTCTGTTCATGGTGTTTTCCCTGGAACAGTTATCGAAGATTTAGAAAATAAAGCCTTAATCATTAACGGCCATACGGTTCATATGATTGATGCAAAAAATCCTGAAGATGTAGATTATACAGCTTATGGTATTGATAACGCTTTAGTTATTGATAACACGGGTGTTTTTAGAGATGATGTAGAATTAAGTCGTCACTTAAAAGCAAAAGGTGTAAGTAAAGTATTATTAACTGCTCCAGCAAAAGGTAATGTACCAAACGTTGTTCACGGTATTAACCATGAAACAGTTGACGTTAAAAACGGACAAATTTTCTCTGCGGCTTCTTGTACTACTAATGCTATTATGCCAATACTTTATGTAATTGACAAAGAATTAGGAATTCAAAAAGGGCATATCGAAACAGTTCACTCATATACGAATGACCAAAACTTATTGGACAACTACCACAAAAAATACCGTCGTGGACGTTCAGCAGCATTAAATATGGTTATTACCGAAACTGGTGCTGAAAGTGCTTTGAAAAAAGTATTACCTCACTTAGCAGGAAAATTTACTGCTAATTCGGTTCGAGTACCAACTCCAAATGTATCATTAGCTATTTTAAATTTAAATATCAATAAAGAAGTAACGCGTGATGAGGTAAACGAAATCATTCGTAAGTATGCTTTAAATGGTGCTTTAGTAGAACAAATTCAATATGCTTTCAGCAACGAATTAGTATCATCTGATGTCATTGGAAATCCTTGTCCTTCAGTATTTGACAGTAATGCTACGATTATATCTCCAGATAAAAAGAGCATTGTATTATATGTGTGGTATGATAACGAATATGGCTACACTCGTCAAGTAATTCGTTTCAGTAAACATATTGCTGAAGTAAGAAGAGCTACTTATTATTAATAGTTTATAATAAAACTTTACTAGTATTATTATAATTTACTACACACCTGTCAAGTTTTTCTTGCCAGGTGTTTTTTTTGTATAAAAAGATTCAAACTTTATTTTGAAATTTGTATTTTAAATACTTCGAATAAAACAAAATAGTACTCATTTACTCCAAAAAATTAGACAAAGCCATTTTTGTTGAAAACTTATTTTTGATACTAATATCAATGGAATTTAGTCAAACAATCATTTTATTGAGCAAAAATGGATTTTAAACGAGTAAAATTGCAACTAAAATTACACTAGTTCTAATCTAATGCTTAGTGTATTATAAGATAGTAAAATCTGTAGAAATTTAGTAATTTAGTAATACTTTAATAAAAATAAATATATAATGAGGTTACGATTATTGCTAATAGGTTTTAGTTTTCTGTTTATACAATTTATAAATGCTCAAGAAAACACAAAATACTTTGTGTCATTTTATAATTTAAATTCAAGTAATTTTGATCAAACAAAAAGTTTATTGGAAAGAGTTACTCAATCTAAGTCAATAGAATTTGACAAGGTCGACAGTATCTTCACAATCACAACAAATAAAAGTTTAGATAAAAATATTGTTAGCGGAAAGATGTTAAAGAATTATTTCCCTATTAAATCTTTTATAAAGGAAGGTGAACAACCAGAACCATTCCCAACACTTGTAAATACAGGCAATTCAGAGCAGGATGCTTTGATATATGAAGAGAAAAAAAATAATTGGGTAAAAAAGTATCCGAAAGAGTATAAAAAATTGATTGAAACCAATATAAAACACAACTAATTACTTCATTAAATTAGTTATTACTACATCTTATAATATGAAAATAAATCGCCTATTTTTACTTTTCTTTTTATTCATCTCAATACGTACAAGTTTTTCGCAATCAAACAACTGTGGGGGAGCTGTATCATTAACTCCTAATTCGAGTTGTATTACTACTGCTTATAATGTTAGTAAAAATTGGGATAATCAAGCCGCTAACTTACCTTGTAACTCGGGAACATTTCCTATAGACAGATGGTTTACCTTTACAACTCCTCTTGGGATTACTTCTGTAACAATTACAGCAACTACTAACAGAAATTTGAATTTATCTGCTTTCTCTGGTTCTTGCGGATCATTAGTACAAATTGGCTGCGTGAATGCAGGCGGAACAGGCGTAACAGAAACATTAACATTAACAGTGTTACCATCTACAACCTATTATATAAATTTGGCTCATAACTCAACTAATAACATGACTGGAAATATTTGTGTTGTTTATAATAGTACTCCTCCTGCAAACGATCAATGTGCTGGGTCAATTCAAGTATCTTGTGGTGGAATTTATGTTGGTTCAACTTCATTAGCAACCAGCACTGGCGACCCTTCTGGCACATGCGGTACAACAGCCGGAACTCCAGGGATTTGGTATAACATTACCGGTAATGGCAATACTATTACGGCAAGTTTATGCGGATCGAGCTATGATACAAAAATTCAATTATTTTCAGGTGCAACATGCGCTTCATCTGTTTGTGTTACTGGAAATGATGATTACTGGTTTACAATCACAATAAGCTGGGCATCAACATCAGGAACAAATTATTTTATTTATGTGGGTGGTTATGCCAGCGCAACAGGTAATTATAGCTTAGCTATAACCTGCGCAATACCCACTCCACCTAACTGTTCTGTTTATACAGCTCCTGCAAATGGTGCCCTATTAACTTGTGGAAGTTCAAATTTAACATGGAATGTCCCTGTTGGCGGTGGCACACCAACACAGTATTTATTATTTTTTGGAACTGATGCAGCTGCAACTAATATTAATAATGGAACTAATATTGGTAATGTATTAAGCTACAGTCCACCAACATTATCACCAAACACAACCTATTACTGGAAAATTGTACCACAAAATGGTGCAGGTTCTGCAACGGGCTGCCCAACTTTTTCATTTACAACAGGCAACGCTATTGTGTTAAATGACTTATGTGGTGGCGCAACAGCGCTAATATCTGGTGTTACTATTAATGATGATAACAGTTGTGCAACAGCTGATCCGGGATTAGCAGCAGCTTCTTGCTGGAACTCTGGATCTGTTAACACGTTATGGTATTCGATAAACGTAACAGGCACTACTTTAGGCGTTCTAACAAGTTCGATTACGTTAGCTAATACACAAATAGCAGTTTATAGTGGTCCTTGTGCTTCATTAGTTCAAGTCGGCTGTAATGATGATGCTCCAGGCGCAGGATGCAGTGCATCAACGACAAACAACTCACAATTAAATTTAACTGGCTTAACTGCTGGAACTTATTATATCAGAGTAGATGGTAAAAGTTCTCAGGTAGGCACTTTTAATATTATGGCTACATCCTCCGGTAATGTAGGTACAGGAGCTGGAGTAGTTGGTCAAGATTGTATCACTCCTATTTCTTTTTGCGCAAATCCAACCAGTGTGGGTAATCCAGGATATCAAAATACTGGAAATATATGTGACTTTACTGGAACAGGTAATTGTGTATTTGATGAAAAAAATGCTTTATGGATGCAGTTAACAACTACTACAGCAGGCAACTTACTCTTTAATATCATACCTAATGATTTTGTATCGGGTACTTGTGATGCAGAAACAGATTATGATTGGGTGTTATTTAAAACTTCTGGCACCGGCTCGACTAATTGCGCAAATATTCAAAGTACAGGTGGTAATGGAGAAGTTGCTTGTAATTTTAGTTACTTAGGAGTTACTGGTATGTCGGCCACCGGAAATACACCAGCAAATAGTTCGAGTGGATTTCCATACACTACTTCCGCTGGCTGCTATGATGCTTCCTTCGAAACATCTGTTGTTGCAGCCGCTGGTGATGTTTATTTACTTGTAATTCAAAATTTTTCAGGAAGTACATCAGGCTTTCAATTAACAGCACCAACTGGTGGTGCAAATATTAGTACCGCAGCTCCTACTCAAGTTTTATGGTCAGGTGGTGCAAATACAACATCAGTAAGCACCATTAATAATTGGGGGAGGTTGCGCTGCACCAAATTGCTCTCCGGAGTAGATGGAATTGTCGCAGCATCTTCAGCTGTGCAAACCGGTAGTAGCTGCTAATATGAGTAAAAAAGTTTAACAATTAATCCGGGTGCTACCTTAACTATAAATGCAAATATTAAATTAGATGTATGCGAAAATTTCATCAATAATGGAACATTAATTTGTGCTGCTGGTTCAACCGTAAATTTCAACGGAACTGGGACGCAAATGGTTGGTGGTAATTAATTGGCGCAAATAAGTTTTCAAACTTTATGGTGACCAAAACTACTGGTACTGTGAATTTATTAAATTCTATCGAAGTAGCACAAGACTTGACAACAGTGAATGCAACTAGTATCTTAAATACCAATGGTGTAGATGTTACAATTGGCCGCGATTTCATTAATAGTCATGGAGCAACAACTTTTACAGGTATAGGTGCAAGTAGTACTCTAATATTTAACGGAACAGCTGCACAAGTTTATAATCCTAACAATAATGCTGCTACTCCTACCCTAACACTAAACAATGTAACTATGCTAAATACTGGCGGTGCAGCGGGTGTAACAATTTCAACAATAAATACACCCAACATGATACTAGGTACAAGTGGTGTATTAACACTAACTTCAGGAAGGATTATCACACCAAATACACAAGAAGTTGTTGCAATGAATACTGCAAATAATGCAGTTTCTGTTGGTAATACAACCAGTTTTGTTCAAGGTAATTTAAGACGTTATTTAGCAGCAGGCGCAACAGGTTCTTTCGATTTTCCGGTAGGCCATTCAACTCCGGGCTATGAAAGAGCAAATATTAACTTTACAAGTGCCGCAGCAGTAGCCGCAATTCAATTACTTGCACGATTTGATCCTTGGGGTGGCGCGTGGCTAAGCCCTGCAGCCCCAAACTGGACAGAGTGCTCTACAACTTATAATATGCCATATTTAAATAATGGTTATTGGAGTATTGATGCTTCTTCTGTGAGTACTGGTTTATATGATTTAACTTTATACAATTTAGGCTATAGCAATGCCGCAATTGGTTTTTCTATTGCAAAAAGTTCCTCAGCTGCACCTACATGGGCTTTAAATGGAAATTGCGTAGCGTCGCCTGTAACTGCAGTTAGAAGAAATAGTATGTCTGGATTTTCAAAAATGGCAACCATTCAAGCATCATCTTTATTATCTGTTGAACTACTTGAGTTTAATGGAGTATCAAGAGGTACGCATAACGAACTATTTTGGCTATCTACAAAGGAATTAAATTTTAAAAATTACGAGCTAGAAAGTTCTGAAGACGGTATATCTTTTAATGCTATAGCCAAAGTTGAGCCTATTGGACAAACATCAACATTTAATAAATACACTTATTTAGATTTTGACTACTACAATCCAGTGACTTATTATCGTTTAAAAATGAATGATTTAAATGGAGATTATAGATATAGTCAAATTATTGATATTGGAAATAAAATACAAAATGAAACATCTATTAAAATTTATCCAAATCCTGCATACAATGAACTGTATGTGTATATTGAATCGGAAACCGAAACTAATGCAACAATTGAAATTAAAGATATGTTAGGAAGATTAATTTACACGCAGGATGTAGATTTAACAGCAAGAATAAAAAACACATTTATTAATACGACTAGTTTTGCTCAGGGTACTTACGTGGTATCTATCAATTATAAGCACTCTCCTTCCGAAAACATTAAGATTGTTATAAATAATAGAAACTAAAACAATAGGTAATTATTAATTACAAAATACCTGTTAGATTGCAGGACGCGCAATTCATTATTTATAGCCATTTTAATCATTTCGTTGTCCGAAGGGAATTATTATTTTACGAATATTTTCTTTAAGGCTAATTGTCTTTTATACTGTTTTAATTTGCCGTTGATTGATATTTCAAATTGAAGGTCAATAATTACTTCTTGAATACTACTTGGAATATTTTTATAGGTCGGATCGGCAAACGTAATGTCATAGGTTAGTTGATCTTCTATTCCTGAAATTGATTTAAACTTATTAGTTATTAATTTACTTGATAAAAATGAGGATTGGTCAATTAACTTGTCATTATTAAATATTATAGCATTTATACTTTCTAAAGTAAAGGGGGATTCAATAACTTTTTCCTTTTGTTTCCAGCTCATCTGCCCTGTTATAGTTTCAATTTTGATTTCCTTTTTTGTTTTTGAAGAAAAGTAAAGGAAAATATTCGATGCGCAGCTACTCCCGTCAATTACTTGTGACATTGTACACTTTATTAAGTCGTCATTAAACAATTCAGTTTCTCCAGTGTCGTTTCCGTAATATTTGGAAATTATTGTATCTGGAATCATTAAGCTATTTTTATTTTCTTGTTTTGTTACAGAGTCTGCTTGTCTGCCGCAAGAAAATAAAAGAAAGAAAATATATAATAGTAAAGTTGCCTTAAATAATTTTGTTTCTATATGTTTCATAATTGTCAAGATACTTTTTCTACGGAGCTGTCACTCCCTATTACTTATATATTACACATAAGCCTCATAAAACTAAAGTTTTACATCATAGGGTAGCAATATAATTGTAGTCTACTGTAATTTAGCTTTAATCAAAAACAAACTTTTTTTATAGTACTGTCCTTTTTTGAGAAAGTAGCATCGCTAAAACTTCTTAATAAAAAAGCCTTCTGAAATCAGAAGGCTTTTCAAAAAAATCAAATTTCTTACTTCACAATCTTCATCTCTACCCTACGGTTTTGTTGCATTCCTTTTACATCGGGTTTACCATTTGGTAAAGCATTTGGAGCTATTGGTGCAGTTTCGCCATAACCTTTAGCTACGAGTTTTGCTTTATCAATGCCTTTTTTAACAATAGCATTTACAACGGCTTGCGATCGTGCTTGCGATAATTTCATGTTAGCCTCATCATTTCCTTTACTATCTGTATGGCCCGATACTTCAATCACTAACTCAGGATACTCTTTCATTAATTTCACTAACTCTGTTATCTCCACGTTAGATTCTTTTCGCAAAATGGATTTATTAGAATCAAAGAAAATATTATTTAAGACTATTTTAGATCCAACTTCTACTTTATCTAAAATCACATCTTTTTGCAACGTAGAAAATTCAGCCACCTTAGGAACATTAATATTTTCGGAATGAAATAAATAGCCTTTTGCCTCGTAAGAGATATTATAGTTTTGTCCACGATTTACAATAAAGTAATAAGAACCCGAATCGGCCGTTGTGAAGAAGGTTTCTAACAACTGCCCCGTTAAATTATCTTTTACATTAATAGTTGCACCTGGTATAGATTTGCCTTCTTTGTTTCGCACCACTCCTTTTACACCCATCGTACCCAAAGTTTTACTTTCAAGGTTAACCATTTGTAACATAAATTCCTTACTCAATTCTTGATACGAAGAGTTTGGTGGAATAACAATAGATACTGATAAAGTCTGATAACCATCTGCCTCGAAACTAATATTATATGTCTTTCCTTCTACTCCTGGCGCTAAAATCATCACGTATCTACCCGTTAATTCGTTTGGCTTAATATCTTGTACCAAATGATTAGTTCCTTCTTCAGTAACAATAATTTTTACATTAGAAGGCATTTTACTAGTGCCATTAAAAGTTAGTATTCCTTTTAATAAAGTTAATGGTTCAGCCATCGAACGCTCAAAATCAATTCTGTAAATATCTTTATCTCCAAAATTTCCTTTTCTGATGGAAGAAAAATATCCTCGTTTACCATCGGGAGATTGAGAGTAAAAAATATCATCATCAGGCGTATTAATTGGCGCTCTTAAATTTTCAGGTTCGCTCCATTTACCATCTGCATTTTTAGTAGTTTTAAAAATATCAAAGCCACCCATATTTTTATGTCCTCTCGAACTAAAAAACATGGTTACGCCATCTGGGTGAATAAAAGGAGCTTCTTCATCATCAGCGGTATTAATAGTTGGACCTAAATTTGTTGGTAAACTCCATTCTCCATTAGGTAATTTTACGCTACTCCAAATATCTTGTCCGCCATAACTTCCTTCTTTTCTATCGCTTGTAAAATAAAACGTATTTCCATCAACCGAAATAGAAGCATTTGTTTCAAGTGCAGGTGAATTAATACTACTACTGATAGGCGTTAAACCAGTCCATGTATCTCCATCTAATGTGCTGTAAAAAATATCTCCGCCATTTACATCTCTATAAACAAACAAAGTTTGTCCATCGGGAGAAATACCAATATTGGATTCATTTGCCCAGGTATTAATATTAGGTCCGATTGATTTTGCAAGACTCCAAGTACCATCTTTCTTTTTATGACTCACGTATATATCTTCCATATACTTACCTTCATCAGTTACTTCGTCGCCACCAGTGCTTCCTGTTCTGCGTGATGAAAAAATAAGTGTTGATTCGTCTGCAGAAATTACAGGACTATAATCAGGGTAAGGAGAATTTATGCTATCTCCCAAACTCACAATCACCACTTTTGATGAGTCTTTTGTAAACTCTTGTGCATTGGTATTGGTTAATAATTGTCTATCTAAATCAGCGGTTAATTCAGCATTTTTGCCACCAACCATATCTTTAAACTTCTTAAAATTCACATAAGAAGCAATAAAATTATAGTTTAAACGATAAGCTTCTCCTAAATAGTAATACGCAAACTCTGAAGCTTTTTTTTGAGTCACATCTTCTTCTGAATAATCATGAGTGGTATTTTGGACTGCTTTTTCGAGATGATAAACAGCTTTGTGTTTTTCTGATCCGGAATTTAAATAACAGATTCCTAATTTATAATGGATATTAGCCGAAGACGAATCAATAAGATAAGCTTCCTTAAAATTAACTAAGGCTAAAGAGTAGTTTTTCTCGATGATTAGATGATTTCCTTCGGTAAACTTTTCGCGATAGGAAGGTTTATGACCTTGAGATAGCAGAACACTACTAACTATTGAACATAAAAAAAATAAAATTTGTTTCTTCATAAATAAATTTAAACAACTCAGTAAATCAAATATAATAGTTTTTATGATATACTCATAATATTTATTTATTGTAAACAACTGATATTGAGTGTTTTTAAAGAGTAAATTAAAGCAACACATCTTATAAGAAAACTAAATACATCGCAAAGTCATTAAGTTTTAGTTAAATGTTAACCCTGATACATAAACATAAAATAAGTTTATTTATATTTGAATTAAGATGAAGTCATTTTTACTATTACTACTAATTACGCCAATTTGTTTACTATCGTCAAATGGCGAAGGACCTATTGGTGCACGCTCTTCGGCCTTAGGTCATGCCTCTTCTACTTTATTTGATGTTTGGAGTGCACGCAATAACCAAGGAAGTTTAGCATTTGTTAGAAAAACAGAAGTTGGTGCTTTTTACGAGAATCGTTTTTTCGTTAAGGATTTGAGTCAATCGGGCTTTGCCGTGGCTGCTCCTATTAAAAAAGGAACTTTTGGCTTAAGTTATTCTTCGATGGGTTATAATCTTTACCGCGAATCGCAAGCAACTTTAAGTTACGGTATGAAACTTAGCGAAAATGTGGCTGTGGGCGTTGGGATTGATTATATGAATACTCGAATTGCTGATATTTATGGGCAAGCACATGCCGTAAGTGGGTCGATTGGTTTAACCGCTAAAATTTTACCACAAATGACCATTGCCACTCATATTTATAATCCTTTTAGAGCTAAAATTACTGACTATAATAACGAGAAAATTCCAACCATTTTTAAATTTGGAGCTCAATACGTTTTTTCTAAAAAGGTATTTATTGTGGCAGAGGCCGAAAAAACATCCGCCCAAAAAATAAATATCAAAGGCGGAATCGAATACAATCCTTCTTCATTAATTTATTTACGAGTTGGTGGTTCATCCTACCCTACTCAAGCAGCTTTTGGCTTAGGCGTAAATTATAATGGTTTAAAAATAGATGTAAGTTCTGCTTATCATAATGTATTAGGGTTTTCGCCGCAAATTGGATTAAGCTATGCCTTTGGTAAGGATAAAACTAAAAAATTAAATACAACCGAAGAAGCCGAAAAACTTTAGTCTTATCAAATTAACCGCTCACATATTTATTTGCTTGCTATTGTGCCTTGGCATTACAACATCCTATGCTCAAAAAGATAGTATTAATAACAAAAATAATGAGCAGGTTGATGAAAGTCTTAATCAAAATATTGAAATACTATCCGAACAATTGCAAGCCGAAGATGGTGATTTATCTAGCTTAACCGATAACTGGGTGTATTATAAAAAACATCCTATTAATTTAAACAGAGCCAAACGCGAAGAACTGGAAGAGCTACAACTGCTAAACGACATTCAAATTAATAGCTTAATGAAGCATCTTGCCAAAAATGGTAATTTGATTAATATTTACGAATTACAGAGTATAGATGGTTTTGATTTAGCGAGCATCAAAAAAATACTACCATTTGTTTACGTAAGCGATAATTTTAATTCGGCACACTTTAGCGCTAAAGAAATGTTTAAGGATGGCAAGCATGAATTTGTAACTCGTTATCAGCGCATTCTTGAACAGCAATTAGGTTACGGATTGAATGATAGTTTAAGAAATGCGAAGCCAAATGGTTATTACTTAGGTAGTGCCGATAGAATATTTGCTCGATATACGTTTCAATACAACAATAATGTATCCTTTGCCATTGCTGGAGAAAAAGATGCTGGCGAAGATTTTAAAATTGGCGGAAACAAAATTGATAGCATTCCATTAAATGATGGTACCAATCAAAAACGAGCAGAATACAGACAAACCAAGGGTTTTGATTTTTACACAGGGCATATTGCTATTAGAAACATTAAGTTCATTAAGACATTAGTGATTGGTGATTATCAAGCTACTTTTGGTCAGGGTTTAACACTATGGCAAGGATTTGCTTTTGGTAAATCCGCATCTCCAATGGGTATTAAAAGATACGGCGCTGGCATTAAACCATATCGTTCGTTTGATGAAAATCGTTTTTTTAGAGGAGTTGCCGGAACTTTTAAATTGAAACGTTTTGAAGTAACAGGTTTAGCATCTTACAAAAAAATTGATGCTAATGCTACCATTGCCGATACTTTAGATAGCGGAGAAATTGATGTGGTTGGCATTAGTAGTTTAGAGATCAGTGGTTTGCATAATACCAACTCTTTAATGCAAGATAAAGGCTCTATTGAGCAAACTATTTTTGGAGGTAACGTGGCTTACAATCATCGAAGTTTGCACATTGGTGCCACAGTGCAAAACATGAATTTAAGTGCTGAGTTAGTGAAGACTCCATCACTTTATAACCAATTTGATTTTCAAGGTAAAAGCAATTTTGTGGGTGGTTTAGATTACAACTATGTGTTTAGAAACGCCAACTTTTTTGGAGAATACTCGATGAGTGCCAACGGAGGAAAAGCATTTTGCCAAGGATTAATTTTAGCACTCGACCCAAAACTAACCTTTATTGCGCACTACCGTAATTTTGAAAAGAACTTTCAAAATCTTTACGGTAATGCCATTTCAGAAAACACCTTACCTCAAAATGAAAAAAGTATTTATATAGGTATGGAGGCTAAATTATTTAAATCCTTAACGTTTTCGGTATACCTAGATCAATATAAATTTGGATGGTTGCAATCTAGCAAAAGTGCTCCTTCTATTGGAAGAGATATTTTTACACAGTTAAACTATACGCCAACTAAAAAAATTGATATGTATTTCAGATTTCGTCACCGCACCAAATATGAAAACAGTACCATTGATAATGCCTATGATTATTTAGTGCCTTACGCTCAATATAACTACCGTTATAATTTATCAGTACAGATTTCTCCAGACATTAAACTTAAATCTCGTATCGAATATACACAGGTAGATCATGCGCAACAAGCCAATGAAGAAGGTGTGGCTTTTGCTCAAGATTTAATTTATAAAAAAATGAAGTTCCCTTTTACCTTTACCCTGCGTTATGCCATTTTTGACACTAAAAGTTATGATAGCCGAGTGTATGTATATGAAAACGATGTACTTTATGGCTATTCGGTTCCTGCTTTGTATTATAAAGGACAAAGAGCCTACTTTATGGTAAATTGGGATATTACGCGCAATTTTGAAATTTGGGTTCGTGTGGCGCAAACGCTTTATGATAACCAAAAGGTACAATCTGTTGGTAGTTTAAACCAAATTGATAGTAATCATAAAACAGAACTAAAGCTTCAGGCTAGGTTTAAGTTTTAATTTATCTGACTTTTTTGCAACCTTATCGGTCATTAACTCGTATAAATCGAAGTTGGTTAAACAAAAAATAAGACTATATGCAAACACCATTACTTAGAGTTCTTTCCACTTTTTCATTTATCATATTAACATTGAGCTTTAAAGCTCAGATAAAAGTTTTAGAAATAAATGCCTCTGCATTAGTAGAAGACAAAGCCGTTGGTGATTACACCATTCTTATTTACAGCGACGGAAATTTAAAAGATTCGGTTTTTAGTAAAAAATCAAAAGCCGTCACTCTATCTCTTGAAAGCGGAAAATTGTATTCCATCGTCTTCAAAAAAGCAACTTACAACAATAAATTAGTCATTGTTGACACTCAAATCCCTTCTGGCTTAAGAGAATTAGTAGAAGAACCTTTTGAGTTACAAATTGAATTAGCTAAAGTCTCTGAATCTTTAAAACAAGATTTAGCAGATTATCCAGTGGCAATATTAACTGTAAATAAGAAAGAAAAGTCTTTAATGGCCAGCGAAAATTACTACAAGCTGACTCATAATTAGCCTTTTTTATATTACAACCCTATCATCATTTTTAGCATAATTTAATAGTTAAACTAAGCTTTGATAGCTACATTTGTTGTCTATTAACTAATTACTCATTTAAAAAGATAAAAGATATGTATCCAGAAGCACTAGTAACCCCCATGAAAGCAGAATTAACTGCTGTTGGCTTTGAAGATTTAAGAACTCCTGATAGCGTTGAAAACGCTCTAAAAACAGAAGGAACTGTATTAATGGTAGTTAACTCTGTTTGTGGCTGTGCTGCAGGAGCTTGCCGCCCAGGCGTTAAATTAAGTTTAGATAATGGTAAAAAACCATCCAAATTAACTACTGTATTTGCAGGATTTGACGGAGACGCTGTTAACCAAGCTCGTCAACATTTTGCTCCGTATCCACCATCATCTCCAGCAATTGCCTTATTTAAAAATGGTGAATTAGTTCATTTTGTTGAGCGCCACAATATTGAAGGAAGAACAGCTGCCATGATTGCTGAACACTTAAAAATGGTTTACGACGAGTTCTGCTAAACTCTAATTGCAAACAATTGATTTTTAAAAAGTCTTAAAAAAATAAAAGCCTCCTCGTGAGGCTTTTTTTAATTTTAAGCTATGACTATTTCGGCAAATATTTCCCTTAAACCATATAACACCTTCGGTATTGATGCTGAAGCAAAATTCTTTACTTCTATTCAATCCATTCAAAACATTCAAGAATTATTACAGAGTAATGAATACAAAACTAATGAGCGTTTAATTTTAGGAGGAGGAAGTAATTTATTACTCACCAAAAATGTAGATGCACTGGTTATTAAAAATGATTTAAAAGGGATTGAGATTGTTAAAGAAACTGCAGATTCTGTATTTGTAAAATGTGCGGCTGGCGAAGTGTGGCACGAGTTTGTGATGTGGAGCATTCAGCAAAATTTTGGAGGCTTAGAAAATTTATCTTTAATACCAGGTTGTACTGGGGCTAGTCCCATGCAAAATATTGGTGCTTACGGTGTAGAAATTAAAGACACCTTTTATGAATTAGAAGCCATCCATACTCAAACTGGAGAATTAAAAACATTTACAAAATCAGAATGTGAATTTGGTTATAGAGAAAGCGTATTTAAACGAAAATTCAAAAATCAATTCATCATTACATCCGTAACGTTTCAGTTATCTAAATCACCAACCTTTCATATCGAATATGGCGCTATCAAACAAGAGTTAGATGCGATGAATGTTTCTGATTTAAGCCTTAAAGCAATCTCTCAAGCTGTTATTAATATTAGAAGCAGCAAATTACCTAACCCAAAAGAAATTGGTAATGCTGGTAGTTTCTTTAAAAACCCTGAAGTAGCGGCAAGTGTTTATGAACGATTGAAACATGAATTTCCAAATTTAGTGGCTTATCCCTTAGACAATTCAAACTACAAATTAGCAGCAGGTTGGCTTATTGAACAAAGTGGCTTAAAAGGCTATCGCGTGGGTGACGCTGGCGTACATAAATTGCAAGCCTTAGTATTAGTTAATTACGGAAGAGCAACAGGAAATGAAATTTATGATCTATCTACTCATGTATTGCAAACCGTAAAAGCTAAGTTTGGTGTGGATTTGGAAAGAGAAGTAAATATTATTTAAAAGGGCAATTTAGCATAGAGTCGCTTAACCTATAATTCCATGAAAAAACCCTCTCAACTTTATATTGAGAGGGTTTTTTAATACTATATAATTTTTTATTTTGCCACTTTAGTGCTTTTTTGGATTTTCTCGCGGATACGAGCTGCTTTACCAGTACGAGTACGTAAATAGTAAATTTTAGCACGACGAACAATACCTTGTTTGTTTAATTCTATTTTATCAATAAACGGAGATGATACTGGGAAGATACGCTCTACACCTACTCCATTTGAAATTTTACGAACTGTGAAAGATGCCGTTGCTGGCTCGTTTTTGCGTTGAATAACAACACCAGAAAACTGCTGAATACGCTCTTTATCACCCTCTTTAATTTTGTAGTGAACTGTAATAGTATCACCAGCTTTAAACTTTGGATGAGCAACCTCTGCTGCTAATTGTTTTTTTACGTAATCTAATAATAAACTCATTGTTTCTTATTTTTTAATATTTATCATTTTTGGCATTCGCTGCACCGTGCAACCAGAGGCTAAAAAGTGGAGTGCAAATATAGAACATTATTGTGTAATGACAAAAATTAATTTACAAACCAACAAACTATATATCCTACTGAAAAACAGCTACTTAATGCTATTTGTTTTAAATTCTTTTAAATGATCATCGTTAGTTTGATATACATCATCCACATCATCATCGCCTTCTTTCAGCTCATAATTGGGTTCTTTATCCAAATTCACATTTATAATCACTGGCGGTGGCGTTGTATTAAAAATCCAAACGGCTCCATTTCGGTAGTAATAACCTTGTCTCCAATTATCCCAATAAAAATTGTGACGTGGGAAATATACCCAACGGCGATGATAGCCATAATTTGGGCGCCAATGCGGGTGATACACCACTATTTTAGCTGGACGATATTTGCTCTTTACGACAACTCTATTACCTCGAGGATGATTTTTAACAACAACTCTCGTTCCTCGTTGGTTTTTGGCATTCCCGTGTCCATTTCCTTTTCCGTGGCCTCGGCCTCCTTTTTGAGAAAAGGCACTATTTGTTCCTATCAATAGGATACATAACATAAAAATAACTGATTTCATAAGTTGATATTTAATTTGGTTAATGGTCTTATGGTATAGCCAGTTTAGTTTATCTTAATTTGCATTTAGGTAAACATGGCTATTTCATAAGTAAAAAAATTTAAAGGATTTGAGTGTTGGACTCAAAGATGACTCTAAAGTTTAATCTTCTGTTGAATTTAACCAATTTTGGGAAGTACGATAAACTGTGCCTTTAAATAAAGCCACCACTTTTAAATCAGAACTCTTCGTGATTTTGATAGTATAAATTCCAATTTTATTAGAACATTTTTCTTCAAAAGCTTCGGCTATAATCACATCATTTTCTTTCAACGATTCTGTGTGAGAAATAGATGTTTCGATAGATACGGATTTTTGTCCATGAGAGTTAGAGGCAAATGCTAAAGCACTATCAGCTAAGGAATAAGTAATTCCTCCGTGAGCAATTCCAAAGCCATTTAGCATGTCTTTACGAACCGTCATTTGAAGTTTGCAAGATCCTTCTTTCACCTCCAAAATTTCAATACCTAACCATTGACTAAAAAAGTCGCTGGCCATCATCATATCAACTATTTTTTGGGGTGCAGACATTATACACGAGGTTTCCAAGGCGTTTCTGCAGCCTTTAAATCTTGAGTAAATTTGCGAGATAATACAAACAGGTAATCCGATAAACGATTTAAGTATTTATATATTAATTCGTTCACAGGTTGTTCTTCATTTAAACGCAAAACACAACGCTCTGCTCTGCGGCAAACACATCTAGCTAAATGACAAAACGAAATGGTTGTATGCCCACCAGGAAGTACAAAACTTCATTTCTGGTAAGTGTTCATTCATGGCATCAATTTCTTTTTCTAATAACTCAATATCAGCATCGGAAATTTGAGGCAACACCATTTTATTTTTTTCAGGATCAGCTGCTAAAAGAGAACCAATGGTAAACAATCTATCTTGAACTTCAATTAAAATCGTTTTGGAATGTTCATCAATTTCTTGATCACGCACCAAACCAATATTAGAATTTAATTCATCTACCGTTCCGTATGCTTCAATTCTAATGTCAAATTTAGGAATACGTGTTCCCCCAATTAAAGACGTTTGTCCTTTATCTCCTGTTTTAGTATAGATTTTAAAAGCCAAGATGAATTAAAATTTAAAGCTGATATTAACGTTAGGTAAAATTGGCAACTGATTAACGCGTTTGTTTTTTACACGATCAAAATAGAAAATATTTTCGCGGTTATAAACGTTAGTTGCACCAACATTTACTTCTAATTTAGTTTTCTCGCTGATATTATATAACCATTTTAAACTTACATCCATACGATGGTAATCAGGTAAACGACGAGAGTTAAAATCGCCTGGCATGTAGCCTAAATTAGCATTAGCTGTTGAATAATCATAATTGAAGTTGTTTCCAAAATCAACTTGTGGGTAATAACCTTGTGTAGGTGTAAAAGGAAAACCAGAACCATAGTTCCAACGAATACTTAAATCTAAATTACGTTTTTTACCAAAAGTATAGGTTCCAACTAAATTCACATTATGTCTTCTATCAAACACTGGAGCGTATTCAAAAACATCGCCACTAGCTGTATTTCCAGTATAACGCTTATTAAACGTTAAAGAATACACTGCCCAAAAGTAAAAACGTTTTTTCTCATATTTAGCAGTAAAATCTAAACCAGTTGCTTCACCCTGCTCCATGATAAAATCTTTTTTATTAGCATCCAATTTGTCAGCATTTTCAGGAGTATCATCAAACAATTTATCTCTGTTTACGCTTGCCATTTGAGTGAAATATTTTTGATACCCTTCGATTTGAATTTCTAAATTTTTCAATACGTCAATTTCAAATCCACCAACTAAGTGACGAGATTTTTGAATAACACCTTTCGTATTAACGGTGTTATTATTTTTGTCTTTGTAAGTAGTTGGTAAATTTTCTGGTCCGTTAATAAATCCATAAAATAAATTCACAACATCTCTATCAGAACTTGCACTCATTAAACTTTGGCTATATAAACCGCCCGCAAATTTCATACGTATTTTTTTAGTGAAGTTAACCTTACCTTGTAAGCGAGGTTCAGGAGAGAAGTTTGCAAAAGACGCGTAGTATTGAACTCTGAAACTAGGCTCTAATACAATCCATTTCTTTTTATCTAACCATCTAAACTTCATATGAGCACCTAACTCCAAAGAGTTTTTTGCGTAATTAATTATAGCTAAGTTTGGATTTTGTAAAGTATAACTTGTGTTAGTACCAACTAATTCAAAACCATATTTTAATTCATTACGACCAAAATATTTTAAGAAATTAAAACCTCCATTAAAACCACCAACCGAACTTGATTTTTTATCGGTTTCGGTTGCTCCTTCGTAATTAATTTTGTATTGAGAATAAGCAAAATTACCTTCAATTAATAACGAAGAACTTTGAGGTATTAAGATAAAATTAGTTCCACCACCAAACGATGTCCAGTTGAATTTTGCTAAATCTTTGTATACTACTTTATCATTAAAGTTATATCCAAATAAATTTACTTTACTACCATTATTTCCGTTGATAGATACCTTACCATATAAATCTGTATAATAAAAAGGCAAACCATCATCGTTATTTTTATTAGCGTAAGGATATAAGGTTTTTGATGTTTGAGGTAAATACGATGTTTTACCAGATAATAAGAAAGATGAGCTTCCTTTACCATCTTCTTTTAATTTTTTTAATGGACCTTCTAAGGTTAATTTTGCTCCAAATGTAGAAGCTGAAACTTTTCCTGATAAATGTTTTTTGTTACCATCACGTGTTGTAATATCCATAATTGAAGATGTTCTTCCGCCGTATTCAGCACCAAAACCAGCACTATATACATCAGCACTTCTCATAATGTCATTATCAAACACCGAAAATAAACCAATTGAGTGAAATGGATTGTAAATTACCATACCATCTAGTAATACTTTATTTTGAATTGGTAAACCACCTCTAATATATAACTGACCACCTTGATCACCTGTAAATACAACACCTGGTAATACTTGTAAATATTGAGCTAGATCGGGTTCACCAACACTTGGTAATTTATTAATAGCCACAGGATCGATTTTTTGAACGGCAACATTTGGCGTTTCAATTTTCTCCATTTGTTCAGCAGTTACATCTACGGTATTTAAGATAACTCCACCTTTTGTAGAAAAGAATTTTTTAGTTACCAATTCGCCAGCTTTAATAGTAATATTTTCTGAAATGGTGTCAAATTCAAGGTTAGTAACCATTAATACGTAAGTACCAGGAGCTACTTTATTGATGGAGAAAAACCCATTCATATCAGAAGACGCCCCAGTTGTAGTACCTTTTAAGTAAACGTTAGAGAAAGCTACAGGCTCACCATTATCTTTATTGTACACAAAACCTCTGATAGTAGCACTTTGAGAGAAGCCAAGAACAGTTAATAATAAAAAACAAAATGTATAAAATGTACGTGTCATATTTTAATTTTAGGGGAAAGCAAATTTACCAAAATATGTGATTTAAAAAAGGTATTTTTTTGGTTGAAAACAGGATTGTTATGAGCGGTAAAAAACAAAAAAGGTCATCCTAATTGGATGACCTTCAAAATACTAATTCAATAACTTACTTCTTCATTCTCTCACTCATTTCTTTTCCTTTAGCCTCGTTACCAGTTTTATAGTAAAGCGTTCTTAAGGCTGAGATGCAGGTTTTATCGTCTGGTTTAATAGACAAAGCTTGTTCTAAATAAGGAATTGCTTTTTTGTAGCTATCCATACTTTTAGCTTCATAGCCTTTTTGATTCTTTGCCAAATCGGTAATGGTAGCTTTTTCCATCGCTTTAGCATAAATGGTGTTACCGTAGTTATTATATAAAGCTCCTAAATTGTATAAAGTGTTAAAATAACCATCTTGACTTGCTGGTTTTAAATCAACCGCTTTTTGATAATGTTCGGCTGCTTTAGCCACTAAATCTTCATAATCAGCAGGTTTAATAGTGTCTTTCCCTGATTTCCCTTTAGGATTTGCTAAATTATCGTACACGTTACCAATTACATATTGTAACACAGCATTATTTGGTTCTTTAGCAATAGCAGTTTGTAAATTAGCTAGAGCTTTTGCTTGCTCTCCTTTTTGTAAAAACAACTCTGTTTCTTTATTCATTAAATACACATCATTTGGAAACTGAGTACGACCAATTTTTAAATACTCTAATGCCGCAGCTGTATCGTTTTGAGATAATTTTAAATCATAAATAGTTTGATAATTATAAGGCGAAGCGATGTTTTCGTCAATCATCTTTTTATTATAATCAAACATTTTGGTAGCGTTTTTTGCTTTTTGAGCACATACACATGCGTTATAGAAATTAGAAGTGTCTTTTTTACCAGTCATAAAAGTGTTTGAAATAGCTAATGATTCAAAGAAATCAGCTGCTTCGTCAAACTTTTTTACTTTGTATTTTCCAGTAGCTAAGTTTGCAGAGTAAACTTGCAACTGACTCATAGAGGTAAATAATTTTCCATCTTCTTCTGAGTCGGTTTCTCCTTTGGCAATCTTCTCAAACTTTTTTAAATCTAATTCTTTGATTTTGTTTAAGCTTTTACTTGCCTCGTCAAATTCGGAAGTTGCTACATTGCCATAAGCTGTTTGCAATCTTTCATTTTTATCAGCAATGCTCGTTAGTTTTTTCTCTTCTTCCTTTAAGGAATTGCTAAATAAATTAATGTAAATTCTAAATCTGTAAGCATAGGTTTTTACCTGATTTTTTGTTTCTTCATTAGCAGTTGCTAAATCAATACTTTCCTTCGCTTTTAGCAAATAAGAAACATCTGGATTATCATTTAAAGTCGATTCATAATCACTTAACGATCTCCAAGCGCCTTGTACTTTGTTTTTTTGAGAAAAAACAGAAAATGGTAAAACAATAAGAAGTGCAATATTTAAAATTTTCATTGAGATTTATTTAGTGGTAAAAAACTATTTGTATTTATCTGCTTTTTCTGTTTCGCCTAATCTTAAAAACAATTTACGTAATTGTTGTTTAGTTGCTTTATCAGGAGATACTTCATAAGATTTCTCAAAATTAACAACTGCTTTTTTAAAATACTCGTTAGCTTTTGTTTCGTATTCTTTAGCTTTAGCTGTTTCTTTTGGAGGTAAAGCACCTAGTTTATCATTCCATTCGTTAGCTGTATTAAAATACATTACACCTAAGTTATAGTTAGCAATTTCATAATCAGGTTTAATTTCTAATGCTTTTAAATATTCAGCTTCTGCTTTATCTTTTTCATTCGTTTTTTGATATAAGTTAGCTAAAATAGCATGCATTACTTCATTATCAGGAGATAATTCAATTGCTGCCGTTAACTTATCTTTTAACTCATTGGTTTTGTTACGTGCTAAATAAATATTAATTTCTTGGTTAATTAAGTCCATGTTGTCTTCAAACATTAACTTTCCTTTTCCAATATAATCTAATGCTTTTGTTGTATCTCTATCAATTAAAGACAATTTAACCATATCGGTGTAAATCTTAACGTCTTTATATTTAATGTCGATTAATTTATCAGCATACTCTTTTGTTTTTTCTTTGTTTGCTGCATATTTATACATATCAAACTTATAGTACATTAATTTTTCTTTGGTAATGTTAGCACGCTTCATCCCTTGATCAAAATCGTAAGGTAAAGCGCTTTCAATTAAATCATAACATTTTAAAGCTTTTTCATATTCTTTTGCTTGCACATACATATTAGCTTTATTGCTTGTAGCAGCAACAGCTTGTACAATTAATCCTTTTACATCATCTTTATATGCATTATTATCCTTATCAAGCTTTAAGCATTTAACATAACTTTCTAAGGCTTTTTCTTCAGCTTCAGCATCTAATGCTCTTATAGCTGCGTCTTTAGAAAAGTAAATTTCTTGATAAATTTGCCCTCTATATTTCCATAATTTAGGGTTATTTACAGTTGTTTCGTGAACGGAAGCTGCATCTGCTGCAATTTTAGCTTTATCAAATTCCTTATTTCTTAAGTAATTACTAGCGTTTTGAACTTGGTTACTTTGTGCCATTACTACTGTAGCCGAAGCTAATAATATCGTAGTTATTGTTTTTTTAATGCTCATTCTTTTAATTTTAGGTGGTTAAATCTGGGAGCTTGTTTAAAATTTATCTAATTATATAGTTATGTGCCTTTTTGGCTGCAAATTCGTTAAATTTTTCGAGATAGTAGCTAACTATCTCTACAAAATTTGCCTCTTTTCGCTCAAAAATACTCAATAACAATTATCATAACATAAATTTAAACAAGCTCTTACTATTTTATTAAAAAAAACACCAAGCTTATTAAGCTTAGTGTTTTTTTATGTTTGTTATATATTCATGTACATTATTCAGACGCAAATATTGTACAATTACACATATTAATCAACTGAAATCTTCTTTAATTTAACTTTATTTAATACTTCCTTGTTTTTAGCATCTTTTGAAGCTTTGTCTAAAGCTGCCTCAATATATGCTTTATCACCAACAACTACTGTTGTTAATTTATTAACATCAAAGTATTTTTTAATTTGAGCGTTTACTTCATCTTTTGTAATATTTTTTAAGATTTTGTTTTGCTCAGCAGTAAAGTTTTTATCTAAATTGTATCTCACAATGTTTGATAAGAAAGATGCTTTTTGATATGGTGCTTCATATTTTAAAGCTTCTTCATTTAATAAAGAACTCTTAGTAAATTCTAATTCTTTATCAGTAATACCATTTGTTTGGTAGTTAGTAAACTCTTTAATAATCTCTGCTAAAGCTAAAGCTGTTGCTGGACGTTTTACTGAAGAAGAGATAGCAAATGTTCCATTGTATTTACCTCCTTGGAATCCAGAACGGATACCATAAGTATAACCTTTATCTTCACGTAAATTTAAGTTTAAGCGGCTGTTGAATGCTCCACCAAAAACAAAGTTTGCAATTCTGTTTTTGTAGTAATCTCCAGTTGCATCAAATTTTAATGAAGGGTAACCCATAGTAATTACTGATGATGGCGCTCCAAATTTATTGTAGATAAAGAATTGAGGTTCAGCAGATGGAGCTGGCTCAACAATTGGTTGCATTTTAACTTCTTTAGCTGCCCATTTTGATAAGAATCCTAATTTAGCTATAATGTCTTTTTCTTCAACATCACCAACTACTACGATGCTTGTTACAGATGGAGAGTAAAAATTATTGTAATAATCTTTTACATCTTGTAATTGAACATTTTCAATTGTTTTAATAGAAGGCTCTTGACCCATTACCGTGTTACCATATAAAGCAAAGTTAAATGCTCTGCTACCCATAGCATCAGCACTTGTTTCGTCATTTTTAACGCTTTCTTTGTATTGCTTTTTAGCTAATTTAAAGTCTTCGGCATTAAAACCAGGATTCAATAATTTTTCTTCTAATAATTTTAAAGTAGCATCTAAATTTTTCTTCAAAGAATTAATTTGAATAGATGTAGCCGCTTTACTTGCATTAAAACTAATAGAACTTCCTAATTTCTCTAACTCAGCACTAATTTGCTCAGTAGTGTAATTTTTAGTTCCTTCATTTAACATACTTGCAGTTAATTCAGCAACTCCTAATTTTTTTAATTGATCAGCGTTTAATACTAAGCTACCACCATCCATTGTCATTACAATAGCAACTTCTGGAGATTCCGTATTTTTTGTACCAATAATACTAATACCATTTGGTAATTTAGAAGTAAAATACTCAGGAATAGTTACTGTTTTTGCAGGCCCTGGTGCTGGTCTTTGCTCTCTTTTAAAATTATCAGTTACTGGCTGGTAAGTTAATCCTTTGTATTCTGCTGGAGTTTCAAACTTCATATTTGCATAAGGGTTGATACTTTTTACAGAATCTTTTTGATTCATAATAGGATATGTATTTAATACCGCTGCACCTGCTCCTTTGATATATTTTGTAAAAACACGTGTAATATCATCTTTAGTTACTTTACTATATCTATCAATTTCATCAGATAAAGTATAACCTTTTCCTAATAAACGTTCCCACTCAGAGATAGTTCCTGCTTTGCTACCAATAGTAGATAAGCTACCATACATACTTGATTCGATTTCTGCTTTAGCTCTTGCTAAGGCATCATCAGTAATTCCAGATGTACCAAACTCATCAATAGTTGCTTTTACTTTTGCATCGATATCAGAAAACAATTTTTCTAAATTGAAATCTTCTGGTGGATAAGCAAAAATTTGAATGGAGAATTCTCCACCTAATTCTTTTGAACGGTGATTAACCTGAGCGGCAACAGCGATTTCAGGTTTTGCTTTCACAAAGGTTTTGTAAAAAATAGAGTTGTTACCATTACCCATCATCATTCCTAATAAATCTAATGCTGGCTCATCTCTATTATATAAAGGTACAGTTGGATAAACTCTTAAGTTTAATGGAAAATAAGTTCTGTCTTTGTAAGCTGTATATTTATCAGTAGCTAAAGTTACAGGAGCAACACGCATTTTTTTAACATCTGGGCAAGGTTTAATTCCTCCAAAATATTTTTCAATCATTTTTAATGCTTCAGGAGAACTGAAATCACCTGAAATCGTTAAAATAGCATTGTTTGGACCATACCAACGTAAAAAGAAATTTTTCACGTCCTCTAAGTTAGCTCTATTCAAATCATCAACATAACCAATTACTGGCCAGCTATATGGATGCCCTTCTGGATATAAAGCTTTGTTGATTTCCTCAACAAATGCCATAGCATAAGGTTGATTTTCTACATTTTGTGACTTTTCGTTTTTAACGGCATCACGTTGGTTTTCAAACTTTTTAGTAGTTAATGAATCTAATAAGAAACCCATACGGTCAGCCTCTAACCATAAAGCCATTTCTAAGTTATTAGAAGGAACTGTTTCAAAATAAACCGTTCTATCTTCTGTTGTATTACCGTTCATGTTACCACCAGCAGTAGATACAATTTTGAAATGCTCTTCATCTGCTACGTGTTTTGAACCTTGAAACATCATGTGCTCAAAAAAGTGAGCAAAACCAGATTTTCCTAAACTCTCGCGGTTAGACCCTACTTTATAAGTTACTAAAACATGAACTGCTGGATCGGAATGATCTTCGTTCAATAAGATAGTTAAACCATTAGGTAATTTCCATTTTTCGTAGGGAATCACCACTTTTCCTTCTTTTGCTTCAATTTTTTCTACCAATGTAGGCTGAGCAATTAACGAAACTAAGCTGAAAAAGCTTAATGCTCCTGTTATGATTGTTTTTTTGTTCATGTTATTATTATTTGTTCAAATATAGTGGTTTAGTGTTTGCTTTTTTGTCCGTCCATTAAACGATATCGTCCGTTGGTGTAGTATTTGACTCATCAGTTACGTTATCAGCAGGTGTTACGTCACCAGTTGGAACTTCTGGAGTTATTTCTCCTTCAACCGTTGCTTCTACATCTTCTTCATGATCTACTTTAGTTACCGCTGCAATACTATCGCTATCTTGGATGTTGATTAAACGCACGCCTTGGGTTGCACGACCCATGACACGTAAATCAGATACATTCATACGAATAGCAATACCGTTTTTAGTAATAATCATTAAGTCGTTAGCATCCGTTACCGATTTAATTCCAACTAAGTTTCCTGTTTTCTCAGTAATGTTTATTGTTTTAACACCTTTACCACCACGATTAGTGATACGGTATTCTTCAATATCCGAACGTTTACCATATCCTTTTTCAGAAACCACTAATACGTTGGCTTGCATATCATCAATGCAAATCATACCAACCACTTCGTTATTTCCTCCTTCTTCATCATTTAAATCAATACCAATTACACCAGAAGCATTACGGCCCATTGGACGAACTTTTGCCTCAGGGAAACGACAAACCTTACCTAATTTAGTAGCAATCATAATTTCATTGTTACCATTAGTTAATGCTGCTTCTAATAAAACATCTCCTTCACGAATGGTAATCGCATTAATACCATTAGCACGTGGACGAGAATAAGCTTCTACAGATGTTTTTTTGATGATACCATCTTTAGTACATAATATGATGAAGTTATTTTGGATATACTCTTCGTCTTGTAAATTTTTAATATTGATGAATGCTTTAATTTTATCATCTGGTGCAATGCTAATTAAATTTTGAATAGCACGTCCTTTACTATTTTTAGCACCTTCTGGCACTTCGTAAGCACGTATCCAGTAGCACTGTCCTTTTTCGCTAAATAATAATATATAATTATGTGTAGAGGCAATAAACATGTGTTCTACAAAATCCTCATCACGTGTTGCCGTTCCTTTACTTCCTCTATCACCTCTATTTTGAGAACGGTATTCAGCTAAGTTGGTACGTTTCATATAACCTAAATGAGAAATAGTAATTACTACATCTTCATCAGCAATCATATCTTCAATTTTCAAATCATCGCCAGCGTAAACTATATCCGTGCGACGCTCGTCACCATATTTTTCTCCAATCTCAACTAATTCTTCTCTGATAATTTTATAACGTAATTTTTCATCAGATAAAATTTCTTTGAAGTAAGCAATGCTCTTCATTAATTCATCGTACTCAGCATTTAATTTATCAACCTCTAGTCCAGTTAATGTACGTAAACGCATATCTAAAATAGCACGTGCTTGAATTTCAGATAATGAGAAACGAACAATTAATTCATCTTTTGCAGCATCAGGACTTTCGCTTTCACGAATAATTTTGATAACCTCTTCAATATTTTTTTGAGCAATTAATAAACCTTCTAAAATGTGCGCACGTTTTTCGGCTTGCATTAAATCAAACTTCGTACGACGAACAACCACATCATGTCTATGTTCCACAAAATAATGAATCATATCTTTTAGATTCAACATCTCAGGACGACCTTTTACTAATACAACGTTATTAATTGAAAATGAAGTTTGTAGCGCAGAGTATTTGTATAAATTATTTAATACAACATTTGAAATAGCATCACTTCTTAATTCATAAACAATACGCATCCCTTCACGGTTACTCTCGTCACGAATTTCGGTAATACCTTCAATTTTTTTCTCGTTACAAAGTTCCCACTGACGCTTAATCATTTCTGCCTTATTAATTTGATAAGGAATTTCAGTAACGATGATACGCTCACGGTTATTAACAGGTTCAATGCTTGCTTTGGCACGCATCACTACTCTACCACGACCTGTTCGGAAAGCATCTTTTACACCTTCGTATCCATAAATAGTTCCACCTGTAGGAAAATCAGGCGCTTTAATATGTTTCATTAAACCATCAATGTCAATGTCTTTGTCATCGATGTAAGCTAAAATACCATTAACAACCTCCGTTAAATTATGAGGCGCCATGTTTGTAGCCATACCAACCGCAATACCCGAAGCTCCATTCATTAATAACGTTGGAATACGAGTTGGCATTACGGTAGGCTCTGTCAAAGAGTCATCAAAGTTTGGACGGAAATCAACTGTATCTTTTTCAATATCAGCAATTATTTCCTCAGTAATTTTACGAAAACGAGCCTCCGTATAACGCATCGCAGCTGGTGGATCACCATCTACTGAACCATAGTTTCCTTGTCCGTCAACTAACATGTAACGTAAGCTCCATTCTTGTGCCATACGCACCATAGTATCGTATACCGAAGTATCACCATGTGGATGGTACTTTCCTAAAACCTCTCCAACAATACGGGCCGATTTTTTATAAGGACGATTGTGCATCACACCTAAATCCAACATTCCGTATAATACACGACGATGTACTGGCTTTAAACCATCTCTAACATCAGGTAACGCACGACTTACAATAACCGACATCGAATAATCGATGTAAGCTGTTTTCATTTCCTGTTCAATGTTAATTGGAATAATTTTCTCGCTCATAGTTCTTTCTCTTTATTATTAAATTATTATATTCTTTTTAATGCAACTATTGATTTTTGTGATCGTATAAGTTGTTACTAAACATTTCCGCAATCAAGAAAATTTGTCAGTAAAATTTACATCTTAAATGACTCGAATTTTCCTACTAAAAAATATTTAATAGGCTTTGAAAATAGGTATTAAATGGGTATTTTAGTTGTATAGTTATTAACACTTTCAATGTTAAAAAAAAGACCGTCAAAAACACACAAAACTGACATTATCGGTTACTTTTGATTGTGGCATTAATTATGTTTATAACCAACAAAGAACTATAAATTTATGGAAGCAAAATTTTCACAGCGCGTAAAGGACGTGATAACGTTTAGCCGAGAAGAAGCCTTAAGACTAGGGCACGATTACATTGGGATTGAACATTTGATGCTTGGCATGATTCGCGATGGCGAAGGAGTTGGTATTAAATTATTAAAAAACCTTGCAATTAATATTCAAGATTTCAGAAAGCAAATTGAACAAAGCTTACCTGTATCTTTAAGAAAAGTAAACAACTTAGCTAATATTCCTTTAGTGAAGCAAGCCGAAAAAACATTAAAATTAACTTACTTAGAAGCAAAAGTGTTTAAAGCTCCGCAAATTGGAACCGAACATTTGTTGATGTGTATTTTAAAAGATAATGATAACGTGGTTTCAAAAACTTTAGGGAAATTTGGAGTTGACTATAACGCAGTAAAAATGGAACTAGAAGGATATATGGAAAACCCACACAAAATTGAAAACTCAACCGCTGGCGATGATGATGAAAATGAAGAATCTTTTGGAGCAAGCGGTTCTGGTGCAGCAAAAAAACCAGGCGAATCAAAATCTAAAACTCCTGTTTTAGATAACTTTGGTAGAGACTTAACTAAAATGGCTGAAGACGGAAAATTAGATCCGGTTGTAGGTCGTGAAAAAGAAATTGAGCGTGTTTCTCAAATTTTATCTCGTCGTAAAAAGAACAATCCAATTTTAATTGGTGAGCCAGGTGTGGGTAAATCGGCAGTTGCTGAAGGTTTAGCATTACGCATAGTGCAACGCAAAGTGAGCCGTGTATTATTTGGTAAACGTGTTGTTACTTTAGATTTAGCATCTTTAGTAGCAGGTACAAAATACCGTGGTCAGTTTGAAGAGCGAATGAAAGCGGTGATGAATGAGTTAGAAAAAAATCCAGATGTGATTTTATTTATTGACGAAATTCATACCATTATTGGTGCAGGTGGTGCTAGCGGAAGTATGGATGCTAGTAACATGTTTAAACCAGCTTTAGCGCGTGGCGAGATACAATGTATTGGTGCAACAACATTAGATGAATTCCGTCAGCATATTGAAAAAGATGGAGCTTTAGAGCGTCGTTTCCAAAAAGTAATTATTGAACCTGCAACTCAGGATGAATCGTTACAAATTTTATCAAACATTAAATCTAAATACGAAGATCATCACAATGTTTCTTATACGCAAGAAGCTATTAAAGCTTGTGTAACGTTAACTGCTCGTTATTTAACCGACAGACATTTACCAGATAAAGCTATTGATGCTTTAGATGAAGCTGGATCTCGTGTTCATATTACTAACATTACGGTGCCTGAAAATGTATTGGAGTTAGAGAAAAAAATGGAGGACATTAAAGAACTAAAAAATCAAGTTGTTCGTTCTCAAAAATATGAAGAGGCTGCTAAATTACGCGATACTGAAAAACAGTTACAAGCGCAATTAGATGCTGCTAAAAAAGCATGGGAAGAAGAAACAAAAATGAATCGTGTAACTGTTACAGAAGATAACGTTGCCGAAGTTGTTTCGATGATGAGTGGAGTGCCAGTACAACGTATTTCTCAAAACGAAGGAGAGAAATTAGTGAAAATGGTAGAGCAATTACAAGGTAAAGTAATTGGACAAGATGAAGCTTTGAAAAAAGTAGTAAAAGCTATTCAACGTAACCGTGCTGGATTAAAAGATCCTAACAAACCAATTGGTTCATTCATCTTCTTAGGGCCTACAGGTGTTGGTAAAACACAATTAGCCAAAATTTTAGCGAAACATTTATTTGATAATGATGAAGCTTTAATACGAATTGACATGAGTGAGTACATGGAAAAATTTGCCGTGACTCGTTTAATTGGAGCGCCTCCGGGATATGTTGGTTACGAAGAAGGTGGACAGTTAACGGAGAAAGTTCGTCGTCGTCCCTACTCTGTTGTGTTATTAGATGAGATTGAAAAAGCACATCCAGATGTATTTAATATGTTATTACAAGTATTAGATGATGGACAATTAACAGATAGCTTAGGCCGTAAAATTAATTTCAAAAACACGATTATCATCATGACTTCTAATATTGGTGCACGCCAATTGAAAGAATTTGGACAAGGTGTAGGTTTTGGAACACAAACAAGACAAGAAAGCGAAGCGGAGAATAATAAAGGTGTTGTTGAAAATGCTTTGAAGAAAGCCTTTGCTCCTGAGTTCTTAAATCGTATTGATGATGTGGTGATGTTTAACTCTTTAGATAAAGAAAACATTCATAAAATTATTGATATTGAATTAAACGGATTATTTGGACGTGTAAACAACTTGGGTTATACCATCAAAATTACCGAAGCTGCTAAAGACTTTATTGTGGATAAAGGTTATGACGCACAATATGGTGCTCGTCCTTTAAAACGTGCCATCCAAAAGTATTTAGAGGATCCAATGGCAGAGGAAATTATCCAAAGTAATTTATCGGAAGGTGATCAAATTGAAATTGACTATGATGAAGAGAAAAAAGAAATCACAGTAAAAACAATTAAACCAAAAGGTAAAAAGAAAAAAGAAGATAGTTAAGATAAGAGCCCCGCTGAAAAGTGGGGCTTTTTTATTTTAAATGATTAAATTTGAGAAACAGCTAAGGATGATAA
>JADJFB010000034.1 GCA_016708845.1 Bacteroidota bacterium | reverse complement strand
GGAACGCACTAATGAATAGAATAAACCTAAATTTTTATGTAGGTTAAGATTTAATATAAATTTTAAAATCACAGCAATTCGTTTAATCAGCATTATCCGCGTTCTATTTATCTAAAGCCAAATAGCAAAAATTGTAGCAATCAATCGCTATTAATTGCCGTAATTTTGATTTATAAAAATCAAGAAAGTGGCAAAAACAAAAACATCCTATTTCTGTCAGAGTTGCGGCGCACAAGCCGCTAAATGGGCAGGCAAATGCAATAGCTGTGGCGAGTGGAATACTCTTGTAGAAGAAGTCGTGCACAAAGAGTCTAAAAACGACCGATTGCAGTTATTTTCGGCAAATAAAAACGAAAACAATCGTTCCAATCAATCTATTTTATTGCAAGAAATTGGCATTGCCGAATATCCGCGCATTCAAGTTCCTGGGCAGGAGCTAGCTCGAGTTTTAGGAGGAGGAGTTGTTCCGGGTAGTTTAGTATTGTTTGGTGGAGAACCAGGAATTGGTAAATCAACCTTAATGTTGCAATTGGCTTTACGCTTAAAAAAATTTAAGAGTCCTTTTATGTTAGTGGTGAAGAAAGCGAACAGCAAATTAAAATGCGCGCCGAACGAATTGGAATGACGACAGAGAGTTGCTTCATTTTGCAAGAAACCAATACCCAAAATATTTTTACGCAGATTGAAAAAGTAGAGCCTCAGTTAGTCATCATTGATTCTATTCAAACTATTCATACGAGTTATATTGATAGCAGTCCTGGAAGTGTGAGTCAGGTACGAGAATGTGCCGCTGAGTTTTTGCGATTTGCTAAAGAAACCAATGTGCCTGTTTTTATGATTGGTCATATTACCAAAGAGGGAAGTTTGGCTGGACCAAAAGTTTTGGAACACATGGTAGATACGGTGTTGCAATTTGAAGGAGATAGAAATCACATTTACCGTTTATTAAGGGCGACGAAGAATCGTTTTGGTAGTACCAACGAAATGGGTATTTATGAGATGAACGGAGATGGATTAAAAGAAGTATTGAACCCATCAGAAATATTAATTATCAATCGACAAGAAGCAACAAGCGGCGTAGCAATTGCAGCAACCTTAGAAGGTAATCGCCCTTTATTAATTGAGACACAGGCTTTGGTTAGCACTGCAGCTTATGGCACACCACAACGTTCATCAACAGGCTTTGATTTGAGACGGTTATCCATGTTGTTAGCCGTTCTTGAAAAGCGTTGTGGATTTCGTTTAGGCGCCAAAGATGTATTTATTAATATAGCTGGTGGACTTAAAAGTAGAAGATCCCGGAATCGATTTAGCTTTGGTGTGTGCTGTATTATCAAGTAATGAAGACTTGCCTATAGCGCAGAATGTATGCTTTGCTGCTGAGGTTGGTTTAACTGGGGAAATTCGTCCCGTAAACAGAATTGAGCAAAGAATTTCTGAAGCACAAAAATTAGGTTTTGAAAAAATTTACATATCTTCATATAACCTAAAGGGCTTGGACATTAAACAGTTTAAAATCGATGTAATCGCCGTTTCTAAAATGGAAGATGTGTTTGCTAAGTTGTTTGGGTAAATAGTTAATTTATGAAAGTCTCTATTATATTATTTTGGCTACTCATGTTTAAAGTCGTAATTGCTCAAGGCACTAACGATTCATTGATAATTGTTGCTAAAATTGATAGTGCGAGAACATTGTTTACTATTGACCCCAAATTAGCAATCAAGATTTCAAAAGTTGCATTAAAAGATGCCATCACAATAAATAGTAAGTATCTAGAAAGTTATTGCTTAAATACAGTAGGTTCTTCTTTTTATTATGAGGGAATAATCGACAGTTCTATTGCATACCATAATAAAGCACTTAAAATTCAACTTGTCAATAATTTTAAAGTTGGTGTTGGTAGGAGTTATACTAATCTAGGAATATGTTTTATCGAAAAAATGAAATATGAAGAGGCTATTTCTTCTTTTATTAAAGCTGAGCCATATTTTGTAGCTGAAAAATATAATATCGGACTCTCTAAATTGTATAACAGTTTAGGAGTTTTATTCTATGAATTAGATCAATTATCAAAATCTGAAATATACTATCTAAAGGCATTAAAAATTGCTACTAGCGAGAAAGACAATACAACACTGTATAATGTTTATTCAAATTTGGCAAATATATATAGCGACTTAAGAAACTCAGACAAGTCGATTGAATATTATTTGCGTGCTTTGGATATCGCTAAAAAAGAGAGTATTAACTCTGATATTGTATTTATTTTAAATAATTTAAGCACTGAATTTATAAAATCTCAAAATTTGATTCTGCATTTAGGTATAATTCAATGGCATTGGATTTAATTAAAGCCAATTCTTTGGATTATCATTTTAAGAAGAATAGTTACGGAAATTACGCTGAGTTATTAAATTTTAAGAAAGATTACACGAAAGCTATAGTATATATAGATTCTGCTATTTTATTTGCTGATCAGGATGAAGACTTGAATAAAATATATCAGTTACAGATCATAAAGGAAAAAATCTTGTTCAATTTTGGTAAGTATGATTTAGCGCATGAGTTGATGGTTAAAATCGGTTTTACTCGACTCAATTAATGATAATAATATGCAGTCTAAAACAAATGAGCTCGAAGCTAAGTATGAAACTGAAAAGAAAGAGTTGCAAATTAAGTCGCAAACGTTTGAAATTGAGACAAAAGAAAAACAAAACAAGCAAAAATCTTTCATCATTTTATTTGGAACATTAGCATTAGTTGGGACAGGCTTTTTTGCTGCCATCGCTTTTATTAATTTCAAAAAAACTAAAAAACAAAATCTCATCATTGAAAACCAAAAGATGGAGGTAGAGTTGAAGAACGAAGAGATTACTCATCAAAAGGAATTGGTTGACGAAAAACAAAAAGAAATTATTGATAGTATCAATTACGCCAAGCGAATACAACAAGCAGTTTTAACTGGCGAAGATGTTTGGAATAAAATATCGAAAGAGCATTTTATTTTATTTAAACCTAAAGATATTGTGAGTGGCGATTTTTATTGGGCTTATAACACACCTAACAACAGGTCAGTTTTTTGTTTAGCAGATTGCACTGGGCACGGTGTGCCAGGCGGTTTTATGAGTATGTTAGGCAATAGTTTTTTAAATGAAATTGTAGTGGAAAATAAAATATTTAAAGCAGATCAAATTTTAAATAAACTACGTTCTAAAATTATTCATGCCCTTGAACAAAAAGGTGGGACACAACAAAAAGATGGCATGGATATGAGCTTGTGCGTATGGAATAAATTAGATAATACTTTGGAGTTTGCGGGCGCTAATAATCCGTTATGGCTGGTAAGAAAGAATGAAAATGCGGTGACTGAGCTTGTCGAAGTCAAAGCCGATAAAATGCCAATTGGTTTATACTTAGAAACAGAAACACCATTTTCAAGTGTTACCATTCAATTACAAGCAGGCGATATAATTTATTTATGCACCGATGGATATGCCGATCAGTTTGGCGGACCTAAAGGCAAAAAATTAAAATACAAACCTTTAATTGAATCTTTAATTAAAAATAGCGCACTGCCTATGGCAGAGCAAAAAAATATTCTGGATAGTACTTTTAATGATTGGATGCACAAGCACGACCAAGTAGATGATGTGTCTTTAATTGGTGTAAAAGTAGTTTAGAATTTACCCACCTTTGACTTTCCCTTTATTTTTTTGAAAATTAAATTGCTACAATCCATAGCAATCACTAGTCTGTAAATAACTTTACTTTGTAGTGTAGTTTATAGAGAGTTTATATTATGATAAAGAAAGAGAATGTGTTAGTGGTACCCGATGAAGTTGTGATGAACAAAATTTATGTCATCAGAAATCAAAAAGTGATGTTGGATAAAGATTTAGCTGATTTGTATCAGGTGGAAACTAAACAACTCAAACGTCAGGTAAAAAGAAATATTGAACGTTTTCCGGAAGATTTTATGTTTGAATTAACAGAACTAGAATATGAAAACTTGAGGTGCCAATTTGGCACCTCAAGTTGGGGAGGTGTAAGCTATTTGCCAATAGTATTTACAGAACAAGGCGTAGCAATGCTTTCAAGTGTTTTAAATAGTAAAATTGCTATTGCTGTAAATATTCAAATTATGCGAATTTTTACAAAAGTGAGGCAAATGTTAACTGATAATACAGAGCTTCGTTTAGATATTGAGAAAATAAAAAAGAAATTAGACAATCAAGATAAAAACATGGAGATTGTCTTTAGGTATTTAGACGAACTTATCGAAAAGAAAGAGAACACGAAGCCAAGAACTAAGATTGGGTATAAAATATCGAAATAGAAACGATTATCTCACTCATAAATCCAAATCAAAGTTGGCTTTTTGGTTTTTAGTAATAACCCATCGATTGTTTTCATTAATCCATTTGCTAAAACAGGGCAGCCCTGACTCCATCCCATAGTTAAGTGATTAGGAAATAACTCTGTTTCCGAAACATAGCTATAAGAATGTAATACTACTTGTCGTTTAAAGGCATTTGAATTTGTGCTTTCTAAACCATGCATTTTGTAATGAATATTAATTCCCCAATTGCTATACGCACGTTTGCCTATTTTATATTTACCAAGTGAGCTGCAATTGCTCCCCACTTCATTACTATAAATTGGTTTTTCGGTAGTACTATTTTTACCAATACCATGACACGCTAAACCTGATTGAACGACAGTGTTGGTTTTAAAATTGTAAATAAAAAAACGATTTTTACCCGAATGGATTGAGAAATCCACTAAAAAACAATATTCTGTATTCATATTGTTTTTCTTGCAAAAAGCTTGGGCTTCCGTTGCCTTTTTTAAAAGTTTATTATTTAGCTGGCCATAGCTAAATGTACTTAGTAAAATGAAAATATGTAAAATTAATGGCTTCAATGCAAGCTAAAATTACACACTTATTTTTGAATTTAACTGGCTAGCAATTCGCTGTTTGTATAGTTTTAAGATAATTTATAATTTCTTGTTTGAGGTGATTTTTTATTTAATAGCTTATCTTAACAACCTCCGCTATTAGTATTCTTAATATATTTAATAATGTCGGCTTTTGAGGTTACATAATTAGTATTGCCGCCAAGCGAATAGCCAAACTGAGAATAATAATGATCGAACCATAAGTCAACAATTTTATCATTTTCGAATTTTATCATTATATTATTTTGTGTTTTTTTAATTCCACCAATATAATACGAAATGAGCGCCATGTTTTTTCCAATACCGCAATAAATTAACTGTCTTGGTGGAAAAGGCTTCGCTACTGAAGAGGTGGCATGTACAATGGCTTTTTTTTCGTTATTAAAACCATTTACCCAGCCGCCTTCCTGCCATGCTTCATCTGGATTTGCCATGTCAAATGTTTGGTTAGTTGAAATACCATCTAAAAATTTTTTGATAAAATCAGGAATCTCTTTTACTGTTTTTTTATCAATGAGTGTTTCAGCTTCCAGCGTAGCAATTAATTTTTCTTTAATTCCATTATTGATAGCAATATTCGTATCAATTTTATAATTGCCATCAATGATTGAAACGCTTGTAATTTCTAATACAGTATTATTAGCTTCTGTTGTGCTCTTATCATAAGCAATGAAAGACATGATCAATATAACTAAAGCTAAAACAAAAGTTCCAACTACTATTTTCGGATAACGTTTTGGGATTGTTTTCATGTTTTGTATTGTTTATCAATCAACTACTTTTTGTATTTCTGATGCCGTTAAAAAATGGAAGTTTTTAAATAAAGAACCTCCACAGCCTCCTGTTAAATAACGATAACCTACCACGGTATCTTTTGCAGTTTGCACCATTTGAATAACAACCACCGTTTCATATTGCTTGGTACGATTACTATAAATACTTGCTAAACGTGGTAAGGTCATATTATAAACTGTAACAGCCTTGTTTGCTTCCCCACCATAATGATGAATCGACATGCCATTATGTGTTTCTTCATAAGTTGGAAGTCTTCCGTTAACAACAGAAATCTTATCCCAATGTTTTATACTAATTGGAGGAAAGTTTAAGTCATCCGGACAATCAAACGTTGTAAAGATTTCTCCACCTGCACTTATGCCTTTGGTGTCTGAATATACAACATGGTTTAAATCGTAAACAGGTTTAACTTCTGTTGTATTAGTTTTAGCATCAACCTTAGGTGTATCTGTTGTTTTTTCATTTGCAATTGCTTTGTCGCACGATTGTAATGACAATAAACCTAAGATAATAAATAAAAATAAAGGAAATGGATGCATCATAGTAACTATTTTATTTAACAGCCTTTATTATAAGAGTTAGTAACGAAATTTTTATAGGTCGAATTTAAATCGTTTCGATAGTTTTTATACTTAATAAAATAGGGATGAATGAAATTAGGCTGTGTAGTTTTTAAAGATTCAGTAGTTTGATTTGCAGGGCTTAATTTTTTTGCGCATTCTTTTTTGCAACTTCCCATTAATAGTGATAAGGTAGCCAAGTATAAAATAGATAATTTCATTAGATTAAATTTTAAATTTCCGAAAATCCATGTTGTATCAATAGTGCTGAGTATTTAACAACATGGATCATTCGTGTTTGTTTAATTACTAGCAAAATTACCTATTATTTTTCCAGTATTCTGTTAGCAACTAGTTATTGGCTTGTTAACGACTTGTTAACGTGCCACAATACTTAAAGGAAAATCCCTAATTTTGAGCTACACAATGAAATTGAATCGAAATTATCTGTTTATAGGAATATCTTCCTTGGCTCTCATTATCGTGCTGATTATCCAGGTAAATTGGATATACGAAACAGCTACTGTTAAAGAAAACATATTTAACGAAAAGGCTAATATGGTACTTTCTAAAACGGCCGATGCATTGGCGAAAGATACCACTACGGTTAAAAATTTAGAGCTATGTGTTGGTGTAAACGAAAAACGAAAAATTGATTCTCTCTTCAATTATTATATGAAGGCATACAACATTCAAATTGCTTATTCATTTTCGGTTAAACCTTTTACACCTACTTTTAAAAACGACCTTACTTTTCAAAACGAACTAAAGATGAATCAACAGGGTTGTTATCAAGCCTGTGTAACAGAAGCAGCGCCTGCCGACAAAAAAGGCCTTTTATCAAAAAATGGCATTGACCTCAAATTGGTTTTCCCTGAAAAAGATGAATTTATTATGGCAGAAATGGGGATTCCATTTATTAGTTCTGTCATATTGATTTTAATAGTACTCATTACATTTTGGCAAACGGTTATGTCGCTCATCAAAGAGAAACGTATTTCGCAATATACCACCGATTTTTTAAATAACATGACGCATGAATTTAAAACACCTTTAACTAACATTGCTTTAGCCAGCAAGATGATGATGAAGGATGCAAATATTCATCAGGAAGAAAAAATCAGGCATTACTCAAGCATTATATTGGATGAAAATGAAAAGTTGAGGTTGCAAGTAGAACAAATATTGAGCATGAGCGCTTTGGAAAGGGGTGAAGTCCCATTACGCAAAACAGAACTCGATATTCATCAATTGATACAAGATTGTTTAAAATGTATGAGTGTGCAAATTGAACATCAGCATTGTATAGTAACTACTCATTTGGAGGCAAAACATGTTGTGATTAATGGAGATAAAACTCATGTAGCGAATGCGCTGTGTAATCTCATTGACAATGCACTAAAGTATTCCAATCATGAACCTGAACTATTAATTCAAACCTCTAATAAGCAAGATGAATTGATTATTAGTGTTTGCGACAATGGCATAGGAATAGAACAGGAGAGTCGGGAACTGCATTTATTATTAGACTACCTTACGTGTAACGCAGAATGAGTTATGTATAAAGAAAAATTAAATATACTATTAGCTGAAGACGATCTGAACTTAGGTATGCTTTTGGTGGATTATTTAGAAACGGAAGGGTTTAACGTGAAGTTATGTAAGGATGGAGAATTGGCGCTGAAAGCTTTTCAGAATACAACCTTTGATTTATGCTTATTGGATGTAATGATGCCAAAGTTGGATGGGTTTACTTTAGCAAAAGACATACGATTAAAAGATAAGAACATTCCTATTATTTTTATTACTGCCAAATCATTAAAAGAAGATAAACTCAAAGGCTATGGTTTGGGAGCAGACGATTACATTACTAAACCCTTTGATGAAGAAGAATTACTTTGGAAAATAAAAGCGGTGATTCGAAGGATGCCTGAAAGCAGTAGTGAAGTAAAAACAGAAATTAGTACTATTGGAAAATATACATTTGATTTCGCTAATCAATCGTTAACTATTGCTGGTAGCACCAAACGTATTACCGAAAAAGAAAGTGATATTCTTCGTTATTTATCTAATCATCGTAATCATGTGATTAAGCGCGAGGAAATGCTAAAAGAATTATGGGGCGAGAACGATTATTTTTTAGGACGAAGTTTAGATGTGTTTATTACCAAGATTCGGAAGTATCTGAAAGAAGACCCTGAATTAAGTATTGAAAATGTATTTGGTGTTGGCTTTATTTTTAATGTGCCAGTTAAATAACGTCAATCAAATTTATAGCACCCGCTTTTTTTGTTCGCTATAAGTAATTGTTTTTTCGAGACGAGCTAATCTGGTTTTTTCTTGCTTGGCATTCATAATCCAGTAAATCATTATTTTTTTGTAGGAAGGTGCTTGAGCATTAAAAAAATCCCAAGCTATTTTATTTGTTTTAAATTGTTTTTCATAAGCTGGTTCAAGTTTAACTGGCTCTTTTTCGTGCGAATAAATTTTTGATCTATCTTCTTTTCTTAAATCAAAGGCTTTTTGTCCTTCAGGTTTCATTAAACCAAGCTTCTGAAGCTCTTCTACTTTTTTTATATTAATGGCACTCCAAATGCTAGTACTCTTTCTTGGGGTAAAACGAATACAATAGCTTTCGTCATCAATCGTTCTTCTTACACCATCTATCCAGCCAAAGCAAAGCGCTTCGTCAACCGATTGCGACCATGTCATACTGGGTTTATTGCTTGCTACTTTATAGTAACCAACAATGAGTTCAGTTTTCTTATCATGGTTTTTTTCTAACCAGTTTCTAAATTCTTTGGGCGAAGCAAAAAAAGTGGCTGTCATTTCTTTTTCAATTTTGTAGTAGCATGTGTTATAGGTTGTTTGTTAATAATCTAAAGGATTAAATGTGATTATATCCTTTTTTTCTGGAGTAAAACCCGTGCCTGTTACATCAATAGTAGAGTTTCTTTTGAATTGACCAGATAATTTAGATTTGATATTTCCAATGGTCCTATCGTATTCATTTTCATCATATTTAAATATTCTAAAATTAATTATGGGAATGGCATTAATGCCACTTTTAGGCACATACTAATTTTCACTTTTAGATAGTAGAGATTGTATCAAGTATTGAAAAAAATGAGAATCACTCTCCCCATGAGTATCAATTGATACTATTTCAGGAAAAACTATTTTTTGTATTTTTTCGTGAAATTAATTGTTTTGACTCTCAAAATCAATTTCATTTTGTTTCATTGCTAATGCTGGTTTATGAAACCCAAACCCACTATATTTTTCCAAATAATCTTGACTTTGTTTAATTGTTGCGTTTCGATAGTAATAACCAATTATAGGTAAATTATTTTGATTGAGTTGTCCATGTAAATGGAATATATCAATGTTAGCGTTATTATTAACGTAAATATTATATGTTTGAGTATAGTTAAAAGTTAATATACAATCGGCATTTTCAATTTCTTTTTGTATAGCAGGGTTAATTAAGTCGATCTTTTTTTTACTTTCTTCTAGCAAATACTGATAAAATCTTTCCGCAAATAATTCTGTAAGCCTATAAAATTGTAATTCGCCTCTCGAAACATTAATTCCATTGTGAAAATGCTGCCCCATTAATCTTTCATAATCATTCCAAAGTAAATTACTATTTACATTCTCATTTAAGATTATGCTATCAATATCCTCATAAAGTTGATTGTCCTTTCTGTTGAGGAGAATTGATTAAGTGATCCTAAATTTTGAAAATGAAGTTTCCTAAACCATGCAGTGAAGATCGAAGCCATTTCCTATTATGATTAATTTCATGTTTCTCTTACAAATTACCTATAACGTTTTCGAGCTACCAGAAGTGCGGTTCAAGGCATCTGTCAACCGAATACTAATAACAAAGATAGAATGTTTCTAAGCATTTGCAATGCAAAATGATTGTCTTTCGCGAAGCGCACATTTGATCAAATGCTTTGATGTCAATACATTTTGGTAAGGTTGGTGTTATGCCGTCGTTATTTATTATTCTACTTGTCCAACAAACGCAAACATTTCAGGATATTTAACCGAGTACTTTATATTATAAATTTGTCCGACAGAATATTGATAGTTTTATTGTATAAAGAGTTCAGACGATTCCTTATCAGTATAATGCTAATAATTGCATATGGTTGTGGTCCGCTTCGAAATTGCGACTTTCAAGTTCTGTCACCTTAGCTGTCGTATTTTTTGTTGGGTCGTAAGTAGAATTGCATTAACTCTATAGTCAGCTAATTTGTCAATGAATAATAAGTTAGCTAAAAATACCTCCAAACAAAATATAAATAGTTGACCTTAAAATGGTTTGTGAAAACCATTTTGCTATTGAACTATATTTTACTTTGTTTTTAAAAGAATTTGTCCGACAATTGCAAACAAAAGAATTATCCAACCTAAAAAGTTATAATATAAGAAGGTAACTAACTAAACTACTTTCTTTATATCCTTGAAAATAGAACCAAATAGAACTTTAGTCAGGAATAAAAGTGATACCTATTAATATGAGTTTTAATTTTTGCTCATAATGGTCTGGTGTCTATTTTATAATGCGGCATAACGTTTTGGAGCTTTGCGTTCGGCGGGCTTTGAAACACTCTGCTTTCTAAACGCACAATGTTTACGTAGTTGCTGAAATACTGTGCTCTTTTTGCTTACGTGAAGTACAACTTTCTGCGTAGCAAACCGTGTAAAGCAAAAACATACGTCCGCCGCTGACGCAAAAGGTGCTGTTATGTTTAAAAGTGCGCCCTATTTGGTTTACCGTACGTGTCCGCCGGACTAAGCGGTTATGTGTCTATGCGGTTAGTTGGTTGCCGGATGTTTGTTTGGAACACAGTTTTTAGTTTTTACTGTGCGATAGGGAGGCAATTTAGAAAATTGCTTGTTCTAATAACACTCACGAGGCGGGGAGGAAATTTTGCAAACTTATTTGGCGCAAACTAAAATTATTGCCTTTGAAATAAGCGACCAAATGTGCTTGCAAAATGTGCGATAGCTTATCCTGATTCATCACACTTAGTTCTATGTACCGCGGGTCTACAAATTGTGGCGGTTTAGTGGTCTATGCGGTTAGGTCGATATACATTTAGTTGTAAAGCGGTGAGATATGAAAGGTAAGCGACTTCTTTTATTTTCTAAGCGGTTAGTTCTATGGTTACACCTACGTCATTTGTCTTTAAAGCGGCAAGAACTATTTTGAGAGCGGCGAGTTCTATTGTCTAAGCGGTTCAATTTACTTTTGCATCTGTGAGTTCTGAAAGGTAAGCGGCTTCCACTATTTTGTAAGCGGTAAGAATTACTTTTAGGGAAACGAGTTTTATAAAACGAGCGGATTATTTATTGGCAAATAAAAAGGGAGTCAAATTTTGACTCCCTTACTTTTAAAATCCTAAAGGTTATTTGCCAGTTTTAACCTTTGTAAACTTTATTGAACTTACTTGTCCCGTATTCAGGGCTACTTGCTCCGAATTTGCCCTTAATGTAAGCCTTTACTGCTTTTGCTAATACGATTAACGCATCAGGGTTTTCGTAAAGGATTTTATTTCGGGCAATTCTTGCGTTACTGACTTTAGCATAACTTGTATAAGCAGCAGTATTTACAGTTTTTAAGTTGGCTAACGTTGTTTGTAATGTTACAACCTTTAACGCTGTTTCTGTTGGGTTATAAGCAGGAACCGAAGCTAATAATTTGATAATCTTATCACAGTGTTCAATAAAGGTTATCGAAACTTTGTTGAGATACCGAAACTATTTTCTTTACTGGTAAAGTTGTTTTGTTTTGCGGCATCTTCATTTGGGTCAAGCTACAATTCCAGAATCTGCTTTAGTTAATTTAGAGCCTTGCACTTTAGCATTAAGTGTTTTATAATCCTTTATGGTTTGCTCGTTTGCGCCAACTGCTACTAATGTATTTAATAAACGAGTTGATAAACCTTTTAAGGGGTCAAAAGCAATCTCTCTGCCATTGGTTTGCATTTTCCAACCGTTATATTCATTTTAACGGTGGTTAATGCTGTTTGTGCATTAGTAAGAACGGTTTGTAAATTAGTAATTGCTAAACTTGGACTTGATGGTGTATAGTTTGTACCATACGTTAACAATAAAGCAATTAAGTGATCGAAATTAGCAGTGTTTTTGCGTGACCGCTTTCTATATAAGTTGACATGATTTTTAAATATTAAATGATTATTTATTTTATCAGTGTTCTGCTTTACTTTAAGAAAGCGAACAAGGAAGAAGAGAGTTTGGGTAATCTATCTTTTTATTTTTGGTGGCATGTTATCCTCCTTTTTTAATTTAGGATATATAACGAAGTATTGTACTAAGCGTACAAACAGATTCTAAAGTTTGTTAAAACAAAAAAAGCCACTTGTAAGTGGCTTAATTTGTCAAATAAGTGGTTGTTTTTAAATTAATCTTTTCCTTCTTCCTCTAAAGATGGTGTTGATTTTTTTATAAAGCTGCCGTTACTGTCGTAAGATAGCATCAAAGTGTTCTTTTCCTTTGCTCATTTCTGCTTCGTACATTACCTTACCGTTTGCATCGGTAATTTTTGCAGCTTCTGATAGCTTATAACCCACAAAGGTTTTAGTATAATAGTCAGTTACAGTTTTTGGAAGTTCGGACGTTTTAATTTCCTGCTCTAATTCTTTAAAAGTACCATCAGCAGTAAATACAGCAGAAGATTCTACTTTATTTAAATGAAATTCAGCTTCATATTCAGCCCCTTCTTTTTCCCATTGGTCAACTTTTGAACTAGGGTACTTAGTTGCGAATCCCTTTTTTACATTTTCAGGAACTTCTGCTTCTTTCATGTCTTGTGCATTTGCAATGGTAAATCCTAAGCATAATACGATTGTTGCGATTGTTGATTTCATTTTTATTTGAGTTTTAAATTTATATTTCAATATTACTACATGAATCTAAAGCAAATCTTTAGAAGGTAGTTAGAACTTATAATTATATCCAATTCTTATAACTTGAGTTTCATAGTAATCGGTACTTACATATTTGAAGTCATTACTTTGAATATTTTTGATTTGCATAGTGTTTAATAAGTCTGTTGCATTAATAAATAATTCGCCTTTGTTTTTTTGAATGGATTTTTTTATCCCAAAATCTAACGAAAATCTTTGCCCTATTTGGCCCTGAGGAATAATATCAGGCGCTAAATAAACAGCCGTTAATTGCATATCTAGGCTTTTAGGTAATTTAAACATACAATTTAACTTCGTGTTACCCGAAATAATTTCTTGCTTAGGCGCATTATATATTGGTTGTCGGATATTTATTTACAACCGTAAATTGATTTATAGTGTTTTGATAAGCGTTTACATTTATGTTAAACGAAAACCATTTTACAAGCTCTTGAGAAAAAACAAGTTCAATACCTGTATTATAACTTCTGTCAGCATTTTGCATAATGCTATAAATTAACTTGGTGCTATCTGTACTTGCAACACGAGTAATTGTAGCATCTGCAATTTTGTGATATAAAGCCGAATAAAAATAACCTTTGTTATAGCTTGACTTAAAACCTATTTCAAATAGGTTTGTAAACTGTGGGCAATGCAGGGTTACCAATTTTAATAATTTCAGCATCGTCGTATTTTGGAAATATGCGTATGTCAACTTCATTAGGTCTATCAACTCGTCGGTTATAAAAAACGGACAATTTGTTTTTATCGTTTATTTTATATCCTAACCTAATATTTGGAAACGGTTGAGTATAATTATATCCATCACTTTTATAAGTATTGTGATTAGGATTTACTTTGTATTGTAAATCAACGTATTCAATTCTTAAACCTGCTTCTACTTCTAATTTTTTATTTTCAAAAATATAGTTTCCGTAAAGGGCTGGTATAGTTTCCTCGTATGTTGCCCAACCTCCTGCATTAACGTCTAAGGGTGAATTTAAACCTGCAATAAATTTCATATTCGTAGGTATTACTCTACGTCTAAATTTAAATCCTGTTTCTATTTTACCATATTTTAATGGTTGAACATAATCTAAATTAAAATCGGCAACATGTTCGTCTGATATCAATTTAAATGAATCTAATCCTGTATATGTTGGCAATATGTTTTCAAAATAATATTTTTCATCTTCTCTATGAAATGTATAATTAAATCCAATGTTTAGTTTTCGACCTACTTGTTTAAATTTATGTTCGTAGCCTGCCGATGCTGTTACTGTTGTTTTTAATTCGTCTTCTAAAAATTTCCATAATCGATTACGTTGCGTTAAATCATTATTAAAAAACGGTTGATCGCCATTATCTAAAATTTTCTCGTACTAAATAATCCTGAAATGGTAAAGTTTGTTTTCGTTTATATTCCAATCTAAACTCTTTTTGCTGTACCTATAGTTGTTGTACGATTACGTTTTGTTTGTTGATTTATTATTGTTCCGTCATTGTAGGTTCGAGTAACAAATTCATTTTTATTTAGAGTTTGTGTATATAAGTAGTCGCCTTGAAAAAACACATTGACTTTATTTTTTCGATAGTTTAAAGATAATGAAGGATTTATTTTTGGAGTGTATTGGTATTGTGGTCTAATTGTAGGTAGGTTTTGTTTCTTTATCCATAAAGCACCTAAGCCAGTTGATAAACCAACTTTGCCATTTAAACCATCTTGTTTATTTTTTTTGTAAATGATGTTGATGATACCTGCGTTTCCATTTGCATCATATTTTGCAGAAGGATTATTTATGATTTCAATTTTTTCGATAGCAGAGGCAGGAATATTGTCTAAACCAGATTGGTTACCAAAGCCTGTTAATGCTGTTTGTTTGCCATCTATTAGTACAGTTACTTTGTCACTACCTCTTAATTGTACTTTGCCATCTTGAACCGTTATACTTGGTATATTTTGCATGGTTTGTAAAACAGAACCGCCAGTTTGACTAACATTATCAGATACATTAAATGTTTTTTTATCCATTTTAGAATTTATCTCGTCTTGTTTTGCAGTAACTTCTACCTCACTTAATGTTTTTGAATCTTCCGGTAGTAAAATTGTTCCTGCATCTAAAAATGAACTTAGATCACCAACAAATAAATTTTGACGAACTGTTTTATATCCTATAAAAGAGGTTTCAATATAATAGTTTCCTTTTTTTATAGCATTAATAGTAAATCTACCTTCTTCGTTTGTAATTGTACCTAAAACTAAAGCACTATCCTTTTCAGTTTTAAGAACTACTGTAACATAAGGCATAGGAGCGTTTGTGGATTGTTCTTTTACAATCCCTGATAAAGTAACTGAGTTGTTTTGTGAATTGCCATTTAAGTAAAAGCAAAGACAAATAGAGATGTATACAATTTTAGAAATCATAGTATTAAGTTTTATAATGTAAACTTAGCATCGAATTCTAAAGCAAATCTTTAGTGGAATTTAAAGTGAAAGTATGTAATTGATTAGAATATGAATAGTCTATATTTAATTGGTATATATTACAAATGCTTTTTACAATAGCTAAACCAAGACCTAGTGAGTCTTTTGAAGCGTCATTTTTTTTGAAGCGTGTAAATAATTCATTTGAATTAATAGTTAGCGCTTCGCTACTATTAGAAATAATTAATTTATTTTGCATTAAATCAATATTTATTATTCCTCCATTTACATTATGTCTAATAGCATTTTGAACTAAATTTGATAATAGAATCTCTGTTAATGTTGGATTAATAGTTAATTGTAAATCGTCTTTTAAATTTAGGTTTAATTTTATGTTTTTGACTTCAATTAAGTCTGCAAAATTATTTATTACTTTATTAATTATTTTATTTACTGATATTAATTCGTTTTCTTTAAATTGATTGTTTTCTATTTTAGATAAAAGTATTAATGCTTTATTAAGTGAAGCCATTTTTTTTGTAGTATTTTCAATAGTTTGCAAGTTATTCATATCGCTTTCCGATAGGGTAGTTGATTGCATTAATTGTGTTAGATTGGTTTTAATAACAGCTAATGGGGTTTGCATTTTGTGAGAAGCATTTTCAGTAAATTCTTTTTGTTGTAAATAGTCTATATGAATTTTGTCAGTCATTTTTGTTAATGCTGTATTTAGTTGTTGAAACTCCAATGTGTTTGTTTTTAAAAATTGTTGTTGTTCGTGATTTTTAATATCATACGTATTTAGTTTAGATAGCGTATTATAAAACGGTTTCCATAAAGCTTTTGATACTAGCCAGTTTACAATAAAAAAAGCTATCATTAAAAACAGACTAATAATAGTAAATGCTGAAAAGATACCTTCCAACAATTCATCTTCTTGCATGGTAGTTTTTAATAATATGATTTGATATTCATTTCCATTAAAACTATAATAACTTTTTAGTTTACGATAACCGACATTTTCATTTTCAGTAATATCAAATATAAGCGTATCGGTATATGATGACTTAAAGGAAATACCTTTAAATGGCTGAATTGAAGATAAACTATCTAGTGTTAAGTAAACCGTTTGAGGGTTTTTAAAAGTCTGAATTAGTTTTTCAGCGTATACTTTCTCTTTAGATAGTTCTTCTTCTGTACCGTCTCTTAATTCGGATTTAATAAGGTAATATGAAAAAAAGCCAGCTATTATTAGTAATGGCAAGCTAATTAATAGAAAATTCAAAAGTGTTTTACTAATCAGTTTCATTTAATTAATTTTAAAATTATAACCTATACCATATATTGTTTGTACATAATCGTTACAGCCTTTTTCTACTAATTTTTTTCTGAGATTTCGCAAATGCACATAAATAAAATCGTGGCTATCCATTTGATCGCTATCATCGCCCCATAAATGCTCTGCAATAGTATTTTTAGAAAGCACTCTGTTTTTATTACTTATAAAAAATAATAACAAAGCGTATTCTTTAGCGGTTAATATTACTTCTTCATTATTTACTTTTACTATTCTTTGTTCTGGAAGAATGCTGATTTCATTAACTACGATAGTTTTATTGCCTTCAAAATTTCTCCTGCGAATAAGCGCTTTAATACGAGAATTGAGTTCTGCTAAATCGAAAGGTTTTGCTAAATAATCATCTGCTCCTAAATCAAGCCCAGTAATTTTATCATCTAATGAGTTTTTAGCAGATATTATGATTATTCCTGCTTTAGAAAAATTTTGTTTTAGTTGTTTAATAATTTCTAACCCATTTCCATTTGGTAAAGTAATATCTACCAAAATACAGTCATAATCGTAAACTTCAATTTTTTCGATTGCTTTAATAAAATCATTAGCCGACTCAACAATATAACCTTCTTGTTAAGAAGTGTTTTATTGATTTCCTCAATTCAGGCTCATCTTCTATTAATAGAATTTTCATAGTGTAAATAACCGCTTCAATTCTAAAGGAATTCTAAAGTCTTGTTAGAAATAGTCGCAATTGTAAATATAAACCTTTTGAATTAAATAAACCTTTCTGCCGCAGGCTTGCGCCTTTGACTGAACGGTAGTGAGATGCGCAAACTTGCCCGCCAGTTGGCGGGCACCTATTTGAAAAGGGCAGGAATTTAGCTTATTTGGTTTTTTGCCTGTCTTTTTGCAAAAAACAAATGTGCTAAATTAGGAATAGCGAAAACGGGTTTTCAAAACCCGAAAAAGAGGGGAGGAAAGTAAAAACTAAAAACCGTTTCAAGTTCCCTAAACTGTTTCTATGAAACCCTGTTCTTGTCGGCACGTACCTTTTTAGAAACCGAAAAGCTTGTTGTCTAACGTAAAATTGTCTTTGGAATTGTCACTGGGCGCATTGAACATAACGGATTGCAGCTAGAACTTGTGCGGCTCAGGGCATTGTCAACCGAATATTAATAACAAAGATAAAATGTTTCCTACGGATTGCAAGCAAAATAATTGTCTTTCCCGAAGGGACCGCTTTTGCAAATGCCTTATACTTCGGCCCCGCTGGAATTTAGCGTGTGTTAGTATTAGTTGCGGCTACATAGTTTAAACACAGTTTTCGAGTGTCTGCCCGAATAAACCTTTATAGAATGTTATTTGTCTTGAGCAGTTTTCATTTTATTTTGATATTCAGTTAAGCAGCCTTGAAATATTGGTAAAAGAATTTTTGTTTGTTCAGCGACTGGTTTATCAATAGTTACTACATATTGGTCTTTACTTAATTTTGCTTGTATTTGTGTCATTGAGCATTCGCAGTACTCTTTTGTTAGGTCTGGATATTTAGTGCCCATTTCTTTTGTGTCTAAAATACATTGGTCAACCATTTCTCTGTGGTCTTTTGTAGTCCATTGGTTTGGTGTCTTTTTAGCATTTAGGTCTATAATGTTGTTGATAAATACACCACCCATTATTAATATTGCGGGGATAATTATCCATGGATTTCTCTTTATAAAACTTTTGTTATTTTTCTCGTCTGTCATATTTTATTTGTCTTATGAGTTTTTGCTGCCGCAATTGATACTAACTTGCTTATACCCGCCATAAAGTGGCGGGTATCTTGCCAACTGTGGGTAGATAACCGCCATAAAATGGCAAGATTGCAATTATAAATTTAGTCAAAAATTTCACATTTCTCCAAAAAAATAGCCGCTCATTGAGCGGCTATTTATCTATTTTTTTATCCCTTGTGGTTGAGGTGGCGTTGGCACCGTTACCGTTACAATGGTTGCTAAACCAGATTTTGCTTGCACATGGTCAGGTTTTAATTTTAAACATTGCTCCCAATACATTTTTGCTTTGTCGTATTGTTTGTTTTGGTAGTAAGCACCTCCTAAATTATAAAAACCTTCTGGGTTTAATTTATCTAAGATGATGGTTTTTCTTAATTCATAAATAGCGCTATCCAATTGGCCACGTTGTGCTTTTTGGTAACCTCTGTTTAATAAATCATTATAAAACACAATGTAGTAGTTTTTTAAGTATGGGTTGTTTGGATACAACGCTTCTGCTTGTTTCCAATAAAATAAAGCGTCTCTATCACGTTTTAATTTGTAGCTACCTAAACCTAAATTCAAATAACCGTTTACGTAACGTGGGTGCAACTCAATAGCATGTTTTAAATACTTAATCCCTTTTTCTAAAGATTCGGTACGCTTCGCTACAAAGTTTTTAGTATCCGATAAGTCAATATAACGTGCTCCAGCATTACCTAATACTAATACAGAGTTTGGAACTGTTTCTACATCTTTTAAGAATAAGGTAATATCGTTTTTCCAATCCCAGTTACGCTCCCAAGTTTTGCAACCGTAAAGGAAAGTCATCGTTCCTAATAATAAAAAGAAAATGCTACGCTTCACCGTTAAGGTGCCCGGTATTTTGTCAACTCCTTTTAATATTAACCATGCAAAGGCAATCACAAATCCAATAGTGGAGTGAAATAATAAACGCTCACCCATCGTTGCTCCAATATCCATTAAGATGTTACCAATCATTAATAAAAAGGCAAAGTACACCGCAATAGCAAAACCTAAAGTGTGTTTCTTTAAAATTAATTTTACACCTGCTATTAATAAACCAATGTGTAATACTAATGATACTAAAGTATCCCAACTTGCAAAGGTGCGGAACTGAATCGTATTAAATGAATAATCAGAAGATAATGGATGTGGGAACCAACATAGGTTAAAGTATTTTAATAATACATACACTTTTGTTGCCCATTGCTCATGTTGAGAGGCTAATAAGTACGGGTTATTTAAAATCTCTGTATCTGGTACGCCTGGTTTTAATTTAACGGCTACCAAACGCATTCCTAAATAAAACAACATGATAAAGAAATGCCAACTCATTAAGGTTGCAAACTTAGTTTTGATTTTAGAACCAATTACAAATACACCAATTGCTAAATACACAAATGGGAAAATCCAATAGGAGGTTGTTGCTTTTTGTCCTGGTTGAATGTGCATGTCGGAGTTTCGTTTCACCAACAACATCAATAAGGCACTCACAAAGAAAATTCCGAATAAAGATAAAGCTTGTTTAAACTCTTTTGATTGGAAGAAAGTTTTTGGATCGAAATCAATTTCTCCGTACACAAAAAATGCAATAGGAATTAGCATCACCAATACAACGGCGTATTCTTTTGATAACAAGGCTAATAAAAAGTTAAAGGCAGCCCAAAATAAGGTTTTAGTGCTTTTATCCTTCATGTATTTAAAGGAGAAGAAGAAGGTGAGGGATATAAATATGAGTGAGAAAATCTCATCCCTACTTTTCACATTGGCAATGGCCTCGGAGTGTATGGGATGCATTAAAAATATTAAGGCTGCTAAAAAGGCTAAATCGTGATTGTCTTTAAAAATGTAGTTTCTGAAGAATAGAAACAATAACATCACACCAACAATTAAAGAGATGATATTTACAAAGTGGCGGATAGAAGCACCTTTTACTTGGCAATCTACTTCATTAAATACACCATCATCATTAATATCTTCTTCTACATCATCTTTTTTATTATCGTTCGTATCCCAGCAGCGCGCAGGGTATAAACCATTTTTATATGGGCCAATAAACTCTTGCTCAATAGCAAAACTCACAACAGATAACGGACGGTAACGACCACCCGCTAATTGATCGGTCGCATTCATTCTACGGTAAAAACTCTCGTAGGCATCTTTGGTCATAATGTCCTTAATACCTTTTACACCTTTAATAACGTGGTCGTTTTGGTGAATAATAATACCATCATCCAAGGCATACTCATTATACAATGAGGTTAAATTGAAAATTAATCCTAAAAGGATAATAACAATGAAAGGAGCAGTTTGATTTTTAAATGGAAAGAAATGAAACGTATTTTTCAGTTCTTGAAAAACCGGTTGTTTTGTACTCGTAGTTTGTTTAGCCATAAAAAATAAGGTGTTATCATACAAATATACTTAAAACTTCAAAAAAATGATTTTTACAGTCAAAAAATTAGTTAAAAAACAGTAAATTGCCCTATAATATAAATGAAAAAGCTCCCTTTTAAATTATATGTTATTTTTTCTTGTGGCCTATTATGCGCCCTTTTTTCCTATTTTTTATCTCAAAGCAATAATTACACAACTAAGGAGCTAGTGGCTGTTGCCGAAAAGCGACTTCATACCAAGGAAGATATTGCCAAATCACATTTAGATCTGCTATCTAATGCTTTAAAAGATACCAAACCAAGTGATTTATTTGTAAAATACAATGGCATCATTTCAGATTTATATAAAAATGAAGGCATTGCTGTTTATGTATATAGTAATGATAGTTTATGTTATTGGTCGGATAACCAACCTGCCGTAGATTTATTTGCTTATACCAACGAAACAGATGTGCAACTAATTAAAATGCGCAATGGTTGGTACGAATACATTAAACAGAAAACCGACCAGAAATTAAATTACACCTTAGTAGCACTCATTTCTATTAAACCAGAGTATGATTTTGAAAATAGATACTTGAATAATAATTTCAGTAAATGGCTTCAGTTACCCGAAAACACTAAATTAATTACTCCTATTAATTATTTGGATCATGCTGTTAAGTCAAAGTTTGGTCCACCCTTATTTGAAGTTTATAGAGAAGATGGCTTATTTAAAAGTAAAAGTTCAAATACCTACGCTTGCTTTATTTATATCATTGCCTGCATTTTGTTTTTATGGTCTTTATTTTTGTTTTTGAAAGCTAAAATTCAAAACGAAATTTTATTTGTGATTGCTTTTAGTTCGGCCTGTTTGGCAATTCGCTCTTTGATGATTTATTTTAAAATTCCTGCAGCTTTTTATAATGGAGGCTTGTATGACGCTAAAATTTTTGCCAATGCCTCTTCATTTTATTTCTCGTATTTGGGTGATGTACTAATTAATAGCGCCGTCATTTTTTTAATAGCAACCTTAATTTATAAAATACCAAAAGGCATATCCATTAAAAATAATTTTTTACAATTATTGGCAGATGTATTATTTGTTTTTGTTATCATTTTGTCTTCGCTGCAAATTCGGTTATTGATTTTTAGTTTGGTAAATAACTCCACCATATCCTATAACATTAATGAGTTATTTAATTTTAGTGCTTATAGTTTAATTGGAATTTTATCCGTTGGCTTTTTAATTTTTGCGTTTTACTTGTGTGTGGAGAAATTCATCTCTATGTACATTGATCACAAAAATTTTTCTGGCATCCTATTTTCTTTTTCAATAATATGCATTGCCACCGCCTTTGTCTTAAGTAAATCAAATCAGTCTCATGTGTTCGATTATTTGTGGCCATTATTGCTAGTGCTAATCTCTTATTTTTTAAGACGCTTTAAGGCTACATATAATTTCATAAATATTGGTTTGATTGTATTGATGTCTACATTCATCGTATCTACTTTATTTAGTAAATACGAGCAATTAAATAAAAAACAAACCTACGAAGCTATTTCATTAGGATTAACAGACAGGCAAGATGTGATTGCTGAGAATGAATTTAATAAAATTAGTGCCGCCATAAAATCGGATGCGCAATTAAAAAATTTATTATCGCTATTACCTTTAAGTAACGAACAAATTGAACAAAACATCAGGCAGCGAAATTTTAGCGGTTATTTTGAACGGTATGAAATTGTGATGTCGCTATTTAAAAATGATTGTACTCCAATTTTTATTCATTTAAATCCTGTGTATTTAAATGAAGATTATTTTAAAGATCAAATTGAAAAAGGTGGCTCACAAACTATTTGTGATGATTTGTATTTTATTGATAAGGATAAAAAATCGATTCGATACATTGCTAAAATTGATATTGAAGACCTTAATAAAAATCCAGATAAAACCTTTCGCTTGTTTATACAGTTAGAACCTAAACTAGCTGTAAACTTAGGTGCTTTCCCGGATTTGTTATTAGATAAATCTTTAGAAAATAAACTAGAATCTAAGCAAATATCGTATGCCGTTTATGAATCTAATAAGTTGCTCAATACTTTTGGCGAATATCAATACCCTTTGTTTGTTAAAAACAATACGTTTAACCCAGCTTCAAACGATTCCTATGAACACTTTATATATCGCATCAAAAATAATGTGTCGATTGTCATTACCGATAAAGCGTTTGGAGCATGGGGTCGATTTACATCTAACTCTTATTTATTTATTTTCTTTGCCCTGTTAGTATTACTGGTAGTTTGGTTTAACTCAATTGTCATCAAACGCAGCGAACGATTTAGCTCCTTAAATAACCGTATTCAGTTTATCTTAGTATCTATTGTGGTGCTTTCGTTAGCGGCTGTAGTTATTGGTACGGTTTGGGTAGTAACCTCTCAGTTTGAGTTGAAAAACGAAAAGGACTTGGTTTTAAAATCACAATCAGTGCTAAAAGAGTTACAGCAAACGGTTGGTCAGCAAGATGCTTTAGAGCCTAATTATAAAGACAATACAACATTTCGCTTAAAGCGGTTGGCTCAGTTATTTGGTAGTGATATTTCTTTATTTAATAAAAAAGGAATGTTGTATGCAACTTCTCAGCCTGCTATTTACGAGCAAGGATTAGTTTCTAAGTTCATGAATCCATCGGCTTATATGAATCTTACACGAGGTATTTTAGCAAATTACACTCAAAAAGAAAACATTGGGTCTCTTAATTATTTATCGGCTTATATTCCTTTTTATAGTAAAAATGACAAATTTTTAGGCTATATCAACTTACCATATTTTGCACGACAAAAAGATTTAGAAAAAGAACTAACGGCTTATTTAACAACACTCATTAATATTTACACTATACTGTTTGCTATTACTACACTCATCGCTTTATTGGTATCTAATTTATTAACGAAACCATTAAGAATTATTAAACAGCAAATTTCAAACATTCAGTTTGGTAAATTTAACGAAGCCTTGCAATGGCAATCGAAGGATGAAATTGGAAACTTAGTGGCAGAGTACAATAATATGTTAATTAAGTTAGAAAAGAGTTCGGAACTATTAGCTCAATCGGAAAGAGAAAGTGCGTGGCGAGAAATGGCGAAGCAAGTAGCGCATGAGATTAAAAATCCATTAACTCCAATGAAGCTTAATATTCAGCATTTACAGCGAGTAGTGGAAACAAACCCTGACGACATAAACGATAGAGTAAATAAAGTATCAAAAATGTTGATTGAACAAATTGATACCTTGTCTCATATCGCAACAGAGTTTTCAAACTTTGCTAAATTACCAACAACTAATTTAGAAGTGGTAAATATTTGTGATGTATTGCAAAGTGTTACCAATTTATTTCAGCAAAATACGGAGTGCGAAATTTCATTAAATGCTCCTAATGCTTTATTAATTATGGCAGATAAGGAGCAGTGTTTGCGAATATTTACAAACTTATTAAAAAATGCAGAGCAATCTATTCCTGAAAACAGAAAAGGAAAAATTGAAGTCACTGCATTCGCTGATAAAAATTATGTGACGATTAAAGTAAAAGACAATGGTTGTGGAATTGCAGAAGAATTAACGCATCGTTTATTCATTCCTAATTTCACTACTAAAACCACGGGTACTGGCTTAGGCTTAGCAATGGTAAAAAATTCGGTGGTGTCTTTTAATGGAACTATTTCTTTTGAAACGGATATTAATTTTGGAACAACTTTTATCTTAGTGTTTCCTGTTGTCAATCAATAATCATTTAATCTTGCTTCTAAAATTATAGCTTTTTCAAAATCTTTGTATTAGAATTATACAAGAAAATACCATCCGCTTTTTTGCAATAAAATAAATAAGAAGTAATAGGGTCGATACTATTATACTCTGTATTTAATAACACTTCACCTTTGCCATTAATAAGCCCCATTAATTCATTAAAAGATGTTCGGTATAGTGATCCATTTAAATCGTCAGTTATATCTCCGTCTTTAAGAGTGAAGATGGATTTACCTTGGATGTTAATTAATTGACTTGTTCCTTTTTTAGAGACAATAGCAAGGTCATTTTTAAAATCTTGAGCTTCTTCAAATTCAACAGCAGTCACTGCTTTTAGTTTCCTATCTACATAACCATATTTATTGTTTTTTTGGATGCGTATGATGTCGCATTTTGCAAAAAATAAATTAGTGTAGGTTCCAAAATTGATGCTGTATCTTCCATTGGCATCTACTAAGGCAACTTCATCATCTTGAATTAATTTAAAATATTTACCGTTTGTGTAATAGCTTGTTGGAAATGCAGGATTGTAATCGTAGTCGATGGCGGTAACAAAACATTTTTCTTTTGAATTATAAAAACCATATAAATTATTTTTCACCACTAAATATATCTCATTTTGGTTTGGAGCGATGTAATCATATTCTACTGGCAAAATAATTTGCTCATGAATATTCATTAAGCCAAATTGATTTTTTTGTTTCACTACTACAATCGAATTGGTATCAACATCCGAAATCCAATCCCATTGAGCTTGCAAAGCATTATTATAAATATCAACTAAGCCGTATTTGTTAGAAAGATAATAGGCAAAATTGTTTTTAAAATTCCCAAGTTTAGCATATGTAAAAGGAATGACAACTTCTCCTTTAGTATTAATAGCCCCATAAACGTTGTTTGATTTGCACACAAATAAGTTATCTGAGGATTCATTAATATCTTGGTAGCCTTTAGAAATATATTGCCCCGAACGATTAATTAAATAATATTGGTTATCTTTTTTTACAATAGCTACACCGTTTTTATAACTTTCTGTTTCTTCAAAATAATGATTAGAAACTTTCTGACCTTCTTTGTTAATGTAAAAGCAACTATCGTTTTTGCATACCGAAGCAAATCCTTCGCTAAATGCTGAGGCGTCATCAAATTGAGGTGCAATGATCCAATTACCTATAGTGTCAATAAAACCATAGTTGTCTTCTAAATTTTTTAGAGGCAATAATATGTTTTGCGCTAAAGATATTTCTTTTATGATGCTTTCATTAAAAGGATAATCGGGATATTTTATTAAAAAATTGGTTAACTCTTCTTTGCTATATGATTTTACAGATGTGCTATACAATAATTTCCATGCGGCTTCTGCTGTTAAAGAAGTACTGTATTTTTTTATGAAGTTATAGATACTGTCGCTTGAATGCAGTGGCTGAATTAAATTAAATAAATTATTTTCCGCAAAAGCAACATTGGGATTGTTTTGATATTGCTTAATAAATAGCTGATACTGATGAATCGTTTTATCGGGAGTTTGTTCGTTGTATTGATAGTCGTAAAATAATTTCTTGGCTTTTGTGTATAAACTACTTTGAGGGTATTGTAATAAAAATTGAGTCACTTGCTCGCTCGACTGTGAAGCTAATGCCTTGCTCAGTTGCATGCCATCTCTTTTAAAATAAGTTTGAGCTAATAAAGTACTATCCGAAAAATAAAAATGAGATAAAAAATAATTATAACTCTCAATAGAATTATGACTGCTATATTTCTCGTAACCTTTATTTCCAATACCAATGGCTAGCGAGCTAATCGTTTCTTGACTAATGTGATATAAAGAGTAGGTAATGGTATCTTTAAACCGACCTTGACTAATGGCAATATATTTAGCAGCACTATCAATATTTGAAAAAGGATTGTCCGTTCTAAAATATATGTTAGCTAAACCAAAAGCCGATTCGGAAGGATATTTTGGCAGGGATTTATAAAATAATTGTTTTGCTTTAAAATAATCAAAAATAGAAAGGGCCTCGTAAGCATCCGAAATTTTACTTCCAAAAGCTTGCGATGCAAAACTTACTAATAAAATGATTGTTAATTTTCTCATCAATTGTCCGTAAAATTATAAATTGCACCCAAAATATATCGAAAAGATGTTCACAACTGGTCAAATCATTTTCACCTCCCTTTTTTCATTAGTTTTTATAGTGGGAATGCTATGGGCTTACAAAAAAGACAGTTTTACTAACAAAATACACTTTAGAGGCGCCTCAAAAATCCTTTGGATTACGATTTTTTTGCTTTTATGTTTGTTTTTATATGTTAAAATGCGCCATAGGCTTTAAGATTTCGCATTTTTTTTGTAATTTTAATACTTGTATTTAAACAATTAATATTTATTTAAATGAAAAACCTTTTTTTAATATTTTCTTTTGTTGTTACAGTATTCAATTTAAACGCTGGAGTTTTAGTTGTAGAAGGAAAATTTCAAAATAAGAATATTTACATTCAAAATTCATTTGGTTCAAATGGCGTTGGCTTTTGTGCAACCGAAATTAAAGTGAATGGTAAAATCACAACTGATGAAGTTAACTCTTCGGCTTTTGAAATTGATTTAACTGCCATGAATATAAAACCAGGTCAAAAAGTTACTATTGAAATTAGCCATAAAAGTGATTGTGTCCCAGTTGTATTAAATCCTGAAGTTTTAAAACCTCGTCCTACATTTGAGGTAGTAAGCATGAATATTAATAATTCTGGCATCTTAAAATGGACAACCAAAAATGAAAGCGGACCGTTACCTTATATTGTTGAGCAATTTAAGTGGAACAAATGGGTATATGTTGGTGAAGTTCAAGGATTAGGTAATCCTGATACTCATGATTATTCTTTTCATGTGTCTACACATAGTGGCGAAAATAAATTTAGAGTAAAACAAGTTGGTTTAGCAACTACGCCTAAAGTATCTTCAGCTGTTATTGTTAACTCTACAATTGATAAACCTTATTTTATGATTACTAAAGATAATAAGGCTATACAATTTACTAACGAAACATCATTTGAAGTGTATGACGCTTTTGGATCAGTTGTTAAAAAAGGATTTGGAAAAGAAACCGATATTAAAAATCTTTCAAAAGGTAAATATTACTTATGTTACGATAACCAAGTAGCAGAGTTTGATAAGAAGAAATAAATTAGATTTCATAAATTTAAAAGGCTACATATGATGTAGCCTTTTTTTGTTTATAGGATTAGGTAAATTTAGCTGCCAGTGTTAGCTGAGCTTAGCTGAAGCTAAAATCCTCAATCCCATTCCAAACTCTAACCAATTACTAAACAATCTAATTCTTGATTCTTTAATTGGAATGGTATTAAACTCAGTGGCATAAATAAGATTTGCGAAAAAATGATCTCCATTATAGCCTAATTGTGCTTTGGCAGTAGCATAGGTTGGCATATTAATCCAAAAACGTTTTTTATCGGTTTGTACATAACTCTGAAATTGAAAACCAGAGCCAGCTAATAATACTGGAGTAAAATGTACTTTTTTAATCACGAACTGATAGCCAAAGCCCAAATAAACGATGGTGCTAATAAAATTACCATATACCAATTTATCTAAATTTGGATACAAAGACCCCTGTGTAGGAGGCACAAAACTAGTGTCGGCCTCAATACGTTGATACCTCTCACTTAATCCCATTAAAAAGGATCCTGCACTTTTCTTTTGTCTTTCACCTTGAGCAAAAGCTGCGTTCATCGAAAAGTTTTTGTTAAAGTTAAATCCTAAATTTATACCTCCTTCAATAATACGCAATCCTGGGGATTTTGGGAAACCCAGAGAGTCTTGATTCCAATTTGGATAATATTGTTTATAGTTTGACAAATAGAAGCCTTTATAGTCTCTATAAAACAAGCCCCAATTCACTATTCTACCTTGAATATTAATGTTGATGTTTCTGAATTTTGTGACACCATACTTTTTCTTTAAAGCGTCGCTAGGAGGCAATTGTAAAGCGGCTGAGATATATACTTTTTTTATTTTTAGCGACAATCCTACTACGCCAGGCATGGCAGGCATGTATGAAAATTTTTCTCCCTTCCCAAATAGTCGATTACTTACATTAACTGAAACAATGGGGTAAACAAAACGTGGGCGAATTAAAAAATTACCGGGAAATACTTCAATATTTTCAGGAATTTTATTTTTCTCCTTCTCCTGTTTTTTCTTTTCTTTTTTTTCGGCTTTAGTTAGCTTTTTTTTCGGCTCACTTTTTTGAGCCAATACGGTTGTATTCGCTAATAAAACGACTATAAAAAGGAAATATTTAATAATACGTGTCAATACACTACAAACTTAGGGAATAAATAGAAAATGAAATACGATTTTTGCAACTATATTTTTTTATTTTTACCGTCTAGTTATGACCGAATCTCAGGAGCACAAATTACAAGTAAAGCAAAAATTTAAACAGCTTAAATGCTGCGTGCTTGTGCCTACATATAATAATGCCAAGACAATAGAAGGCGTTATTCAATCAACGTTCGAGTATTGCGATGAGGTGATTATTGTAAATGATGGCTGCACCGATAATACTGCTGAAATTTTAGCAAAATACCCTCAATTAAAAGTAGTTACACATCCTGTTAATCAAGGAAAAGGAGTAGGGTTAAGAAATGGCTTTAAAAAAGCCGTTGAATTAGGGTTTGATTATGTGATTAGTATTGATAGCGACGGACAACATTATCCAAAAGATTTTATTTTGTTTTTAGATAAAATAGAAAAAGAGCCTGGTAGTTTAATTATTGGCGCAAGAAACATGACGGTTGAGAATGTGCCTAACAAAAGTACGTTCGGAAACAAGTTCAGTAATTTTTGGTTTTGGGCTGAGACAGGTATTACTATGCCTGACACACAAAGTGGTTACAGATTATATCCTGTTCAACGCTTAAAAAAAATATGGTTGTTCACCACTAAGTTTGAATTAGAGATTGAAGTGATTGTAAAAGCTGCTTGGAGAGGAATTCCTGTTGTGTCGGTTCCTGTAAGTGTGTATTACGCTCCAGAAGGAGAACGTGTTTCGCACTTCATACCAAGCAGAGATAGCACACGCATCAGTTTTTTAAATACTTACTTAGTGATATTAGCGGCTTTATTTTGGAGACCAGTTATGCTAGTGAGAAGCATTAATTTAAAAAACTTAAAAAGAGTTTGGAAAGCAGAGGTAGTTGCCGCTCACGAAAGCACTAACAAAAAAGCATTGTCGGTAGGAGTAGGATTGTTTTTTGGAATTGTTCCTATTTGGGGATTTCAATTTGCATTAGCTATTTTCACTGCTGTATTTTTTAAATTGAACAAAATTATCGTTGGTTTAACGGCACAAATTTCTGTGCCACCACTAATTCCGTTTGTATTATATGCGAGTGTAAAAACTGGAGAATTTGTTTTAGGTCAAAAAGTAAATTTGGATTTCACAAAACTTCTATCAGTTGAAACACTGAAGAATTTATACGTCTATTATATTGGGGCAACCGTGCTTTCTATAGTGGCTGGTATTGCAGGCTTTTTAGTGACTTGGATATTATTAAAAGTATTTGGGTATAAACCAACAGTTAATGAACCAAAATCCTAATCGTTATTTTATTATTAATAAGCCATACAAAATGGTATCGCAATTTGTTAGCCCTGATAAGGTTAATTTGTTAGGCGATATTGATTTTGATTGGCCAGAAGGGACACATGCCATAGGACGATTAGATAATAATTCGGAAGGCTTATTAATTCTAACAACTAATAAACGTGTTACTAAATTATTATTTGAAAGTGATACGCCACATAAACGCACCTATTTAGTTCATGTTGAAAAAGTAGTAACGCCCGAACGATTACTTCAATTACAAACTGGTATTACAATTAGAGTAAAAGGTGGTGGTTATTACACAACATCACCTTGCGACGTAGAGATTGTTGAAAAGCCAGCAAATTTACCAAAGCGTGCGCATGAATTTAGAGAAGATTTACCAAGTTCTTGGTTAATGATTACTCTAACAGAAGGTAAGTATCATCAAATACGCAAAATGGTATCTTCGGTGTACCATCATTGTAAACGCCTAATTCGTGTATCAATTGAAGATTTAGAATTAGGAGATTTGCAACCAGGTTGCGTTTTAGAGATTGAAGAAGAGGAGTTTTTTAGAAAGTTAAAAATTGAGAATTGGAAAGAAGATCTAACCGCAGAGAACGCTGAGTAGGAGCAGAGAACGCAGAGGAGTTTAGAGGGTTACTTAATCTTCAAAAATTTATTCAGAGCTGCAATAATTTTTTTCGCTTCTTCGTCATCTAATTGCATTCCAACTCTTATGTTTTTGCCTTGGCAATCAAACTCAATACGCTCACCGCCCTTTACCCAAAAGGTTTGACTAAATGTATCAGCAATGCTGCCTGGTGTTAAAGCCACTAAACTAAAGTCAGAAACTAAATTCAAGTCAAATTCTTTAATTTTGCCTTTGCCGTTAATGTCTTGTTGGTATAAAAGTTTACCATTTTTAATCCATAATTTTTCTTTACCAAAACGTTTCCACATAAATACGCGGATAATTTTAAATTCAAAATACGCCCAAAATGCTAACCAAACAATCAGCATCATTTTTGCTTTATCTTGTGTTAGAGTAAAATAATTAGCCATTACAATAACGCCACTCACACTCCAAGCCAATAACCATAAGAACATGATATTTGTTTTTTTCTTATCACCTGTTGGTAATATCACTAAACTAAATACCTGATCTTTTATTAAAACAGAAGTACGTTTACTAATAACTTGAATGTTTTCCATAAAATAGTTACAGTTTAACTAAGTATTTCCAATCCATTACTGGAATAACTGGGCATTGATTTGGCGTTAAGCAATATTTAATATCACGTTCTAAATCTAATTTTGCTAAACGATTGCGGTGCGAAGAGTTTGATAAAAATTCAAACAATTCATCTTTAGCAATAATATATAAATGATTAGAGGCAATAGCAGAGTCGCAAGTAATTTCAAAACCTGATTCGGTAGTTAATTTGTTTACAACAGCTCCTGCAAAGATAGTGTCTTCTAAATTGAATTTATTTTTCCAACCAGCGCAAACTAAAATCACATCTTTTTTTTGAGAGGCTAAATACTCGCACAAGACATCTAAATTTAAAAAACTACCTACTAAAATCTTAGATGCTTTGCGACTTGCTTCAATAGCTTGCGTTCCATTTGTCGTTGAAATAGCAATGGTTTTTCCCTTTACTTTACTGTTCATGTATCCAAAAGGACTGTTTCCTAATTCAAAACCTTCAATCACTTCTCCATCTCTTTCGGCCGCAGCCATGAAACCATTTTTTTGATATTCTCTTGCTTCCTCTACTGTTGCAACTGGAATCATTTTGCTAACACCATTATAAAAGGCAGTAACAATGGCCGAGGTTGCTCTGAAAATATCAATTACAACCACAATCGAATTGTCTTTATGAAAAAGATTATAGGCTTGAGGTGTATAACAAACTTCTATGTTCATTTTAGTTCGATTAAAGATTAATGATACAAGATTAAAGACTTTGATATCCTGTATCTTTAATCTTGTATCTTTTGTCTAAATTATTTTTTCAAAAATGGTATTTTACAAACTTTAGCTTTAATGGCTTTATCTCTAATCACGATAAAAATTTCAGAATCAGCTTTTGCAAATTCCTTGTTTACATAACCCATACCAATTGCTTTATTTAGAGTTGGTGATTGAGTTCCAGAAGTTACTTTACCAATGACATTTCCATTAGCATCAGCAATTTGGTAATCGTGACGAGGAATGCCTCTGTCAATCATTTCAAAGCCTACTAATTTTTTAGTTACGCCATCTGTTTTTTGTTTTTCAATAGCGGCGCGATTAGTAAAGTCTTTTGTGAATTTTGTGATCCACCCTAAACCTGCTTCAATTGGAGATGTAGTATCGTCAATATCGTTTCCGTATAAACAGAAGCCCATTTCTAAACGTAAAGTGTCACGAGCGCCTAATCCAATTGGTTTAATGCCGAACTCAGCACCTGCTGTAAAAATAGCATCCCAAATTTTTTCTGCATCTTCATTTTTAAAGTAAATTTCAAAACCACCAGCACCAGTGTAACCAGTGTTAGAAATCACTACATTGTCGATGCCATTAAATTTACCTTTTGCAAACGAGTAATAAGGAATGTCGGCTAATTTAACATCCGTTAGTTTTTGTAAAGTTTCTAAACCTTTCGGTCCTTGAATTGCTAGTAAAGAAGTTTCTTCTGAAATGTTTTTCATGTCAACACCTTCAGTATTGTGTTTACTAATCCAGTTCCAATCTTTATCAATGTTAGAAGCGTTTACGACTAACATATAGGTTTTTTCATCAATACGATATACAATTAAATCATCTACAATACCACCATCGTTATTTGGTAAACAAGAGTATTGCGCTTTACCATCTGTTAAAACAGATGCATCATTGCTTGTTACTCTTTGAATTAAATCTAAAGCTTTATCTCCTTTTAAAATAAATTCGCCCATGTGGCTAACGTCAAAAACACCAACTGCATTTCTAACAGTTGCATGCTCATCGTTTAATCCGCTGTAAGAAACAGGCATATTGTATCCTGCAAATGGAACCATTTTAGCTCCTAAAGAAATGTGTTTTTGTGTAAGTGCTGTGTTTTTCATATAAAATTATTGGGTTTACGAATGTATATATAATTATAATTTATTTTGACGTTTTATTTTTTCTAATTCTTCAACATCTAATTGATCTTTTAAACGATTAGCTGCCTTTTTTGATTCTATGAGCTGATTGATATGAAAGAAACGAACAGAAATATTTTCAATAATGGCTTCGTTAGAAGTTTCATAACACTCATCAAATTTTTCTTGTTCAAAGCCTTTTAATTTTGTCATCACATCTAGTTCAAAACCAGAAGGTAAATATATCGAAGACCATCCAGGAACGAAATCTACATTTTGTAGGTTAGGAATAGTGTCCAGGCCAGTTTCTTGAAGTGATTTTTGAAGAGCTTCTCTATTTTCTTTAAAATCTTTAATCCAGATGTCAATATCAGATGTTAAGCGATTATATCCATTTAAAATTGAGGCAAATCCACCGACCATGATATATTTCAATTTGTTTTTCTCAAATGCACGCCACAAATCTAGAAGTTCATCATCTGCAATATCCATTCTTACTTTTGATTAGTATGTATAATTATTCTTGCTTTAGATAGCAATTTTGAAATTCTTACCAAGCGAATAAAATTTTTATATCGCTGAACATATACTTCATTTGGAGTAGTATCTTTTTTAATGGGAGAATCCATAAGCAAATCTACTATTTTATTAGAGATTTTAAAACACCTAAATAGGCATCTTTATGAGCATTTACAGAGTAGTTTTTAACCACTGTTTCTCGGCCAGCCTCTCCAATTTGATGACGTATATCACTGTTTTCAATTAATATAGAAAGGCAATTAACCCATTCCTGCTCAGTTTGAGCTAAATAGCCATTTTTGCCATGTTCAATAATGTCTGAATTTACGCCTACGTTACTCATAACAGTTGCTACGCCACAAGCCATGTAAGATAATCCCTTTAAACCGCACTTACCTTTTACCCACTCATCATTTGGTAGCGACATAATACCAATATCAAAACAGTTTAAATCATCTACTTCCGTTTTTGAACTCCAATTTTTACTTATCACTTTGATTTCTGGATGAGTATATGACCCTTGTCCAATGACGTGAATCTCTATTTTATCTGGGTATTTATTTTGAATTTGTTTTAAAGCAGGAATTGCCATTTCAAAATGCTTAATGGTGCTAATACTTCCGCTCCAACCAATTACAATTTTTTTGTCAGGCTGAGCGGAGTCGAAGCCTCTTAATTCTGGTTTTGGTTTGTGAAAATCTGTATCAATGGTTGTTGGAATGATAATCGTATTTGGATTAAATTGTTTAGCGTAATTTGCTAAAAAAGAGTTACCTGCAATCACGCGATGGGCATGAGCAATATTGATTTTGGTTTTATCTGGATTTTTTAAGAATTCAAATTTTTTGTTTTCAGGAGATGTATCCATTAACCAAATACTGTCATCAAAATCAAAAACTACTTTATTTTTTTTGAAGAACTGTTTTTCGAAATAAGAAGAACCTAATAACAATGCTTCGCGCTGAATAAAAATGACATCAAATTGTTTTGCCCGACGCAAATCGTTTAATCTAATAAATAGTGATTTGAAAAGAATCCACGCTTTTTTGAAATAGTTTCCTGGACTGTAAAATACTTTATCATCCTTTTGCGAAATGATTTCTGATAATTCCCAATCAAAGCCGTTTACTTTAAAATAATTTAAGTACTGCTCAAAACGGTAGCGTTGGCTTGGAGAGCGGTTTAAGCGATGATCGGCTATAATTAAAATTTTGTACAAAGTTATTCGGTTTTTTAGAATATTTTTGAAATTACAACTATAAATGCTGAACAGGAAACAAAAATTATTGGAATAAACCCTAGATAATTTCTAAAAGCAACCCAATGTACCCGATCCACATACCTGTTAAGAAAATACAGATTTGCTATAAATACTATAAACACTACAAAACTTAGTAGTATCCATTTATATTGTTTTACAAGCGATTTAAAAAACAGAATACAGGCTAAAATATTAGTACATAAAAAAAGAAGGTTTATATTAGTTATGTGAGCTTCTATTGATAAACTCAACTGAAATGTGTCGTTTAATAGCAAATCAATAAACATTTTAAATGTTATGGCATTTGCTGGAATAACTGCTAATAATAGATTTTGTAAATACTCCTCAAAAGCTTGATCTGGAATAGTAGAATGTTCCACCATATAATTATAAAGCAATAAATAAAGTTACAACAAAAGTTGAAATAAATGTTTTGCGCGAAAATGAGGAAGTAAATAATCAAAGCATATAGAAACAAAAAGGGAATGATAAATAAATTGGTGAGTGCTACGGTGAGAGAAAGTCCAGCAACTAAAATAAATCTGTATAAAAATTTAATTTGATACGTTACGTGATATTTTAAAACTAAATACAAGGATGCATTGATAAACAAAGGTGACAACAAATTGTTCGTTAAACCGTATCGTTGGTGCGTAGCTATTATTAAACTAAATAATACACAGGCCCATGTGTAAAATTGTGGCGTATAAAAACCTTTTTCATTCAATAGTTTAAAAATGGGAATACACATGAATGCACCTAACATAAATAATAGATATGAAATCAATCGTAGCACTTTTAATCTTTCAAAAGAATCAAACCCTGTTTTTTGCATGAGCATATTAGGAGCCAGTAAAAAGCTATAATACATCGGTGGATGTTTTGCCTGATAAGAATAATTGCCCATCCCCAATTCTTCTCTAGTATGAACATTAGGCATGAAATTTCTTTCAGGGTTTTCTATCAAATCTTTAAAAATATCACTAGAAATAGGATCTTGTAATTTTGGCATTCTGCCTTCACTCATTTTTTCAATGTAATCCATGTGAGCGTATTCATCAATTGGACTCCATTTCTCTTTTTGCCAAATAAATTTTATCGACCATGCAATAGTAATCATACAAAGTACAATCAATAAATATTTTATTATTTGGTCAATTTTTTCATTATTTATTTTCTGAGTCTTTTATCCATTTTGGATTATCATTTAGAAGCCTATCTATCGTAGCTTCTGTCATTTCCAATATTACAAAGTCGGGCTTTTCTTTTTCAATAATTTCAGTCGTCATTTCATATGACCAAATATAGATACACTCTCTAAAGTTTTCTGAAAAATACGGCATCATTAAATTAAAAAAGGAATCACGATAAATAACGGCTTTAGGTAATTTTTGATTCCAATTTTTGGTTTTTACTGTTTTTTGTTGAATAGGAATAGTTTCATAGCTTGAGGGCTCTATTTTTTTAAATGATTTTTGAATCCCTTTTTCCAAATACCATTCGTCGTTTAATAATTTATAATCGAGTGATAAAATATTACTGAGGTCGGCATTTGGAATATGTACTAATTTTTTAAAATAATACCCTCGTTTCATAGGTTCTATTCTTGAATCTGTCTTTTGCAGTTCGGTTATCAGTTTTTGGTATGCTAAAACCCTCCGGCATAATTGATATGTACATCGTGCTGATAAAAAACATCTGCCGACTTTTTTTCTTTTAGATAATCTTCTGTCAGGTCGATAAAGTTAATACTAGAAAATTGTTTGAGGTAAGATGATAGTTGAGATAATTTAGTTGGCTTAGATTCTCGTTTAATATAATTGGGTAAAAACTCTGAGTAAATACTGGATTTAACTGGTAGAATGATAATTGAGAATTTAACGTTATGCTGCTTGTAGGCATTCATCATCTCCTCTAAATTTTGTTTAATTGTTCTAGATTGTTCATAGAATAAAGTGTTTGTTTTGATAATCGCCACTGTTAATTGATCAACAGAAAACAGCCAACTGTCTTTACCTACAATGACGCGGTCGGGTTTTGAAGAGGCGCGAAAGAGTTTAAACTTATAATAACTGTTTAAAGTAGATAGCTGTTTTTTAAATCCAAGATTGTCCTCAAAATAATCTGTATAAGCATTAAAAAAGCGATTGATATGAATAAAGTCAAAGGCAGGTTTAGGTTTTAATATGCGTTTCTCTGTAAAAACATTTTGTTCTATAGGAAAAGTATTCATCCAAATCAATGGTAAACTGATGATACAGATAAATGAGAATAATAAAATATGATTTGTATTAAATGGAATGTCTGTGAAAACTTGCAATTTTTGTTTTGACAGATAAAACAATAAAATGAAACAACAGAAGCTAAAGCAAAATGGAAGAAAATAAATGAATGGCTTTTCTTCAAGTATTTCTAAATAATCTTTTATTTTAAAATCACTTACAATGTATGCATCATTGCCTGATGACTCTAGTTTTATGCTTTTATCTTTTGTTTGTTCAAAAGCTTTCACATCAGCATTTGGCTTAAAGTGTTTAATGATGCTATCACCTTTAAATTCAATGTCTTTGGATAAACCCTTCAGAATTATTTTTTTAATTAACCATTTTCCACTGGTTACACTTGGGTCTAATCTTATTTTTCCAGGCTTCTCCATTTCTGGAATGTTAAAGCTTATTTTATAATCTATAGATTCTGCTTGTAATTTTAGAGTTTGTGAATTTGCAGGTTTAAAATCTACACTATCCTCCTGAAAGAATTGAAAATTAGATTCCTGATTCGAACATCTAAAACAATTTCTAATTTGATGTCTTTTTAACTTATTCTGTTCTATTAATCCCATATAGGATGAAATCACTTGCTGTCGGTAACTAGAAAAGGTAAAATAGATGTAATAAGTTTTTTAATCAAAATCTAAAATATATAAAGGGATTATAGTTTGTATTTGCTAGTTCTGATATTGATAAAATAAAAACACCTAAAATAAGTGCGACTTCAATACTTTTCTTTATAACAGGTTGTTTTATTTTATTTAAAACAAATTCGGCTGTTGGAAAACAAAATAAAAGACCAATTAACAGCATAGTAAACCATTCGGGGGTTAAGTATAAGTTAATAGGATGATGCGCATCTGCAGCATTAAGATGAAATAACGATTTTGTAAACCATGTTATCTGGTTTAAATTGTCGATTGAGAAAAAGATGATGCCAATTTTCTTTAAACTGAAATCCAAACATCTTTGCTAAACCAATAGCCATATCTGAATAACCTGAAAAATCTAAATAGACCTGAACAGTTGCTGCTATAATAGCTAACCATGACCAATAGGCATTTCATTCGTTTTCTTCATGGCAAAAACCATAGCGGGTATTCGTCCAACCATATTGGCAATCAATATTTTTTTTCCTAAACCTAAAATAAAACGTTTGATGCCCTCTGTAAATAATTCAAGATCAATTTTTCTTTCTTTTAATTGAACATGAACATCTTTGTATCGAACAATTGGGCCAGCAATTAGCTGAGGAAAAAAAGAGAAATAAAGTGCCAAGTCAAAAGGATTTGATTGAGCTGTTGCATCTTTTCGATATACATCAATGATATAGCTTATACCGTGAAATGTATAAAAGGAAATTCCTAGTGGTAGTATTATCTTATCCATTATGATGGATTGCTCGCCAAGAATAGCATTATAATTATCTGCAAAAAAATTAGCGTATTTGTAGTATAATAAAATGACAAATTGACGATAATACCAATAGCTAATATTATTTTGGAATTGCTTTTTGTTTTTGAATTTTGCAACAATAATCCGGTGAAGTAATTTGAAACAATAGATACTAAAACAATGGAAAGCATTTCGAGTCCACCCCAGGCATAAAACAAAAAGCTGAATAGAAGTAGAATTACATTTCTAAATTTAGGTTGCACAATAAAATAAAATAGCAATGCCAAGGGCAAAAACCAAAATATAAATATTGCAGAACTAAATACCATACCTATTTTATTTCAATGTGTAATGCACGCCATCTCTTGTTAAGTTAGGATTATAACAAGGGTCGTGTTCTACATATCTCATCCATTTTTTTCTGAATAAATTTACTTCTTTTACATGTCTTTTATATCCTTCTGAGGTAGCATGTGGGTGTCCTCTTGAGATAGATTCGTAATGATATAACGATACATGAGGCACGTATAAATTTCTGATATCCTTCTTCTAATACCTTCAAGCAAAATCCACATCATTATATTCAACTACAAAATCTTCACTAAAACCATTTGCTTCATCATATACATTTTGCGCATTAAATTGCAGGCCGCAGTTAATGCGCAGTAGTTATTTAATAATTTTTTGTAATGAAAATAACCAGGCTCGTCTACATAATCGCCCATAAACGCATGTGAGGCAACGCCCCCTAAACCAATAACTACCCCAGCATGTTGTATAGTGTCATCATCAAATAATAATTTGCAGCCCACTACGCCAATTTCTGGCCGTTGCGCATGTTCTATCATGGCATTCAATCCAATCAGGAGTAATAACTTGAGTATCGTTATTTAGTAACATTAAATATTCTCCATTAGCATTTTCTCTGCCTAGGTTCATTAATCTCGAAAAATTAAAATGACTTTCATCTCTCACATAAATGAATTTAAACTGAGTTTGTTCTTTATATTTTTCTACCAATTTAAAGAAACCTTTTTCAATACTATTGTTATCAATCAGGATGATTTCGAAATTTCTATATTCAGATAGATTTACAATCGAATCAATACATTGTTCTAAATATTTTTGTTTGTTTTTTGTTGGAATAATAATACTGACTAGATCATCTGGGCTTTTTAATTTCTAATCTAACCGTATACCCTACAAATCCATCTAAGAAACCAATATCAGCTTTATAACCTCGCCTCTCCATAGCTTCTGTTATGGCAGTTTGAGCGGCTCTGTATGCATATGGTTTTGCACCTTCAGATGAAGCAACGCTGTATTCGTGAATCCGCCAATGATATAATATTTCAGGAATGTGATATATGTTTGTGTATTTTTCCGTGTATCGTAATAATAAATCATGATCCTGACTTCCCTCAAAGCCAACTCTAAAGCCTCCAATTTCTTTTAGTTGATTTGTTTTAAAAATACTCACATGTCCTAAGTAATTTCTAGACAATAAACTATCTGGGCTCCAGTCTGGTTTAAAGTGAGGAACGGAATGTATGTCGTTTTCATCTATTTTATCTTCATCAGTATATATTAAATCGGCATTAGGTTTTTCATTAATTAGTTTTACAATTTCAAACAATGCATTTTCTTTAATTCATCATCTTGATCCATCAATAATGTATACTCTCCAGTTGCTAGTTCTATAGCGGAGTTAGAAGCTTGTGAAATATGTCCGTTTTCGGTTCTGTAAACAACTTTAATATTGGTGTGTTTTTTGTATTCTTCAATTATTTCTCTCACTTCTTCATCTGTCGAACAATCATCTGCCAAACATAGTTCCCAATTGCAATATATTGATTGATGATTGAATCCAATGCTTTTTTGAAAAATCGATAGGAGGATTATAAACAGGAATAACGATGCTTACTGAGAGGTTTGTAAGCAAAGTTCTTTTGAGTTTGTAAAATTTTTTTTTTATCTTTTGTGAGAAGTTTTTGTTAAAAATTGGTTATAATCTGCCTGATTAGAAGAACGTCCGTAAAGACTTCCACAATCATTACTTTTTTACTTCTACGATTAAGTAAATATGTTTCAAAATTTTAGCAATGATGACTCTAAGAACGCGACCACCTCTTTTAAAAACATAATTGTAAAGTATAGAGAAGATGTTTTTTTTATTTCCTTTTTTTACATTTCCACGTAAACGTTTCAAATATAAGGATATGTATTTTTTAAATCTATAATATTTACTACTTTCTAATTCGGCAACGCGTTTAATAGTTGGTCGATACTTCTAAAAGCATTACTAACTGTTCATGAAGATGTTTTATTTCCGCTTTTGATTTAACAACTTCATTTACCAAATCATCTTGCGATTTTAGCTTTAAGTCATGCAATTCATTGCGTTCCTTTAACGTTAATTTATCTTCTATATGTTCTTTAAATGGCATTAACTAAATAATTTTAAATAGGTTTTTGCTGCTTCCTCTGCAGTACCATCGCAACTTATTTCTCCATGTTCAATACAAATACCGCGTTCACAGTTTTCCATTATTTCATCTGGATTATGCGAAACAAATAAAATGGTGGCACCCGCTTGCTTTATTTCTTGCATTCTTCTTTTACATTTTTCTTGAAAACCTTTATCACCAACTGCCATTACTTCATCAATCATCATTAAATCGGGCTGTGAACTAACAACACTGCTAAAGGCTAAACGAGCTAACATGCCGGTAGAGTACATTTTTGTCGGCATCTGAAGTTGCTCCATGGATAGTTCAGAGAAATTCGCTACGCTATCAATAACTGAAGCAATTGTTTTTTTATTATAATTTCCACTAAGGGCATTATATATCTTTATATTTTCAATTCCAGTGAGTTCTAATTCTAAGCCTGCGCCTAAAGCTAGTAAAGGAGATATTTCTATATGAACTTTACAGGTACCCGATGTTGGAGTAATAATACCTGCTATAGTTCTTAATAAAGTGCTTTTGCCTTCTCCATTTCTGCCAAGTATGCCCACAGATTCTCCTTTATAAACTGTTAGATTGATGTTGTGTAATACAGTTTTATATTCAAAAGGTGAAAATAACCCTCCTTTTAAAACAAAATCTTTGATAGAATAAATACCTCTGCGGTTATGGATATAACTCACACATACATTATTTAATTCTATTGCAATTTTCTTCATTATAAATTAGAGATAAATCCGTTTTTGTTTTTCTATAAATAATATACTGAGGCAAACAGTTATAAGTGTAATAATTAGACAGAATATGCTATGATAAAATTCCGGAGCACAACCCTGATGCAGCACATTGCGAATAATATATAAAAAATGATAAAGAGGATTAAATTTAAAATAGTAAGAATATTCTTGTGGAATAATATCGATGGCGTATGCAATAGGAGTTAGATAAAATAGTGCTGGGTTAAGCGTATTCCATAAAATACCAATGTCTCTAAAAAACACATTTAAGAACCCAAGAATTAAACCAACTGAAAATGTGAAAATAGAAAACAGCATTATAATTGGAATAATATAAAGGATGGTGATATTCACATTTAAGTTCAAATAAACCATTAAGCCAATAAATAATATAAAGCCCGCTAAAAAACTAACGAGCTCTGTTAGTTGTTCGGAGATAGGATATAATATTTTTTTACCTGAAGCGACTTAATTAGATGTGTGTTTTAATAAAGGTTTGTGAAAATTGATTACAACTTCCCGAAAAGTAAACCCAAAATATTAAACCACTTAAAACAAACAAAGAATAGTTTTCGATTTCGGAAAAGGCTTTCGAAAACACAAAATTAAAAATCAATAAATAAAATAACGGATGTATAAAACTCCATACAAAACCAAGCAACGAATGCTTGTATTTTAATTGTAAGTTTTTGTATACTAAAAAATATAAAGTATATCCTTTGGTGTTTTTCATGAATTAAGCGAAAATAGCTTTTTTTGCCCATATTTTTTGATTTTTGAAGGCCTTTTTTATCTATATTTATGTTTGTGTCTGATAGTAAAATATACATTAATGGCAAGTTTCTAACTCAGCAATCAACGGGGTTCAGGCTTATGTCTTGTTGGTATGATGGAAGCAATGAAGAGGCAAAATATTCCCTTTGAAGTTTTATCGCCCAAATCTACTGAGCTATCAGATAGCTTTAATGCTAAAAAAATAGGATTCTTTTCTAATCTTAATTTATGGGAACAATGCTCGCTTCCTTTTTTTGTTAATAAGCAATCGAACAGTATATTAATTAATTTTGTAATTCAGCTCCCTTTATTTGCAAGCATCAAATTGTTACGATTCACGATTTAGCCTTTGAACAAAAGGATGTTAAATGGTTTTCGTTTGGATTTAAAACTTGGTATCGTTTTTGATTCCTAGAATTTGCAAAACGGCTAAGGTTATTTTACAGTTTCCGAATTTTCTAGGCAAGAAATTATTTCTTACTATAATGTGAAAAAGATAAAATAAAGATTATCCCAAATGGTATAAACAAACAAATATTCAAATTGCTGCTGAACAAATAAAGAAAATTATATTTTATTGATAGGTGGAAACAATCCAAGGAAAAACGCCATTTTTGTTATCAATCAAATAGTTGAAATTGAAAAACTTGGTTTAAAATTAGTTATTATCAATCACAATGATGTGGTTTTTAACTCACTGCCAAAAAGCGGCTATCCTTCTATTATTTATATAACTTATTTAGACACCGCATCTTATTACTCTTTAATTAAATACGCTAAAGCTTTGCTTTATCCGTCTTTATATGAAGGTTTTGGAATTCCCATTTTGAAAGTTTATTTTAAAAACACCAGTTATATGTTCTGATTTATCTGTCTTTAAAGAATCTTTTGATTCTTTACCAATTTATTTTAGCCCAACTAATCGTTCGAATTTTATAACCGCTATAGAGAAGGCAATCATACTATTATATCAGATTTAGATGTTGAAAAACTTAAGCGAAAATATAGTTTTGATGAATCGGTTTCTTTAATTTTAAAAACTTTGCAAGATTTGTAGAAATTGAAGGTAGCGTTAGTACACGATTGGTTTAATGACATTGGCGGAGCTGAGAAGGTGGTGCGTGAGATTTTAGTGTGTTATCCTGATGCTGATGTTTTTAGTTTGATTGATTTTTATGATGAGCAAAAGAGAAAAATACCTTTTAGGAAAAAAAGCAAAAGTTAGTTTTATTCAAAACATTCCTTTCTCTAAAAAGTTTTATCGTTTTTTATTTCCTTTGTTTCCAAAAGCGATAGAAAGCCTTGATTTATCAGCATACGATTTGATTATTTCTTCATCAAGTTCTGTTGCAAAAGGCATTAAAAAAGTGAATCCCAATTGCATATTTGTTATTGTCATAGTCCCGTTCGTTACGCATGGGATTTAAGACAAGACTATTTGAGCGTGATGAAAAATCCAGTTTCGAAGACTATTTTTAATTATTTTTTAAATAGACTTCAGAAGTGGGATTTGAAATCAAATTCACGAGTTGATTTTTTTAGCGAATTCCTTCAACGTAAAAAATAGAATAAAAAAAATTACAATAGAGAAGCTAATGTTATTTATCCTCCTGTGGATATTTCTAGTTTTGACATAACACTCAAAAAAGAAAATTATTATTTTACAGTTTCTCGCTTAGTGGCATATAAAAAAACCGAGCAAATTATTAAGGCATTTGCTAAATTGCCGCATTTAAAATTAGTTGTGGCAGGGGATGGACCAAACAGAGGAAAACTAAAAGATATTGCAACTTCAAATGTGAAAATACTAGGATACATTCCCACAGATGTTTTAAAGGAAAAAATTAAAAACGCCAAAGCTTTTATTGCGAATGCGAATGAAGATTTCGGTATAACCGTAGTGGAGGCACAAGCTTGTGGTACTCCTATTATTGTACCATGCATGGGTGGGTATAAAGAAACCGTAAATGAAAAAAGGGTCAATTTTCGAAAAACAATCAATAACTGATATTGAAAGAGCAATAGAAATATTTGAAACCAAAAAGAAAGTTTATAAAAAAGAGGATTTTGAGAGTAATATCAAACGATTTGATAAAGGCCGGTTCCATTTAGAATTCAAAGGATTTATCGAAAAAACATATAACCAGTTTTATAGTAAATGACTTTTTTGAAAACAGAAAATTTGAATTGGATACGACAAGCTTTGTTTGTTGCACTATTTTCATTTCCTGTCATGCCCATTAAATGTATTAATGTTTTCTTTATTGGTTTTATGGTTTTGACATTATTCTTTTTTTTAAAGGAAAAACCAAAATGGCAGTTTTCTGATTTTAAATTTTACGGATTATTTATTTTGCCCTTTATTCCATACTTAGTTGAATTTATTATGTTTCATGATGATAAGATCATCCAGTTTGAGCTTGAGAAAAAAGCATTGTTTTTTGGTGCACCATTTGTATTTTATATAAGTTCTATTTTGAAATCAAAACTCGAATTGAGGAATGCAATTAACTGTTTTATAAGTTCTGTTTCTATTTTATCTATTGTTTCATTCTTGTATTTATTATTTTCAGGTAATTTAATTTCAATTTCCTCTTTTCAAAATGGTGCTTTTGA
>JADJFB010000033.1 GCA_016708845.1 Bacteroidota bacterium | reverse complement strand
GGCCTCGAGCTTTAATTTAGGGATTGAGGCTTCAAACAAATCGATAATTTGTTTGGGATTACCTTTTGTTTTTAAAAGGCATTTGCCCAATTGGTATTTAAACTCATCGTTATCTGGATTTTTTTTATCAACTTTTGATATAGAAGGAATAGCGGCTTTATAATTACCCATGGATAATAAATCCGTAATTTTTCCTCGGTTTGGCCGGGTACTTGCGCCATCACACTAAGTGAAGCAAACAAACAAAAAGAGAGTAGTATAAAGTGCTTCACAAAATAAGAATTAGTCTAACAAATATAAAGGATTGAATTCATATTTGGTACTTTTTGAGTTTTAAAATAAGGCTGATATATAAACAGATACCATTTCTGTGTTTCAACTTAGTCCTTAGTTTTATTTATTTTATAGGCTGTGATGAGAACGTTTTAAAAACTCCTAGGTATAAAATGTTCTTTTCTCTTTTGATGCATTTACAGTCAAATTTTCAAATTTGCTTATAAGTGTTCAAGCTTTAATGAGCATTTTTTGAGTTGGCTTTTTGGTTTCTTTTTTCATCAAGGAAAAAATTAAAAAGAAAGTATAAGAAGATAAGCACTAAGAAACCGTAGAATAAGATTCTTTTTTAAGTAACATTGCTTTAGTAACTGCCTCTTGTTTTAATTTATCTGCCATTTCGAGTGGATGCGTTTCCAATAACGTTTCGTAAACACTTACACCAACTAATAAAAGTTCGTCGCATTGCGTTTGTGTATCGGCATGCTCAATCGCTAAATTGCAAATGAGTTTATATTTAGCAGGAATACCTTTTAAATTAAACTTTGGTTTCACCTTTACCTTTTTAGTGGAAGGTGTTACCGATTTAGTAACCTTTGCAGGTTTGCGTTTAGGTAAAGTTCTGCTATTTACTTTTGGTGTTGGGCGCATGAGGGTTTAAAGATAAATGTATTTTTTGATTAAATAAGTAAGTCTTCATAATAATGGTTTAGTAAATTAAATAACTAAGTACTATGTTTCACTCATTTTAGCATTTTTTATCATCCCTAGCGGTGACGATCTTTTACTTTTTATATAAATTTGAGCAAGAAAAAAACAATAACATGAAAACAATACTTACACTACTTTTAATTACTTTGGGCTTATTTAGCTCATACGCTCAAGTTCCCGTTTGGAAAAAAGAACAATTAATGCCTACTAAAGACTTGGCTGATAAAATAACCACCAACGCAAAAGATAAACCTTTGATTTTTAATGTTGGTCCAATGGAAAACATTAAAGGCGCTCAAGCAGTTGGTGCTGCAACTAACGCTACATTTAGTACTAAAATTTTGTCTTACTTAACTATGGAAAGTAAAACAAAACCAGTGGTTGTATATTGTGGTTGCTGCTCATATTCAAGTTGCCCTAATATTAAACCAGCTTACGATATTTTAATTGCACAAGGATTTAAAAATACAAAAGTACTAGAGTTACCTGAAGGTATTAAACCTGATTGGGTAGCTAAGGGTTACCCAACGGAATAAGAAAGGAAGCTGTCTCATAAAGACAGCTTTTTTATTTCACTATTCTTTCCTTAAATTTGATAAACAAAAATTAACCGCATCTGTTTTATTTAAAACAAATAAACCATGAGTAACGAAATTCCTCGCCGAAACTTTTTAAATCGTTCGTTGTTTGCTTTAGCCACAGCTATGGCAGCACCATCTGTATCTTTTTCTGAATCATTTAAAAAAGCTTTTCAATCTAATACCTCCGTTATGAATCCTATATTATCATCTAAACCTCTTGGTTTTCAATGGGAAACTGCTGATCCCTTTTTATTTTGCGTGCATCACGAAGATAATTTTCCTAATGGAAATGAGGAAATGGGTCCAGATGTTAAATACTTAAATGGGCGCCACATGGGGGATGATTTTATTATTAAAGATGGATTCAGAATGTATCATGGTAAATCGGTACCAGGTTTTCCTGGGCATCCACATCGTGGTTTTGAAACAATTACCGTTGTGAGAAAAGGAATTGTGGATCATGCCGATTCGATGGGAGCAGCAGGGCGTTATGGTAATGGAGATGTGCAGTGGATGACAGCAGGGAAGGGCGTGCAACATTCGGAAATGTTTCCTTTGATACATGCTGATAAAGAAAATACCATGGAGCTGTTTCAAATTTGGTTAAACCTACCAAAGAAACATAAAATGGTTGAACCTCATTTTAAAATGTTTTGGAGAGAATCTATTCCTAATCACATTCACACAGATGTGGCTAATAAAAAAACAATTGTTGAAGTCATTGCAGGAACATGGGATAAATCGCAAGCACCAACACCGCCACCAGATTCGTGGGCAGCAGATACTGCAAATGAAGTGGCAGTTTGGAATTTAAAAATGGAAGCAGGGGCAAGCTTCACTATTCCTAAAGCATCGGCTGGTATTAACCGTACTATTTATTTTTATGAAGGAAAAGATATTACGGTGGCCGGCACTGTTATTTCTCACTACCACGCTATTGAATTAAAAGCAGATGTGGATGTGGAAATTAAAGCGGGTGAAGAAACCAGTATTTTAATGTTACAAGGCAAACCAATTGGTGAACCGGTTATGCAATATGGTCCGTTTGTGATGAATACAAAGCAAGAAATTAATGAGGCTTTTGAAGATTACCATAAAACACAATTTGGTGGTTGGCCTTGGAAACGCTACGATCAAGTACATGATAGAAACAAAAGTCGTTTTGCGAAATATGCCGATGGTAAATTAGAAGAAAAGAATTCTTAATGTAAACTCACGCGCCTGCACTTAATTAATGGCGGTTAAAATTTAAATGATGAAAAATATAGTAAGCTTATTTGCATTAGTAGTGTTGTTCTTCGCTATGTTTATTTCTTGTAAAAAGAAAAATAAAGAAGAGGCTCAAGCAGCCTATACGCCTTCCTGTACTTCAAGTACTCCTTCTTTTTCTGTTACTGTGAAGCCTTTAATTCAGAGCGCTTGTGTTAGTTGTCATAGTGAGTACAGCACGTATGCTCAAATCAGTTCTTCTTCAAGTTCAATTCGTTCTAGCATAGTAAGCGGCTCTATGCCAAAGGGCACAACTTTATCTGAAGCTCAAAAAAACAGTATCGTATGTTGGATAGATGCTGGAAAACCCAATAATTAATTTATTTTAAAGGTGTTTCTCCCAAAATCCACATGGCTTTTTTAGCTCGTTTTAATTTTAAGCTAAATGCATCAATCGAAAATTTTTGAATATGATCAACCGCTTCATCAACCGAATCGGTAAACAAAATCAATTGTAAATCCTCTTGATTAATCGTTTGCTCTTGAGCCATTTTTAAAATATGAGCGATTAAACTTTTATGAAAATCAACACCCATAATCACAATAGGAAACTTTTCAGTTTTATGAGTTTGCACTAAAGTTAAAGCTTCAAAAAATTCATCTAAGGTTCCAAAGCCACCAGGCATCACAACAAAGGCAAAGGAATATTTACGTAGCAATTCTTTTCTTACAAAAAAATAATCGAGGGTTACAAAAGTATCTAAGTAGGCATTATGAAATTGTTCTTTTGGCAAAACAATGTTACAACCAATAGAAAGACCATCAACATCTTTAGCTCCTCTGTTGGCTGCTTCCATAATGCCTGGGCCACCCCCTGTCATAATAGCGAAACCTAAATCAGCAATTTTAGAAGATACTTCACGTGTTAGTTTATAATAGGCATGATCTTCTTTAAATCGTGCTGAACCAAACACCGTAACACAAGGGCCAATAAAATGTAATTTACGGAATCCCACAATTAATTGATGGAACACGCTAAAGGCATATTTTAACTCTGCCCAACGTGAGCGAGGGCCATCTAAGAATTTTTTTTCTTCAGGATGTATGTCTTTATTCATACAGTAAAAAACTAAAAACCTTTTAAGTTGATCTCGTTGCCATTAATTTGTGTCACGTGTTTTCCCATCTTTTTCTGAATGACTTTAAAGTGGTGCTCTTCTTCAGGTGAGATAAAAGAAATAGCTTCTCCAGAAGCTTCCGCACGACCAGTTCTACCAATACGGTGAATGTAATCTTTAGGAGAACGAGGTAACTCGTAATTAATTACATAAGGTAAAAATTTTATATCAATACCACGCGCCATTAAATCAGTTGCTACTAACACTTTTACTTTGCCATCTTTAAAAAAGTTCAATGCTTCGTTTCTTGCTTCCTGACTTTTTTTACTGTGTATTGCAAAAGCATCAATTCCATTTTGACTTAATTTTAAAGCAATAGCATCCGCTCTATGAACCGATGATGCAAAAATTAAGACTTGTTTTATTTTTTGTGATTTAATGATGTAACGTAATAATGGCCCCTTTTTTTCTTCAGCAATTAAGTAAGCAAACTGTTTAATTAAATCTAAATTTTTGACTTCTTCTTCAACTTTAACAACAACTGGATTGCGTAATAAATTACGATTGATGTTATTTAAGTCGTCGCTAAGAGTTGCGGAAAACAAGAGGTTTTGTCGGTTTTTAGGAAGCAAGCCAAATATTTTACTCATTTCCTCTTTAAAACCAAGATTCAACATTTTATCTGCTTCATCCAACACCAAAATTTTAATAGCCGATAAAGACACTGCTCTGTTAGAAATTAAATCTAGTAAACGACCTGGAGTTGCCACTAAAATTTCTACACCTTGCAATTCAATCATTTGTGGATTAATGGAGACACCACCATATACTGCCATACTCTTTACCTTATTTGGTAAATTTGCACTTAACACTTTTACGACGTCGCATACTTGAATGGCCAACTCCCTTGTTGGTACTAAAACCAAAGCTCTCACGTGTCGGTTTTTAGAACCCACACCATCTTGAAACATTTGTAAAATAGGTAACACAAAACTCGCCGTCTTACCAGAACCTGTTTGCGCAATTCCTAAAATATCTTTACCTGCTAAAATAGCTGGTATGGCTTCTTGCTGAATAGGGTAGGGTTGCGTGTATTTTTGTTCGGCTAAGGTTTTAACTAAATCGTTTGATAATCCAAGTTTTGAAAAAGGCATGTTGTGTTTTTTTTGAAGTGTAAATATACGCAGAGTTTTTTTAACCCTCATTCTCAATCCCTCTCCCGTGGGGAGAGGGAAGTATTCTTCTCGCTGAGGGAGAAGGGTCGGGGATGAGGGTATAAACCACCGTTCCATTTTTATACACTATATTTGCAGCTTATAAAAATCTCATGAACTACACATCTATCCTTTCGCATTTTAATATTACTGAACTCAACCACATGCAGAAAGCCACTTTGGAAGCTATTCCGAAACCAAACGATGTGGTGTTGATTTCACCTACGGGTTCAGGTAAAACATTGGGATTTTTATTGCCAATTCTTCAATTATTAGAAGAAGACAAAACAGGAGTACAAGTTTTAATACTAGTTCCTTCACGCGAATTAGCTATTCAAATTGAGCAAGTGTTTAAACAAATGAGCACCCAATACAAAATTAATTGCTGTTATGGAGGACATTCAGTGCGAATCGAAGAAAATAATTTTCAGCATCCTCCAGCAGTATTGGTTGGTACACCAGGAAGAATAGAACACCATCTGCGCCGTAAAAATTTAATTGTAGATGATATTAAAACGTTAATCCTAGATGAGTTTGATAAATCGTTAGAGTTTGGTTTTAAAGACGAAATGGAATTTATTATTGGAGAATGTAAACACTTAAAAAACGTATCCTTACATCAGCCACCGCTTTAAAAGAAATTCCAGATTTTGTGGGGTTAAAACATAGTGTAGAATTAAACTATACCACGGAACATAAAGAAATGAAATCGGCTTTAGTTGTAAAAGTAGTTAGGGTAGAAGGCGATGATAAATTAGAAGCCTTGATGTTATTGCTTGGAAAAATTAATTCTAAATCCACCATTGTATTTTGTAACCACCGTGATGCAGTGAATCGTATTTCTGAACAATTAGAATTACATAAAGTAGATCATGGTTATTATCATGGTGGCTTGGAACAAATTGATAGAGAAAAAACATTAATTAAATTACGTAACGGTAGTATTAATTTATTAATCACTACCGATTTAGCAGCGCGTGGTTTAGATATTCCAGAAATCGACGCAGTCATTCATTATCAATTTCCTGCAACCGAAGATGTGATGATTCATCGCAACGGAAGAACAGCTCGTATGAACGCTAATGGCACCGCGTATTTTTTATTAGATATTAATGATCATTTACCAAAGTTTTTAGATATTATTCCCGAAGAAGAAACTTTACCAAAAAAATTAACGCTTCCTGCACCGTGCGAATGGAAAACTTTATATATAGGCGCTGGCAAAAAAGACAAAATCAATAAAATGGATATTGTGGGAATGTTGTTGCAAAAAGGTCAATTACAAAAAGATGAATTAGGAAAGATTGAGGTATTAGATCATTCGGCTTACGCTGCGGTGAAGTCTTCTAAAATTATGAAGGTGCTTCAATTAATTAAAGAAGAAAAGATTAAGAATAGAAAGATTAAAATGGAGGTTTCTTCATAGTACATTTAACCACATAGAAACATAGTTTTTTGAAGTAGTAGTATAGGAAACAAAGAGGAGGCGACGCCTCCTATCTATGATTTCTTACTTCCAATTTCCTTTCACTATTTTAACTATGTGTCTATGTGGTTTAAAACACTACCAATCACTACTACTGCCGCCACCACCAGAATCGCCGCCACCACCGCCATCAAAACTAGAACCTGAATCGGAGTCTGAACTCGACCATGAACTTGAGCTATCGCTACTACTCCAGGACGAATCGGAAGAGGATGTCCAGTTGCTACCAGTTGAAGGTTTTAATAAATCTTTTCGCATGGCTAAAGCTACAAACAACATGATGATTAATAAAAACGCCCCAACAAACGGAATTAAAAATAAGATGATACTAATAACGGTAATTACTTTCTTAGCTGTTGGTCTGTCTTTAAGTCCTTTAGCGAGCAATAAGGTTATAAGTAAAAACAATCCGGCAAACACATAAAAAAACACAAACAATCCCCAAGAAGCTTCTTCTTCAACATCCTCTGCTTTAAACTCGTGTTTACTATAATAAATTATTTGATCAATACCTTTTTCAATGCCTTCGCTATAACGATTGAGTTTAAATAAAGGTCGCATATCATTATCTTGAATGCGTTTGGTTAATAAATCGGGTAGGGCGCCTTCTAATCCGTAACCTGTTTGAATTCTGAATTTATGATCGTCCACAAAAACAGCAATGAGTACACCATTATTTTTTTCATCCTGACCAATATGCCAGTTATGAAAAAGGTCCTGACTGTATTGTTCGAGGTTTTTGCCATTTAAGCTATAAGTAACATATACAAATATCTGGTTTGTGGTACTATCTTCATAGGCTCTTAATTTGGCATTGAGTTTATTTTGATCTTCTGGGCTTATGGAGTTAGTTTCGTCAGTAATATAATTACTTGGTTTTTCAGGAAAATCCTGAGCCGTTAGTAAGAAAGGCAATAAAAAAAGAAAGGATAAAATAGCTTTCATGCGTTATAAATGTAAATGAGAGATACTAAATTAAGACAATCCTCTCAAAAACCCTGATAAGGATAATATTTTAATTAATTAGGATATTGTTAATAAAGTGTTTATATTTGTATACTTCTTTTGAAGACTGTATTATAATATGTTTGTAAATGCCAATTGCCATTCTGATATACTTTACATTTTTCTTTTAAAGTATTAATAAACAACACTTAATGACATTTACAGAATTAAAATTAATCAAACCGCTGCTTACCGCGCTTGATAAAAAAGGATACAAAGAACCGTCTCCCATTCAACAACAGTCGATACCACACATTTTATTAGGAAAAGATATTTTTGGTTGTGCTCAAACAGGTACAGGTAAAACTGCCGCTTTCGCATTACCAATTTTACAATTGATGGATGCTAATAAAAAACCAAATCAGCGCCGAGAAATTAAAGCCTTGATTTTAGCGCCAACCCGCGAATTAGCAACTCAAATTAGTGATAACTTTAAAGAATACGGCGAAAACTTAGGTTTTAAGCATGCAGTGGTTTTTGGAGGTGTTTCTCAGTTTCATCAAGTAGTGGCTATCAAATCAGGTATCGATATTTTAATTGCTACTCCTGGTCGCTTATTAGATTTAATGCAACAAGGCATTATCAAATTAGGTTCTATTGAATATTTTGTATTAGATGAAGCAGATCGTATGTTAGATATGGGCTTTATTAACGACATGAAAAAAGTGATTGCAAAGTTACCAGTAAAAAGACAAACCATGTTTTTTTCGGCAACTGCAGCACAAATATCATGAAGAAGCTAATACAATTTTAAATAACCAGTAAGTGTTGCTGTTAATCCAGTTTCATCAACTGCCACTTTAGTGAAACAAACAGTTTACTTTGTTCAAAAAACTAAGAAAAGTGCTTTATTAAAATTTATTTTAGAAGATAGAAAAATTAAACACGTGTTGATTTTTACTAGAACTAAACATGGTGCAGATAAAGTAGCAAAAGCATTAAATGCTTATAATATTAAAGCGGAAGCCATACACGGTAATAAGTCTCAAAACAATAGAGAAAAAGCCTTAAAAGGATTTAAAGATAGAACGATTAATGTATTAGTAGCTACAGATATTGCTTCAAGAGGAATTGATGTAGATAAATTAACGCATGTCATTAACTACGAAATTCCTGAACAAGCCGAAGCTTATGTACATAGAATTGGAAGAACGGGTAGAGCAGGAGAGAGTGGAGAAGCTATTTCATTATGTAGCCACGAAGAATTACCTTACTTTAAAGGCATACAAAAATTAATAAAAAAAGATATTGATGTAGTTAAAAAACATCCTTATTCTTAAAACACATTATGGCTATCATCAAGTAGTGGTGAGGCTTTAATAATAAAAAACAAATAAAAAATAAAAAAATGAAAAACGGAGTAGTAAAATTTTACAACGAAGCAAAAGGTTTCGGGTTTATTAAAGAAGAAAACGGACCAGAAATTTTTGTTCACGCAACAGGTTTACAAGAAGAAATTCGCGAAAACGATAATGTTGTATTTGATGTACAAGAAGGTAAAAAGGGATTAAATGCAGTTAACGTCAAGTTAGCTTAATCCATTAAAATAAAAAACACAATAAAAAATAAATAAAATGAAAAACGGAGTAGTAAAATTTTACAACGAAGCTAAAGGTTTCGGATTCATCAAAGAAGATAACGGAACAGAGATTTTTGTTCACGCAACAGGTTTACAAGAAGAAATTCGCGAAAACGATAACGTTGTATTTGATGTACAAGATGGTAAAAAAGGATTAAATGCAGTTAATGTTAAGTTAGCTTAATCCATAAAATTAAAAACATAATAAAAAATAAATAACATGAAAAACGGAATAGTAAAATTTTATAACGCAGCAAAAGGTTTCGGATTTATTAAAGAAGATAACGGACCAGAAATTTTTGTTCACGCAACAGGTTTACAAGAAGAAATTCGTGAAAACGATGCAGTTGTATTTGATGTACAAGATGGTAAAAAAGGATTAAATGCGGTTAATGTTAAATTAGCTTAGTATTTACTTTAATTCAAACAAAAAACTCCTACTATTAATAGTAGGAGTTTTTTTATGTAAAAAAAAACTATTTTTTAGTTGGATCGTAAGAGACAAATAAATTGATGTAAATCAAACGAGAGGTTCTCATTGTCCATGGAAATAAAACAGCTACTAAACAGAAAAATAAAAAGAGGTACCATAATAAATCCATATTAAAAATAACTACTGATAATATAAATAGAGCTATTCCAAGTGCAATGTTAACGCCATAGCTTACGTACATAGCACCGTAATAAAAACCAACCTCTTTATTAAATGATTCTCCACAATGAGAGCAGCTATCGTGCATTTTTATAAACCCTGCTTTGTATGGGTTTTTATTTACAAAAAATTCTCCCTCTTGACATTTAGGACATTTGTTAGAGAAAATAGAATAGAACTTAGTGCCTTTGAACATAATAAGAGGTGCTTTACAAAAGCGTTAATTATAATTTTTTTGAGAATAATCTCGAGAAGAATGATGTTTTTGTTTTCGCTTTTTTTGCTTCTTCTGTTTTACAAGCTGTAGTAACAATTTTAGCATTGGTTTTTTGAATAGCCCCAAAACCACCAGCTACATCTACTAGTTTTTCATAACCATTTCTTTAAAATAGAAGCAGCAATCATACTTCTATATCCACCAGCGCAGTGAATATGATATTCTTTCTCTTTTGATAAAGAATCTTTCCAATCGGTAATAAAATCTAATGGATTAGAGTTTACGCTACATAAATGACTTGACTCGTATTCTCCTGGTTTTCTAACATCTAACACATCAATGGTAGAGTT
>JADJFB010000032.1 GCA_016708845.1 Bacteroidota bacterium | reverse complement strand
GACAGTGAAGTAGATATTATTTGCAATGTTTGGCGCGAAGTATTTTCACTTCATCACCATAACGTTCCTCAAAGCCATAATAGTCGGCAAATTTTAAAGTTTCACAGGCTTCGCTCATTTTATTGGTGGCAATATACACCAATGCTAAATTTCGGTAGGCGAAAGAGTTACTGGGATATAATGAAATAGAGTAATTAATATCTTTTAAAGCAGCCGAGTAATTTTTTAGTTTATAGTACACATTTCCTCTATTACTATATACTAAAGCTTCTTTGGGATCTATTTTTAATGCTTCATCAAAATATTTTATTGATAAATCCAAACTATCCAATTGTAAATACGCAAAACCTAAATTAATATACGGACCAATAAAACTCGGATCAATTTTTATAATTTTTTTTAATGATTCAATTCCTTTATTTGGCATTTTTAATTCACGATACACGTTTGCAATGTTAATAAGTGTGCCAATGTCGTTGGGATTAAATTCTAATACTTTTTTATAATCTACTTGCGCCTTCAAAATCACGATGCCCCGCTTTTGCAGTTCCTCTATTTAAAATAAACATATTTAATCGTATCGCTTTTTGCATACCTAATTGCCATGTTGTACATATAAATGGCAGAATCTGGAATACCCCAGATTCATAGTAAATACCAGCTCTATTATAAAATTCAGAATTTTTTCTATTTAAAGACATGGCTTTGAAAATAACACTAAGCGCTTCTGTCGGGCCATATAAATTAAATTCAATTTCAGCCTTTTGAATAGGATACCATTGATTCGTATCATTTAGCTGAATGGCTCTATTAATAAATTCTAAAGCATTTCTATAATCTTTATTTTCAATTTTGTGTTTGCCATCTCCGAAAATTCTTTTGCAGTTTGTGCTGAAAGAGTTACAGAAAGAAAAATAAAGATGCTGAGGTAGATGTTTTATGGTCATGGTAAAAATAGTGAAATTGCTCGAAAACTCATAATATAAGACAACTATTTAGATTCACTTGTTATATTTTAAATCTCAATAGGGAAGTTAATTGAAATAATTTCTTAGATTTATATATGAAATTGTGTTTTAAAACTATTTAAATGGCTCAAATTACTGGTCGACAAAAAAGTGAAGCAAAGAGGATGATTGTTATTTCGAATCCATCTGTTTGTCATTATTGCAAATCAAAAGGATTGACTGAATCAGATAAGTTTTGTCCTAACTGCGGCTTTCCTCAAAGAGGATCTCAGGCTTTAATGAAAAACTTTATTTGGAATATTAACAATAAACATACGTTGTTATATAAACAGAAAAAAGCAGTTAGCAAGGCTAGGAATATCTTATTCGTTTTATCGGGATTGTTTGCCTTTTTTGCGATTTTATTAGGACTATTAATTGATACTAATATGGCAATACTAATATCTAATTTTGTTGTGTCATTAATATATCTTTCCTTAGGATTATGGAGTAAACAAAATCCGTTTCCTGCTATTTTGACTGGATTTTTTGTCTACATTTCATTAATGGTAATTAATGCAGTGATTGAACCTACCACTCTTTTGAAAGGATTATTTATGAAAGTAATAGTTATTGGAGCATTTGTTTATGGTTATAAAGGGGTTAAAGAATCGGAAGAACTTGAAAAGGAATTGGAGTCAATAAAAAAAGCAAAAGATTTTACTATACCAGATGAATTGTCAGAAGTGTAAAGCTGAAAATGCAAAAACTTATAGATATTGTAATAATTGTGGCTCTAAGCTTTTTGATGAGCCGAAAGATAATTATAATACATCCGTAAATAAAGCTAAAATTTTCTTTTTTATTTTATTAGCATATATAGGATTATTGCATGTTCTTAAATTTGAAAGTACCTATGTTACATCTTTGGTTTGCGATATAATTTTGCAGTTATAGTAGTTGTTTTTTTATTTTGAACTATAGAGTTATCCTTCCTTTAATTATTTCCAGAATTACTAATTTTAAATTACTATTTATGGTGTTAACGGCATTAATAGCATTAGCATTTTTTTCTTATACGTCTGATTTTTTAAATCATAACGTATTTAATAGGACTAGCAATAGTTATTATGAACATTATATTAATTCACCCTTTCCTTTATTGTTTTCAATTATTTCTATTGCAGTCTTTCCTGCTATTTTTGAAGAAATTGCTTTTAGAGAATTTTGTTTAATGAACTTCAAAAGATTACTTCAGTTAGTGCCACAATAATTATTACCACAGTTTTATTTACTATTCTACATTTTTCGCTTATTTCTTTTTTGTGGATTTTTCCTATCGGAATGTTGTTTGGTTACTTAAGGGCAAAAAACAACAGTTTATTGTATGGCATTATAGGTCATTTTATATATAACTCTAGTATCGTTCTCATTGAATATTTTGGTATATAATTTTCTTGATTTTGTGTTTCTTCTTTATGTAAATTCAACAATAAATAATTAGATTTGATTGAAATACGATTTATGAAAAGCCTATTATCTGTTATTGTTTTAATTATTATTTGTGCTTCTTGCCGTAAAGAAGTTTCACAACAAGAAAAATTCTCTACATTTTTTAATACAATTCCTGATTTAAAGTTGCCTTTTATAACCGATAGTGGCGAGGATTTACAGGCAGTATTTTATCCCGACACTATTTATAATGAGTTTGTAGGCGATAATGTTTATGGGATTTATGGTAAAACTAAAATTAACGATAGCATATTTGGCATCGTGTATTTAAATCAGGCGATATTGTATTTCCTATGCTGGTAACATATAATTCAAAAGGTAAAAGTATTGATGAGTTAGCATTACTTAATTTACCGGGTGGGAGCGACGGTTATAATGCCAATGGCACATCTTATCTGGTAATGAAATCATATTCAGAAATACAAATTACAGACACTGTGAATACATTTGAAAGAGATAGTTTGGATGAGATCATTGAGACTTCACGTAAAACGGAAGTGATTATAGAAAATTATAATGTTGGGGCAGATGGCAAATTTTAAAAAAGTAAATGAGCCATGAAAACAAACATTAAGTTTTACTGTACCATACTATTGATTTATTGTTCTGTAAATGCTTTTGCTCAATTAAAAGCATACCCAGATAAGACAGCAGTAAAAGACACCATAAAAAGAGAGATATTTTCTGTACCTGAGATAGCTGCAAGAGCAAGTAGCTGAATTTAGATCACCTATTGTTGGATAGACAATTGATGAAACAGGAAAGGTAATCGATGTTAAAATAGTTAGGTCGTCAAATTTTTCATCGATAGATAATCTATTAAAAGATGTTGTAAATAAAATGCCACTTTGGAAACCAGCGGAAAATGCTCACAAAAGTGAAGCATGCTTTTAGTGTTCCAATTCAAATTTGTTTTAATAACAAAAACCCTCACATTTTTGTGAGGGTTTCTTTTTTATTGTTGTTTAAGAACTAATCTACGTTATCGTGTAAAAACGAGTTGTTTGGTCTAATCTCATTGTTTTCACCTAAGGTGTAACGAGATACTTGTGAATCTGTCGATGGCGTTGAGCTATTAGCATCTAAGTTCACTTGTTTACGTTGCCAAGCAGATGTTTTTTCTAAGTCGTTTAAACCTTCAGGAGTTTTCATTTTTAAGGTCAACTCTTTTAATTTTTTAATACGTTCTTGTGCCAAACGAATTTGCTCTTCACGGCTATTGCTTTCGTAACTTGGTGTTTCTTCTTCTTCAGCAGAAATATCATTAATCACAAATTCTTGCTTAGGAGTTTCGTTAATAATATCATTTACTTCATTGATAAAAGAAATAGGAGTTTCGTTAACTGGTTCGTCTAAAGAGTATACTTTAAATAATGGTTTTTCTTCTTCCTTCATTTCATTCACAATTGGAGCAGTAGTTTCTTCAACTTTATTGATGATTGGTGTTTCAACCGTTTCTTCTTTTACAAATACAAATGGTTCGTTCGTTTGAATCTCATCAATAATAGTCGTTTGTACAGGCTCTACTTTAGTTACAGTAGGCTCGTCTAACTTCACAATTTTACGTTCTTGGAAAGTAGGAGCTTCGTAACCAGAATTCATTTTGCTGTTAAAGCCTGTAGCAATAATAGTCACAGAAACGTTATCACCTAAAGATGGATCAGTACCGTAACCTGTAATTAATTCAGCAGTTCCACCAGCTGCTTCTTGTATGAAGTCAGTAATTTCACCAAACTCATCCATTTCAATATCATCGCTTCCGCTCATGATATTTAATAATACGTGACGAGCACCAGAAATATCGTTATCATTTAATAATGGAGAAATCAAAGCGTTTTCAACAGCACGCAAAGCACGTTTTTCGCCGCTTGCAATAGCAGAACCCATAATAGCTACACCGCTATCTTGCATTACTGTTTTCACATCATTAAAATCTACATTCACATGCATGTGTAAACTAATAATTTCTGCAATTGATTTTGCTGCGCTAGTTAATACATTATCTGCGTGAGCAAATGCTTCTGTCATTTTTAAACTTCCGTAAATATCACGTAATTTATCGTTACCAATAACGATTAACGTGTCTACGTATTTTTTCATTTCTTCTAAGCCTTTCTCAGCTTGTTCTCTACGTTTTTTACCTTCAAAAGAGAAAGGAATCGTCACTATACCAACCGTTAAAATACCTAATTCTTTAGCAATAGATGCAATTACTGGAGCAGCTCCAGTACCAGTACCACCACCTAAACCAGCTGTGATAAATACCATTTCGGTATTGTCTTTTAAAATTGCTTTTATTTCTTCAATGCTTTCTAAAGCAGAGTCGCGACCAACCTCAGGTTTTGCACCTGCGCCTAATCCTCTGGTTAAAGAGTTACCTAATTGTATTTTGTGAGGCACTGGGCTTTTGCTTAATGCCTGTTTATCGGTATTGCATATAATGAAATCAACCCCTTTAATTCCTAAACGGAACATATGGTTAACAGCGTTACTTCCGCCGCCACCAACGCCAATTACTTTAATAATTGAGCTTTCTTCTTGTGGTAATTCAAATTGCATCATGGTATTTATTTTTGTTTTTATTTTTGATGTTTATTGTTTGTTTTTCTTTTATTTTCGTTTTTTGCTTCTCGACTCCGCTCGAAGTGACAAATTAACTCATACTTTAACTTTTCTCTATCCTAATTCCACGTCATCGTCTCATCCAATCCTTAGCTTTGCTAATTAATGAATCGAAGAAGTTTCCTACTTTTTGTTTTGAGTGACCAGTTACTTTTTTTTCTGCTTTTTTGCTAGCTGTTGCTTCTACTAAAACTGTTTCTTCAACTTGTTTAGAAGAGTTAGTTCCACGTTTCAATTCACGCTCGTATTTCTCAATACCTTTCATTACCAAGCCCACACCTGTTGCGTACATTGGATTTTTTAATTCATCATCAGCGCCCGCTAAGTGTTCGTTTGGTGTTCCAATACGGCAATCCATACCAGTAGTTAACATCACTAATTGAGGTAAGTGTTTTAATTGAGAACCACCACCTGTTACTACGATGCCGCCCGCTAATTTGCGTTCGAAGCCAGAAGATTTAATTTCAAATAAAACGAACTCTAAAATTTCTTCCATACGCGCTTGAATAATTTGCGCTAAGGTATTTACTGAAATTTCTTTGTGTGGACGACCTCTTAATCCTGGGATAGAAATCACCTCGTTCATTTGATTTTCTTGCGCTAAAGCCGAACCGAAACGCATTTTTAATTGTTCTGCTTGTGTTTTGATAATTCCACAACCTTCTTTAATATCATCTGTAATGATGTTACCGCCAAAAGGAATAACAGCTGTATGACGAATAATACCATCATAGAAAATAGCTACGTCAGTAGTACCACCACCAATATCCACTAAAACAACACCCGCTTCTTTTTCTTCATCGCTTAAAACGGCATCAGCACTTGCTAATGGTTCTAAGTGTAAATCAACCGTGGTTAATTTAGCGCGATCAACACATTTAAAAATATTTTTTACAGCACTTACTTGTCCAGTAATAATATGGAAATTTCCTTCTAAGCGAATTCCTGAATGACCAATTGGGTTACGGATACCACTTTCGTTATCAATTATATATTCTTGAGGAATCACGTGAATAATTTCTTCACCTGGACTCATCACTAAACGGTGCATGTTATCAATTAATTGATCTACATCGTTTTGAGAAACTTCTTCTTCTAATGATTTACGAGTCACCATACCGCGGTGTTGCATACTTTTAATATGCTGACCTGCAATACCAACAATTACTTCTTCAATATCAATATTTGCTTTATCACCCGCAATTTTAATGGCAGCTTTAATAGACTCAATGGTTTGCTCAATATTAGCAACTACACCACGGTGCACACCTAGTGATTCGGATTTACCAATACTTAAAATTTCTACTTTACCGTTTTCGTTTTTGTAACCAACGATAGCGGCAATTTTAGTTGTTCCAATGTCAAGACCTACTACTAGTTCTGCATTTGCTGGCATTTGTTTTTGTGTTGGTTTATTGTCCATAAACTTATTTTTTAGTGCAAACCACTTGGTTTTTATATTTTATATTAATAGTTGAATATTTATTCCAACCATCTGTTTTGTTTAATCCTTCGGTATAAAATGTTTTTAGTTTTTCAAACTTCTCTTCAAAATCTTTCGCTTCTCCAAACACAATTTTATGATTACCAATTGAAGGGTATAACTCTAATTCCTTATCAGGCGTTACATTTATTTGATGTATCAGGCTTGCTAAAACCGAATCCTTTGCAATATAAGTGGAGATGTTATAAATATCATCGAGTACACTGATGGCTGCAAATTTTTCGTTTTTCGAAATGGCATCTACCGAAACTTGGTAACGAGTTGCATAAGGTTCAACAATGAATCCTGTAGCAATAATTACACGGGCGGTATATTTATCGCTTAAGGGCATTAGTTTAGATTTTGTATCAATGTAATAACTTTCGCCATCCATGTTCATGACGCGAACTAATGGTGTGCGCTGTGTGACATCAATACTTACATCTCCATTTACATCTACTGCTATATCAGCGTTTTCTACAGCGGGATGAGAATTCAATGCTTTCTCTAAACCGTTTACATCAATATGTTTTAAAGAGGTGTTTAAGATTGAGTCGTTTCTTTCTTTAAAAAACTCTTTCACGTCCTCTTCATCAATAAAAGTGTTAACTTCTGTATTATTAACCGATACCAATAAATTTTCGGCTACTACGTTTTTTTCTTTGCTAGTAGCAAAGGCTAAAGACGCTAGTAGGCCTGATAATCCAATAATCCAAAGAACGATGATTAATATTTTTTTAAAATTTATTTTTTTCATTTTATTGTTTCATTCAGCAGCTTCTCAATCGGTTCAATCAAACTGTCTATATCTCCTGCTCCCAATGTCATCACTACTTGTGGTGGATGTGTTTTTAAAAATTCAAGCACGTTTTCTTTTTTTACTAAAAACTTTTCTTTGCTTTTCATTTTATCTAACAACATCTGCGAATTGATTCCTTCGATGGGTTTTTCTCTGGCAGGGTAGATGTCTAATAACACACATACATCCAACAAATCTAAACTCTCTGCAAAACCATCGGCAAAATCTCGTGTGCGTGTAAACAAATGCGGCTGAAAAATACCCGTTACTTTTTTATCTGGATATAATTGTTTCGCAGCCGTAATGGCAGCTCTCAATTCTTCCGGATGATGGGCATAATCATCAATGTACACAACAGACTTTGATTTTACTCGGTAATCAAATCTTCGTTTCACTCCTTTAAAAGAACGTAAGGCTTTGTTTATCACATCGCCCTTAATACCTAATTGTTGCGCAACTGCTACTGCTGCTATCGAATTTTCTACATTATGTAAACCCGGTAACCCAATGGCTACGTGGCTTACAGGCTCTATGGGACTATTGATGTTGTAACAAAATTCGCCATCAATAATTTCAATAGAATTCGCAGAGTATTCAGTATCTAAATTTAATGAGTAGACAAGTCTTTTATCCTTGAGTCTCAAATCGTTATCAACATTTTTTTTAACAATCAAAAAGCCCTCTTTTTGAACCTGAGAAGCAAATTGAGTATAGGTTTGATGCATGGCATTTAAGTCGCCATAAATGTCCAGATGGTCAGCGTCAACACTTGTTATTACTGTAATATAGGGATGAAGAGTCAAAAAAGAACGATCGTATTCATCAGCCTCAACAACTACGTAAGCGTCCTTGTCGTTAGCATCGCCCAACAACAAATTGGTTTTATAATTTTGAGAAATGCCCCCTAAAAAGGCAAAACAATTAATACCCGCTGTTTTTAAAATGTGAGTCGTAAGCGTGGTGGTGGTTGTTTTTCCGTGAGTACCCGCAATAGCGATGGTGCGAAATTGCTTAGTGATTTCTCCCAATACCCAAGCACGCTTTTGTAAATTGTAGCCTTCGTTTTGAAGATACACAAACTCTTCATGGTCTTTTGGAACGGCAGGGGTGTAAATCACTAAAATATCTTCTTTATTATAGAGCGAAAATAATTTTTTGACTAAAGCTTTATCTTCATCAAAATGTAATTGAGCGCCTTCGTCTTGTAATTGTCTCGTTAAATCTGTTTCTGTTTTATCATAACCATAAACGGTTTTACCATAATGGTTAAAGTAACGCACTAAAGCACTCATGCCAATGCCACCAGCACCAAGGAAATAATATAATTTATAATCAAGTATGTTCATTTAGTACTAAAGGCTGTAGTGGGCTAATTTTAAAACTTCTAAAGCAATCACATTAGCAGAATTTTGAAAAGCCATTTGACTAATGTTATTGGTAAGCGTAACTTGCTGACTGGTATTATTAATTAAAGCAATAGCTGTATCTATTAATGTATTGAGTGATTGGTTATCTTTTACTAATAAGGCAGCTTGTTTATTTACCAAAGCCATCGCATTTTTGTTTGATGATCTTCGGCTACATTAGGAGAAGGCACTAAAATACATGGCATGCCTATATTACATAATTCGGAAACGGAACTAGCTCCAGCTCTTGAAATCACAATATCTGCAGCCGCATAAGCCAAGTCCATACGAGAAATAAATTCTAAAGCATAGATGTTTTGGTTAGCATATTTTCCGACTTGCTCTTGCGCATTTGTATAATAGGTTTTACCGGTTTGCCAAATTAATTGAATGTTATTATCAACTAATTTTTGCAGCCCAGCGCCCATGGATTCGTTAATGGTTTTTGCACCAAGACTGCCCCCAATGACTAAAATTATTTTTTTGTTAGGAGAAAGCTTAAAGAAATTAAGCGCCTCTTCACGATGTTGTTTCACATCTTTCAAATCCTGACGAACTGGATTCCCCGTTAACAATATTTTTTCTTTTGGAAAAAACTGTTCCATCCCTTCGTAAGCGACACAAATTTTACTCGCTTTTTTAGATAGTATTTTATTGGTGATTCCTGCGTAAGAATTTTGTTCTTGTAATAAAGCTGGAATGCCTTTATTGGTAGCTGCTTTTAATAATGGTCCGGAAGCGTAACCGCCAGTACCAACAACCACATCTGGTTGAAATTCGTTGATGATTTTGCGAGTCTTTAATAAAGACTGTATGATAAGGAATGGTAATTTTAAATTAGCAAGTGTAAATAATTTACGTTGTAACCCCGCAATAGGCACACCAATAATTTTGTAGCCAGCAGCAGGAACTTTTTCCATTTCCATTTTGCCTAAAGCACCAACAAATAAAATCTCCGCATGTGGTACTAACTTTTTTATTTCGTTAGCAATTGCTACTGCAGGAAAAATATGTCCTCCAGTGCCGCCGCCGCTTAATATAACTTTTAGTGGTTTCATTTATTTTTTTTTTTTTTTTTTTTTTTCCCCCGGGCGCCGGCGGGGCGCGGGGGTGAATTTTTTTTTTTTTCCCCCCCGCCCCAACTGACACAATGTGTTATTCAGTAATCACTTCTTGTTCTTTATTAGTAGCATCCTCGTTTGATCTACTCACACTTAAAATAATGCCAATGGCAATACAGGTAAACCAAATAGAGGTTCCTCCCATACTTACTAAAGGTAACGGTTGACCAGTTACTGGAAATAAATTTACAGCAACTGCCATATTAATTAATGCTTGGAACACCAAGCTAAAACTTAAACCAACAGCCATTAATCCGCCAAAGGTTTTTTCAGAGTCTCTTAAAATTCTAATACCCCTAAATAATAAAATCATGTATAAGAAGAGCATAGCAAAGCCTGTAAATAGGCCATACTCTTCAATAATAATAGCATAAATAAAATCGGAAGAAGCTTGTGGCAAAAAGGCACGTTGTGTACTTTTTCAGGGCCTTTGCCAATGATTCCACCTGTTGCAATAGCAATCTTAGCTTGCTCGCTTTGATAATTATTTTTCGAATCACCTTCACTAAAATTTTCAATTCGTGCTTTCCATGTAGCACCACGAGGAATTAAATCAGGAAATTGATAAATGACAATGCCCAATAACAATGCAAAACCAACACAGCCACCTAAAATGTATAAAATGAATTTTAATTTTATTCTTCCTACAAACATTAGAAACAAACAGTTTAAAAATAATAGAGCCGCTGTAGAAAAGTTAGCTGGAAAAATTAGTAAACAAATAAAACCTATTGGTAATAATAAATATTTAATAATTGATTTAAAATCCTCTAATTGATCTTGACGAATGGTGAGTGTGCGTGCTACGAAAATTATTAATATAATTTTGGCAACGTCGGAAGATTGAAATGTTAACCCTATCCCCGGAATTGGAATCCAACGACTTGCTTCGCCTGCACTTACACCTTTCACTAGTGTAAAAAGTAATAATGGAACAACAAATAAAATACCGATCTGTGCAACCCTAGAGAACAGCGTATATTTTAATTTGTGAACCATATACATAATAAAGATTCCACCGATAATAGTGACGCCATGTTTTATTAAATATGCTTCTGTATTACCTTGTTTGTATTTATGTGCTAATGTTACAACCGAACTGTATACTACCAAAATAGATAACAGAGACAATAGGAACACAATGGTCCAAATGACTCTATCTCCTTTTAAGTATGCGAATTGTTTCATTAGTTAATTGTTTTGTTATTTAACCGCAAAGAGGGAAAGTTTTAAGCAAAGAAGACTGAGAGAATTTTATCTCTTTAGTCCCTTAAATCCATTTGTCTTTTCAGTCTCTTTTAAAACGAGTTCCTTGAATTTGTTACCTCTGTTTTTGTAATTGTCAAAAGGGTCGAAGCTTGGGCAAGCAGGCGAAAATAAAACCGCTTGGTTTTTAATTGCTTTTGCTTTCGAAATTCCCACAGCGCTTTCTAAATTATCGGCTACAATAACCATCACGTGTTTATTAAAGATGTTTTTTATTTCAGAGAATCGTCTACCGAAATAAATCACCGTTTTAATATTATAGTAATTGATATTAGTGAACCAAGAGTAATCGGTTTTTAAATCATCTCCACCTAATATCAATACTATTTCTGCGTCCACAGAATTAATACTTTCCACAGCAAGTCTGGCATTGGTTGCTTTCGAATCATTAATGAAGGTGACTTCATTAATATTGGCAACAAATTCAAAACTATGATCTGTTTCTCTATTAATAGAAAATGTTTTCTGACCTAGTGCAACTTCTTTCATTTTATAGACCTCTTACAGCTGTTTTAAATTGAACACCTCTATCTTCGTAGTTTTGAAATAAATCGAAACTAGCACATGCTGGAGATAATAAAACGGCATCTCCTTTAGAAGCTAATTTGTAGGACATAGCAACTGCTTCTACAGCAGAACCAGCTTCCATAATATTTTCTACAGAACCTTTAAATGCTTTGATGATTTTTTTATTATCAACACCTAAGCAAACAATCGCTTTTACTTTTTCTTTTACAAGGTCAACTAATTCTTCGTAGTTGTTTCCTTTGTCTTGTCCACCAACAATCCACACAGTTGGTTTTTGCATACTTTCTAATGCATACCAAGCAGAGTTAACGTTAGTTGCTTTTGAATCGTTAATAAATTCGATGCCATTAATAGAGGCAACAAATTCTAAACGGTGTTCAACATTTACGAAGTCTTCTAAACTTTCGCGGATAATGTCTTTGCGTATATCTACGATACGCGCTGCCATTGAAGCAGCCATTGAGTTGTAAACGTTATGTTTACCTGCAAGAGCCAATTGTTCTAGGGTCATAATTAAGGGTTTAGGGTTATTATTATAATTAAGGGTTATTTCATTGTTTTGTAAGAAGGCGCCATTTCCTTCTATGGTTTTTTTGATACTGAAGGGAACTAATTCCGCTTCAATGTGCGTGTGCTTCATAAATTCTTCCATCACTACATCGTCTGCACAATACACAAAAGCATCATCTTTGGTTAAGTTTTGAGTAATGCGGAATTTGGATGCCACATAATTCTCAAACTTATATTCGTATCTATCTAAATGGTCAGGCGTAATGTTTAATAACACTGCTACGTCTGCTTTAAAATTATACATGCCATCTAATTGAAAACTGCTCAATTCTAACACGTAGTAATCAAAATTTTCGGTTGCTACTTGATAAGCAAAACTTTTTCCGATATTCCCCCCTAAGCCTACATTGTACCCTGCTTTTTTTAGGATATGATAAGTAAGTAGGGTAGTAGTCGTTTTTCCATTACTACCTGTAATACAAATTGTTTTTGCCTTGGTATGTCGGCCTGCAAATTCTATTTCAGAAATCACAGGAATGTTTTTTGCTTTTGCTTTTTGAACCAGTTCCACTTTATCAGGAATACCAGGACTCTTGATGATTTCCGTTGCATTTAAAATTAAATCTTCCGTGTGAGTACCTTCTTCAAAAGCAATATTATGATGAACTAATTCTAATTTATATTTTTCTTTAATTAAACTTTTGTCAGATACAAACACATCATAGCCTTTGGCTTGTGCCAAAATAGCACTGCCAACGCCACTCTCGCCAGAACCGAGAATAACCATGCGTGGTTTTTGATTAGATATGTTTGTATTTAAGTTCAATTTTTGTTTTTAATTTATTTTTATTCAATCTCCTTTTCCAAATAGGGGTAGGGGAGGGGTTGTTATCTTAATTTTAATGTGACAATGGTTAGTGCGGCAAGCATAATTCCAATAATGAAAAAGCGCATCACAATTTTTGACTCATGAAACCCTGATTTTTGGTAATGATGATGAAGAGGTGCCATCTTAAATAAGCGGTTGGCTTTGGCAAATTCGAGCCCGTGTTTTTTGCGTTGATATTTAAAGTAAAACACCTGCATGATTACTGATAAATTTTCAATTAAGAACACACCACATAAAATGGGAATCAATAATTCTTTACGGATAGCAATAGCAAACACAGCGATGATACCTCCTAGTGCTAAACTCCCTGTGTCTCCCATAAAAACTTGAGCAGGGAAAGCGTTATACCAAAGGAAGCCAACGCATGCGCCAACAAAGGCCGCCATAAACACCACCAATTCACCAGTGTTAGGTATATACATGATGTTTAAGTAATCTGCAAAAATAGTATTACCACTTACATAAGCTAAAATTCCTAAGGTGGTTCCAATGATAGCACTTGTTCCTGCGGCTAATCCATCAATGCCATCCGTAATGTTTGCTCCGTTAGAAACAGCTGTTACAATTAAAATAACAATTGGAATGAAAATTAACCAACCGTATTTTACAGCGCTATCTCCCATAAAAGATAAAACACTCACGTAATCAAATTCATTATCTTTTACAAAAGGAATGGTTGTTTTGATACTCTTAATAGGTGTCGGTGCGTATTTTGGTAAAGTCAAATCTTTTTTGCTACTAATAGCATCATCAAAAGAATAAGCACTCTGCTGGTTAGCAGTCATTCGTTCTTTTACAACCACATCAGGATGGAAATAGAATACAGCACCTACTAATAAACCAATACCAATTTGTCCAACAACTTTAAACTTACCTTTTAAGCCTTCTTTGTTTTTCTTAAATACTTTTATGTAATCATCTAAGAAACCAATACTCCCTAACCATACGGTTGAGATTAACATTAAAACGATATATACGTTGTGAATTTTTGCAAATAATAAAGTAGGAATAATAATAGCGGCTAAAATAATAAGTCCTCCCATCGTTGGAGTGCCCGCTTTTTCATTTTGTCCTTCTAAACCTAATTCACGAATCGTTTCACCAATTTGTTTTTTACGGATGTAATTAATGATACGTTTACCAAATATCATGGTAATCACTAACGACGATAATAAAGCCAACGCCGCTCTAAACGAGATGTATTGAAACACCCCAGCTCCTGGAAAGTTAAAGTGTTGATCTAAGTAGTGGAATAAGTAGTAAAACATTTTATCGTTAGTTATTAAATATTTCTTTTACAATTTCAAAATCATCAAATGGGTGTTTCACACCCTGTATTTCCTGATACTTCTCGTGCCCTTTTCCTGCTATCAAAATAATGTCGCCTTCTTTTGCAAATGCAACGGCAGTTCTGATGGCTTCTTTTCTATCGCTAATACGTAATGTTTTTTTTGCATCAACTGGATTAATACCAGCTTGCATTTGGTTTAAAATTTCTTCTGGATTTTCGCTGCGAGGGTTATCACTTGTTAAAATAACTTTATTACTATACTCGCAAGCTATTTGTGCCATGATGGGGCGTTTAGCAGCATCTCTATCTCCACCGCAACCTGCAAGGGTAATCACTTGCTCGTTACCAGTTCTAATATCTTTTATGGTTTCTAAAACATTTTTTAAAGCGTCAGGTGTGTGAGCGTAATCTACAATAGCAACGATACCCGTTTTAGATTTGATATATTGAAAACGACCTTCTACTGAATTTAAATTACTAAGTGTCGTTAATACTTGCACTCTATCTTGTTTCAATAATTGAGAAACAGCATACACTACCAAAACGTTATAGGCATTAAATGAACCAATTAGTTTTACCCACACTTCTTGATTATCGATACTTAGTAATAAACCATTCAAATGATTTTCTACCACTCTGCATTTAAAGTCTGCAATAGATTTTAATCCGTAAGAATATTTTTTGGCTTTGGTGTTTTGTAACATCACCATGCCATTTCTATCGTCCTTATTAGTTAACGCAAAAGCATCGTCTTGTAAATTATCAAAGAATAATTTTTTTGCTCTGATGTATTCTTCAAATGTTTTGTGATAATCTAAATGATCGTGTGTAATATTTGAGAAAGCTGCACCTGTAAATTTTAAACCTGTAATACGATGTTGTACAATAGCGTGAGAACTCACTTCCATAAAGGCATACTGACAACCAGCTTCTACCATTTTTGATAATAGTTCATTTAAAGCTAATGCATCTGGAGTTGTATGTGTAGATGGAATAACAGTCGTGTTGATTTTATTTTCTACAGTAGATAATAAACCAACATTGTATCCTAAGCCTCTAAATAAATTAAATAGTAATGTAACGGTTGTTGTTTTGCCGTTAGTTCCTGTAATACCAACTAATTTTAATTTCTCTGAAGGATTATCATAAAAATTACAAGCAATGTAACCCAAGGACGCAGAAGAATCTAAAACCTTTACATAGGTTACATTTTCTTTTAGAGTCTCTGGTAAGTCTTCGCAAACAATAGCTACTGCTCCGCTTTCGATCGCTAATTCAATATAATGATGTCCATCAGAAGCTGTTCCTCTGGTAGCAATAAATAAAGAATCCTTTTTTACTTTACGAGAATCAAAAGTCACAGACGAAATTGCCACATTAGTAGAACCAATGATTTCTTCTAATCGTGTTTTGTATAATATGTCGCTTAATAATTTCAATTTCACTTTAGCTAAGTATCAATGTTATTTTATCTCCTTTATTAAATTTTTGTCCAGCTTCAATCGATTGTTTTTTTACCGAACCAATACCGTATAGTTTTACATGAAAACCAGAATTCTCTAACAAAAACAAAGCATCTTTAGCAGATAAGCCATTTAAGTTGGGTACGATTCCTTTTTTCAATTGACTTTCTAAATTGTTTGTTTGTAATGAAATACGTATTGAATCTGTTTGGTTTCTTGATACATAACTATTTTCTGAAACATTCAATTTAACAGGTAATTTCAATGCTTTTGAAGCAATAACCATTTCATCATTTTGTGACTTAATACTTCCTGGAGCTTTGGTTAGCAAATTTTGTTTGTTGTTTATTGGTTCTAAAAAATCAACACTACTTGAATAAACTTTTTCTGCAATTTCTTTAAACACCGGACCAGCAACTAAACCACCATAGTAAATACCATTACTTGGTGAATTAATAATAACGATGCAAGTATAAAGTGGTTTATCTGCAGGGAAATAGCCAACAAATGAAGCTTGGTAATCGCGGTTTCCAACATCACCATAGGCTGTTTTACCACTCCCTTTTTTAAATCCAGTCTTTGCAATTTGTGCCGTACCAGTTTTTCCACCAACTTTAAATGCTGTAATGTTTAAGCCTTTTCCTGTTCCGTTTTGAACCACACCTTCCAACATTTGTTTTGCTTTTCTTAAAGTTTCCTTTTTTACAATTTGTTCAGCAATCACTTCTGTTGTAAATGTTTTAACTGTTTTACCGTTGCGTTGAATTTCCTTTTCAAAACGTGGTTTTACCATTCTACCATCATTGGCAATGGCATTATATAATGTCAATGTTTGTAAAGGTGTAATCAACGATTCATAACCATAACTCATTTGAGGTAAAGTAATTCCCGACCAGTCTTTACTTTTTGTTTCTTTAATTAAAGGATTAGCTTCTCCAGGAATAGATAAACCTAATTTTTCATTCAAGTGAAATGATTTTAATTTGTCAACGTATTTCTGAGGATTTTTTGAATAGTATTTTTGAATTAAAATAGCAATGGCACTATTAGAAGATGTTTCAAAGGCTCGTTGAACAGTTAATACAGGAGATTCTGGCGTGTGAGAATCTTTAATGGTTTTGTTATAATAAGTTACTTCTCCATTGCCCACTTTTATTTTTTCTTCTAAACTCACATCAAAATCATCCATGGCGGCTAAGTAAGAAGCTAGTTTAAATGTTGAGCCTGGTTCGGTGGCATAACCAATAGCATAATTTAAATTCTCCGAATAATTATATGTGCTTGTATCTTTACCATTGCGTGTTAAATTGGCAATGGCTTTAATCTCTCCTGTTTTTACTTCCATTAAAATAGCGCAACCATGAGAAGCGTTATTTTTCATTAAGGTTTTTAAAAGTGCATTTTCAGCAACATCTTGAATGTTGATGTCAAGTGTGGTGAATAAATCGCTTCCATCTTTAGGCTCTACTTCATTTTCATCATTAATAGGACGCCACACGCCACCAGCAATTTTTTGCATTAAACGTTGTCCGCTAATACCCATTAATAAAGTGTCATAAGCACCTTCTAATCCAACAGGCTTTACACCAGCTCTCGACATTCCAATGGTACGAGCTGCTAACATTTTAAATGGACGCTCACGCTTGTTGGTTTGAAGGGTTACTAAACCACCACGTTTTCCCTTTTTGAAAATCGGAAAGGTTTTTAATGTTTGTAAATCTTTATATGGAACATTGCGTTTTAAAACTACATAACGGTCGCCGCTTTTACGAGCTTTTCTTAATAGTTTTGTGTATTGTTTTGCGGTTTTATCTTTAAACAAATCAGCTAACATAAAACCTAAAGAATCAATTTTTTCTTCAAATAATTTTTTATCAATTGATGGTGCATTTATATCTACAGCAATTTCATAGTAGGGTAGTGAAGTCGCTAATAAATTTCCATTGATGTCAAAAATATTTCCTCTTACAGCTTCAATTTCATGCACTTGGGTGTTGAAAGCCTCTGCTTTAGCTTTCCACATAGCGCCTTCTTTAAATTGGATGATACACATTTTATAGAAAATAGCCAGAGAGAATACACATAGAAATATGTACACGAGGTAAGTTCTTGATAATATGTCTTTTTTTTTTCCATTTATTTTCATCAGTTTTGCCTGCAGATTTTTATTTAGTTATTGTTCACTATTGTCTTCACGCTATCTACTTCAATTTTCATTGGAGCTACCACTGGTTCTTTTAATCCTAGGGGTTCCACTGCCTTTGCTACTTCACTTTGTTTGCTCACAAACATTAAATCCGATTTGGATGAAATGTATTCGGTACGCAATTCTTTTATTTGATTACTAATTTTATTTACTTCTCTAATTTTATCATCAGCATAGTAACCGTTAGCGATGTATAAAATAGCAATCAGGCCCAAAAACAAAATGAAGGGCACATGTTGCGTTGCTCTATCATCACTTAAAAATGAACCGCCAAAAATTTTAGAGAGACCTTTTGCCAAAACCCCTTTTTTACCAGACTTAGAAGGTTTAGCAGCAACCTGGGGCTCTTCTTGCGCCACAAGTTCTTCTAGCTCTTCTAGTTCTTCGGTTTTGTTTTCTCTAAATTTATTTGCCACTTTTTATTTATTTTAATTAAGTTTCTGGTTGTTAAACCGAAACCAGTAACTCTTTTTAACTCGTAACTCTAATAGCTATTCTCAACTTCGCGCTTCTTGCTCTTGAATTTGTTTCAATCTCTTTTGCATCTGGCACCACAGGTTTTGATGTTAAAGACTTGAAGTATTTGGTAATTTTTCCAAACACTAAATCTTTCTCTTCTATTCCCTCTATGTTTCCTGATCTTATTAAATTCTTTACCAACCTATCTTCTAAGCTATGGTAGCTCATTATTACTAATCGTGCATTTGGCTTTAAGAGATTAACGCATTGTGTTAAACATTCTTTTAAAGCTTCCATTTCTTGGTTTACTTCAATACGAATAGCTTGATACACTTTTGCTAAATACTTTCCTTCTTCAAACTTTGGCGTACATGGTTTTATTACTTCTTTAAACTGAGCAGTTGTTTCAATGCTGCCATTTGTTCTAGCTTCAAAATGATGTTAGCTAATCTGAATGCATTATCTACTTCTCCATACTCTCTAAACATCGCCGTTAGTTTTTTTACATCGTAAGTATTTAATACTTTCTTAGCCGTTAAATCAGATTTTTGATTCATACGCATATCTAAGTCAGCATCAAAACGAGTAGAAAAACCACGTTCACCTTTATCAAATTGATGTGATGAAACACCCAAATCACCTAAAATTCCATCCACCTGTGTAATTCCATATAGTTTCAGGTAGTTTGAGATGTATCTGAAATTGTGAGGAATAAAGGTGAGACGTTTATCATCAGGAATATTTGCTTTCGCATCTTCATCTTGATCAAACGAAAATAATTTTCCTTTTGCCGACAGATGCTTCAATATTTCTTTTGAATGTCCACCTCCACCAAAGGTTAAGTCAACATACACGCCGTCAGGGTTTATGTCGAGGCCATCTATGCAAGGTTGTAAAAGAACGGGGATGTGATAAGGAAGATTACTCATCATCACCATCATTAAAATTTAAATTCCCCAACACATCTTCTGCTAATTTTTCGATATCTACATCTTGTGATAAGAATTGGTCATATAATTTTTTATCCCAAATCTCAATCACATTATTGCTTCCTAAAACTTTAATATCTGTAGTAATACCTGCGTATTCTACTAAAGGTTTTGGTAATAAAACACGACCCGTATTGTCTGCATCAGCAGCAGTAGCTCCACCCGAAAATTTTCTCACAAACACATCATTTGCTTTAATCAAGCGATTCAACTTGCTTAATTTTTTGTTGAGTTTATTCCACTCAGCCATTGGATAAAGCACTAAACATTTTTGATGAAGATTTCTGTTAATCACAAAACCTTTATCAAACACCTCTTCCAGTTGCTTCCTGAGGTTAACAGGAAACATGAAACGCCCTTTCGCATCTACTTTACACTCGAATTCTCCTATAAGGCTTGTCATTAGTGGATTTGGTTTGAATAGCGTCAAAAATAATTAAAATTTTACCACTTTCTACCACTTTAACCCATTTTTTACCACTTTTGTTGATAAATCAAATTTTGTTAATAGTTTGCAAGCAAAATAATTAGTATCACTTTTTTCTTTGAAAATTAAAATTGTATTGATTTTATTGTGATTTTGAGAGATTTGACCAATTCTTCAAATTGCAAAAAAGATGATTTTGGATAGTTGAGATATTAACAATTATTTTACCTTTGCAAACCTTGTATGGAAACGAAGAAATTTATTGACGTAGAAAAAATTTTAAAGGAAAAGGCTTATAAGCTTTATCGTTGGCTTCCACGTTTCGCAATTAATTGGTTAAAAAAGAAGCTTCATGAAGATGATATTAATGATGCTATGGAGCATCTTAAAAATGATGAGGGTTTAGAATTCAACAGAAAAGGCTTAGAAAAATTAGGAGCTAAAGTTGAATCAGTTCATCCTGAACTTATTCCAAAAACGGGATCAATTATTATTGCAGCAAATCATCCTTTAGGAGGATTAGATGGAATGGCTCTAATTAAATCGGTTGGTGAAGTAAGACCAGACGTTCGTTTTTTTGTAAATGATATATTAAAGAATTTAAAAAACTACGGAGAAATTTTTGTTGCCGTAAATAAAGTAGGAGCTTCTTCTACAAGATCATTAAGAACGATGGAAGAAGTGTTTATGACGGAATGTGCTGTCTTATTTTTTCCTGCTGGTTTAGTGTCGCGTAAACAAAATGGGTTGGTAAGAGATTTAACTTGGAAGAAAAGTTTTGTAACTCAAGCGATTGATCATAAACGAATGATTCAACCAGTATTTATTGAAGGAGAGAACTCTCCATTCTTCTATAACTTTGCTAACTTCAGAAAAAAAATAGGTATCAAAGCTAATATCGAAATGTTGTTTTTACCTGATGAAATGTTCAAAGCAAAAAAAGCGACGATTCGAATTCATTACAGTAAACCTTTTGATTCAGCTATTTTAACGGATCGTAAAACTGATAGACAATGGTCAGATTTAATCTATCAATATATTTATTCCCCTGAATTTATGAAAGGCATTCCTTTTGAAGAATACATGAAGGCATTTTAAAATTAATTACTAAGTTAATCATGGTAAATATTAGAGTAGGATTTGGTTATGATGTGCACCCTTTAGGAGCAGGAAGAGAACTTTGGTTGGGTGGTATTAAATTAGAATTTGATAAAGGTTGTGTTGGCCACAGTGATGCTGATGTTTTATTACATGCTATTTGTGACGCCCTTCTAGGGGCAGCCAATTTGCGTGATATTGGTTTTCATTTTCCGAACAATAATCCAAAATATAAAGGTGCCGATAGCAAATTGTTATTGAAAGAAGTGGTTGCTTTATTAAGCGAAAAAGGTTATGCCATTGGAAACGTCGATGCAACTTTGAGTTTAGAAGCTCCAATGGTAAATCCACACATTACTTCCATGCAAAATATATTAGCGCCAATTATGAATATAACAACTGATGATGTTTCTATTAAAGCTACAACTAACGAACGTTTAGGTTATGTTGGTAGAGGCGAGGGTGTAAATGCTTATGCCGTGGCTTTGATTTACAAGAAATAGTTTAAAAATTGTTGTTTTAGCATATTTTAATACGAAACAAATCATCCTGTTTGTTTTTGTTGTTGTATCTTTGGTAAGATACTTGTTGTAAGTTTTTAAAATCGTCATCTCATGAAAACTTTTATTAGCATTTTTTTTACTGTTGTCTTTTTCTCCTCTTGTAAAACAAATTTGGTTTACATCAATGCTACAAATCCGGCTCCTGTTACAATTTCAAAAAACTCTAAAAATGCTGGAATCATTACTAGAACAACTCCTTCAGAAGAAAATAAAGTTTTAAACACCATTCATCAGGCCAGGTCAGGCGAAACTTTAAAGCTAATTCAAGAATCAAGCGCCGAATGTGTTCGTGGTTTAAATGATGCCTTAACTCAAAACAAACGATTTGATATCATCAAGCCTTTAAACGGCGTGGAGCTAAAAACACCAGTAACAGGTACATTTCCCTCTCAACTATCTTGGACAGAAGTAGAAACTATTTGCAAGGATCATGGAGTAGATATAATATTTGTGTTAGAAGTTTTTGATAGCGAATTAAAAGTAATTCCTTTAACACCTCCACCAACAAAGATTAATAGCGTGTTAGATGTTATTAATACTGCCACACAAGCCCAAGTAAATATTGTAACAACTATTAAAACTGGTTGGCGAATATATGACCCCAAAAATAAATACATTTTAGATGAATATCCTATGGTAGAAAACTTAACAATAACTGCTAGTGCAGCTAATATTGTTAATACTACAGAAGCTATGCTTGGAAGAAAAGAAGCGATTAAGCAAAGTGCAAATCATATGGGGCATGTATATGCTGATAGAATTATTCCATATTATATTAAGTTAACAAGAGATTATTTCGTTAAAGGTTCAAGTAATTTGAAAATAGCTACTCGAAAAGCAAGAACAGGAAATTGGGATGGCGCAGGAGAGTTGTGGCTGGAAGATACTAAAAGTTCAAAAAGAAAGATAGCCGGAAGAGCTTGCTATAATATGGCAATTTTAAATGAAATTAATGGAGATTTAGATGTAGCAATTTCATGGGCCCAAAAGGCCTATGAAAACTATAATAATAAATTAGCTCTAGATTATGTTACTAGGCTTAGAAATCGAAAACAAAAAATAGAACGATTAGATTATCAATTAGGTAATTAAACTCAGCATTTCCCCTTTTTATCACTCCTTTTTAGTTTTTTCAATAAATACCTTTTTTTAGGTATGGTGTAATAGCTTGTTATCATATACTTTTGAGGCATATTTATAATCAATCTAAATAATATCGCCCTATGAAGTTTTTGTTAAAGCATCCCATTTTTATTCTTTTCATTTTTGTATCAAGTAGTATATATTCTCAAAATGCCATTATTAAAGGTAAGGTTGTGACTAGCGAAAATGGCACAGCAATGCCTTTTGTTTTAGTTTCTTTAAATAATACTACCCATAAATATTCTGATTCAAAAGGAATGTTCGTTTTTGAAAATGTATCTGCTGAGAAATATAATCTTACTTTTTATACATTAGGATATGATAAAATTGAACAAGAAGTTAGTGTTACATCTGAAAATGAAGTTATAGAATTGCCAATCATAAAAATGGCAGCTAATTCTATTCAAATCACTGAGGTAGTTGTCAATGCCATATCAAACAGTTACTCAACCAAATATGAAGGTTCAAATTTTATTATCAATTCAAAAGACATTGAGCAAACAAAACCAATTGGTACAGAAGAAGTGCTTAAAAAAGTATCAGGCGTTAATGTTTCGGGTGATATGGGAATTTCAAATCGATTAAATGTTGGAATCAGAGGGTCATATCCTCGTCGATCTGCCAATATTTTATTACTAGAAGATGGAACCCCAATTGCACCAGCACCATACTTATCGCCCGAAGCTTATTACAATCCACCAAGCGATAGGTTAGATGGAATTGAAATATTAAAAGGCGCAGATATTTTAAGTTACGGAGCAAACACCATGTATGGCGTTGTAAATTACATTACAAAAAAACCACCGGTAAAACCTACCTTAGGATTAAATATTGTTGGTGGAGAAAATGGATATCATTCAGAATATTTCACTTATGGTGGCACATGGAATAAAATAGGGGCTGAACTACAAATTTTAAATAAAGGCTTTAATGGGTTTCAACAAAATTCATCTTCAGATATTTTTAATACGACATTAAAATTATATGCTGAATTAAGCAAGAGATCATCATTTTATTTAAAATTAAATTATCATCAAGAAAAATCTAAAGCTACCTACAGCGGACTTACACCTTATACATTCAACAAGGATCCAAAACAAAATCCGTTTGATGCAGATGATTTAATATCTAAACGTTACGCTGTTGATTTAATGCATAATTACCAATTAACTGAAAATACTTTACTTTCAACTAAAATCTATGCATCTCAATTTCAACGTGATTGGTGGCGACAAGAAAACGTAGTAATTTCTGGCAGCTCAGCAGCAACCTATTTGAAAGATGATGTATTAAATGATAGATATGATTATTTGAATGACCAAACATTTGAATCAAATGATTACATAAGAGTTGGAAAATTAGTGAATGGAAAAGAAAGTACAAGAGCAAGAAATAGAACATTTAAATTTGCAGGACTACAAGAAACATTTAAGTATACTCTATCTAGAGAACAGTTTAAAATGAATTTTGAAGTAATAGCAAAAGTTCACCTCGAAGGATTTAATAATATTGAAATAAAAAATGACTCCTCTAGATTTTCTAGAAGTGGAGTGATGGATAGAGATCAATACTATGAACTGCAAGCTTATTCAGCTGTTATAAAAGATAAACTAACGTTTAATAATAAACTGTCTTTAACGCCTTATTTGAGATATGAGTTAGTGGAGATGCGTTCTTTTGATAGATTAGCTATTGCAAAAATGAGCAATAATAATGGCAGTAAAAACTTCGGTAGTTTAAAAAACACTTACAGTAGCTTTATACCAGGAGCATCATTGTCGTATAATTTTTTAAAGACACAAAAACATAATTTAGCTTTATTTGCTGGAATTTACAAAGGCTACAATGCCCCAACAGCAGACGTCGGTTTTTTAAATGTTGAGGATGGAGTTGTGTCTGCTGCTAGTGATGAAAAACCAGTAAACAAATTGCCTGAAACAAGTCTTAATTACGAAGTAGGAGTTAGAGGAGAAGTATTTAAAGATTTCTTAGGAACTCAAATCACCTATTTTAGTAATAATATTAAAAACTATTATTCAGCAGGAAGAAACGAAGCCTTTCAAACATTAGGATCAGTGAGTATACAAGGAATTGAAAGTACGGTGCAATTAAATTTACATAAATTGATGAATTCAGAAAAACATCAAGTAGTACTTAGTTTTTCAGGTACATTTATGCAAGGCAAAGTATTGAGCGGAAAACTGCAGGATTCAGATTTATTAAAAGCAAAACACACAGATGAAACTAAAAAAGAATTAGTTGATAAAATTAATGAAGAGCGTGAAGGCTATGATGTTTATTTTTCTGGCAGCGGAGGAAAAGATAGTTTGGTAACTGGAACAATAAATGTAACAGACTTTTCAAAAATTAAACGATTAGATTTAATTTATGGTAAAGGTGGAATTGCAAATAATTCAGTTCCATATTTACCTTCATATATTTTAAATGGAGGAATTTCTTATTCTTTTAAAGGATTTAATGTTGGTGTAAATTTAAATTATGTTGCGAAGCAGTACACCGATTACTTAAACTTTGAAAATGAAACAGCTGAAGGTGCTATAGGAAGTTTAGCTGCTTTTAAAACAATAGATTTAAACTTAAGTTACTCTTTTGCTGGTTACAAAAATAAATACCTAAGCGCTTTCTCGTTTTTTGTTGCAGGTAAAAATATTACCAATGAAGTTTATAAAGCTTCAAGATTGCATCGATTATCATCTGGAATTATGCCTGGTGGATTTAGACAAATAAATGCAGGGATAAAGATTAATCTGTAAACGGATTAATCTTTTCTCTCTGACACAATTCTACCAAAACGCCATTAGTGCTTTTTGGATGTAAAAAGAAAATCAATTTATTATCAGCACCATGTTTTGGTTCTTTATTTAATATTTCAAAACCTTCTGCTTTTAAACGCTCCATTTCTTGATAAATATCATCTACTTCGTATGCAATATGATGAATGCCTTCTCCCTTTTTATCAATAAATTTAGCAATGGCACTTTCAGGATTGGTGGCCTCTAATAATTCAATTTTAGTTTCTCCTAATTGAAAAAAAGAGGTGCTAACGCCCTCACTTTCAATCGACTCAACCTTGTAATAGTCTTTGCCAAAGAGTTTTTTAAATAAATCGTTTGAGTTGTTTAGGCTTTTTACTGCAATGCCAATATGTTCAATTTTCTTAATCATGTGCGCTATTTTGCTCAAAAATAACAGATTTTTGGCAATTTGCTTAAAACTAATTAAATCGTATATTTGTATCCTAAATTTATAACAATGACACAAGCATTAATCTTAGGTATGTTAGGCGGACTTGGAGCCCCTGAAATCATCATTATTTTAGTTATCGTTTTATTATTATTCGGAGGTAAAAAAATCCCTGAATTAATGAAAGGATTAGGAAGAGGGATGAAAGAATTTAAAGATGCTAAAGACGGAAATTCTTCTGAATCTACTGATTTAGAAAAAAAATAATATTTATTGAATCACATTTTAAAAGCGTCTTTCTATGTGATTGACGCTTTTATTATTTAATATATCAACTGTGTATACATTTACAACTATTAAAAATCTTCAAGCTGATTTACTAGCAGGTAAAATTACAAGCATTCAATTAGTAGAAGAATCAATCAAAGCCATTGAAGATAAAAAACACTTAAATGCTTTTTTAGAAGTATTTAGCACTTCAGCTTTAGCACAAGCTAAATTGGTGGATGAAAAAATTAAATTGAAAACAGCAGGAAAATTAGCAGGCGTGGTTATCGGATTAAAAGATAATATCTGTTACAAAGGACATAAAGTGTCTTGTTCTTCAAAAATATTAGAAGGCTTCGAATCTTTGTATTCATCAACAGTGGTTGAACGTTTATTAGCAGAAGATGCCATTATCATTGGTCGTTTAAACTGCGATGAATTTGCCATGGGAAGTAGTAACGAAAATTCTGCTTTTGGAAAAGTATTAAATCCATTAAACGAAAAAACGGTACCAGGTGGTTCTTCGGGCGGTTCTGCCGTTGCAGTAGCAGCAAATTTATGTCACGTTACCTTAGGTTCCGATACAGGTGGATCTATTCGTCAACCAGCATCTTTTACAGGAACAGTGGGATTAAAGCCAACTTATGGAAGAATTTCTCGTTGGGGATTAATTGCGTATGCTTCTTCGTTTGATCAAATTGGGCCTATTACAAAAACAGTGGAAGATGCTGCTTTGTTATTAGAAATAATGGCTGGCACAGATGAATATGATACAACATCGTCTCAAAAAGCAGTTGGACATTATGTAAATGATTTAACAGAAAACAAAAAGTATAAAGTTGCTTATTTAAAAGAATGTGTTGAATCTAACGGGTTAGACCCTGAAGTAAAAAAACAAACGTTAGCCGCTTTAGATAAAATGAAAAACGATGGTCATACTATTACAGCTGTTGATTTTCCTTATTTAGATTTTTTAGTGCCAACCTATTATGTATTAACTACCGCCGAAGCCTCATCTAACTTATCTCGTTTTGATGGCGTGCACTTTGGTTATAGAAGTCCGAACGCAACAGATTTAGAAAGTACATACAAAAAGTCTCGTAGCGAAGGATTTGGTAAAGAAGTAAAACGTCGTATTATGTTAGGAACCTTTGTATTAAGCGCAGGTTACTATGACGCGTATTATAGTAAAGCACAAAAAGTTAGAAATAAAATTCGTCAAAAAACACGTGAAATTTTATCACAACATGATTTCATTGTAACTCCCTCTACGCCTGGTACTGCTTTTGAATTCGGTAAAAATAGCGCTGATCCAATTAAAATGTATTTAGAAGATATTTTTACGGTACAAGCAAACATCGTGGGTTGCCCTGCTATTTCTGTGCCTAACGGAATTCATAGCAATGGCTTGCCAATTGGATTGCAAATTATGGGACGTGATTTTGAAGAAGGAAATTTATTGAACTTAGCGAATCAGATTTAATGTTCCGATCATTAGCAATAGTAGTTTTTATCGGAATCATATTTCAAAATTGTGCACCAACACGTTTTGTGAAACCTTTAGCTAAAAACCAAAATGCTATTTCTGCCAATTTAGGAGGACCACTTATTCATTTTGGAAAAGCAGTCACTCCAATTCCTTTTACATCTTTAATGTACGGAAGAGGAATAACCAATTCAACTACAGCATTTGCATCCGTTCATACAACAGCTATGTTGTTTGGCAATTTTCAAACAGATATCGGCGTATGCCAGAGATTGTATAAGCATGATAGTTTAAAGTTTGGTATTACCATTAATCCCGCCATTAACATGGTATATGATAAATGGAATAAAAATTTTAGAGCATGGCCACAGTTAGATGTCAATATATACAAAGATATTTTAAAAGATAAAGCCTTTGTTTATATTGGATTAACTAATTGGTTTGAATTAGCTTCTAAAAAAGCACATGGTGAAGTTCAAACAAATCATGCGTTAATTAATCCACATATTGGTATGACTTATAATACTAAAAAATGGGGCTATACATTAGAGTGTAAGTTTTTGCAAATGAATAAAAATAATAAACCCAATGTTGTAGATTATGTTGGTATACAACAAAAAGGAGCAGTTGGTATTTATTTAAATTTTGCTAGAAGATTTTAAAATGAAATATTTAAGTTTAATTATCTCTGTTTTTTTATTATCATCTTGTTTGAGACTAGATGATAACTTCTATAATTTAGAAGACAAAATCACCGAATACAAATTGGATAATTATACTGGAGAACAAGATTTTATTTTAGATAATTCATATCATATTCCAGATAGTTTAATTCACCGTTTTACTTTGTCATCTAAAGGACCTGAGGATAATAATGCAACCACTATTCATGCTATTTATATTGGCAGTATTTCTGAAATACAAACGGATACAGTCATCATGTATTGCCACGGTAATAAATGGCACATGGATTTTTACTGGCAACGTGCAAAATTATTAGCACACACGTCGGGTAAAAACAAATACGGCGTGTTAATGATTGATTACAGAGGTTATGGACTAAGTGAAGGTGAGCCAACAGAAAATGGATTGTATGCTGATGTGGACGCTGCTTTACAATGGTTAAAATTAAAGGGATTAACTAATAATCGTTTAGCGATTTATGGTTTTAGTATGGGTTCAGCGCCAGCTTGTGAACTCTCTAATAAATCAAGAAGCATGACTCCAGCTAAACTTATTTTAGAAGCGCCATTTGCTTCGGCTGATGTGATGGCTAATGATGGCAGTGGATTAAATATGCCAGGGTCTTTTTTTACAAATTTAAAAATAGATAATGCGGAAGAAATTAAAACAATAAGCCAACCTTTTTGTTGGATACATGGAACTAATGATAATTTTTTAAATATCAATACGCATGGCGAATTAGTATATAAAAATTACAACGGAAGTTACAAAGAAGCTCATAGAGTAAGTGGTGCAGACCATGGCGAAGTGCCCGAAAAAATGGGCTTTGATAATTATTTAAATACATTGAGT
>JADJFB010000031.1 GCA_016708845.1 Bacteroidota bacterium | reverse complement strand
GGTTATTGCGAATTTTAAGAAGCTAAATTCGTTTATAAGCTTAGGTTTTTATGTTTGATAAGCAACTACATCTACTTTTTTGACTACTTAACGTACAAAAAAGTACTCCACTCACACGGTTACTTCTTACAAAAACGATATTGCTCAATTTATAGGCTTTATCAACCCTCAAAACGAGGATATAAGCTCCGAAGAAATCAACTACCAACAAATTCGAGCATGGGTTTCAGAACTCATTAAACACAAAATAGCCGCCCGAAGCATTAATCGCAAATTATCGGCACTTAAATCCTTTTTTAAATTCTTGCAACGTCAACAAATTATTGAGGTAAACCCGATGTGTCCAAAATTCCGGGCCAAAAACACCAAAACGCCTCCCCCCTCTTTTGTGGATGAACACAAGTGGAAGATTTATTTACAGAAGTAAAATTTTGAGGAAGGCTTTGCCGACAGCGAGATAAGTTAATATTGGACCTTTTGTACCAAACAGGTATTAGACGTTCAGAATTGACATTTAAAGGAATTGGATGGGATTTGATTTAACTCTACCATTAAAGTATTGGGTAAACGAAATAAAGACGCATGATTCCAATTTCTTTAGCCTTAAAACGTAACCTTTGAAAACCTATTTGCAAGTAAAAAAGGAACTAAACTTATCAAATCCTATGTTGTTGGTTAGAGAAAGATGATACACTAAACGAACAAGCTGCTTACAAATGGTGAAGAAATACCTTTCTCAAATTACCACTATACAAAAGAAAAGCCCACACGTTTTACGACACACCTTTGCAACACACCTTTAAATAATGGTGCTGATATTAATGCCGTGAAAGATTTGTTGAAGGGGATGCTAATTTAAGTGCTACCCAAGTTTGCACACATAACACGATAGATAAACTCAAAAAATCATACAAACAAGCGCACCCACGAGGTGATTAAAATATTACAATTAACAGAGTATAAACTAAAAACACAAAAACAGGAGGATTTATTATGACAACAAACATCCAATCAGTGCACTTTGATGCAGACAAAAAGTTAATTGAATTTGCTCACGAAAAAATGAACAAACTAAAAACCTTTCATGATGGTTTAATAAATGGCGAAGTTATTATGCGTTTAGATAAATCATCTAACAGCGAAAATAAAGTAGCCGAAATAAAAATTTTAGCAAAAGGTCAAGAATTGTTTTCAAAAAACAATCGGCTTCTTTCTGAAGAATCGATTGATTTAGCTTTGCGAAGCCTTAAAATCACAAATCAAAAAAAACATAAAGATAAACAAGCAGGTGCTAAAGTAAATATTGATGATTTATAGATTGGAAATCAATTATTTTTAAAAGGAGCTAAAGATTTAGCTCCTTTTTAGTGCATCAAAATCTCAATCTTTTTAATATATTTGAGAGTGCAACAAAAACCACTATGAATATTATAGAGCAGGTATTTTGGCTTATGTGCTGGAAGTTATTTGCAAATGAATGATTTTGAAACACAAATTTTCGAAAAACATTCCATTCCCGGTGGTTTATGCACTAGTTGGCAAAATGGAGAATACACCATTGATGGCTCCTCATTGGATTTTAGGCTCTAACGAAGGCAGTGGTTTTAACAAAATGTGGTCGGAATTGATTGATATGAAAAAAGTACCTTTTCATAATCATGATATTCGTTTGCATATTGATTTAAAAAATAATGCTGATAAATACGGCAACAAAACCTTTAAACTTTATACCAACCTCGATAAGCTTAGAGATTATATGCTCGACTTATCTCCTGAAGATAGCAAAGTGATTCATGAAGTCATACAAGATATTAGAAACTTGCAGCAGTTTGAATTACCTCCAGTGATGTATAAGTTACCATTAATTCCTTCTATCATCAGAAGCATAAAAATGGCTAAGTACTTAAAGTTTTTAGTGTACGTTACCAAACAAAAAAAGATTAGCAATTTTGATATCGCTAAAAAATTTAAGAGTCCATTTTTAAAAGAAAGCTTCGAATTATTATTTGATGGCGAAGAAGTAAAAATGATGGTGCTTAATTTTCCGATGGCATTTTTTGATAAGCAATGCGCTGGTTACCCTATTGAGGCTCGCTAAGCTGGGCAACACATAGCGGATAATTATATTGCCATGGGCGGAAAAATACAATTACAATACGCCTGTCAAAAATATTAGTAGAAAATAATGAGGCAAAAGGTTTGTTAGTTCGTAATGATGTGATTCACAAAAGTGATATGGTGTTATCAACTGCCGATTGGTACAAAATTGGTTTTGAATATTTGGGGGAAATATGTGGATGATACCATTTTAAAATTGCGCGACGGAAAAATATTAGATGTTTATTACGCTATTCTTTTAGTGTCGTTCGGATTAAAAAAATCATATAAAGAGTATCCACATTTTTCGCGTTTCCCTACCGAAGTAAACTCGTTTCGCCTTGCGGAAAATCGTGGGATCGTTTAGAAGCACATTTTTATAACTACGACCCTACTCTTGCTCCCGAAGGAAAAACCGTGATGGCTTGTAGTTTTTACACAACCAACGGACAATATTGGATTGACTTACGTAAAAAACGACCGACCAAAATACCGCGCCGAAAAAGAAATTACCGATGCTTTAGTTGAATTACTAAACGTAAATTCCCCAGGATTAAAGATGAAATTAAGTGATTATTTTGCTACATATACTGTATTGCGCCACACCAACAATTGGCAAGGTAGCGCCCAAGGTTGGTTGCCTGGAAAAGATATGGTTGCTTCATCTCCTGTAAAATTTACACTGCCAAACTTAAAAAACTACTATTATGCAAGCCATTGGGGGAGAGCTGGTGGCGGCATTCCTATCTCCTTAATTCAAGCACGTGATGTAGCGAATTTAATTTGCAAGAAAAACAACATGGAGTTTGATCCTCAAAAGGGGAAGCATTCTAATTGGGGCTTGAAGAATAGTATTAGTTGTTCTTACTTTACGCTCGAATTGTTACATGTCACTCACCGTAGTTTGATAGCTTTATTCCACCTCATTATAAAACCAATAGTTTTCACTCCTTTTGCCAAAATGAGCAAACACAATATTTTCGGTATACACAACACCTGTCGTCGCATCTTTAAATTCATCCATTAATCGCATCTCATCCCTTTTCTTTAAAGTAGAAGGCAAATGAGCATAAAATGAAAAGTGAGCTTTATAACCGCAATAAAATGCGAACCGTGACCTTCAGCTAAAAACTTAAAAGCAACTACTCAATCTAAAATCATTCGGTAAATAATTTTAAAAAATAAAAAACTTATCGAGGCATTTTTAGTAAGCGTTATTAAATTTTTTCGGAAATTTAAAAAGTTTAGCGGACTTAATTTATTTAAAGTACCTCCACCTACATGGTAAACATGGGATTTTGGCTCTACATAAATTTGATATCCAATATTTTTCATTCGCCAACATACATCAATTTCTTCCATGTGTGCAAAATAATCATCATCAAAACCACCTACTTTCCAAAAAGCTTCGGCTCTCACAAACATACAAGCACCTGTTGCCCAAAACACCTCTGTGGAATTATTGTATTGTCCTTTGTCTTCTTCTAAGGAATTAAATATTCTTCCTCTGCAAAACGGATAACCATATTTATCCATAAACCCTCCTGCAGCGCCAGCGTATTCAAACGTTGTTTTGTGATTATAATCTAAAATTTTTGGTTGACAAGCTGCTATCTTTTTGTTTGAATCCATTAAATCCATAATGGGTTCAATCCACTTTTCGGTAACCTCCACATTCGAATTCAATAATACAAAATACTCCGCCTCCACTTGTTTTAAAGCTAAATTATAGCCAGTAGAAAATCCATCATTACTTGGGTTAATAATAATTCTTACTTCAGGAAAATGCTGTTTTAAAAAAGAAACACTATCATCCGACGATTGATTATCTGCAACTATAATTTGAGCGCTTGAAGAATACTTGATAACGATTGGCAGAAACTTTTCTAAAAAAGATTTACCATTCCAATTTAAAATAACAACCGCTACCTTGCTACTCAACATAAATTAGCGAGGATTATTAAAGTTATCGTCAATATTACTGCCATAAGTCTTGGTAGGTGCTGTATCATCAACGTTACCAGATTGCTGCATTCTATTTACTAATTTAAATCTCCAACGTTCGTCAAATATTTCACCTCTTACTTCGCTGTGAATGAGTTTATAACAATCGTCGGCAATGGCAAAATTAGCAAAGATGAATTTTTTGTTCGAGAAAAATCGTTTTGTTGCCTTATCATAAATTCTATTGTATTGCCAAATTTCATAAGGATAAGTATTTGGCTCGCTGGTAATTTGAGTGCGTTGATCAGGCTTTCCGTATTGCAAATACACTCGTCCTCTATCTGTGTAATATCCTTTTTGTTTTCCACATTTTAGTAGGGCGTTAGCTTCTAAAACTTCTTTGTAATAGCTAATCCAAATTTTAAGAGGATCAATTGTATCACCTGATTGTTGTTTCCAATAACCCACTAAATAACTGCGCATAATGCTTGGATCTTTTCGAGCCACTTGAGTTTGCTGCCACTCTCTTTCTTTTACGGATGATATAGGCCACAAACACTCTACAAATTGTTTTAAAGAATCGGTGCTTTGAAAAATATTAAAAAATTCTTCAATCGTTTTTATATTCCCGTTGCCTCTCTATAATTGGAGCAGCATCACTTTGACGTTGGAAAAACCATTTTTTTTGTGATTGAACTTTGTTTAAAGAATCTTTTACTTCAATTACCAAATTATAATTTCCTGTAGGTAATTGAGTGATATCAAACTGAGCTAATTAAACCCATTAGTTTTTGCAAGTTTTCGCTATTCTCAACATAATAAGAATATACAAATTTAGTACTAGGTCCAATTACTGTATCTAAATTATAGCTTTCGAGATAAAATTTAAGTGCGTTTTGTGTTTTAGGAAAATAGTTAATGTTGTAAGGAATTAAATCGTAGCCATTTTTATTTAAAGCAGAAGGAGTGGTGGATTTAGTAAAGGATTCTAAAATTTGAAAATCAGAATTATACACCTTTTTTTCTCTTTTAATTAAGACATTTATTTTTTTCGGAATGCGTCGTTTTTTTATCTGAGTTAGCATTATCTATTACTACTAACTCTAAAGTGTATTGTCCATTTTCTATTGAAAAACGTTGACTATCAATAAAAGAAGGCAAACGCAAGGTATCTGAGGTTTTAGGACTTAATACATTGTAATTAGAGGCTTTAACAATTTCTGTTCCTTTTAAAATTTTCCACGAAACGTTAATGCTAGCTTGATAACTGCCATCAACTGGCTTAAATTTAACACTATTGCCAGCAATAGTTAAATAAGTTTCGAGGTAAGGCTTGGAATTACCAGTGCTAAAGATGCCATAATTGAAATAAACCGTAATATTTGCAAAAACAGTACTATAAATCAGAAAAAAGAAAATAATCAAAAAGTGTCGCATGGTGTTGATTTACAAATTATTGGGGGGATGTAAATTTCTATAAAGTTACGGATAAAAAATATTTTAAAAAAATTAGTTGTAAAATAAAAAAAAAGATTAATTTTGCCTTCCCACTGGAGAAATGGCAGAGTGGTCGATTGCGGCAGTCTTGAAAACTGTTGAACCGTGAGGTTCCTGGGGTTCGAATCCCTATTTCTCCGCTTTCAGTCGCTGAAGCGACTTTCAGCGGACCCGTCCGCAAAAGTTGCGAAAGCGAAAGTGATTAAAAGGTCTGATTTTTTCAGACCTTTTTTTGTTTAACTACTATTATGATTTGGACTGTTTATATATTAAAATGTGCTGACAACACCTACTATGTTGGATGCACGGGTGATCTAGAAGAAAGACTTATAAGACACAGAAGAGGGGAAGTGAAATACACGTCTTCTAGACTTCCTTTAGAAATTGCGCATCAATCGTATTTACAGATAAATTTAAAGCTTTGAATTTGAAATTTATTTAAATCTGGCTCAGGAAGAGCTTTTGCTAAAAGCGACTATACAGTATTTAAAGATTAATCTACTGCTCTTTTATTTTTTAATCAAATGAAAACTCAAACGAGGTTCCTTTATCACTTTTAATTTCAACTTTCGCATCAATTTGCTCAGCCAATAAATCTATTAATTGTAATCCAAAACTTGCATTTATTTTTTTAGTTGCACTCTTAAAAATCCCTACTCCATTGTCGGAAATTATTAGAGTATTTTTGGAGAAAGAAATACTTATTTCTCCTTTTTTATTTTGGAACGCATATTTAAAAGAATTACTCAAACGCTCATTGATAATAAACCAACAGGGAATCATTTTATCAATCTCAAAATAAAAATCTGTAGGGATCTTTAATTTCAATTTAACAAATTCTTTGCTATAAGTGCTTTGCAATTTTTCGAATAGTGATTTTGTGTATTGCGCCACATTAATTTTACTTAAATCAGAATTTGCATAAAGCATTTCATGAATTAAGGCCATCGAAATAATTCGATTTTGACTTTCTTCCACTAATACCGAAAAATTATGGTCATTTGCTTTATCAGCATGTAGCTTTAATAAACTCGAAATGATTTGAAGATTATTTTTTACACGATGATGTATTTCTCGCAGTAATGTTTCTTTTTCTTTTAACGTATGACTAATTTTTTCTTCTGTTTTTTTTCTTTCAAAAAATAAAGGAACATCATATTTCTTTTTTGTCTTTAATTTTTGCTCTTGCTTTGTTAAATACTCGCCAATTTTATTTGGAGGTGCCATGATAAACGTACAATGTTTATCTCCCTTAGCACGACAAGAAATTTCTACAGAAGTTAATTCAATGCCATAACTTTGTTCGCACCAACCCGATGAGTAACCAGCATTCATAGAGCATACAGGAAAATCTGTTTTTTCTTTTGACTTAATCCAAGAATCAGCTTCAAACGAATAAGGATGATTGTATTTTAAATAAAAATTATCATCAGGGCTAGGCTTACTATCAGGTAAAATATCTACAAAAGCCCAACCAGTATAGGCAAAATGAACCGGTCCTGCAGATAGTTTTGAAATAGGATCTTTCAATTTCATTTTTCGATGAAAATTTTTAGCATCCTCAATTCCAATTAAATGAGCAAAGTCAAATAGCAAATTACGACCAATTCTTATAGCCTCTTGCTTAGGTCTATCTGAATATAAGTTTAAAATATTTTTGAAGAAATCATTTGCTAATGATTCTGCTCTCATTAACACATAACGTTGTCCGTTCACTTCTATCTTCGATAAACTAGGATCAGCATTAAATGTTTGGAAATATTTTTTTACAATTTCAGAAGCTTTGTCAAAAATAGGTGCAATTTCGGTAGGCGCTTTTACAGTTTTTTTAGAAGTAAAAAAAACCTCTTTCTTTTTTTTAAGAAGTTGGTTTTCTTTTTCTAAATCTTTTATACGCTTTTTTAAAGTTTTTATATTTTCTTCATTTCCTTCATTTATAATAATTTCCATCTAAAATTACTCAACGTTTTAATAAACGTGCTGCCCTCCGTTAATACTATAATTAGCCCCTGTAATAAAGCTAGTTTCTTCGCTCGCTAAAAACGACACCAAGTGCGCTACTTCGTGCGTGCCTCCCAAGCGACCCATTGGCACTTGCGCTACAATTTGATTTAATACTTTTTCGGGAACAGCCATGACCATGTCGGTACCAATATATCCTGGCGAAATAGTATTTGACTGTTACACCATATTTTGCAACTTCCATCGCCAATGATTTTGTAAAACCATGCATGCCCGCTTTGGCAGCAGAGTAGTTAGTTTGCCCAAATTGGCCACGTTGCCCGTTAACAGAAGAAATATTAATGATACGACCAAAATTACGATCAATCATACCTTGAATAACTTGACGCGTGCAGTTAAAAACAGAATTTAAATTGGTATTAATAACCGCATGCCAATCTTCCACTTTCATATTAATTAAACGTCCATCGCGTGTGATACCTGCATTATTAACTAAGGTATCAATATGCCCGTATTTTGATTCAATTTCAGCAATCATTTTACCAGTACTTTCATAATCACTCACGTCGCCATAAAATAGTTCAATGTTAAAGCCTTCGCTTTTCATTTGAGCCATCCATTTATCGGCTTTTTCTTTAGTGTGATAATTACCAACAACGGTGTACCCATCTTTATATAACTCTTTACACATGGCGGTTCCTAAACCACCTGTTGCACCAGTAATTAATACGGTTCTTTTATTTGAATTTTCCATGAATGTTATAATTAAAAATTAATGTGCAGAATTAAGCATTTAGTATTCGCTGAAAGTTAAGTGACTATTAAAATAAAGTAAATTATATTTTATCTACGTTCATCACAGTAGCTTCGCCACTTGTACAAACATTACCCGTTGCTTTATCTTTAATCAAGGTTTCAATTACTGCTCTGTGTTTGTCTTTTAAAACTTCCTTTACCGTAAACACGGCTTCATAATCCACCTCAACATACATTGGTTTCATAAAACTCAAGGATTGCTTTAAATAGATGGTTCCTTCGCCTGGAAATAAAACTCCAAACACCTTACTAAACAAAGCTGCTCCTAACATTCCATGCATAATTGGTTTTTTAAACATTGTTTTTGCTGCAAATTCAGCATCTGTATGCACAGGATTTTTATCGCCTGTTACTTCAGCAAAACGATTAACCTCGTCTTGAGTAAATTTAAAATCGTGAGAATAGGTTTGTCCAGTTTCTATCATATGGTTCAGTTTTTAGGTAATTTTCAAAAAAAAAAAGCAAAATGTCAAGTATTTATAAACTTATTTCGATTTAGACGAACTAAATATTTTTTACGACAATTTAACACAAAATTAATACGAATTTACTTGACACGTATAGGAAAAAATGACGACATTTGCAGCGAATTTGGAAATGAGGCTTCAATTAGCTGATTTTCAGCGAATAAGGTTAATTTACTAATAACTCAATATAAAATTAAGGTTAAAAAATGAAAACAAACAACCCAATGATCGACAACATGATGGATGCTCAAGCTAACGCTATGAACACTTGGATGGATTCTGCAAAGAAATTCCAATCGGCTTTTACTAGTGGAAATGTGATGGCTGATAGTCAATCTATCTACAAAGATATGATGGAAAAACAAGCTGCGATGTTTAGCGGAATGAATACAAATGGTGCTAACCCATTTGCTTTTGGATCAAATCCATTTATGAACAGTAATTCAAAACCTGAAGAGTTTTTGAAAAACTGGTATAATCAACAAATGACTGGTCTGAAGCAAATGACAGACTTTAACCAAAGCATTTATAACTCAATGGTTAATTATGGTAAAAACGCTAATGATTATAACAATAGCTTTTCTACAATGAATAACGCATGGACAAACATCTACAATAGCTGGATGAACACCATGAATACTTCTTACGATACATTTTCAAAAGGAATTAAAAATCCATTTAATGCAGATATGTTTAAAAACATGTATGAAGGTGGACAAATGTATATGAAAGTACAAGAGATGTTTCAACCAATGATGACAGCTATCAAAAATTCTGATTTCAGTGTTGATACTTGGAAAAACATTTATTCTCAAGACAATTACAAAAAAATGACTGAACAAGTATTTGGTTCATTTTTTAATAACAATAGCTTAAAAGAAGTTTTCGAAAACTCTACTAAGCAAATGCAAAACTTTTTTGTAAACCAAAATGGTTTAGGAAAAGAATATTATGAGCAAATGAAAAACATGTCATCTCAATTTCCTGAATTATTTTCGGGTGATGCTGAGCACATGAAAGATTTATATGCTAAAATGAATAATGTATTTGGTAAAACATTTGAACCATTATTAAAATTAGCTAATCCAGGTAAAGAAAAAGAAAACATTGAAGCTACTATTGCTTTATTAGATAAAGTAACTGAATTCAGCATTAAACAATCTGAGTTACAATCTCAATTGTATAAAACTATGCAAGCTTCTATGGAATCTTTAGCTAAGGAAACTCAAGAAAAATATAAAGATGTACAAGCTGGAAACTTTACAATGCCAACTGCTACTGAATTATATAATGAATGGGTAAAAACTAACGAAAAAATGTATTCTGAATTATTTGCTACAGATGAATTTAGCAAAGTAAAAGCAGAAGCATTAAACTTAAGCATGGATGTAAAAAAACATTTTCAAAGTCAATTTGAAAATATGTTTGAACAATACCCAGTTGTTTTTAAAAGTGAAATGGAAGAAATCTACAAAACCATGCACGATCTTAAAAAAACAATCAAAGATTTACAAACTAAATTAGCGATGCAAAATGCTGCTTCTGTTGAATTATTTGACGAAGAAAAAGCAAAAGCTAAGAAAAAATAAATTATACCTTTTGTGTTCATAGCACAATAATAAGAGGGCTGCCGATGTGTTTGTGGGCAGCCTTTTTTGTTTTCTATATTTTTATAGAACGCTGATGACACAGATAGTTATGATTTTACTGATTTATTTATGTCTTATATTAAAAATCATTTTTTATCTTAACCATCATAATACTCAGCGTTCTAATTTTACGTTTATTACTTTTGATCAATAAACCCTATGTACTTTAAAAACACATACAATAAAATTTATTTTGGATTTTTTCTATCCATTATAGCCGTGTTTTTTTATGTGCGCCCTTTAAATTCTGATTACCATAAATTTATTGCTGGAGATGGCTTTGGCTATTACTCTTATTTGCCTGCAAAATTTATTTTCAACGATCCTAACTACGATTTTAAATGGTTTAATAAAGCCCACGATGCTAATTACGTATACTCGGCCTTTCCTAATCCTGAACAAAATTTATTGGTTGAGTATGGCAACAAAAAAATCAATAAATACTATCAAGGTTTGTCGTTTATATGGATGCCGTTTTTTGTATTAGGACATGTGATTGCCAAAATAACCCACTACCCTGCTGATGGTTTTTCTTTACCCTACCAATTAGCCATAGGCTTAGCCAGTTTATTTTACTTGTTCTTAGGATTATTTTATTTAAGAAAATTATTGCAAAAACTCTTTAAAGATGATTTAGCAGCAACCATAGCACCGATCTTTATTTTTTATGGAACCTATTTGTATTACTACGGCATTAATTTAAACTCACAATCACGTATTTTCCTTTACGTTTATTACGTTATTTATGTATTTTGCATTTAGCTTTTGTAAAGAAGACAATAACAAACTCACCAACTTTTTATTAAGTGCTTTATGCCTTGCTATTGTCGTATGTATTAGGCCATTAAACGGGTTAGTATTATTTGTAACACCACTATTCTTTACCAAAACAACTTTTAAAAACATATTTAAATTTCAAGAACTAAAATTAGCGCATCTTGCTATTGCATTATTAACCATTGCTGTATTATACCATCAGTTGAGCATCATGTACATTCAAACTGGTACCTTTTTGCCTTACACCTATACTGATGAACATTTTGATTTTTCGAACCCGCGTTTGTTTGATGTATTAATTAGTTATCACTCGGGTTGGTTTGTGTATGTGCCACTGGCCTTTATATCATTTTTTGGAGCACTATTTTTACCAACGCTTAAGCAAAAAATAGTATTGCTCTTATTTTATGCAGGCATTATTTTTTTATATAGCTGCTGGTGGTATTGGCCAATTACTGCCAGAGCTGTGATTGATTATCATGCTTTATTAGCCATATTTTTAGCCGCCTTTTTAATTAAAGTTCGTGCTTACAAAAAAATACATGTGGCATTTATAACACTGTTATGTATTTGCGTAATGTACTATCAATTAAAAAGTATACAATTAAACAGAGGTATTTTGGCAGAAAATTATACTTATAAGGAAGTATTTTGGAGAAATTTTTTCAGACTCCATAAAGCTAACATGTATCTAATTCCTCCCGAATCCATTATTCAGCAAGAAATCTATTTACAAGATAATGAAACTCAATTTTCGGATGGTGCTAAAAACAATTCCGAAAAATATTCTGGGAATACTTCCATCTTATTAGACAAAACAAGTCCTTTTGGAGGATCAGGAGATATTGCTTACCCTAGTCTTTTTAACCAAAAAGGAATGCGAAAAATACGACTTTCGTTTTGGTGTAATTTTAAAGGGGATGTCACTGGTGCTCAAATTTATTTAAAATTGCTGGATAAAGACAGAAAAGTAGTGTTTGAAACTCCATTTTACATTAATCCCGATTACATAAATAAAAACACTTGGGATTATAAAGAGTTTGGTTACCAAGTTGGTGATGAAGATTTGGTGGGCAAAAACCCAGTAGCATACATTAATTGGTTTATATGGAATAGCGAAACCAAAGGACAAATTTTTATCGATGATTTAAAAACCGAATTTATACTCACTAATACAAAATTTGAAACCTTAAAGTAATATTTGTAAATTTAGCATATCAAAAAAATGCCCTATGGAAAATAAATTAGTAGAAGAAATGCACCAAATGAGCTCAAAATTATTAAAGAGCTACGAAACATTTAACAATATTAACGAAGTAGATATTGCTGTATCTCCAAAAACAGCCGTGTATAACGAAGATAAATTAACTTTATACAAATACGACAGAGAGACGGAACCTACTTACAAAACACCTGTATTAATTGTTTACGCATTAGTAAACACTTATAAAATGTTGGATATACAGCCAGATAGAAGCTACATTCAAAACTTATTAGCAGCTGGCTTAGATGTTTATTTAATTGATTGGGGCAATCCAACTAAAACTGATAAATACTTGAGCATGGATGATTATGTAAACGGTTACATAAACAACTGTGTTGATTTTATTAGAAAGAAAAATAGAGTTGAGAAAATAAATATTTTAAGTATTTGCCAAGGTGGAACTTTAAGTGTTATTTACAGTTCATTATACCCTAACAAAATTAAAAACTTAGTAACACATGTTACGCCAATTGATTTTAGTACTAACGATGGTTTGCTATTTCGTTGGAGCAAGGACATGGACTTTGATAAAATTGTAGAAGGATTTGATGGTTTAATACCAGGCGATTTCTTAAATCAAGGATTTGATATGTTAAAGCCTATGATGAAAATACAAAAGCAACAAACCTTAACTAACGCCTTAGACGATAAAGATAAGTTGATGAATTTTTTACGCATGGAAAAATGGATTAGCGAAAGTCCTGACCAAGCAGGTGAATGCTTTAAAGAATTTATGAAAGGTTTGTACCAAGAAAATAAATTAGTAAAAGGCGAATTAGAAGTTGGTGGTAAAAAAGTAAACTTAAAAAACTTAACTTCTAACTTATTAAACATATACGCCACCGAAGATCATTTAGTTCCTCCAGCAGCTACTATTCCTTTAAATGATTTAGTAGGCAGTAAGGATAAAGAATTATACAGCTTTAAAGGCGGGCACATTGGTGTGTTTGTTGGCGGTAAATCTCAAAAAGAATTAGCACCTGCAGTAACAGCTTGGTTAAAGAAAAGAGATTAATAACTACTTATTTTTTAAAATCCCCTTCAGAGAAATTTTGAAGGGGATTTTTTTTGAAAGGAAATAGGCGTAAATGATATTAATCAGTTGATGCATTGGAAGAGATTAAAACATAAAACCAACTGAAAAATTTAATACATTTACTAGTATATAAAACATCATATGAGAAAACTAATTACTCAAACCATTTTAATTTATATTTTAAGTATTACCGCTTATGGTCAAAATTTTGAAAGAAGACCAAAAATTGACGATACAAAAAAATTAGGCTCTGCAATAAAATCGGCAGAGCTAATACTTCACCGCAGTGGCGAAAGCAATACTAAAAGCACTGATTTGAAATGGCTTCCCATCTTAACCAATAAGTGTCTTTCGCGTGAGCCAAAAGAGCCTAATGAAGAAGCGATTGAAGAAATGAAGAGAGAGAAAACAAAAAACAAATTCTCTAAAAATACTAATAGAACCACTGGAGAAAATGCAACTTTAAGTGTTACACCTTTAATTGGTACAAATTACTTAGGCAATGTTAACAACGGCAATTCGCCAATGGATAACTCCATTGCCATTTCAAATGGAGGATGGATTGTAACAGTGGCTAATACAACTATTGAATTTGATGACATCACTGGAGCAAACACATACTATAATGATATTCCCTCTTTTTTTAATGACAACAGTATTACCAATGTGTGCGACCCAGTTGTAATTTATGATTCGGGTGCCGATAGATTTATTTTCTTTGCTCAAGAATGTTCAGGGCAAGCCTCCAACTCAAATTTATTAATCTGTTTTTCAAAAACAAACAATCCTAATGATGGCTGGTGGACTTACAAAATAACAGGGAATCCATTAAATAATAATAAGTGGTTTGATTACCCAAAAATTGCCGTTTCAAATAATGAGCTATATATCACTGGAAATTTATTTTCAAATAATCCTAATGCCACCTTTGATCAAGCAGTTCTTTATCAAATTCAAAAAACAAATGGTTATGCTGGTGGTTCCATTAATTGGCAATTTTGGTCGGGTATTTCAGGCTCTCCATTTACGTTGTTACCAGTATCTTATGGTCATTACGGCAATTATGGCCCAGGCTGTTTTTTAGTAGCAACAAACACAAGCTTACCATCATCCTCTGTAAAATTTTATGATTTAACGGATGATATGTCGGCAAGCAACGAACAATTAAATTATTATTCCATTCCAACAAGTGCTTACACGGTAGCTGGTGATGCTTCTCAACTTGGAACATCTTGTTTATTAGATAATGGATCTTGTCGTGCATTAAGTGGTTTTTACCTTAATGGCATCATTCATTTTGTTTTTCATTCGGATATTGGAAGCGGATGGAATGGTATTAATTATAACAGATTAAATGTAAGTGCGCAAACCAATCAATCATCAACCTTTGGTGCAGCTGGAAGTTTTGATTATTCGTATCCTTCGGTTTCGTCGTATGCTAGTTCGCCTACGGATGCCTCTGTGATGATTGGTTTTGGAAGCAGCAACCCTAGCGTTTACCCACAGATACGAGTTGTTAATTGCGACAATAGTATGAACTGGTCGAACTCAACCATAGTAAAATCGAGCAGCAGTTACGTTAGCTATACATCTACTACAAAAGAACGTTGGGGTGATTATACAGGAACCACTCGTAAACATAATAGCACCAATCCATCTATTTGGATGAATGGCATGTTTGCAAACACATCCAATACTTGGGATACTTGGGTTGCCGAAATATATGCCAATCAAGTGGGAATTAATGAAAATAAAAAGGAGGAAGAAAAAATGAAAGTATATCCTAATCCTGTGGTTGAATCTTTTTCAATTGAATTTACATTAGAAACAACCACTAACTTAACCATAGATATAAAAGATGTGACAGGTAAAACCGTCAAGCAATTGTTTAATGGAAAAGCTAGCCAAGGCTTAAATAATTTTTCGTTTAATAAAGCTAATTTAGCAGCAGGCACCTACTTTTTAGTGATTACAAACAACTTAACTATTATCAAAAATGAAAAAATTATTATTAATAACTAAGCTGTTTATTTTTGTTTTGCTATGCACGGCATGTCAATCCAACTCAAAAACCATTACTAAAAGCGACACTAAAGCAAACCCATCAACAGGTGTAATAAGTGCTGATACAACAAAACAAAACACTCACACTAATACTGCAGGAACAACCAACACTATCAGTGGCACAAAAAAAGATAGCACTACAACACCAACTAAAACTAACGCTATCAATCACAGTTCGCCCAACCAAGCACAACTCGATTCGATAAAAGCAATCAAAACAAAAAACAAAAACAAAAAAGACTAATAATCAAAAAACAAAAACCATGGCAAATCAAAATCCCCTTCATCAAAATTTGAAGGATTTTTAATATATTGATATAGAGTAAGCGTTTGTATTCGGTTGTAAGCATTTGCAAA
>JADJFB010000030.1 GCA_016708845.1 Bacteroidota bacterium | reverse complement strand
TTATGGCAAAACAGCTGCTGGTCCAATTAGAGGAACAGATATGATGTTAAGAGCAAATTTTCATTTAGCAAACAAAAGCGAAAAATTTGATTTAGTTATTGGAGCCGGCTATGGTTTTAGTAGCTTTAATGGTGATTTAAATTCAACTCAATATATCCGTGCAAAAGGAGGTATAATAAACGTACACGTTACACCGCATATTTATTTTGGTAAGTATATTGGTATGTTTGCTGGTTTAGGTTATAACAAACATTTGTTTAATAAAGTGGAAATTAAAGACGGTTCAAAGTATTATAGCGAAGCAGATGGGGCAACTTGGGGCATGGGTGGTTTGTATTTTGAATTAGGAGTTTCAGGTCATTTTCACTTATTCAATAAAGACAAAAAAAATTAGTGTTGTTCTTCTTCTGGCTGAGGCATCGCATTTTTAAGCTTTAAAAATCCCACTAATTGTAATTTTTGTGCATCTGTTAATTTAGCTTCTCCATGCATTAAGGTGTATGAGCTCATTGGCATTTCTCCTTCTTCCACCATTTCAATACACTCCTCTAATTTGTGGTGTTTGCGCTTATCTTTATAGGTGCCCCAAATCGAAAAATTTAAATGATGACTTCCTTCATTAATGTGATGTTTTATCCACCAAGATACAGGCGCAATATTGGTGTACCAAGGATACGTTGGTTGGTTAGAGTGACAATCGTAACAAGCAATTTTTAAAGTATTAACTACCTCAGCATTTGCCGATGTTAGTGCTATAAAATCTGTTGAGGAATTTACAGGTTCAGTGGTTTTATCAATTCTAATGGATTGGATTACCAAGAATAAAAACACTAAAAATATACTAATGTTTTTGAGGGTCAACTTTTTCTTCATGTTCTAAAAAATTATAAAATAATAACAATAAGTAAATATGGCGTTATTTTTTAAATCTTACCTTTAATGTCACAAAATATTTTTAATTACCTTTGTTCTATGCGTAAATTTATTTCCTCTACCTTCTTGTTACTAAGCATCACTGCTAGTTTTGCTCAAACAAAAGCGCCCATCACAGTGGCCTTATATAACTGCGAAAATTTTTTTGATACCAAAGACGATCCTAATAAAAAAGATGATGAGTTTTTACCAGAATCTCCTTTAAAATGGGACGAAACACGTTTCATGAACAAGTTAACCAAAATTGCTCAAGTTTTAGATTCAACAGTGGCAGGGCCTGGATTACCAAATTTAGTAGGATTAGTAGAAGTTGAAAATAAAGAAGTGTTAGAAGAGCTAATCTCTAAATCTCAGTTAAAAGAAAAATCATACGGAGTATTATGTACAGATAGTCCTGATGAACGCAGTATTGATGTTGGCTTATTATATGATAAATCTGTTTTTAGTTTAGTAGAATTCAAAGAATTAAATGCTACAAATCCTTCTTTAGGTGATTATAAAACACGTAACGTGTTATTCGCAACACTAAAAGCAACCAATGGAGACGTAATATATGTGTTTGTAAACCACTGGCCAAGTAGACGATCAGGAGAGACAGAAAGTGAACCTCGTCGTATTTATGCTGCCGAACAAGTACGTGCAAAAATCAATGAACTACAAAAGAAAGACGCAAAAGCAAAAGTAATTGTGATGGGTGACTTTAATGATCATCCCACAGACAAAAGTATTTTAAATACATTGAAAGCAAGCGATAAACCAAAAGATAAAAGTGAATTATACAATGCTTATCAAACTTTAGATGCAGCTAAACAAGGCACGCACTATTATGATAAAGAATGGAGAGTATTGGACCAAATTATTGTTTCGCAAGGATTTATTGGCGCTAAAAAAGGATATAAGTTTAACCCTAAAAACGCATTTATTTTAAAGAAAGATTTTGTGTTATTTAAAAACAATAAAACGGGTGAGGAAAGACCAAATCGCACTTATAGCGGAGAAAAATACTATAATGGTTACAGCGACCACTTATCGGTTTATATAACGTTAGACTAAGCCTTTTTCATATAAAACCATCTATTTATAGCGAGATTTATTCTCGCTATTTTTTTGCGCTGTTTTAGCTAATCTTCATAAAAACTTATACCTTAGTCCTTATCTAAAAAACTAGAAATATGAAGTACTCTGCTATCAAAAAAGACTTATACATTGGTAATCGCAAAAATTTTTCAAAGCATTTAAAACCAAATTCATTAGCGTTATTTGTAAGTAATGATATACTTCCAACAAATGGGGATGGTTCATTAGGTTTTATTCAAAACAGTGATTTACTTCATTTATCAGGCGTTGATCAGGAAGATACTATTTTACTGATTTATCCTGATGCAAAAGATGGAAAACAAAAAGAAATATTGTTTATTAAAGAAACAAGTGAGTTGATTGCTATTTGGGAAGGCGCTAAATTAACCAAACAACAAGCAACAGATGTTAGTGGCATTAAAAATATTTATTGGCTTCATGAGTTCGAAAAAACTTTAAAGGCTTTGCGTTCCAAGCGGAGCACTTTATTTAAATAGCAATGAACATACTCGCAGATACATTGATATGGAAACTGCAGAAATGCGTTTCAATAAAAAAATAATGGCTCAATTTCCATTACATCATATTGAGCGCTCTGCTCCTATAATGCACCGCATTCGTTCCATTAAACATCCAATTGAAATTGAATTGATGCAACAAGCTTGTAATATTACAGAAAAAGGATTTCGTCGTCTATTAAGTTTTACAAAACCCGGAGTGATGGAATACGAAATTGAAGCAGAATTAATTCATGAATTTGTTAGAAACAGAAGCCGCGGTTTTGCATACGGACCAATTATCGCAAGCGGTGGCAATGCCTGCGTTTTGCATTATGTAGAAAACAATAAAGAGTGTAAAGATGGTGATGTGATATTATTAGACGTAGCTGCTGAATATGGAAACTATGCAAGTGATATGACGCGTTGTATTCCAGTTAGTGGTAAATTTACTAAACGTCAACGCGAAGTGTACGATGCTGTTTTAAGAGTAATGAAAGGCGCTGCTGCTATTTTTAAAGTGGCAACACATTTGAAAAATACAATGCAGCAGTTGGTGATATGATGACTAAAGAACTTATTCAGTTAGGATTAATTACTGAGCAAGATGTTAAAAACCAAAATCCAGCTTGGCCTGCCTATAAAAAATACTTTATGCATGGCACTTCTCACTTTATTGGGTTAGATGTACATGATGTTGGTTTTTTTGCAGAACCAATGCAGGTTGGAATGGCATTTACAATTGAACCTGGAATATACATTCCAGAAGAAAATTTAGGAATACGTTTAGAAAATAATTACATCATTACAGCAACTGGAAATGATGACTTAATGAAAAACATACCATTAGAAGCGGATGAAATAGAGGCTTTAATGGCTAAATAAACCGTTAGCCTAACTTATTAAAAATCAAATAATTAGTAATTTTTACAAGGGCTTCAGGGTTACCTTTAGCCCAAAAAGGTATTAATATAAACAGTGGCTTTATGGCTAAAGTAGCGTACACAGACCTTGAATTTATTGAAGGGCTCAAGCATAACAACGATGCGGTGTTGCGCGCTTTATACAAAAAGTACTACAATCTCGTTCTTAAATATGTTGTAAACAATAGTGGTAACAGTGAAGCTGCCGCCGACATTTATCAGGAAACAATTATTGTTTTATATGAAAATGTACAAAAGCCTGCTTTTCAGCTGAATTGCCAACTACAAACCTTTATCTTTTCTATTGCTAAACGTCTTTGGTTAAAACAATTACGAGGCAACGGGCAAATCACCCGATTTAAAGAAGACGAAGAAGGAGATGTAGTTGACGTAACAGATGAAATATCGGATCATTTGAAAAAGAATCTGATATTGAAAAGATGAATGCAAGTATGGAAAATTTAGGAGAGCCTTGCAAAACACTATTAAAAGATTTTTATGTCTATAAATTAAGTATGGATGATATATCAGAGAAATTTGGATATACGAATTCAGACAACGCAAAGACACAGAAGTACAAATGTTTACAACGTTTAAAACGTTATTTTTTGAAGAGAAATAAGAGAGAGTATATTAATAGAGAGAGACATGAGAGCAACAGAATTATTTGACAGTTACATTTTTGGAGGGTTAAGTGCCGAAGAAAAACAAGAGTTTGAAAATCGAATCAAAACAGATTCGGAGTTTGCTAATGCGTTTGACAAACACAAAACCTTAATAGAAGGAATTAATCAGCATGAGCAACGTGCAAACTTAAAACAAATTTTAGCTACCATTCACCAACAAGAATTTGGTAAAGACTCTAAAATCGTTTCCATAAAACAAGAAGAAAATTTCATTAAAAAGCATGGTAAAACATTTGCAGTTGCTGCATCTGTAGCCGTAATTGCTGTTATTAGCACGGTAACAATTTTAAGTACTGGTGGGTATTTATTAAAACAACAAAGCAATGCCATCACCGATTTAAAACGCGATGTTACTGAATTAAAATATTCTCAGGATGCCATTATTGAAGGTATCACGGGTGCTACTAACAAACGTAACAAAAACTATGCTCCAGCAAATATCGAGGGAACTGGTTTTGCTTTAAACAACAAAGGCTATTTCATTACAAGTTACCACATGGTTAAAAATGCAGATTCTGTATTTGTAACAAATAGTGTATTAGATAGAGCTTCTGCAAAATTAGTGGCAAGCGAACCATCATTAGACATTGCTATTTACAAAATAGATAATATAGATGCCATTAAAAATTTGACTTTCCTTTTCATTTAAAGATAATACTTCTGAAATTGGCGATAAAATTTTTACATTAGGTTATCCTCGTAGAGATGCAGTTTATGGCGAAGGTGCATTAAGCGCAATGACTGGCTTTAATAACGACACAACGATGTATCAAATTTCAATTCCAGTAAATCCAGGTAATAGCGGTGGTCCTTTAATGGACGAACAAGGAAATATTATTGGTGTGATTCGTGGTAAACAAAGTTCAGCAGAAGCTACAGGATTTGCTATTAAATCTAACTTCATAAAACAAACGATTGAAAAATTAGAAAACGATTCGTTGAAAAAAGATTTAAGTTTAGTAACCAAACGTTCTAATTTAAAAGGATTGAAACGTAGCGAACAAATTAAAAAAATTCAACCATTTGTATTTAACGTGATGGTTTACAAAAAATAAAACAACATACACAAAATAAAAAAGCCCTAGTAAATATTTACTAGGGCTTTTTTATTATCCTTGGTTTTTACTTTGCTCTTCGCGTTGAAGTTCCTCTTCTATTTCCTTTTTACGAAGCTTTTGTTGCTGAATGGCCTCTTTTTCTCTTTTCACACGTTCTTTGTTTTGTATAATATAATTATGTCTCATTCGCTGACCTTGCATCATACTAAAATAGTCTTTGGTCGTAATGATAATCACCCCACTAGTGTTATCACCATATTGAGCAGGAATCCCTCCAGTTATTATAGCCATATTTTCTACAGCTAAAGATGGTACACCTGAAATGTTAGGAGATTTTACGCCATCAATAATAAAGGCTGTTGCATCCCCTCTACCGCCTCTTACATGAAAATCACCATTCTCGTCTCTTGTCGCTTCTGAGGTCATATTAACAATAACGCTCCCTAAATCACTTCTATCATAAGCTGAATGAATTAAATCGTCTCCAGAGATTTCCTTGATATCCATAAAGGTTTTATCAACTAAAGGCTTTCTATAAGCTATCACTTCTACTTCAATAAGTGTGTTTGTAGATACCGATAGATCCAGATATGTGGTTCTTTCAGCACTAATTCTTACATCAGTTACTTTTTTAGATTGTGTCTCCGCACTACTTACCAATACATCATAACTACCCGCATCTAAGGGTTTATAGGTATACATTCCATCCACATCTGTGCTAGTTCCTCCTATCAAAGAGCCACCTTGCAATATTTTAATGGTAGCACCAAAAACGGGCTCATGGTCGGTATTTAATATTTGACCTTTAAGAGCTCCTGTTGAACCTTGCGCTAAAGCCGAAAAGCTACTGATTCCTATCAGAATAGCGGCTAAATTGTGTTTTAAATTTTTCATAATTCTTATTTTTAATGGTTAATTATACTTTATTCAGAATGCATTCTTTAACTTTAAGACGTGAAGCATTATTCTTTCCATAAAAAATAATGAAAATAAATTTTTATGGAATAGTTAAAGTGGTGCGTCTATTAAACAGATATGTGGCTTTTTAAGAAAAAAGAATATAGCAGCGACGAAGAATTGTTGAAACACTATAAGCAAAGTGGCAACAAAGATTTGTTTGCGGATTTATTTAAAAAACACGTGTCGGTTGTATATGGAACTTGTTTGTTTTACTTGCAGGATAAAGATGAAGCTCAGGATGCTACTATGCAACTATTTGAAAAGTTGATGCTAGATATAAATAACCGAGAGATTGACAATTTTAAAGGCTGGTTAAGTTTTGTGGTAAGAAACCATTGTATTTCGATTATCAGAAAGAATAAATCGCAAAGCAAGAATATAAAGTCTTATTACGAATTTGAATATGAGGATGCTAATTACGAAACTGAAGAAAAAATAAATGCCGTAAGCGATGATGTAATGTTAGAAAACATGAAACAATGCTTACCTAAATTAAAAGAAAATCAACGTCTATGTGTAGAGTTGTTTTACCTGAACAACAAAAGCTATCAAGATATTGCCAACCAAACTGGATTTACACTGAACGAAATAAAAAGTTACATACAAAACGGTAAACGAAATTTGAAGCTGTTACTTGAAGACCAAACCCGATTAAATAAATAAAATGCTTAACCCCAAAGACATATCAAACTATAATAACCTAAGCAAATCAGAGAAGCAGGCCTTAGAAAAAGACATGCAACACGATGATTTAAGTTATTTGTCATCTCTTGCCTTCGAACAATTTAAAGTTTCTGATTCAGAAATTACTAAATTAAATAGCTTAATAGACAAAAAAACAGGCAGTCGTAATTCTTCGTTCAATACCATTTTTATTAGTTTATTATGTGGCTTACTCATTGGTATTTCCATCTTCTTTGTGATATTCCAAAAAAGTAAAAATCACCCTTCTGTTTACCAATCTATTGAAGAAGAAGAACAAGCGGCCAAAAAATTAAACAACAACATTACAGAAACAGATACCGTTTTTCCTATAATTGAACATAAAGTAGTTGAACACTATAATACCATTGCAGAAAAAATTGAAGAAGAGCCTGTTGCTGAAATGCCAGAAATGTTGCCAAGCAAGTCGGTGAGTTTACCTGTTATCGAAGATAAAGAAGAAGACATTGTGTTTGCCTTTACTCCTAATGCACCTGTGGTTTTTATCAGTAATTTAAAGGTGACTAATTACCGCATGTATTATTTTAAACAAAGTGAAGCCATCGATTTATCTATTAATACCGGCGTGTCGGCACAGTATGGTAGTAAAGCAGATATTGAACGACCGGTAATGAATAGTTCAAATACCTATTTAGCGCACAAAGTCATTGCCCAAGCCATGCGTTTATTTAATTCGAAACACATTACAAACTGCATAGAAGAATTAGCTATTCTTTATAAATACAATAAAGACGATGCAAACGCTCAGTTTTATTTAGGCATGTGTTATTATCAATTAAATAAATACGGTATCGCAGAAACCTATTTTCAAAAAAACTTAGATAACGTCAATAATATTTTTCATCAAGAGTCTGAGTTTTACCAAGCGCTATGTTTACTTAATTTAAAACAAACCGATGAGGCTTTAAAGCAATTACAAACCATTGTCAACAATAAGGGTTTTTATAGCGAACGTGCTAAGGAAACGATTCATAAATTTAATAAATAAATGTCAGTTCGAGTTCATTTACCTGTCTCTTGCAAATGAGTATCGAGAACTAATTGTTAAAACTTCTCGATACAATTTTTCAAAAAAGGCAGAAAAATTTACTCGAAGTGACAAAACAGTTGTTATAAAATGGAAACAAAAAGCATACGACTAGACAGTTATTTATGGGCCATACGAATGTATAAATCACGTTCGTTGGCAAGCGATGCTATTAAGGTAATAAAGTAAAACTAAATGATGAGATTGTGAAAGCAGCTCATATTGTAAAAATTGGAGAACGCTATACCTTATCTTATCCTCAAGGCGTAAAAAAAATAATTGAAGTGACGGACATTATCGATAAGCGACAAAGTTTTGAAATTGCAAAAGCCAACTATATTGACCATTCTCCACCTATTGAAAAACTAGAACGAATGCCATCGGTGTTTTTTATGCCCAACATGCAGCGAGACAGAGGCGCTGGCCGTCCTACAAAAAAAGATAAACGAGATATGGATGATTTTAGAAGGGATTAAATAAAATAGTATATTTGATAGTATCAAATGATACTATCAAATATGAAGCCGCCTTACGATATTACTCCACAAATTTTAAAACTTGTTACTTCTATTTCTGAAAACATTGGTGCAATAAACGCTACTCATTTACAGCGACCAACAACAGAACTAAGAAAAAAAAACAGAATTAAAACCATTCAATCTTCTTTAGAAATTGAAGGTAATACGTTATCTATTGAACAAATTACAGCGCTAATGGATAACAAACGTGTATTAGCTCCAAAAAAAGATATTTTAGAAGTACAAAATGCCATTGCAACTTACAATCAACTAAATAATTTAAACTATGCTAGCTTTACATCTTTATGCAAAGCACATAAATTATTAATGACAGGCTTAGTTGACCAAGCCGGCAAACTCCGTACAAAATCGGTTGGTATAGTAAAAGGAAACCAATTAGCTCATGCCGCACCACCTGCCTCTATGCTAAAAGCTTTGCTTAATGATTTATTTCATTACTTAAAAAAAGAGGATGAATTACTCTTGATAAAAAGTTGTGTGTTTCATTACGAGTTTGAATTCATTCATCCTTTTATAGATGGCAATGGACGAATGGGACGTTTGTGGCAAACACTGATTTTAAAAGAATATTCGACAGTTTTTGAGTTTTTACCAATTGAATTAATTATAAAACAAAAACAGAAAGAATATTATCATGCTTTAAGTTTATCAGACACACTAGTAAAATCAACGCCCTTTATAGAATTTATGTTAGCCGTTATAAATGAAGCTTTAGAAGATGTTTTAAAAACACAAAATAAAACGCTGTCGTCAGAAGACAGAATGAATTTATTTAAAGAGCAAATAAAAACAAATCGATTTATGCGCCAAGATTATTTAAGAGTCTTTAAAGAAATATCAACAGCAACAGCAAGTAGAGATTTAAAACAAGCAATTGATTTTGGTTTATTAAAAAAAATAGGAGATAAGAATAAAACTGAGTATTGGTTTAAATAAAAAGGGCAGCAAATTGCTACCCTTTTTATTTTTTAATTATTACTGAATATAACTCAGCTTCAACATATTCGTACGGCCTTTTTCTTTCATTGGCATACTTGCTAAATTGATTACCAAATCATCTGCTCTCACAAAACCACCTTCTTTAATATAATCTTTTAAGTCTGCAATGGTTTGATCGGTGCTTTCATATTTATCATAGTAAAATCCACGTACACCCCACACTAAACTTAAAGCGTTTAATAAAGATTTATTATCCGTAAAAATATAAACGTTTGCTTTAGGTCGGTGACTACTTAGTTTGAAAGCCGTGTAACCACTATGTGTCATCGAAATAATAGCCGATACATTGGCTTGCTTAGCCATCACACTGGCGTTATAACAAATACTATCAGTAATATAAGTAACCGTTTTTAATTCAGGCTCGTGTTCTTTATAATAAATACGGTCATCGCTTTCTATTTGTGTAATAATACGACGCATGTATTCAATTACTTTTACTGGGTAACGACCAACCGATGTTTCTGCACTCAACATTACCGCATCCGCCCCATCTAATACCGCATTCGCCACATCATTTACTTCAGCACGTGTTGGTGTGTATGCTGTAATCATACTCTCCATCATTTGCGTAGCAATAATAACTGGTTTTGAAGCCGCAATACATTTGTTTACAATCATTTTTTGTAATAATGGCACTTGTTCCATTGGCATCTCAACTCCTAAATCTCCACGAGCTACCATCACACCATCAGTCACTTCAATAATTTTATCAATCTCTTTAATGGCTTCTGGTTTTTCAATCTTAGCAATTACACGAGCATTTTTTTTCTTTGAACGAATAATGTCTTTTAGTTCAACGATATCTGTTACACTTCTTACAAATGATAAACCAATCCATTCAAAATCATTTTCTAAGGCAAAATCTAAATCACGTAAATCTTTTAAAGTTAAACATGGTAAAGAAATTTTTGTGTTTGGCAAGTTCACTCCTTTTTTAGATGATAAAGTTCCACCTGCAATAATAGTACAACGCACTTCATCTTTACGATTGGTTTCGATGACTTTCAAGGTAATTTTACCATCATCAATTAATACCAATTCACCTGCCGCTACATCTTGGGGAAACTGAGGATAGGTAATAAATATTCGGTCTGCTGTTCCTTCGCTTTCTTTGGTTGTAATAATAATTTCCTGACCATTAATTAATTCAACAGCATTATCCTTTACTTTACCAATACGTAATTTAGGACCTTGTAAATCTCCTAAAATACCCACGTGACGGTTTAATTTTTTATTTAAAATTCTAATATTATCAATCACATGTTTAATCGGTTCGTAATCACCATGCGAAAAATTAATACGACAAATATCTAATCCTGCATTAAATAATTCTTCTAGTACGGCAATGTTTTCAGTCGATGGACCCATTGTGGCCACAATCTTTGTTTTGTTATAAGTATAGCTCATAGTGATAAATTGGTACACGAATGTAACAATTTTGAGTCAAAAAATGGCATTATTAAATCATTATCTATTAGGTGAATTTTTCTTCTTTTCTTTTTGCTTGAACAAAAAGAAACAAAAATTCAAGGCGAAAGACCAACCCCCATTTGCCCCGCAAAGGCTTAGCTGAATGGAGGTTCGCACTCTTTCGCCAAAACCAACCGCACTATTACCAACGTATGCATTTGCGTAAGCAAAACTTATCTGCGTGAGGGATGCAAGCGCAAATCCTTTGCCTGCATCTTGCAAAAGATTGAAGCGACAGCCCGGCCCTTGGGGACACGCCCAAAAAATGAAGGAACCTATTAAATCATTATCTAATTTTGTACCTTAGCCCTTTTTATTACCATTATGCCTAACAAACTCGAGAAATTTGCCGAACTAAATACCTTTTCTAATACCCTTGCTTTTCACCATTTTGACATCCCAAACGGATTTGCTAAAAAAGGAAAGTGGCATGAAGACATGTTTAAAAACCAAAATCCTATTGTGTTGGAGTTAGGTTGCGGACAAGGTGAATATACCATTGGCTTATCTGAAAATAATACCTCGAAAAACTTTATTGGGGTTGACGTTAAAGGAAATCGTATTTGGACAGGTGCCAAAAAAGCGATGCAAAATCAAATGGGTCATGTAGCTTTTTTAAGAACGCGTATTGATTTTATTGACCAATGTTTTGCTGAAAATGAAGTCTCTGAAATATGGATTACTTTTCCTGACCCACAACCACAAAAAAACAGGGCGCGTAAGCGCTTAACGAATCCTGACTTCTTTTTGAACCGTTACAAAAAAATATTAAAGCCTGGTGGATTAGTTCATTTAAAAACAGACAGCACGTTTTTTTATGAATATACCATGGACGTGATTAAAGAAAGAAAACTAAACTTGCTATTTTCTACAAACGATTTATATAAAAATTGTCCCGAAGGCAGAGAAGAACTAACCCGTATTAAAACTTATTACGAAACTTTATTTACAGGACGAGGCGAGGATATTAAATACTGTTGTTTTCAATTAGATTAACATGGCGATAAAACGATTACCCCATAAATCGCATTTCTATAACAAGCTCATTAAGAGTATTGCTTTAGGAACCATTTTTTTAGTTGTATCCCTAGCTATTGGCATTATTGGTTATCACTATTTTTTTAATATCCCATGGTTAGATAGTTTGGTAAATGCTAGCATGATTTTAACAGGCATGGGGCCAGTGGACAGAGCAGAAACCGATGGCGCTAAATGGTTTTCTTCTATATACGCCATTTACAGTGGCGTCGCTTTTTTGACGAGCGTTGCTGTAATTTTTGGACCCATCGTTCATCGCTTTTTACATCAATTTAAAATAGATGTAGAGGAAGAATAATTAAGGAAAATTAACCTCTTTTATAAAATAAAAAACTTAAACTTGTAAGATGCTATCACTTTTTATAAACTGGAATCCAAGTCCAGATATTTTTACAATACCAGGCATTGATTGGCCTGTGCGTTGGTATGGTTTATCATGGGCCATGGCCTTTATAGGTTGTCATTTTTTTATGAACCGCATTTATAAAGCGGAAGGCAGAACAGAAGCTCAATTAGACGTTTTGACGTTATACATTGTAGTTGCTACTGTTTTAGGCGCTCGTCTTGGTCATTGTTTATTTTATGGTTGGGAATATTATTCGCAACACCCACTCGAAATATTAAAAGTATGGGAAGGCGGGTTAGCAAGCCACGGTGGCGGCATTGGGATTTTGATTGGCATGTGGTTATACTGCCGAAAAACAAAAGAAAGATGGCTTTGGTTATTTGACCGCTTAATTGTGGTGGTTCCTTTTGCTTCATTTATGATACGTTTTGGAAATTTAATGAACTCCGAAATTATTGGTGAGCCAACCAATGTGCCTTGGGCTTTTGTGTTTCATCAAGTAGATGAATTACCTCGTCACCCCACACAATTGTATGAAGCCATTTTTTATTTCTTCTTGTTCATTTTATTTTACTGGCTTTGGAAAAACAAACGCAACGATTTTGGAAAAGGATTTATGTTTGGGTTATTTTGTGTATTAATGTTCGGATTCCGTTTTGGTATGGAGTTTATGAAAGAAAATCAAGAAGCGTTTGAAGCTTCGTTACCAATTAATATGGGACAAATTTTGAGTATTCCTTTTATATTAGTTGGCCTTTATATGATGTACCGTTCTAAACAAGAAAGCAAACACATTAACCCTAGCGAAGCAGTTGCACCACAAAACTCTTAAACTATGACACTTTTAAACACTTTTGATCCTAAAACAACAGAAACCGTTTTTGCTCGTTTAGAAAAACTAAACTATATGTCTAAACCTCAATGGGGCAAAATGAATGTGGCACAAATGTTAGCGCATTTAAATGTGACGTATGATTTAGCTTACGATAGAGTTCAATCACCAGCTAATTTTTTTGTAAAACTTATGTTGAAATTATTTGTAAAACCACTTGTAACAAACGACAAGCCCTACAAAAAGAATTCGCACACAGCTCCAGTTTTTATTATTACTAACGAGCGTGATTTTGAAAAAGAAAAATCCATCTTTATTGATAACGTTAAAAAAACCGAAGCGGATGGTGTTGCTTTTTTTGAAGGCAAAGTAAGTTCTTCGTTCGGACCGATGACGGCTAAAGAATGGAGTACGCAGTTTTACAAACACATCGATCATCATTTTACTCAGTTTGGAGTTTAGTTTTACTCGTTTTTCTGTTTAAAACTCCGTTTTAGTTTTAACCCATTTTCTCATTTCTTCAACCATTAATTAATTATCTTTACCATAAGCACATTTGCTGTGCTTATTTATTATTATGGCAAAAGGAAAAAAGAAACAACCAAAACGCTACCTGTTCGAAGAAGTATTAGCGTTTTTAAAACATAACGACGGAAAATCATTTAACTACAAACAGCTTGGCGCTGCTATGGAAATTGATAATGAAAGCGATCGCTTCGCCTTATTAGAAACGTTAGAAGAATTAAAACACCAAGGCTTTGTGATTGAAACCGACATTGGAAAATACGCTGCTAAAGAATCAAAAACATACCAAACCGGAACTATTGATTTCACCACACAAGGCACTGCCTTTGTCATCATCTCTCCAGATGTGCCAGATGTCTTTATTCCTTTTAAAAGAACCAAAGATGCCTTACATGGCGATTTAGTAAAAGTATTTGTACACCCACAACACGGACGAGGCAAAGCAGAGGGCGAAGTAGTAGAAGTGATTCAACGTCGTAAAACAAAATTTGTGGGTAGCATACAGATTAATCCCAAAGTTTGCTTTCGTGGTTCCTGATTACAGTAAAGTACATGTTGATTTTTTTGTGCCTTTAGAACATATCAATGGTGCTAAAAACGGACAAAAAGTATTGGTAGAAATGACCGAGTGGAAACGTGGTTCTGACAACCCTAACGGAAAAGTAATTGATGTATTAGGAAACTCTGGTGAACATGAAACCGAAATTCACGCCATCATGGCGGAATATGGTTTGCCAATGGTGTTTGCACCAGAGGTGGAAGCGGCGGCTAAAAAATTAGCAACGGAAATTACTCCCGAAGAAATTGCGAAACGTAGAGACTTTAGAGGCATTACCACTTTTACAATTGACCCGCACGATGCAAAAGATTTTGATGATGCACTTTCTTTACAAAAATTAGAAAATGGCAATTGGGAAGTTGGTGTGCATATTGCCGATGTGACGCATTATTTAAAACCACATACTATTTTAGATGACGAAGCGGTAAGCCGTGCTACATCTGTATATTTAGTTGACCGTTGTGTGCCAATGTTACCTGAAGTGTTAAGTAACTTTGCTTGTTCGTTGCGTCCGCACGAAGAAAAATATTGTTTTAGTGCCGTGTTCGAATTAGATGACCACGCACAAATTCAAAATCAATGGTTTGGTAAAACGGTTATTTATAGTGATCACCGTTTTTCTTACGAAGAAGTACAAACGATTATTGAAACAGGCGAAGGTCCCTATAAAGACGAAATATTTACTTTAGATAGATTAGCAAAAATATTACGCGCCGAACGTACGTCTAAAGGCTCTATCTTTTTTGATAAAGCCGAAGTAAAGTTTCAATTAGATGATGCTGGTGCACCAACTGGTGTTTACTTTAAAACACAAAAAGATGCGCATAAATTGATTGAAGATTTTATGTTATTAGCTAATCGTAAGGTAGCGGAGTTTTTAGGAAAGAAAACTAAAGACTCTTCGACTGCGCTCAGAGACCAAAAAGGACCAACCAAAAAAAGATAAAAACGATAAAGGTTCTGATGCTGTGGTGTATCGTATACATGATGTGCCGAAGGATGAGAAATTAATGGAGTTAAATAATTTTGTAGAGCGTTTTGGTTATTCGGTAGCCGTTGGAAATAAAATGAAAACGGCACAGTCTATCAATAAATTATTGCAAGACGTGAAGAATAAAAAAGAACAAAGCATGATTGAACTACTAGCGGTTCGCTCCATGCCTAAAGCAGTTTATACTACTAAAAACACAGGGCATTATGGTTTAGGTTTTGATTACTACACGCATTTTACTTCTCCTATCCGTCGTTATCCTGATGTGATGGTGCACCGTTTATTAGAAGCCAAATTAAATCATACACATTATTTAAAAGCCGATGAATTAGAATTGTTATGTAAACATTCTTCGGAAATGGAAAAGTTAGCATCTGATGCGGAGCGTGCTTCTATTAAATATAAACAAGTAGAATACTTAGAAGATAAAATTGGACAAGAGTTTGAAGGCGTAATTAGTGGCGTAACCGAATGGGGAATTTTTGTAGAGATTATTGAAAACAAATGTGAAGGCCGTGTAAGTATGCGCGACATGAAATACGATCAATACTCTTTTGATGAAGATAATTACCGCGTGGTTGGCCGTAAAACAGGGCGTATTTATACACTAGGCGATAAAGTAACCATTAAAGTAAGACGTGCTGACTTAGTAAAAAAACAATTAGACTTTGAATTTGTATCTGGAGTTCCTTCTACTAAAGAAGTAGAAATTAGAAATCCTAAAAGGTATAAGAAGAGGAGATAGGGTTTATTCCTTTTGAAATTATGATAAACTACAACAATAAAATATTTCGACCGATAAGCAATAGTGAAAATGGCGAAACATCGAACGAAACTAAATTTCATTATAAACAAGTTGGAAATATTCTTAGTTCAGAATACTCAGGTGGAAAAATCTTAACAGGACATTTAATTGGTTTAGTAGATAAAGACGGAAATATTGATATGAGATATCATCAGGTAAATATAAACCATGAGTTAATGACTGGTGTTTGTAAATCAAAACCTGAGATTTTAAACAACGGGAAAATCAGACTTCATGAAACTTGGGAATGGACGTCTGGTGACAAATCAAAAGGGAATTCAATAATTGAAGAACTATAAAAGAAAAGCCTTCTTGATATTTCAGGAAGGCTTTTCTTTTAAACTTTTAAAAAATAAGTTCTATTAAAACTTAGTAATCAAGAATTCTGTTCTACGATTCGCTTGGTGTTCATCTTCTGAACAAGTTGATACAACTTTCCCTTCGCAGGCACAACCATTGATGAGTTTGCTTTCGCCATAACCCTTACCAACGATTCTGTTTTTAGCAACACCTTTTGATACGATGTAAGCAGCTGATGATTTAGCACGTTTATCAGATAAAGATAAGTTGTAAGCTTTTGATGAACGACAATCTGTATGCGAACCCAACTCAATGGTCATCGTTGGATTTTCTTGCATCACTTTAACGATTTTATCAAGTTCTTTTGCAGCATCAGCACGGATGTTCCATTTAGCTAAGTCAAAATAAATTGGGTTGATTTGAATCACCTTCGCAATGTCTGCTCCAATTTCTAGTTTTTGTAATTTCTCTTTTAAGTCGATAACAGTGTTCATGTCTAAAGTAATCTCGTAGTTTTTCTCTACCGTGATGTATCCTTCTTTTTCATACTTAATTGTAAACGCTAATTTGTCTCCAGGTTTTTTGCCTTTAATAATATCGGTAAAAGTTCCTGTAGCATCTGTGGCGTATGTTTTTGGTAAGTTAGTAGCCTTATCAGTAAAGGTGGTTTTAACGCCATCTATAGCTGATGCTGTTTTAGCATCCGTTACATTACATATTAATTTGTATTTAGGGAACAAGCCAATATCTTTTCTGTTATCGCCAACTACTAGTTTACCAACTGGTACTAAACGATCGTAGTATTTTACACGCTCTTTTGCTCCTACAAAATACTCTTTGCTTGGGTCGTTGATGGTGAACATGTATTCTGCTTTGTTGTTGGTTTTTACCGAGTCTATTACTAATTTATTGTTGTCTAATAAATACACCCAAGCATTATTAATGATTTCTTTATTGCTTTCATCAAACACAATACCACTCAACGTAACACCCATCAATGGTTCTTTAGAGCGGAAGAAATAAATATCATCTTTCCCTTTTCCGCCTGCTCTATTAGAAGAGAAGTACCCTGTTTTTAAATCGTTGTTCAACGCAAAACCAAAATCATCAAAGTTGGAGTTGATGGGGTAACCTAAACTTTGTGGTTCAAAATAGGCGTCCATCGCTGGAACCGTAAAGTATAAATCTAAACCACCTAAGCCTGCTCTTCCATCCGTTGAGAAAAACAAAGTTCCATCTTCATGCACATACGGGAACATTTCACGTCCTTCGGTATTAATAGCCTGACCTAAGTTCTCTGGTTTTTGCCATTGCCCATTTACATTTTCTGAAACGTATAAATCTGTTTGTCCGTAACCGCCTGGCATATCTGATACAAAATATAGGCGTTTACCATCTTTAGTAACCGTTGCATGTCCAACAGAATAATCATTGGAGTTAAAGGGAAAGTTTTCTGGTTTGGATAATTTACCCTCTGCGTCTTTCGTTAAGATGTAGAGTTTTAAATTAATTACATTTACGGCTACGCCTTTTATCTTTTTAACGATGATATTACTCTTAGTTAAGTACACTGTTTTTTCATCGGCTGATAAAGATGCTGGTCCATCATGGTAAGTACTAGAAATAGTTTTTGCCATGGGCACAGTCGATTCAAACTTTAAAGAATCTTTTTTGTTGGATGTGTACATGTCGATAAAATAACTATCGTCCCATGCAAAGGTTTTGTTACTGGCAGCGGTGTTTCTTCTATTAGAAGCAAATAACACCGCTTGGTTTTTATTGAAAAATACGGGAGAAAATTCTGCATTCTCTGTATTGATAGCTTCAACATTGGTTACTTTGTAAGCTGCCGAATCTTCTTTTAATTGTTTAACGTAGTTCTTGTTTTTAGAGTGGTTCTTTGTGATGAGATTGTCTTTACGTTTTTGCTCGATTAAGTTTAGTGCGTTTTCTGCTTCGGTATATTTTTGATTGTATTTTAAGCATTGTAAATAGTTAATCAAATCTGCTTCGGTAGTGGTGGCTGCAAATTTGGCTTGTAAGTTTTTATAGGCTTCTTCGGCTTTTACAAAGTCATAGATCTTAAAATAAGAGATAGCTAAGCGACGCATGTTTTCTTCGGTTGGTGTATCTGTTTTTACTAAGCTTTTATAATAATCGGCGGCCGCTAAATACGACAATTCATTATACAATTGATCTGCCTTCTTTTGAAACAAAGATTGTGATTGTAATGTCGTTGTAAACAGGGCTAGGGCTAGTAGTAATAATAGTTGCTTCATATAGTCTCTCATTTTGTTTTTTTTTTTTGTTTTTTGAACCATATAAGTCATAAAAGAACTTAAGGTTGTTAAAAATAGCGTGGCGATTTAAATCCTTTGGCTTTACTTCTTAAATCGTAGCTAATCATAATTTCATGTGAACCTACACTAAATCTTTGTAAAGAGGTTAATTGATAATCATAGGCATAACCAATTCTTAAGTTTTGACTAATGTTGTACATGATGTTTAAACCCGTTGCTGCTTTATGACGATACATCGCTCCTATCCATAATTTTTCATAAAACAAAAAGGATAAATTTCCTTCAATAGATAAAGGCGCATTGTTTACATATTTCACGATAAAGGATGGGCGCATATTAATCGCTGGATTTAATTTAACAACAATGCCTCCAAAAGCATAGTAGTGATTCTCTTGTAAAGCGGATTGATCTGCGGCTAAATTAATTTTGTTTTTTACTAAGCGTGGTGTGGAGATTCCGATGTAATGTCTCTTACCATAATAGTATAAACCTGCGCCAATATTAAACAAATTCTTTTTGTATTGAAATCCTTCTAAATAAACTTCATCCGTATTATCGTTAATTCTTAGGTTAGAAAAGTCTTGTCTGAAAAAATCAACACCTGCTTTTACACCAAAAGCTAAACGGTTGTTTTTCTTATTCACTTTAATGCTATAGGCTAAATCTGCATACACGCCTGTGTTTTTAGTCACACCTAATTGGTCATTCAACACCGTTAAACCAATACCAATGTTTTCTGTTTTTAATGGCGAGTGAATAGACAATACTTGCGTTTTAGGCGCACCTTTTAAATTGGTCCACTGGTCACGCACCGTTCCTGTTACTTGTATCGCTTCCTGACTTCCTGCATAAGCTGGATTCAATAACACAGGATTAAAGAAATACATACTGTGTTGTGTTTCTTGTTGGGCTTTCAGTGTTCCTATTAGTAATAGTAACAGTAAGCTTAACGTTATGGCTATTTGGTTTTTCATATCTTCTTTTTATCTCTTTTGTCTTTTCTGTCTTGATTCCCTTATGTCTTTTTAATATTGTAATACAAAAATTCCGTTATACGTTTCTGTTTTTTGGTCTCCGTATTCTAAGACAACATAATAGGTTCCTGATGGTAATTTAGATTTTCCTACTTGATCGCCTGTGTTCGCAAATCCTTCGAACTCATTTAAGTAACCATCTTTTTGGTAAACCAAGTTACCCCATCTGTTGAAGATTTTTAACTTGTTGTCTGGGAAGTTCTCGATGTTCTTAATCACAAAACCATCATTCTTACCATCACCATTTGGTGTAAAGATTTCTGGTACTTCTGTAATACATTCTTGTGCGTCAATTGCACCAATCGTTCTGTTGACACAGCCGTTTTGGTCAGTAGCCGTTACGGTGTAGCTTCCTGCTGTGGCTTGCGTTAATGGGTTCACATTTAAGTTTGGTCCCGTTGCTGTGTTTGAGCCATTCGTCCAAGCATAGTTGTATGTGCCGTTCGGTCCTGCTACATCTAATTGTGCTGATGTATTCACACAAGCAGATGTGGTTGGGTTGACTAAAGTTACAGTTGGCAGAGCGTTTACAGTGAATACATTAGCAGCCGTGTTAGTACATGTTCCGATACCTGCTATTACATTTACGGTATAAGTTCCTGCGGCACTCGTGATAGTGGATGGTACCGTTAATGGATTGGTATTATTAATAGTTTGTCCGTTAATGTTCCAATCATACGTCACTCCTGTTTGTGGGGTGTTGATGCTAGTGGTGCCGTTTTCATTCTGACAGATAGACAAATCGCTTAAATCAAAGTTAGCGTTTGGTGTATCTATAATATCTAAAGTCGTCGTTGCTTGTAACGACACACAGCCATTTGCATCCGTTGCCACTACTGTATAGGTATACGTTCCTGTTGTTAATCCGTTTGCTGGGAACGTAATGCTTCCTTGATTTTGGTTGGTGTTATCTACTCCATTACCTATTGTCCAAGTATAATTTGTAATAGCAGTTGTTCCTGTAGTTGCAGCATTTAAATTAACCGTACCACTTGTACACGTGGTGTTTGGATTAGCATTTGCTGTTAGCGTTGGTAATTGGTTAACCGTTACATCTACTGTTGTTACCGTAGATGTACAACCTGTTACCGTATTAGTACCTGTTACTGTATACGTTGTATTGGTTGTTGGCGATACACTTGTTGTATTTGTGGTAGCTGTGGTGCTCCAATTATACGTATCTGCGCCTGTTGCTGATAGTGTGGTTGCTACTCCTGCACAAGTGGTTGCATTAGATGCCGCTACTGTTGGTAGTGCATTCACATCTATCGTGATCGTTTCTGTGGTAGTTGCACAACCTGATGCGTCTCCTACTATTGTATAAGTTGTTTGTGCAGTTGGGTTTAGGGTTATCGTTCCTGTTGTGGTTTGACTTGGGTTCGTTACGGTATAATTAGTCGCTCCTGTTAACGTTAACGTCGTTGTATTGCCTTCGCAGATTGTTGTTGCTGTTGCTGCTACATTTAAGGTTGGGGTTGGTGTTACGCTCACCGTTACATTAGTAATATTTGAACAACCTGTTAAGGTATTTGTTCCAGATACACTATATGTCGTTGTGGTTGCTGGAGTAACAGTTATTGTAGATGTGTTTTCTGTCGTGCTCCATGTATACGTATCTGCTCCAGTAATTGATAACGTTACTGTTTGGTTTGAACAAATGGTTGTATTACTTGCTGTTGCATTTAAGGTTGGTACATTAGCATCTGCTGTAATCGTTACCGTTTCTGTTGCTGATACACATCAACTAACTGTATTAGTCACTTGTACTGTAAATACACCGCTACCATTTGCTATCGGATTATTAATCGTTGTATTGTTTAAGCTTCCTGTTGCTGGTGCTGTCCATACATAATTTACATCTGGATCTGCACTACTCGTTGCTAATAATGTTGCTGTTGGATTAGCACAAGTGGTTGTTAAACTACTTGGTGTTAAAGTCATCGTTGGACTTACTGTATTGGTTGCAACGTTTACGGTGCCTGTTCCAGTACATCCGTTTACATTATCGGTTACAGTTACGGTATAAGTTCCTCCTACATTTACTCCTGGGTTTGCCGTTGTTCCATTTGTAATCGTTCCAGGTCCAGACCATGCATAACTATAATTAGACCCTGTTGGTGTTGCTGATACTGTTATGCTTGTTGTTGAACAAGTAATCGTATTTGAACTGCTTGCCGTTGTTACTGGGTTATTTGTATTGGTTGGTACAACTACATTAAATACAGACTGACAGTTAGATACGGTGTTTGTAATTGTGACGCTATACGTTCCTGCAACTGTTGCTGTGGTGCTTGCTGTATTATTTGTGCCTGATATGCTTGGGCCTGTCCAAGTATAAGATACTGGATCGGTATTACTTAAGGTTACTCCGATTGCGACTACACTATTTGTACACGTAATAGAGTTTGTTATAGCGTTTACAGTTGCTTGCGGTACATCAGTTGATGAACTTACTGCGACAGTAGATGTGCTTGTACATCCTGATGTTGGATGTGTTACGACTAAAGTATATGTTCCTGGCGCACCTACGGTGGTTGTAAAAGATGTTGGAGAGGTTACTCCTCCTAACCAATTTGCCGTAGAGCCTAGTGGCGTTCCTGCTCCTGTTAAAGTTACTGAGCTTACACCACACACTAAGGTTTGTGTTGATCCTGCATTCGCTGTTGGTGTTACTGTATTATTAGTAACTGTGGCTACTGCTGTATTTGTGCAGCCGTTGGTGGTACTTGTTGTTACTAATGTATAGCTTCCTGTTGTTGTTGCTGTCGCGTTTGCTAAGTTTGTTGCTCCTGATAATCCTACTCCCGACCAAGAATAATTAACTCCTAATGCTGGTCCTCCTACTAATGTCGTTGATGTATTTGCACAGGTTAACGTTCCGCCTATTGCAGAAGCTGAAGGAGCTGTTGTGTTTTGGGACACTGCTACACTTCCTGTTGTTTGACAACCGTTTGTTGTATTGGTTACGGTGTAATTATAGGTTCCTCCTACATTTATTGTTGGTGTTGATGTGGTGCCTCCTGCTGTGATACCAGCTCCACTCCAATTGTAACTTACAGGTGTGCTTGTTGTTGTTGCACTTGCATTGACTGATGTTAAAGTACAGTTTAATACTCCACTAGTAGCTGTAGATACTGCTGGTGTTAATGTATTTTGTGTAATAGACGTGTTAGCTGTAGCGGTACAACCGTTAGCTGCTGTTACGGTTAAGTTATAGGTTCCTGGTAAATTAACCGTTGGTGTGGATGTTGCTCCTCCTGCTGTAATGCCTGGCCTGACCAATTATACGTTCCTCCACCTGTACCAGTTAATGTTGCTATCGCTGTTGTACAGTTTAATGTACTAGTATTAGAAGCGCTTGCTGTTGGAGTAGTAGTGTTTTGTGTGATGGTTGTATTAGCTGTTGCTGTACATCCATTGGCTGCTGTTACTGTTAAATTATATGTTCCTCCTTGATTAACTACTGGTGTGGATGTTGTTCCTCCACTGACAATGCTTGGTCCTGACCAACTATAATTCCCTCCGCCGGTTCCGGTTATATTTGCTGTTGTAGTTGTACAGGTTAACGTTGTTGAATTACTTGCATTTGCTGTTGGTGCAGTTGTGTTTTGTGTAATAGAAGTACTTGCTGTTGCTGTACATCCATTTGCTGCCGTTACTGTTAAGTTGTAAGTTCCTGATTGGTTCACCGTTGCGTTTGAACTCGTTGCTCCTGATGTTATTCCTGGACCTGACCAATTATAAGTTCCTCCTCCTGTTCCTATTACATTCGCTGTTAATGTTGTACAAGTAAGAGTGCTTGCATTAGTTGCTGTAATTGTTGGTGCAGTTGTGTTTTGTGTAATAGATACCACTGCTGAGTTGGTGCAACTGTTAACCGGGTTTGTTACTACTAAAGTATAAGTTCCTCCTGCATTAATTGTCGTAGTGGAGTTCGTTGGTGTGCTTCCTGCTGGATTGCCTGATGTTGGTCCTGTCCATGAATAGTTCACTGGGTTTGCTGTGGAACTTCCTGTTAAAACTGCTGATGGACTCGAACAAGTAACTGTTTGTGAACTGCCTACTGTAATACTTGGCAAGGTTACATTTGATGTGACTGCTAAAACAGCTGTACTAGTGCAGGCATTCACTGGGTTTGTAACTGTTAATGTATAAGTTCCTGGTGCATTTACCACACTAGTTGAGTTAGTTGGTGTACTACCTGCTGGATTTCCAACTGCTGGCCCTGTCCACGCATAAGTTGCTCCAGGAGTAGATGAACTTCCTTCTAATAATGCTGTTGGTGTTACACAGTTAATTGTTAAATCTGGAACCACGCTCACTTGTGGGGAAGTTAGATTTGCTGTTGGTGTAACTACCGCTGTATTTGTACATCCGTTTACTGTACTTGTGGTTACTAGTGTATAAGTTCCTGGTGCTGTTATCGTTGCTGTTGCTTGATTCGTGGCGCCTGTTAATCCTGCGCCACTCCAACTATAAGTTACACCCGATAAAGGTCCACCTTGCAATGTCGCTGATGTGCTTGTACATGTAATAGCCGTGGCTAAAGAAGCCGTGGCTGCTGGTTGGGTTGTGTTTGTACCTACTGTTGTTACAGCCGTGTTTGTACATCCATTTGCTCCGGTCACTGCTAACGTATAACTTCCTGCTACTGTAGCTACTGCGTTTTGTGAGTTCGTGCCTCCACTAAAGCTAGCTCCAGACCATGTGTAAGTTAAAGCAGCTGGTCCACCATTTAAAGCAACAGTACTTGTTAAACAGGTAATTGAATTTGGTGATGTTGCTGTGGGGCTTGGTAACACTGTGTTTGTTCCAACGGTTGTTACTGCTGTGTTTGTACAACCGTTTGCTCCTGTTACTGCTAACGTATATGTTCCTGCTGCTGTCGCTACTGCATTTTGTGAATTTGTTCCTCCACTAAAGCCTGCGCCAGACCATGTATACGTTAAGGCTGCTGGCCCGCCATTTAAGGCTACTGTTGTTGTTGTACAAGTAATCGAATTTGGGGATGTTGCTGTTGGACTTGGTAATGCTGTGTTTTGCGATACAGCTTGAGAACCTGTTGTTCTACATCCGTTACTCGTGTTTGTAATGGTATAATTAAAAGTGCCACCTTGGTTTACATTAATAGTGGCTGTTCCAGCTCCGCTAGTTATTCCTGTTCCTGTCCAAACATAACTCACTGGGCTTGCCGTTGTTGTTGCAATAATTTGTGCCGTTGTTGTAGTACAATTTAAAGAACTACTAGCTGTTGTAGAGGCGGTTACGACGCTCGTATTTTGCGACACAGCTACTGTGCCCGTTGTAACACAACCTCCAGCTGCAGTTACTGAGTAATTATATGTTCCAGGTGCATTTACTGACGCAGTTGCTGTATTAGCACCACTTGTTATGCCAGGGCCTGTCCAATTATAGGTAACTGGTGTAGACGTCGTCGTCGCTATCGCCTGAACAGTTGTATTCGTACAATTTAAGGTCGTTGGAGCAGTTGCTGTTACTGATGGATAAGCAACATTAGATTGAACCTGAACCGTGCCAGTGCTAGTACAACCTCCTACTGCTGCTGTATAAGAATAGATTCCAGACCCATTCACTGATACTGTTCCCGTGTTTGAGCCTGAAACAATTGATGGACCAGTCCAAGTAAAAGTAGTGGCTCCATTTGTAAATGTAATAGCAGATTGAACTGTTGGTGAAGCACATGTTATGGTTGGAGATGAAACAGATGTGATTCCTGGTGAAACAGGAGCACTATAACGAACAATAACTGCACCTACGGCACCACTTCCTCCTGTCGCTCTAGCCATATCAAAAGGGTCTTTGTGAGCTAAACCGCCGCCGCCGCCGCCGCCAAAAGCATTACCATTATATCCGTTTTTTTGTTGCGTTCCAGGTTGAATATTATAGCGTCCATTAGCACCATTTCCTCCTGGAGCTTGCCCAATTCCACCTGGAGGATCCACAACCACGGTATACGGTGGCGAATTTGCCCCTCCGTTGCCTCCTGGTCCAGCAGCTCCACCGCCAGGTCCACTAAAATCATTACTAAAACTACCTGCGATATAACCACTTGAGCCTGCCCCTCCCGTAAAATTTACAGTACCTCCTGAACCAACACCTCCTGAACCACCAGCACCAACGGTATTTAAATCAATAGCAGAAGTGTTTGTATTATAACCGGCAGCAAAAACACCACCATTTCCTCCATTTGCATTTAAAGTAGCACCTGGTCCCGTAAACGAACTTGTGCCTCCAATTCCTCCACTGGTAGGAAAAGTCGAAATTCCACTCCAAGTACCCGCGCCCGAAGTGCCTGCTGTGCCTCCAGCACCAACCACTATATTATATACTTGCCCAGGTGTAACAGCAATAACCATTGAAGTATAGCCACCACCTCCGCCACCTCCAGCACCCGAACAAGCCTCAGTGCCTGCACCTGAATTTCTTACAATAGCAATAGCGCCGCCGCCGCCGCCGCCGCCGCCAAAGGCTTGAACTGTAATACTTGTAACACAAGCAGGAACAGTCCAAGAGGTGGTTCCTGCAACACTATATGTTGTTGTTGTTTGTGAAAAAACGCTCGTAAGCAACAAGCAGAATACTAAAGTTAATTTACTTTTTATAAAAGTCATAATAATACGTATTAAAAACAGTCAATATTAAAGCAAAAACAATTTAAACGATAGAGTGCCGCCCCCCTCTTAAATAATGATATATATCGTCATAAAATAATATATTTGAAATAGAAACTATTGACTAGATGATATGACCACTCATAAAACTAAATATAAAACGAACGCTATTATTCTATTAATGGTATTGTTTTGTTTGTCGTTTAATGGTTTTGCTCAATACCCCTATGAAATAAATAAATTATTAAAAGAGGTAAAAGAAGCCTCTTTTGGTGATTCGGCTACTCTTTTTAAAATTGGACAGCAGGCTATTCTTAAAACTTCTCAAACAAAATACAAAGGAGCAGAGGCGGAAGTAAATATTTACTATGGTAACTATTTTTATTACACGCGTAATATTGACCGTGCAAAATTTTATTTTGAAAAATCAAAATCAAAAGCCCAAACATTTTCAAATAAACACATTGAAACATTAGCCAACATTCGATTAATTTTTATTGATTACGAATTAGGAATCAATGAAGGCGCCGAACAAGACTTTCTTAATTTACTGATTGAAACAAAACAAACTAAAGATTTTGAAAATCATGCGGAGTTGTTGAACTTACTAGGAATAATAAAAGAATCGAAAAATGAATTACAAGCCGCTGCTGAATTATACATAGAAGGCCTAGCCTTTTCTGAATCACACGGCTTACCTCATTATCCATCTGTGTTTAGAAACAATCTTGGATTAATTAAATTATATTCCAATCAAACCGATGATGCGTTAATTGATTTTGAAAAAGGTTTAGAATCTGCTAAAAAAGAAAATGATAAAAATTTAGCTAGCCATATTCAAATTAATATTTGTTTAATTTATGTAAAGAAAAATCGCGTAAAAGAAGCTTTAGAGATTTTTAATGATGTTATTAATTATACCCGTTTAAATAATCATCCTAGAGAATTATCGGCAGCGTTTATTAATATGGGAGCTGAGTTTAATAGATCCAATAAACCAGAACTTGCTTTAGCTTACCTTGATTCATCCATTAATATTTTAGAAAAAACAGAATTACATTCTGAATTAACGGAAGGCTATCTTGGAAAAGCAGAAGTGTTAATAAGCTTAAAGAAAAACAACGAAGCAAAAAAAATTCTTGATTTAGCAAAAGCATTATTTGTAAAAACGAATAACTTGAATAACCAAGCAACCTATAATTATTTACTATATACTATCGAGAACTCTGAGGGAAAACATCAATCTGCTTTAAACTATTACTTATCCTACGAAAACATTAAAGATAGTCTTGAAAAAACATTAAACGGTAAGCTTTTACAAGAACTGCAATTAAAATATAATGTCCAGAAAAAAGAAGTGGAGTTGGAAAAAGAAAAATCTAAAAACTTATTACTAGAACAACAACATCAAGACGAACGTTTCTTTAAATGGCTATCTATTGGTATTGCTCTCATCGTTTTGATCTTGGTTATCAGTTCTGTTTACTATTTATACTCGAAAAAAATTAGAGAAAAACAAGCTTCTTTTAGCAGACAACTCATAGAAAACATTGAAGAAGATCGTTTAAGAATATCCATGGACTTGCATGATGATATTGGCCAATCATTGTCGATGATTAAATCAAAAATAACTGTTTTAAAACAAGATTCTGAAGATAAAGTATTAGAAACTGAACTCGCTAGAGTTATTGAACAAACCAGAGAAATTTCCAAAAACCTATATCCTTCGTACTTAGAAAAAATTGGATTAGTAAGATCTGTTGCTCGATTAATGGAAAATATTCAATCCTCAACAAAAATCGAATGTAGCTTTGATATAACAGATAAGGTAGAAGAATTATCTCTTCAAAACAAAACTCATATTTATCGCATTTTACAAGAGTGTACAAACAATACGATAAAGCATGCCAAGGCAAGTGCACTAAAAATATCCATTACTGAAAAAAACAGTGAATTTATACTCATTTACCAAGATAACGGTATAGGCATGTCATCCAAACAAAAGGATGGACTTGGCTTATTATCGATTAAAGAACGGGCAAAAATTATTAACGGAAGTGTTAATTTTGAAGATAAAACAAATAAAAGTTTTAAATTAACACTAAAATTCAGCGCCTAAATGAGCCAGATTAATACATTACTAATTGCAGATGATCATCCTATTTTTAGAAAAGGTTTGATGGATTTATTGCAGCACTCATTTCCAAAAGTTAAAATTATTGAATGCCATAATGGAGCAGAAGCAATTGACGGTATTTTAAAACAAAAACCTGACATCGCTATTTTAGACATAAATATGCCTGAAGCAAATGGATTAGATGTTTGTAAGCGTGTTATTAAAGAACAATCTACTACAAAAATCATCATCCTTACCATGTATCAGGAAAAGGAAATGATTAAAAATGCCATGTTATCGGGAGCTATGGGTTATATTTTAAAAGATAATGCCGTAGATGAAATTATGGACTGTGTAAATACAGTAGCGAATGGTGAAAACTATATTGGTACTGCTATGTTGCCTTATCATAACGAACTTTCGATTGAAGACAAGAAGAAACAACAATTAGTAGAAGGCTTAAAAGCATTAAGCCAAGCTGAATTAAAAACGCTTAAGCTAGTAAGTCAAAATAAAACGTCTAAAGAAATTTCAGAATTGTTGTTTTTGTCAGAAAAAACAGTGGAGAATTATCGCTCTCGTATTTGCCAAAAATTAGAATTGCCCCCTCGTAATAATAGTTTAGTAATTTGGATTAGCGAGAATAAAGAGTTGTTATCCTATATCAGCGAGTTTTAGTTTATTCTTTATAAAAAACAAACCCCCACAAACAAATTGTTTGTGGGGGTTTTCACTTTAATTAAACTAACTATAATATTGCTCTGAACAATAAAAATAAAGCTCCAGATAAAATCATGGTTACAGGTAAGGTTAATACCCAAGCTAAAAAGATGTTGGTGATGGTTTTACGTTGTAAATTCTTCAATCCTTTTTTTGCAACCATACTTCCCATAATACCTGAACTCAACATGTGTGTTGTACTAACCGGCACACCATAAGCAGAAGCTACACCAATACCCATAGAAGCTACAATTTCTGCTGAGGCACCTTGAGCATAACTCATGTGTTGCTTACCAATTTTTTCACCAATAGTTTTTACAATCCGTTTCCAGCCGATCATGGTTCCTAAACCTAATGAAACTGAAATCATAATGATAACCCAAGATGGCGCATACTCCACTAATTTTTTAGCAGATTTAATTTCTGTTTTTAAAGAGTTAATGTCGTTTTTTGAAATCGCGACATTTTCACTTTTTAATAATTTTTCGGCGCTTTTTGTAATTTTTACGATGTCCTTTCTTAATTCAAAACGCTCTGTAACCGCTACTCCTTCCGCATAATTTATTCCAGCGGTTGCTACAGCAAAATGTTCGGCGTGTTTTTTTATCGTATTAAAATTTTTAAATTCTTCTTTACCAAACTGTGTGGTATCGGTAGTAGAAATAATTTTATTAATTACCATCACATTGGCATTCGTACTTTGTAAGTTAATCTCAGAATCTAAAGAAAAGCTTGCTGGTAAAATGGCAATTAAAATCATCATTACTAAACCCACTCCTTTTTGTCCGTCGTTTTGACCATGAAAAAAACTTACTAAACCGCAAGTTGTCCATAACAACATACGAATCCAAATAGGAGGCATTTTTCCAGGAATTGGTTCTTTATAAATAATCTCATTTTTTACTAAACGTTTAAAAATAAACATCATTAAAATAGCTACTGTAAAACCCGCTAAAGGCGAAATTAATAAAGCTAAACCTGTGTCTTTTGCTTTATCCCAGTTTACAGCACTTCCACCAACATTATCTGGTAAAAAATAAAATGCTAAACCAATACCTATAATAGAACCTATTAACGTATGTGAACTTGATGCTGGTAAACCAAACCACCAGGTTCCTAAATTCCAAATAATAGCAGATAATAATAAGGCTAAAATCATCGCAATACCATGGTATACATTGCTATCCACCAATACTTCCATTGGTAATAAATTTACAATACCCATGGCAACGGCAATTCCACCCGTCATTACTCCCACAAAGTTTAAAATACCGCTATAAACCACTGCCGTGGTTGGTTTCATGGAATTAGTATAAATTACGGTTGCTACAGCATTAGCGGTATCATGAAAGCCGTTCACGAATTCGAAAGTACATGCTAACACTAAGCATATTACTAAAAAGATAATTAAGGTCGTTGTCATTTTTTTGTTTTTTTGTAAAAGTAAGGTCTTGTTTTTTTGGCAATGTTAACTTAATGTTAAGTTCTTATGGTTAAATCCCTAATTCTATTTGAAAAACCGCAAAAAAGTAGCTGTTGTGGTTCTCTTGTTTACTTAAATCTCTTTCTCTGTTATAAAATACGTTTCCCTGAACTTTCACTTTGTGTTTATTTAAATATTTAGAAACGCCTAAGCCATATTGTTCATTTTCTCTAACTTTTGACAATAAATCGTTGTGCGGACTAACTAATGAGTGACGTAACGCCACCTCGAACATGTTTTTAAAGCAATAACTTAACTGTGTATTTATTCCATCACCGGTAACTATTGTTCTGCTTTTTGCGTCACTACCCACAACAGTTGGCAAACCATTCGTATCTCTTCTGATATATTCGCTACTTAAAGCAATACCTTTATATTTGAATAAAAAGTCAGCCATGTATACATTAAAACTTCTTGTTGCTAATAAGTCTTTCCCTAATTGACCGGCTGTTCTAACTGCCAAATCATTAAAATGATATCCTCCTGCAATTGAAATTTTTGGTTTTGGTTCTCTAGCTAAATCTCCTTCATAATAGTCACCACCATCAGAAAAGGCACCTAAAGGTAATAATTCTATTCTTCCTGTATAAGCTAAACCCGTATTACTACTAACAGAGTTTCTTCCTTCTCCACTTGTAGCTGCTAATTTGGTTAAAACTGTAAATGTCTTTCCTAAATGAGCTGTATAGTTTACGAAAAAACCAAAATCACGATCAGGAGTAAAATTTGCATTTACAATTGATCTATCATAAAATTGAAGAGAGCCTGAAGAAACTACACGCTGTCTGTTTCCTGGCAATTTTCCTTGTCCTAAAGCAAATTGTAAATTTTTTATTGGTTTATAAAAAATCATTGCATCTCTTACCACGTTCGGGCTAGTGTTTTGAGTGGATGCATCCGCATCGCTCCAGTCCATGTCTCCTCTCGAAAACGACAACTGTAAATAATAGTTCCATTTCGGATTTACTACGTGCCCCGCAAAACTTAAACGACATCTTCTCACGCGTGCTTCCCAGCTTCCTGTTTCCAAATGCTCCTCGTCTTTAGTGTTCATTAAAAATCGATTTTGCATTCTAAATCTGATATTTATAGAATACGAACTATCTGGTGTTGCAAACCCCAAACCTGCTTTATAATTAAAAAATGGAGTTGTTTTGCTTTTAGGTTTTTTCAGCTCCTGCACTTCCTTCCTTAAATCTGTTAAGTATTTTAATAAGGAATCGTTAGAAACTGGTGTTGTTTCTTGAGAAAAAGCCTGTAGTGTAAACAAAACAGAAATAATAAGTAAAGATAAAGTGTTTTTCATGTAAATTTAATATTAACGGTTGCGAAATAATCACCTTAATATTAGGTTTACTTAAACTCAATGTTACTAAATTGTTAAATCGATAATTAAAAGCCGTCGGTTAATCCTTTAATGTGCTTTATAAAATCAACGGTTGTACGCTTATTGTTTTTAATTAAAAAAACACCGTAATCGTTAATTTTAGTGATGTCTACGTCCTTATATTGTTCCAAAATAAGTTTATCGTAATTATAATCACCTGTATAAATCACAAATTTATCGTGGATGTTAACTTTCTCTTCTAAAATTCGCCAGGTTCTTCGTTCAAAGGACGGCTTAAAGGTGTTTGGGAAATCATCATAAATAGCGGGGCCAGCATAATTAATTTCATCGTCGTGCCAAGCGCAGTTTACAATCACAAAATCATTTACGCCTTGTTCCGCACAAATTCGTTTGGTGATATCAACCGCTTCAATTATTTCTTTTAGGGTATTTAAATGAACATGGCCCCACATTTTTTCCTGAACATGATAGGCTAAATTTGTTTTAAATGTTACTTCTTTAAATAAAGTAAACACTAAAACAATAGGTATTACAAACCACATCACCTTTTTAAAATCTATATCAAGGTTTATAATCATTAAAAATATAATTATTGGAAAACCTAAATACATTCGGCTATATGAATAAAACGGCCAAAGAATACCATCGTTGACTTTACTTGAAGAAAACGAAACTAAAATGATGACTAAAAAAAGAAGATACGATAAAAGCAATTTTTTATTTTTCTTAAATAGTAAAACGCCTAAACTTATAAAGGTTAATAAAACAATCACACTTGTCTCTTCTACAAAAAAACCAATATGAGCAAATCGCTTATCTAAATTAAGAATGGCGTCTTTAAAATAATCTAGTGAATACTCATTAGTAAGTCCGTATAATACATAATTAGGGTTTGCTTTATAAAAATGATTTAATACATAATCAATAGGCAGGCCTAGCAAAATTCCAATAACAGAATAGATGTAATACTTTTTATCCTTATAATTAATTAAGAATAGATAAAACAAAAACGGCGCGCTTACTGTGACCGAATTTTGACTCACTAAGTATCCGACATAAGCCAAAAACGTATTAATTAAAATAAATCGATAATTTTTAGGGTTAAATAAACTTACAACAAACAGGCTTGTAAAAAATAATCCCGTTACAAAGCCTCTTGGAATAGACGTCATAATATCAAAGCCTACAGGCAAACACAACAAAATAGCTAATACTAAAATAGCTTGTTCTTTTTTTTGTTTATTAAATAAATAAAATGCGGTAAATAAAAAAGGAGTTAAGAAAATAAGATGTGTAGCAATTGGCACAGCATAATAAACACTTACTCCTAACTTTATTAATGGAGCCGCAAACAAACCTTCCATCATCGTATTATAATCTTGCCCATAATATCTTGGAACATAAAATAAGCCTTGCGAAAAATGTTTAGCGCCCGACCACATCACTACTTGATCGTTATCAATACAATCTTGATTAACGGTTAAAAACAAAAACAGACGTTGAAGTAAGATAAAGCCTATAAACAAAAAAAAGAACCCGTTTAATACAGCTTCTTTTTTAAAAAATAGTTTTATGGATGTTAACATGCGTCAATTTTTTTAATTCTATCGGCATGTCTTCCACCTTCAAATTGCTCTGATAAAAAAGCATCCACACATTTTTTAGCTTCTTCAATAGTTATATATCTTGCTGGTAAGGTTAAAATATTGGCATCATTATGCTGGCGCGCTAGCGCCGAAATTTCAGAATTCCAGCATAAAGCAGCTCTAATACCTTTATGTTTATTAGCACTCATATTAATACCATTGCCACTGCCACACATTAATATACCAAAAGTAACTTCATTATTAATAACAGCCGTTGCAACGGCATGCGCTGCATCTGGATAATCAGCACGCTCTAAACTATAACAACCTTTATCAATTACTTCGGTATTTTTGGTTTTTAAATACGATATTAGTACTTCTTTTAGTTCAAAGCCAGCGTGGTCGCTACCTATAGCAATTTTTGTCATATCAAAGTTTTGTTAATAGTTTGTAATCAACGTTAATTAACACTCATAACAACAGGTGCTGAAAATGAGTCATTTATACATAACGCTAATTAACAAAATTACTGTGTATAATTAAATTTATCGTTAATAAGTTTCGGTAATTAATTAGTGTTTTGTTAATAGCTAATTTACTTAAGCTATTTTTTGATACTACAAAATTTACTTTCAAAAACTATTAGTTTGTTTGTACAGTTTTACACACATAAAATTATGATCATTCCTACAGAAGTTTTAAACTATTTTTATAATTCAACGTTTTGTTCATTACTACCCATTAATCTATAAACCAAACAATTATGATTAATAAGATGGTTTAATAATTGTTAATAGACTGTAAATTACTATAAATCCTAGTAAACAAAAGCTTATTTTTACACAGTATTAACAGCCTATATACTATAACTATAATTTAAAATTTTAAAAAATATTATATTATTATAATGAATTTAGAAAAAGGTTACCTCGAAAAAAAAATTGATCCATCGCTTGATTTGTTCAAAGAGATTTCGCATCTTAAGAAAACTAAGAACGCCATCATCCTTGCTCACTACTATCAAGATGCTGATATTCAGGATATTGCAGACTATATTGGAGACAGTTTAGGCCTCGCTCAACAAGCAGAAAAATCGACTGCTGACATCATTTTATTTGCTGGTGTACATTTTATGGCAGAAACCGCTAAAATTTTGAATCCAAAAACAAAAGTTTTGATTCCGGATTTAAAAGCAGGGTGTTCTTTAGCCGATTCTTGTCCGCCTGACGAATTTTCGGCTTTTAAGGCTGCTCACCCTGATCATGTGGTGTTAACCTATGTAAACTGTACGGCAGATATTAAAGCGCTCTCAGATGTGATTGTTACGAGTACAAACGCTGTTCAAATTGTAGAGTCGTTTCCTAAAGATCAAAAAATAATATTTGCACCAGATAAAAATTTAGGAGCGTATATCAATAAAGTGACTGGCCGTAATATGGTATTATGGAATGGTAGCTGTATGGTACATGAAATTTTTAGTTTAGAAAAATTAATTAAACTAAAAGCTCAACATCCAAAAGCTTTGATATTAGCACATCCTGAGTGTGAAGCCGCTATTTTAGAACATGCACATTTTATTGGAAGTACAACTGCTATTTTAAACTATAGTAAAACATCAGCTGCACAAGAATTTATTGTGTTAACTGAAACTGGTATTATTCATCAAATGCAAAAAGCTAGTCCTGGTAAAACTTTTATACCAGCTCCTCCAAATAATAGTTGCGCTTGTAATGATTGTCCGTATATGAAATTAAATACTTTAGAAAAAATTTATAACACCTTAAAATACGAACAACCTGAATTACTAATGAGTGATGATATGATTGAAAAATCAAAAAAGCCAATTAATAAAATGTTGGAGTTATCGGCTAAATTTGGACTTTAAGCGAAAAAGATTAGGTAGTTTATTTGGATTTTAAAATTCATGTAGTAGTTTTTTTATTTTTATTATAACCAATAAAATCTACTACTATGAAAACTATTATCATTTCAGCATTTTTTTTATGTTTAGCGTTTACAGTTAAAAGTCAAAGTACTGGTAATTTAAACGAAGATGGTAAACACGTAGTGTATTACCAAAATGGTAATGTAAAAGCTCAGGGTAATTATGTAAATAATAAACGTGAGGGTGAGTGGCTATTTTATTATGAAAATGGTATAATTGCTCTTAAGAAAAACTTCTCAAATGGCGAACAAGTTGGGGAGTGGTGTTATTATAATCAAAACGGAGGTTTATTATTAAAAGTAGATGATATTTCTAAAATTAATGAAAAAGCCGAAGTAGCACTTTATGAAAATAATAAAGTAAAATCAAAAGGTGTTTTTGTAAATGGTAAAAAAGAAGGAGATTTTATTATTAATAATCAAGTGGAAGTAAAGAAGAGTTTTTAGTTTTTTACGACAAAAATCATACAGTTAATTATTAATAATTCATTGATAATTATATTCATTATACGAATTTAAATTTTAACTTAGAGGTTTAGTTTTAACCTTGTGGATAGGATTGTTTTTCAATTTTCATGTTTCTATAAAAGAATTATTTTAGTATTAATTCTTAATACTACTTTTTTTGTAATATCTGCTCAAACTACAAATCCAAACGGATATAATACATTTTTGTACGATAATGGATCTAAATCATCTGAAGGAACTATGCGTGATGGCAAAGCGGATGGTTATTGGAAAAACTATTATAAGAATGGTAATATAAAAATTGAAGGGAATCGTAAAAATTTTCAGTTAGATAGCGTTTGGAAATTCTATTCTGAAAAAGGAAAAATTACAAAATCAGTTAATTATATTGAAGGTAAGAAAAACGGTTATACGTTTAATTATGACACTAATCAACGTGTGTCAAGTAAAGAAGCCTTTATTAACGACATAAAACAAGGAAATTCATTTACGTATTATCCATCAGGTAAAACAAAATTATTAATGCCTTATTTAAAAGGTAAACCGGATGGTTATGCTTATGAATTTTCTGAAGACTCAGTTATTATTTCGATTATGAAATACCAAGGCGGAGTTTTAGCAAGTGTAGATCGTTTAAATCGTAAAGATGAAAATGGTAAAAAACAAGGCGTTTGGAAAGAATTTTATGAAGATGGAAAACTTAAGGAGGAAAAAAAATATAAAGATGATGTAGTGGATGGATATGTGAAAACATATGATAAAAAGGGAAATTTAAGTAATACTGAAAAATTTAATAATGGTAAACCAGTAAAAAACGCACCAGAATTAGCTAAGCTTGATGTATATAAAGATTATTATGATGATGGCACCATGAAATATGAAGGTGGTTATATTAATGGCATGCCAGTTGGAACTCATTACCATTACCGTCAAAAATATATGTGCGATTCATTACCAATTGCCAGAGATGACACAAGTGATGTAATGATTAAAAAATATGTTTGTAGAAACAGACCAGTTCCAGATTCAGCAATTATTTATTTAGAAGGTATTAAAACTGATTACGGTGCTGTGGATAGTATGCGAAATAGAATTGGTATTTGGACCGAATTTCACAACTCCGGAGAATTTAGAGGAAAAGGTTTATATGCTAACGACAAACGTATTGGAGAATGGATTTTTTATTACCCTAACAAACAAATTGAACAAAAGGGTAAATATGATAAAAAAGGTAGAGCTCAAGGCGAATGGAATTGGTATTATGAAAATGGAGCTTTAATGCGCCAGGAATTTTATATTGATAATAAACGCGACGGTATCATGACAGAATATACCGAAGATGGAAAAATTATTACTAAAGGAGAATTTATTGATGATATGCAGGAAGGTTTGTGGGTTTATGAAACTCCTGAATATAAAGAAATAGGTAGATATGTGAACGACAGACCAGATAGTTTATGGAAACGTTATTACATGCCAAAAGAAAAGTTGCGTTTTGAAGGTAGATTTTTAAATGGAGATGAAGACGGACAACATACTTGGTATTATGAAAATGGGCGCAAGATGACTCAAGGAAAATACACTGGTGGAATGAAGCAAAATGATTGGAAATTTTATGACGAAGCTGGATTTAATTACCTAACTATTTTTTACGAAAATGATATCGAAGTTAAATTTCAAGGAGTAAAGGTAACCCCAACTTACGAAGAGAGTTTAAGAGACTATTCGTCTATTTATAATAAAAAACCAGATAAAACCATTTTACTGGATAAGGATAAAATTAAAGATGATAAAAAAGACGAAGAATAAAAGCACTTCCTCTCAATCGCTTGCAACTAATAAACTTAGTACTGCAAGTGATAACACTTTAATATCCGTATTAGAAAACTTACCCATTGGAGTTGTTGTTTTTAATTCTAATAAAATCCTTTTTCTAAATAAAATTGCTTTAAAGGTTTTTAAAACTACAAAAGAGTTAAAAAAAACAATTTACAATCATTCTATTTTCGATTTCTTATTACCAGAATACCACAAACGCATCAAGGAAAACAATATTAAGATATTAAATGGCGAACATTTTGAACCTTTTGAATTAAAAATTAGAAATGCTAAAAATGAAATCATTGACTTAGAAGTAAAATCTAATGCTATTATTTTTAATGGACAAAAAGCCATTCAAACCATCTTTACAGACATTTCGGAGCAAGTAAAATTTAGAGATGAGTTATTTGAAGCTAAACAAAATTTAGAACAGATTACCCAAAACGCTAATGATTTAATATTTTTCTACACTTATCATCCTAAACCAAAATATATTTACATAAGCCCATCTATTAAAAAAATATTAGGATACACTCCCCAAGATTTTTACAAAGACGGAAATTTAGGAAGTAAAATAGTTGTAGATAAAAAAGGTTATAAAAATTTTGAAACGATTATTAGTAAAAAGCAAAAAAATAATACCTTAAAACATACAAGCGCCTCTTTTGAATATAAAACAAAATCAGGAAAACAAATCTGGTTAGAAGATAATTACTCTCCCATTTATGACGAATCGGGAAAGATTAAATTTGTTTTAGGTATTAGTAGAGATATTACTAAAGAAAAAACAGCTCAATTAGATTTAGAACAAAGATGGAGTGGTTATAAAAATTTATTGGATACATCGCCTATAGGAATTTTTATTCATGAAGGTTATTGTATTTATGCTAACCGAACTGCAGCTAATATTTTAGAAATTAAAGATCCTAAGAAATTAGTAGGAAAAAATTTAGTTGATTTTATTGTGCCTGAGCAAAGGCAACGGGGTATTGAAAGAATACAACGAGCAGTTAAAGGAGAAGAACTTTCTGATTTATCGTATAAAGTTATAACAACTAAAGGTAATTTTATTGATGTTGAATTAAAAACAGTTCCTTTTGTTTATAATGGAAGAAAAGTTGTTCAAACTACTATTACAAATATCTCAGCAGAAAAAAATTACAAAGAGAAAAATTTAGAGCTGAAGTTGCCGAAGAATCTAATAAGAAATTAAAAGAAGAAATTAATTATCGTCAAAAAATTCAACATGAACTGGTTACACAAACCACAAAGTATGAGGCTATTTTTAATAACACATCTCACTTAATTTGGACCGTTGATAGTAATTTGAAAATAACATCGTTTAATAAAAATTACGGAGATTATATTAAGTTATTATTCGATCATAATTTAAGTACCGGAGAAAATATTACTGATATTCATTCGAAAGTTAAAAATCAGATAAATATTGCCTTTTGGGTAAATAAATACAAAGATATTTTTAAAAATAAAAAAGATAATAAAGTTGATTTTTTGAAATAAAAGACACAAGCTATAAAGGAAAAACATACTACAGAGAAATATTTTTACATCCTATCCGAAATAGTAAAGGTGAAATTTCTGAAATAGCAATTATAGGACAAAACACTACCGAAAGAAGATTAGCTGAACAAAAAATTATTGAACAATCAGCCAAACTACAGGCTATTTTTGAAAGTGGCACTCAATTAATATGGACAGTTGATAAAAACTATTTCTTTACATCGTTCAATCAAAACTTTTCTGATGCGATGTTTAATGTGTATAAGGTTAAACCTACGTTAGACAAAAAAATATACAAGCCTCAAAAAACGAGAGCAGGTAAAGAATATCATCAATGGTGGATTACTAAATATGATGAAGTATTTAAAAAAGCCACTAGTATAGAGTTTACTACCGAACAACTAGACTCTAAAGGAAATAAATTATATCGACAAATTTTTATTCATCCCATTTTAAGGAATGGAGAAGTAGAAGAAATTTCGTGTATATCAAACGATGTTACAGAATTAAGATATTTACAAGACCAATCCATTAATCAAGCCGCAAAATTAAATTCAATTTTTGAAAGTTCGTCGCATTTAATTTGGACAGTTGACAAAGAGTTTAAAGCAACATCTTTTAATAAAAATTTCAGTAACGTATTTAAACTATACAATAAAGCAGAACCTATATTAAATACACAACTTCATACGTATTTACACAAGCGAAAACAAGCGGAGTACAAATCTTATTGGTATAATTTATATAAAAAAGTGTTTTTTGGTAATTCTTTAAAACTCGAAAAACAACAAATTAGCCCAGATGGAAATATTATTTATAACGAAATATTTTTAAATCCGATTAGAAACGCTAATAATGAAATTGTTGAAGTGGCTTGTTTGGCGCATGATATCACTGAGAATAAACGATTCGAAAAACAAATTATTGAACAATCGGCCAAACTAAAAGCTATTTTTGAAAGTGGAGATCATTTAATTTGGACAGTCAATAAAAAGCTAGAATTAACATCCTACAATAAAAATTATTTAAACCTAGTTAAAAGTAATGTTACTAAAAATAAGCTCGAGCAAAATATATCTATTTCGGTTTTAGATACTATTCAAAACAAAGATAAAAAGGCCTTTTGGGTTGATAAGTACAAGCTTGTGTTACAGGGCAAGCCTCATGTTTTTGTTCACAAGAGTAATAGTAATAATACTGATGTTTATCGAGAGGTGTATCTTTATCCTATCTTTTTAAATAATGAAGTGGTGGAAGTGTCGGTTATTGCACAAAATATAACAGAACGTATTGAAAACGAAAATAAAATTTTAGAACAATCGGCTAAATTAAAAGCTATTTTTGAGAGTGGTGATCAACTCATGTGGACTATCAGTAAGGATTTAAAATTGTCGTCTTTCAATCAAAATTATGCTAATTCTATTTTCGATTTATATGGTTATTATCCCGAAATTGGTAAGAGCATGAGAAGCAATAAAACATCCGAATATCATTCTGTCTGGGATGAAAAATATGAGCAAGCGTTTCAAGGAAAACAAGTGGAATTTATTTCGGAAAGAACACAACGATCGGGTAAAAAAATTATTCGTCAAATATTATTGTATCCAATTAAGGACACGAATAACAACGTTATTGAAATATCTGGAATTGGTTTTGATATTACCGAAAACAAAATCAATGAAGAAAAAATCACTCAATCATTAAAAGAAAAAGATGTACTTTTAAAAGAGGTTCACCATCGTGTAAAAAACAACATGCAGGTAATTTCTAGTATATTAAACCTTCAATCATCTTATGTAAGAGATTCTTACGCTTTAAACCTCTTAAAAGAGTGTCAAAATCGTATTAAATCGATGGCTTTTATTCACGAAAGTTTGTATCAAACAAAGAACTTTGAGTCGGTTAACTTTTCGGAATATGTTACCACTTTGTCTAAAAACCCGGTTCATACCTCCTCCACTAATATCAAAAAAATAAAATTAATTTTAACCCTCGACGAATTGATGCTAAGCCTTGATGCATCAATACCTTGCGGACTAATTATCAACGAAATTATATCAAATTCATTAAAATATGCATTTCCTGATAATAGAGATGGAATAATCTTTGTAACTTTGAGGGTCGATAAAAATAAAGTGAAAATTGAAGTTGGAGATAATGGTATTGGAATTCCAGAAAATGTCGATATAAAAAATACACAAACGCTAGGTCTACAGCTTGTAGATACGCTTGTAGAGCAGATTAGCGGCGTACTTAAATTAAATAGAAGTAAAGGAACAATTTTTAGTATAGAATTTAATAAATAGAAAATGGAGAATAATAACATCAACGTTTACATTGTAGAAGACGAGAGCATCGTTGCAAAAGACATTCAAAATAGCTTAAAAAAGTTAGGATATAATGTTTTGGGCATTAGTAATAATGGCGCAGATGCCATTAAAAACATTGTTGATCTAGAGCCAAACATTGTGTTGATGGATATTATGATTAAAGGGCCAATGACGGGTATTGACGTGGCTGAAACCATTAAAAAGGACTATAACATCCCTGTTATCTTTTTAACGGCTTATGCCGACGAGAGCACTTTAGCAAAAGCTAAAATTACAGAGCCTTACGGATATATTTTAAAACCATTCAAAGAAATTGATTTACACTCAACGATTGAAATGGCTTTATACAAGCATAAGAAAGATACTGAAGTGCAAAAAGAACGTGATTTCTTATATTCTTTAGTGGAAAATAAAGACGAGGCGGCAAAAGATATTTTATTCGTAAAATCAAATAGCCGTTTAGTAAAAGTAAACCTAAAAGATATTTTTTATGTTGAGGCTTTGAAAGATTATGTAGTATTAAATACTCAATACACGCGATACACCATTCATTCAACAATGAAAGACATCGAAAAAAAATTGGACAACGGAGATTTTATCCGTGTTCACCGTTCTTTTATTGCTCGTATCGACAAAATACAAACTATTGAAAATCAAACAGTTGTATTAGAAGAAAACAAAAAAGTAATTCCAATTGGTGGTTCTTACCGCGACGAATTATTAGCTAAATTAAACATGATCTAATTATAGTATTTAAGAAGTAAGACAGAAGATTAAAGATTGTTTTTACGGTTCCTAAATCTTTAATCTTACTTCTTTAATCTCACTTCTTTTCCATTGAATTCACAATATGATATTATAGTAGTTGGTGCAGGTCACGCAGGTTGCGAGGCTGCTGCTGCTGCTGCTAATATGGGCTCTAAAGTGTTGTTGCTTACCATGAATATGCAGACCATTGCTCAAATGAGCTGTAACCCAGCTATGGGTGGTATTGCAAAAGGTCAAATTGTTCGTGAAATTGATGCCTTAGGAGGCTATAGTGGAATTGTTTCTGACAAGTCTGCTATTCAGTTCCGAATGTTGAATCGTTCAAAAGGACCTGCGATGTGGAGTCCAAGAACACAAAACGATAGAATGTTATTTGCCCAAACCTGGAGAGAAATGTTAGAGCAAACGCCTAACGTTGATTTCTGGCAAGACATGTGTCGCGAATTAATCGTTTCTAAAGACGGTAAGCGTGTTGAAGGTGTTATTACAGGAATGGGCTTGGAATTTAAAGCTAAGGCCGTTGTATTAACCAATGGAACATTCTTAAACGGATTAATTCATTTAGGCGAAAAACAAATTGGTGGTGGCCGTAGTGGCGAATCTGCTTCTTATGGAATTACAGAACAATTAGTTAAGTTGGGGTTCGAAAATGGAAGAATGAAAACAGGAACACCTCCTCGTATTGACGGACGTTCTTTAGATTATTCTAAAATGGAAGAACAAGAAGGAGATGTGGCTATTGACAAATTTTCGTATTTAGATAATACTTCTCCTTTTATTTCTAATGATGGACGCCCAGTAAAAAAACAAGTTCCTTGTCATATTACTTATACGAATCAAGACGTTCATGATATTTTAAGAACAGGTTTCGAAAAGTCACCCATGTACTCAGGACGTATTCAAGGTTTAGGCCCTAGATATTGTCCAAGTATTGAAGATAAAATTACACGCTTCTCAGAGCGTGATAGACATCAATTATTTGTAGAACCAGAAGGTTGGGATACGGTTGAAATCTATGTGAATGGATTTTCAACATCGCTTCCGGTTGACGTACAGCAAAAAGCATTAAAATTAATTCCAGGATTTGAGAACGCTAAAATGTTCCGTCCAGGTTATGCTATAGAGTACGATTATTTTCCACCTACTCAATTACAATTAACTTTGGAAACGAAGTTAGTGGAAGGTTTATATTTCGCGGGACAAATTAATGGAACAACAGGTTATGAAGAAGCTGCTTGTCAGGGTCAAATGGCAGGCATTAATGCACACTTAAAAATCAATGAAAAAGATCCATTAATCTTAAAACGTCATGAAGCATACATTGGAGTTTTAATAGATGATTTAGTAACTAAAGGAACAGATGAACCTTATCGTATGTTTACCTCTCGTTCTGAGTACCGTTTGTTATTACGACAAGATAATGCGGATGTTCGATTAACACCTCTATCCCACTCTATTGGTTTGGCTAGTGATGAAAGAATGAGTCGTGTTTCGGACAAGATTAAGAACTACGAAAACTTAATTAAGTACTTTAAGAATACAAGTGCTGAACCAGAAGAAACAAACGCTTATTTGGAGAGCATTAACTCTGCCCCTTTAACTCAAAAAATTAGGTACTTCAATGTGTTGTCTCGTCCTGATGTTTCGATTATTGATTTAGCTAAAAATTGCACAGATTTAAAAAACACCGTTGCTGGTATGGATGCCGACACCATGATGCAAGCCGAGATTTTAATGAAGTACGAGGGCTATATTGAAAGAGAAAAAGAGAATGCAGAGAAGGTTGCCAAATTAGATAACTATAAAATTAAGCCAGACTTTGACTTTAAAGCAGTTGCAAGTTTGTCTTTAGAAGCTAGAGATAAATGGACAAAATTACGCCCAACAACTATTGGTCAAGCAAGTCGTATTTCAGGAATTAACCCGGCAGATATTTCTGTTTTATTAGTGCATCTAGGAAGATAAATATAAACGTTCCACGTGGAACAATTAGAATTAAATATGTTAACTATAGAAAAATGTTTAGTGTGTGGCTCAAATCAGTTTGAGCCTTTTTTAGTTTGTAAAGACCATACAGTAAGTAAGGATAATTTCAACATTGTTTCTTGTAAGATGTGTGGGTTTAAATTTACTAACCCTCGCCCAACGGATTTGGTTTTGGGTGATTATTATAAAGCGGAAGAATATGTTTCTCATACTAACACAAAGAAAGGTATAGTTAATAAACTATACCATATTGTAAGAAATCATACGCTTAAAAAGAAGATTCAATTAGTTTCTTCTTATGTTTCACGTGGAACTATTTTGGATTACGGTTGTGGCACAGGAATGTTTTTAGCTGCATGTAAAGAAGCTGGTTGGAATACGATTGGAATGGAGCCTGATGATAGTGCGAGAAAGATTGCTTCAGACCAAGACTTAAGTGTGTATTCAAATAAGGATAATGTTACTACTTATATAAAAGAAAAACAAGTAGAAGCCATTACCTTATGGCATGTGTTAGAACACGTAACAGACATGCCTGAGACTTTAGCTTTCTTTAAAGCAAAGCTTAAAAAGGATGGTGTTTTAATTATAGCCGTTCCAAATTATGTTTCTTATGACGCACAATATTATAAAGAGTTTTGGGCAGCTTATGACGTTCCTCGTCACCTTCATCATTTTGATTTAAAGTCTATGACATCTCTATTGGAAAACGACGGATTCAAATTAGTTGAGACTAAGCCAATGAAGTTTGATAGTTTCTATGTATCGATGCTTAGTGAAAAATGTAAAACAGGCACTGTGAATTTAGTAAAGGCTTTCTGGATAGGATTAATGTCTAACCTTAAAGCAAAGGATTCTAGTTCCTACTCTAGTACTATTTATATATTTAAACATATGTAGGGTTCACGTGAAACATAAAAGCCCCAGTAGTGATTTCTTACTGGGGCTTTTTTTTATACTTCTTCATTTTTTTTTTTGAACTGTGTGTTTTATAATCTTTAATTTAGTTCCATATGAAACCTATTCTTTATGTAATTCTTAACTGAAGCTGTCTTTTAGTCTTAACTTTTTTGCCGTCAAAGCCGAAAGCACTCTTAAATTCTTTTGGGTTTTCATGTCTGCAAAACAATGTGGCCCACAAAACAGTATCTCCGTTTTATTGGTGTGCTTTTCATCCTTGGAATATAAGCTCCCCATTCTGCTGTTTTTATATTAGTATGGTAAAAGAATTCTCTTGGTATTGTAAACATAGTATTTAACCTAGAAAGATAAACTGTAAACTTCCTACAATATTTGCATCAAAGGAGTTAAGGAAGTAATTACTAATCGTTTGATGATGTATTTCGTGAAAATGCAGTTCTATTTTGGTTGATTTTAATCAAAGGCAATAAGTCCCCCATGACCCTAGAATTTTGACAAATATGTTGTGACAACCATTTTCGAGTGTAACCCGCTGTTACAATAGCTAATTGAACAAATTGATAGCATTTCTATTCTGTGTCTTTGTGGTTTCCATCCGAATCGCTCTAAAATATAGCACAAACACAAAACAAAACAGTTACACGGCTTAATTGTTTATCAAATTAAGAGAAGATAGCTAATAGTATTTCTTAAATTAGGTTAGTCCTCTTTCAGAAAAGGTAAAAGCATTTTGGTTCCACGTGAAACCGTTTCTATTTTTAAGGAATTTAGAAAACAAAAAAGCCCCTCCAATTTGGAGAGGCTTTTTAAGATTGGTTTAATCTATCTTTATTTCAATTGACTCAAGAAGATCTTGTCAAATAGTTTGTCGGATAAAATGCTCCTCATAAATAATAGAAGCTTTGCTCCTCCTCCAACAGCATATCTTGTTTTAGGATTGTTTGAGTTAATTGCCTTGGCAATTGTTTTAGCAATCACTATTGGCTCCGATCCAACACGTTTATAAGTTTCATCTATTAAAGTGGCGTGTTTTGTAGCTAGGTTTTTATAGGCTGTATTTCCTGATACTTTTAAAAGGTTTTCTTTCGCTATTCCTCCCCATTCAGATTTGATGGCTCCTGGTTCAATAATAACCACATCAATATTAAACTGTTTCAATTCCATTCTTAAACTATCGCTTAATCCTTCCACTGCAAATTTGGTGGCATGATACCAAGCACCATGAGGCTCACCAAATTTTCCACCCATAGATGAAATGTTGACGATTTTCCCTGACTGTTCTTTTCGCATGTGTGGAAGAACTAATTGTGTCAAACGAGCAAGTCCAAAAATGTTAACTTCAAATTGGTACTTGGCTTCCGAAAGAGGAACATCTTCCAGGGCACCAAAAGAACCATAGCCAGCATTGTTCACCAATACATCAATACGCTTTTCGGTTTCTATAATTTTTTGAATACCCTTAACCATTGAATCATCATTGGTTACATCCATTTCCAATAATTTTATTCCAGCTTCTTTTAGGTCATTCATTTTATCTAGTCGACGTGCAGCACCATAAACAATGTCTCCGTTTTCCACTAAAAGTTTGGCAGTTTCTTTTCCAATTCCAGAAGATGCTCCAGTTATTAACACTACTTTTTTTTCCATGATTTTAATTTATTTGTTTATTATTGATTTATTTTGATTGACTAATCAGTCTATTGAAAAAGTAAATTTTTTTAGGTGATCATATCCCATAACAGTTGGAATGATTCATTAATGATTTTCTTTTGTTTAGCTGTTGAAAACTCTTGAGACGATAAGTATTGATTGATACCAGTAATATGGCTGTTAATAAGTGTATAAAGCAAATCAACAGGCATTGGTTTTATCACAGCTGCCTTAATACCATCCTGCAAGAAATCTAAATGTGGTTTGGCTTGTTTGGTAATTTCTTCAGGAGAAATTAAACCATAAAATGGCGAGGTAGAAAACTGCTGAATAAAGTAAAATTCCGCCTTATTTTCCTGAGCCCACTCTATCGTGTTTGTGTAAATAGATTTGAATACTAATTCCAACGATTCATCTTTACTAGCATTAGCGTACATGTATTCCGTTAAACGAGATTTAGTATGCGCATATAACGCCAAAATGAGCTCATCCTTGGTTTTGTAATAGTGAAACAACGTTCCATTAGCAACACCTGCTTCCTTCGCTATTTTGCTGGTAGGAGTAGCGTGAAACCCAAATTCTACAAATAATTTGAGGGCCGTTTTTAATATTTCTTCTTTTTTATCCAAAACATTGATTGACTAATCAGTCTACAAATGTAAATACTATTTTTAATACAGCAAAATTTATTTCTAAAATTAAAACAAATAGGGATGTTTTTCTTCAATTTTCCCAACGCTATCTTTAGTACTGTAGTATTTACTTATCAAATTTTTCAAGCGCTCAAAAGAGGATATGGCGTTAATTGGATTAATATTATCAAATAAGACATCTTCATAAACGTATATATTTCCTTTATGATTGATGGTTCCTACTAAAAAATCTTCACCGTTATACATTGTGTAATGCACGGAGTAATGTTTTTCATTAATTATTTTTATGTTCATACATCATAATACAAGAAATGAAAATTGGTATAAGTTTTAGGATGAGTTTTCTGCAATTATTTTTGAAACACTATAAATTCACTAACCAAAATCATTTAGTTTTTATCTATTACTAACCAACATTTTTACTAAATTCGTCCATCTAAAAAACAAACCACTATGGAATACAGAATTGAAACAGACACAATGGGCGAGGTAAAAGTACCTGCTGACAAATATTGGGGAGCACAAACAGAACGCTCACGTAATAATTTTAAAATTGGTCCTGAAGCTAGCATGCCAAAGGAAATTATATATGCTTTTGGTTACCTTAAAAAAGCAGCTGCTTTAGCTAACTGCGAATTAGGCGTTTTATCAAAAGAAAAATGCGATTTAATTGCAAAAGCTTGCGATGAAATTTTAGCTAAGAAATTAGATGATCAGTTTCCATTAGTAATTTGGCAAACAGGTTCGGGTACACAAAGTAACATGAATGCAAACGAAGTAATTGCTTACCGTGCTCACGTGATGCAAGGTGGTAATTTAACTGATGAGCCAAAAGTATTACATCCAAATGATGATGTGAATAAATCACAATCATCAAACGATACGTATCCAACAGCAATGCACATTGCAGCATACAAGCAAGTAGTAGAAATCACGATTCCAGGAATGGAAAAATTACGTGATTCTTTAGCTAAAAAAGTAAAAGAGTTTGAAGGTATTATTAAAACGGGCCGTACTCACTTTATGGATGCAACGCCATTGTCGTTAGGACAAGAGTTTAGCGGATATGTGCAACAAATTAACATGAGTATTCGTGCTTTAAAAAATGCGTTAGAAGCGGTAAAAGAATTAGCTTTAGGTGGTACAGCGGTTGGAACAGGATTAAACACACCAAAAGGATATGATGTATTAGTAGCTAAAAAAATTGCTGAATTAACTGGTTTACCTTTTGTTACGGCGACAAACAAATTTGAGGCATTAGCAGCACACGATGCGATGATTGAATTAAGCGGTGCTTTAAAACGCAGTGCAGTTGCTTTATTTAAAATAGCAAATGATATCCGTATGTTATCTTCTGGTCCACGTTGTGGAATAGGGGAGATTGTGATTCCTGATAACGAACCAGGATCTTCTATTATGCCAGGAAAAGTAAACCCTACTCAACCAGAAGCATTAACGATGGTTTGCGCTCAAGTGATTGGAAACGATGTAGCGGCTACGGTAGGTGGATTAAACGGACATTTTGAATTAAATGTATTTAAACCATTAATTGCAGCTAACGTTCTGCAATCTGCTCGTTTAATTGGTGACGCTTGTGTATCGTTTACAGAGAAATGTAGCGATGGTATTACAGCAAACTTACCAGAAATTAAAAAACATTTAGAGAATTCGTTAATGTTGGTAACAGCATTAAACACGCATATTGGTTACGAAAAAGCGGCTAAAATTGCGAAGACAGCACACAAAGGAAATAAAACCTTGCGTGAAGCAGCAATTGAATTAGGCTATGTGACGAACGAACAATTTGATCAATGGGTTCGTCCTGAAGATATGATTGGTAGTTTGAAATAGTTTTCCCTTTTCCCTCTTTGAAGAGGGTGCCCGAAGGGCGGGAGATGTTGTTCTAAAAACAAAAAACCGTAGTGATGAGCTACGGTTTTTTATTAACGCTGCCGATTGCAGCAACATCTTCTTTGAAATACTAAGGGTAATGAAGGAGTTTTGTTTTTTTCGTTTAAAATTGTTCTATAATCATGAAGTCCTTCTGCCATATCCTTACCTGTTTTATAAAGAAAAATAATTAGTAGGCTTGATAAGAATATTGTAAATATGGTAAAAAAAAGATTCTCTTTTTTTATTATGGCAATTGAGATTAATCCTATTTCAAATAATACAATTGAAACTAACATATTTATGTTGAATTTTAATCGTAGTACAACAGAACTGATTACAGAGTGAATAATTAAATCGTTTTTAGGCTGAAGCAGGTATTTATCCCATTCGGTTTTTGTTGAAATTTTTGTATCATATGAACCTTCTATCCATGATCCGATTTCATTGATTAGTGCACCTAATAAGATAGAAAAAAACAGATAAGCCGAAATAATCAACTCAAAATTATTCTCAGACAATACTTTAAGTGAAGGGATAAAAATAATTAATATATAGGTAAACGGAATCATTGCAAAAATTCCAGGTACCGTTTGAGTTATTAATTGTTTTGGATTGGCAAAATCACTGTCTTTAATCGAAATCATTACTCCTTCACCAATTTACTTACAATCTTCTTGCCATCTGTCAATACTTCAACCATATAAACACCCTGAGGTAAATCAGCAATGTTTAATGCAATGGTTTCATTATCAAAAGCTTGTTGTTTTACAAGGCTACCTAGTTGGTTGTAAACATTAAGGTTCGCTGTTTTTAAGCCAGCAACCGTAAGTTTTTGAAATAGGTTATTTGTTTTTGTTTTTTCAGTTATTCCTGTTGTTGTATTATTAACATAAACAGTTAATGCTGTTAGGGTGGTAGTAAAAGCAGAAACGGTTACAATAAAACTTGGAACATCTGTTGACAAAACTTTATATTGAAAAAACTGACCACTGATAGTACTTGGAAAAGAGTTGTATTAACCATAAAACGACTCCCCCCCCCAAAAAACACAATTCCCTTAAAATTACAAGTATAGGTTGTAATTTGAACACCAGAAGGGTATCCGTTTGTCCAGTGCTGGCAATAAGCAGATATTCCTGAATTATTATTAATTTGCAGTGTATCTCTAAATGCTGAGGCTTTTGTAGTAATTGCAATTGCAAAAATAGAAATGAGTAAAAGTTTTTTCATGTGTTTTTGTTTTTAGGGGTTAGTATTAATTTTTGTAAAATGTCAAAAAAGTAACGTATAACAAATTTTTTAAAAATTTGTTATACGTTACAAGTAAAAACTATTTATTATTACTAAACTAATTAGGTTGGTTTGCTATAAACCTGACAGGTGTAAACAACAATAAATACCCAAAGAAATTTTTCTTTGGGTATTTTAATTTATAAACGGCTTAATCCGATTATATAACTCTGTTTTATATTGTAACAATAAATTACATTTGATCATAAATTAAAACACCATGATAAAACGCAAAATCATCATTGCCTTAAATGCAGCCATTATATTAGCTTCTTGTAATGACAAAAAAACAGAAGTCGTGCAAGAAAAATTGAACTATCCAAAAACAGAAAAAGTTGCACAAGTAGATGATTACTTTGGAACTAAGGTGGAAGATCCTTACCGTTGGTTAGAGAACGACACAGCTGAAAACACCAAACATTGGGTGGAAGAACAGCGTAAAGTAACGGAAGGATATTTATCTAAAATTCCGTTCCGTAAGCAATTAGGAAAACGCATCGAAGAGTTAATTAATTTCCCTAAATATAGTTCGCCATTTAAAGTAGGAGAGTTTACTTTCTTTTATAAAAATGATGGTTTGCAAAACCAAAGTGTCTTATATTTTCAAAAAGGAAAAGATGAACCTAAAGTGTTTATTGATCCTAATAAATTGTCGGCAGATGGAACCGCAGCTATGAGTTTAATGGGTTTTTCCAACGACAATAAATATGTGGCTTATGCCATCAATCAATCTGGTAGCGATTGGGAAACGGTGTATGTGATGGAAATAGCTACTCAAAAAACCTTAGAAGATAAATTAGAATGGGTAAAGTTTAGTGGAGCTTCATGGAAAGGCAATGGTTTTTATTATAGCCGTTACGATGCCCCTGTTAAAGGAAAAGAATTTTCAAATGTAAACGAATATCATAAAGTATACTATCACAAATTAGGCGATAATCAATCGAAAGATGAATTGGTATATGAAGACAAACAACACCCCTTATTATATTTAAATGCAGGAGTTACAGAAGACGAACGCTTTTTAATTTTATACACAAGCGCTGGAACGTCTGGCAATGAATTATTCTGTAAAGACTTAAGCGTACCAAATAGTAAATTCACTTTATTATTTAAAGGCTTTGATTATGATTATGGAGTGATTGATAATGTTGGAGATAAATTATTAGTGAAAACAAATGATGGTGCATCAAATCAACATGTAGTTTTAGTTGATCCAAAAAATTCTGCAAAAGCAAATTGGAAAACTGTGATTGCCGAAAAACCAGAGTTTATGGAAAGCGCGAGTACTTGTGGCGGAAAATTATTTGTCAGTTATTTAAAAGACGTAGCAACACATGTGTACCAGCATGATTTAAACGGAACGCTAGAACATGAAATTACATTACCAGGATTAGGAACCGCGGAAGGCTTTGGCGGTAAAGCAAAAGACCAAGAGTTTTATTATACCTATACGTCTTTTGTTTATCCAACGAGTATTTTTAAATACAATATTGCAACTGGTAAATCAGAGTTGTTTAGAAAAATTGATGTGAAGTTTGATGTGAATCAATACGAATCCAAACAAGTGTTTTTTAATTCGAAAGACGGAACGAAAGTACCCATGTTTATTGTGTCGAAAAAAGGATTGGTGTTAGATGGAAATAATCCAACGTTGTTATATGCTTACGGTGGATTTAATGCATCCATGAATCCAAGTTTTAGTGCAGCACGTATTGCATTTTTAGAGCAAGGAGGGGTGTTTGTTTTAGCTAATATTAGAGGCGGTGGGAGTATGGCGAAACGTGGCATAAAGCAGGTATGTTAGAGAAGAAACAAAATGTGTTTGACGATTTTATTGGAGCAGCCGAATATTTAATCAAAGAAAAATATACGTCTTCCGAAAGATTAGCTATTCAAGGCGGTTCAAATGGAGGCTTATTAATTGGTGCGTGCATGACTCAACGTCCTGATTTATATAAAGTGTGTTTGCCAGCAGTGGGTGTATTAGATATGTTACGTTACCACAAATTTACTGTAGGCTGGGGTTGGGCTGTTGAGTATGGTTCTAGTGATAGTAGTAGTCAGTTTCAATACTTGTATAAATATTCACCCTTGCACAATGTGAAACCTGTGAGTTACCCAGCAACAATGGTAACAACAGCTGATCATGACGATAGAGTAGTGCCAGCACATTCATTTAAGTTTGCTGCAACGCTTCAAGAAAAAAACACGGGCACTAATCCTATGTTGATTCGTATTGATAGCAAAGCGGGACACGGAGCAGGAAAACCAACAGCCAAAGTAATCGAAGAACAAGCTGATATATATTCCTTTATTTTCTATAATATGGGTATAGAGCCTAAGTTTTAATTTACACCTGTCAGGTTTATAACCAGCTTGCTAAAAACCTGACAGGTGTTTTACTCAACTTATTTCTTTCCAATCTTATAACCAATTTGGGTTCTTGGTTTTACTTTATCTTTCTTATCCAGTAATTCATCAAAGTACTGAAATACAACTTCAATATTTTTGGTATTGTTATCGGTCTTTTTTCTTAATTCTTCTATAATTAAACGTAGTTCGGTGTTATCTGTTAAGGCTTGTCTCATTTGTATAAATACCCGAACAACTTGTATATTAACCTCTATAGCTTTTTCACTATTAATAATGCTTGCTAACATTACAGCGCCGTGTTCGGTAAAAACATGAGGAAGAAATTGGGCGAGAATTTTAACCTTTTCTAAATGATCAAATTGGCTACAATGATTTTTCTTTTTCTTAGTGTAACTTCAAACATAAAATCTTTGGAAAGACGTCTATATTTCTATTGACTTGTCATTTAAACGTTTAGTCGTTATCCCATAAAGTTCTGCTAAATCCTTATCTATCATTACTTTATAATCTCGAATAACAATAATTTTATTGATTATAGCTTCATCTGGAATTTTTACATTCACTTCTTTAGTCATTTCCATAAAATAATAGGTGGTCGCTGAAGACAAAAATAAATTATTTTATAGCAACTGATGGCTATAAATTGTAGCAAAATAAAAATGGAGGTCGAAAATTGCGACCATCAATTTAACTTCTAGTAATATCTTAAGGTGCCAATTTGGTACCTTAAAGAATTTTACTCCTTCACAAACCTTATTTTCTTAGTTGAATCAAAAGAATACAATTCAATAAAATATACACCGCTTTTTAATGATTCAATATTAATAGTGTTGCTTTTATTTCCTGATAAACAAAGGTTTCCAAGCACGTCATAAATTTTGTAAGAAGCGTTTGTATTAGTCTGTAATACGTTTTGCGCTGGGTTTGGATATAGCACAAAATGTTGTTGAGAAGATAATTGATTTAAACCTGTTGTACCACAAGGATTGTATTTTCCAATGTTCCAAGTTAGTAAACTATCATTCACCACATCGTGTGCTATTTGTTGTAAGAAGCTCACATTAATAGAAGATACGCCTGCTGTATAAGTATTACTTAAAACACTTTTTATGAAATAAGGTTTCGTAAAACACGCAAGCGGTTAAATAAGAGCCTTCTAATGCTGGATGACTTTGATCGGAACTATATAATTCTAATGTTGGATTTTGTGCAATGGATTTTCTCCAAGCTTCTCCTGCGGGAGCCATTATGGATTGAGTTGTATCGGCAAATAATTTATAAGAAGCCCTTAATCTGTTTTGCATACCTATATACGTGCATATTGGTGGATATGAGCCACAATTAGATGCGTCGCCATACTTTCTGCCCCATGTTTCATAAAACACCGTCTCAGAGCAATTATTATTATTTTTAATTAAGCTATCTAATTTAATAGCATAAGGTAAGGTTTGTGCGGCTACTTGTCCCGGAGAAAAAGAAGGTTCTTGGCTTTGTGCTTGCAAAATAACACAATCCCACGCTTGAGCATTTATTTTTGCAAGACTCGTTGCATTATTAAAATGATTATTAAACGTATGGCCTCCAGGACAGTTACTATCAAACACCAATGTATCACCATTGGCCAAGGCAATGTCTTTTATCAGTTGTGGTAAATTATTAACGTAAGTATAACTGTTTCCTAAAAATAAAACTTTACGCTTTTGATGTGATTGTGCAAAAGAATGTGGATTAAACCTAAAAAGAAGAGTATAAAAGATAGAGAACGAATCATAACTGTTTTTTTTACAAAAGTCTAAAAAAAAGTAAGGCAATAATTTTGTTTAACATATAATTATGGGATTTCTAAAAATGGTTTAATCACCAAATAGTATCAAACAGCTTGATTTTATTAATAATCACAAGAGGCTACGTGTAAAATCACAAAAACAACCAATGTAGGTAACCACTCATTTGTTGAGTTAATCTATAATTTCAAAGAGTAAAAAATCATGATTCTTTTACAAACATCGTCAGCTTTATACTAAAATAGTTTCTTATTTTTGTGCTGCAATGTGGTGGAACGGTAAGTTTTGGGGAGAATTAAAACAAAAGCAAGCAAATCTTAATACAAATGTATTTATTTCGGGTTTGCGCGGGAGTTCTTTTGCCTTTTTGGTAAATGATTTATTTCAAAACAGCTCTTCCAATTTTTTTATTGTTTGTAACGACAAAGAAAAAGCGGCTTACATCTTAAATGATTTACAAGCGCTGCTTCCCGAAAAACACATTCATTATTTCCCTGAGAGTTATAAGGTTCCTTACAAAGAAGAAAAAACGAGCAACGCTTCTGTTCAAGAAAGAGCTGAAACACTGAGCCAATTAAGCAAAGATAATTACTCAGGCATTGTGGTTACTTATGCAGCAGCCTTGGCAGAAAAAGTTGCGTCTAAAACCAGTTTAAGTAAGAATACCCTAGTCATTAAAAAAGGCGATAAACTCAGTATTGATTTTATTCAAGAATTTTTATTGAGTTATGATTTTGAGTTATGCGATTTTGTGGCGGAACCTGGTCAGTATGCTATTCGTGGTGGTATTGTAGATGTATATTCTTTTGCGCTCGAATTACCTTACCGTATCGAATTATTTGGTAACGATGTAGATGCCATTAAAACCTTTGATCCAGCCACTCAGCTATCTAATCATAACTACGATTTTGTAACCATTATTCCTGATATACAATCCAATCAAGTGATTGAAGTTCGTCAGTCTATTTTTGATTACATTTCAGAAGACACGTTTATGTGTTTTGATGATGTGTTATTTTCAAAAGACACAATCGATAAGTTATTTGAAAAAACAGAAAAAGCATTTTCTAATTTATCTGGAACGGTTGAACATTTGCCACCACATGAATTATATATCACAGGCGATGAGTTTATTTCTTTTATCAAACCATTTCATTTAATTGAATATGGCGTTAATAAACACATCGCTTCTCAAGAAGTAGCGTTTAATCAAAGCAATCAACCGCAGTTCAATAAAAACTTCGACATGTTGATTAACGACCTGAAAGCTAATAAAGCCAAAGGATACAAGAACTACTTAACAACAGATAACACCAAACAAGCCGAGCGATTACATACCATCTTTAATGATTTATTATCAAAAGAACATCGCACAGCAGATGGTTTAATTGAGCATGTAAATATTAATATTCACGAAGGCTTTATTGACCATGATTTAAAAGTGGCTTGTTATACCGATCATCAAATTTTTGAACGGTATCATCGTTTTCATTTAAAGGAAACAAAATATAAAACAGCTGAATCGTTAACGCTTAAAGAAATTTTATCACTTAATCCAGGAGACTTTGTGACTCACATCGACCATGGTATTGGGCGTTTTGGAGGCTTGGTGAAAATTAATGCCAATGGCAAAGAACAAGAAGCCGTGAAGTTGGTATATAAAGACAATGACTTCTTGTATGTGAGTATTCATAGCTTACACCGCATTAGTAAGTATACAGGCAAAGAAGGAAATGTTCCACGAATTGATAAAATTGGGTCAACCACCTGGAGTACTTTAAAACAAAAAACGAAGAAAAACGTTAAGGAAGTTGCTTACGATTTAATTA
>JADJFB010000029.1 GCA_016708845.1 Bacteroidota bacterium | reverse complement strand
AGTGATTTACATTCTGCATTTTATAGCGCAACTAAAGCAATTAGATTGTCAACTAAAAAAGATCAATTATTTCAAAACGCAGTTGCAATGGTCTCCGATGTTGCCAAAGCAGTTATACTTCGTGGTGATGCCAAAAAAATTGTTTCAGAATATTTACATAGACTTGAATTCCGAAGGAGATAAATTAATTGAATCAATTGTAGATAATGAAATTCCAACTGTTGCAAAATTAGAAGTAGCTGAAAATTATAACAGAGAAAAAACATCAAATTAAGTATAAGCCAAATACTCCTGCATACGAGCATTTAATTATGCATGAATTGGTGCATTTAGATTTTATTATTCAGGCTCGTAAAGAAAACATAAATCAATTATTTATTTCAAATGAAAAAAATAAAGAGCAGTTTATTACTGGCCTAGAAGGTTCAGTAAAAAAACTTTACAAAATGGGAATACCTGAAAATAAAATTGCTAATTATTGCAATGACTTATTTCAAGGGATAAATAGTCAAATATTTAATGCGCCAATTGATTTATTTATTGAAGATTATTTGTATAGCGAATTTGCAGAATTAAGACCTTATCAATTTGTTTCTGTATACGCTATGCTTAAAGATGGCATTAAAGCTACAACAGAAAAAAATATTGTTGAATTAACTCCGAAACACATTCTTTCAAATACAAAAATTTACAATTTAGTTGGAGCCTTCACTTTAAAGATTTATTTGGTTTAGATTTAATAAAAGACTTTCAGCCTTCAACATTCGAACTGAAAGAAGCCGAAAGAATGTATAAAGAATTTTTGGAATATAAGACAGATAGAAAAGCAGGGGAAGAATATGAATTAGTTCAACATTGGGCAGAAGATTTAAAGTTGCAAGATAATTTTGAATTAGTAGATGAAATAGCTTATAGAAATAGAACAGCGTCCGTTGATGATTTATTAAAATCCATAGAAGAAGATCCTTATGATTTAAATTCTAATAAAGCTTATAAGGATCGACAAATGGACAAGTTTCAGAAATCAGCTTCTGACATCGGTTTAAATATGGCTGTAGTTATGTTTATGGTTGATGCACTGCAATATTTTGATAACATTCCAAAAGATAAAATTAAGCTAGCTGCTTTTGAAATTGCAACTGTTGGAACTCAAGGTATTGTGCCAGAAAAAAAAGGGTATAAATTATCATCTGTCCCTAATAAAGATTTTTCGGGTTATCACTTATTAGCATATTACTATGTTACATGGTCTTTAGCAATTCCAGAAATGGTAGCACAGCTTCATTTACCATATGATAATGAATACGCAATGGCAAAATCAATGCATAAACCCAAATAAGATGAGTGAGATAAAAGATATAACTGATGAACTAGTTAAATTTAGAAATGAGAGAGATTGGGAACAATTTCATAACTCAAAAGATTTAGCCTTAGCAATTTCAATTGAAGCCTCAGAATTGAACGAATTATTTCTATGGAAGAAAGCTGACGATGTAAATCTTGAAAAATTGAAAGAAGAACTAGCTGATGTTTTTGCATACGCATTTCTTTTAGCTGAAAAAAATAATTTAGATGTTAAAACAATTGTCTTAGATAAAATAAAAGCTAATGGTGAGAAATACCCTGTAGATAAAGCAAAGGAATGCTAAAAAATATAATGAACTATGAGTTTATCGTTTGAATTATCCATTGAAGTCTCTGAACAATATCCTTTTAATAAAGATGCTTTGCAAAAAATTGAAGGGAATACATGGGTAAAGAACCAATGGCCTTTGGTTTATTTTCTGAAAAATGAAGGAGAAAGCAAAGCATATATAGGTGAATCAAATAATGCATATCTAAGATTAAAGAACCACTTAGCAAATCCCAAAAAAGCAGACCTTTTTCAAACAGTAAACATCATAGGAAGTGATAAATTTAATAAATCAGCTACATTAGACTTAGAGTCTAGACTTATACAATATGTTAACGCAGAAGGAACGTTTACAACAGAAAATTTAAATCTAGGCCATCAAAATCACAACTATTATCAACAAGATTTATATAAAAATTTATTTTATACTGTTTGGGAGAAGTTAATTGAAAAAAAAATTGTTTCTAAGTCACTTGCTGAAATTGAAAATTCTGAATTATTCAAATACTCCCCTTACAAGTCACTAAATGATGATCAATACAAGTCAGTTTTAGAAATACTTACAAACATAAACAACTCACAAGGCAATTCAATTTTCGTAAAGCGGAAGTGCAGGGACTGGAAAAACAATTTTGGCAACTTACCTTATGAAATTATTGGTAAGTGATATAAACGACATTGAGGATTCTGATATTAAAGAAGATGATATTTATGAAATTAGTTTAATCAAAGAATTTCAAAAAAAATACCCTAAAGCGAAAATTGGATTTGTGATTGCTATGACTCCATTGAGAGAAACCATCAAAAAGGTATTTAGCAATGTTCTGGCTTGAAAAACAAATGGTTATGTCTCCCTCTGAAACTTTTAAATTAGGTATTAAATATGATTTGCTAATTATAGATGAAACTACTACAGGCTTAGGCAATATAGAAATATAAGTTGGAGAGGAGAATTCAAAAAAAAGAACGAATTATTAGGTTTAGGTGATGATGGAAATGAATTGGATTGGATAATGGCAAATAGTCGCAATCAAATTTTCTTTTATGATGCCGCACAATCAGTAAAACCTTCTGATATAGATGAATTTAAATTTAAAGCACTGCTAAATAAACCAGATACTTTAAAATTAAGCCTCAAATCTCAAATGAGAACTAAAGGCGGGAACGATTACATTACTTTTATTGATAAACTTTTAAATTGTGATGTAAATGAAAAGCCTGACTTACCAGAGGATTTTGAATTGGAATATTTCAATTCCTTTAATTCCCTCTACAACAAATTAAAAATTAAAGAGGAAGAAAATGGTCTTTGCAGAATGATCGCAGGATATTCTTGGGAATGGAAGTCAGACCCTAAACGGAAAGAAAACTTGGATTTAAATGCAATAGATATTAGAATCGATGGTATGGAATTTCAATGGAATAAAACCTACAATGATTGGATTACTTCCAAAAACGCTTTGAACAAATTGGATGTATTCATACTACACAAGGTTATGATTTAAATTATGCAGCAATCATTTTGGCTTAGAAATTGACTATGACCCAAAACTAAATGAAATTGTAATAGATAAAACAAAATACTTTGATAAGTATGGCAAAAATGGAGTAAGTGATATTAATGACCTAAAAGCATATATATAGTAAATATTTATAAGACTATACTTTATAGAGGCATTAAAGGAGTTTACGTTTATGCATGTAATGATAACTTAAAACAATATTTAAAAAAGTATATAAATATTAGTAATGATATAAATTTAATATCTAAAGTAAAACACAATTTCCCAAGAATAATTCCATTTGAATCTGTAAAGCCATATGTAAATTCTGTGCCATTACTTGATATTTCAGCAGCAGCAGGCTCTTTTAGTGGCTTCCAAATACATTCTGATTTTGAGTGGATTGAATTACCATTCAATATAACAGCAAAGAAAGATTACTTTGTCTGTAAAGTTGTCGGTGAATCAATGAACAAAAAAATTCCAAATGGTTCATATTGTCTATTTAAAGAGCATAAAGAAGGAAGTAGAAATGGCGAAATTGTTTTAGTAAAGCATACAAGTCTTCAAGATTCTGACTTTGGTTCTGGCTACACAGTAAAAGAATACCATAGCAAAAAAGATATTACAGAAGAAACTTGGGGGCATAAGCAAATTACCCTAAAGCCATTATCATATAATTCAGAGTATGAAAATATAAATATTCCCGAAGATGATTCAAATGAATTTAAGGTTATTGGAGTTTTCGAATGTGTTTTATTCTAATGCCGTTCCCTATGGGACGGGCTATCCGCTTTTATCTTTTTATTCTTTCGCACATTCAATTTAATAAAAAGGATAACCGCTTCTATCCCTAACGGAAATAGCTTTACCACTTGTTCTCCAAATTAAGCCACTTACAAAGTGGCTTTTATGTTTTAACAAATCTTTAGAATCCTAATATATCCTTTGGCACAATACTTCGTTATATATCCTAAATCTTAAAAATCGGATATATTGAAAACACAAAAAGAAAAAAGAATCACCCGAACTCTTTCTCTTCCTTGCTCGCTTTCTTAAAGTAAAGCAGAACACCGATAAAAATAAATTCACAAATTAAATTTAAAAATCATGTCAACTTATATAGAAAGCTGTCACGCAAAAAACACCGCTAATTTCGATCACTTAATTGCTTTATTATTAACGTATAGTACAAACTATACACCATCAACAGCAAACTTAGCAATTACCAATTTACAAACCGTTCTTTCAAATGCACAAGGTGCATTAACAACCGTAAAAAATGAATATAACGGTTGGAAAAATGCAACAAACAGCAGAGAGATTGCTTTTGAACCCCTAAAAGGTTTATCAACTCGTTTATTAAATACACTAATGTCAGTTGGTGCAAACGAACAAACCATAAAGGATTACAAAACACTTAACGCTAAAGTGCAAGGTTCTAAATTAACCAAAGCAGATTCGGGAATTGTAGCCGAACCAAGCGAAGATATTGCAAACAAAACAACTTTACCCGTAAAGAAAACAGTTTCGGTATCTCAACAAAGTTTCGATAACCTTATTGAACACTATGATAAGATTATCAAATTATTAGCTTCGGTTCCTGCTTATAACCCAACAGAAACAGCGTTAAAGGTTGTAACATTGCAAAACAACGTTAGCCAACTTAAAAACTGTAAATACTGCTGCTTATACAAGTTATGCTAAAGTCAGCAATGCAAGAATTGCCCGAAACAAAATCCTTTATGACAACCCTGATGCGTTAATCGTATTAGCAAAAGCAGTAAAGGCTTACATTAAAGGTAAATTCGGAGCAAGTAGCCCAGAATACGGACAAGTAAGTTCAATTAAGTTTACAAAGGTTAAGACAGGCAAATAACCTTTAATATCTTAAAAGTAAGGGAGTCAAAATTTGACTCCCTTTTTATTTGCCAATAAATAAACCGCTCGTTTTATAAAACACGTTTCCCTGAAAGTAATTCTTACCGCTTACAAAATAGTTCAAGCCGCTTACCTTTCAGAACTCACAGCTTTAAAAGTAAATTGAACCGCTTAGACAATAGAACTCGCCGCTCTCAAAATAGTTCTTGCCGCTTTAAAGACAAATGACGCAGGTGTAACAATAGAACTAACCGCTTAGAAAGTAAAAGAAGCCGCTTACCTTTCATATCTCATCGCTTTACAACTAAATGTATATCGACCTAACCGCATAGACCACTAAACCGCCACAATTTGTTGACCTGTGTACATAGAACTAAGTGTGCTGAACTGTGTACAAGCCACCGCACATTTTGCAAGCACATTTGGTCGCTTATTTCCAAAGGCAATAATTTTAGTTTGCGCCAAATAAGCTTTCAAAATTCCCTCCCCGCCTGTGTGGTTATTAGAACAAGCAATTTTCCAAATTGCCTCCCTATCGCACAGTAAAAACTAAAAACTGTGTTTCAAACTAAACATTCGGCAGACTGACCAACTAACCTCATAAAAATATGCGGGACACGTACCTGTGTAAACTAGATAGAGCGCACTGAAACATAACAGCACCTTGCCTTATGCGAGCAGAGAGTATAAGTTTTTGCTTACATTTTGCTTGCTGCGCAGAAAGGTGTATTTTTAAGTAAGCAAAAAAAGAGGCAGCATTTGTGCAATAAACAAACATTTCGGCGTTTAGACAAGAGGGTGTTTCAAAATTCGCACAAGGCAAAGCTGCAAACCGTTATGTTCAATGCGCCCAGTGACAATTCCAAAGACAAATTTACGGTAGACAATAAGCTTTTCGGTTTCTAAAAAGTTAACGTGCCGACAAGAACAGGGTTTCATAGAAACAGTTTAGGAAACTTGAAACGATTTTTAGTTTTTACTCTCCTCCCCTCTTTTTCGGGTTTAGAAAACCCGTTTTAGCTATCCCTAATTTAGCACATTTGTTTTTGCGATGGCTCGGCAAAAACCAAATAAGCTAAATTCCTCCCCTCAAAAATAGGTGTGCTTTCAGCACTGTTTGCGCATCTCGCGTCCGCTCAGGCAAAGGCGCAGTAGCCACAGGCGTGCGGTAATTAGTTTTTTGTTGAAATATCCTATAAATTGTTAACGAATAACTATTCGTTTTACTGAAAGCTTTACCTATATTTAATGTTAATAGTAGAGGTGAATGGGCTGGATAACACGTTTTATAAATTACTGCTAACTATATTTGATGGTTAGGAAGAACATACCAGAATAGCAAATAATTTGAAATATATTTATTGCTAATTTGATAAGGTGCCTCTTTATTAAGAAGCTCCATTGTTCTGATGATGTGTCATTCATGTTATTGGATATTAAGTTATTCATGTACAAAGATACAAATTCTATACCCGGCATAAGGAGCGGGAACGCTTAAGTTAAATTAGGTATTCTCGATTAGGCATGTGTTGTCCCATTAAGTAGAGCATGCTCCGTCGCCACCATTCATCTCTACTTACTTTTAAAATGATACAAGAAGAAAAAGATTGGTTTAGACTTAAAAGATATCCTCATATAGGACTTCCACTACAACTCAAAGATCGTGGTTGGGTTGAAAGGTACGTTTCTAATCCTGCAAAAATTAAATCACATTCTTTTTTTCCATTTATTCATAGAAAAATATCTGTTAGAAAATTCCGATGTTCAAAAGACGACGATGGAATCAGGTCTGATTTAAGATCTCCATCATATAAAGTTAGAGAAGTATATTATGCTAATCATTTGGATTCGAATATTTATAGTTTTTATTCAGCTAAACTAAAAGATATTTACGAAACAAAGCTTTATGAAAGTGGCGCAAGTGATTGTGTAACTGCATATCGTAGAATTAAATTATACAATTCTAAAGAAAGTAGGAATAAATGCAACGTTGATTTTGCAAAAGATATTTTTGAATATATCAAAATCAATAACAAAAGAAATCTCGTTTCTATAACTTTTGATATCACATCTTTTTTTGATAATCTTAATCATCAAAAATTAAAAAAAGCGTGGTGTAGTTTATTAGATTGCACAAAACTACCTGATGATCATTACTCTGTTTTTAGAAACTTAACTAAATTTTCATACATAGAACTAGAAGATATTTTTAATGAATTTAAAAATGATATTATTGTTTACAAAGACGATAGCTCCACTAAACGAATTAAAATTGACAGAATTGAATTATTAAAAAATAAGGACGCATACGCTTTTTGTGAAAAGAATGAGCTTGATAAGCGCATTAGAAAGAAAAATTTAATAAGAAAAAACAAACATACTGATTCCAAATGTTTAAATTTAAGAGGCAAAGGTATTCCCCAAGGTTCACCAATAAGTTCAACTCTTGCCAATATATATTTATTAGAATTCGATAAAATAATAAATACTGAAATCCAAAAAATTGGCGGCATTTATAAGAGGTATAGTGACGACATGATTGTAATTGCTGATGAAGAACATAGAGATACTATTATTGAACTTTTCAATAATAACATTGCATTGCTAGATTTAGAAATTCAACCTTCGAAAACTCAAATTTTTCATTTTAAAAAGTTTGATGGAAAATATGGTTGCAGAGAGTACAATTCTAAAACAAAAACTTTCAACTCAAAAAAACTAAATTCGAATATCTCGGCTTTTCTTTTGATGGTGAAAATGTGTACTTAAAGTCTTCTGGAATTTCAAAGTTTTATAGAAAGATGAAGCGCTCTATAAATAGAGGCGGTTTTTATGCTAAATATGGGAAAAACGAAAACCCACAATTGTTTAAAAATCGACTTTACAAAAGATTCTCAATAATCGGAGCTAAAAGACGGACTATTTATAAAAAAGACCCACATTTCATAACTAAATGGGTTAAAACAAATAAATATGAATGGGGTAATTTCTTATCATATTCAATGCTAGCGAATAGAATTTTTGGAAAAAGTATATTGAAGTCAAGTATTAAGAAACAAACACGAAACCATTGGCAAATATTACATAACCTGATGAAAAAGAAGCAAACGGAAATAGCAGTTTTATACTCGAAAAAGCCCAAAGCAGAATAAACGAGTAATAAAACCTACTTTTCAACACCTTTCAAAACCTATTAACATCAAGCCATAAAAACCGCTTAAAATAGTATATTTAGCTTTGGATTTTAAATGCCTTTATGACAAAAGACCAAGCTAAAATTATTATAGAAAAATTAGTTAATCGCTACGCCGAGCAGCAAAAAGCATATCATGCTGCCGACTATAACGAAACTAAAACACGTCGTGATTTCATCGACCCTTTCTTTAAGGCGCTTGGTTGGGATATGGATAACGAGCAAGATGTTGCCGAACCATACCGCGAAGTTATTCATGAAGATAAAATAAAAATTCAAGGCAAAGTTAAAGCGCCTGATTACGGCTTCCGTTTACAAGGTGCAAAAGACCGATTGTTTTTTGTGGAAGCAAAAAAACCATCAGTTACCCTAAAAACAAATAAAGAATCATCTTTCAAGTACGCCGTTATGGTTGGAACTCTCGTGTGGCAGTTTCTATTTTAACCAACTTCGAAGAATTTATAGTTTACGATTGTTCTAAAAAACCAAACGCTAACGATAGCACAAGTATTGCACGTTTAAAAACCATAACATACGACCAGTTTTTACAAGAGTTCGATTTTATTTACGATACCTTTAGTCGCGAAGCAGTTGTTAAAGGTCGTTTCGATACCTATGTAAAAAGCGACACCGCTAAACGTGGCACACAAACACTCGACAAAGAGTTTGTGGCAAGTTTGGATAACTGGCGTAAATACCTTGCCATTGATGTTGCTAAAAGCAATTTAAAATTAAACGAAGATGAACTCAATTTTGCAGTTCAATTAATTATCGACCGTTTAATATTCCTTCGCTTTTGCGAAGACCGTGGCGTTGAACCATACGGTCAATTAAAAAGCGCAGTTTCAAAAGGTAATTCATATGAAAATCTTCATGTTGTTTTTCAGGCAGCTGATGATAAATACAATTCGGGCTTATTTGATTTTGATAAAGATAAAATAACTCAGAGCTTAAAGGTTACAAATAAAGTCATCAAAGGCATTATTGATGATTTATATCCACCAAAAACAGCGAGTACGATTTCCGTGCAATGCCTGTAGAGGTGTTAGGTAATGCCTACGAACAATTCCTTGGAAAAGTAATTCGCATTAATAAAGCGCACCATGCTGTTATTGAAGAAAAGCCTGAAGTACGTAAAGCAGGTGGTGTATTTTATACGCCGCAGTATATTGTAGATTACATTGTTGAAAATACCGTAGGTAAATTAATTGCAGGAAAAACACCAAAAGAAATTGAAAAAATTAAAATTGTTGACCCTGCCTGTGGTTCAGGTTCCTTCTTATTAGGTGCTTTTGATTACTTATTAAAATACCATCAAAACTATTACCATAAAAATCCACCAACAGCAAAAAGTGGAATTATAACACCTGTTGGCACAATAAGCACGGCCGAAAAAAAGAAAATATTACTCAATAATATTTATGGCGTTGATTTAGATGCTAATGCTGTTGAAGTAAGTAAATTAAGTTTATTGCTTAAGTGTATGGAGGGTGAAACCGAAGCCAGTATTAAGCAACAAATAACCATGTTTAACGAACGTGTTACCCGATTTAGATAATAACATAAAAGACGGTAACAGTTTAATAGATACAGATATTTACGACAGTGAAATTGATTTAGGTTTTGAAAGAAAAATTAAACCATTTTCATGGAAAAAAGCTTTTCCAAATGTTTTTAAACAAGATGGATTTGATGCTGTTTTAGGGAATCCTCCATACGGAGCAGAATATGGCGATGATATTAAACATTATCTATCTCAAAAATACGAACTAGCAATTCCAATTGCAGATACTTTTTTAATGTTTTTAAAAAAAGCATATAATCTTGCTAAACAAAATGGTGTTGTATCTTATATAATTCCTTCTACTTGGTTATATATGCCTCAATACAATCAGTTTAGAAGAAGTATTATTAACCAAAAAATTATTTCAGAAATTCAACTATTTAGAAAGCCTGTATTTGAAAAAGTAACAGTAGAAACATGTGTTTTAATTTCTATTAATGCAACTCCTGATAAAAAAACTAATTATAGCTTTAAAGAAGTTAAAAAAGAATCTCATTTATTTATCAGTGAAAACTTTATCAAAACTCAATTAGAGTTATTAAAAGAAACAGAAAGCAACTTGGTTTTATCAAATAAAGAGGAACAAAATCTCTTTAATAAAATAAAAATTAATAAACCTACTCTTACAGAAGTTGCATTAACTGTATGTGGATTGACCCCTTACCGATTAGGTAAAGGTGTACCAGCTCAAACTGAAAAAATAGTTAAAGAAAGAAGCTTTGATGCCGATTATAAAAAAGATAAATCATACCGTCAATATTTAATGGGCAGAGACTTTAATAAATATACTTGGTGTATCGAAAAAGAAAGATGGTTAAGTTATGGGGATTGGTTAGCTGAACCAAGATATAAAGCACCTTTTAATGACGAAAAGAAAATTATTATTCGTCAAACCTCTGATAAATTAATCGCACATTTAGATACAAGAAAATATATTTCTCTTAAAAACGTTCATAATGTTAGAGTTAAGTCCCCTAATTTATCATATGAATATTTACTGGCTCTTTTAAATAGTAAATTACTTGATTGGTGGTATCAAAAATTAATTCCTGAAAAAGGACGTGTTTTTGCCGAAGTAAAAGTTGTAAATCTTGAAAAATTACCAATCAAATTATTATCAGAAAAAAACAAAATTGAAAAGAACAAACATGATGAAATTGTAAAAAATGTTTCCTTACTTCTTGAATTAAATGAAGAAATAAACAAAACAAAACTTCAAACTAAAATTGATCAAATAAAACAACGTATCGAACACGCAACAGAAAAAATAAATCAATTGGTTTATGAGTTGTATGAGTTAACTCCTGAAGAAATAGCAATAATTGAAGAAGCTGCTAAATAATGGAAAGTACAGATATTAAAATACAAGAGGCTTTGCAAAATGCTAATGAGTGGATAACTTATTTAGCTAAAAAACCGCATAAGGAATTGGAGCGTCGTTTAGGTATAAACGAACTGCAATACCAACACGCATACAATACAAAACAAGAAAATCTTTGCGAGTTAATGAATATCATGCACCGTATTTTAGTAGAAGCACGTATTTATAAAGATGAACGTCAAATACCTGATGAACCAAACGAAATGGAACTTGCTATTTCTCAAATGGAATATATCACAGCTCAAGAAGAAGAACGTCAGGAAATAGTACAATCATTCCAGCCCCAAAGAATTTCTAAACCAAAAATTCAGGAAGATAATAGTAATCAAATTAGTTTATTTTAATAAATAGAGTCAATGGGAAACGAAACATTTTTTGATAATCAAACGGCATCTTCTAAAATAAAGGCAAGTATAGTATCTGAATATTTTCCGAGCTATTGCAAGATTATTGTAAATAAATATATGCCGAATGAAATAAGATTTATTGATTTATTTGCAGGTCCTGGAATTTATCAAGATGGTAATATATCAACACCAATTTTAATAGCGAAGCAGTGTCAACAAGATTCATTTCTTAAAAGTAAAGTAAGATTAATTTTTAATGATAAGGAATATACAGAGAATTTAAAAACAAATTTTAATTCTCAATTTCCAGATGGCACTTTTTCAAAAAAACCTCACTTTGGAAATAAAACAGTTGGACAAGATGAAAATATTAGAAAGTTTTTATTAAGCAATACTCATGTAGGTAAAAATAATGAAAGCCCATCCTTATTATTTATAGACCCATTTGGCTATAAAGGTATTGAAACTAGTGTACTTGCTCAATTTTTAAAAAATTGGGGTAACGAAATTTTCCTTTTCATTAATATTAAAAGAATTCATCCTGCTTTAGAAAATGATAAGTTTGAAGACCTAATGAAAGATTTATTTCCAACTACATTAAAGCAAGTAAAAGAGGATAGAAGGTATTTGTTAAGTGTTCCTGAAAGAATAAACTTGATAATACAAAGCTTAGGAAAAGAATATGAGAGTATATTAAAAAGTAAGATATTTTATACAGCGTTTAAATTTCAAGAAGAAGATAGTGATGCTACTAGTCACTATATTTTACATATCACAAAAGGCTCAAGAGGATTTGATCTAGTGAAAACAATTTATAATGATTTTGCGAATGTAGGAACTGTATTTGATGGAATAAATACATATACTTTCGATGCAAAAAAATTAGAGAATGAAACAGTCGAATTATTTGACATGAAAAGCATTAATATTGATAATCTAAAAGACTCAATATATTTAGCTTATAAAGACAAATCTTTAACTGCGCATCAATTATTTGAAGAACATCAAATTAAGAACTTATATAGTAGAAATCACTACACTACTGCTTTAAGAGAACTTGTAACTGAACAAAAATTAATTTCTAATTACACAGACAATAAGTTGCACAGATTCCCTGTTTTAATTTCCAAAGAGTGTGTCTTAACATTTAAATAAATGGCAAATTCATCAATAGAATGGACAGAAATGACTTGGAACCCGACAGTGGGTTGCACCAAGATTTCAGCAGGCTGTAAGTTTTGTTATGCAGAAGTTATGGCACGTAGATTAAAAGGTATGGGTCAGGATAAATACAGGCATGGTTTTACAACTGTTAAACCGCATCCCGCATCTTTAAATATTCCTTATACATGGAAAACCTCTAAAGTAGTATTCGTAAATTCTATGAGTGATTTATTTCATGAAAAAATCCCATTAGAATACATTAAACAAGTCTTTGAGGTAATGAATGACAATCCACAACATGTTTTTCAAGTACTTACAAAAAGAGCTGAGCGACTGTTTGAATTTCACAAAGAATTAAAATGGACACATAACATTTGGATGGGCGTATCAGTCGAAAACCAAAAAGTAACTGACCGAATAAATTATTTAAGAAAAACAAAAGCAAAAGTTAAATTTCTATCCTTAGAGCCATTAATTGGTCCATTACCAAATCTAAATTTAAAAAAAATTGATTGGGTAATTGTTGGAGGGGAAAGTGGACATAGACCAAGGCCTATGGATGCTGATTGGGTCTTAGATATTCAGGAACAATGCGAAGTAGCAGATGTCTCCTTTTTCTTCAAACAATGGGGTGGTCGTAATAAAAAGGAAAGCGGTAGGCTTTTAAATGGAAAAACTTACGATGAGATGCCTTTGATAAATAAAGTATAAATTTAATGCCGTTCCCTATCGGGACGGGCTATTCGCTTTTATCTTTTTATTCTTTCGCACAGCCCCAATATAAAAAGGATAACCGCTACTATCCCTAACGGAAATAACTTTACCACTTATTCTTAAAATCAAGCCACTTACAAAGTGGCTTTTTTGTTTTAACAAAACTTTAGAATCCATTTGTACTGCTTGGCACAATACTTCGTTATATATCCTAAATTAAAAAAGGAGGATAACATGCCACCACAAATAAAAAGATAGATTGCCCGAACTCTTTCTCTTCCTTGTTCGCTTTCTTAAAGTAAAGCAGAACACCGATAAAAATAAATAATCATTAAAAAAATAAAAATCATGTCAACTTATATAGAAAGCGGTCACGCAAAAAACACCGCTAATTTCGATCACTTAATTGCTTTATTATTAACGTATGGTACAAACTATACACCATCAAGTCCAAGTTTAGCAATTACCAATTTACAAACCGTTCTTACCAATGCACAAACAGCATTAACCAACGTTAAAAATGAATACAACGGTTGGAAAAATGCAACCAATGGCAGAGAGATTGCTTTTGACCCTTTAAAAGGTTTATCAACTCGTTTATTAAATACATTAGTAGCAGTTGGCGCAAACGAGCAAACCATAAAGGATTACAAAACATTTAACGCAAAAGTGCAAGGTTCTAAATTAACCAAAGCAGATGCCGGAATAATTGAAGACCCAAATGCAGATGCAGCAAACAAAACAACTTTACCAGTAAAGAAAACAGTTTCTGTATCTCAACAAAGTTTCGATAACCTTATTGAGCACTATGATAAGATTATCAAATTACTAGCTTCCGTTCCTGCTTATAACCCAACAGAAACAGCGTTAAAAGTAGCAACATTACAAACTACTTTAGCAAACTTAAAAACGTTGAATACTGCTGCTTATACAAGTGCTGCAAAAGTGAGTAATGCAAGAATTGCCCGAAACAAAATCCTTTACGAAAACCCTGATGCGTTAATCGTGTTAGCAAAAGCAGTAAAGGCTTACATTAAAGGTAAATTCGGAGCAAGTAGCCCAGAATACGGACAAGTAAGTTCAATTAAGTTTACAAAGGTTAAAACAGGCAAATAACCTTTAATATCTTAAAAGTAAGGGAGTCAAAAATTGACTCCCTTTTTATTTGCTTTAAAATAAACCGCTCGTTTTATAAAACTCGTTTCCCTAAAAGTAGTTCTTACCGCTTACAAAATAGTGAAAGCCGCTTATCTTTCAGAACTCACCGCCGTAAAAGTAAATGGAGCCGCTTACACAATAGAACTCACCGCTCTCAAAATAGTTCTTGCCGCTTTCAAGACAAATGACGTAGGTGTAACAATAGAACTCACCGCTTACAAAGTAAAGGAAGCCGCTTACTTTTCATATCTCGCCGCTTTACAAATAAATGTATGTCGACCTAACCGCATAGACCACTAAACCGCCACAATTTGTAGACCTGTGTACATAGAACTAAGTGTGCTGAACTGTGTACAAGCCACCGCACATTTTGCAAGCACATTTGGTCGCTTATTTCCAAAGGCAATAATTTTAGTTTGCGCCAAATAAGCTTTCAAAATTTCCTCCCCGCCTGTGGGTGCTATTAGAACAAGCAATTTTCCAAATTGCCTCCCTATCGCACAGTAAAAACTAAAAACTGTGTTCCAAACAAACATTCGGCAACCAACTAACCGCAAAGACACATAACCGCTTAGTTCGGCGGACACGTACCTGTGTGTAAACTAAGTAGGGCGCACTTAAACATAACAGCACCTTTGCGTCAGCGGGCGGACATCAAAGTTTTTTGCTTACAGTTTTGCCTGCTACGCAGAAAGTTGTATTTTCATGTAAGCAAAAAAGAGTACAGTATTTCGGCAACTAATAAACATTGTGCGGGTAGAGAGCAGAGTGTTTCAAAGCCCGCCGAACGCAAAGCTCCAAAACGTTATAGCCAAGCGGTTGACGAGAACCGAAAAACTAAATATTGACTAAATAAAATGAAAAAAGTATTAAATATCATTATTTTTATATGCTTCGCAAGCATATTCTTTTGCTGTAAAAAAGATAAAAATGACAAAGTAATCACTACGTCATTTAGTGGTTCAGTGTATAATTTGTGTAATGACTCCTTATTGCCAAATATCTTAGTGAATCTAATTTGTGAAAGCCCTAATGGCAATACAAAATATTCATCTACTAGCGACAATAATGGTAATTTTATTTTTAATAGTATTCCCGTAAATCAAAATGACAAATATAAATACTCAATTTATATTAAAGGTAAATCAGGTATAGGCGATGTAGCTTTCACCGGTGATGACATATTAATTGATAAAAATAATATCTTGCAAAACTACAAACTAGAGGTTATTCCAGCCTTTGATACTCTTACGTTTAGAATTTCTCCATCTGTTTACATTTCTAGTCCTGATACATTTTTCATTATAGGAGAGCAAAAAACCCTTATGAAGAACTCTTCCGTTTTCTCCTCAACGATTGAAGTATCATCAAAATACCTACAAGCTGGTTATCCCCATTATTCTAGTGTTACAATTGGAGATTTTCCAATGGGTAAATGGAATTTTACCATAAATAAATATAAAAATGGCGTGTACTCAGTTATAAAAGACAGTATCTATATCGGATATGAAAAGGGTAATACATTTTTTGTTCCTTGGTAAATAAGTCCTTGTATGCAGACACGTAAACTAGGTGTAACCAAAGTATAACCGCCTAGGCTATAACACAACCTAAATCCCATTTGGGCATTGGGCTTCGGCTTTTGCAAAAGCGGCAGACAATTAATTAATTTTCGCTTTGCAAAAGTCTATTAAACATTTATCTTTAAACTAACATTTCGGTAGACAAAGTTTCAAACTCCAAACGGGAATTTAGCTTGAAACCGTTAGGTTCAAGTTGCCCGAAAATCTCCGTAAAATATTTAACGGTTGACATCGAGCATTTTAATTTAACTACATAAGACAATAAATAACGAGACAAACGTAATGACAATAATAAATTCATATCATAAAACATTTAGGTCAGGGTTTCGTAGTCACTTCGCACAAATCATGTTGTTTGTTCTCTGTTTTTGTTCAATAAATTACAAAGCACAAATATATTTTAACAATAGGTATGATACTTATGGTAGCTGTGACGGCACTAATGGGATTGATACTATGTTTAATGGTTATGTGAGTGCGGAAATAACTTGCAGTGCTGTTAGTTTTTATACTTTTTTATTAAACAGCTATTATTATAATGGTACTATTAAAAACAGTAAGGCCTTTTTAATACCAAATAATAATTTTTTACCAAATTATGGAAAATACATTCGTTTAAGCAACACACAGTTTTTAGTTAGCGGAAGTAGAGCATATAAACCCGATACTACATTAGCGTTTTTGTGGAGATTTAATTCAAGTTTAGATAGTATATCTTATAAGGAATACGGGTTTCTTAATCAAACGAATGTAATAAGTGCACATGTGCAAAGTGGTAGTTATATTTATATGGTTGGTTATAACGATATTTTAACTACAAATTCGGATATTTTATTAATAAAAACTGACACAGCTGGCAATGAAATTTGGAAAAAGAAAATTGGTGTACCTGGTTGGGATGAATCTGCTTTTTCTATTCAAATAACAGCTGACTCTAAGTTAGCAATATGTGGTCATAAAGGAGTACACAATACATCAAATGACGGTATGTATTTAATGAAGGTTGATACTAGCGGACAAATGATTTGGGATAAGTATTATTCATCTATTTATGGAGGATTTATGTCTGTAAAAACTTTACCTGACAGCTCCTGTATAGTAGCTGGTGGCGACGGCTTGAGTTGGGTAAGTTTAAACGTTTACAGTAAAAATGTAGCAGCTAGGATTGATGTTAATGGCAATGAAATTTGGAAAAAACATTATGGGGCTTTGTCAAATAATACTGGTTTGTAAGCATTATTGAAAATAACAAGGGTAATTTTACAATTGCTGGACAAAGAACATACACAAATAATACTGTGAGTGGAACCGTATATGAAATTAATCAAAATGGAGATAGTATTTTCAGTAAAGAGTATCGTTTATTACCTAATAGCCAAAATTACTTTAGAGATGTAATGCAAGTATATGATAAAGGTTACTGTTTTGCTGGCTTTTTAAGTCCTATGAATGGAGACGGAGGCTCCCAAGATATTTGGCTATTAAAAGTAGATAGTAATTTTTGTGAAAGTAATATAAGTTGTGGATACCCGACTGGAGCGATAGAATTGGTAAATGAAATGTCAAATCTCAGAGTGTATCCAAACCCTGCACAAAATGAGCTTACTGTTAATACTGAAAATTTAATTACTAATGAGCCAGTAATTAAAATATATGATGTTAATGGTAAATTGATAACCGAACATAAAATAATAAATGACGCTATTATTAAAATAGATGTAACGAGTATGGTAAATGGAATTTACTATTACACTATTGAAGATAACTATGACACTAAATTAAAAGGTAAAGTAATAATTTTAAAATAATCTCATGAAATTTATTGGCACAAAACTTTTCAATAACCCACTAAGTACAAAAAGACAACATCATGTTTCTGTCAGACATATTCATTTTCAAATTAAAACAGTGCGGCCACAATAGAAACATTTTAAAACTATGGGGGGCAACCTAAAACCTAACAGCACCTTTGCCTAATGCGGGCGGACAACAAAGCATTTGCAAAAGCGGTCGCTTCGCGGGGACAATTATTTTCGCTTTGCAAATGGCAACAAACATAGTATCTTTGTCAGTAATATTTCGGTAAGAAAATGTTTCAAACCGCACTAGGCAAAGCTCCAAAACGTTATAAGTAAGCCGCTAGAAAAATATGCACAAAACAATATTCATACTTCTCTCAATATTTGTTGCAAGTTGTGCGACAACTAAACCACTTAGTTTTCAGACAAATTCAAGCGATGTTCTATATTTGGGTGTAAATAATCCGTTAATTCTTAAAGGCAATAATTTAACAAAGGCTATTGTATCAATAGACAACGGAACAATAAATGAATTGAAAGAGCAATCGAATGACACTATAAAATCTTACGTTATAAAAGTTGACAACCATAATCCTACTTTTGTTTCAATAAATCAAAATAAAACGACTTCCATTCTAAAGTATAGAAACAAGAAAATCCCTGACCCTGAAATATTTATCGGCACTGACAGTGCTAGAATAAAGAGCTGTAGTATAACTGAAAATAAATTCAGGACAGCAACTGGTTTGGTTGTAATATACCAGCTTTGACTATGGCATTTCTATGAAAATAATTAGCTTCAAACTGACTACCATCAAAAAAGGGAAAAACTCCATTTCACAAACCATTAACGGGAATATTGTAAAAAACTATACTCAATTTGCAGATTCGTCTGATATTTTTATTTTTCACGATATATTAATGGAATTTATAGAAACAAAAGAACAAAGAGTTTTAAGTGGTCCAACTATTTTTGTAAAGTAATGTATGCGGACACTTGTAAGACAAACTAGCCGTGTAGCCACTTATAACACAACCTAAATCCCATTTGGGCATTCGGCTTCGGCTTTTGCAAAAGCGGTAGACAATTAGTTAATTTTTGCTTTGCAAAAGTCCATTAAACATTTATCTTTAAACTAACATTTCGGTAGACAAAGTTTCAAACTCCAAACGGGAATTTAGCTTGAAACCGTTATAAGTAATAGGGCGTCGACCAAACTGTAAGACAATAAATATGGAAAAGTATCTTACCGAATATAATGCGACTGAAATAAAAGAAATTATATTTCCGACTATTTCAAGTATTGCAAACAGTCCGTCCAAATTGTTGACCCGTCTAAAATTCAAAGGCGACATTACAGAAACAAAAATTGAAATTGACACAATGGAAAGTTCTCCAACATTTATTCGCGGTACAATTAGACCTGTGTTTGACAACCCAAACTACAAAAGTGAAATTGCAATTAATATTGACTCTGTTGACAATGAAAAGGGTCCCTTAATGTTAATCTATGTATTTAGTTATATTTTTATTACAATAGGTTTCATTTTCGCCGTTATTAAAAGCCCGACAAATATTTGGGTTTACATTATTACTTTAATATGTTGTTTAATTCCTATTCCACTTGTTAAACTTTACAGTTTTTTGAATCAACGCCACCAACACCAGAAAATGTTAAAAAGAATTTCTATTAAAAAATTAAAGCGGTAAAATCTTAATAACTGTGTATGCGGACACTGGCAAGAAAAACTAAGTGCGCCCTACAACTTATAACACACGGCTTGCTCCAGCCTAGCAGACAACAAAGCAATTGCAAAAGCGGTAGAAACTTTTTTAATTTTTTCTTTGCAATTGCATAGCAACATTTGTATCTTTATTTAAACATTTCGGTAGACAACGGTTCCAAAACGGCCGAAGCAAACCGCGAAAACGTTATAACTAAGCCGCTGGACAACCAAAATGGTAAAACGACTAATCATAAAAGGACTAGGAACAAGTTTAATACAAGTGCTACTGTATGTTTTACTAATAACTTTGTGTTCGACAATTGTAAATAATTTTGACGACTCAAATCTTGGAGGCAGTGATTGGGGTATTACTATAATACTTTCGATAATGTTTTTTTCAACTACTGTTTTAATCTTAAATGTACTAACTTCATTAGTAAATAGAAATTGGTTTGTATGGACAGCATTAGTAATAGCAGCTATAAATTATATATATGTTTTTGGCGGCTTTGACAAATTCAATATTAGAACTGTATTTTTCCTCACAATAGGTTTTTCTTGTTTATTTGTAAAGCCACTAGTAGACAAAGTGCTAGAAAAACTAAATGACAAACACTACAAATAACTGAGCTACTAGTCAACCAAAATGAAAATCATACCAGGACATAGCATTGGAGACTTTAAAATTGGAGACAACTTCTTCGACCATAGGTTTTTTAATAAATTTATAAAAAATAGCGACAATAAGTATAAATGTGATTTTATAACAATTAGGGTCGACAAGCAAGGCATAATAGACCTAGTTGCAACATATAGTGGTGCTTATAAAAATATAACAACAGACAAAACATTTAGACAAATTATTAACGAGGGTGCTGTTTTGTTATATGACGAATTTGATCAAGTTTTTTATTTAAAAGAGCCTGAAGGGTTATGCATTGGCAAAAGCTATGATAACATAAGTTTCAATGACTTACTAGATTCAAAAATAGAATACTTAAATATTTTTGATTTAAATTCTAATAAAGAGTTTCGAAAGACACTGCAAAAAGACTTTGAAGAGATAAGCATAGACAATTTGAAAGAGAATTAAGCGTTGTGAAACTAAGTACAGCGGCCAAGTTATAACCGCACCTAAAACTTATGCGGGCAGACATCAAAGCATTTGCAATAAATGCCGCTTCGCGAAAGACATTCATTTTGCATTGCAAATGCGTAGAAACATTTTATCTTTGTTATTAATATTCGGTTGACAATGCCCTGAGCCGCACAAGTTCTAGCTGCAAACCGTTACCAGTAATGCACCCAGAAATCTCCGTAGAAAACTATTCGGTTGACAACAATGCTTTTTTCAGAACAATTTAGACACAGAACAGGGTTTCATAGAAACAGTTTAGGGTAATAGAAACGGTTTTTAGTTTTTTATTTTCCTCCGCTTTTTGCGGGTTTTCCAAACCCGTTTTGGCTATCCCTAATTTAGCACATTTGTTTTTTGCAAAAGACAGGCAAAAAACCAAATAAGCTAAATTCCTCCCCTTTCCAAATAGGTGCCCGCCAACTGGCGGGCTAGTTGGCGCATCTCGCGTCCGCTCAGTCAAAGGCGCATAGCCACAGGCGTGTGGTATTTTGCAATAGTATTTTTGAATTTTATTTCGTTAATTTATCTAACTTTTATGAACTGTATTTTCAAACGAACATATAAATTTATATATATACTATTACTCATTATTACTTCGATTAATGCAGTAGCATCTGATATTTATAGAACCACCTCAGAATTAAAATTTAGAAAAGCAGCTAACGCCAAATCTCATTCTTTTGGAATAATTAAAAAGGGTGTAGATGTAAATGTTATAGATAAATCAAACGATGAATGGTATAAAATAGAATACAATGGTAAAACAGGCTATCTATCAAGTAAATATTTACAGCTTATTCAGGAAGAAAAAAAAGCAATAGTAGTTCCTGAAACTAAAATAGAAAGTAATAATTCATCATCAGGGTTAATATGGTTTTCAATTATAGGTGTTTTAATTGGGATTTGCTTTCTAATTATGAAAAAAAGAAAAAGATTAGCTGAAGAACTGGAAATTGATGAAAGGCTATCAAATCAAAAAAATAAAGAAAAGATTAGAAAAGAAAATGAGGATAAGCTTTCGAAACAAAAAATAAATGAAGAGAAGGAAAAACTAAAAGAACAATTAACAAACCAAATTTTAAACAGTATTAAAGTGACGGTAACTAGTTCAAGAGATGATTCAATAATTGATGTAACAGGTAAAAGTTTAAATTTACATAATACTAGTACAACCAAACCGATTTACAATGTACCAGTTTGGGGTCATCAATATATTTATTCATATTCAGAAATAAATAGTGCTAGCCAAAAACAAATTGATTTTTATAAAAAATATAGAGATGCTTTTTATAAAGGAATATACTTAGATCTTGAAGGGAATAACAATTATGCCTTTATATTACTCTTTGATTTGCAAAATCAATATTCCGATCACAAAAACCTATCTAAATTAGAAAATCAATTAACTACATTAGGCAAACATTATCCAAAAACAAACTCTTATGGTGTCTCTTTTCTTATAGAAAAGATGGGAGAAATAGGTGATATTAAAGGAATTGAAAGACTGAAAGAGCAAAACAAATTCTCCTATCAGGATAACTCTATCGACTATGATACTTTTAATTGGAGAAATCAATATAAAACAAAATTAAACTTAAATGCAGAAGAATCTGAATACTTAAATAAGATTTGGTATTGGGGGAACAATTTTAGCAATATTGAATTCTGCAGTATTGAAATTCTTAAATTATATATTGGAACAATAAAAGCGTTAAAAGAAAAATATATCCAAGAAGGAACGACTATTGATGATCAGTTTTTTAAAGTTTCTGAAGTACTGGCTAAAAAACAATTTAAATATAAAGAAGGAAGTAGTAATTATAAGTACTGTATCGAAACGACTACTAACGACATTTACCCTTTAATTTTCAAATATTGCGAGAATGTTGTTAGAGAACACTACGGACATAAACGAAAATTAAGTACTGATTCCAATTTCATTATAGCCGAAGCAAAGTTAGAACTTGAGTCTAAATTAGTTTCTAAAATAACAGAAATACACTCAGTATTAGTTTCAAACATCAGCCCTCCAGATTTATCAACTGACATAGAACTATATTCCCAAAATACAAACCGTTGGAAAATAAAATTTGAAGCTCTTACATCTAGCTATAAAGAAAACCCTAAACAGTTTGTTGAAAATATTATTTCCCTTGGAGAGCTAAATAAAAAAAATCCATCGATTGAAAATATATTTTTTGAAGCGTCAAAGTTCATTTCGCAATATGATAAAGAATCTGCTTTAACTCTATATGTTTACTATTTATACTACGACCTTAAATCAGCAACATTCGATTACAAGCAACTTACAAAAACAATTCAGAAAAATTTATTTAAAACAAATGAACAACTTCACGATTTTGAAAAAGTTGTTAGTGAATTAATTAAAGATAAAAAGCTTGAAAAAGCTCTTCAAGGTGTTTCTAAAATTTATGAAGTAAAAAGAAAAAAAATCAAATTAGATACTGCCTCAATTAAGGAAGTGCAACAACAACATTCTGGCACAGTAGAGTTATTAAATGAATATTTAAAAGATGAATATGAGGACGATAATAACTCAATAAAAACTCAAGAGATAAATAATGAAGAGGTAAAGATTGAAATAACTCAAAAAACTAATGAACCTCATAACTCAATATATTTAAGTAATATTAATCTTACGGAAATACATCTTACAACTTTGGAATTATTTACTAAGAACAGTTTTTCTGTTCTACAAAGTGAATTAGAAACTTTTTCAAAATCTAAAGGTGTGTTTAAGAACCAACTTATAGAAAGTATTAATGAAATTTGTTATGAAATTTTAGATGACATTTTAATTGAAGAAGAAGATGAATTTTATACAATTAACCCTGACTATTACCAAAAACTTTTAGTAAAATGATAGATAACATAAAACCGAAAGAAGCTACATCAATTATTAATTCTTTAATTGGCGGCGTTGTTCCTAAAATTGGCGTTCAACATATTACTGTGGGGCGTTCCGAAGAAATAAATGCTGTGGTTTCTGCATTAGAAGATGTAAAAAATGGCCATAGCATGGTTAAATTTTGGATTGGTGATTTTGGAGCTGGAAAATCCTTTTATGCTTCATTTGTTAAATACGGTCGCTTTAAAACAAAAATTTGTTGTTGCGAATGCAGACTTTACGCCTGACAATCGTTTATATTCAAATGATGGAAAAGGTGTAGCTCTATATACTGCGATAATGGATAACATTGCAATACAAACAAAGCCTGAAGGTGGGGCATTACCCACTTTAATGGAAAAATGGATTGAGCAAGTTGTTACCAAAACAGCAGAAGAAAATAAAATCTCACTAACTGACATTCGTAATGAACAATACTTAGGTCTTATTCAAACCAACATTATGAAAACCATTAATGAAATTACGGATGTTGGTGGTTTTGATTTTGGAATGGTAGTTATGAAATATTATGAAGGCTACATAAAAGATGATGAACAATTAAGAAGAAATGCCTTAAAGTGGCTTAAAGGAGAATACAGAACAAAAACAGAAGCAAAACAAGATTTAGGTGTTAGAGAAGTAATTAATGATTTGAATTACTATGATATGCTTAAGAATTTTTGTAAACTGTTCGTTAGTATGGGTTATAGCGGTTTTATGATAAACTTAGATGAAGCTATAAATCTATATAAAATATCGACTTCTGTAATGAGGGAGAAAAACTACGAGAAAATATTAACTATATATAATGATTGTTTTCAAGGAAAAGTAGCAAATTTATTCTTCAATTTCGCAGGAACAAAAGAAGTTTTGGAAAATGAACGGAGAGGTCTTTTTAGCTATAATGCCTTAAAAACAAGGCTTGAAACTAATAAATTTGAAACAGTAGATGTAAGAGATTTTGCGCAACCAGTAATTCGCTTAATGCCGCTTGACCATAATGAAATATTTGTTCTGCTAAAAAAACTAAAAGCAATTTTTGATTTTAATTACAAAATCGAGTTAAATATTACGGACAATGATATCCAACAATTTATGGAAGAATTGTTTAATAAACCAGGAGCATCGGAATTTTTAACTCCTAGGGAAGTAATTAGAGATTTTTTAAATATCTTAAATATTATTCGCCAAAACCCTAACGTTGACAAGAATAAACTTTTTGATGAAATTGAAATTTCGGATGAAAGACCTAGTGAAATTTCTTTAGATAGCATAGAAGAGTTATAATGTCATTTGATTTACTTGCAGAACCAATACGAAAATATATTCGTGATAAACGTTGGGAACAACTACGTCCTATTCAGGCTGCTGCAATTGAAAAAATATTAACAACTGATGGAAATTATATTTTAGCTTCTCGCACTGCATCAGGCAAAACAGAAGCGGCTTTTCTCCCAATTTTATCTAAGGTAAATTTTAAAGATTCAGGTGTTCAAGTTCTATATATTTCTCCTTTAATTGCTTTAATTAACGATCAATTCTATCGTATCGAAGAACTTTGCAAATATCTCGATGTTAAAGTTACTAAGTGGCATGGAGAAGCAAAGAAGTCTGAAAAAGAACACTTGTTAAAACAACCGGAAGGGATTGTATTAATTACCCCAGAATCTTTGGAGGCAATGTTCGTGAATAAGCCCTATAATGTAAAACAGCTTTTCTCTAACCTTAAATATGTTGTTATTGATGAAATTCATTCATTTATTGGCACTGACAGAGGAATACAGTTAAAATCGATTCTTTCAAGATTACAAAACATTAATCATTCACAATTCAAAGTAATTGGTCTTTCTGCTACTATTGGGGATTATAACGAAGCAAAAAAATTCACAGGTAATGAATCAATAACAAAAGTTCTACTTGACAAAACAGCAAAGGAAATTGATGCGCAGTTCAAATATTTTAAAAATGAAAAAGAAGAACTACCATTAGAGCTTTTAAAAGATTTGTATTTAGAAACTAAAGATAATAAAGTCCTAATATTTCCCAATAGTAGAGGACGTGCGGAAGAAGTTGCGGTTAAACTTAAAAAAATTTCAGATAAAGTTAAAGGGCACTCCAATTATTTTTCTCATCATTCTTCTGTAGATAGAGAAGTTAGAGAATATATAGAACACTTCGCGAAAAACAATAGCCGATATAATTTTTGTATCTCGTGTACATCAACTCTAGAATTAGGTATTGATATCGGTACAGTCGATGAAGTTATTCAAATTGATGCAACTCACAGTATTGCATCATTAATTCAACGAATTGGTAGAAGCGGAAGAAGAGATGGAGAAAAAAGTAATTTATTTTTATACGCAACAAATGAATGGACCCTGTTGCAATCTTTAGCGTGTTGGTTACTATATCAAGAAAGTTTTATAGAACCGCCACCAAGTTCTGAAAAACCATATGATATTTTTCTACATCAAGTTTTATCAATAACAAAGGGACATTCGGGTATAGATATTAAAACACTTATAAATCAACTTAAAGAAAACTTTGCCTTTACAACTATTGATTTAGGAGAAATAGAAGATATAATTAATTATTTGATAAAAATTGATTTATTAGAAAAACTTCGAAATGAAGTTATTATTGGTGTTGAAGGAGAAAAAATTGTAAATAGTAGGGATTTTTATAGCGTCTTTAAGACAGAAGAGAATTTTAAAGTTTCAAATTCAGGGAATGCAATTGGCGAAATTCCTATTTCACCGCAAATAAGGGAAGATGAAAATATCTTACTAGCAGCGCAAGTATGGAAAATTAAGTTTATTGACTTTGAAGCTAAAAAAATAGAAGTAATAAAAGCGCATGATGGAAAAACGCCAATGTTTTTTGGATCTGGAGCTTCTGTGCATACAAAGATTAGAGAAAAAATGTTTGAAATTCTTTATTTAGAGGCTGATTATGAAGTTCTTAATTTACCGAGTAAGGAAGCCTTACGAATTATGAGAAAAGAATTTAGTGTTTTTGATATTGATAATTTAGAAACAGATAGACCTTTACTAATTGAAAAAAATCATTTACAACTCTTTACTTTTACTGGCACAAAAACAAACAGGGCAATATCATTTTTAATGGAACTTTCTTCAATTAAAAATATTTTGGATGATGGTTCAAGTTCCATAGAAGTACATATACTGAAAGATGAATTTTTCAATAAAATGAAATCTGTAACTGCACATATAGAGAATATTGATAAACATTTGAATGATCTTCTTGATAGAAACCCTGCCTTGCTTGACTTTTCTAAATGGGGTTCATTCCTTCCTAGAAATTACCAAATTAACTTACTCAAAAATAAATATTTTGATTTCGACTCTGCTATCATAATTTTAAATTTCATTAAGCCAATTCTTAATCATTAAACCATTTCTACTTGGTTGGGCTTTAAATTATCTAATGATTGGGTTATTTTTGTGTTGTTTTTTTATTTATTTTAATACTTTCTAATCATAACAAATATGCCTGGAGTTAAACCAGATATTGTACGAGTATATAGGATAGTTCATATAGATAATATAGAATATCTATTAACGAATGGTATGTTTGCCTATAATCATCATAATGCTGATCCTCACTACATCAATATAGGAGATACCAGTTTGATGAGTAAAAGAAAAGCATACCCTGTTGCTATCAATCCTCCAGGCGGCTCACTTGGAGATTATGTTCCTTTTTATTTTGGCCCTTTATCTCCAATGCTTTTAAAAATAAAAGATGGTAATGGTGGAGTAACTAAGAGGCCTCAAAGCGATATAGTTTACATAGTTTGCAAAGTTGATGATATTTATGCTCATTGTAACGAATGGTGCTTTACTGATGGGCATGCAAAATCTGCAATTAGCGAGTTTTATACTGATTTACAGATGCTTACAGAAGTGGATTGGGACATGGTGGGGGCAAAATATTGGACTCCAAATGAAGAAGATATGGATAGGATGAGGAGAAAGCAAGCAGAGTTTCTAATTAAAAGTCAAGTGTCAGTAAATTGTATTAATTGTATTGTTGTTTATAATGAAGAAAAACGTATTTTGGTACAGGATATAGTTGACCGATTAGGTATTGCAATAGCCGTACTTATTAACCCAAATAGTAGGTTTTATTACTAAATGAAATATATTAAAGGAAATCTTTTAGAAGCACAAGCACAAGCTTTAGTTAATACTGTTAATACTGTTGGTGTTATGGGTAAAGGAATTGCTCTGCAATTTAAAGAGGCTTTCCCTATAAATTTTAAAATTTATTCTGATGCTTGTAAAAATAAAGAGGTAATGCCAGGCAAGTTATTAGTGGTTAAAGAATCTACAACATTGGGCGAAAAGCTTATTATTAACTTTCCTACTAAAACAGAATGGTACCTAAAATCAAAATATGAATATATTGAAGAGGGACTTAAAGATTTAGTTAAAGTAATTGAAGATTATAAAATTGAAAGTATAGCCATCCCTCCATTGGGTTGTGGAAATGGAGGATTAAAATGGGATAAAGTACAAATACTTATAGAAAAGTATTTAGGTAATCTCCCTAATATAGATATTCAAGTTTTCGAACCAAACGAAGCGGTAAAAGACCTACTTAAGAAGCAAGATATTAAAAAAGATGTGAAACTTACTCCTGCTAGAGCAATGCTACTATATGCAATGTTTTACTATGAGTCTTTAGGTGAAAATAGCAGTCTGTTTGTTGCAAACAAATTAGCCTATTTTCTGCAACGTCTTGGCGAAAAAAGCTACAACAAACTAAAATTTGAAGCTAGCCATTATGGACCATATAGCGTTGGCGTTGAACATGTATTGCATCATATTAATGGTAAATATATAAAAGGCTTAGAACAAATGAATGCTAAAGCATTTGAGCCTTTAGAACTTCAATATGATAAAGTCCAGGAAGTTAGTGAGTATATTAAAAAAGAGTTAAGCCCAGAACAGAAACAAAGGATTATAAATTTAATAAAACTAATAGATGGGTTTCAATCAGCACTCTCTTTAGAAATCCTTGCTACAGTCGATTTTATCCGACGAGATGACCACAATTTATCACAAGATGATATCACAAAAACAATTCATAATTGGTCTGACCGTAAACGCAAACTATTTCAGGAAAAATACATAACCGTTGCTATCAATCACTTACACAATTATAGCAATAGTTTAAGTATTTCTTAATCTATAAAGTGGCCGTTCCCTATCGGGACGGGCTATCCACTTTTATCTTTTTATCCTCTCACACATTCTTGTCTATAAAAAGGATAACCACTACTATCCCTAACGGAAACTACTTCTTATTTCTCGCTTTTGAAAAAAAGTAGAACAGAATTGACACATAAAGCATCAAACCGATTCCAATTACCAATTTAGTACTATTAGGTAGTTTCCCTTTTAAAATCAAAGAAAACAAGCCAAGCAGTGTTATGACAAGAAGAATGAACTTCGTAGTTTCATATACTCTTTTGTAGAATACTTTTGCTCTAGAACTCAAAATTGTTTTTTTTATTGCGTAGCCTATAAAAAACTTAACTGCATCCACTTGCAAATTTTCTGATAGTGTATTTAATGTTATCATATTATATGTTTTAGTTTTACAAAGGTACATTGACAATAAAGCGTTGTCAAATGTTTACACAAAATGTTTTTAGCAAATGAGTGAACCATATGTATACAGATTGTTTACATATGAAAGCATGAGTAAATGAAAATGAAAACATATCTGTATACATTGAAACCAATATTGTTTACCACTTATTCTCAAAAACTAGCCACTTACAAAGTGGCTTTTTTGTTTTAACAAAACTTTAGAAAAGCAAAGTACTGTTTGGCATAATCCTTCGTTATAACCCAACAATAAACAAAAATAATATGCCACCTAAAATATGATAATCATCCGAACTCTTTCTCTTCCTTGCTCGTTTTCTTAAAGTAAAGCAGAACATCGAAATAATAATTAAACAATTTAATACTTAATAAAATGTCAAACTATTTCGAAACAGGACACGCTAAAAATGTAGCAAACCTGTTAAAATTAAACCAACTGATTGCAACTTTTGGTACAACTTATAACCCAAGTAATAACGCAATCAAAGCAACAGGCTTAGCAACTCTTTATACAACTGCAAATGCTAAGCTAACCGCAGTAAACAGTTCTTTCACATCTTGGAAAAATGCAACCAACTCAAGAGAATTAGCTTTCGATCCTTTGGCTAAATTATCAACTCAAATCCTAGGTGCTTTGCAAAGTTTAGGTTTACCACAACAAACTATTGATGACTTCGAATCGCAAGTAAAGAAGTTCCGTAGTTCAGGTTCTAAATTAACCAAAGCAGATGCAGGAATCGTTGAAACTCCACCCGAAGCAAAATTGCCAACAGACCCAGTTGAAACAATCGAAACAAAAACAATATCAACATCACAACAAAGTTTCGATAACAAGTTACAACACTTAGAAAAAATGATAATGATATTGCAAAGCGTTCCTTCTTATAATCCAAACGAAGTACCTTACAAAGTAGCCTCATTACAAACGCAGTTAACGAACTTAATCGCTTTAAATAATGCAGCTAATACAAGTTACGCAAACGTAAAAGCCGCTCGTATAGATAGAAATACTTTCTTCTATGCAAAAACAACAGGGCTTTTGGATATTGTGAAAAATGCTAAAGCATATATCAAAAGTGTTTACGGTGCGTCAAGTCCTCAATACAGAGCCGCAAACGACATTAAGTTTGTAAGAGTAATTTCCAAGTAAACTTTTAATCCTTCCTTTAAAAACCCAACCTTACAAGTTGGGTTTTTTATTGCCTAATACTTTGGACAGAAAACTGTTTACACAGTTTCATCTACATTTCCATTAGTTCAATCAACATTTTGTTTTTGCCGACCTGTGTTTTGTTAAATCCGCTCACTTTTGTTAAAACCTTTAACAATGCGGAATTTCTGTCAGACTGTGAAAGGTTTTCTTGCTACTGCAAAGTGTTTTCTCGCAACAACAAATTGTTTTCTTGTAACTGCAAATGATTTTCTTACTACTACATTTCTACAATTTACTTCAATGCATTATGAATTTATGTCAGACTGTGAAAGATTTTCTTGCTACTGCAAATCGTTTACTTGCTACTGTGAAAAGTTTTCTTGTAACTGCAAATCCTTTTCTTGTCGCTGTGACAAATTTAAAACACTAAGCCACCACAGTTTGCTGACCTGTGTGCATAGACCTAAGTGTTTAGACCTGTGTGTAATCTCCCCCACATTTTGCAAGCACATTTGGTCGCTTCTTTTTAAAGGAAGTAATTTATTTCTTGCGCCAAATAAGCTTGCAAAATGGCTCGCGCTCCTCACAAGACGTAACTAGAACTGGCGGTTTTCCAAACCGCTTTCCCTATCGCGCTATAAAAAACTAAAAACTGTGTTCCAAAAAGCATTCGGCAACCAACTAACCGCATAGACGCGTTACTGCTTAGTTCGGCAGACACGTACCTGTGTGTAAACCGTGGGTGCACTTCTGGTAACACACGCTTTATTCAATTTGGGCGGAAGTATAAGGCATTTGCAAAAGTTGTCCCTTCGGGAAGGACAGTTATTTATGCTTTGCAAATGGCTAAAAAACATTTAGCTTTGTTAGTAGCATTTCGGTAGACAGTGTTTCAAAACCCAAACTGAAATAAAGCGCGAAAACGTTATAGTAAGCCGCTAGAAAAATATGCACAAAACAATATTCATACTTCTCTCAATATTTGTTGCAAGTTGTGCGACAACTAAACCACTTAGTTTTCAGACAAATTCAAGCGATGTTCTATATTTGGGTGTAAATAATCCGTTAATTCTTAAAGGCAATAATTTAACAAAGGCTATTGTATCAATAGACAACGGAACAATAAATGAATTGAAAGAGCAATCGAATGACACTATAAAATCTTACGTTATAAAAGTTGACAACCATAATCCTACTTTTGTTTCAATAAATCAAAATAAAACGACTTCCATTCTAAAAGTATAGAAACAAGAAAATCCCTGACCCTGAAATATTTATCGGCACTGACAGTGCTAGAATAAAGAGCTGTAGTATAACTGAAAATAAATTCAGGACAGCAACTGGTTTAGGTTGTAATATACCAGCTTTTGACTATGGCATTTCTATGAAAATAATTAGCTTCAAACTGACTACCATCAAAAAAGGGAAAAACTCCATTTCACAAACCATTAACGGGAATATTGTAAAAAACTATACTCAATTTGCAGATTCGTCTGATATTTTTATTTTTCACGATATATTAATGGAATTTATAGAAACAAAAGAACAAAAAGTTTTAGTGGTCCAACTATTTTTGTAAAGTAATGTTACGGACACTTGTAAGACAAACTACGTGTAGCGGCCAACTTATAACACAACCTAAATCCCATTTGGGCATTCGGCTTCGGCTTTTGCAAAAGCGGTAGACAATTAGTTAATTTTTGCTTTGCAAAAGTCCATTAAACATTTATCTTTAAACTAACATTTCGGATAGCCAATAGTTAGCAGCAACACTTGTATACACATATGAAATCAACGTTAATGACAAAATCAGTATTTAGACTTCTATATTTTGTAATCGTAGTCTATACATTGTTGACACTTATTCCAATTGACAAAACTGGCGGACCTTGTAATCAAGGTATAGTATTTGTAATTATTGGACCACTCGTTATTGTTGTGACAATTATACAATATTTAGCATACTATAGGCTGACAAATAAGCAATTAGAGAAGAAGTTTTTTTATCAGTTTATGAGTTTGTGTTGTTGTGCAATTTGGACATTATTCTTTTACCTATTTGCTAGCGACCATTTATTGTATGCAATATTGTATTTTACACCATTTTTGGTTTTAAATATAACTGTGCTAATTATAACATTTAGACCCAATTTAATTATTAGCAATAATCCGAAATAAAAGTGCGGCTGCTAACAGCACCTAAAACTTATGCGGGCGAAATCAAAGCATTTGCAAATTCAAGGTCGCTCCGCATTTGGGCATTCGGCTTCAGCTTTTGCAAAAGTGGTAGACAATTATTTAATTTTTAGCTTTGCAAAAGTCCATTAAACATTTATCTTTAAACTAACATTTCGGTAGATAAAGTTTCAAACTCCAAACGGGAATTTAGCTTGCAACCGTAATAAGTAATGCGCCGACTAAACTAAATTAAGATTATGACCACAGAATTTACTTGGACGTGGAAAACAAAAATACTTGGACAAATCTATGACGTTAAAATATATAAGGACAATGTTCTTTTCGGACATATACCTGATATATTTCTAAATGAAATTGCTGTAATAAATAGCAAACAGTTTTTAAAACAAACTCATAAGTCGCACTTCAAACATTACACTTTTATTGTAGACCCATCTGCAGCAGTAGTTTGGTGCCAAATTAAAGAAGGGCGAAATAGAGAGGTATTTGCTTATATCGACAAGAATATAAAATACGATATTGGTATTTCATTAGATGACAACCCGAACCAAAATAATAATCTCGATGTACAATTATATAAAGACGAAATGTTTTTTGCCAAATCTGGTAAATTGGAAATTAGAAGTAATGAAAACATAGAACTATTAATTGTTTGTACGTTTTATTCCTATTTTCTAAGACTAATAGATGTTGCCGTATAATATAGATGTGGCGCACAACTTATAACCCAACCTAAATCCCATTTTGGGTATTCGGCTTCGGCATTTGCAAAAGCAGTCGCTCCCGCGAAAGGAAATTATTTATGCTTTGCAAATGTCCAATAAAATTATAGCTTTGTTAGTAATATTTCGGTAGAAACGGTTTCAAATCCCCAAACAGAAATAAACCGCGAAAACGTTATAGCCAATTTTAAGACAACTAACCGACAATGGGAATATTAGAAAACATGTTTAAATGGTTTACTGTAAAAGACAAAGACGGTAAAGAAATGAATCTTGGCTATGTATTAGACGGTGAACCAAAGAATAATCAAGACGTTGAAAAATTATTTAAAGCATTTCGTCTTGAAAAATACTTTGACAAGATAAAACCGTTGGCAAGACCAAAGATTGATTTAATTCTCACTCCTACTGACGAATCAAAAATTCAAACTGCAAAATCCAAAATTGGTGGACAGCCTCATTTACCAAAAGACCAAGAATGGCCAAAAAATGAAAATGGAAAATCACTTTCATTTATTGGACAAATAAATTTTGAAGAAACATCAAATTATGACAAATCAGAACTATTGCCTAAACAAGGGCTTCTTTCTTTCTTCTATTGTTCAGACCAAGAAGCATGGGGTTTTGACCCTAAAGACAAAGACAGGTTTAAAGTAATCTACACTAACAAAGTAACTGATTTAACCAAACAAAATTTTCCAACTGACTTAGAATCACATTCCATTTTCAAACCAAACATTCTTACTTTTTCTTCAAGTTTAAGTTTGCCGACTTGGCAAGAAGATTCAATTGATGGTTTAATTCAAGACGAAGATTCAGATAATTATATGGATGCAAGTGGTGGTTCAGAAAATCAAATTTTTGGTTATGCAAACTGTGTTCAAGGGACAATGGAATTGGAGTGTCAACTTGTGACAAATGGACTTTATTGTGGTGACTCAACAGGTTATCAAGACGCCAAACGAAAAGAATTTGAAGCAGGAAAACATAATTGGGTTTTATTATTGCAAATTGACTCCGAAGAAGATAAAACAGGAATGATGTGGGGTGACTGTGGACGAATATATTTTTGGATTAGAAAGCAAGATTTACTCAACAAAAACTTCGACAGAACTTGGTGTATTTTGCAGTGTCATTAAAAAACTGGCTATAACAGCACCTAAAACTTATGCGGGCGACATCAAAGCATTTGCAAATTCAAGGTCGCTCCGCGAAACATATTTTCATTTTGCAAATGCCTAGAAACATAGTATCTTTATTTAAACGTTTCGGTAGACAAGTGTTCCAAAACCGCACAAGTTCTAGCTGCAAACCGTTACCACTAATAGGGGCTGACAAAACTCCGACAGAAAATGACACAACAAAATAACATAGACAACGACGTTTTAAAAGCTTGGCGTGAAGCGGCAATAGACCTAGGTTTAAAAATTCATTCTCCATTCATCTTAAAAATAGACACCGGCGAAGAATTAAAATATGGGATGCTAATGAAAATTTTGCGGGCGACCAAGGGGTTTTAGTTTTAACTGAATTTGAAAAAATGGACGACGATGAACCAGAGATGTATGGTTATTGCAGTTCAGCGTTAGCTCCAGAACACTATGACAATATGATAGAGAAAGTTTCATTGAAACATTAACTGAATGGGGTTATTATGGAGCATTAGAAGATAAACCCAGTTGGTACACCGGTCATTTATACATTCTCGACAAATAGTTTGTTCGGCGGAAACGTAAACTGTGTGTAAACTAAATGTGCCCCTACAAGTGGTAACACCGGCTTGCTCAGCCTTGCAGACATCAAAGCAATTGCAAAGCGGTAGAAACTTTTAATTTTGCTTGCAATTGCCTAGCAACATGGTATCTTTATTTAAACATTTCGGTAGACAACGGTTTCAATTCGGCCGAAGCAAGCCGCGAAAACGTTAGCACCAATTTTATGACGACAAGAATACTGACTATATTTTTCCTCTTAATGTTCGGACTTATAAAAGCCCAATTTATATCGACTGTATTTCTCGACACAATTGATATTACTGTCGACAATAAAAAAATCTACATTTCTAACGAAACTACTTTAAAATTCATCCCCAATAGCAGTGACTTCAAATTGACAGTTTATAACGACGGGATTTATAAACTCGAGTTGAATTTCCCAGTTAGCAAATCAAATGGACCAAATTCGTTAATTTTATCGAGTACAAATTTTTATTGCAAAGACACAATCTTTCGACTAAATAATGTCGAGATAGTTGGAGCCTATGAGGCTTGTTCAGAAACATTCATTGAAAATCAGTCTCTTCAAAATTGGGGTTATAATCAACAACCTCCTGAGGTGAAAACTCAAATTAAAATTCACTATAGATTAACAAATTTTGCTCCTATTGACACATTTAGCTATAAGTATAATTATCGTCAGGGAAACTGGAAAGGACCACATAAGGATGCAAAGGAAGTAACCGTAAATTACGACAATGACAAAAAGAATGGTATTGCAAGCGCTCTCTATAGTGATGGCGACTCGTATGTAGTAAATTTTAGAAATAATATTGCCGACAATTATGGACAAGGAATCTGGAAACATAATAACGGGACAAAAAAAATAAAATTTCAATATCTCATCCCAAATATTTTAGGAACTTGCAAATCAAATAACTTAAATAATTATACTTCCTTCGATTTTTTAAGAAGTAAAAAATCACATGAAGTTACCAAACATGACGACATTAGTGTTCATTTTGAAAAAAAAGGAATGCAGCATGATAGCTTGCAATACCATGTACGAGGCAGTTTTATGACTATCGCAAATGACTCAATGGTTATTCAAACAGAAGAAATTAACGTTCACGATTTTTATAGAAAAAATACCGACAGCTTACATAGCTTTTCTAAAAAGCTATCAACTGGTTTCGCGATAGTTCCAATGAAAGACATATATAAAATTTACTATACGCGAAGTGAATGGAAAACTTTTACACTTCGAACGACCTTGGTCTCTCTTGCAACTGCATTTATTGTTTCCCCTCTAATTTCAATTCAAAAAGGTGGCTTTAACTATGACAGATTCAACAAGGTATCTTCTGTCTCACTTGGCGTTGCAGTTCTTTCGGTTTCCTTCGGCATTGCTTTTTCGCAAAAACAATTTCTTATCAAGCCGACAACAAAAAGTAATAATACTTGGACAATAAAACCGGAAAATAATTAAAAAACTGGTGCTAACACACGGTTTGCCCCAGCCTTGCAGACATCAAAGCAATTGCAAAAGCGGTAGACAATTTTATAATTTTTGCTTTGCAATTGCATAGCAACATTGTATCTTTAAACAAACATTTCGGTAGACAACGGTTTCA
>JADJFB010000028.1 GCA_016708845.1 Bacteroidota bacterium | reverse complement strand
AAAACGACGTCAGAAAGGTAAGTCAAATGAATTTATTTTATTTGCTGGAGTTGGTGGTTTTTGCATAATCCAAAGGAAAAATCAGCAACTGGGCAATGGGAAAAATTATATCCCATGCATACAGAAGGTCAAGGTTTACCAGGTGGCCCAAAACAATACAAACGTATATCTATCAGTATTCCTGTTGGAATTGCTTGGCGTATGACTTTAAATAAATTATGGTGTATTGGATTAGAATACAGTTTCAAAAACATTTACAGATTATATTGACGATGTTAGTACGACTTACCACCCAGATAAAGTTCTTTTGAAGATACTTATGGAACCAAAGCATTGGCATTTTCGATCCAAATTTAGGTAACATTCCATATGCAACTGCTCCAAATGGTGATGAACAGGGTCAAAGTGATAAAGAAAAGGATTCATATATGTCGTTACAATTTACCGTTGGACGATTTTTCCAACCTAAACGTAGAAAAACAAAATTACGTTCTAAGTTTTAATTTACTTAAAATTTTCTTTAATAATAGTGTTAATTACAGGCTGTAAAAAGGTGTTTGTTGCTACTATTTCTTTACTAAATAACCAGTTTTGTTGTGATTTGAATCACCACTGTTCCACCTGCTTCTTTTACAATTAAGGCGCCAGCCGCAACATCCCAAGGGTTTAAATTATATTCAAAAAAAGCATCTACACGTCCGCACGCCAAATAACATAAATCAGCAGCAGCTGCACCAATTCTACGAATACCGTGCGTATTTTTCATTAAATAAGTTAAGGTTTGAATGTAATTATCTAACCTCGAAAAATTGTAAATAGGAAAACCTGTAGCAATTAAACTATCCGACAATTTCTTCCTATCAGATACAGAAATTTTGTTTTCATTTAAAAACGCACCACCATCTTTATAAGCCCAAAAACATTCATTTTGAGCTACTTCATAAACAACACCAATCATTATTTCACCCTTGTATTCTAAAGCAATACTGATCGCATAACAAGGAATTCCATGAATGAAATTAGTTGTGCCATCTAAAGGATCTACTATCCAATTATAATCTTTGATTTCTGATTTTGTATTTTCTTCCACAATAAAACCAGCTTCTTGAAAAATCAAAGACAGCTTTTCTACTAATAATTTTTCTGATGTTTTATCTACATAGCTTACCAAATCGTTTAATCCTTTTACTTCAACATTTGAATACGAAAAGGTTTTGCGCTCATTACGGATAAATTCTCCAACTGTTTTTGCGCAATCAATTACTTCTTGAGTTATTATATGTAAGTCCATTTTATGATTTTAATTAGGTAAAATTACAGATTAACCCGATAGCAATTATAAAAAAGACTCCTGTTTTAAAATAATCAGAAACAGTTGTAAACATTATTTTGTAGTGATAAGGATTATATATATTTTTCTACCAAAATTAATTTACAATGAGCACTTCACTACAAACACCAAAATCAAAAGTATCTAAATTAGCCGAAAACATTATTGGCTCTGAAATTATTAAACTAGCTGGAGATAAATGAAAAATAAAGCAAGAGAAAATATATAACATGACGATTGGAGATTTTAATCCAAAAGAATTTCCAATTCCTACTGAATTAAAGCAATATATCGTTGACGCCTATTTTGATGATCAAACTAATTATCCAGCAGCAGATGGTATGTTAGAATTACGTAATGCAGTTTCTAATTTATTAAAAGAGCGTGGAAATTTAGATTATAAAAACGATGAAATTTTAATTGCAGGTGGTGCACGTCCTGTTATTTATAGTATTTTTAGGGCATTAGTTGATCCTAGCGATACTGTTATTTTTGCTGTTCCATCTTGGAATAATAATCACTATTCTTATTTGAATTCTGCAAAAGCAGTTGTAATTGAAGCAACTCCTGAACAAAACTTTATGCCCACAGCAGCTGATATTAAACCGCATATTCAAAATGCGACATTGGTTGCATTATGTTCTCCTCAAAACCCAACTGGTACTATTTTTAGTAAAGAAGGATTAGAAGAAATCTGCGATATGATTTTAGCGGAAAATATTCGCCGTGGACCAGATGCAAAACCAGTGTATTTAATGTACGATCAAATTTACTGGGCATTAACCTTTGGTAACAACAAACATTACAATCCAGTAGTATTAAGACCAGAAATGAAAGCGTATACTGTTTTTGTGGATGGTATTTCTAAATCTTTAGCCGCAACAGGTGTGAGAGTAGGATGGAGCATGGGACCAAAAGCTATTATTGATAAAATGAAAGCTATTTTAACTCATGTTGGTGCCTGGGCTCCAAAAGCTGAGCAAATGGCAACTGCTAAGTATTTAAGTAATTTACCAATGTATGATGCTTTTATTGAAGAGCAAAAAACAAAAGTAATTACGCGTTTAGATGGTTTTTACAATGGTTTTCAAGACTTGAAAAAGGAAGGATTTAAAGTAGATGCTATTACCCCTCAAGCGGCTATTTACTTAACAATTAAATTTGATTTACACGGCATGAAAACCACTGATGGTAATGTTTTAACAACTACTAAAGACATTACTAAATTCATCTTAGATGAAGCTAAATTAGCCGTTGTACCTTTTTATGCCTTTGGTGCTTCTGACAATTCGCCTTGGTATCGTATGTCGGTTGGAACTTGTAAGGTTACTGATGTTCCAGATGTGATTTCTAATTTAAGAAATGCACTGAAGAAATTATCATAGTTTAATAATTTTTTTATAGCAATACTATAATAGCCTGCATATATATTGCAGGCTATTTGTTTTTATAAGTATATTTACTAAAACAATTTAGTGAAATGAAAAAAATCTTTCTAGTTATTTATTAGCTATCATAATTAGTCCCTGAACATTTGCAAATCCTGGTGATACAACATGGGTAACCATTTATAACCTTCGTAAAATTACTCAATATGGTAATTACGATACTTCCGCTGTTTACCAATTGGTAAAACTTACCGTAAAATTAGATTGCATTATATCTTAGGTCGTTATGCTTGTCCAAATGGTACGCAATATTGTGGTTCATGGGATTATACAACTCAAGTGTATGTGAAGCCAGCGAATGCTGATACTATGGAAATTGCGCGTATTATAACACCATACGCAACAGATTGGTTAGGGACAAATAGAAAACATGATTTTGTAGTTGATGTTTCGGATTACGCATCGGTGCTTAATGGTAATTTGGATTTTAGGTATAAATACGATGGTTATTCTTGGGGTTTTACCTTAACATTAAAATTAGAAATGATAGAAGGAACGCCACCAATGGAAGCGATTTCAGCTGAAAATATTTATGATGGTTATTATGCTTATGGCAATACATCTAATCCAATCGAAAATTATTTAGTTGAAAAACCTTTTCAATACAACTCACCAGTTGCGAAAGCATTTGTAAAAAATACTATCAGCGGTCACGGCTCCGACGATAATGGATGTGGTGAGTTTTGTAGTAAATACTATGATTTAAAAATTAATGGAACTGCTGTTTCTCAAAAACAATTATGGAAAAGTGATTGTGGTAAAAATGATATTTATCCGCAAACTGGAACTTGGTTATATGATAGAGCGAATTGGTGTCCTGGACAAGTTGTTTTTCCAATTGCTCACGATATCACATCCTTAAACGTCTCCTGCATCTCTTTCAGTAGATGTAGATATGGAACCTTATACTTCTCCAACACAGTCAAGTGCTGGCGGCTATAATATTGTTTCTCAACTAATTTCTTATGGTACTCCAAATTTTAATACAGATGTTTCAATTGAAGATATTATTTCTCCAACCAACGACCCTAATTATGCAAGAGCAAATACAATTTGCGTGAATCCAAAAATTAAAATTAAAAACACAGAACGAAACCAAATTACGCAAGTAGTATTTAGCTATAGTGTTACTGGAGGTTCTGTATCAACTTATACTTGGTCAGTGTTTTAAATTTTTAGAGGAAACGATCGTTGAATTAGGGCAACAATGCCTTTGTATAATGGGAATTTAACCAATCAGTTTAATATATCGATTGCCAAAGTAAATAGTTCGAATGGTGATGAAAATAGTTTTAATAATACATACACATCAATATAATTCAGTAAAGGTTTATCAAAGTCAGTTTATTATTTTCTTCATCCCAAATGCAGCAACAAGTTCAATTAATCCAGGGTTTAATGAATCACATTGGACACTCAAAGATGATAATGGTAATATCATCAAAAGCCGAATTAACAATGCAAACAGCACTATTTATCGGGATACAGTTAACTTACCTGACGGCTGTTATGAATTTACAATGGATGACGATGGCTGCGACGGCCTTTCATGGTGGGCGTATCAGTATTATACTGTAAATCCTGGAACGGGTGTAATTAGATTCAATAAAATAAGTCCTGCAATTCCAATTAAGATATTTAATGGTGATTTTGGTTGTCAAGTAACGGAAAGATTTATTGTAAATAGCACCCTAACAAGTATTAAAAAAACGGAATCAATTACAAAATTTATGTTGTACCCAAATCCAGCATCCTCAAAAATTAATGTGTTATTTGATATGGATGAGCAACAAACTATTAATTATGTGATTACAGATATTACTGGAAAAGAAGTGAAGGCTGGAACCTTTAGTAATATTGGTTCAGATGTATACCCAATAGAGGTGGATAATTTATTGAGTGGTATGTATTTTATAACCTGTAATTTTGAAAAAGGAGGCAGTGTTACTAAAAAGTTTATTATTGAAAAATAATAAAACAAATTTGTTCATTTTAATTAAAAAAAACAGGATTAATTGTGTATAACTATTGTTTGTATCACAAAATGTCTTATATTTGTAGCCCTATTTAAAGATAACAATAAACGAAGAATAACATGTATTTAACATCAGCAGTAAAGAAAGACATTTTTAAAAAACACGGTGGTAGCGATAAAAACACTGGTTCAGCTGAATCTCAAGTGGCATTATTTACTCACCGTATAGACCATTTAACAGGTCACTTAAAAAACAACAAAAAAGATTTTGGAACACAACGTGCCTTATTAAACTTAGTAGGTAAGCGTCGTGCATTATTAGATTATTTAAAAAACACGGACATTATGCGTTACCGTGCGGTTATTAAAGTATTAGATATCCGTAAGTAATTATGAGTTCTTGTTAATATTAAGGGGCATTTCGGGAAACCGAAATGCCTTTCTTATTTAACCCTTCGAGAGCCTCAGGGTTTGTAAAGCCGAAATTAGAAAACAAATATAAATCCGTACCAAAAACGTTGGTACACAAAACAAAAAACAAGATGTCACAAATTGGAATTCAACATTCATTCGATCTAGGAGATGGAAGAATTGTAACCCTAGAAACAGGGAAATTAGCTAAACAAGCTGATGGAGCAGTAGTAGTAAAATTAGGGGCAACCATGATTTTAGCGACTGTTGTAAGTAACAAAGAAGCAAAAGAAGGTGTAGATTTTTTACCTTTAACAGTAGATTATCAAGAAAAATATGCGGCTACAGGCCGTTTTCCTGGCGGATTCTTCCGTCGTGAAGCTAAATTATCTGATTACGAAGTATTAATTTCTCGTATTGTTGATAGAGCAATGCGTCCTCAATTTCCAGATGATTACCATGCTGATACACAAATCATGTTATCATTAATTTCATCTGACAAAAAAACAATGCCAGATGCATTAGTAGGATTAGCAGCTTGTGCAGCAGTAGCAGTTTCTGATATTCCTTTTAACGGACCAATTTCTGAAGTACGTGTAGCAAAAATTAGATGGTAAATTATGTATCAATCCTGATGCTGATATTTTACCAACGGCAACATTAGAAATGATTGTAGCAGCTACTGAAACAGATATCTCCATGGTAGAAGGTGAAATGAGCGAAGTATCTGAAGCAGAAATGTTAGAGGCTATTAAATTTGCTAACGAAGCAATTAAAGTTCAAATTAATGCAATTAAGGAATTTGCTATTAAAGCAGGCTTAAAACCAAAACGTGAATATTGCCACGAATTAAATGATCCAGCTTTAAAAGAAGCAGTTCATAAAGCTACTTACGATAAAGTATATGCTGTTGCTAAACAAGGTAATCCAAACAAAAACGAACGTAAAGTTGCTTTTAAAGCAGTTTTAACAGAATACAAAGCAACCTATACTGCAGATGAATTAAAAGATAGAGAAGCTTTAATTAATAAATATTATCATGATGTAGAATACGATGCAGTTCGTCAAGCTACATTAGATACACAAATTCGTTTAGATGGTCGTAAGACAAATCAAATTCGTCCTATCTGGAGTGAAGTAGGGTATTTACCTGCAGCTCACGGTTCAGCTATCTTCCAACGTGGAGAAACTCAATCGTTAACTACAGTTACTTTAGGTACTGGAAAAGATGCTCAATTAATTGATGGTGCATTTTACCGTGGAGAAACAAAATTCATTTTACATTATAACTTCCCTGGTTTCTCAACTGGTGAAGCAAAACCTAACCGTGGCGTAGGTCGTAGAGAAGTTGGACATGGTAATTTAGCAATGCGTGCATTATCTAAAGTTGTACCAACTGACACACCTTATACTGTTCGTGTGGTTTCTGATATTTTAGAATCTAATGGTTCTTCATCTATGGCTACAGTTTGTGCTGGTACATTAGCATTAATGGATGCTGGTGTTAAAATTGCTAAACCAGTTACTGGTATTGCCATGGGTTTAATTACTAACGATAAAGGGCAATACGCTGTATTATCTGATATCTTAGGTGATGAAGATCATTTAGGTGATATGGATTTTAAAATCTGTGGAACTAAAGATGGTATCACTGCTGTGCAAATGGATTTAAAAGTAAATGGCTTACCTTATGAAGTAATGGAAAAAGCTTTAGCGCAAGCGCGTGAAGGCCGTTTACACATCATGGGTGAAATCATGAAAACCATTGATGCGCCTCGTGCAGATTATAACGAAAACGTACCTCGTTTTGAAGTTATTATTATTCCTCAAGAATTTATTGGTGCGATTATCGGACCTGGAGGAAAAGTAATTCAAGATATCCAAAAGAAAACTGGTGCTACTATTTCAATTACTGAAGTGGATAACAGTGGAAGAGTTGAAATATTTGCTGAGAAATTAGAAGACTTAAAAGCAGCTGTTGCTCGTATTAAAGCAATTGTAGCTATACCAGAAGTTGGAGAAACTTACGAAGCAAAAGTAAAATCAATTATGCCTTATGGCGCATTTGTTGAATTTATGCCGGGTAAAGAAGGTTTATTACACATTAGCGAGTATGACTGGAAACGTATTGATTCTTTAGAAGGATTAGTAAAAGAAGGAGATATGGTTAATGTGAAATACATTGGAACAGATCCTAAAAACGGAAAAGCAAAATTATCTCGTAAAGCACTAATTGCTAAACCTGAAGCTGCTGCCGAAGAAAACAAAGCGTAAGCTTTTATTCACAATAATAGAAAGCCATTCTCATATTGAGGATGGCTTTTTGTTGACTTTAATTTTTAAGAACTATTAGATATTTTAACTTTAAAGTTATAAAATAGTGTATACCTTGAACCAACATTAAATCATCTACCATGAAACATATTTTCTCAATACTATGTATTTCCATTTTTATTGGTCAAACTTTCGCTCAAAAATCTCCATGCGAAACAGATTCTATTTATCGTCAGTTTGATTTTTGGATTGGAAATTGGGAAGTATATGATTTAAAAAATGATAAAGCTGGAGATAGTAAAATCACTTCTGTTTTAAATAGTTGTACTATTTTAGAAGAATGGACAAGTGCTAAAAAGCAAAATGGAATATATTATTCAGGAAAAAGCTTTAATACCTATAACGCTGTTACAAAACAATGGCAACAAACTTGGGTAGATAATATTGGCAGTTCAAATGAATATTTAACAGGAAAGTTTACTGAAAATAAAATAGAATTTTTGACAACTCCTTTCTCTTTAAGTAAAGATACGACGGCTGTTAGACGCTTAACTTTTTATAATTTAAGTTCAGAAAAAGTAAGGCAACATGGCGAAATTTCTAAAAATAATGGAAAATGGGAAACTGAATATGATTTAGATTATAGAAGAAAGAAAAATCCAAATATAGATTTTGAAATAGCTTTAAAAGCACAAAACGATTTAATGTTAACTCATTTCAAAAATAATGAAATGGAAAAAATTGCTGAAGTCTATGCCGATTCTGCAAGAATAGTTGGATCGAAAGTGGAAGTTAATGGCAATGAATCTATCAAAAAATATTGGAGACAGTTGCAAGATAATGGTATGACTTGGGATAATGAAATCACCTCGTTAGTTATAAATGATGGTATGGCAGTACAAACTGGTATTTCCAGATTAGTGTATATGCAAAAACGTCAAAGAACAACTTCAAATGTGAAATATACCTTGTTTTGGAAAAAAGATAAAAGCGGCATTTGGAAAATAAATATTTACCATTATTCTCCTTTATAAATAATGCTTGAGTTAAATTTTGATCCCTTTCCAGTTATAGAAACAGAACGTTTAGTTTTGCGAAGAACAACTTTGGATGATGCGAACGATTATTTTTATTTAAGAAGCAGTCCTGAAGCAATGAAACATATTTGCAAGCCATTGCAAAAATCAGTTGAAGAAACAAAAGAATTGATTTACAAGATTAATGAGATGATAGCATTCAATGATGGTATTTCTTGGGCAGTGTGTTTAAAAAATAATTCTAAAATGATTGGTAGTGTTTCTTTTCATAGGATTTATAAAGATCATTACCGAGCTGAGATTGGTTACATGCTTCATCCTGATTTTTGGAGATTGGGAATTATTAGTGAAGCTGTTGAAGCAATTATAAGTTATGGTTTTAATATCTTAAAATTTCATTCCATTGAAGCTAACATTGATCCTACTAATATTGGTTCCGAAAAACTACTTCAGAAATTTAACTTTGTAAAAGAAGCATATTTTAAAGAAAATTATTTCTTCAACGGAAAATTTTTAGACACGGCGGTTTATTGCTTATTAAATCCTTCTTCCCATAAATAGTAATTGAAAAATCCATCAAATAATATATCTGAAGAAAAAAGTGGATTGCATCCTCGAAACAAACACCGTTCTCGTTATGATTTTGAAACTTTAATTGATGTTTGTCCTGAATTAAAATCCTATGTTTCTATTAATAAATTTAATATCGAAACCATTGATTTTACAAATCCTCTAGCTATTAAATCATTAAATCAAGCTTTATTAAAGCAGTTTTATAATATCCAACATTGGGATATCCCTCAAAACTATTTATGCCCGCCAATACCAGGGCGTGTAGATTATATTCATTATATAGCGGATGTATTAAGTTCAAGTAATGGTGGTATAATTCCAAAAGGTAAAGCAGTTAACGTTTTAGATATTGGAGTAGGGGCAAATTGCATCTATCCATTACTTGGTCATCAAGAATATGGTTGGCAATTTATAGGTTCAGAGATTGATCCGATAGCATTTAAAGTAGCTAAGCAAATAGTTGAGTCTAACTCCTTATCGAATTATATAGACATTAGGCATCAAATTAATGCGTCTTTTATTTTTAAAGGTATTATAAAACCTACCGAACTAATAGATATAACAGTATGTAATCCTCCATTTCATTCTTCGGCGGCAGAAGCAAATGCCGGCAGCCAGAAAAAATGGAAAAACTTAGGTCATAAAAAAACAGAAAAACCAGTTTTAAACTTTGGAGGACAAACATCAGAGCTTTGGTGCAAAGGTGGTGAAGTAGCTTTTATTACAAAAATGATTGAAGAAAGTGCTAATATTAAAGAACAGTGTTTATGGTTTACGAGTTTAGTTTCAAAAAGCGAAAATTTACCAGCAATTTATAGTGTCTTAAAAAAAGTAAACGCTATTTCTATAAAAACAATCAATATGTCTCAAGGCAATAAAATCAGTAGACTAGTAGCTTGGACTTTTTTATCTGAAACTCAACACATACAATGGAGTTTAAAACGCTGGAAAGCATCTTAACGTAAAATGGCTAATACTCTTACTTTAACAGACGAATTTAATGTAGATAGTAAACTATTGTATGAACAATTTTTAGATTTAAGGAAATATGGGGTATACCATCCCGTGATGACTAATGTAAAAGTTATTTTAGATGACACTCCTAAGTTTATTGAATATGAAATAGATGAAATCGTTAAAGTATTTGGTTTTATAACAATACATCCAAATTACAAAGCCAAAGTTTATGAAATAGAAAAAGGAAAACATCTTCAATATACATCGCAAGTAAAGCCCAGCGTGTTTTTAACTATTGATCTTTATTTTTCAGAAAATTCAGGTAACACAAAAGTGGACGAACACATTTCTGTAACAGGAAATGAAATAATTACCACCATATTTTTAGGAATGCTAAAAAAAGCTCATTTAGGTCTATTTCAAAATTTGAAAGAAAGTTTGCGTAGCAGAACAGGGAACGACTCAGTTAAGTTGAAACTTTGTCATTCATATTCTTGATAAAAAAAACAATAAATGTTTGCCACGCTCAAAGTAAAATACTTACAAAAGGGATTAATTCTGTAATTAACAAATGCCTTTTGAATACTAAGTTCGTTGGCTCTTTCTTTTTTTATGTTTTATTACTAAGATTGTAGGAAGTACTAAACCTGACACTCTTGAACGCATTAAAATATATAATCCCACTTCTTATTTTTTCTTTTTTAATTGTTAATTGTAACGAAACAGAAGGCTCAGAAAAAAAAAGTAACTATAACACTCCCGAAAAACCAGTTGTTCAATCTAAAATTGACTCCGTAAAATACAAAGCAGAGATTTATAGATTAGATACCTTATTTACAAAACTATATAAAGCAGATGCTTTTAATGGTAATGTTTTAATTGCCAAAGGAAAAAATATCATCTATCAAAAATCATTTGGATATGGTATTAAAGAAAAAAATGTTTTATTAAACGATTCATCAATCTTTCAATTAGCCTCCGTTTCAAAGGTAATTACAGGCGTTGCTACGTTATTATTATACGAACAAGGAAAACTGAAATTAGAAACTAAAGTATCAGATATTTTAGCTGATTTCCCCTACAAAGATGTAACCGTAAAACACTTGTTATCTCATCGCTCTGGATTACCTAACTACACTTATTTTTGTGGAGAGTTTTTATCTGATTCAATTTGTAGCTTAAGTAACCAAAACATGTTGGATATAATGATTAAATATAAATCTAAAGCATATTTAAACCCAGGTTTACGTTTTAACTATTGTAATACCAACTATGCGCTATTAGCTCTAATTGTAGAAAAGATTTCTCAAAAAAGTTATGCTACATTTTTAAAAGAAGAATTATTTAAGCCATTAGGGATGAACCATAGCTACACAGCTTTAAATATTGATAGTACTAAAGAATACATCACTCGAGGTTACACCATGAAATACGGTTGTGTGGCTAATGATAGATACGATGGCGTAGTAGGTGATAAAGGAATTTACACAACGACTTATGATTTGTTTTTATTAAGCACCGCTTTATATCAACACAAACTATTAGCTAATACAACGCAAGAACTTGCTTTTTCTCCTCATAGTAAAGAAGTAAAAACACATAATTATGGTTACGGATGGAGAATGAGAAACATGAACGATTCGGCTAAAGAAGTATTTCATAATGGCTGGTGGCATGGCTACCGTACCTCATTTCATCGCCGTTTAAAAGATAGTTTAACAGTAATTGTTTTAAGTAATCGCTTAAATAAAAGCGTGTACTCAACTTGGCGTATTTATGCGGCCATTGATGGTCCAAAAGCATTTGGAACTAAACCAGTTTCAGACGAAGAGTAACCCTTACCCTCAGTCCCTCTCCCCAGGGGAGAGGGAAGGGCTCTCTTCTCATGAGGGAGAAGGGCAGGGGATGAGGGCCTAATTCCAAATTAAATTTCATATCTTTGCGCTATCGTAAAAATTGCTAACATAGAATTAGGAGAATTCCCATTATTACTTGCACCTATGGAAGATGTAAGTGATCCTCCATTTAGATATGTTTGCAAAAAATATGGTGCTGATTTAATGTATACCGAATTTATTAGCAGCGAAGGATTAATTCGTGACGCTATTAAAAGTCGTAAAAAGTTAGACATTTTTGATTACGAAAAACCAATCGGTATTCAAATTTTTGGTGGCGACGAAGAAGCCATGGCCATGTCTGCAAAAATTGTAGATGCTACGCAACCAGATTTGTTAGATATTAATTTTGGATGTCCTGTAAAAAAAGTAGTTTGTAAAGGAGCAGGAGCAGGTGTTTTAAAAGATGTGGATTTAATGGTTCGTTTAACCAAAGCTGTAGTGAAATCTACTAACTTACCAGTTACTGTTAAAACACGTTTAGGTTGGGACGATAGCATGATTAACATTATGGAAGTGGCAGAACGCTTGCAAGATGTTGGTATTAAAGCGTTAACAGTTCACGGACGAACACGTGCCCAAATGTATAAAGGCAATGCTAATTGGGAACCAATTGCAGCGGTAAAAAATAATCCGCGGATGCACATTCCTATTTTTGGAAATGGCGATATCACGACTCCTGAAAAAGCATTAGAATATAAAAACAAATACGGTTTGGATGGCATGATGATTGGTCGCGCGAGCATTGGGTATCCTTGGATTTTTAACGAGATAAAACACTTTTTTAAAACAGGCGAACATCTTGCCAGACCAACTTTAGAGAACAGAGTAGAAGTAGCTTTAGCACACTTTGATAAATCGATTGAATGGAAAGGTCCTAAATTAGGTGTTTTAGAAATGCGCCCGCATTATACCAATTACTTCAAAGGCATTGATCATTTTAAAGATACCCGTATGAAGTTGGTGACTACCGATAATATTGAAGAAATCAGAGAGTTATTATTATCAATACCAGACAAATACAGTGCAACTGTATAAATTTCTTGTCACACTTTTTAGCCATTAATCTATTCTTTTTTAGCTTTTGTATAATTTCCAATCCATTTAATTGATATATCAACTAAATTTGATTTTAAATGGAATGAAAATGGAAAAGTTAGATTCAGTTCTCTTTTATTATATAGAAAAAGCAATTAAAAGCTACCGTCAATTTGCTCAAAGAGAGCTTAAAAACGCTGGTTTAAGTATTACAGTTGATCAATGGTTAACTTTAAACTACTTAAACGAAAATCCTCAAATCACTCAAAAAGAATTAGCTGAAGCTATTTTTAAAGATACTGCATCCATTACACGTATTATAGATTTATTGGTAACTGCCAAATACATTAAGCGAAATATCAACAAAGAAGATAAACGAAAATCAAATTTATCGATTACCAATTTAGGATTAGAAATTATTGATAAAGCTTCGCCTATTGTAAATAATTATAGAAACCAAGCGTTAAAAGGAATTGGAATTGCTAAAGAAGATCATGTAAAAATGGTTATGAAAACCATTATAAAAAACTGTCAATAAATTAAAAGCAAGGAGGTGTAAATTTAATTAAACAACAGTCTGATGAAATGTAGGTTGATTCTATTTCTATCAGTTTTAATTTGGTTATACACCTTCCTTGTTTTTCTAATTCAATACTGCCAATTGTTCTTCTAAGGTTTTAATTTTAGATAAAGCATCGCTTTCTTTTTTACGCTCACTAGCAATAATTTCAGGCTTCGCATTAGCAACAAATTTTTCGTTTGATAATTTTATTTGTACCGATTTTAAGAAACCTTTATTGTATTCTAACTCTTTTGTTAAACGTTCAATTTCATCTTCCTTGTTTAAGTTTTGTGCTAAAGGAATATAAAATTCTGTGGTTTTAATTTGAAAAGAAAATGCTCCTTCTACTTTATCTTTTGTGTATGAGAAAGCCGATAAGTTAGCCAACTTAATAATTGTACTATCAAAATAAGAACGAGTGGCTTCTGATTTTTCAATTACTTCTAATTTTTCTTTAGGAGATAATTGTTTTTGAGCACGCACGTTACGAACCATGGCAACAAGCTCTTTACTAACTTCAAACTCTGCTAATTGTTTTTTATCTAAATCTGATTTTACAGCAGGCCATTCAGCAACTATGATACAATCTTTTGCATCACGTTCTTTGATCAAATGCCAAATTTCTTCAGTAATGAAAGGCATCCATGGGTGCATGATTTTCAATAGAGACTCTAAGTAACCAATGGTTGCATCATACGTTGCTTTATCAATTGGTTGTGCTTTGCCATCAATAAAGTCAGGTTTAATTGCTTCTAAATACCAAGCGCAGAAATCGTCCCACACTAATTTGTAAGTTGCCATTAAAGCATCACTCATTCTGTATTTTGAATAATGATCATTAATAATTTCTAATTGCTCAGATAATTTATTATCAAACCAAGTAATCGCTGATTTTTGAGCTTCTGATTGAACTGCACTTGAAGCCACTTCAAATCCTGCAATTAAACGAAATGCATTCCACACTTTATTGGCGAAGTTTCTTCCTTGCTCGCAATAGCTTTCGTCAAACATTAAATCGTTTCCAGCTGGCGAACATAATAGCATACCAACACGCACTCCATCAGCACCATATTTTTCAATTAGGTCGAGTGGGTCAGGAGAGTTTCCTAAACTTTTACTCATCTTGCGTCCTAACTTATCTCTAACAATACCTGTTAAGTATACATTGCTAAAAGGTTTTTCACCCATCCATTCGTAACCAGCAATGGCCATGCGCGCTACCCAAAAGAATAAAATTTCTGGAGCCGTTACTAAATCATTTGTTGGATAATAATAGTTTAAATCTTCATTAGCATTTGCTTTTCCATTTCTAATAACAGCTGGGTCAAATACGGTAATTGGCCACAACCATGATGAGAACCAGGTATCTAATACA
>JADJFB010000027.1 GCA_016708845.1 Bacteroidota bacterium | reverse complement strand
AGATAGTTTGGTAAGAGAAGGGAAAACGTATTTTAATGCCACTAAACAATTAGATAATAAAAATTTAGGATTCAGTAAAAGTCAGCATGCCGTTTTAGGTTACGATTTGCAAATCTCAAAATTTTTTAGAACTAAAGTAGAGGCTTATTATCAATACTTGTGGGATGTGCCGGTTTACGCAGTTCCATCAAGTGTTTCGTTATTAAATCGAGGAGCAAGTTTCAATCGTTTCTTTCCAATTTATACCATGGAAAATAAAGGAACAGGCTATAACTATGGTTTGGAGTTAACTTTAGAAAAAACATTTCATAAACATTATTTCTTTTTATACCTACAGCTTGGTTTTGACAGTAAGTATACTGGTAGTAATGGTAAAACCTTGATACTGATTTTAATGCCGGACAACAACATGATGAATGTATTAGCGGGTTAGAACAGTGCCTGGGAAGTCGAAGAAAAACTCTATTAATGTATCTTCTAAATTTACTTATGGCGGCGGTAAGCGTTATTCGCCAGTAGATGTAGCCGCAAGTAATGCTATCATGGATGTAGTAGCGGATAACGATAAAGTAAATACCTTGCAGTTTAATCCTTACAATCGGTTAGATTTAAGAATTGCTTATAAGATTAATGGAAAAAAAGCAGCTTATGAAATTGCATTGGATTTGGTTAATTTAATGAATACAAAAAATGTGTTAGCCTTGAGTTACGCACCCGATCCAGCTAATACGAATGCAGATCCTTTAATTAAAAATTATCAATTAGGCTTTTTACCATTATTTTATGTTAAGGTTGATTTTTAAAAATTTAGCTGCACTTATTTTATTAATTAGTATTCCTGCAAAGGCACAGGTAATTAATATTGAAGGAAAGCGTTTTATGAATGATACCAATGGTTGGGTTGGTAATGCTGATTTTAACTTCAATGTGTTCAATAATACGCAACAAGTATTGCAATTTTCAAATACCTTAAGAGTTCAGTATCAAAAAAATCGAAGTCGTTTTATTTTATTGAATGATTTAAATTTTATCAAAGCAGGAAACACCGATTTCGCTAATGCAGGCTACCAACATTTTAGATATAATTATAAAGTGAGTAAATGGATTACCATGGAAGCCTTTACACAAACTCAATATAATCCGATTTTAAAATTAGATTTTAGATATTTGATAGGTGCGGGTCCAAGGTTAAAGTTGCTTAAAAAAGAACATGCTAAAATTTATGTGGCTGCTTTGTATATGTATGAATACGATGATATAGTAGCTGATCCCATTAATTTGTATGAGCATCGCATGAGTTCTTATTTAACGTGTACCTTTTCTATTTTAAAAAATGTAGAATTTACGAGTACCACGTTTTATCAACCTAATATTGAAAACACATCCGACTATCGAATAGCAAACGATAGTGGTTTAGAAATTCATATCAACAAACATTTAAATTTTAAATCGTCGTTTAATATGTTGTATGATACGTATCAACCAATAGGAATACCAGATTTGGTATATTCCTTTAGAAATGGTTTAACAGTAAAGTTTTAGAGAAATTATTTTTTGGTTGTATCAGCTACAGTGCCTTCTTTTGGTTGAATAGCTACTTCTGCCATTGCATCATCAATTGTTTTGCCGATAGAATCAGATATACGCTTTGCGTTTTCATGCATTTTAACTCTGTCTTCTGCCGCAGGTTTACATTTAACAAATAATAAAGTTAAAATTGTAGCGGATAAAATGATGTATATTTTTTTCATAAACGATGATTTCTTATTGATAACCCGAATGTAAAGATAATTTTTGTTTGAATAAAGAAATTAGGATTAATTATAAAATTAATTGCTAATACGTATTGAACCAAATCCTCATATAAATTCTAAGATAAGGCTCGCCAAATCATCGATGAGTTAACTAGTGTTAATGAAGAAGATGATTTTGGTATAACGCTGACATTAGGATTTATATGAGGTATTTATAAATAAAAAGCCCACGCATCATAGACACGTGGACTTTTCCTAACTAAACACAAATTCTTAGTGACCTGCTTGAGCGTCAGCAGCTGGAGCAGCTGTTTCAGTAGTTGCAGCAGCAGAATCAACAGGAGCAGTAGCTTCAGTCATTGCGCTTTCTAAAGAAGTAGATAAAGCAGCAGCGATAGAATCAGCAGTTAATTTTGCTTGCTCTTCCATTTTAGCTTTTTCTTCAGCAGAAGGACCACAAGATACAACAGTTGTAGCGATGATAGCTACTGCGATAATTGAAAATAATTTTGTCATTTTTTTTAGTTTTAAAATTGTTTTGTTTGAGTTATTTGAACATTTATACCGAAACTTTAAAATGGTAACCCGAAAATAATTGAAAATTTGCAATAAAAACGTAACTCATTGAATATCAATGAATAAAATTTAAAATTAAGAAAGGTTACTTGATATTTAGCGAATTTTCAATACGCTTAGACTAGTAATAAAGTTGATTTTGAGTTTATTTAGCGATGAATTCGCTTATTACTTTTTCGGCTTTGATAAACGCTTCTTCTAAAACTTCATTTAGGATAAAAACGTCAAACAAATCGGCTGTTTTAAGTTCTTTTTCGGCTTTTTCTACTCTTCTGGCAATGCTTTCTGGGCTATCTGTACTTCTCGAATTTAAACGTTCTTCTAATATTTTAATGCTTGGCGGCATTACAAATACTGCTAAAGCCTGTTCGCCAAATTGTTTTTTCAGGTTTAAACCACCTTCTACATCTATATCAAAAATAACATGTTTGCCTTTAGCCCAAATACGTTCAACTTCACTTCTTAAAGTTCCGTAATGCGTTCCAGCATAAACTTCTTCCCATTCTAAAAACTCTTTATTATCTATTTTTTGTTTGAATTTTTCAACGGTTAAGTAATAATAATCTTTCCCATTCTCTTCTACACCATGTTTTGGGCGGTTGGTTGCAGAAATGGAAAACTCTAGTTTATCAGGAAAGGTTTTTAGTAAATGTCTTACGATGGTAGTTTTACCAGAGCCAGATGGTGTAGAAAATATAATAAGTTTGCCGTTTTCCATGAACAAAGATAATAGTTTTTTTTTATTTGGGCATGCCCGGCAAAGAGAGCGGGGCCGGGCTTCGTTACAATCTTTGCTCACCCGTTACGTAAAAGGATTCACTTCAATCCTCATGCAAACTTACTTCTAGCAATTGTTTGCGTTTTAACTATTTAGCATTTCGCGCGTGAGATGCAAGCGAAAATCCTTTGCTGCCTCCTGCAAAGATTGCAGCGACAGCTCGGTTCCTGCTGTCTCTTTGCAGGAACGCGCCCTAATCATAATAAACTATCAGATTGATTCTTAAAAAACTCATACACTAAATTGGCTTTTGAATTACCAATAATAGCAGCTAGTTCAGCTAAAGTAGCTTCTTTAATTCCTTTAACAGATTTTAATTCTGTCAATAATTTTTGAGCGGTTTTATCGCTGATACCTTTAATTTCGGAAAGTTCTGTTTTAAAAGTTTCTCTGCTTCGTTTGTTACGATGATGTGTAATACCAAAACGGTGAGCCTCATCACGTATTTGCTGAATAATTTTTAAAGTCTCGGATCGTTTGTCTAAATATAAAGGAACTGAATCGCCGGAAAATAAATTTCTTCTAAACGTTTGGCAATTCCAATAACCGTTACTTTTCCCATCAAATTCAATTTTCTTAAACTAATAATGGCAGCGCCTAATTGTCCTTTTCCACCATCAATTACTATTAATTGCGGCATTGGTAAACCTTCTTCAATAACTCTTGAATAACGTCTGAAAATAACTTCTTCCATGGTGGCAAAATCATCTGGACCAACAACTGTTTTTACATTATAATGACGGTACTCTTTTTTCGCTGGTTTGCCATCAATAAAAACTGGCATTGCACTTACCGCATAATCACCTTGAATGTTAGAGTTATCAAATCCTTCAATTCGGCGAGGTTCTTCTTTCATTCGCAAATCTTTCATCATTTGCTGCATAATTCTGTCCGTATGCCTTTCAGGATCAATAATAGCTAATTGTTTTTCTCGCTCACGTTTATAGGATTCTGCATTTTTAAAACACAAATCCATTAAATGCTTTTTATCCCCAATTTTAGGAACTACATATTTTGCGTCTGTAAAAACAAATTCAAACTCGGGTTCAAATGGTACAAAAATTTCTTTACTCGAAGAATTGTATCTAATCCTAATCTCATTAATGGCAAACACCAACATTTCTTCATCGGTTTCATCCAACTTCTTTTTCAATTCTAAAGTTTGTGCTTGAATAATAGTTCCATTCATTACTTTAAAGTAATTGATGTAAGCTACTTTCTCGTCGCTCAAAATCGCAAAAACATCAGTATCCGTAATAGAAGGATGAACGATGGTAGATTTACTTTGGTATTTTTCGAGTAATTCTATTTTCTTTTTGGTGCTGGCAGCTTGCTCAAATTCTAGTTTTTCGGCTTGCTCCAACATTATTTTTTTTAAATCTCTAATCGCAAAATTGATATCACCTTTAATAATTTCTCTAATGTGATTAATACCTCTGTTATAATCTTCTTCGTTTTGTTTACTCACACATGGTGCTTTACACTTACCAATTTGAAATTCAAGACAAGCGGTATATTTTTTCTTGTCAATATTTTCCTGACTTAAATCTAAGTTGCAAGTTCGTAATGGATATAACTGTTTAATTAAATCCAGTAAAATATACATAGTAGTAACAGAAGGGTATGGGCCGTAATATTCGCTACCATCTTTTTTTAATTGGCGAGTTTGAAATACTCTTGGAAAACGTTCGTTTTTAATAACAATCCAAGGATAGGTTTTGTCGTCACGCAACATAATGTTGTACTTGGGCGTGAGGCTTTTAATCAAATTATTTTCTAAAATCAAGGCGTCCATTTCGGTATCTACCTTAATGGTTTTGATGTCAACTATTTTTTTAACCATGATTCGCAAACGATAGGTATCATGTTCTTTAGTAAAATAGGAGGTAACGCGTTTTTTTAGATTCTTAGCTTTTCCAACATATAATAAATTGTTATCCAAGTCGTAATAGCGATACACTCCAGGCGTTTCGGGCAACGTTTTTAGGATACTTTGTATATGTTCTGAAAAGTCGTTTGACACTTTGTAAAGTTAATTTTTTTAGTTAATTTGTAGCATCTTAAAAAACAAAACCATATTTATTTCTGCACTCGATTGGGGACTTGGCCATGCTACACGCTGCGTGCCATTAATTAAACAATTAATGCAAGATAATGTTGTAGTTTTAGGTGTAACGCCAAGTACGGCATTAATTTTTAATGAGGAATTTCCTAGCCTTAAAAAAGTAAATGTTGAGCCCTACAATATTCGTTATTCGCATACTGTTCCATTATCTATGAAGTTATTATTAGATGCTTCACGAATTTTCAGGGTTATTAAAAAAGAAAGACTTCAATTACAAAAAATTATAAAAGAGCATCAAATTGATGTGGTGATTAGTGATAACAGATTTGGAATGTATGAGAAAAGTGTGCATTGCATTTATATCACCCATCAGCTAAACATACAAGCTGGGTTATTCTCAGAAATTGCCAATAAAGTTCATCATCATTTCATTAAACAATTTAATGAGGTTTGGATTCCCGATTTTGAAGAAGATAGCAAGAGCTTGGCAGGGAAATTATCCAGAAATATCATTCATCAAAATGTAAAATATATTGGAACTTTGAGTCGTTTATCTATGATCGATAAATCAGAAAATCAATACGATTATTTATGTTTGCTATCTGGTCCGGAGCCATTGCGAAACGACTTAGAAAAAGCATTGATTAAAAAGGCGAATCAATCTGATAAACGTATTTGTTTTGTGAGAGGAACAACCAAGGAATTAAAAAGCTTTATTAATAAAAATGTGACTGTATTGGACATGCCACCTGCAAAAGAACTAAGTCAGTTAATACTCAATTCAGCGACCATTGTTTGCCGCAGCGGATACAGTACCTTAATGGATTTACAGCATTTGCAAAAGAAAAACTACATTTTTGTTCCAACTCCAGGGCAAGATGAACAAGAGTATTTGGCTAAGTATTGGAATGAGAAATTTGAGGCGAAGGTTGTTCAGCAAAAGATTTAAACGCTTTTTCTTTCACCTAACCAATTCACAATTACGGTTTCATAACTCTGATTTTAATTATTATTTCCACCTCCAAATTCTGCTACATTAGATGTGGTGTTTTTAGTAAAGAAAATAGGCTTTTATCTCTTCATTGTTGCCTCGGTAGCTGTTGCTATTTGGGGTTATTTGCGTTTAAAAGAAAGTAAAGCGCCAGATACCTCTGTTTTAGAACACATTCCAGCAAACGTTGCCTGTGTGATTGAAACAAAAAAATGCAGTGAATTAGTTTCTCAATTAACCCGTCAAAATTTAATTTGGAATTCTTTATTGAGCAATACATCCATGCAAGTAGCTCAAAACGGTATCCGATTTTTAGATTCATTGGTAAATTCTTCTCCCGAAATTTCGGATGTACTTTCAGATAATTCAGTGTATTGGGCCTTTATTAAAAAAGAAAAAATAACAGAGCATGTTATTTTATTCAAAGTCAAGGAAAAAAACAACGAAGAATTATTTACAGATTTCTTCTCTAAAGTTTTTTCTAAAGAAACTTCTGTGGCTTCCTTCGACGCTTTTTATTTTACTAATAATAAGCAAAAATGGTTAGTGAGTTACAAAAATGGTATTGTGTATGTGAGTTCGACGTTGGTACTTTGCAAAATTTCATGGAGTTAAATCCAAACGAATCTTTAGCAAAACATAAAGCATATACTGATTTAGTAAAGGAAAATGGAGAGCAAAGTACACAAGTCTATTTTAATCACACGTCTATTAATTTATTTCCAAGAACTATTTTTTCGCAACAGTCGATATTTAGTCTGGACGTGAAATTAAACGAAATAACATTTACAGGTTATTCTAATGCAGATAGTTTATCTTTATTTAATTCCGTAAAAAATCAAGAGGCAGAAAGTATTCAAAGCTTTGCATCATTACCAAATAATCCTGACATTATTGAAGCAGTAACTTTGAGTGATGTGAATTTATTTTATAAAACAGTTGAAAAACAACAGTCTGATAAAACGATTGAGCTAAATACCAATGCCTGGCAATTATTGAATGATAGCGCCTTATATAATATTAAAGCCGAAAGTTTTGAAAATATAGACAAGGAAATTGTATCTGCAACCTATGTATTAAATAATGTGACATCTCATATTTTAAGTATCAGAATAAAAGATGCAGAAAAAAGTGAAGTGCTTTTAAAATTAATGAGCGATAGTATTTTGGGAAATTTAGATTTAAAAACTTATAAATTAAACACATCCTTTGAAAAACTATTTTCTTTTACAGCATCTGATTTCAAAAACGAATATGCTTGTGTGACAGAAAATCAATTATTGTTTTTTTCAAATAAAACGGTTTTAGATTATTATCAGCAATCGTCAGCAGGCAGCCAATTACTTGGGAAGAATAGCTCTTTTATGGATTATGCGAACGATAATTTATCCTTAGAGTGTAATTATTTGTACTACGAAAATGCTGAATTAATGAAGGCACATAATCTCATTTCCATTATTAATTCAGAGGAGTTATGGATGTCGGAACATGCATTGTCGCAATTATCATTAACGGCTAAAAACTACAAAAATAATTTGCAGGTACGGATCAATGCTAATCACGCGCAGCCAAAGTCAGCTGTTAGTAATAGCTCTTCTGCCTTATGGGCTTTTAAAGCCGATTCGGCTATTACAACCAGTGCGCATGTTTTTGTGAATCATTTGACTCAAGAAAATGAATTGTGTTTTCAAGATGAATTGAATCAGGTTTATTTAATTAATTCGACAGGTAATTTAATTTGGAAAAAGAAAATTTCCGAATCTATTAAGTCAAATATATACACCGTGGATATTTTTAAAAATGGAAAATTCCAAATGTTGTTTAATACCGAAAATTACTTGCATTTAATTGATAGAAATGGAAATTATGTACAAGGCTTTCCTGTTAAGCTACCAGCAAAAGCTACATCAAATATTAGCTTGTTAGATTACGAAGGAAATAAAGATTACCGTATATTTTTAGCTTGTGCTGATAAACGGATTTATAATTTTAATTTATATGGTGTTAAAACAGAAGGCTTTGTGCCTGTAAAAACAGATGCTATTGTTAATTTGCCAATTATCTTTGCACATGTTGGCGCTAGCGATTATTTAATTACAGCTGACATAGCTGGTAATTTATACGGATTTAGCAGAAAAGGCGAAGGACGAATTGATTTTAAAAATAAAGTCATTGAAAATTTAGATCATCTATATGTATTAGCGGGAAATAATTTAGATAATACCAAATTGATTTATGTAGATGATAAAAACAACCTATTAAATAAAATTTCTTTAGCTGATAAAAAAGAAGCTTTAAAAATTGGAGATGAATTGAATGGATTTAAAACTTCTTTTGCCTTAGTTAATGATGATTCTCAATCAGACATATTAGTATACGGAAACGGTGCTTTGTATGCTTATGATTTATTTACGAGTAAATTAGTAGAATACTTTAATGAATTAGCGGTTTATGATGATGCTCAAATGGTACAAACAAGTGATAATACTTGGTTTTTAGGATTTGATAAAACAGGTCAAAAAATTGATGTGATTAATACTTCAGGAAAGCTAGCGACATCCTTACCAAATAGTAATCAAAAACCATTAATCAATAATTTATATAAAAATGGTAAAACTTATGTTTTATTAATTGGGGGCAATAAAATTACTTGTCAGGAATTAAAAAACTATTTTCTTGTTCTTTTTCTTGAAAAAGAACCAAAATTCAACGCCAACTCGACCACTTGTCCCAAAATCCCCCCCTCCACCCCCCCCACAGGAGCCGCACCATTACCAACGTATGATAGATGCATGAAATTTAATTTGAATTTATCCTCTGCGCCTTTGCGAGCCTTGGTAAATTAATACTCAAACTTTCCGAACTCAGATTCAATGGTCACTTTTTACCCTCGAACTTTTCAACTCGCCCAATAATTTGAGCATCTACGTTAAATGATTTAGAAATGTCAATTACTTGTTGCGCTAATTCTTGCGGTAAATAAACTTCTAAACGGTGTCCCATATTAAACACCTTATACATTTCTTTGTAATCGGTTTTACTTTGCTCGTGAATTAATTTAAATAATGGAGGTAGGGGAAATAAATTATTTTTGATGATATGAACGCCTTCTACAAAATGTAATACTTTGGTTTGTGCACCACCGCTGCAATGTACAATGCCATTAATTTTTGTTCCTAGTGTCGATAATAATTTTTTTACGATTGGCGCATACGTTCTGGTTGGTGATAACACTAATTTACCAGCTGTGATTTGCTCTTTAATTTCTTTACCGTTGGCGTCCGTATAACTCACATCCACTTTATCGGTTAAATTCATTTGTCCACAATAGGTTACTTCTTTTGGTAATGAATTATCATAAGACTCTGGATATTTTTCAGCTACTGCTTTACTAAACACATCATGGCGAGCGCTAGTTAATCCATTGCTTCCCATGCCGCCATTATATTCAGTTTCGTAAGTAGCTTTACCAGAGGACGATAATCCAACAATCACATCGCCCGCTTTAATTTGGTGATTAGAAATGACATCGTCTTTTTTCATGCGACAAACAACGGTGCTATCAACAATTAATGTGCGAACTAAATCACCTACATCGGCTGTTTCGCCACCTGTTGAGCGGATGTCGATACCATTTTCTCGTAAATTTTCTAAAACTTCCTCAGTTCCGTTGATGATGGCAGAAATGACTTCCCCTGGAATTAAACCTTTATTACGCCCAATAGTAGAAGACAATAAAATATTGTTAGTAGCACCAACACAAATTAAATCATCAATATTCATAATCACAGCATCCTGAGCAATGCCTTTCCAAACGCTTAAATCGCCTGTTTCTTTCCAATATACATAGGCTAACGATGATTTTGTTCCAGCGCCATCGGCATGCATAATAATGCAATGTTCATTGCTACCTGTTAAATAATCAGGAACAATTTTACAAAATGCTTGAGGAAATAATCCTTTATCTATATTGGAAATAGCATTATGAACATCTTCTTTAGATGCCGAAACACCACGTAAATTATATTTTAAGTCTGACATGATTTTGAGCTAATAAAGCCCAAAGATAGAAGAAAATGCCTAAAAATGTGATTGACTTTTTAACGTGATAGTAACAGAAGAGATAATAACCAAAAGACACACATTCCCATACTGAATAACTAAACAAATTCAATATGTTCCTGTGTGTCTTTTTCTCTAACTCACACTATTTTACAATTACCAATTTTTTATTTGAAACCGAGTCATTGCCTTTAATGCTAATGTTATAAATACCTGCCGCTAAATAGTTAGCATCAATTGTTGCTTTTCCATTTTCGATAGCTTGCGATAGTACAACATTGCCAGCCATATCAAATAATTGCAGGTTTTGTTTTTCTTTTGTGCTTAATTCAATAGTGAATAAGCCATTGCTTGGGTTTGGATAAACCGAAGCGATACTTTCTTTTTGTTCAGCTAAACCTGTTGAGATATCTAGTATAGAATTATACGTCGTATTAGTTACTATTGGGGAGTTAAAATCAAAATAGATATAGGCTGTGTTTTTTATTTTATATGGTCTTGCCCAAGTTGATTTTGGTTTTAAACGGTACTGAATAAATCCTATCGATCCTTCAGGATCACTTGAACTATCTGGTAATTGAATGTTTGAAAAATTAACAGTCATTATACGTCCATTTAATGTGGTATTGTTTGTGTGACTGTAATCAATTACTTGAAAGGTATTTAAGTCTAATTCAGTATCTAAAGTGTCGGTAAGTTTAATATTAAAGGCAGGAGCGTTGCCTGTATTTTGAAAGTGAATGGTATAGGTTAACCAATCGTTATAGAAGGGTGCAACGTCAATAGGATACACTTCTTTGATATTTGGATCATAAGAGTTTACAATATTATAGCAAGCCACATAATTATTATTATTTGGATAGTTATCACCACCAATCGGTGTTACTTTTGCTGTTACACATATCACATCACCTGCCTGAGCTGTTGTAAAAGGTTGTAAAAGTATTCTAAAATCAGTTTGGTTATTAATCGTTGCAAAATCAGCGATTACATAAGTAAACGTATTTCCTACAACGCTAGGCACTAAAGCTCCTGAGGCTGGCCCCATATAATTTACTGGCCCTGTAACTACAAAACTTAAAGTGCCACCCATGCCTGCGGCACAGTTTAGATTATACCAATGTGATAAGTCGCCACCATTAACACGTAACATATGTGTTTGACCTGGAAAAACAATACCACAAGTAGCAATCGATTGTATGCCAATATCAAAACCTGCTTTACAGTTTAAAGCAAAATTAACGTTGGTATCTAATACAGCAACTGTAACAGTGCTATCTAAACCAGGATAAATACATGTTGTTTTAAATGGCATACCAGTTGTGTCAACTATCACATTGTAAGTATTTGCAGAATCCAGAAAGTGATATACACCATTTGATGCTGTATAAGTAGAACCTAATAATGTAGAAGATGAGTTGTAAATTTTCATTGGAACGTTTTTTATTCCAACATCTCCGCTATCTTTTATACAGTTATTACTATTGTCTTTATAAGTAAAACCAACAATGCCATATGCTGTAGGGCAATTAAAAGGGTTGCCAGCCATGCATAAAGGATATCTTAATGTAATAGAATCCATACTTGGGATATAATTTGGAAGGCAAGTAAATGGATTATTACTGATATTTAAATATACGGGTATGTTGTTGAAAGGTTCGAAACAATGGATGCTATTTGAACTGCAATCAAGTAAACCTAAAGAACTTGGCAATATTGGTAAATTAATTAGTTGATTGTTGCTGCATATTAAGTTTCCTAAAGAGTTTGGTAACGTTGGCAAACTTGCAATGGTATTAGAGCTACAATTTAGAAAATATAAATTATTTGGTAAACTTGGTAAAACACTTAATTGATTTAAAGAGCAATCTAATGCACCTAAGGAGTTAGGTAAAGTTGGTAAGGTAGGCAATTGATCGCTATGGCAATCTAAAATAGCTAATGCTCCTGGCAATGTTGGAAGTGTACCAATTGGATTTGAACTACAATTTAATTCTACTAATGAATTTGGTAAAGTTGGTAATGCTTGTAATCCATCGCTATCACAATATAAAATAGCTAAAGAATTTGGAAGTGCTGGTAAAGTTCCTAAGCCTGTATTATTACTGCAAATTAATTTGTACAATGAATTTGGTAATGTAGGAAGATTAGTAATGTTGTTTGACGCACAATTAATAATATTTATTGAATTTGGTAATGCAGGTAACGTTGTTAAGTTATTAAATGAACAATCTAGAAATTGTAGTGCACTTGGTAATGCAGGCAGGGCTGAAATTAAATTACTACTACAAGTTAAATGAATTAAGCTATTTGGCAAGGCTGGAAGAGCAGATAATTGATTTGATGCACAAACTAAGTGTGATAGTTTATTTGGAAGAGCAGGTAACGTTTGCAATGGATTGTCGCTACAATTCATGGTTATTAATGAATCTGATAATGCTGGCAAGCCTTGTAAATTATTGCTGGCACATGTAAAAGAGGTTAAGCCAACAGGCAATGCAGGCATTACTTGTAAGTTATTACCATAACAGTTAAAATGAATTAACGAATCTGGCAAAGTTGGTAAACTATCTAATTGATTGTTCAAACATTCAAAATGTTTGATTGTGTTTGGTAGAGAAGGTAAACTATCTAATAAATTTTGAGAACAGGTAAAATACACTAAGCCATTTGGTAATTGAGGCAAACTGTCAAGAGCATTACCATCGCAAATTAACGTATCTAACATGCTTGGTAGTGAAGGCAAATAGGATAATCTTATGTAGATGGTATCATAAACATTAATGCTGCAGTTTAAGGTTTTCAAAGAATCAAAATATTGTACGCCATCTAAACTAGCTACATGTTGATTTTGAATAATAATTTGTTTTCTAGAAGTGACATCAATATGGGTCGTATCCATTTGATTTCCCGTCATGGCATTTGGAATATTGATTTGTAACCATGCAGCAAAACTAGTGTCGCTGATGGTAACATGGTTTTGTGCGTTGATGCTTGTTAAACAAAGCATTAAGTAAGATTAATTTAAAGGTTTTAATTTTTTCATAAAGGAAGTTTATGTTTATATTTCTGATTGTAAAATTAGAGCATACTTAACTCACTATTTGGCCAGATTGGCAATAGGGGCTTTTAAACTAATAAGTGGTGGCTTTTTGCCGATAAGTGAAAAAACAAAAAAGCGCTTTGGGATTACCAAAGCGCTTTTCATGTAATAATTAGATTGTTTTAGAAAACCTCTTTCGCCACACGTTTCGTACTATCAGATGTTCCCATCGTGTAGTAGTGCAAGGTACATTGGCTTTTTTAATTCTTTACTTTGTTCGATACACCATTTAATACCAATTTCTTTAACGGCTTTATCATCTTTACATTTTTCTAATTCCACAAATAAATCTTGTGGTAAATCAATATGAAAAATTTTAGGCAAAGCAATGAGTTGTGAACGAGAGCTTAATATTTTTAATCCTGGTAATAATAGGTACATTAATATCGTTTTTGCGGCATAAATCCACAAACTCAAAATATTTTTTATTATCAAAAAACATTTGCGTCACAATGTAATCAGCGCCTGCATCTACTTTGGCTTTTAACCATTTCATGTCGCTATACAAATTTGGAGCTTCAAAATGTTTTTCAGGATAACCAGCAATGCCCATACAAAAATCAGTAGGTGAAGCATCTTTCATTTCATCATCCAAATAAAGACCACTATTCATGTCTTTTATTTGTTTTACTAAATCAATAGCGTAGTTATGTCCACCTGGTTCTGGTACAAATTGCGATTCTGTTTTAATGCTATCACCACGTAATGCTAAAACATTATCAATTCCTAAAAATTGTAAATCAATTAAGGCATTTTCTGTTTCTTCGCGTGTAAAGCCTCCACAAATAATGTGTGGTACAGCTTCTACGTCATATTTATTCATAATGGCGGCGCAAATACCAACGGTACCTGGGCGTTTACGAATACTTACTTTTTCGAGGTATCCGCCATCGCGTTTTTTGTAAATGTATTCTTCGCGATGATAGGTAACATCAACAAAGGCAGGCTTAAATTCCATTAAAGGATCAATGCCGTCAAAAATAGAATGAATACTTTTTCCTTTTAAAGGAGGAAGTATTTCAATCGAGAATAAAGTGTCTTTCGCAGATTTAAGATGTTCGGTAATTTTCATAATTTTCAAATAAAGTACAAATGTAAGTATATACTATTACTTAAAAAAACACTTATTTTGTGAGAAAGTCCTAGAGATGAGATCATTAAAATCTATACCCAAACGAAAGCCCAAATTTTAAGGCGTTTATGGGGAATTGATTTTTATTGTAATTAATTGCTTCGGTTAGGTTATCATCTGTTTTATATTTGTCAATTTTATAGCCAATACCTGCCAACATCATGATATTAAAGTTTTTGGTTACTCTAAACAAAACGCCGTTATCAAGCATCACGTAAAGTCTATCTAATGTAAAGTTTCTGAGAGTTACTACACTCGTGTTATAGCCATTATTCGGATCATATAAATTTTCTGTTTTACTATAGGTGCCAGTAAATTGAGATGTTCCAATATAGGGCCCTATAAAATGGGTAACAGCTCGTTTACCACTTGTTTGAAAATGTAAACCTAAGCCCACTTCGTATGTTTTATTTTTGTATTTAAAATCAGAAACCGAAAAGGTATTATTATAGTTGTTTGAATAGTAATAGCTATTTCCAGAAAAAATGGTATTGACTGCTTGTGTAAAATATGGAGCAGAAAACCAATGGTTACTGGCACATAAGCATGAAAAATAGTTATTAGCAAATTCCTGCATATAGTTTACTCCAATAGAGCCGTTAATAGGTTCAATCATATTAAAAGAAATTAGGTTTTTAGTAACTAATAATTTCTCTACTTCCGCTTTTTCTATACTATCTCTGTTAATTCTTGGAGAAGGGGTATAATTATTATAAACTACATAAGCTGGAGCCGTTTCAGTAGGCGTAGCTTCTGCACTAGTAATAACTTCGTGAACGCCATTTTGGTATATAATTAAAGCCACATCTTTTTTTGCCACTGTAATTGTTGGTCCGTCTAGGTAGGTGAAAAGCTTGTATTTTATCTCCGTTGTATTGATTTCTAGAATCTTAACATCTACTTTACTATTATCCTTTTTGAAGAGTTGATCTTGGGCAAATCCCATTACTGAAAGGCTACACAAAAGGAATACGACAATTTTCTTCATAATAAATAGAGATGAATAATTATAATTTAAAGGTAATCAAAATAATCGTAATAAAGTCGCGTTTTTTTGCAACAAATGTTTGCCTAGCCGTAATATATTTATAAATTTGGCTAAATTTTTAATCTTTCTTACCACACTATTATGAGCAAAATAAAAGTAGCAAACCCAGTTGTAGAATTAGATGGCGATGAAATGACTCGCATCATCTGGAAATTTATTAAAGACAAATTAATTGTTCCTTATTTGGACGTAGATATTAAATACTACGACTTAGGTATGGAGTATCGTGATGAAACCAATGATCAAGTAACTATTGATGCTGCTGAAGCCATCAAAAAGTATGGTGTTGGTATCAAATGTGCTACTATCACTCCTGATGAAGCTCGCGTAAAAGAATTTAACTTAAAGCAAATGTGGAAGTCTCCTAATGGAACTATCCGTAATATATTAGATGGTACCGTTTTCCGTGAGCCAATCGTTTGTAAAAACGTACCTCGTTTAGTGACTAACTGGACAGCTCCGATCATTGTAGGTCGTCATGCATTTGGTGATCAATACAAAGCAACAGATTTCGTAGTTCCAGGAAAAGGAAAATTAACTATGAAATTTGAAGGCGAAGATGGAAAAGTAATTGAACACGAAATTTTCCAATTTAAAGGTGCTGGTGTTGCAATGGGTATGTATAACGTAGAAGAGTCAATCCGTGGATTTGCTCACTCTTGTTTTAACGTAGCCTTAAACAAAAAATGGCCTTTATATTTATCTACAAAAAATACCATCTTAAAAAAATACGATGGTCGTTTTAAAGATATTTTCGAAGAAATTTATCAAGCAGATTACAAAGCTAAGTTTGAAGCAGCTGGTATAGTTTACGAACACCGTTTAATTGATGACATGGTAGCTTCGGCTTTAAAATGGAATGGTAACTTTGTTTGGGCTTGTAAAAATTATGATGGTGACGTTCAGTCTGATTCAGTAGCACAAGGATTTGGTTCATTAGGTTTAATGACGTCTGTATTAATTACGCCAGACGGAACTATTATGGAAGCAGAAGCAGCACATGGTACTGTAACTCGCCACTTCCGTGATCACCAAAATGGTAAACCAACGTCAACTAACCCAATTGCTAGTATTTTTGCTTGGACACGAGGATTAGAATTCCGCGGTAAATTAGATAATAACCAAGAGTTAATTAACTTCTGCCAAGCTTTAGAGCAAGTTTGCGTTGAGACAGTTGAGTCTGGTAAAATGACTAAAGATTTAGCAGTTTGTACTCACGGTAATAAAGTAAATCATGGTGAGCACTATTTATACACTGAAGAGTTTTTAGATGCTATTGACCAGAATTTAAAAAAGAAGTTAGGAAAATAATTTATTTTGTTTCTTCGCGCTATTGAACTGAGTTTGTCAGTTCGAGCGTAGTCGAGAACCGAAGTGCGAAGTAAAAAATATAAAATGAGCCAAGAATTATTTGATAGAGTAGAGGATGCCTTAAAAACCATTCGCCCTTATTTAGAGGCAGATGGTGGCGATGTGGAGTTACTTGAAATTGCCGATGGAAACACAGCAATGCTTGAGTTAAAAGGAGCTTGTAGTACTTGCAGCATGAGTCACATGACTATGAAAGCAGGTATTGAAGAAACCATTATGAGAGCAGTGCCGGAAATTACATCTGTCCAAGCAGTAAGAATTTAATTCTTGATAACACAAATTAAAAGTCCTATTCAGTATTGAGTAGGACTTTTTTATTAGAAGATTAATATCATTGGAACACAGACGATACGGATAGAACAGATTAACACAGATTTATTTTGTATTTATAAAAATCCGCGAATATCCGATAAATCAGCCTTATCCGTGTTTCTATTAAAATATATTTAATGTATAAAGTACAAATAGCTAAAACACAAACCCAAATCGATGCCATCATTGATTTGCGTTATGATATTTTAAGAAAGCCGTGGAACCAACCAAAAGAAACATCAAGCGATGGGATGGAGCAAAATGCTGTTAATGCATTTATTGAAGATAATGGCAAAACTATTGCTTGCGGAAGATTACAAGATAATGGAGGAGGCGTAGGGCAAATTCGTTACATGGCTGTTGATTCCAATTATCAAGGAAAAGGATTAGGAAAATTAATTGTAACTAAGTTAGAAGAAGAAGCCCGAAAAATTAATTTACATACGATTGAATTACAAGCCAGAGAAAACGCTGTTGAGTTCTATAAATCGCAAGGATATGTAGTTAAGGAAACATCTTTTAAATTATGGGATATTATTCAGCATTATTTAATGACGAAAGAAATTAAATAAATAGGAACGCGGATAGCTTCGACAAGCTCAGCTACCGAAAGCAGATAGAACGGATTAGCACCGATTTTTGAATGACCGACTCTGAAGGAGTCAAATATGTTATGGGATATTATTCAGGATTATTTAATGACGAAAGAAATTAAATAGTTTTAAAAATGTAATGATATAAAAATGCCATCATAAATATATCAATAAAAAATACACTAATAAAAAGAGCCAGCTTCAATTGAAACCGACTCTTTATGATTTGCTTTAATGGGTCTTATTCTTTAATTATTTTAATAGTCTGCTGTTTATTGTTTTCAATCACTTTTACAAAATAAACACCTGTGGTTTGATTTTGTATATCTAAGTTATGTTTACCAGCTTCAAACGTTTCTGCTAATACAACTTGCCCTAAAGTGTTTGTTACATAAATTTTTGCTGTGCTTATTAACTCTAATGTAAACAAACCATTATTTGGGTTTGGATATATTTGAACTGATGCATCCTTAGTTAATGTTTCTATGCCGGTGCACAAACTCACATCTTGCGTAATGGTTGTTGTGTTAGCGCAACCATTAACATCTGTTCCTGTAACAGTATAAGTTGTTTGAACTGTTGGGCTTACGGCAATAGTTGTTGCGGTTTGTGCTGTACTCCAAGTATACGTTGAAGCTCCGCTTACTGATATAGTAGCCGTTTGTCCTGAACATAACACAGAATGACTTGTATTAGCCATTAATATTGGTAATGGGTTAGCAACAATAGTATCTACCAAACTTGTGGCACTACAGTTATTAGAATTTGTAACTACACAATAAACGCCGTAGCCGTTATATGCTCCAGTTAATACCTGTTGAATTGTCATCATACTGGTAGTATAGTTAATTTCGGTATAAGTGCCATTTGCTGGGCCAGTATCTGAACCACCAATTTGTGTATAATACCATTGGTAAGTGTTAGTACCGGCAACATTTACCGAGTGGGTTGAACTAACATCGCCACAAAGATTTACATTACCCGATTGTGAGCTAATAACTGGTAAAGGATTAACTGTAATGCTTACATTTTTTGTAGAAGCACAGCTGTTTGCATCCGTTACTGTATAGGTATTGTTAGCAGAGTTGGTTGTAAAAGTACCTGTACCTGTGTAGTTTGGTGTGCCACCTGTTGCGCTAACAGTTACCGTTGCCACTTCATTTGCACAAATTGCCGAACTTGAGAGTAATGCTGTTGCGGTTAATGCAGTTGGCGATATAATATTAAATGTTTGTTTTTTTGTACAAGTGTTAGCATCAGTTACTGTACAAGTCCATGAACCTGCAGATAATCCAGTAACAGAAGTTGTTCCGTCTCCAGTAGGATTGCCTGGTGTCCAGTTATAAGTGTAACCACCTCCACCACCTGTTGGAGTATTAATACTTGCTGCACCATTAGAACCACCATTACAGGATACATTAGTTTGAGATAACGGAGTTATTGTTAATGCTGCTGGCTCTGTAACCTGCACTGTTTGGCTTTGCTGTAGCCCCACAATTGTTTGTAACTACACAGGTGTAAATACCTGCACTTAAACCACTTGCTGTTGCGGCATTACCACCACTTGGACTCCATGCATAGGTATAGGGTGCTCCGTGGCTTCCTAAAACAGTAACCGCACCATTATTAGCACCATTACAACTTACGTTGGTTTGTGCACTAATATTGGTTGCAAAATTTTTTGTCCACTCAATGTTATCTAGTTCAATAAGATCTCCGCCACTCACATTTATTTCTAAACCGGTAACTTGTTGAAAATTTACAAGACAATTTGTGCCATTTATACTTTCAGTAAAAATATAATTAGTACTAGCCCCACCAATAGGAGTAACCGTAAATGTTTCCCCTACAGTACTTGCGGGGTGATGAGCTAAATAAATAGTGCTGATATCTATTGGTGTATTAAAACTTATATAGAGTGTGCTACCTCCAATAGGAGTTTCAAGTACTTTACCACTAGTACCATAAGAACCAAAAAAATCGTGACAACCTACATGACCAGATGGATTCATAGAAATTACATTACAAGATGCCGTAGCAACAACACAATTAACAGTTTCAGTCAATATTCCATATGTATTATCAAAAAACGGAGGGTCAAGTGGAATAGATTCCCAATTAAAAACATTTTGAGCATTTAATCTTGCTAAACAAGCTGTTACAATAGCTAAAGAGAGTATTATTTTTTTCATATTATTGGTTTTATTGGTTTAAATTGTTAGTGTTTTTAATAATTGTTGCGCAAGAGCCTCTATCACATTCTTGTACATCAGCACGGGGTATCTCAAATCTTAAAGTCATGTCTAAACATGTACCTTCCTTTTTTTTATCGTTCAGTATTTCAGTTAATACTGCATGGTAGTTTATAATACTATGACGATCTAATTCTGTTAACGGGTCACAACGAAAATCATCATTTACCCAAAAACTAAATAAATAGTAATCGCTAACATGAACATAACCTAAATCAAAAAAAGGCAAACAAGGCACAAAATCATAATAATTTACTAAGCGGAAAACTTGGCAAAGATTAGTTGAGATACAATAAATCTGATAAGCTTGCTGCAAATCAAAATCGCCCACACGAGGGCATGCAAAATTGTAGTGAGTAAGTTCTATTTTTTTTAGACTATTGCTGGCAATAGCATTTGATAAATCAATTGTAAAAATTTCTGCCAAAGCAGCACCTAAGCTATGCCCTGTTATCATTAGGTTTTCTACTGTATTAGCTTGCAAAAACTCAAAAAGTGCTTGTTGTAAGCTTCCGTTTTGACGGTTCAATAATACATCGTTTGTATAAACATCATGAAACCCATACGCAATGTTTGCTGTAACACCGCTTTGATAATAATAAGGAAATGGTTTTTGTTTCCAAAATTCTAAGTCTATCTTAATATCATCCAAACTCCATGTGCCTCTAAATGCAAAAATATAGTTCGGCTTATTATCCTCTTGATAGATTGCAACATATTTTTCTATACTTTTTTCCTTTCTGAAATCTTCTCCTAAAATCCACTTTGCAAATGTATAACCATTAATGGTGGCTGGAGGATCCATATTTGGGAATGGCTTTACTGGGTAAGCATTAGCAGATACTTGAGCCAGAAGTAATACGGTATTCTGCTCAGATTCCGGTATGTTTAGAATTCGATTCATAAATTAGTATTTATAATTTATTAAAAAGTGTCAATTACCCAATTTTTGTATTTCCGCAATAGTAGTACAATACTTATAAAAAGCAGGTATAGTTTTTGCTTTTGGCGTGAAAGTGCCGTTTTTTGGCGTAAATGGTATTTCGACAAGCTCAATAACCATGTTTTGACTGGCTTAACTACCTTTTTTTAAGGTATTACAACTCTTCTTTAAACGATTTTGAAATAGGTATGTGATGGCTACCTATCGTAAAATCAGTAGTTGTTTTGGTACTTACAAATTGTGTGTTTATGATATATGAGCGATGGCACTGTACAAAATACGCTGGTAATTTAGTATTTATATCTTTAAGATTGGCTCTTATCAATAAGCGTTTGTTAGTGTATTGAAAGCTAAGGTATTTGTCTTCTGATTGTATAAACAGTACCTCTTTAGGGTTAATGTAATAATATTTTTGTCCGTCTTTTAGTTCAATTTTATCGGCATTTTTTACCTCTACTTTTGCAATGGCAATTTCCAGTGCGGCATAAATATCGTGCTTGGTAAAGGGTTTTATAAGGTAGGCGGCCGGTTTAAATTTCGCCGCTTCCTGTATCATTTTTTTATCAGAAAAAGAGGTTAAAAATAAAAATGGAATAAGGTAGTTTTCGCTGATTGCTTTTGCAATTTTAAATCCTTCGTCCTTACCATGCATTCTTATATCCAAAAAAACAAAATCGGGTTGCTCATCGCAAAAAGATAGGGCTTCTTCGTAATTAGAAACAATTCCAATAACTGTATGCCCCATTTCTTCAACATAATCTTTTAATGTTTCAGAAATGATGGCATCATCCTCAGCAATTAATATTCTATAGGTTCTTTCCACTACCTGAGTGTAAATGTAAATTTAAAAAATGCCCCATTTTTGTTTTCATAAATCATACTGCCTTTTAACTGCCGATGAATAAACAAATCTACTAATCTTAATCCTAAAGATTTTGTTGTTTTAATGTTTAAGTTTTCTGGTAATCCTTTCCCATTATCATTGTAACTTAAAATAAGTGTTCCGTTATTATTTTCAATGTGTATGTCAATTTTTTTGTTTTGATTAAGGTTCCAGGCATATTTTATAGAATTAGTTGCCAGCTCATGTATAATCATGCCTAGAGGAATAGCTTGTTCTATGTGCATTTTGGTATTATTTCCATCAATACTAAAAAAATCTTGACTACGCATATCAGAATGAGCAAGCGATTTTAAGATGTCGGTTAAAAATTCTTTGATTTTCACACTATCTAAATTTTCGCCACTATGCAATTGTTGATGAATAATGGCCATGGAATGAATACGTTGTAGAGCATCTTCAAAAACCTTTCGCGATTCAGTATCTGAAATGTTTTTTAATTGCATATTCATTAAGCCGCTAATAATTTGAAAGTTATTTTTTACACGATGGTGTATCTCTTGTATCAATACATCTTTTTGATTATTGGAGAGCGACAATTTGATATTTATTTTTTTTATTTTAAAGTAAAAAAATATTGAAACTGACAAAAAAAGAATGAGCAACATCGTAACAACAACAATAGCGTTTAAACGTTGATTTTTATTACTATTATCTTTTTCTAATAGTTCGGTTTTCTTTTTTTCGTCAGCTAATATTAAATCCTTTTCCTTTACCTGATATTTGGTTTCTACGTCTTTTAGGTTTTTTTCGAATTGCGAATACAAATTTGCTTCAGTATACTTAATCACATAACCCAGTTCCATATTTACTTTTTTAAATTCACCCATTTGATCATAACATGAGGCTTTAATATGATGTAAGTCGCGTAAAGCAGAAAACCAATCTTTACCTTCACACAGTAATATTCCTTTATCTGTGTATAAAATTCCTTTATCAAAAGGTCCGCCATACAATTGATATATTCTCGAAATATTAATTAAAACATCAACCTGAGATCTTATATCATTTGCTTTTTCGAAAATAGACAACGCCTTTTTATAGTAATTAAGTCCAATTGTACCGTTGCTATATAAATATCCAATTTGATTTAACGAAGAGCCTTCTATTTCAAAAAAACGGTGTTTGTTTGCCAACTCAATCGCATTTTTAGAATATGAAATTATGTCTTCACGTGTTCCTCCAGTTTCGGCTAATATAGCGGCTTTACGATTATAAAAACTAGCTTTGGTTCGAGGTAAAATAGTAGAATTATTTTTTAATTGATCGGCAAGCTCAATAAAGCGACTGGCATCTTTATATTTTCCAAGATGTCTATTAAATTCTGCAAGATGAATATAAGCACTCATTTTGCCGTTTATGTTATTACTTTTTTCGCATTGGGTTAAGGCACTATAATAATCAGATAATGCTAAATCATATTTTTGACTCAGTTGGTGGGTTTTTCCTCTATTTAATAAAACAGTTGCAATGTCAACCTCATTATTTAATGATTTTTTTTGTTGTATCAGATAATTGAAATAATAAACGGCAGAGTCGTAATTTCCTTGTTTACTAAGATTAACAGCTTGCTCGTATTTGCTTTGCGCAACAGAATTTGTTAACCACATAACAAGTGGTAAACATAAAATAGGCTTTATATAAAAAAAGATGTTCAAAAAATAGTTTTGTTATATTTTTGAATTTAATTTAAACTTGTAAAATTAGTATTTTTAATTAAAGGTTGAGTTAATTCAATTATTACAATTCTATCAATTTATGTCACAATTCAAAAGCTATTATTAATATGATTACACTTGGTAATTGTTATTTTTGAATGCCTTAAATTAAATTGTTTCAATGAATTTATCTAACTCTTTATTTACCATTTCAACAGAAAGATCTTTGATGCATTTAAAATCCGGGCATAAAGCCGGATTTTTAACTCTACTAGTATTAGCATTTAACCAAGAACTACAAGGCGCACAAGCTAAATTCAAAGAAACAACTTTGTGGTTTGCTCCCAACCATTCATAACCATACAGAGTAGGGTTTGATGCACCCCAAATTGTAAAGGTTGGTTTATTTAAAGCTACAGCGATATGCATTAATCCACTATCTAATCCAATATAAAATTGTGATTGATAAATAATTTCCATCGCATCATTCAAAGTTGTTTTTCCAATTAAGGATAAAACGTTAGGATGACTTGAAGAGTTTATTTTTTCGTTTAAATGCAATTCGGTATTGTCGCCTAATAATACAAGTGTTGAACTAGGAGATTTAATTTGTAAATATTTAAACAACTCAAGCCATTTTTCAATATCCCAATTTTTGTAAGGCGCTTTGTTGTTAGCAGAACTAGCTTGAATTACTATGTATTTTTTTGGAAGATTAAAGCTGTTTTTTGTGATGTATAGTTGAGGTTAAAATTTAAATCAGAAAGGGTTGCCGATGAATTAATTAAAAATACATTTTGCAAAGCATCATGTGTGTTCGGTTTTGGATCGATGAAATGAATAGCTGGAGAGCTTTGAGAAGAAGTAAATTCTTTATAATTGGTATAAACATCTTTTCCTAAAAATGCCGCAAGTGTTAAGTTAGATTTACTGAACGAAAAATGATTTAAAAATACTGCATCATATTTTCGGAAATTTAAAATAGAAAATAAAACAAATAGCAATTTATTTTTCTTGATTTTTACATCGTCAAATAATTGCGTGTTTTCAAAAATAGATTCACAGCCGAAAGACGACGTAAATAAACCCGTAACAAAATAACCTTGCTTTTTTAAATCATTAACTAATGGAACAAGCAAAATGGCATCTCCAACTCCGGCAGAGAAAAATACTAACGCTTTTTTATGTGGGTTTGAACTCAAGGTTTTGTTTTAATGGCAATTTCTTTATTGATGACATCAACGGATTTTATCGTTGTATTATTGCTATGAATAAAATGTAGTTATTGATATAATCAATTTTTCCAAAATATTCTTTCGAGTTAGTTAGATGTGTTTTGTTATCGTAAGGAAATAATTGAGCGTGTTTTTTGAGTAATAATAAGCATGGTAGCCTTTTGTTTAAAGTTGTCAAAAACAGAATCAATGTTAATGTCTTGATGATGACGCTGTTCTATTTCAATAATTAGAGTAGGGTGATGAGTTGATATATAGTGCTCAGCACCTTTCAAAAACAGATAATTCATGTCCCTCCACATCAATTTTAATTAAATCAGGAAACACATTTTTTTCTTTGGTGAAATTATCTAAAGTATTTGTTTTTACTTCATAAACAATCGCTTCAGTTTCGTTATCTTCTTTATGATTTACTTCTAATGAACTCAAGCAATTATCAGCTACGCCATTTATAACGGGAATTTTAAATTGATGTGTTCCAGTAAAGTCAGACAAAGCCACATCAAATACGTTGCAATTTTTAAAAATGGCATTCAATTGTTTGTTCAATCTTTTTTCGGGTTCAAATAAATAGATGTTTTTGGAGTTTATTAATCTTTCAGCATAATAGACATATTCGCCCTTATTAGCACCAATATCAAAAAACACAGAATCTTTATTTAATAAAAACTCTAGTAATACTAATTCTGCATCAAATTCTACTTTCGAAAGACTTTTCCAGTTTAAAGTATGGTAATGGGCAAATACCCTTTTCTTTATAATAGAAGGGGAAACAGATAGTAATATGCTTTTAATTAATTGTCTCAAAACCAAGTTTAGCTAATAAGCATACAATATAAAGCAAATTTTGTTGTTATGCCAAGTGTAATTATAATTTGGTCAAAAATACGAAGTGATTTTTTATCAAGACGATGAGTAAAAATTGTTGCATAGCAATGCCTACGGAACTATTTTTGAAGAAGTATTGATGAAAAGGACGAAGTATGTTGGATAAATTATAGTTAAACTTGGTATTATATGACAAGTCCGCTAAAAATTCATATTTTTAGGTTTCTGATTTAAAAGATACACTTGTTAAAAAACATCATATCTACTTTATTTACTAAAGGCTTTGTGGCTTTTATTAATTTGGCAATTTTGCTAGTGTCTTGCCAACAATTAGGCAGTGATATTAGAGGGCAAGTGAGTTTATTAATCTTTAATATCGCTATTATTCAAATCATAAATGAAATATACACAGGATATATACTTGTGTATTTTATTCCAAAGTTTTCGTTAAAAAAGATATATACTTCAGGTCTTTTGTGGGCAATTATCTGCACAATTTTATGTGTAGCCGTCATGCTTTTTTTATTCGTTTTTTTGAAGTAGGCTCCATTGATCATTGGTTTCATTTAGTGTCTTTATCCTTATTAATTATCATTCATTCGTTTCACATGGTAATTATATTGGCTAAAGAAAGAATTAAAGTCTATAATTTTTTAAACTTTTTTCAGCCGGCGTTATTATTATCTGTTTTGTTTGTAATGTTTTTTGTATTTCATATCAAAACAATTGATAGTTATATCATAGCGCTTTACGTGTCCTTTTCAGCGGCTATTATAGTATCTATAATTCAAGTAGCCAGCATTTTCAAAAATCATAATAATACATTAACTCTATTTGAACCAAAAGCATATTATTGAAAATGGTTTTTACAATCAATTAGCAAATTTGTCACATGCTTAGTAACCGTTACAATTTTTATTTATTAGGCAATACGGTTTTAGTTGGTATTTACTCGAGTGCAACATCCTTAATTGAGTCAGTTTGGATAATTAGCGGTAGTGTTTCCCTATTATATTAACGTATATAGCTAATGAAAAGACCCTTCTAATAACGCTAAGATTACATTGTTTTTAGCTAAGATTTGCTTTTGTTGAGTTTACTTTGTGGTAGTTTTATACTTTATTCCTCGTGAGTTTTTTGTATTCTTATTGGGTCAAGATTTTATACACGTGAAAACAGTGATGATGTATTTATCGCCAGGTATTTTATTTATCAGTTTCGCCACTATTATTAGTCATTATTTTGCGGGCTTAGGAAAGCAACGAATTCTTTTAATAGCAAATAGTTGTGGATTATTAACCACGATTAGCGTCAGTCGTTATTTAATTGCAAAAGATCAATTGTTGGGAGCTTCCTATTCTGCTTGTCTTTCCTATTTTGTGGCAACCATTATATTGGTAGCTTTCTTCCTAAAGAAAATAAGTTTAATCTAATAGATTTACTTGATTTAAGAAAGACTTTGAATTACTGAAGAAGAGCTAGATAACCAACATGACTTAATTTAGGCTTTTAAAAACGACTATTTTTTAGGATTTACCCTTTAAATAATAAACAGACTTGGTTATTTACTGATTTTTTAGACGAATTTCGTTTTTCTGCATATTAATAATTTATTATGAAACTTTTCGGCATTTTTTTTTGTTTAATATTATATAATATTTGTTAATTGTTTATGGGACGTGGTTTTGTAAGAATAGTTGTTTTTTTCTGCATTTTGCTCTTTAAAGCTTCCCATGCTCAATCGTTAGCTACTTATACTATTGCGCGAAGCACTGGAATTAGCTATTCTTCAATCAATTTAACAGGTAATGCATTTGATAGTTGGAGAAATACAACCACTTTTACTCAAGATGATAATCGTTCTGATTTCACAGATATTGGTTTTGATTTTTGGTATAATGGGGTGCGTTATACGCAGTTTTCAGTTTCTACCAATGGTTTTTTGGATTTTTCTACATCAACGGCTAATGGTTTTTTAGTTGAAAATGGTGCTTTTAGTTATAATAATACAGTCTTTTCTAGCACTGCTGCAGGCACTCGCACGTATCCAAGTTTGGCTTTATTTTATGATGATTTAACTGCACAAGGCGGAGTTTCTGCCCTTGGAAATAGCATTAAATATGCTGTTACGGGAACTTCTCCAAATAAAGTACTTACAATAGAATGGATTAACATGGCTGTTTTTGGTAACACATCTCCTAGTTTAAATTTTCAGGCTAAATTGTATGAAAGTTCTGGTATCATAGAATTTATTTATGGTACTATGACCCAAGGAACTCATGGGTTTAGTTACACTACAGGATTAAACAGTCAAACAGTTTCAAATTCTAATGCAAATTTAAAAACATTGCTAGTTGCCAATTCTACGACTTTTACTAATACGCCTCAAAAATAATTTAACAACTCTTCCGGCTAATAATTCTAAATATATTTTACGCCACCAGTTCCAACCGCTGCTGCGGGGGCATTAACCTTAGTGGAGTTGTTCAAACGGGTATGACTTTGAACTGGCCAATTGGGCTACCAACGAAGTTGGTTATGTAATTATTCAACCGATAATATTAATTTTAATTTTGTAAGTCAATCACCCGAATTCTACTAATGCCGTAATTGCGGGATTGTTGCCTACTTACAACTTATTACTGGAAATTATTTGCAGTTACTGAAGGTTGTTTGAGTGCTGCTTTGGGCACTCAATCTACTTTAGCTGGCGGTAATAAAATATCAATCGCTTCTACGGCTTGGAATACAGCTACTACTTGGTCTCCAACGAGTGTTCTAACAAGTGCTGATAATGTGACTATTGCAAATGGAAACACCGTAACAATAAATATAGATGCAGTATGTAATAATCTAAATATTGGACAAGGAACTAGCGGTGTTTTGGTTATTGGCAATAACAATAACAATACGCCGAGAACAATTACTGTTAATGGAAATGTTATTGTAAACATGGGTGCTACCTTTATAAATCCCATCTAATACTACATTTGATTACCTTCCTGGGAACATTACAAATAACGGGCGAATTAATTTTGCGTCTGATGGCGATAGTTTTGTAATGCGACATTCTCAAAAAATGGAAATCAAACCATCAATGGAGCAGGAACTTTAACTGCATTTAATCGTGTGACCTTAAATATGGGAACTTCTATCAATAACACATTAGATATTCAGACCCCAACATTTACTGCTCCAAATGATTTTTTAACTCTTACAAATGGAACATTTAAATTATCAACTACTGGAGCCTCTAATTTAGTGCCTTATACTTTAGCATCTACCATTCCTCAAAAGGGAGCGATATGGTTAAATTCTGCTTTATCAACTATTAATGCTCAGGCAACATTAACAATGTATGGGAATATTACTTTGTCAAATGGAACATTTAACGTTGGAAATGCACAAAACGAAGATTTATTATCAAATGGAGGAATCTTAGCGACAAATGGCGGAACGTTAAATATTGCTGGTAAATATTATGCAGTTGGTATAAATAATTTATCCAAATTTACCATTTCAGGGGTAATGTAATTGTACCAAGCATTGCTTCAACTAACAGTTATCGCACCATTTCAAAATTGCAGGAGCGGGCTCTCAATTTAATATGAGCGGTGGCAGTTTAATTATTCCTAGAGAAGGAGGTACTGGAGCGCAGAATTTAGGATTTGTAAATCAAGGGAACTAGTGGAGGTTCAGTTACCGGCGGCACACTTCAAATTGGAAGCGCTTCCTTCGCCAGCTGCGCAAATTATTCAAATAAACTCTAGTTTCCCAATTGGCAATCTTTTGGTAAATAGCGCTAATGTCAACGCGTCTTTATTAACCAACTCGCTAAGCGTTATGAATAATGTGACTATTAATGGAACGTTAACTACTAATGCTTTTGCTTTATCACTTGGAAGAAACTGGGTAAACAATGGTGGAACATTTGGTCGGGAACATCAACCGTTACTTTTTTGGGGACATTATCTCAAACAATTTTTAAAGCAGGAGGTGAAACATTTAATAATATAACATTTACTAATGCTGGAACTAAAACTTTATTAAGTGCTATTACAACAAGTAATGTGATTATTAATACTGGATCAAATTTAGATGTTAATACAGCTAATCATCAAATAACAGTTCGTGGTAATTTTACAAATAGTGGAACTTTTAATTCTCGAGCTGGGGTTTAGTTTTTTAAACGGAACAACAGCTCAAAGTATAGGCGGAACAAGTACTACCAATTTTATAATTTGACATTAAATAATACTGCCGGTGCAAATATTACAAATTCCGAAAATTTAATAAATACACTAACGCTTAATAATGGGACATTCAATGCTAAATGTCAAGTATTCACCATGGTTTCTACGGCTGCTAATACCGCTAGAATTGCTGAAATAACTGGTACAGAGGAGATATTATTGGAAATGTGACAGTTCAGCGTTTCTCGGTGGCTATAGGGCTGGCTTTATTAGGCACTCCAATATCTTCGGCATTAACTTTGCTGGCTTGGGATGATGATATGCCTATTAGTTGTGCATCTTGCCCCGATGGAAGTGCGGCAGGTTTTTTATCTATTTATTCGTATATGTGAAACTGCACCAGAACTTATGATGCGGCAACTGTATGTTCCTTTTAACTGCTATCACAAATCCTATTATTCCTAATAAAGGGTATTGGGTGTATTTAGGGACTGGAGCATCTGCTACATCACCAATAACAATTGATGTTACAGGAACAGTTCGAAAATTTAATAATGCTATTCCATTAACCAGGACAAATACAGGATCAACTCCAGATGATGGTTGGAACTTAATACATAATCCTTATCCATCTCCAATTAGATGGAGTTCATTAAGAAATGGAAATTTAAATGTTGATAATGCAAATTTATGGATACAATGCCGATTTAAATGGAGGTACTGGTGCCAGTGTAAGTTGTGTGAATGGTGTAAGTAGTCCCGCTGTTGGTGCTGGAGGCATTGGTGATACAATACCAATGTGTCAAGGCTTTCAAGTGCATTGCACAGCTAATGCAACTTTAACCGCTTTAGAATCTTATAAAGTGGGAGGCAATCCTGCTTTCTTAAATGAATCAATCTACGCAGGTGGCTTCAGTGCAACCATTATTAAGGTTTTATTTAGATGGTCCGACATCTTTTCATGACGAAACTGTTTTATATATGCAATCTGGGGCTACCAATAATTTTGATATTGAGTACGATGCTATTAAAATGGCTGGACAAGATCCAAGCTCCCCATTAATTAGATTTGATAATGGAACAAATGAATTTCAAATTAATGGAATTGATTATTCTACCTCGTCTTTTAGTATGCCTTTAAACCACTACTGGCCATACCGGAACTTATACCATTAGTTTAGCGAACTTTAATTCTTTTCCAACTGGCGCTTGTATTTCTTTATACGATACATTTAATGGAGTAACGACAGATTTGAAAACTAGCAATTATGTTTTCACGTTAAATTCATCTACAACAAATGCAAGATTTATAGTAAATATTACCATCAATCCTTTAACAATTTCCACTAACGTTTCACAACCTAATTGTAGTCAGCCTAATGCCGGTGAAATTACCGTTATTGGAAATAATGCTGGACCTTGGAATTATATTTGGAAAGATGTTACTGGAGCTACAATTAAATCGTCTTTAAATAAGACAACAGCTGATACATTATTAAATTTGTCAGGAGGTGATTATACAATTGACATAAATACAGTAGGACAGTGCGATGCGAATGATTCTACATTTACTATAAATGTAATAAATGTTGTCTCTGCACAATTTTCATCTGTTGATACCACTTATTTGTCAAGTGGAGCTTCCGTATTATTTAATAATACTTCCACGAACTCTGTAAATGATGCTTGGGATTTTGGAGATGGGTTTGGTTTTTCTTTGTTGGCAAATCCCAACTATAATTATAATGCTGCTGGAATTTATACGGTGAGTTTAATTGCCACCAGTAATAGTGGATGTATAGATACAGCCTATAAATCCATAGTTGTTGTTGCCGATATTGTTACTGGCATTGTGCCTCAGGTTGCTGCAGAGTCATTGATTGTAAAACCCTTACGGATAATGAATTTTTAATTGAAGGATTTGTTAATGAAGAAGACTATTTGCACTTTACCTTATATGATGCCTTAGGTAAATTAATTATTGATTATGGAAATCTAGATTCGAAACAAATCAACTTAACTGTTAACTTAAAAGAGTTTAAGGCAGGCATTTATTTCTTAAATGTCTATGGAGTAAAAACCCAGAAAGCAATTAAACTACAGTTAAGTAAATAGTATAATTTGCTTTATTATAAATTGTACTATAGTAATTGAAGTAGTTATAATAAAGACCACATCACCCATTTCCCACCTTTTTCGTGTTTAATAATTAATTGTACGATTAGTAAACTGATGGTAATAATAAAAGGGATTAAAGCAACGTGATAGTGCAACGACTCTAAAACATCTCCTTTTAATAAAGCAATTAAACTTCTTTGCATGCCACATCCGGGGCACTCCAAATTGAAGTGTGATTTGAAAAAACAAGGAGATAAATGTTGTTCGAGCCAGTCTATCATTTTAGTTTAAATAAAAAATGTCTTTGATATTATCAAAGACATTTTTAAGTAATTTTATTTTTATTAATGTCTGCCCATCATTTCCCATGGCAAAGCTGTAAATGCTGCGCCAATAAATGCAAATACAACAATGATATAAATTAACATCAATGCTGATAAAACACAAGCCAATAATAGCACAAATTCTACCTGCTTTTGCGTTATTATAAGAAGATAGAGTGTAGTTACTTGGTTTGCTTTTATATAGCTATTGCTTTATTACCTAAAACCAAAGCAATAATTCTGCAAGTTAGAGCTATAAAGCCATAACACCAGCACAATGCAATGGAGATAATTCCTAAGTTAAAATACCAGCAGGATTAGGTAATGCTATTTGCCCCATTTGATTGCTGAACTGTTGATTTATATTTTGTTCTTGTTGTGTTCCCTGATTAGACATGTTATTTTCTTCCATCGTTTTTTATTTTGACTTAAAGATATATAAATTAGATAAGAGTTGAAAAAAAACAGACTAAAACTAAAACTTTTAGAAAATCCTAACGTACAATATTATAGAATTTCACAAAACCAAGATTATTAAGCTTTATAGCTTTCATTAAATTTTAAAATAAAAAACAAAGCATGGAAATCATTTACAAACATTTCAAAACCATCCCATGAAAACTTTTATTTATTAACTACAGTTCTGTTGGCTGTTCTTCTGCACTCGCCAGCAAACGGGCAAAACGTCACTTCTTATCTCCGATTGACAGTTTAGCCAACTTTAATACAAAACAATGGACTAATTTTATTGGTCTCATCACACATCAGTAAATGATTTACCTAGATTCATTTATGCTCATCGGCGAATATATTCGCGATACGTACTTCTCTCAACGTATCTCAGGTCAATAAACACTCCACAACAACCTTGACTAACATTGATTTCGAATCTGGAAATCTAAACGGTTGGACAACTTCAGCGAGGTTATAAACCATTATATAATGCTTTGGGTTGTTGTCAAAATGCTGGCGGTGCTCAATGAGTTACATCTGGCGCAGGAGTTGATGCTTGCGGAGATTTCCAGTTGTTTCGGCAGGTGGCAACTTTTCTGTGAGATTGAAACAACGGCACGGGTGGTATTGCTGATAGATTAGAACAGACATTTAGTGTGACATCGGCTAATGCAAATTTCACCTATCGCTATGCAGTTGTTTTTCAAGATTTTCGGGCACGCAACAACAGATCAACCAAAGGCTGAAATGAAATGTTAGATTCTAATGGCGTTACCAAAATTCCTTGTACCTATTATAATGTAGCTGCTGGATAAAATATTCCGGGCTTCGTTAATTCTACAAATTGCGCTAATGTAGTATACAAACGGACAAATGTTAGTGTAGATTTAACCTAGATTACGTTGGGCGAGACGTTACTATTGAATTTACAACACAAGATTGTTCGTTAGGAGGACATTATGCTTACGCCTATATCGACGGAAGTTGCTCAAATTTTAATATTACTCAAAACAATATTTTATGTCAGGTTCAACTATTCAATTAACAGCACATGTTAACTTCAACGTATAATTGGACATTACCAAATGGAACTCCAACAACGAGGACAATTATTAACAGCAGGAACTCCTGGTTTATGCATTAAATTTGACCACTGTAACTGGTTGTCCCGGCAACCCAACTTTAACTTATTTGTTAACAGGTTCCCAAAACAAATACAAATTTTTTTCAGTTCAACCTGCTTGTACTCATACCATTGGTTTTATAAATACAAGTAATATCACTATGGCGGAGTATCACTTCCAACAATTAGACATACGGAGATGGCCAATACCTCTAACTACGCAAAATGGATTAACAATTACATTAACAATGGAACTTATAATGCACAGTTAATTGCAACAAATGATATGGGTTGCAGAGATACTTCTATTGTTCTGTAACGATTAGTCCTTTGCCAACATTAGCTTTCGCAGCTAACAATGTGTGTTTATATGGACAAACAAGTTTCACTAATTCCTCAACGGTTACTACTGGTTTTATAACCAATACTACTTGGCAATTTGGTGATGGCGCACAATCCTTATTAAACCAACCAACACATCAATAATGCCAATGCAGGAACTTATAATGTAACCTTAAATATTACTACCAATTCAATTGTAACAATAGCATCTCACAACAAGTTACCGAAATGATCAAAACAAAGTTTGATGTTTACAGCCAATAATGTATGTGAAGGTAATGCAACTAATTATGTAAATACTTCGTCCATTGTAAGTGGAATATTTCAAATTGCATCAGGGATTACACATCAGATGGAACACCTGATAATACAAATCAAACAGCAAGTAACATATTGGCAATCACGGAACTTATACAGCACAGTTGATGGCTATCTCCAATTTAAATTGTTCAGCAACTCGCACATTAGTTGTTATGGTTTATCAAAATCTGTTGCGCAGTTTAATGCTTCTCAGTTTGTGAAGGAACTCAAATGACATTTACAAATCAATCAACTATCATTAGTGGTCAAATTGTAAATAACCAATGGACTTTTGGCGACAATACATCTTCTTTTTTAGCTAATCCTTCTCATCTATAATGGCTGGAAGTTTTAATGTTACATTAATACTTCAGTATTTTAGTTGTGTAAATTCTGTTTCACAATTAGTAACGGTACATCAAAACCAACGGTTAATTTTCAATCAACTACTACTGTTTAAATCAAGCAACTCAGTTTAATAATCAAAGTAGTATTGCTAGTAGCGCTATTAAATACCGTTGAAGTTTTGAAAACGATGGAACGATAAGATGATTCAACGGCTAATCAAGTCATATTTACCCTGTTGCTGGCACACAACAGAAACCAGATTAATGGCAATTTCAAATAACAGTTGTATTTAATCAAAAATTTAAAATCCAGTAGTGGTGCTATAATCCTACGGCTAATTTTCTGTACCATCT
>JADJFB010000026.1 GCA_016708845.1 Bacteroidota bacterium | reverse complement strand
AATCCTGCAATAGATCAAATAATGATTAAAGCAAGCGATGATTATAATACGGCAAATATTAAAGTAATAAATACTTTAGGTGTTGAAGTGGTTGCAAATAATCAATTAACTGCATACAATGGCTTTATTAACTTATCTCACTTAGCTAATGGCATTTATTATGTGGTGATACAAAACGGAGAAAATACAGAGAATATTAAAATTAGCATTCAGAAGTAAGAATGAAATAACACTTTAAAAAAAACCGCTAAGCATGCTTAGCGGTTTTTTTATTATATTTGATTATACACAAATAGATAGTATTACAATTAGCTAAAAAGAGTGGGTGCAATTATGAAATTCAGCACCACGCATCAATAAATTTACAATTAATTTATGTTTAGACACAAAGGAAAGACAAGAACTTTAAGTCATAATTTAAAAATTGCTTCCTTACTCTCTTTTGTAGCTGGAATTGTAAATGTAGCGGGGTTTTTAGCCGTTCAACGTTTAACTACAAATGTAACAGGACACTTTGCTTTTTTTGTAGACGAAATTTTTAAACTCAATTTTTGGCAAGGTTTTATATATTTCTTATACATTTTTTTCTTCTTCTTAGGTTCATTTGTATCAAACCTCATCGTTGAAATTATATCAAAAAAAAGTGATAGATTAATTTATATCATACCTATAATTATCGAAAGTCTTATTTTATTTTCAATTGCACTATTCGGACAATTTTTAATTTCACAAAACCCAAATATTCTTGCCTTTTCCCTGCTTTTTGCAATGGGGTTGCAAAATTCATTGGTAACAACAATTTCAAATTCTACCGTTCGAACAACGCACCTAACAGGGCTATTTACAGACTTAGGGATAGAATTATCACAGTTATTTTTTTACAAACAAAAAGAACAAAAAGACAAACTTTATTCTTCCATAAAATTGCGCTTAACTATTATTACTTTTTTCTTTTTAGGTGGGCTTTTAGGCGGTATTTGCTATTCAACATTAAAACTTTATGTTTTAGCAATTGCAGCAACGATTTTAATTATTGGAATCATTTATGACGACATTAAATTGAAGTTCATATTACAAAATAGACATCAAAATGAGGAAAATAAAAATGCTGTATAACACCGTTATACAAAAATACTTAATGCGCCTCCAACCAGTTCACTCCCACTCCCATTCCAACCTCAACTGGTACGTTTAAAGGTAAGGCTTCTTTCATGTGTTTTTCAATAATTGGTTTTATTAAATCCAACTCTGGTTTATACACATCAAACACTAACTCATCATGAACTTGTAAAATCATTTTCGATTTTATATTCATACCTTTTAATTCGTTATGAATATTAATCATGGCTACTTTAATCATATCAGCAGCTGAGCCTTGTATTGGGGCATTAATAGCATTTCGCTCTGCATACGAACGAACCGTGGCATTATTAGAATTAATATCTTTCAACCAACGTCTGCGTCCCATTAAAGTTTGTACATAACCATGCTCTTTCGCAAAGTTAATTTCATTGTCCATGTATGTTTTAATAGAACCATACTGCGCAAAGTAATTATCAATTAATTGTTTTGCTTCTGCCCTCGGAATGTTCAAATTATCGGCTAAACCAAAAGCACCTTGTCCGTATATGATACCAAAGTTTACACTCTTGGCTTTGTAACGCATTTCTTTCGTCACTTCACTTTCTTCAATACCATACACCTTTGCAGCAGTAGCCGCGTGAATATCCTTTCCTAAATTAAAGGCTTCGCACATATTTGGATCGCCACTAATAGAAGCCACAATACGTAATTCAATTTGCGAATAATCGGCGCTTAATAAAATATAATCTTCGTTACGCGGAATAAATGCTTTACGAATTTGTCTTCCTCTTTCTGTACGAATAGGAATATTTTGCAAGTTAGGATTATCGCTACTTAAACGGCCCGTAACAGCAACTACTTGGTTAAAGGTGGTGTGAATACGATGTGTTTTTTCGTTGACTAATAAGGGCAATGTATCAACATAGGTCGATTTTAATTTTACCAATTCACGATAATCTAAAATCTTAGCAACGATAGGATGTTTACCTTCTAACTTCGATAAAATATCTTCACCAGTAGCATACTGACCTGTTTTTGTTTTTTTAGGTTTCTCAATAATTTTTAAATAGTCGAATAAAATTTCGCCCACTTGTTTAGGAGAAGAAATATTAAACTTCGTTCCAGCCAAGGCTTGAATCTCTGCATCTACTTTCGTAATATCTTCTTGTAACTGAGCAGAAAATTCATTTAATCCTTGCACGTCCACATTAATTCCTTCACGTTCCATGCCTGCTAATGCCTCAATTAAAGGCAACTCTACCTCATGAAATAATTTTTCCGTTCCCGATTCTTGTATTTTTGAAACAAAAGCCTGTTTTAATTTCAAAGTAATATCAGCATCTTCAGCGGCATAATCTTTTATTATATCTAAAGGAACATCACGCATACTTAGTTGATCTTTTCCTTTTTTACCAATTAGCTCTTCAATACTGATTGGAGAATAATCTAAATACGTTTCTGCTAACACATTCATATTATGACGCATCTCGGGCATAAACAAAAAGTGAGCAACCATCGTATCCCACAATTTATTTTTAATCTCTACACCATAGTTTTTTAAAACCTGTAAATCGTATTTAATATTTTGTCCGATTAATGTCTTAGAACTATCTAAAAATAAAGGTTTAAATAAATCAATCAACGCTTGTGCCTCGTCTCTGTTTGCCGACACGGGTACATAATACGCTTCATTAGCTTTTACAGCAAAAGATAAACCCACAACTTCAGCTTCAATCGTATCTAAGGAAGTTGTTTCCGAATCAAAACAAAACTCTGTATGTGAATTTAAAATTGAAATTAAATTAGAAATACTTTCTGTTGTGTTACACAACATGTAATTAGGATTGATGTCTTTAATCGTTTTAAACACTTTAGCATCTGCTTCGGCAACTGCTTCGATATGTTCTTCGCTAAACAAATCGCCACCATTAAATAAATCTGCTTTAGGTTGAGCAGTTTCTTTTGGCTTAGCTGGGGCGAAACTCGCCGAATCTTTTGCGCCACCAATATCTTCGCCTAATACTTTTTGTGCAATGCCTCTAAATTCTAATTCAGCAAATAATTCACGTAACACATCTTTATTAACCGACTTCAGCACTAACTCATCTTCATTAAACTCAACTGGTACATCTAAAATAATAGTTGCTAACCATTTTGATTGTAAGGCTTTTTCTTTGTTGTTATCAACCTTCTCTTTTAGTTTTCCTTTTAACTTATCCGTGTTTTCCAATAAATTTTCAATCGTGCCAAAATCTTTTACTAATTGAATGGCGGTCTTCTCTCCTACTCCTGGAATTCCTGGGATGTTATCTACTTTATCTCCCATTAATCCCAAAATATCAATTAATTCAGATACATTTCGAATTTCCCATTTTTTACAAATCTCTTCAACGCCTAATACCTCAGCGCCGTTTCCAAAACGAGCAGGTTTATAAATAAATGTATTTTCATCCACCAACTGCCCGTAATCTTTGTCGGGAGTCATCATATAAGTAGTGAAACCTTTTTGCTCCGCAATTTTTGCTAAAGTACCAATGGCATCATCTGCTTCGTAACCAGGAGTTTTAATAACAGGAATATTAAATCCTTCTATCAGTTGCATGATGTATGGAATACAAATACGAAGATCTTCAGGCATTTCCTCTCTCTGCGCTTTGTATTCAACAAACTCCGTATGCCTAACAGTTGCTTCAGGTGTATCAAATACTACAGCAATATGTGTTGGCTTTTCTTTATTTAAAATTTCCAACAAGGTATTTGTAAAACCAAAAATAGCAGAGGTATTCATACCTTTAGAGCTAATGCGTGGATTTGTAGCAAAAGCAAAATAAGCTCTATAAATTAATGCGAAGGCGTCTAATAAAAATAATTTCTTTGGTGTATCTTTTGTTATCATGTAATAGGTTAGTTGCTTGCAGCCGCTGTATTAAATTCTTTAAAATACGCTTCTAAAGTTTCTGCATTAAATGGAATTTCTTTTTGTTCGCTAATTTTTTGAACTAAAGGTTTATTGCTTTTAAATAAATCTTTCAATTGTTTTTTAATGCTATTGGCTGTTAATACTTTAAATTGTCCGTCGCTGTTTTCTTCCATAGCACAAAACTCAATGACATCAGAAGCAACGCCTTCATCAATCATTTCAAAACCTGTTTGAAATAAAGAAGTTTTCCCTTTACTCAACACTTTAAAATAACACGACTTATTGTTATGGAATGCACTGATGTAATAGTAATTATTATGTCCGTAACCATTAATTTTATCTGGCGTGTACAATCTAATTTTATTAGCTTGGTCTTTAAAACTAATTTTTTGAAACAATTCCATTTTTTTTGTTTTTGGAATTTTAATTTGTCCTTTTACAGTATCGCCTTTTAACGTAACGATATAGGCATTTTCAAAAACATCGGGTGTCTTTTTAGCTTGAGAAAAAGTCAATAATGATTGAAGAGAAAATAATAAAATTAATACGCGTGTCATTTTTTGTAGTCTTATAGTGGGAATTTAATTTCGTAAATGGTTGGCCATAATTTGCCAGTTACCATAATTTTATTTGAAATAGAATCGTAAGCAATACCATTCATTTCTAAAGCATTTGGATTTTTTGTTTTACTTTGATAAGCCAAGTCGCTTAAATCCATTTTACCAACAACATCACCTGTAGTTGGATCAATCTTAACAATTGTATTTGTCATCCAAATATTAGCATAGATAAAACCTTTAATATATTCCAGTTCATTTAAGTCTTCTAAAATTCGATTGTTCTCTGCTACTTCTAATATTTTTGTCACACTAAAGTTTGTAGGGTCTAAATATGTCAAATAACTTGTGCCATCACTCATGATGATACTTTTACCATCCGTGGTTAAACCCCAACCTTCCTTGTTTGTATAAGTAAATTCACCTAAGCTTTTAAAATTTTTAGCATCGTAAATAAATCCCTTTTGATTTTTATAGGTTACCTGAAAAACTTTTCCTTTCAAAATAACCATGCCTTCTCCAAAGTAAGTGTTCCTATCAAGTTCAGCTTTCACATCAATTTTTCCTGTTGCAGTATCAACTATTCCAAACAATGATCGTGTTTGAGGTAAGCCTGGAGAGGCACCAGTGCTTTCAAATAATTTTCCATCATGAAATAAAAATCCTTCTGTAAAAGAAGTAATATCATGAGGATGTTCCTTTACTACTGAAAAATTAATGGCCGCAATTTCAGGTTCATTTACTTCTACTGGTTGCTGAACAACTTCCTTTGGTTTATCTGTTGGATCGCAAGAAGCAATCAAAACTGCACCTGAAATAATATACAGAAACGATTTTATTTTATTTTTCATCATACTTCTAAAAATTAAATACTCCAGGTAGTTCCTTCTTTGCTATCCTTAACTTGAATATTAGAAGCCGTTAATTTATTTCTAATTTCATCCGACGTTGCAAAATCCTTATTAGCTTTTGCTTTATCTCTTAAGTCTAATACTAATTGCATCACACCTTCTAAAGCGGTATTAGCTTTCCCTGTCTCTTCCTCTTTTTTCAAGCCCATCACATCAAACACAAAATGCTGATAGATAGTATTCAATAACTCAATATCTGCTTGCGTTAAATTGGCTTTTTTATCGTTAGCTGAATTAATCATTCGAATAGCATCAAATAAATGAGCAATTAATACAGGTGTATTAAAATCATCATTCATTGCATCATAACATGCTCTTTCAATAGTCGCTACATTTTCAGTAGATGAAGCCGACGCTTTTAAAGTTTGCAATGTTTTGTAGCTTTCCATTAAACGGTTGTAAGCTTTTTCTGCTGCTTCCAACGCATCATTACTAAAATCTAAGGTGCTACGGTAATGTGTTTGCATCATGAAAAAACGAACTGCCATCGGGCTAAATCCTTTTTTCAATAAAGGATGATTACCTGTAAATAACTCCATCGGCAAAAAACTATTGCCTAATGACTTACTCATCTTCTGTCCGTTAACCGTTAGCATATTTGTATGCAACCAATAGTTTGCAGGGCTTTTTCCACAGTAAGCAATATTTTGTGCAATTTCGTTAGTGTGATGTGTGGCTTGTAAATCCATACCGCCACCATGTATATCAAACTGCTCTCCTAAATATTTTGTGCTCATGGCAGAACATTCGATATGCCAACCTGGGAAACCAACTCCCCACGGACTAGGCCATTTCATTAAATGCTCTGGCTTTGCTTTAATCCATAAAGCAAAATCCAAACGACCTTTTTTATCTTCTTGCCCATCTAAGTCGCGAGTGTTTTCTAATAACTCCTCTAACTTACGATTGGTTAATGCCGTGTAATTATTTGTTTTTGCAAATTTCTCTACATCAAAATATACCGTTCCATTATGTTCGTAGGCCAAGCCATTTTTAATAATTTGCTTGGTTATTTCTTGTTGTTCAATAATGTGTCCTGTTGCAGTAGGCTCAATACTTGGCGGCAAGGTGTTAAACATAGCCATGATATCTCTAAAACCAACTGTATATTTTTGTACAATTTCCATTGGCTCTAATTGAGCTAACTTTGCCTTTTTCGAAATTTTATCTTCACCAACATCTGCATCTCCTTCTAAATGTCCTGCATCAGTTATATTACGCACATAACGCACTTTATAACCTAAATGTGTAAAATAGCGGTACATTAAATCAAACGACATAAACGTACGGCAATTACCTAAATGCACATCACTATAAACTGTTGGACCACACACATACATTCCTAAAAATGGAGGATTGATGGCTTTAAATTCTTCTTTTGTTCTGCTGAGAGTGTTATATATAAAGAGTTTTTCCATAGATTTTAAAATTTTAAATTTAGCAAAAAAAAAGACGGTAAAGTACCGTCTTTTTTGATTTAGCAATATTTAATTAACTAGTTTTCAATAGGAGCATCACCGATGTAAATACCGTTTCTGTATTTAGCAATTCGTTGTAAAATTCCATTTGCATCATAGATGTAATCCTTACCATCCATTAAACGGTTATCTTTAAATATACCGTCTTTTGAAATTTGTTTATTTTTGTTGTAAGTAATATTTTGACCATTTAAAGGACCTCTAGCAGCTACACCATTTGGTTTTTCATCTGCTTTAACTACTGCTAATTTAGGAGCATTATCTAATGGCTCATCCTTAGTTTTAACAATTGGTTTTTTAGGTTCAAATTCTTTGATAGAAGCTACATCAACTGCTCCATCGTTATACGTTTTTTCAGCTTTTAAATCTCCATTCTCATGGTATTCTTTAATAACACCTGCCTCTTTACCATTAACAAAATTACCTTCAATAGCTAATTCTCCGTTTGGGTGGTAGTATTTTACAGGTCCTTCTCTTTTTCCGGTTGCGTTAAAGTTAAATTCGTGCTGAGGAGTTCCATTTTCGTAGTACAATTTGTAAGGACCAGTCCAACGATTATTTTTCCAGTTTCCTTCTTCAGATATTTTGCCGCTTTCATGATACATGATAGCATATCCATCAGGACGGCCATTTTGGAACGTTAATTGGTTTTTCATATTACCATTACAGTAGTACTCAATCCATTTTCCAATTTTTTTATTATCGGTATACTTACCTTCCTCAATTTTTTGATCTGGAGCAAACAAGTACCCGGCTTATGTTTCCTCTGATAATCCACTTACCTTGTTTTTTACCTAAAACATCAATTAAATTGATGGTATCCTTACCCGAAGGACCTCCCATTTCATAGGATTGTGACTGACCATGGCTTATCTGAGATACCAAGAAAATCAGAATTAAATAAATTTTTTTCATAAGCGAATATCTTTTACTAAATTATGTAATAATTTTGTACTTTATTTCAAAAATTAGACAAAACTGTCAAAATCAACGATGATTATCTAATTTGTTTAAACCTCACAATCCTTCTACGTTTATAGTAAAAAAATAGTTACAGTTTATTTAGCATTTTTTATGCCAAATTTTGTAACATATTGGCCACTAAAGACGAAAGGTTGTATTTAGCCGACCAATTCCAATCATTTTTCGCTTCATGGTCTAAAATACTTTTGGCCAACTATTGGCAATATCTTGACGGAAGTCTGGTTTGTATGAAATTGTAAAATCTGGGATGTGTTTTTGGATTTCGGCTGCTATTTGGGCTGGGGTAAAACTAATTCCAGCTAGGTTGTAGGCACCTCTTATTTTGATATTTTCGGCTGGAGCATGCATAATTTCGATGGTTGCTCTGATGGCATCCTCCATGTGCATCATTGGTAAAGCTGTATTTTCGCTCAAAAAGCACTCGTATGTTTTTGTTTTTAGGGCTTGATGGAAGATATGTACAGCATAATCGGTGGTTCCTCCGCCTGGAGCGGATTTCCAGCCAATTAGACCAGGATAGCGTAAACTTCTCACATCTACACCAAATTTATGAAAATACCACTCGCACCAACGCTCGCCAGCTTGTTTACTAATCCCATATACCGTTGAAGGTTCCATAACAGTATATTGTGGCGTATCAATTCTTGGCGTTGTTGGTCCAAAAACAGCGATAGAACTTGGCCAATACACTTTTGAGATATGTTTTTCTTTAGCTAAATCTAATACATTAAAAAGGCCTTCCATGTTTAATTTCCAAGCAAACATAGGGTTTTGCTCACCTGTAGCCGATAATAATGCTGCTAATAAATACACATGAGAAATGGAATGTTTTTTAACCACATTAAAAAGTGCGTCTTTATCTAATATATCCAATGTTTCAAAAGGATTATTGTCTAAAGCAGGAATTGGCTTTAAATCGGCAGCAATGACGTTACTTGAACCATATAACAAGCTTAATTCTTGTGTTAATTCAATACCAATTTGCCCTCCGGCACCAATAATTAAAATCTTATCTTCTTTATTGTACATCATATTAATGTGTTTTAAGTTCTGACCTACTAAATGCAATGAATTCTTTTATCTACGTTTTTGGTTTTTTACTACCTTTGCAAACGTAAGAATAATTAGACAATTAGACAATGAGTTAATTAGCTAATTAAATATAGTATAACCTGCAATTATATCTATTATGAAAATGCCAGAATTAAGAAACCGTATTAACAAAGACGAGCTAAAGACTCGTTTAGCCCAAGAAAAGATTGAGCGTGTCACTTTCTCTTTTTACAGATATGTAAAAATTGAGGATCCCAAAGAATTAAGAGATAACTTATTTATCCAATGGACCAATTTAAACTGTTTTGGAAGAATATACGTTGCTCACGAAGGCATTAATGCTCAAATGAGTGTTCCAAAAAGTAATTGGGATAATTTTGTAGCACAATTATATAAAGATGAGCGCTTTAATAATGTACCATTTAAAATTGCCGTTGATGGTAATGGAAAATCTTTTTACAAACTCATTATCAAAGTAAAAGAAAAAGTAGTTGCCGATGGCATTAACGATCCAAACTTTGATGCAGCAAATACTGGAACTTATTTAAACGCTGAAGGTTTTAATAAAGCTATCGAAGATCCTAACACCATTGTGGTTGATATGCGTAACCATTACGAGAGTGAAGTAGGCCGTTTTGATAAAGCTTTTTGCCCTGATGCAGATACTTTTAGAGAGGAATTACCTTTGGTAGTAGATCATTTAAAAGGCCAGGAAGACAAAAAAGTGATTATGTATTGCACAGGAGGCATCCGTTGTGAAAAAGCAAGTGCATATTTAAAACATAAAGGCTTTAAAGATGTGAATCACCTGCAAGGTGGCATTATACAATATGCTAAAGAAGTAAAAGAGCAAGGTTTAGAAAGTAAATTTAGAGGAATTAATTTTGTGTTTGATGAACGTATTGGAGAGCGCATTACCGAAGATATTTTATCAAACTGCCACCAATGCGGCAAAGCATGCGATACACATGTGAATTGCAAAAATGACGACTGCCATTTGTTATTTATTCAGTGTGACGAATGTGCTGAAAAAATGCAAGGATGTTGTACTCCTAAATGTCAAGAAATAGCTGCTTTGCCTATTGAAATGCAGCGAGAATTAAGGAAAGGCAGAATTAAAAAAGGAGAAGAATCTTTATCAGTCTATAAAAGTAGATTAAGACCGAATTTAGCTGAGATTATAAAAAATAATTTATCTTTAAATAAAATTTAAACCCGTTAAACATGAAAAAAATAATTAGTTTTTCTTTTATAACTGCTTTACTCGTATTAGGTGTTTCTTGTAAAAAAGAAGAAGCTGCCAAATTAACTGAGTTTGATATCAACTACTCAACCAACTTAACTATTCCTTCGGCTAGTATGACCGTTAGTAATCCGTCTTTAACTCCAACTACTGTTGAATTTACAAGTCCTAATGTTCCAACGCAACAAGCTGCAAAATTTAGTGCCGAAGGGACTGCAAAGAACTTAATTGATCAGATTAAAATGACCAAGTTCGACATTTCTGTTTCGGGAGCTGGAGCTAACTTAGATTTTTTAAAATCGTTAACCGTATATATTAAAGCATCTAGTGTAGGCGAACAAATGGTTTCCAGAAAACAAATATTCCTTCGGGCGTAACAGCGGTTGCTATGGATTTACAAGATGTAAATATTAAAGATTATATTTTTCAAGATAACATTCAATTTAGAGTTGTTGCCACTTTTGATGCAACAGCGGCAACTGACCAAGTTCTAAAAATGGATGAAACAGTTCATGTAAAAGCAACACTTCTTAAATAAAAGTTCTATGCCAATTTATCACCACTTAGGAAATATCCCTCAAAAACGACACACCGTATTTAAATCTCCGCAAGGCAATTTTTATTATGAGCAATTATTTGGGACGGAAGGATTTAACGGACATTCCACCTTATCCTATCATGTTCATAGATCAACACAAGTAAAAGAAATTTTAAAAAGTTACTCGGTTCAACCAAAAATTGCGATTGATAAAAACATTAAATCGCTTTTATTAAAAGGCTTTGAAATAAAACCAACAGCTGATTTTTTAGAAAGCCGTAAAACCATTTTATTAAATGGTGATTGCCAAATTGGATTAGCTGCACCAACAGAAAGCTTAACCAAATACTTTTATAAAAATGCAGATGCCGATGAAATGATATTCATTCACAAAGGCAAAGGTAAATTAAGAACATTTTTAGGAAACATTAATTTTGAGTATGGCGATTATTTAATTATTCCACGTGGAATGATTTACCAAATAGAATTTGAAACAATTGATAATCGCTTGTTTTACGTTGAATCTTTTGCGCCATACTACACTCCAAAACGTTATAAAAGTTCATCAGGACAATTATTAGAACATTCACCATTTTGCGAGCGTGATTTTAAATTGCCAACTGAACTTGAAACATATGATGAGAAAGGTGACTTTATCATCAAGATCAAAAAAGAAGGAATGATCCACGAAGTAGTTTATGCTACTCATCCTTTTGATGTTGTTGGTTGGGATGGCTACAATTTCCCATATGGATTTAGCATTCATAATTTTGAACCAATTACTGGCCGTGTTCATCAGCCACCTCCAGTGCACCAAACATTTGAAACATCTACTTTTGTAGTATGTTCGTTTGTTCCTCGTTTATACGATTATCATCCACAAGCAATTCCAGCTCCATACAATCATAGTAATATTGATAGCGATGAAGTATTGTATTATGTTGATGGTGATTTTATGAGCCGTAATAATATTGAACAGGGACATATCACCTTGCATCCAAAAGGAATTCCTCACGGTCCGGCACCTGGAGCAATGGAACGTAGTATTGGACAAACCGTTACTCAAGAATTAGCGGTAATGGTTGATACCTTTAGACCATTAATGGTAACCGAAGATGCCATGGGAATTGACGATGGGAAATATTATAAAAGCTGGGTGGAGTAATTACGAAGTGCAATGATTGACGAATTAAAATGAATTAAAATAACAAAATGGAATCTAAAATTCTCAAAAACCAAATTAGAATTGCGTTCCTATACTGGCGATGTGGGTAAATAATGAGGTAATTTGACGATGTGTCAATTAATAAATTACAATAATAAATTAATTATTATAAACACAGTCAATTGACTAATTGTCGAATTAACTAATTAACTAATTAAAAAAATGGCAAAAGAAATAAAAAACGTAGAATACGGATTAGAAAAAATATTTGAAGGAGCGCAAGATTTCTTGCCTTTATTAGGAACAGATTATGTAGAGTTTTATGTAGGTAATGCAAAACAATCTGCACACTATTATAAAACAGCATTTGGTTTTCAATCGTATGCTTATGCTGGATTAGAAACTGGTTTAAAAGACAGAGTATCTTATGTTTTAAAACAAGATAAAATTCGTTTAGTATTAACCACTGCTTTAACAAGCGATTCACCAATTGGTGAGCACGTTAAAAAACATGGCGATGGTGTTAAGGTAATAGCTTTATGGGTAGAAGATGCTCGTAAATCGTTTGAAGAAACTGTAAAGCGTGGCGCTAAAGTTTACATGGAGCCAGTTGTAGAAAAAGACGAACATGGAGAAGTAGTTCGCGCAGGTATTTACACTTACGGAGAAACCGTGCACATGTTTGTAGAGCGTAAAAACTACAAAGGAGAATTTTTACCAGGATTTAGAGAATGGAACAGCGATTACAATCCTGCCGCTGTTGGTTTAAAATTTATTGATCACATGGTAGGTAACGTAGGTTGGAATCAAATGAATGCTACTGTAAAGTGGTATGAAGATGTAATGGGATTCGTTAACTTCTTAACGTTTGATGACAAACAAATTACCACAGAGTACTCTGCTTTAATGAGTAAGGTAATGAGTAATGGAAATGGTAGAATTAAATTTCCAATTAACGAACCAGCTGAAGGAAAAAAGAAATCTCAAATTGAAGAGTATATTGATTTTTATGAAGGTGCTGGTGTGCAACATTTAGCATTAGCAACGGATGATATTATTAAAACAGTAGCTGATTTAAAAGCACGTGGTGTAGAGTTTTTACCACCACCACCGCAAGCTTACTATGATGATATTCCACGCAGATTGGGTGTGCACATGGATATGATGAAAGAAGACATTAAAGAACTTCAACGTTTATCTATTTTAGTAGATGCGGATGAAGAAGGGTATTTATTACAAATCTTCACGAAGCCGGTTGAAGACAGACCAACGTTGTTTTATGAAATTATACAACGTATGGGTGCTAAAGGTTTTGGTGCCGGTAACTTTAAAGCCTTGTTTGAATCTATTGAAAGAGAGCAAGCATTGAGAGGAACATTATAAGTTATAAATTAAAAATCCCGAAGAAATATCTTCGGGATTTTTTTATTAAACAGGATCCGCATCTACCTGCAAACCTAGATACTTTTTTTATTATTGTATTGAAGTGTATCCATTTCTTGTTTCAATAAATTTCGCACTTGTGTTGGAGAATACTCTCGATTTATTTTTAAAAGTATACGTTTATGGTATTGGTCTTTTATTTTAGCAACTAACGGGAATTCAGGACCCAACATCATGCCGCCAAATAAAGGCTTTAATTGATTAGCCAATTGTTGAGCAATATCATTCACTACCATCACATCTTTTGAAACCACAGATAATTCAATCACACGCGTAAAAGGCGGGTAATGAAATTGTTCGCGTTCATTAATTTGCGATTGATAGAATTGCAAATAATTATCTGCCAACACATGATTAATCACCGCATGCTCAGGTTGATTGGTTTGTACATACACCGCTCCTTTTTTATCCTTACGCCCTGCCCTACCACTTACTTGTACAATTAATTGATAGGCTTTTTCGTATGAACGGAAATCAGGAAAATTTAAAACGCTATCTACATTTAAAACTCCAACTACACTCACATTATCAAAATCCAAGCCTTTAGTAACCATTTGTGTACCCACTAAAATATCAATGTTACCTAATTCAAATTCATCAATCAATTGTTTGTAGGCATATTTACTACGAGTGGTATCTAAATCCATACGCGCTACTTTAGCCGAAGGAAATAAAATTTCTATTTCTTCTTCGATTTTCTCGGTACCAAACCCTTTATACTTTAAATTATTATTACCGCAAGCACCACAGCTAGTTGGCGGCTGCATCGTATAACCACAATAATGACAACTTAATTTATTAGTTTGTTTATGATAAATTAAAGCGACATCGCAATGCGTGCAATGTGGAATCCAATTACAACTCGTGCATTCGGTATAAGGCGCAAAACCTCGACGATTTTGAAATAAAATGACTTGTTCTTTTTTAGCTAAAGCTTGTGTAATAGCGGTTACCAATTGATGGGAGAAAATGCCTTTATTCTGATGTTGTTGATTTTCTTTTTTTAAGTCGCACACCACCGTAGTTGGTAAACTAGCATTACCATGACGCTCGGCAATGCGCACCAAACCAAATTTGTTATGAAGTGCGTTATAATAACTTTCAAAGGATGGCGTGGCAGTTCCTAATAATACTTTTGCTTTATGTAAATTAGCTAAATACATGGCCGCATCACGCGCATGGTAACGAGGCGCAGGATCTTGTTGCTTGTAGGAATTATCATGCTCTTCATCAATAATAATTAATCCTAAATTATTGAAAGGCAAAAATAGAGCAGAGCGTGTTCCTAAAACAATATTAAAATGTTTAGCGTCTAATTTATCATCACCTTCATGTAGAATAGAATTCCAAATTTCCACACGTTCGTTTTCGCTAAACTTAGAATGATAAATGCCCACAGAGTTTCCAAACACCGCTCTGATACGATTAATTAACTGTGTTGTTAAAGCAATTTCAGGAACCAGATACAATACTTGTTTTCCTTGAGCAATCACTTTATTAATTAACTCCGAATAAATTTCTGTTTTACCAGAACCAGTTACACCGTGCAATAAAACCGCTTGCTTAGTTTCAAACTGTTGCTCAATATCTTTTACAGTTTGTACTTGAAAATCATTTAAGGTCTTGTTTGTTTTTTCTTTATTATCAAACAATAAGCGACTTGTTTCTAACTCAGTTTCAATCAACACTTCTTTTTTTACTAAACCCTTAATAGCAGCGCTGTCAAAAGTTTTCAAAAGAACTGATTTTTTGACTAAACCTAATTGTTTAGCGGTTTCATCTGTTTTTAATAAATGTAAAACCGATAATAAAACCTCCGCTTGTTTGAATGCTTTTTCTCAAGTGTATCTAACACTTCTTTTAATTGCGATTCGCTATTTAATAAGGTTGGATTAACACCAATATAATCAACGAGCTTAGGCTTGTATTTGTCTTTAATTTCTTCGTAAATAACGATGGCACCTTTTTTAATTAATTTGCTAATAAAAACTTGGACCGTTTTTAAAGACAACATCACACTCACATCTTCAAAACTTAAAGAGGCATTTACCATCAGGGCTTCTAAAACAGTATGTTCTTTTTCAGTAAAATAATCATAAGGCATTTCGTCCAAACTAAAATCTGGATTAATGGTAATATGAGACGTACTACTTAACTTTAAACCACTTGGCAAAGCGGCGTTCATCACATCGCCAGGGTTGCACACATAATAGTGCGAAATCCAATCCCATAATTGCAACTGAGCAGCGGTTACAATTGGTTCGTCATCTAAAATAGAATCGATGTATTTGGCAGCGTAATCTTTTGGCGGATTGGAGTGTACATTGTAAACAACGGCCGTATAAAATTTTGTTTTGCCAAATTGAACAATCACACGTTTTCCAACGGCAATAAATTCGTTCATTTCTTTGGGAACACGATAGGTAAATTTATTAGCTACCGATAGCGGAACAATAACATCTATAAACAATGTATCGTTGCTCTCCATCACTAACTAATTAAAGCAGCTAAAAATACGCCAGCAATCATCGACATAATTTTAGCGAGATTATACTTATGATTCTCTCCCGTTTCAAACATAATTGCGGTTGAGATATGCAAGAAAATACCAATCACCACAGCAAAAGATAATTTCAAGAAACCATCGTAATTTTGAACCCCTACCGAATTTAATACATAACTAATTAAACAACCTAATGGAGCCATTAAGGCAAAACCTAATAACAATAAAACTGTTTTTAGTTTAGAAGTTTTATGTTCCAACAACAAGGTTACAAAAGCAATAGCAATGGGTATATTATGAATGGTAATACCAAACACCAAAGATTCTTGCGTTGACAATACCGCTTGAGAATGTGTTTCAATAATTCCACTTTGATAAATTGGTAAGCCTTCTAATAACGAATGTAAATACAAGCCTATAATCATTCCTAAAGGCAAATGTTTTTCGCATGAATGAGAGTGCGCATGTGTGTGACCGTGCTCAATACCTGTACTGAAATATTCTAAAAAAATTTGAATAAAAAAACCCACCAAAATAAATAAGCCTATCGATTTTGTATTAGAACCTTCGTAGCATTCGGGTAACAAATGCGTTACAGAGATTGAAAATAAATAAGCTGCACTAAATGCTAATAAAAAACGTAAGTTTTGTGTCTTAATTTTTAAAGACAGAAATATAAAACCTGTTACTAAAACGGGTAATGACAATAATATCGTTAATAACCAAAGACTCATTTTTTTTGTAATACTAAAATTAAACGTGGCGATGTGTTTACATCAAATTCTTGTAATTGATAATTTCCAAAAGTATTTAATATGGTTAAGTTACACTCTTTTGCTAAACCTTCAAAATAGGTTTTATCAAATAGCTTCACTCTTTCTTCAAAATGAAACGATTCTCCTTTATCAATAAAGTCAATACTTTTAACAATAGTATTATTTTCTATTTTTTTAGAAATATTAAAAGTAATACCGTCAATGGTTTTACTGTCGCATTCAACCATCCTACTTTTTACATATTCCGAATTCAGGTAATCAAATACAAATAAGCCATTTGATTTTAATGCTTTTTGAACGGAATCAAACACATGTAAATCATCTTGTCTTTTCTCGAAATAGCCAAAGCTTGTAAACAAATTAAAAACAACTTCAAAGTAATTTGTACGAAACAACTTTCGCATGTCATGCTGATAAAACTCCAATGTTTCATTAGCACTTTCGTTGGCCTCGCAAATACTTTGTTCAGATAAATCCGTTCCTATAACTCTAAAACCTTTTTTATTTAAATAAATACTATGTCTTCCTTTTCCACAACATAAATCCCAACAAACAGTACTTTGTTTTAGTTTTAAAAATTTGGAGACATTATCAATAAACAAAGAAGCTTCTTCATAATCTCTATTTTTATAGAGTGTATGATAATAAGGAGTATCAAACCACGATGAGAACCATTCTTTTTGCATAGCCTACAAAGGTATTAAAACAAAAACACCGAACTATATAAGTCCGGTGTTTTTATTTGATATTTTAATTAAATTTATCTTGCGATGACACGAACATATTGGAATGGCCCGTATTTTTTAGTGTTTTGATAATCCGTTTCATAAATTGGTCCTCTTACAGCAGATATTTTCACGAAATTAATTTTACTAGCATCTCCGCCTTTAGCAGTAACAGCAGCTTTAATTTTATCTTCCATTTTAGAAGCTCTTGACTGCGCTAATTCCTTATTACTGCCAAATGCTCTAGTAGGAACTTGTGATGCACTTGACATAATTTTTACTGTAGGATTACACTCTTTAGTTTTACTAACAATAGCGTCAACTAAAACTTCCCAATCCTTTTTCTCTTCAATGTCATTTACGTTATAACCAAAATTTTGTTTAAACTTGACAGGAGAACCGCAAGCAGCATTTGGTTTATAATCCGTATTATCTGTATTATCTCCGCCCTTAACAGCAACTTGAGAGTCATCTAAATACAATACTTGTGTAATAGATTTACTGCCTTTAACGCCAACTGTATTGAAAGAACTAACTTTTGATTTTTTACCATTCACCTCAGCAACTAATGTATATAACTTATCTGCCTCTAAAGGAGTTGCATCTTTTTTACCATTTGCGTCAACATCAAAATTAGTATCCGTTCCACCTTTTTGCGTTAATGTAATTTTAGCATTTGCAACAGGTTGTTTATCTTTTGCATTATTTAAAACAACTGTGTTTAAAACTATACCTTTTGATTTAGTGCTTCCTAATAAGTTTACAGGATCTAAATTAATTTCTTTTTTAATTTCTTGGTACGCTAAATCACTTGAAACATAGATATCTTCATTATAAAACTCTTGTCCTTTTATCTGATAAGAGAAGGTGTAGTTTTTGTTAGGAGCTAAAATAGTGGCAAAAGTTCCGTTTTCTTTTGGTCTGTAATTACCTACTACTTCACCTGTTTCTTTATTTGTAACAACAATTAAAATATCGTCTGGTAATTTTTGGCCATTTTCAGTTAATATAGCACCTTTAAATAACACCAAAGGTTTTTCTTTAGCATCAGGAATAGACATCATATAAATATCTTTTGCTCCCTTTCCACCATCTGTAGCAGAAGAAAAATAACCACGCTTTCCATCAGGAGAGGTTACAAAAAACACATCGTCATCTGTTGTATTAATTGGGTATCCCATATTTACAGGTTCTGCAAATTTTTTATCTTCTTCAATCGTTGTAAAGAAAATATCAAAACCGCCCATCGATTTATGACCAGAAGAAGCAAATATTAAAGTCACACCATCTGGATGAATATATGGTCCATCTTCATCATACTTAGTGTTAACTGTCGGTCCAACATTTAAAGCTTTACTCCATGCACCATTAGGTAATTTTACACAACGGTAAATATCACGTCCGCCATATCCACCTGGACGATCAGAAACAAAATACAAAGTATTATTATCTGAGCTCAAGCAAGCATGAGATTCCCAATACTTAGAGTTAATGTCAGAACCAAAACTTTGTAAAGGGCTCCAATCTTTTCCATCCCAAGTACTAAAGTAAACATTACCATCGCCACTATCATCTCTGAAGGCAATTAATGTTTGTCCATCAGCTGTTAAATTAATAGAAGCGTCATGTCCTGCTGTGTTAATATTTTGACTAACAGATTTAGGCGTAGACCACACACCGTTTGCATCTTTGTATGAAATAACAATATCTTCAAAGTATTGTCCATCTTGCAATCTTTCTCCACCAGTTCCAGTATTCCTTCTTGTTGTATAAATCAAACTAGATTCATCAGCACTTAATACAGGACTATAATCAGGAAACTCGCTATTAATACTATCACCTAAATTTTGAATTTTAACATTAATAGGTGCAGCTACCAATTCTTTTGCGAATTCATTTTGTGCTTTAAAGTATGCTACATCATCCTTAGTTGTTTTATCCTTTGCATAGGTATTCAAGAAATTATCATATTGAATTTGAGCCTCATCAAATTTATAATTGATATGCAAGGCCTTTCCGTAGTAGAAAACAGCTAAAGGAGGAGCTGATTTTTCGTTTGGATTATCAATTTGGTAATTCTTAGAAATATCTTTTAACGACTTGGCTAAATAACCCTCTGCTAAAACTTTATTATTAGATGAATTTAAATAACAAAACCCAACATTGAAGTTAACGTTAGCCGATGAAGAATCTTGCTTATATGCTTCCAGAAAATTCCTCAAAGCCATGTCGTAGTTTTCTTCTCCAACTAAAAACATTCCTTCTTTCATGTAGTCGGTATAACTTCCTGATGGCAATTGAGCTTTTACTGCATTAACAGCAAAAAGCATAGTGATAATAAATAAAAAAAACTTCTTCATCTGATTTTGTTTTACAAGTCAGCAAAATTAGCATAATTTAGACAAAAACCACAATTTAAACGATAAAAAAATCCCGCTTTTGAGGCGGGATTTGTTAACATTTAAATAAGATTTACGAAACTCTTGTCGTGTCCCATTGTTCCATATAATCGGCTACTTTTCTTAAGAAAGAACCTCCTAATGAACCATCAACAACTCTATGGTCATAAGATAGTCAAAACCACCTACGTTAGTTAAAGTAAATGTTCCACCCTGAATTTCATCTGGAGATAATTTATTAGCACGAGCTCGTGTAGCTAAATCATTTACATTTTTGGTAATACCAACTAAATTTTTCTCGTCAGCATTTTTAATCACTGGTACAATTAAATTACCTGATGGTAAAGCCGCAGCCATACCAATATTGATGTTTTTACGCTTAATAACTTTAGTTCCTGTTTGGTCAACAGATACGTTAATTAAAGGAAAATCTTTGATAGCCTTGGCTACACACTCAATAAACAAAGGAGTAAACGTAATTTTTTCGCCTTCGCGCTTCTCGAAATCCTTCTTCACTCTATCTCTCCACATTACCATATTGGTAACATCTGCTTCAACAAAAGAAGTTACATGTGGAGAAACATGCTTACTCATTACCATGTTATCGGCAATAATTTTACGCATACGATCCATTTCAATAATTTCGTCGCCAGCACCTACAGATACTGCAGGACGTTGAACTAAAACTGTATTATCTGGAACACCAACTGTAGATTTAGTTGCATTGGCTACCGGAGCAGCTTTTTCAGCCACTGGAGCAGTTGTTGTAGTTTGTTTATTTCTATTTGGTAAATAAGCTAAAATATCTGCTTTTGTCACTCTTCCTTCTTGCCCTGTTCCTTTGATAGACTCTAATTCAGATAAAGAAATACCTTCTTCTTTAGCAATACTTTTTACTAATGGAGAATAGAATTTATCAGAACCAGAAAAATCAACATTTTCGGCAGTTGCAACTGGAGTTGTAGCTGTTGGAGTAGTTGTTTGTTGAGTTGGAGCTACTGTTTTTGGGGTTTCTGCAACAGAAGCCGTAGCATCTGAAGAGATAATAGCAATAACGGCACCTACTTGTACAACGTCATTTTCATTAAATAACTTTTTAATTAACTTTCCTTCAAACGGAGAGGGAATTTCAGAGTCAACCTTATCAGTTGCTATTTCTAGAACAGTTTCATCAATTTTAATTGAATCTCCTTCGTTTTTAGTCCATTTAATAATAGTTGCTTCTGCAACACTTTCGCCCATTTTGGGCATTGTTAATTCAAATTGAGCCATTGTAATAAATTATAATGTAGAACGCAAAAATAACGGAATATCGCTACTACACAAATTTTATTCGATAAACAAATGGTTAATTACCTATTAACTCGCTACAACCTCAATAAAACCAACAGATTTTGATTTTTGTATGGTTAAAGATTTTGAATAGTTAAGGATATTTTGAATTATTGAGTCAGATGGCTCGGGTTCATCAACAAAATTGTTAGTTTGTTGCTTGTTTGTAGTGGTTTTTAAAATTGTAGAAACAAGAGTAGAAGTTTTTTGCATAGGCAGATTTAGGGGTTTATATGTTAAATAACGAGGGATAACTTAAATTATTGTGCAAGGATTTAGAAATTGAAAAAATTCAATGTTTTAGGGCGGTAAAAACTGAAAATGGCTCAAAAAACAAACTTTTCCTAAAATTTGTTTAAGAGTAATTTTTTTACTTAATTTTGTATTAAATCTCCCAAAAACTATGTCAATAAAATCAATTTTTGCTGTGTTCTTTATCACAGCATTATCCATTTGTGGATTAACTTATTATTCGTCGTCTTCTGCAAAAAATGATTCAGGATTTATTAATCCTGCCTACAAAGAATATATCTCGGCATATACTGCAGGGTACGTTTCAGTAGAAAGTAAAATTTTAATTGTACTACAAGAAGAAACAACGGCTGAAATTGAAGAAGGAAAAGAAGTAGACAATAATTTATTTGATTTTAGTCCAAGTATTGAAGGGAAGTTAACCTGGATTGATAAAAAAACAATTGAGTTTAAACCTGCTACAAAATTAAACAGCAATCAAACTTACAAGGCGAGTTTTCATTTAGGAAACGTGCTAAGCGTTAGTGATGATTTAAAAGAATTTGAATTTGAATTTGCTACTTTAAAGCAGGCAATGGAAATTACCATTGATGAATACAAAGCGGGAGAGAATAACACATTACAAATTGAAGGAACCTTAACAACAGCCGATTATGCTGATAATTTATTAGTAGAAAAAACAACACAAGCATCACAAGGTTCAAGTTCCTTGCAAATAAAATGGTTACACGAGAATTCAACCACACATCATTTTATTATTAATAATGTAGTAAAAGGAAAAGGAAATGTAACGCTTTCTTATAATGGTGAACCTATAGGTGCTGCAGAAAAAAACAGTCAAGAAATTACCATACCAAATGCTACTGAATTTACCTTATTGAACGTATTAATCAACAATGAGCCTGATCAATTTATAACACTTCAATTTTCTGATAGAATAGATCCTAATCAAAATTTGGATGGATTAATTTCAATCAATAATCCCAATGGAACAACAACAACTAACTACAATGAATATGGAGAGGCTACTAACGAAAAGTTACCCGTTAAAGAATCCAAACTAACCTATTTAATTGAAAACAACTCCATTAAAATTTATACAAACGAACGTTTAGTGGATAGTCGTGAATTGAATATTAGTAATGGCGTAAAAAATTATGAAGGCAAACATTTAAAAGAAGCCATCGTTTATAATTTATTTTTTGAAGATTTAAAACCAAGTGTTCGTTTAGTTGGTAAGGGAGTTATTCTACCAAACTCTAGCGGATTAATTTTTCCTTTCGAGGCCGTAAACTTAAATGCCGTTGATATTCGTATTACTCGTGTATACGAAAACAACATGTTGCAATTTTTACAAATCAATAATTTAGAAGGCAGTCAGGAATTGCGTCGTGTAGGGAAATTAATTATTAAAAAGAAAATTGCTTTGCAAAATAATGGTATTCCAACTCGTAACAAATGGAATAATTATTCTATTGATTTATCGTCTTTAATTAAAGCAGAACCTGGTGCCTTGTATAATGTTCGCATAAGTTTTAATCGTAATTATTCTACATACAATTGCCAAAGCGACACAAGCTCATCTGAAGAAGATGTGTATGTTGACTCTGAAGCAAATGATGATGAAAAAGAATGGGATTATTACAGCTATTATGATGATTATTATGATGAAGGATACTACTATGATTATTCAGAAAGAGAGAATCCTTGTTCTAGGGCTTTCTATAATAACAAATCGGTTACCCGAAATATTTTAGCTACTAACATTGGTTTAATTGCTAAACGAGGCAATGACGGAAAAATCAATGTCTTTACTTCTGATTTAATTTCTACTAAGCCATTAGGAAATGTTACCATTGAAGCATATGATTACCAACAACAAAAATTAAAACAAGTCACCACTAATGCTGAAGGAACTGCCGTTTTAGAAACCAAACAAAAACCATTTGTATTAATTGCCAAACGTGGACAAGAACGTACCTACTTAAAACTTGATGATGGAAACTCCTTATCATTAAGTTCATTTGAAGTAGATGGTGATATTGTTCAAAAAGGAATCAAAGGATTTATTTATGGAGAACGCGGCGTATGGCGCCCAGGTGATAGCTTGTTTTTATCATTTATTTTAGAAAATAAAACTAAAGCATTTCCTGAAAACTATCCTGCGTCCATGGAATTAATAAATCCACAAGGACAAGTGGTGCAAAAATTAACGCGAACAAAACACGTCGATGGTTTTTACAATTTCACAACAAAAACAGAAAGCTCTGCACCAACGGGCGTTTATTTAGCAAAAGTAAAAGTAGGTGGTGCAGTCTTCACTAAAAATATTCGTATTGAAACGATTATGCCAAATCGTTTGAAAATAAATTTAGACTACAAAAAAGATAAAATTTACAGCAGCGATTTAACTTTGAATAGCGATTTATTCATTAACTGGTTACACGGTGCACCTGGTAGAAATCTTGAAGCAAAAATTGATGTGTCGCTTTCTCAAATTGAAACCACTTTTAAAGGTTACAAAGGATTTACCTTTGACAATCCTGCTCAAAATTTTTATTCAGAAACACAAACTATTTTTAGTGGAAGAACTGATGATAATGGCAAAACTATTGTCAACGCTCAGTTAAGCGACACGAAAGATGCGCCAGGTTTTTTAACAGCTAACTTTACTATTCGTGCATTTGAAGAAGGAGGTTCTTTTAGTACAGATAGATTCACCATTCCTGTTTCGCCATTTACAAATTATGTGGGAGTAAAAATTCCTGCTACAAAAGATGGTGAACAATATTTAGAAACCGATATTGCTCACAACGTTGAGATAGCTACTGTTGATGAATTTGGGAAAGCAACCTCGCGTTCTAATATTGAAGTAAAAGTATATAAATTAGATTGGCGTTGGTGGTGGGATAATTACAACCAAGATTTGTCTTCATACATCGGTAGTAATTATCACGAGCCAATCTATACAGAATCTATTTCTTCATCAAACGGAAAAGCAAATTTTAAATTACGTGTTAACCAGCCATCTTGGGGACGATATTTAGTATATGTGAAAGATGTTGAAAGTGGTCATGCCTGCGGAAAAGTTGTGTTTATCGACTGGCCAAGTTGGGCTGGTAAATCGCCAAAAGGAAATGAAGGCAGTAATGTATTAACGGTTAATACAGATAAAGACGAATATAAAGTGGGTGATAAAGCCAAAATTTTAATTCCTAGTCCACAAGGTGGAAAAGCATTAATTAATATTGAAAACGGAAGTCGTACTTTATTAAGTAAATGGATTGATACCAAACAAGGTATTACCGAATATGAATTTACGGTGACTAAAGAAATGACGCCAAACATTTATGTTTTTGTGCATTTAATTCAGCCACATGCTCAAACAACGAATGATTTACCAATTCGTTTATACGGTGTAGCTTCTTTAATGATAAAAGATGAGAACACGATTTTAAAACCTGTAATTAAAACAGAGGCAGTTTGGAAACCAGAAAGTAATGAAATAGTAAAAGTAAGCGAAGCTAACGGAAAAGAAATGGCGTATACATTAGCCATTGTTGACGAAGGTTTATTAGACATTACCCGTTTTAAAACACCTGACCCTTGGAAAGCATTTTATGCCAAAGAAGCCTTAGGTGTGAAAACATGGGACGTGTATGATAACGTGATTGGTGCTTTTGGTAAAGCCATGACGCGTATTTTATCCATTGGTGGTGATGATGCAACAAACAACAAACCAGAAAACAGCGCTTTAAGATTTAAACCAATGGTACGTTTTGTTGGTCCATTTCATTTAAAGAAAGGAGAAACGGCGACGCATAAAATTAATATTCCTCAGTATGTAGGTTCTGTGAGAGTGATGGTAGTAGCTGGTTATCAGGGCGCGTATGGTAATGCCGAAAAAGCAGTTCCAGTTCGTAAACCATTGATGATTTTATCAACTTTACCAAGAGTATTGGGTCCAGGAGAAGAAGTAAATTTACCAGTAACGGTTTTTGCAATGGAAAAAAAAGTGAAAAATGCCACCGTAACTATTACTACTGATAAATTCACAGAGGCTATTGGAGGCAATACGCAAAACGTAAGCTTTAGTTCAGTTGGAGATAAAGTGATTAACTTTAAATTAAAAATTAAAGATGCTTTAGGAGTTTCAAAAATTAAAATAACGGCTAAAGGTGCTGGAGAAATAGCTACGGAAACAATTGAAATTGCAGTACGTGCCAACAATCCAAGCGTAACAGATGCCGATGAATATGTATTAACTTCTAATAAAAATTTATCTGTTAACTATGTTCCAATTGGAATGAATGGAACTAACAAAGCCTTTATTGAATTATCCACTTTACCATCTATTAATTTATCTCAACGTTTAGGATATTTAGTTCAATATCCTCATGGCTGTGTCGAGCAAACAACGTCCTCTGTTTTTGCAGGATTGTATTTGAATGACATTACTGATTTAAGTGATGGTCAGAAAAAATTTATTGATAACGCTACTAAAGCTGCTATCAATCGATTGAAAGGATTCCAAACTTCTAGCGGTGGTTTATCTTACTGGCCAGGATTAAATTCGGCTGACGAATGGGGAACCAATTATGCCGGTCATTTTTTAATTGAAGCCAAAACAAAAGGTTATAGTTTGCCTTACGGATTATTGGATAATTGGAAACGTTATCAAAAACAAAAAGCACAAAATTATACAAGCAATAAAAATACCGCTTACTATGGCGAAGATTTAACACAAGCCTATCGTTTATATACACTAGCCTTAGCCGGTGCACCAGAGTTGGGCGCCATGAATCGTTTAAAAGAAAAAGCAAGCTTATCTAACGAAGCTAAATGGCGATTATCAGCAGCATACGCATTAATAGGGCAAACAGAAGTTGCTAAAAAAATGATTTACAATGTGCCTTCAACGCCAAAAGCTTATCAGGATTATTATTACACCTACGGTAGTTTAGAACGTGATGATGCCATGATTTTAGAAACCATGACTTTATTGAAAGATAATAGCAATGCTTTCTTAAAAGTAAAAGCGTTGGCTGCCAAATTAGGTAATAACGAATATTGGTTCAGCACACAATCTACCGCCTACTGTTTAATGGCTATTAGCAAATATGCTAAAGTAAATGGAGCTAATTCAAACGTAACAGCAGATGTAAAAATTGGAAGTGAAACCATTGCTGTTTCTGATTTCTCTAAAACTAAATTCAAGATGATTGCATTAAAAAATTCAAATAGCACCACACCAATAAAAGTAACAGTAAAAGGTAATGGTAATTTATTTGCACGCATCGTCAAACAAGGTATTCCGAAAGCAGGAACAGAAACCGATAAGTTTAGCAATTTAGAGTTAATCGTTAATTACAAAACCTTAAACGGCAATCCAATTGATGTGACTAATTTAGAACAAGGAACAGATTTTATGGCAGAGGTGACAATTAAAAACCCAGGAGTAAGAGGTATGTACCGCAACTTAGCCTTATCGCAAATATTTGCTAGTGGCTGGGAAATTCGTAACCAACGTTTAGATAATATTAGTTACGTAAAAGGTGATGTTCCAACTTATCAAGATATTAGAGATGATAGAGTTTACTCTTACTTTGATTTAGGAGCTGGTGCTATTAAAACATTTAAAGTATTATTAAATGCTTCTTACAATGGAACATATTATTTACCAGGAGTTAACTGCGAAGCCATGTATGATAATAGTGTAACTGCACACGTTTCTGGAAAATGGGTAACTGTAAGAAAACAAGGAGAGATTCAATAAAAATAAATAACTTAGACCCGAAAGGTTTTAAAAACCTTTCGGGTCTAAAATTAAAAGAAAATGAAACTAGATATATTAGCTATAGGCGTACACCCCGACGATGTTGAATTATCAGCATCAGGAACTATTTTAAAACATATTGCCTTAGGAAAAACAGTAGGTATTTTAGATTTAACTCGTGGCGAATTAGGAACACGTGGTAATGCTGAATTGAGAACACAGGAAGCAACCAATGCTGCCAAAATATTAGGACTTTCTGTTAGAGAACAGCTAACGATGGTAGATGGATTTTTTGAAAATAATGAAGCGCATCTAAAAGAAATCATTCGCATGATTCGTAAATACCAACCAGAGATTGTATTATGTAATGCTATTACAGATAGGCACCCAGATCATGGACGAGCTGCTAAATTAACAGCAGACGCTTGTTTTTACAGTGGTTTAGTGAAAGTAGAAACGAAAGAAGATAGCAAAGTACAAGCTGCATGGCGTCCAAAAGCGGTGTATCATTACATTCAAGATCATTTTATTGAACCTGATTTTGTAATTGATATTACTCCATTTATGGAAAAGAAAATTGAATCTATCATGGCATATTCGTCACAGTTTTTTGATCCAAATTCAAAGAACCAGAAACCCCAATTTCCACTAAAAATTTCATGGAATATGTAAAGGCAAAAGGTAGCTTATTTGGAAGAGCCATTAATGCAGATTATGCGGAAGGTTTTACAGTAAATAGATATATTGGTGTTGAGAACTTATTTGATTTAAAATAATTAATCCTTCTCCCACTTTCTTGTACTTCTACCATCTTGCCTTAGTACCTGCCAATTTTCTTTTTGCGCACGCTTTAATAATTTTACGCGCAAACGTTTGGGATAAAAGTTTTTTGAAATAGTGCCGAATCGTGATTTACATTTACATACCTCTGCTTTACTCAATACATCATAAGCACCAGCCGCACAACGCATTCCTAAAAAAGCATAATCATAAGGTGTTTGCGTAAAATATGCTTGTTCTGTTTCTTTAAATTTATTGAGTTGAGTTTGGGTAACAGGAATAATAATCGTTGTGATTTTTAATTTACCTGTATCTCCATGCCACTTTAAATCTTTATCAATTCGATATTTTCCTGCACTTTTACTTTTATGTGGAAATATATGCCATTTACCATTATTAGTTCCATAGCTAATGATTTTATTTTCAAGTTCAAGGTACACATGCCCGCCATGAATGCCTCCAAATTGTTTTGCTTCTGTTTTTTTAAAAGCAGATTTTGGTTTTGAACCATACACAAAATGAACCTTTACAAATAAAGAGTCGGAAGCAAATAAAAAATGAGAGAGAAATAAAAAAAGGAAACAAAAACGTAACATGATAATTACATCACATGTAAGTTATCCAAAGTATCTTTTGTATAAAAGAAATTAATCAAATTTAATACGCTAAAATGAGGAATTGAACTTCCGCCACCTTTGTATGCAGTTGATTTAACGACCTTTTCTGTTTTATTGATTGAGCTTGTAGAAACTACTTTCTCAGTAATACGAGGTTTAACAATTTGTGGGTGCTTTACACAATCTTTAGGCTGTTGCTGCGCCTTTGGTTGAGGAGTAGTTGCATGTCCTTTGAATAAGCATGCAAAGATGAAAATATAAATAAAAACTAATGTCTTCATTTTTAGAGTTTTAGCTATATCAAAAATAACGCTTTTTTTCAAATAAACAAATTATCCAATTTTACTCCAAGAACTCCTTGTTTTGCCTTGAAACTGTAGCTGATTCAACAACAATTGATTCTCCTGACTAGCTAAATTAGGGTCTTCGTTTAAAATAGCTTGTGCCGACGAGCGAGCCAGCTGTAAAATCTGTCCATCTTGAGCCAAATCAGCTATTTTTAGATCTAGCACTCCGCTTTGCTGCGTTCCATCTAAGTCTCCCGGTCCGCGTAGTCGTAAATCTACTTCGCTAATTTCAAATCCATCGTTGGTCCTTACCATCGTTTCCATGCGTAATTTACTATCGGCACCTAATTTATAAGAAGTCATTAAAATACAATAAGATTTATCTGCTCCTCGCCCTACTCTTCCTCTTAACTGATGTAGTTGCGATAAGCCAAATCGTTCAGCGCTTTCAATAACCATCACAGAAGCATTAGGAATATTTACGCCAACTTCAACAACCGTAGTTGCCACCATAATTTGAGTTTCTTTTTTAATGAAACGTTGCATTTCAAATTCTTTTTCGGCTGGTTTTAATTTACCATGTACTATACTAATTTGATATTGAGGTACAGGAAAATCATCCAGCAATGCGTCATAGCCATTTTGCAAATTTTGATAATCCATTTTTTCACTTTCCTGAATTAATGGATACACGATATAAACTTGTCGCCCTAAGGCAATTTCCTGTTTCATAAAACCAATTAATCGCAAACGCTGACTTTCCATAAAGTGCATCGTTGTAATTGGTTTTCGACCTGGTGGTAATTCATCAATCACTGAGGTATCTAAATCACCATACAAAGTCATTGCTAAAGTTCTTGGGATTGGTGTAGCCGTCATAATTAAAACATGCGGAGGCTGAGTATTTTTTTTATGCATTTTGCCACGTTGCGCAACTCCAAAACGGTGTTGTTCATCAATAACTACTAAACCTAAATTTTTAAAAACAACCACATCTTCAATTAAGGCGTGTGTTCCAATTAAAATATGAATAGCACCAGATTGTAAATCAGCGTGTAATTCTCGTCGTGCTTTTGTTTTAGAAGAACCAGTTAACAAAGCTACTTTCAAACCCATTGGTTCAAGCAATTCGGAAATGGTAGCGAAATGTTGTTTGGCTAAAATTTCGGTGGGCGCCATTAAACAAGCCTGAAATCCATTATCAATGGCCAATAACATACTTAACAAAGCCACTAAGGTTTTTCCACTTCCTACATCGCCTTGTACCAAGCGGCTCATTTGTTTACCAGAACCCATGTCAACACGAATTTCTTTTACCACACGCTTTTGCGCATTGGTTAATTGAAAAGGTAAATACTTATTATAAAAATCATTAAAAGCGTCTCCGACTTTATTAAACACAAAGCCCTGAATCATTTGATGCCTAACTAAATTACTGCGCAATAATTTTAATTGCACATAAAACAATTCTTCAAACTTTAATCTGAATCTTGCTTTCTCTAAAAGTGTTTTTGAATCAGGAAAATGAATTTGCTTTAAAGCTTCTAATTTTGTGAGCAAATTAAAATCTTGAATGATAGAATGCGTTAAGGACTCTTGAATATTTTGTTTATTGAGTTGAATGGTCAATAATCGCAAGCATTTCCTGATTCCATCGCTATCTAAATTTCTATACTTTAATTTTTCGGTACTGTGATATACAGATTGAAAAGAAGATTGATTGACTAATAGTTCAGGCGTTACTATGTCAATTTCGGGATGCGCCATATTAAAACGTCCCATAAAAGCGGTGGCTTTTCCGTATACAATATATTCTGAATTTGATTTTAATTTCTCGGCCATCCACTTAGCGCCCTGAAACCAAACCAATTCAATCACACCTGAACTATCTCTAAATTTAGCTACCAAACGTTTGGTACGTTTATCTCCAACAAAAGCAATTTCGATAATATGTCCGCGTAACTGATAATAGGCCGAATCTTCAATTACTTCTCGTACACTATGAAAATGTGTTCTATCAACGTACCTAAAAGGATAATGTGTTATTAAATCTTTATAGGTAAAAATAAATAATTCTTTTTGTAATACTTCCGAGCGTTGTGGACCAATACCTTTAAGGTAACCAATGGGAGTATCTAAAAAAGCAGCGTTCATCTTCACAAAATTACTACACATCCTCTGTTAATACAATTTTGAGGCATCGATTTATAAACAATCATTCTCTGTTATTTTTGTGTAGTGAGATTTAATGCGATTATTATATTCGTTTTACTTTCCTTTTTTGCAAAGGGACAATTTCTCGACACCTTTAAAGTTTTTTACATTCAAAACCCAGTATTGATGCTCGTTTAGAATCTCGTTATTCGTTTATGAATAACTCGCCCACAAAAGTAAGTGGCGTAAGATTAGGATTAAGCTTTAAGAGAAAGTTGCGAGTTGGCATAGGCTACAGTTGGCTAGACACCCCAGTTTACGATAAAGAAATCGTGAAAGATGAATTAGGTAAACCTAAAATAATAACTAGTTTTTTTAAGTTTGGATATGTATGTTATTACGCCGATTTTGTATTTCACAAAACCAAACGTTGGCAGTTGAGCGTGCCCATACAAGTGGGAACTGGTATGTATTGGACAAGATATGATGATGGAATAAAAATAACTAATTCAAAAAAACGATTATTATTGTTTTATGAACCAGGAATTACAGTACAATATAAAATGACTCGTTGGTGTGGATTAGGCCTGGATGTTTGTGCGCGACTAGCTTTAAGAAACACCAATTATGTAGGTAATAAATTAAATTCGTTTGTATTAGCACCTAAACTACTCATTTGGTTTGACCAGATATTTTATATGGCGGCACCAAAATCAAAAATCACAAAAAAATATGGGCCAGCAATGTGGTAATGGCATAAATAATTAATGCTACAATTTATAGCAGTGGGCTATATTTTAATTTTGTACTTTTACACTAATGAACGAAAATTTAGACGCTAATAACGAAAAACTAACCAACACGGATAAGGATTATGAAAAAGCCTTACGTCCCCTAGAGTTTAACGACTTTAGTGGACAAGAATCGGTAGTGGATAATTTACGCATCTTTGTTCAAGCTGCTAAACAACGTGAGGAAGCTTTAGATCATGTTTTATTACATGGCCCTCCAGGTTTAGGAAAAACAACCTTAGCACATATTATATCTAATGATTTAGGTGTTAATTTAAGAGTCACTAGCGGTCCTGTATTAGATAAACCAGGTGATTTAGCAGGTTTACTAACTAATCTCGAACCATTTGATGTGTTGTTTGTAGATGAGATTCATCGTTTAAGTCCCATTGTAGAAGAATATTTATATTCTGCCATGGAAGACTACAAGATTGATATTATGATTGATAGTGGACCAAACGCAAGAACGGTTCAAATAAAATTAAATCCTTTTACATTAGTTGGAGCAACTACGCGCAGTGGCTTGCTAACGGCTCCTTTACGTGCACGTTTTGGAATTACATCACGTTTAAATTATTACGATAGTAAAGTATTAACTGGCATTGTGCAACGTAGTTCGGCTATTTTAGGTGTAGAGATTGCTGATGAAGCTGCTTACGAAATTGCTAGAAGAAGTAGAGGAACACCACGGATTGCAAATGCCTTATTACGTCGTGTAAGAGATTTTGCTCAAATAAAAGGAGATGGTACCATCAATATTGATATTGCAACCTATGGATTAAAAGCCTTAAATGTTGATAAAAACGGATTAGATGAAATGGATATTCGTATTCTATCAGCTATCATCGATAAATTTAAAGGCGGACCAGTTGGTATTACAACTATTAGTACCGCCGTTGGTGAAGAATCAGGGACTATTGAAGAAGTATATGAACCTTTTTTAATCCAAGAAGGATATATGAGCCGTACACCGCGTGGACGCGAAGCAACCGAAAAAGCATATAAGCACTTAGGTAAATCTTACCGTGGAAGAATGGGCGGATTGTTTGAAGATTAATTTTATTTCTTTTCTTCCGTTTTAGATGAAAACTTTTTAGTATAAATAAAAGGCAAGCCAATTTCTAATACATGCTCTTTTGTTTTTGCTTTTACATTAACATTTTGATAATCGGAATAATAAATTTTAGATAAAATTAAAAAGTATGAAATGATTAAAGGACCAAAAATAAGCCCTGTGATTCCTAAATATTTTAATCCAATAATAATACCTAATACAGTAATAACAGGATGCACATCAGCCATTTTTTTTGCTAGTAAAAAACGAATCACGTTATCCATACTGCCCATAACTAAAGCACTCCATAATATCACAACAGTGCCTTGCCAATTAGCTCCGGTAAAAAACAAATAAGCACAAACTGGCACCCAAATAATTCCTGTTCCAACAATTGGAATAATAGAAGCGAAACCAGTTAATATAGCCCAAAAACCAGAATCTGGGACCCCTGCAATCAAATAAATAATATAGGCAAATAATCCCTGCGCGACTGCAATTAGAGGAATTCCAATCGCATTACTAAATGTTTGCGCTTTCAATTCTTCGGCAAACATTTCTATTTTACTTTTTTGAAATGGAAGAACCAAAATAATAAATGCTTCCATTCTGTTAAAATTAACAAGCATAAAGTACAAAAAGAAATACATCATCACGATAGATGAGAAAAACTCAAAACCTTGATTTAAGGCCCCTGAAACCAGTTTAGTGCTGGCTGATTTTATAGCATCAATATTTTGGCTCGTCAAAATCTCAACCCCAAACTTTTGCTGCAAGGTCGAATCTACTTGATGTATATAAGGCAAAAGTTTATCAGGATTTGATGCAATTGGAACTACTTTATTATAAGCCATTGAAAAAAACAAAGTCATGGGTAATAAAATAATAAAGAAAGAAACAATAATTATTAAAATAGCAGCCCAACTTTTCTTCCATTTTTTATGACTCACTAATGTTTCCATCCAACTTTTAAATAATACATAAAACAAGATGCTTCCTAAAAAAGCCGTAAAGTATTCACTTAAAGAAAACACTAATAATAACCCAAAAGCAAGGATGATTACTAGGAAAATATTTTTATTGACTTTGAACTCAGTTTTTGTTTCCATGATATATCTCAGAGTGATGTATTAGTTGAAATTTTTCAGTAAATTAGTGTAAATATTTAAGAACTAAAATATGAATGATAAGACAAAGATAATAGGTGCTTTGGTTATTGGTGCTATTGCTGGAGCTGCAATTGTTAAATTATTAGAAACGGATGAAGGTAAAGAATTAGTTGATAAGGCTAAAGATAAGGCAAAATCGGCAGCAGATGAGATAAAAACAAAAATAAGTCAGTTAGAAGGCCAATTAGCAGAATTATTAAAAATTGAAGAAGATCCTAATCCGACAAACCAAGCTTAGATATACTAAATGGAAAGCAACCAAGAAAATTATTTTGACGAAACCTATGAATTGGTAAAAAAATACACCGATGATAGATTGCTATTGATAAAAATTCAATCAGCAAAAAAAACAGCAAAACTCACTAGTAAAGTCATTTACATATTTATAGCTAGCATTCTTTTGTTTTTTGCTATGATGTTTTTAGGCTTTATGCTAGCCTATTATTTTGCAGAAAAACTAAACAGTAATTTTTATGGTTTTAGCGTAGTAGCAGGAATATACATTGGTATATTATTGTTATTTATGATTTTATATAAGGTATATTTCTCTGATAAAATAAAAAACATGGTTACCAAAGTGTTTTTTGAAAACGATTCTAACGATATTGATGAAGATGAAGAATAATGTAATCATTACAAGCTTTGCTGATTTGGACCGTGAAGAAATTCGCGTGAGAAAGCGCATTAAAAAGCAAGAAGAAGAAATAAAGTTAAAGCTAAAAACTTTACCTGAAGAGATCATCACAACTGGTATCACCAAAATTGTAACAAATATTTTAAATGGCGAATTGTTTAGATCAGCTATCTCTATTATCAAAACAGTTGGAAGTGCTATTTCAGGAAATAAAGAAGGTTCAGAAAAAGGCGGAATTCTTAATCTTATCAAAACCATTGTTAAGGATAGATTATCTAGCTAATAGCTTTGACCTTGCTAAACTTATCAAAACATACTCAAATTATTAAACAAGAAGCAAAGCGTTTAGGTTTTGATTTTTGTGGCATAAGTAAAGCAGATTTTTTAGAAGAAGAAGCGCCAAAATTGGAAGCTTGGCTAAAAGCAGGAATGCATGGCAAAATGGAATATATGGAAAACCATTTTGATAAACGCTTAAATCCAAAGCTATTAGTAGAAGGCGCGAAGTCTGTTGTATCCTTATTATATAATTACTATCCCGAACAAACTCAAAACACAGAAGCTCCTAAAATTTCGAAATATGCTTATGGTTATGATTACCATGAAGTCATCAAAGAAAAACTAAAAGAATTTTTAAATACCCTAAAAGAAAAAATTGGCGACGTAAACGGGAGAGCCTTTGTAGATAGCGCGCCAGTTTTGGATAAAGCTTGGGCAAAAAAAAGTGGTTTAGGTTGGATTGGAAAAAATGCCAACTTAATTAATAAACAAAACGGGTCTTTCTTTTTTATTGCGGAATTAATTATTGATTTAGATTTAGAATACGATGGCATTATACAAGATTATTGTGGCACCTGTACCAAATGTATTGATGCCTGCCCTACGGAAGCCTTTGTAGAACCTTTTGTTGTTGATGGCAGTAAATGCATTAGCTATTTAACCATTGAATTAAAAGACGCGATCCCAAGTGAATTTAAAAACAAAATGGATAATTGGGCATTTGGTTGTGATGTTTGCCAAGATGTTTGTCCATGGAACAGATTTAGTACACCTCATCACGAAGCTCAATTTAATAATAAAACTGGTTTATTAAATTTAAGTACGGATGAGTGGCATGAAATGACTGAGGAAACATTTAACAAAGTATTTAAACATAGTGCGATTAAACGTACTAAGTATAAAGGCTTAAAGAGGAATTTAGAATTTATTAAAGTTAGATAACTTACTGCGACCCAAATCTAAAACCCAAACTTGGTCTTGATTGTGATTCTCCAATCATTAAATGCTTTACATCATCAAAGGTTAAATGCATTAAATCTTCTGCTTTACGTTCGCTACTTGGTATCGATGCCATACGTAAATTTTGCTTCATTACACATTCGCCAACTGTTTGTCTTACTGTACGAGCATTCCCAAAAAATTTATCTTTAGCAGATAATAAAGCACTGAAATAAGAATTTAAATGTGCTAAGGCTTCAGCATTAGGCAATAATTCTTCTTTCTTAAATAAATTTTGTGCAATTACAATCAGTTGCTCACTAGTATAATCTTTAAAATCATAAGTTTTATCAAAACGTGATTTCAAACCAGGATTCATTTCTACAAACCTGTGCATATTATCTGGATATCCTGCTACAATCACACCAAATTGTCCACGCTTATCTTCCATGTTTTTTAAAATCACTTCAATCGCTTCTTTCCCAAAACCGTTTGGTCCATCTTCCGCTAACGCATAAGCTTCATCAATAAATAAAACACCACCCATCGCTGCATCAATCTTTTCTTTAGTTTTAATAGCAGTTTGTCCGGTATAACCAGCAATTAAGCCTTCTCGATCAACTTCAACCACATGACCTCTTTCTAATAAACCTAACGATTTATAAATTTTACCAACGATACGTGCAAGGGTTGTTTTACCTGTACCAGGATTACCTGTAAATACGGAGTGTAACGAAAATTTATTGATAACATCTTTACCTGTTTCGTTATAAAAACGAATTAATTTCACCAACTCATTCACATCTTGTTTAATATTATCCATTCCAACAAGCGCATTCAACTCTGATAAAGCAAGTGTCAATTCTTTTTCGTTAACCGATAATTTTAATTTTTTCTTTTCGTTAGAGACAAATACATTTTTTAAATCAGCTAAAGTAAGAGTGGATAAATCTTCTTTTGTTAATGAATCCATATTAGTAGATTTCATTAAACGAATCCCCATATCTTGCTTTGCTTCTTCAATGACAGCATTTACAAAACGAGCATTACCAAAGCTGTTATCACGTTTGCGATACGCTTCTGTTAATTGTTCTTGTAAATAAAACTGAGCGTCTTCTGCAATGGTTAATTGTTTTTGTCCTGCAGAATATAAAGCGATTTGAAATAATTCATCAGGCATATAATCTTCGAAATGAAAATAATCTGAGAAGCGCGATTTTAATCCAGGATTGCTCTCTATAAACGTATTCATCTCTTTAGGATAACCAGCTACAATAATAGCAATGTCTCCTTTTCCATCACTCATTTCTTTTAGTAACACTTCAATCACTTCTTTACCAAAGTCTTTACTATCTTCTCCACTTCTTGCTAACGAATAAGCCTCATCAATAAATAAAATTCCACCACGTGCTTCGTCAATTGCTTTTTTTACTTTAGGGGCTGTTTGTCCAATATATTCTCCAACCAATACCGAACGATCAACTTCATAAACATGACCTTTACTCAGCAAGCCCATTTTTTGATAAATCTTTCCAAGTTTTTTTACAACCGTAGTTTTACCAGTTCCGGGGTTACCTGTAAATACAGAATGTAACGAAATAACCGAGCCATCATCAAAACCTTTTTCTTTGCGAAGTTTGGTGAAGTTTAGGTAAGTAATATTTTCGTGAATGCTTTTTTTAACGCCTTCTAACCCAATTAAAGAATCTACTTCGTGTAATAATTCTTCTAATGTTTTTTCGGAACCTTCTACTACATTTCCACTCACATTAGTAGAACTAGCAGAATTAATTGCAATCGTTTGATCAATACTACTAATCAACGTTAACTCACCTTCTTCTTCAATGTTTTTACATTCAAAGGTTACAGCACCAATTAAGGTGTCCATAAATACAATTTCTAAAGCATATTTATCATCCTTCCATGTGCCAGCCACATTGCTTCCCCAACCTAAATCTAAGGTATATGTATAATCTTTTTTATCCGCATCTATATAGCCATTTTTAATTTGATGAGCTTTATGCTGACCAGAATCATCTACATAATTTAAATATATCTCGTAGTTAAAGGCAATGTTAGTTTGAGCCTTTATTTTTATTTCTGCCCACACATACTGAGTGGTTTCTTTATTGAATGTTTTTAAATATTTACGCTGACGTTGATTCCATCCATCAATATCACCATGATACAATTTGACATGTTCTATACTGAAATAGGGATTTGAATTCTTGGTCACTAAACCAACAGCTTCTACATAAAAACGTTGTGTACCCACTATTTCTCCATCAATTAAAGCGACCCATTGATAAGTTCCTTTTTTCCAAAACGTATCCGGCGTTGGCGTACCCCATCCATCTCTTACAAATACGAGATTATCTTCTTTACTGACTTTTAATTCCGAATCAAGCGTGCAAATATTAACGTTGCCTGTTGCTAAAACTTCTTCGCAACGTACACTTACTTTTGCTGTCCAATCTTCTTCATCAAATAATTTATTGAATAATGATAATTCAAAACGCAAATACGTTGTTTCTGCCTTATCAAATACAGTACGATAACGTTTTGTAGAGTTTGCCATCCATTCATCAGAGGAATAGACAAATAAATGTTTGAATTTAAAACGTTTTTCCATTATGAAAATTGCTTATTTTTTTTCTTTACTTAAGTTTAGTTGCCATTTCCAAGCACTTAGCATCATTTCATCCAATCCATTTTTTGGGTCCCAACCTAATTCCTGTTTAGCGAAATTATTATTCGCATATATTTTAATCACGTCTCCTGCTCTTCTTTCTCCTACTTTATAATTCAACTTTTGTTCACTCACTTTTTCAAATGATTCAATTGCTTCAAATACAGTTACTCCATTTCCTGTTCCTAAATTAAAGATAGACGTATTTGTTTTTTGATTATCATTAATCAAATAATTCATTGCTTTTACATGAGCATCTGCAATATCACTCACATGAATATAATCTCTAATACAAGAACCATCTCGCGTATCATAATCATTACCAAATACAGTTAACGGAGGTAATATTCCAACCGCACTTTGAGTAATAAATGGCACTAAATTATTTGGTTTATCTTTTGACAATTCACCGTTTAATCCTGAATTATGAGCTCCAACTGGATTGAAATAACGCAACAATACTGCCTTAAACGAAGGATTGCTTTTAACGTAATTAATCAAAATATCTTCGCCAATTTGCTTGGTGTGTGCATATGGTGATTCGGCTTTTGAAAACGGTGTATCCTCTGTTACAGGCAATTTATCAACATTGCCATAAACTGAGCAAGAAGAAGAGAAGATGAAATTTTTGATTTGAAGTTTTTCTGAAATTTTTAAAAGATTAATCAGCGACTCTAAATTATTATGATAATAAGTTAAAGGCATATTAACCGAATCGCCCACCTAACCAGCGCCTCCGGTAACAATAATAGTTGGTGTTTGATTTGACATTTTAAAAATAATTTAATTGAATGAGTTATAAACTCCAGCATATTTTTCAATACCATCTTGTAAAGAAAAATAGCTTGAAGCAGCTGTAACAGTATTACTCATGTACAAGTTACGATTTTCTAATAAATCAGAAACCGCTTGTTGATATTCTTTTTTGTTAAAATCAGGAATAATAACACCGCAGTTTGTTTCATGAATAATGCTATCTACATCGCCAACGCCGGCATTTGTAATAACAGGGACTTGCATAGATAATAATTCGCCCATTTTAGTGGGAGAAGAGGCAGATTTAGAAAATGAGGGTCTGATAAAAAATAAAGAAGCAGATGATAACGAAATGTAATAAGGCATCTCTGCTCTGGATGAAGAAATAACAGTGACTTTGTCAAGAGAAACATGATGTTTTATGGCAGCTTTATGCACTAATTCCTCGCTATCTTTTGTAATAATTAAAAAATGGCTATCTATTTTATCAGACAATACTTTAAAAAACTCAAGCATTTCGTTAGCCATATACCAAGTACCTAAAGAGCCAACGTAGCTTAGTACAAACTTATTTTTAAGTTGAGGAAATCTGTTTTGAAATGTAATAAATTGCTTTTCCTCAATGTTATTTTTAGAGAAATGATCTAAATCTGCACAACACGGAATAACGGTAATTTTAGAATCATTAATTCCCAAATTCCAATTTAAAATAATTGATTTTGCTTTGTTGGTTAATGAAATAATCGCATCAGAATTTACCAGCATCTCTTTTTCTTTTTTCTTAAAGTATTTATACAAATAAGCTCCAATTGGGCTAGATTTTTTCCAAATACCACCTTCAATTCTTTCATCCGCCCAAAAGCCACGCATATCAAAAATAAAACCGGTATTAAACTTTTGCTTCGCTTTTAATCCAATTAAACCAGCCAGATAACTTCTACAATGCAAGATTGTTTGACTATTCGAATTCTTTATTTTTTTGAAAGCTATTCTTTTAAGTGATTTAAAATTTTGCTGCTGCGATATAAAAGGCTTTCCAGTTTTATAAAAAGAATAGTCCCATGAGATATTAGCTTCACTCGTGATTCTTTCAATGATTTTGTGATTTAATTTCCAGTTTCCTTTTTTTTCACAGCTCACAATTCCAATTTTATTCCCTTTACTTGCTAAACCAACCAAATAGGGCAAAACTTGTGACTGTCCTAAAGGGTCGGTCATCCCATCAATAGAAACAAATATAAAGGTTTTGGTATTAGCCATAAATTGAAGTAAAAATAGTATTTTTATGGTTGAATGAATCATCATTGCTACTAAAAAATAAACTAATACAGTGAATTCATTAATAAAAAATATTCAGCTTTAAGAAATGAACAATAGTCTTACTATTTTTGACATTTTATTACCGCCTTTCTACATATTAGCGGCTATTGCTTATGGATATTGGGTTACTAAAAAAAACATCAGAACAAACCCTGAATA
>JADJFB010000025.1 GCA_016708845.1 Bacteroidota bacterium | reverse complement strand
GAAGTAATTAATGGAGACACCGTTCCTAGTATTCGGTTAAATGACATTTGGATTTACGCCGATTATCCTTACAAAAACAAAAAACAATATGAAGCATGGAACCGAACAAAGTATAATGTGAAAAAGGTTTATCCGTATGCAATTTTGGCGGCAGCAAAATTAAAAGAGTACAATCGTATTTTGGAAAAAATGCCAAACGAAGCTACTCGAAAAGCTTATATGAAAACAGTAGAGAAAGAATTAAAAGCTGAATTTGAAGAACCTCTAAAAGATTTAAGCATGACTCAAGGTCGTATTTTATTAAAACTCATTGATCGTGAAACAGGAAACACTAGCTACGACTTAGTAAAAGATTTAAGAGGCGGTTTTCAAGCATTTATGTGGCAAAGTGTAGCACGTATATTTGGCAGCAACATGAAATCAGAATACGACCCAAATGGGGAAGATATTATGATTGAACGTGCAATAAAATTAGTAGAAGCTGGGCAGTTTTAAGTTTTAAAATAGTACTTTTAATCTCATTATTTATAGTCTTAAATTATGAGCCTAAATCATATCTTCATTTCATTATTTTTAGTTAGTATTTCATTACATTCTTATTCTCAAAATAAAGATAGTATTGCTTTACGCAAACACTTTGACTATTATTTTACTCAAAGTAATTGTTATAAAAACTTAGAATTCCTTTCCACTAAAATAGAAAGTCGCTTGAGCGGTTCGCCTGGAGCAGCCAAGGCAGTAACGTGGGCAAAAAAAGCGATGTATGAAGCTGGTGCTGATACTGTTTATTTGCAACCTTGCATGGTACCTCATTGGGTAAGAGGTGAAAAAGAAACTTGTACATCCATCAATTCAAAAACAAAAAAACAAACTAACTATAACATTTGTGCGTTGGGCAATTCGGTTGGTACAAGCAAAACAGGATTAAATGCACCAGTCATTATCGTTAATAGTTATGCTCAACTAGATTCATTGGGCGAAAAAAACATCAAAGGTAAAATCGTATTTTATAATGTATACTTTGACCATAAACATTTAAGCACTGGCACTTGTTATGGCGAAACTGTTACTTACCGCTATTCGGGCCCTAGTAAAGCGGCTAAGTATGGCGCTGTTGCAACCATCGTTCGCAGTATGAGTTCTATTAACAATGATTTTCCCCACACGGGAGTAATGGGCTACGATACAGTTTTGACAAAAAACAGAATACCTGCTTGTGCTATTAGCTTCAGCGGTGCTGATAAATTACTAGAAGAATTAAAAGCTAATCCCGCTATGACTCTTCAATTAAAAATGAATTGCCAAATGCTAGCAAAAGAATTATCATATAATGTAGTTGGAGAAATTAAAGGCTCTGAAAAACCAAATGAAATTATTATGGCAGGCGGCCATTTAGATGCTTGGGATAACGGACAAGGTGCGCATGACGATGGCGCTGGTGTGGTACAAGCTATGGAAGTTTTAGCGATGTATAAAAAACAAAACATTAAACCAAAACATACAATACGTGCGGTTGCATTTATGAATGAAGAAAACGGTGGTGCTGGTGGCAAAGCTTATTTTGAAGATACCAAAAAAAAATAATTTAAAACACATTGCTGCTTTAGAAAGCGATGCTGGTGGATTTTCGCCAAGAGGTATTGCTATTGATACAACCATGGGGGCTTATAAAAAAGTATTAAGTTGGAAGCCTCTATTGGACCCATATTTTGTTCAATACATTAAAATTGGAGGTCACGGGGCTGACATTGGCTATTTAGCAGATATAGGAGTTCCTTTAATGGGCTTTGAACCTGATGGACAAAAATATTTTGATTATCACCATACAGCAGATGACACCTTTGACAAAATAAATAAACGCGAATTAGAATTAAGTGCTGGAGTAATTGGTTCCTTAATTTATTTAATAGACACTAAAGGCTGGTAATGAAAATTCCTCAAAAAATACTTAACACATCTGTTCTTGTTTTCGTTATTGCGTTTACGGTACTTTGCGCATTTCAAATTAAAAAATTAAAATTCAATTACGATTTCGAAGCTTTCTTTCCAAACGAAGACGATGAGCTAGGTGTATACGAAACACATCGCAATCGCTTTGAATGGGATAATGAATTTGTATTATTGGGAATAGAAAATAAAAAAGGAATCTTTCAGAAAGATTTTTTAGAAAAAATAGAGAAACTATCCAATGAGTTAAAAGATATTCCACATACGGATAGAATTATTTCGCCCACTACTATCAAAAATATTTCGTTAAGTGGTTTAGCTCCAGTTCAAAAAAGATTATTACACATAGATGATCCATCTTTATACAAAGATGACAGTATTGCCATTTATAGCACACCCGAACTAATTGGTTCTTTCTTTCCTAAAGATGCCAAGTCTATTTCTATTTTTATTAAAACAAAAGATAATCTCAGTAAAGTTAAAAGCGATAGTTTAGCTCGCAATATTGAAAAAGCTTTTAATAAATATCATTTCGATGAAGTTCATTTCGTGGGACGGATTGTTGCACAAGATGTGTATTTGAAAAATTTAGAAAAAGAATTTGTGTATTTCTTAGCCATTTCTTTTGTTTTGGTAATCTTATTTTTATGGGTTTCTTTTAGATCACTATACGGCATCGTTGTTCCTATGACAATCGTAATTATTTCTATATTCTGGACTTTAGGAATTATGGCTATGATGAATCAATCATTAGATATTATGACCTGTATGCTACCAACCATGATATTTATTGCGGGAATGAGTGATGTAGTGCATTTCTTTTCTAAATATTTTGAAGAAGTTGCTAAAGGAACTGAAAAACAAAAGATATATCCTTTAATTTTAAAAGAAGTTGGTTTCCCAACTTTCTTAACTTTAATAACTACTGTTGTTGGTTTTTTATCTCTTTTATTTTCGAGTATTAAACCCATTAAAGATTTTGGTTTTTACACCTCTGTAGGAATCATCATTGCGTTTTGTTTGAGTTATACCCTCTTACCAGCCCTACTCTATTTCTTTACACCAAAAAAATTAGTGGCTGTACACGACCATAATAATAAAACGTATAATGTGATGCGTAATGTGTTGTTTTGGATTTTCAGACACCAAAAAACAATTATTGTTACTACCTGCTTATTATTAGTGCTTTCGGCAATAGGCGTTTATAAAATTAAAGTCAATAATATTTTATTAGAAGATTTATCCGATGGTGTAAAAATTAAACAAGACTTTGTGTTTTTTGATAAACATTACAGTGGGGTTCGTCCGTTAGAATTAGCTATTACAATCAAGAACAAAGATAAAACGGTTTGGGATTATGATGTAATGCAACAGCTTAATTCGGTAGATGATTATTTAAAGAAAGAGTATCATGTTGGGTTTATGTATTCGCCAGCTATGCTTGCAAAAAACATCAACAAAGCTTTAAATGATGAAACATCAGGAGAAGGCAAATTTCCAACTGCTGAAGAATATGAAGATGTCAAAAAACAATTAATCGATAACAAAAAAATAAAGACTTAAAACGCATCATTACCATTGATGGAAAGTATGCCCGCATTAGTGGAAAGATGTGTGATATTGGAAGCTACATTGTAAAAGAACAAAACATACATTTTGAAGATTTCATTAAATCACATATCAACTCAAATGATATAGAAATAAAAATTACTGGTGCTGCCCATTTAATGGACAGAAATAATGAGTACATGGTAACCAATATGGCTCAAGGTTTTTTATTCTCCATTATTGTCATTATCATTCTAACTTATTTCTTACATAAAAGTTGGCGAATGGTTTTAGTATTTATTTTGCCAAACTTAATTCCGCTCATCATTATAGCAGGCATTATGGGCTTTGCTGGTATCGAATTAAAAGCAGCCACTTCATTAGTGTTTAGTATTGCCTTTGGTGTGGCCACCGACGATACTATACATTTTATTTCGCGATTAAAAATAGAATTAGGCTATGGTAAATCTTTAATCTATGCCTTTAAGCGAACTTATTTTGAAACAGGAAAACCAATTTTATTAACCACTTTTATTTTAATGGGAGGTTTTGTCAGTTTAATGGTGAGTGATTTTCAAAGTACCTTTTACTTTGGTTTCTTAATTTGCATAACGATTGTTATTGCAGTAATAGCGGATTTATTTTTATTACCCGTATTGTTATTTTGGATTTTAGGAAAACGAAAAAAATGATTTAAAAATGCAAATTACATTAAGGCCTTGGCAAATAGATGATTTAGAAACATTGGTAAGCATTGCTAATAATGCTAACATTGCAAAATATATGGCTGATGTCTTTCCGCATCCTTACACTCAGGAAAAAGGAACATCTTTTATAGAATTTGCTACAACTAATACTACAGCAACAATTTTTGCCATTACTATTGATAACAAGCCCGTGGGAAGTGTTGGCTTACATTTACAAACAGATATTTTAAGAAAGAATGCAGAGATTGGTTATTGGTTAGCAGAAGACTATTGGGGAAAAGGAATTGTCACTGATGCTATCCATCAAATAGTAAAATATGGATTTGAAAATTTAGATATTGTAAGAATTTTCGCTAGAATTTACGGGACAAATATTCCATCTCAAAAAGTAATGAAAAAATGTGGTTTTAAATTAGAAGGAAAATACGATAAAACAATATTTAAAAATGGTGAGTTTTTGGATGAATTGATTTATGCTATTAGAAAATAAAAAATCATGATAAAAAAAATTGGTTTAATAACATCAGGTGGCGATTCCCCAGGAATGAACGCTTGTATTAGAGCAGTAGTTAGAACTGCTCGCGCCGAACAAATTGATGTGGTAGGTTTTTATAGAGGCTACGAAGGTTTGATTGATGATGATTTTATCAACTTAACAAAAAGTAAAGTATCAAATATTATTCATCGTGGTGGTACTGTTTTAAAAACCGCTCGCAGTAAACGCTTCATGACTCAAGAAGGCATGCAAATGGCGGTGCAAACTTTACAAAAACATCAACTAGATGGATTCGTTATTATTGGTGGTGACGGAAGTTTTAAGGGGGCATTGGAATTAAGTAAACATCATAACATTAAAACGGTTGGTTGCCCTGGAACTATTGATAATGATTTAGTAGGGACAGATTATACAATTGGATATGATACAGCCATCAATACGGTTGTTGATGCCGTAGATAAAATTAGAGATACAGCTGAAAGTCACGATCGTATTTTTGTAGTAGAAGTGATGGGTCGGGACGCTGGTTTAATTGCACTAAGAAGCGCTATAGCCTGTGGTGCAGAAGCCATTTTAATTCCTGAACGAAAAAATGATTTAAAATTTTTATTAGAAAAGAAAAAAACGTGGCGCCAAACTAAAAAAAGTCGAATTATTATTGTTGCTGAAGGAGATGAAAATGGAGGTGCTATTGGTATTGGAAATTTATTAAAATTGGAGTGGCCAGAGTTTGATATTCGAATTTCAATTTTAGGTCACATACAACGCGGCGGTAATCCAACTTGCATGGAACGTGTTAATGCCAGCCTTATGGGTTACTACGCCGTAAAAGCATTGCAAGAGGGAAGAAGTAATGAAATGATTGGAATAGTTAATAAACAAGTATGTTATACGCCATTTAAAGACGCGGTTAAACACATTGAAGAACTAAATCCAGAAATGTTAAAAATCTTAGATATTTTATCTGCATAAAAACACACCAAATGCGTCACTATATTATTTGCTATATTTTAGTTTATCTATTCACGAGTAACAATTTGTTTTCTCAAAGAGATAAATCAGAAACAGATCCGTTGTTTACAGCTGCCTATCAAAAATTTGAAGAGAAAGATTACGCTGCAGCTTATATAAACTATACAGCCTATCTTACAAAAAAACCAACTGATGCACCCGCAACATATAACAGAGGTTTATGCGCTTATGAATTAAAAGACTATAAAGACGGCATTGTAAACTTTACTAAGAGTATTAATTTAGGAAGAGTAACCGCCGATGCTTTTTATGGTAGAGCATTGTGTAACTATCAATTGAAAAATTACGAATTAGCTATAGCCGATTTTGATACAGCAATTTCTGCAAAACCAAACTATGTAGAAGCATTAACTTTTAAAGCCGCTAGCTTAAACGAATTAAAAAAATACACAGAAGCTCTTGACGCATTAAATAAGGCTGTCAGCTTTAATTTAAATTATCAATATTCATATTATTATAGAGCTATTACCAAATATTATCTAAAAGATTATGAAGGTGGAATTGAAGATTGCAATAAATCGCTTGCTATAAAACCTTATTACGAAACGTATTTTTGGAGAGGGCTGCACTACCTTAATCTAAAAAAATATAAAGAATGCATCGCGGATTATGACACTGTAATAAAGCACGAACCAAAATATGCCAAAGCGTATTATAATAGAGGAATTGCTTATTATGATTTAAAAAATTACGAAAAATCATTATCAGACAATAATAAATCTATAGAAATAGATCCTACAAAACCTGAATCTTACTATAACAGAGCGCTCACAAAATATGAAACAGGAAAACATAAGGAAGCCGAACCTGACTTTAATGCGGCTATAGATTTAAAATTAAACGACGCAAAACATTATTTATGGAGGGGAATCAATTATTACTATCTCAAAAAATATTCTTTAGCAATAGCTGACCTCAATATTGTTATTCAGAAAGACACAAAAATTGAACTTGCTTATTATTATAGAGCTTTATTAAGATACTTTGAACTAGATGACAAGGGCGTAATAGAAGATTGTAATAAAGCATTAGAGCTTAAAAAAAATGCAAGCACATACTACCAAAGAGGAATTAGTAAATATAATCTTAAAGATTACCAAGGTGCCTTAGATGATTTTAACGAATCTTTAAAAATAAATCCAGACTATAAATTAGCTATTTTAGAAAGAGGTGTGGTTAGTTTTATATTAGAAAAAGATAATTTGGCACTCATTGATTTAAATAAATACATTGAACTTGATCCAAATTCGTCTAGAGCATTTTATTATAGAGGAAAACTAAAAAAATACATGAACGACCTAACGGGTTCTTGTGCAGATTTAAAGAAAGCACAAACTCTAGGAGATATTTATGCAAAGGAAGAATTAGTGAAAAATGGTTGCAAGTAAAATCAATATGAATCTAAAATATATCTTTTACCTTATATTCTAATCCTTCCAAAAGCGCGACAAACGGGGGGGGGGGGGCGCCCCCCCGGCCCCCCGCGGGGGGCAGGGGGGGGGGGGGGTGGGAGGCGTTTGGGGCCGGGGGCCCCCCGGCCCCCCCCCCTTTTTTTTTGCTTCACGCCCAACGTAACTTAGCTGAACGTGCGCGTGGATTGGTATAACATTCGTCGGCTGATGCACGAATAATATCAGGCGCGACATCCGAATAAATTCCAGCGCGTGATAATGATTGAAATGATTTTTTCACTCGCCGATCTTCGCCCGAATGAAAGGAAAGAATAGCAACTCTTGCATTAGGAGCCAATACATAAGGTAATTTTTCTAAAAAGGAATCTAGCACACCAAATTCATTATTTACTTCAATACGCAAGGCTTGAAAACAACGTTGACATGCTTTTTTAATTTCTTCTTTGCGAGAGGCCTCAGGTAAAAATGCCAATGCTTCGGCAATGGTTTCTTGTAAATGCGTAGTTGTGGTAATAGGCTTTCCGCTATTAATTTTAGCCATAATGGCTAAAGTAATCACTTCGTAATGGGGCTCATCAGAATTTTCAAACAAAACCTCCGCTAATTTGCGTGGAGCAATTATTTTTAAAAGAGCGGCTGCTGATTTTCCGCTATGAGGATTTAACCTTAAATCTAAAGGCCCATCTATTTTAAATGAGAAGCCTCTTTCTGGATTATCAATTTGCATAGATGATACACCTAAATCGGCTAACACAAAATTTAAAGGTCCAGATTCTAAAGCCACAACATCAATCTCAGAGAAATTCATTTTTTTGAAAACAACTTCCTTTTCACCATAACCTAAAGCTAATAAACGCGCTTCGGTTCTTGGCAACTCAAATGGATCAACATCCATGGCGTACAATAAGCCATTAGGCGACAAACATTTCAATATCTCTAAACTATGCCCACCATAACCCAATGTTGCATCTAAACCAACCTGACCAGGAACAACTTTCAAAAACTCCATAATTTCTGAAACACAAATAGAGCGATGCATACCCGCAGGCGTTTTACCCTGCTGAATAATTTTTTCTACGTCCTCTAAATAATTTTCGGGATTTAATTCTTTGTACTTGTCTTTAAAAGATTTAGGGTGCGTGCCATTATACCTGACACGTCTGGGACCTTTTGCTTCATCGCTCATACGTAAAGCTAAGGTTTAATAAATAGGAAAGAGGTTTTAATTTTGTATATACATTACTTACAAGCTGACGTTCCTTGTAAATCAAAATCAAAAGTCTCATAAGGAGGCTGTTCACAAGCGTCTTTACATATTTGATATTCGTACTTGCCTGAAATTTTAACTTTACTACTTGAGTTTAATTTAATTCTTTGGGTAAAAACCACTTTATTATAATGTAATAAAACCGTTTTTTTTATTGTTGGATCATATTCTGGAGTGGGCTTTGTTTCCGAAAGATTACCAACTAAAGAATAATTACTATTTGGTTTAAAAATAATTTGGGTAGGAAAAACTTCTAAGTCAACATCCTTAATTTTATTTACAGAAAAGGTATGCCACCCTTTATCTAAACTGACTGTAAATATCAAGTCATATTCACATTCACTTATTTTTTTAGAGGAAAGATTCCATTGAGCATGCCCTACTGGCATACCTAGTTGAGCATTTCCAGCATAACTTATAAATAAAGAGAAAATGATTGGAAAAAGGTGATTTTTTCATTGGTTATTTTTATATCGAATAAAAGTAATCCACATTAATCAAATAGCTATTTCACTTTTTAACAAAGTTTCTATTATATAATCACAAATTAACCAAAAAAAAGCCTGTCTACTTTTGTAAACAGGCTTTCAATATTAAAAAACTAAAATTATTTAATAATCTGAGATGCTTCAATTGTAAATTCAACTTCAGCAGTTCCATCCATATCAATACCATAGTCTTTACAAACTACATTAAACTCTCCTTCAAATCCAGAAACGCTAATTTTAACTTCACTACCAGCAGCATCATATTCAGTTGCTTCTTTTTTACCAGCATAGTTAAACATTAAATCTACATCTTTAACTACTCCTTTAATCGTTAATTTACCTTTAGCTGTGTAAGCATACTCACCAGCCTCTGTATTTTTAACTATTTCAGTTGCTTCAAAAGTTGCTGTTTTAAATTTAGCAACATTAAAATAATTTTTTTTATTTTTTAAATGTCCATCGCGCATACTATTTTGAGTATTTAATGAAGTCATATCTAATTGAATAAATATTTTCGCTCCTGTAGTCGCATCTAAATTTACAGATCCGCTATCAATGGTAATAGTACCTTTAGTATCAACAATCGTATGTTCGATGCTAAATCCTAATGAACTGTGAGCACCATCTACTTCAAATACGCCTTTTAATTCAGCAATGTCTTTTTGGTTAGCAGTCATAATGCTATCGCATTGTGCTTTGCTAGTGCAAGTATATTCTTGTCCGTTAATGTTACATTTAATAACTTCTTCAATCATCATTTCTTTTGAGCAACATGCTTTAGAATCTGAACCACCAATACCAACAATGTATGGAGCAATTACTAAAGAAACGATAGACATTAATTTAATTAAGATATTCATTGAAGGACCTGATGTATCTTTAAATGGATCACCAACTGTATCACCAGTTACTGATGCTTTGTGTGGTTCAGATTTTTTGTAGAACATCTCACCATTAATTAATACACCTTTCTCAAATGATTTTTTAGCATTATCCCAAGCACCACCTGCGTTTGATTGGAAAATACCCATTAACACACCTGATACAGTAACACCTGCTAATAAACCACCTAATACTTCTGGTCCAAAAATGAAACCAACAATTACAGGAGTAATTAAAGCAATAGCACCTGGCATCATCATTTCACGGATAGATGCTTTCGTAGAAATAGCTACACATTTTTCGTACTCAGGTTTTGCTTTGTATTCCATAATTCCTGGAATTTCGCGAAACTGACGACGAACTTCTTGTACCATGTCCATAGCAGCTTTACCAACCGCTTGAATACATAATGCAGAGAAAATAAATGGAATCATACCACCTACAAATAAACCAGCTAAAACTGGTGCTTTGTAAATGTCAATCGCATCAATACCTGCAATACCTACGAAAGCAGCAAATAAAGCTAAAGATGTTAAAGCAGCTGAAGCAATCGCAAATCCTTTTCCTGTAGCTGCTGTTGTGTTACCAACTGCATCTAAATTATCTGTACGCTCACGAACTTCTGGAGGTAATTGGCTCATCTCTGCAATACCACCTGCGTTATCAGCAATTGGTCCAAATGCATCAATTGCTAATTGCATCGCTGTAGTTGCCATCATACCTGCTGCTGCAATAGCTACACCGTATAAACCTGCAAAATAATATGAACCCATAATACCACCAGCTAATGTTAAGATAGGAATAACTGTTGATTTCATACCAACTGATAAACCACCAATAATATTAGTTGCGTGACCTGTAGAAGATTGTTGAATGATAGATAAAACTGGTGCTTTACCCATTGCCGTGTAATACTCAGTTACAATACTCATAATAGCACCAACCACTGTACCAACTAAAATAGCTAAGAATACACCCATTTTAGTGAAAGTAGCATCACGTAAAACGATATCACCTTCTGGTAACATCCACATGACGATGAAATAAGAAGCAACAACTGTTAAAGCCATAGAAGCCCAGTTACCATAGTTTAATGCATTTTGTACGTTTGATTTGTCATCTTTAATAGTTACAAACCAAGTACCAACGATAGAGAAAATAATACCTAAACCACAAATTACCATTGGTAATAAGATTGGAGACATACCACCAAAATTATCAGTAACAATAATCTCTTGACCTAATACCATTGTAGCTAAAATAGTAGCTACATAAGAACCAAATAAATCGGCACCCATACCAGCAACGTCACCTACGTTATCACCTACGTTATCTGCAATAGTTGCAGGGTTACGAACGTCATCTTCAGGAATACCTGCTTCTACTTTACCTACTAAGTCAGCGCCAACGTCAGCTGCTTTAGTATAAATACCACCACCAACACGAGCAAATAAAGCGATAGACTCAGCTCCTAAAGAGAAACCAGTTAATACTTCGATAGCTGTGCTAATTTGATTAGCGCCTAAGCCTTTAAACATCCCTAAGAAAGCGATGAATAAACCACCTAAACCTAAAATTGCTAAACCAGCAACACCTAAGCCCATTACAGTACCACCAGTAAACGATACTTTTAATGCTTGTTTTAAACTTGTACGAGCTGCTTGCGTAGTACGAACGTTAGCTTTAGTAGCTACTTTCATACCAATGTATCCTGCAGTTGCAGAAAACACAGCACCTATAATAAAGGCAATTGCAATTACCCAACTTGAGTGAATTTCTTTACCATTAACTTCATGAATTGTTCCAGAGTATGCTAATAAAGCTGCTGCAAACACAACAAAAATACTTAACACTTTCCACTCTGCTTTTAAGAAAGCCATCGCGCCATCAGCTATATAACCAGCTAATTCTTGCATGTTTTTATCTCCGGCATCTTGCTTACTAACCCAAGCAGATTTAATTGCCATTACCACTAAACCTAGGACTCCTAATAACGGAATCATGTAAATTACTAAATCGTTCATATGTTTTATTAAAATTAAGGGTGCAAAAATAAGGAATTATCTGAAATAAGAAAATAATTAATTTATTGATTATCAGATATTTGAAAAATATTTTGTTAAAATATTGACAAATGAAGTGGGCAATAATTTAAAATGAAGAATTTTCGATTAAAAGACTTTTTCTAAAGCAATTTTAAACCAAGATGTATAATGATTTGGATTTGAGATAATATCTTTTTTGATATCTGCCATTAACATCCATTTGTAGTTTTCAACTTCCTCTTTATTAATTGTTGGATTTTGATTTGTAGCACCCATTAAAACATAATCTAACTCATGCTCTGTTAAACCATTTTCGAAAGGAGTTTTATAAATAAAATTTGTTTTGATTTTTAAATCGCAACTCAAACCCATTTCTTCAAACAAACGACGATTAGCAGCATCTTTTACTGTTTCATTAGGGCGAGGGTGAGAACAGCAAGTGTTCGTCCATAAACCTGCGCTATGGTATTTTGATAACGCACGCTGCTGAAGCAATAACTCCTCTTTATCATTAAAAATAAAAATAGAGAAGGCACGATGTAATAATCCTTCTTGATGTGCCTGCATTTTTTCCATCACACCAATATCATTGTCTTGTTCATCAACTAGTATAACAAATTCTTTGGTCATATCATCCTCCGCCCTTCGGGCACCTCCTTCAAAGGAGGAAAAAATAAGTGAATTACAATAAATTTAAACTATGACGGACGTAAGAGCTAGCAAATAACGCCATTTTTTGAGAATTTGGGATACGAATACGTTCTTCCAAAATACGCTCAGGATGAAGCGATTTTATTTTATTAAAAAGTTTACGATAATATATGTAAGCCACATAAACACCAAAGCGGGAATCCTTTGGTAATAATTTAATTCCTTCTAACCCTTTATTAAAATCAATTTCAATATCGTCTTCTAAAGCTGCCTTAGTCTGAGGATCTAATTCTTTTAATTCTACATTTGGAAAATAAACACGTCCCATTCCTAAATAATCGGCATGTAAATCACGTAAAAAATTAATTTTTTGAAAAGCTGAACCTAAGGCCATTGCATAAGGCGTTAAGTCCTCATACATTTTTTGATTACCCTTTACAAACACTCGCAAACACATTAATCCAACAACTTCGGCACTTCCTAAAATATAATCTTTGTAAGCTTCTTCACTATATTCCTTCTTCTCTAAATCCATTTCCATACTTCTAAGAAATGTATCAATAAGTTTGTGATCTATTTTAAAGTCATTAACTACTTTTTGAAAGCTATTTAATACAGGATTTAAGCTAATGCCGCGTTCGATAGCACGATACGTTTCTATCTTAAACTCATCTAACAATTCCTTTTTATTAAAATCACGAAATGTATCCACAATTTCGTCTGCAAAACGAACAAATCCATAAATGCTGTAAATAGGATCTTGAAATTGTTTATGCAAAAACTTGATGCCCAACGAAAACGAAGTGCTGTAGCTATTAGTCACCATTTTACTGGTTTTTATGCTGACGTTATCAAATAATTGTTTCATGCTTATTTATAGGCGTTGGCTAAGATAATAAAATAATACTAGTTATCAGTAAAACAACCTAAATAGCATTTTGTTTAACGTTTTTTAATTTTTGTTTAAATATTTTAAAACCTGCTCTGCCACAAGCTTTCCTGAGATTAAACATGGTGGAACACCTGGTCCAGGCACAGTTAACTGCCCAGTATAAAATAAATTTTTAACCTTTTTATTGATTAAAGTAGGCTTTAAAATGGCTGTTTGACTTAAGGTATTAGCTAAACCATAGGCATTTCCTTTAAAAGAATTATAATCTTTTATAAAATCGGAAGTTGCATAATCCCTTCTTAACACAATATTGTCTCTAAAAGAAACGCCAATCTGTTTTTCGATACGAGAAATCACCATATCAAAATAGGAATCGTTGATCTTTTGATTGTCTTTTAAATTAGGCGCAATAGGAATTAACACCATTAAATTTTCGCAACCCTTTGGTGCAACATGACTATCGGTTTGAGAAGTACAACTTAAATATAATAATGGATTAGTAGGCCATTTTGGATCCGTGTAAATTTCATCAGAGTGTTTAGCGAAATCCTCATCAAAAAACAAAGTATGATGCAATAAATTGGGTAGTTTTTTATTAACGCCAATATAAAATATCAAACTTGAGGGCGCTAGTTTACGTGTTTCCCAATACTTAACAGAATAGTTCCGATATTGCTCATCTAATAATTTTTGTTCAGTAAAATTGTAATCAGCACTCGACACCAAAGCATCAAATCCTTTATGAGAATCAGCGTAAATAATTTCGGAAGCTTTATTGTTGTTGACATTAATCTTAGAAACATCAGCATTTAACACAAACTTTACCCCCAATTCTAAAGCAAGTTGATGCATTCCATTTACCACACTCACCATGCCTCCTTTTGGATACCAAGTTCCACCAATCATATCAGAATAGTTCATCAAACTATATAATGCAGGTGTGTTTTTCGGCAAAGCTCCTAAAAATAAAACAGGAAACTCTAACAATTGAATTAACTTAGGATTTGTAAAAGATTTACGAATGTGTGATGCAATGGAATTAAAGACATCTAATTTAAAAATGCCTTTAAAAAAACGAAGATTCATAAATTCCATTAAGGATAAGCCTGGCTTATAAACCAAATCATTCATTCCAATATTATACTTGTATTCAGCCTCCTTTAGAAACTTTCTTAACTTATCAGCACTTCCTTTTTCGATGTTTTCAAACATGGCATACAAATCATCTGTATTACTAGGAATATCCAACGATCCATCTTTATATACAATACGATATGACGGAGATAAACGCTCTAAAGTATAATAATCAGAGACTTTTTTACCAAAATCAGCAAAAAATTTATCGAAAACATCAGGCATCCAATACCAACTTGGCCCCATATCGTAGGTAAAACCATCTTGCTCAAATTTTCTTGCTCTTCCTCCAACTTGATTGTGTTTTTCTAAAACTGTAACCTCGCAACCTTGTTTTGCTAAATAACATGCAGCAGATAATCCTGAAAAACCTGACCCTATAATTGTAACTTTTTTAGACATATATCATTAACAAAAACTGTAAAATATTGTTTAAACTTACGGAATAATTCAATACCCGAAAACAGATTAAAATTTTATGCAAAAGCACATTGTTATTATTGGCTCAGGAGTAGCAGGTTTAGCAGCAGCTGTGCGACTTGGAGCCGCAGGGCATAAAGTAACAGTTGTTGAAGCAAACGATTACGTTGGCGGGAAATTAACCGCAAAAATGATTGGAAGATATCGCTTTGATTTAGGTCCTTCCGTATTTACCATGCCACATTTAATTGAAGAACTGACTAAAATCAGTAAGCAAGATGTGAAATTTGACTACGTAATTTTAGATAAAATTTGCAATTATTTTTATGAAGATGGAACTACTCTCTCTGCTTATCCCGACAAAGAAAAGTTTGCAACTGAAGTTCAAAATAAACTAAATGAAACCAAAGAATCAGTTTATGAGCAATTAAAATATAGCGCTACGGCATATGACTTAATTGGAGAATTGTTTATGGAACAATCCTTACATAAACTCACTAATTTTTTAAACTTAAAAACAGCTAAGGCAATTATTAATATTGGGAAATTAAAATTGAATAAAACCATGAACGAGGTAAATAGTGCTCGTTTTAAAAACAAAAAAACAGTTCAGTTATTTAATCGTTTCGCAACATACAATGGTTCTAACCCATTTCAAGCACCTGCTCTCATCAATATCATTTCTCACTTAGAACATAACATTGGTGCTTTTGCACCAAAAGGAGGCATGCATGATATAACAATGCACTTATACAATTTAAGTGTGAATTTAGGTGTAGAGTATAAAATGAATTCACGTGCTTTACAAATAAAAACAGAAAATGATATTGCTACCTCCGTTGTAACCAATAATGGAGAAATAAAGGCTGACATTGTTGTGAGTGATGTGGACATTAAACATCTTTATACAAAACTGTTGGATAAAAAATATTATCCAACAAAAATTATGGAGCAAGAAAAATCATTATCTGGCTTAATATTTTATTGGGGAATAAAAAAAGAATTTAAAGAATTAAGTTTGCATAATATTTTATTCAGTAATAATGGAGAAGCTGAATTCAATAGTTTTTTTAAAGAAAAAAAACCTTATAACGATCCTTCTATCTATATCAATATCACATCAAAAGTAACTCCAACAGATGCGCCGGAAGGTTGTGAGAATTGGTTTGTTATGGTGAATGTCCCTCATAACGAATCTGGACAACCAGTCACTTATATTGAGGAAATGAGAAAAAACATAGTAGCAAAAATCAACCGTATTTTAAAAACAGATATAGAGCAATATATTGAAATTGAAGAACATTTAGATCCATATTTGATTGAACAAAGAACAAGCTCTGCTGGTGGTTCGTTATATGGGAATTCATCAAACAATAAATATGCAGCGTTTTTACGTCATGCCAATAATAGCAGCAAAATAAAAAACATGTATTTCTGTGGAGGCAGTGTTCATCCCGGTGGCGGAATTCCTTTAGGATTATTAAGTGCTAAAATTGTGAGCGAAATGATTGCAGAGAAACAATAATTATATTTTTATTCCGATAATACAGATATCATCTACTTGTTCCAAATCGCCTTTCCAACTAATAAAAAAATCATCTAATTTATGATGTTGTTCAGATAATGGCAATTGATGAATACTATTTAAATAATTATTCAATTGTTTACGTTTTAGTTTTTTTCCTTTTGAACCACCAAATTGATCAGCGTACCCATCTGTATATAAATACAACATTTTATTATGATGATTCTCGATTTTAAACAAATTAAACGAACTCATTTGCGCGTACTGACCAACAGGCATTTTATCTTTTGGGAGTTCAACAAGCGTATGATCTGAAATTAAAACTGGCCCAGTATTAGCAGCCGCATAATCAACTTCTTTAGTTCTGCAATCCATTCTCATTAAGATACCATCAAACCCATCGCTTTGTCCTTCCTTACTAACACTCCCTTTTAATCGTTCTCTTACATAATTAAAAACTAAGTTAGGCTCCATAATATTTTTCTCATTAATAGCTTCACTTAAAAAAGCTACATTTAGTAAACTAATAAAGGCGCCAGGTACTCCATGTCCTGTACTATCACAAACGGCTAAATAAAAATAATTATCTTTTTGAGTAGCCCAATAAAAATCCCCACTTACAATATCTTTAGGTTTAAACAATATAAAAGTAGATTGTATAAAATCTTCAATAAACGCTTTAGGTGTTAAAACACTGCTTTGAATGCGTTTAGCATAATTAATACTATCAATAATTTCTTTTTGTGAGAGTTCAATTTTTTCTTTCTGTACTATTAGTTGATTTTTATACTCATTTAATTTTAGATAAGAGTTTTGTTTGATGCGATAGCGATTAATTAATAAAATTAATACGATTATAAAAAAAATAGATGACAAAATTAAGCCCCAAGTAATAGCTTGCTTAGATTTTAACTGCTTATCGGCTTCCATTTTTTGAATCGTTAAAAGTGCTTTCGCATTTTCTCTATCAAACTCACTTTTTTGATCAGACATTTCAATTTTCAGCTGATTATTTACAATTGTATCCTTCCCCTGATAATAGCGTTTCATGTAAACATTTGCTTGCTTGTAATCTCCAATCGCTTCAAAATACTCACTATAAATAAGCGATATTTTATAAATGTCTGCTTTTGATCCCAGAGATATTGCAAGGTTCATCCCAAGGTCAAGGTATTTTTTACAATTGATGTAATCTTTCCATTTCAAATAAGTAGACGCAATATTCTGATATGGTATGATCAGGTTGGCTTCTTCATTTGCCAGTTTAAAATTTTGTATTTCCAAATCGTAAAATCGTACGGCTTCTTTGTAGTTTCCAACACGGTCTGCTTCAGTCCCATACACATCATAACAAAGTGCCATGCCGGAATAATCATTTATTTTTTTATAACTAGTAAAAGCTTTCTCTATGTAGTAAGCAGATGAGTCTAGCATATGTAATTCTGTATAAGGCGTAGTTAGATTATAGTATGTATTTGCAACCTGTATTACATCATTTTGCTTAATTAAAATATTAAGAGCTTTTTTAAACATTTGAATTGCGGATTCATAGTTTCCTGCTGACACGTATATATTAGCCATATTAATAAGACTATAGGCTATGAGCGTTGTATCATGATTTTCTGTTGCCAACCTGAGTGACCTTTTTGTAACTGTAAAGGAAGAATCCAGCATATTTAATTTTTCATAGTGATTATCGTAAATCACGTTTAACCTAATGATATCGTCGTAGGAGGTAGCCGCATCTTGGTTTTCCATGGCCATCTTTGCATAAAAAAATGCCAGACTCCAGTCTCGGTTTTCATACTTGCTGGCAGAATCAAATAAACTATTGAATTTAGGTTTGCTTTGTGCTTTTGAAAAAAAGCAGCTAAAAACCAAAAACACAATAATAAAGATCCTAAACATAAATTTGGAGTTTCACCAAATATAACGGTTTACCTTTAATTTTAAAGGATTTAAACTAAAAAAACACATCATCATTAAAGGCGAATTCCAACAATACAGATATCATCAACTTGTTCCAAATCACCCATCCAATTAGCAATTGTTTGATTGAGTTGGTGATGCTGCTCCTGCATAAGCAAATGATGAATTGATTCTAATAAGTCATTTAAAGCTTTATACTTAAATTTTTTGCCTTTTGGTCCTCCAAACTGGTCTGCATAGCCATCAGTATAAAGATATAACGTATCACCAGTTTTATAGTCTATTGTGTGTAATGTAAAATCGGCAATCAATTCACCTTGACCAACAGGCATTTTATCTTTTGCTAACTTTATAATCGAATTATTTTTAATTAAAATAGGTTCATTATTAGCGGCAGCGTATGTAATTTTTTTTGTATTATCTGTTAAAGCTTCAATACAAATAAGGATAGCATCCATACCGTCTTTTTGCCCATCACTTCCTATACTTTCTGTTAATCGTTTTCTAACGTAGTTAAATATCTCGTTAGGCAGTGAAATATTTTTTTCTTTAATTGCTTCACTTAAAAATCCGATATTCAATAAGCTCATAAAAGCACCAGGCACTCCGTGACCAGTGCTATCGCATACGGCTAAATAAAATTTATTATTATGTTCGGTTTGCCCAATAAAAATCACCACTAACAATATCCTTAGGCTTAAATAAAATAAAGTTTTGAGGAATAAACTTATCAATAAAATCCTTATGCGCTAGTAATGTGTTTTGTATACGTTTGGCGTAATGAATACTATCCGTTATCTCTTTTTGTTTCTCCTCAATAATATGTTTTTGATTTGAAATTTCGTTGTTTCTAATTTCCAATTCATTTGCTGTACGTTTTTTTAATCTGAAACGATTGAATAATACAAACGATAATAGACCTAACAATAAACTTAAACCAATAATAGAATATATTACTATTTCGCGTTTTTTATCGCGTTCATTTAATAAAGAAATTTCCTTTTCTTTTTTATCAGTCTCATATTGTGTTTGTAATTCATTAAATGATTTTAGTGTTTCGATATTATTAATACTATCGTTCAGATCAATAAATTCTAATAAGGAATTAGATCCATTCACATAATCTCCAGACAACAACTGGGCATTTGCCAACAATTTCAAAATAGTAGATTCTGATTTAGAATTTTTTAATTTCCTAGCTATATTTAATGCTTGACCATAAACATCAACAGCTTGCTTATAGTTTTTAAAATGAAAATAAACATCTGCTAAAGCTTTGTAAGAGGTTGTTAAAAATTCTTGATTATTGATTTTAATAGACTTTTCAATAGATTTATTGGCAAAGTATAACGCGGAATCTTCTTTACTCTGTTTAGCCATTAAACCTGACATATTGGAATATGAATAAACTAATCCATAATCATCATTTAGTTTTTCTTTGATACTTAAAGATTTCCTTTGAAATTCCAATTCCTTATTGACATCATTCATAGAAGCATATACTTCTGAAATATTTGTATATATATAAGATATAAATGTTGAATCTTTTACTTCAAGAAAATAGGATAAAGCTTGGTCGTAATATTTTAAACATAAATCATATGATTTCATGGTAGAATACACATTTCCAATACCCATTAAAGCGGCGGCAGATTGTTTTCCGCTTTTAACCGATTTAAAAATATCATATGATTTTACATAATAACTGAGAGCCTCTTTATTTTTATTTAAAAGGCAAAGACTATTAGCTTTAGAGGTGTATACTTTGGCTAAATAGGAAGGGTCTTTTTGCGTTTTAAAAATATCTATAGCCAAATCGAAATAAAACAGTGCTGAATCCAATTCGCCCAAATAATCTAATGACACTCCTAACATGTCATATGCTTTACCTAAATTTAATTCCGAATTTTCAAGTTTAGCCCTTTCAATAGCTCTTTTAGAATATGTAAAAGCTTGATCAGGATTGTTTTGATAAACTAAATGAGCTCTAAATAGTAACGAATCGGAAGACAAGATTTTATCAACCTGAGCCTGTATTTCAAAACTCAGGAGACATAAACAACCCAGTAAAAACAATTTAATTAGCTTCATTAAAATATTAATCAATTGAAAGTACAACATATTTGGCAAATGAAAAAATGCCATCTGACCTAATTTCAAAAAATTCTATGAGTAAAGTCACTAAATAGCCTTTATTTTATGATAATCATCAAATTGCGATGCACATTATTGATTATCTTTAGGCCATGAAAAAACTATTCATATTTACGTTCAGTACTTTATCATTACTCATTTCTTGTAAAAAAGAAAAAGAGTCAATTCAAGTAAGTAGTGGCGATATAACAGAATCTGTATATGCATCTGGTAAAGTAAAAGCCATTGATCAATATAATGTTTACTCTACGGTAAATGGCGTGTTACAAAACATAGTGGTTAATGTTGGCGACAATATCACTAAAGGACAAACTCTTTTAGAAATTGACAATATAACTTCTGAATTAAATACACAAAATGCGAGAGTTGCGTTAGATTTAAGTGCTGAAAATAACCGCAAAGGTTCTGATAAATTAGAAGAAATTGAACTGAACGTAAACCTAGCGCTCGAAAAACTAGAATTAGATTCCTCCTTATTTTTCCGTCAAAAAAAATTATGGGAACAAAACATTGGATCTAAATTAGATTTAGAACAAAAGCAACTTTCTTACAATAATTCACAAGCTAATTACCAAACGGCCAAAAGAAGGTTGGCTCAACTGAAAACACAATTACAAAACGAATTAAAACGTGCAAACATCAATTATGATATCAATCAAAAACTATCTAGCGACTACTCCATTAAAAGTAGTATAAACGGAAAAGTATATGATATTTTAAAAGAACGTGGCGAATTAGTGACTCCACAAACTCCATTAGCCGTGATTGGAAAAGCCGATACCTTTTTATTGGAATTAGCGGTTGACGAAAATGACATTATTAAAATAAGTACTGGACAAAAAGCATTAGTAACTATGGATAGTTATAAAGGGCAAGTTTTAGAAGCTACCGTTGATAAAATCTATCCCATAATGAATGAAAGAACCAGAACCTTTGTTGTGGAAGCTCATTTCATTAATCCTCCAAAAAAATTATTCCCTAACTTATCTGCAGAAGCCAATATTATTATTCAAACTAAGAAGAACATTATCACCATTCCTAACAATTACATTATTGACGGAAAATATGTTTTAGTGAACACCGACGAAAAAAGAGAAGTGAAATTGGGATTAAATGACTACCAAAAAACCGAAGTATTAGAAGGATTAAAAGAAAGCGAAACGATTTACAAACCTTAATCCCTTGAATTACAGATTAATTTTAAATATTGCCATTAACTTAATTCGTGCCAGATTAAAGCAATCTATCATTGCTGCAGTTGGCGTTACGTTTGGTATTGCCATGTTTATCACATTACTAGGTTTCATGAATGGATTAAATAATCTATTAGATGGATTAATGTTGAATCGCACACCTCATGTTAGATTATATAATGAAGTAAAGCCAAGTGTTGATCAACCTGTTTTAATTTCAAAAGATTACAAAGGAAATACCAACTTTATTCAATCTATTAAACCAAAAGATAGGGGCAGAGAAATTTACAACAGCAAGGCTATCATTAATATTTTAAAACAAGATAAGCGTGTGATTGACGTTGCTCCAAAAGTAACAGCGCCTGTGTTTTTTAATACAGGATCAATTGAAATTACAGGTGTTGTAAATGGCATTGATGTGCCTGCTGAAGAACATTTATTTAAAGTAAGCGACTATATTATTGAAGGCAATGTATTTGATTTAAATAATGAAAATAACACCATCATTATTGGTAAAGGCTTAGCAGAAAAAATGTTAGTGAAGATTGGCGACGTAATTAAAATTACCACCATCAAGGGTGGCTTGGTAAGTTTAAAAGTAGTGGGGATTATGCAAATTGGTATTGCTGAAATTGACAATACCATGAGTTATACATCTTTAAGAACTGCTCAAATGTTATTAGGAGAATCGGCGAGTTACATCACCGATATACAAGTTAAACTCACCGATGTATTAATGGCTCCAGAAGTTGCTAAAGAATATAAAGACAAATTTAAAATAGATGTGATAGATGCGCAAACGGCCAATTCTCAATTTGAAACAGGGAGTAAAGTGCGTTCTATAATATCCTACGCCGTAGGTATTACCTTACTTATTGTGGCCGGCTTTGGTATTTACAATATTTTAAATATGATGATTTATGAAAAAATGGATTCCATTGCTATTTTAAAAGCTACTGGTTTTTCGGGTAATGATGTAAAATGGATTTTCATTTCGTTAGCATTAATCATTGGAATCGTTGGAGGGCTCTTTGGCTTGCTGTTTGGTTTTAGTTTAAGTCAAATAATTGATATGATTCCATTTGAAACATCGTCATTACCAACAATTAAAACTTACCCGATTGATTATAAAATTACATACTACGTTATCGGATTAACTTTTGCTATTTGCACAACTGCCATTGCTGGGTTATTTCCAGCACTGAAAGCAAGCAAAATTGATCCTGTAGAAATTATTAGAGGAAAATAAGATGGCGAAGAAAGTACTAGAAACTATTAATATCAACAAATACTTTTACGATCCTGTAAAATTTAGAGTATTGTCTGATATAAATATGTCCATCAACGAAGGAGAATTTGTTTCGGTAGTTGGAAAATCGGGCTGCGGAAAATCTACTTTGCTTTACATCTTATCGACGATGGATACAGATTATGAAGGAGAGTTATTAATTAACGACGTAAACCTTACAAAAAAAACAGATAAAGATTTAGCAGTTGTAAGAAATGAGCATATTGGTTTTGTGTTTCAGTTTCATTATTTATTATCTGAATATAATGTATTACGTAATGTGATGCTACCAGGTATTAAATTAGCCAAATATCCATTAAAAGAAATTGAACATCGTGCTATGGAACATTTACGAACCTTGGACATGGCTGACCAAGCGCTAAAATCTCCTAATCAATTAAGTGGCGGACAAAAACAACGTGTCGCTATTGCGCGAGCCTTAATCAATGATCCCATCATTATTATGGGAGATGAGCCAACTGGTAATTTGGATAAAAAAAATAGTGATATGGTATTTGATATTTTTAATAATTTAGTGAAAGAAAGAAATCAAGCACTATTAATTGTAACTCACGATCCTGATTTTGCGGCTCGCACGCATCGTACCATTGAAATGGCAGATGGAAGAATAATCAGTTAAACATTGATTAGGCGTTTAAACGCATTCGGAATATTTTCAATCACATCTGTTGGAATCATCGCCACTTCTCCTTTTTCTTCTTTAGTCATATCGCCAGCTAAACCGTGCACATAAACACCGATTAAACTTGCTTCAAATGAGGTATAACCCTGTGCTAGTAATCCAGTAATTAAACCAGTTAATACATCTCCGCTTCCGCCCTTTGCTAATCCAGGATTACCCGTACTATTAAAATAACTTTTTCCATCTGGAGTTGTAATGCAAGTATGGGCTCCTTTTAAAACCACATACACTTTGTACTCTTTCGAAAATTCAATTTGTAGTTGATGTCTTTCAAAATCATTTAATACATTTTTAGTTAAACGTTCAAACTCCTTGGGATGAGGCGTTAAAATAGAATTCTGAGGAATGAGTTTCAACCATTCTTTATTTAAACTAATCGCGTTTAATGCGTCTGCATCAATCACTAATGGTTTTTTAAATGACTCTAATATAACTTTTACACTTTGCTGCGTATCTTTTTGTGTTCCGATACCAGGGCCAATACCAATAGTTGAATAAGAAATTACTTCAAATTCACTAAACTGAATAAATTCATTACCATTTACCATTGCCATTGCTTCAGGCACAGAAGTTTGAATAATCTCATAACCACAATGTGGCACGCAAACTGTCAATAATCCTGCTCCACTTCTTAACAAAGCATGCGCACTCATAATAGCGGCGCCCATTTTACCATAACTACCAACTACTAATAAACTATGTCCGAATGTTCCTTTGTGAGAAAATTTAGCACGAGGTTTTAGTAGTTGCTGAATATGCTCTTCAGTTAAATAAAATGTAGTTGCTTCACTTCTTAATTTTTCACTTACTCGTAAACCAATATCTAATACATGACCGTTACCAACATAGATGCTGTTTTCAGCAAACATAAAACCCAATTTAGGACTTTGAAATGTCAATGTATATTGCGCTTTAATAATAGTAGAATTTTTATCTGTATGCTGATCAACGAATAATCCAGAAGGAACGTCGATAGCCACAATTAGAGCATTACTAGTATTAATTTGATTCACACATTCAGCAGCTAGGCCATTTAAAGGTTTAGACAAACCGATTCCAAACAAAGCATCAATCACGACATCCGTTTTTTGAAAATGAGGCAAATACTTTACATCGTTTACTTCCATTAAGAAACGTGGAAATAAAGTTTCTAATCGTTTTTTATTAATCAAAAAATCTTCAGAATAGTTATTAGAATAATTAATTATAAATACTTCTACTTTATAACCATGCTCTAATAATTGACGAGCAATAGCCAAACCATCTCCTCCATTGTTTCCTAATCCACAGCATACTTTGAAAATAGTTTCTACTGAATAGTGTTTCATCAACCATTGCGAACATTTTAAAGCAGCACGTTCCATTAAATCAATAGAAGCTATTGGCTCCGTTTGAATAGTAAACGCATCAATTGCTTTTATGTGTTCGGCAGAAAATATGGGGAGTGCTTGTTGCATCCTTTAAATTTAGAAATTTATATCCACACAAAACAGGATATAAATCAGTATCTATCTTTTTTTGAATTTAACTTATAAAAACCAACACAGGATATCAATAAAATAAAAGCTAACACAATAAATCCTACTTTAAAATTAGTTGCATCTACTAAAGCAGAAATTAAAAATGGTCCGACAGTGTTTCCTATTCCCCAAGAAATAGTATATAAAGCCGCGTATTGCCCTCTGTTTTTGTCATTAGAACGTTCAATCCAAAATATATTCATAAAAGGCATAGCCATAATTTCACCTACTGTAATAAATAAAATCATGATTAAAGAAATTAATTTTGCGTTACCAGGAATCAATAATGATAAAAATGAAAAAGCACACATGACTAAACCTATAATTATGTACTGAGTATTTTTATTCTTTTTTTCGAGTGTATAAATCAAAACCATTTCAATGGCTACTATAATAATCCCATTAATGGCCATAATGAGTCCAATGTAGCGCTCATTCAAGTGCATATCATCTCGAAAATATTTTGGGATAGTTGTAAATAATTGTACGAAACAGCAAGAAAACAATGTCATCAATACTAAAAACCACAAATAGGTTTTGTCTTTATAAGCCGACATCACTTCGGGAACTTCTTCCACCTTTTTGGTGTCTGAGCTGGTCGAAGACTCTTTTTTAAATTGAATAGTTGGTTTTAGGAAATAAAATAATAGTCCCGCCGCTATAATATTGGTAAAACCATCTACCCAAAACAATAATTCGTAATCAAATGCAGCTACTAATCCACCAATAGAAGCTCCAACTGCCCATCCTAAATTAATAGCCAAACGATTTAAGGAATAAGAACGCGTTCTGTTTTCAGGATTACTATAAAAGGCAATGGACGATGAATTAGCAGGACGAAACGCTTCGTTTACCATACTTAATAAAAATGTAAATACGCAAATGAGTGGGTATGATTTCATTTGTCCTAGCAGGATAAACATAATTCCGCCACCAAATAAGGTAAATAGTTGTACTTTATAAAAACCAATTTTATCAGAAAATTTGCCGCCAAAATAAGCACCTACAATAGAACCAAATCCAAATAACATCATCACAAAACCAGCTTCACTTAAACTACGGTGCATTTCTTTGCTGGTTAAATAAAGCGTCATAAATGGCAATACCATGGTTCCACTTCTATTAACGAGCATAATAAAAGATAGTAACCACGTTTCTTTTGAGAGACCCGTAAATGACGTTTTATATAAAGAAACTGTTCGACTTAACATTTGTGGTTCAAAGCTAAATAAAAAACTATAAAGACTTTCCACATTTGTTAAGATTTCGATTTATTCATACATTGATGTTATATAAACTGTTATGAATTCACGCCGTCATTTTATCAAATCCACAGGATTATTAGCTGCGGCTAGTTTATTTACTCCGACAGAAGTTTTATCACAAAATTTGATTTCTGAAAAAGGAAAAATAAAACCTCCAGCTTTAAAAGCAGGAGATACAGTAGCAATTACTTCTCCAGCAGGAGCTGTGTGGGACGATACACAAGTGGAAACATTTACTACTATCTTAAAAAGCTTTGGTTTTAATGTGATTCATGGAAAAACCTTAACTGAAAAATTTGGCTACTTTGCTGGAACAGATGAATTACGTTCCAATGAACTCAATGAGTTATTTGCAGACAAAACAGTAAAAGGAATTTTTTGCATGAAAGGTGGCTGGGGTTGCGCAAGATTGCTAGACAAAATAGATTATACATTAATTGAAAAAAATCCAAAAGTACTAATTGGCTTTAGCGACATCACAGCACTATTAATTGCTATCACAACAAAAACAGGACTTATCACTTTTCACGGACCAGTTGGAAATTCGGGATGGAATGATTTTACAAAATCTGTTTTCACCAATGTAACCATGACAACCAACTCTTTTCATTTTCCTGAAAATCCCTCTACTGAAAATGCGCCAGTAATTATAAACCCAGGAAAAGCAACTGGCGAATTAGTTGGCGGCAACTTAACCGTTCTATCATCATTAATAGGCAGCGGCTATTTACCTGATTGGAAAAACAAACTACTATTTTTAGAAGAAGTAAAAGAAGAGCCTTATAGCATTGATAGAATGTTAACACAACTTAAACTAAGTGGTATTTTAAATTCTATCAGTGGATTTGTATTTGGCAAATTTGCTAAATGTTTAGCCGAAGAGCCCTTAAAATCTTTTACATTTCATGAGGTGTTATTACAACATATTCAACCGCTTGGCATTCCGGCATTTTATGGAGCCATGATTGGGCACATCGAAAACAAATTAACGGTACCTATTGGAATAAAAGCCAGCATGGATGCAGAAAAAGGGACGATTTCTTTAGACGAAAACTCAGTCGTTTAAAAATAAAGTAGTTTGAACACCTCTAAACACAGTTCTTCTTTTTTCAGCTAATATATTACCTGTCACATGAAATATGTCTGTTTCTTTTAAACGAGACGCAACAAATACTTGAGTATTTTGTGCATGCTGAGTAAATATATCTTTCACCAACATAGGGCAATTATTATCCTTAGAGAGATGAGATAGAATCAAATGGCTCATCAATTGATGTTTATGATTTACAAATAATTCTAAAGCTTGTCGGTTTGATAAATGCCCTTTATCACTTCTAATTCTGCTTTTTAAATGGTATGGGTAAGAACCTTTCTCTAATAAATGTTCGTCGTAATTAGCTTCTAAAAAAGCAGCATGGCATTGTTTAAAATTATCAATCACGTGTTCACATGCTGATCCAATATCTGTTAACACGCCAATTTTAATGCCATTACCTTCTACAATAAAACTAAAGGGATCAGAAGCGTCATGACGTTTAGGAAAAGGTGTCACAATTAAATTTCCAACGATTATTTTTTCATAAGGTTTAAAAGATTTTGTTAAAACATTTTCTAAAACTAAATGTGAATTATTTAATGTAGCTGATGTAATGTAAACAGGTAGATTATATTTTTTTGATAAAGTCTGCACTCCTTTAATATGATCGCCATGTTCGTGTGAAATAAAAATAGCTTTTACTTTATGTAAAGATAAGTTTAAACGAGTCATACGTAATTCCACTTCCTTGCATGAAATACCAACATCAACCAAAACGGCTTCTTGTTCGTTTCCAACGTAATAACAATTACCATTACTTCCAGAATTTAATGAGGTGATAAAAAGAGACATGTTGCAAAGAAACAGAAATTAAAATGATAAATTTGTAATATTATGCTACGAATTATTAAATACATCTATTTTTCAGTCATCTGTTTAATATTAACAAGCAAAAATTCTTATAGCCAGTCAACACTTCAAATTGATACGCTTCAATATCCAAAGGGATATCCTAATTCGTTACTGTCCGTTTCTCAGCAGTTACATTCTTATCCATTGCCACGCTATTTTTCGTCTCATAACCTACAACGTCTATTTAACTGGATGGACCCCAATTATATGGGTGGGCAAGGTCAGCCAAATATTAAAACAAACACTGCTATAATAAATGCTGCAAAAATACAAGAAGAGTTAATTACAACATGGTATTATGGAATTGTAATTACGAATTCTGGCACTGCATTTACCGGACCGTTAAATAAAGGATGTCCAATGAATATTGACTTAGCAAATAAATACCCTAATGTTAGTTTGGACGTCACCACATTATGGACTCAAGTGAGGCCTAAAAAGCTGGATACGAGTACAAAAATGCTATTATTTTAGAAAAAAATTTACACAGTTCGTTTTATTACCATTTAGACTCGGCAAACGAAAAAAACAAACTTTTAAAATTAACACTTCCCGACTCAATCGTACAAATTGATGGATACACTCAAAAATACTATTTAGAACAAATTACAAAATTTCTCAAAAGGCCCATTAATAGAATAAATGAAAATGGAGAAGAGCCACCAGCTGTTTCGATTTTAAAAACATTAAAAAAAGATTCCGCTATGATTAAATTAAAATTAGAAATGGGAATTGCAAGCTGGGAAGAATTTATGGCAATTAAAAAACTTCATCTTCGTAATACCTATTCATCTTCATTTATGAATGAAATTCCTGAATTGAAGAATACAAAATTTAATTTTTACGCAGTAGAAGGCGGTCCTATTGATAGATTTGAATGGAGTGTAATGAAAAATGTATGACTCCTGTAAATGGAATTTATTATTCTACTCCTGATTTTTATCCTCGCTGGCCAAAAAATTGGAAAGATTGGATGGGTGCATGGCATGGATGGAAATGGATAGAAACTGGAAGAAAAAAAGAGATAAAAGATGGTGATTATCTATTTAGCCCTTTCGTAGCTGCTGGATGGTCGAAAAAACAGCAAGATGATATACGCCCAGCGCAATGGCTAGGCCTACTCAAAAGTTTAGCAGTTGTTGGAGCAGAATTTTATTATGTTGGTTACTTTAGTTTATCTGCTCCATTTAATGATCCTTCCACTTGGGTTTGGCAAGCAGTTATGCCCTCGTACGCACAAGCAATAACTAGCAGATACGAAGACGTTTTAAAAAACGGAAATGTTTTATTTGATGAAAAATCTAATCCTATCATTTCATTCAAAACAAGTGATAAACATGTATTAATTACCATCAGAAAACATAATCAAAAAGAAAAATATATTATATGTGGCACTTATCAACCTTTTACAAATGAAGCAAAAGAAATTCCAGAAAGTAAAAACGTAACCATTAAATTTAATAATCAAGAACTAACCTTTGAAATAAGAAAACAAGGAAGTGTATATGTTTACGAGAAAGCTCTAGAAGGAAAAACGCTATTCTATCAATTAGATAAATGGCATGAAAACGCACATCCTGATTATTGGAGCAAAGATTTTTATTTTGAAGCAGAAGTTTCAGATATAATGATATCTAACAATGTCATTTACACAGAAGACATAAAAAATAATTCTGACTTTACTTCTTATACAACTTTTGTTAGATTAGAAAATAAAAAAATCACATCTTATAAATATTGTATTAGAGACTCTATTGAGAAAACTCAATACTTATGGATAAAATATAGAGGAAATGGCAAACTATGTTACAGTATAAAGGATATTCATAAGAATCCTTTAATAACAAAGCTTCCTAATAAACGTGAATGGACTTGGTTTAAAATAAAACTTCCAAATATTATTCATGGAAATACATTAAGACTTCATTCGATAAAAGGAATTATCGACTTAGATAAACTTATTATATCCTCTTCAGAAACAATTCCAACTTTATAACAAACTAAATTCTAATTCCAAGAACACACACATCATCCACCTGTTCTAAATTTCCCTGCCAATGGTGTATAGTTGAATCTAAAACCTCTTTTTGCTTAGACATTGTATCATTAACATTCGATAACAATAACTGATTCAATAATTTGTATTTGAACTTTTTGCCTTTAGGACCTCCAAACTGATCAGCATAACCATCTGTATATAAATACAGTGTATCGCCTTTTTCAAGTTGAATAGATTGTAATGTAAACGAATTCAAATGCTCCCCTTTTCCAACTGGCATTTTATCTTTTCCTAATGAAATCAATTCTGTATTACGAACTAAAATTGGTGCATTATGAGCCGCTGCATATTCCATAAAAGAAATAGGCTCGTTAATTTTTGGAATTTTAAATTTCAGTAAAATGCCGTCCATTCCGTCTTGAGCCCCATCTATATTTTCTATTAATCTAGTACGAACATGATTTAATACTTCGTGAGGTGCTGTGATATTTTTTTCGTTAATGGCTTCATTTAAAAAGCTGATGTTAAGCAAACTCATAAATGCTCCAGGAACACCATGTCCAGTACTATCACAAACTGCCAAATAAAAATAATCATCTTTTTTTGTTGCCCAATAAAAATCACCACTCACTATATCTTTAGGTTTAAAAAACACAAAATGTTCAGGCAGATTGGCATTTAATAAATCTTGATGAGCTAATAATGCAAACTGAATTCGTTTGGCGTAGTTAATAGAATCAATCATTTCATTACGTTGTTGTTAAATGATGTTTTTTTGTTTCCTATTTTCCTTCAATCGATTAAGAATGATAAAGCTAAATACTGAAACAACTATCAAGAACAAAACAGACGCGTAAATGATTAAGTCTTTTTTAAAGGATTCTGATTTAGCAATGGCTTCTTTCTTTTCCTGTTCTTTTTCTAAAATAATCCTCTCTTTCTCGTGTTCATACTTCAAGCCCTCACTTGTTAGTTTTCTGATATTTTCTTGATTGAATAAACTGTCTTTAATAGAAGTGTAGGTTTTATGAAATAACAACGCTTTTTTATAATCGCCTGTTTCATTGTAGGCAATACTCAGTTTCTCGGAAATATTAAGTAACAACTCTTTGAGGTCAATTTCTTGAGCAATAGAATAAGCTTCCTCTAATAAAGCAATAGCTTTTTTAGTATCGTGTTTCTCAAAACTAATCTCGCCAAGTATTTGTAAACAAGTAGCAATCCCTTCTTTAATATTATATTTTTTTGAAAGATCTAATGCTCTTTCATATAGCTTCACGCTTTCATCTATCTTATTTTGTTTATAGTATACATTTGCCAAATTATAACAACCAATAGCAATAGACTCCTCATCTCCCATCTCTTCACTTAGCTGTAGTCCTTTCTCTAAATAAGACAATGCCAAATCAAGTTGATTTAATTTTTGATAATATAAGCCAATGCCCATATTGGAAATAGCAATGCCAGGAACATCATTTATCAATTCTCTTAAATGAAGAGCCTTTTTAAGGTACTTTATTTCATTAACTGTATCATTAGCATAACTATAAAGCTGACCTAAATTTGTACATGAATTAGCAATTCCTATCGTGTCATGAAGCCTTTCTTTAATTTTTAAAGAAAGAAAAAAATATTCTAATGTTTTTGGAATATTACCATGAGATTTATAAACCACTCCCATGTTATTATACATGCCTGCAACTAAAGCAGAATCTTTTAGCAATACATAATAATCTTTCGCCTTCGAAAAATAGTGTATAGCAGAATCTTGTTGTCCCTCGTAATTAAAATACTTTCCTATATAGTTACATGATGAAGCAAGACCCTTTGTAAACTTATAAGTTCTAGAAATAGCATAAGCCTTTTTTGTGTAAAAATATCCAGAATCAATAATGCCTTTTGAAAAATACAAATCGCCAATTTTATTATAGATCTTTGCTCCAATCGTGTCATTTTGATGAGATCTCACAACCTTAAGTAAACTATCCAATTTTCTATCTTGCGATATGAATCCTTGCGAGAGACTGAAAACTAAAAAAAAGAAAATATAGTGTTTAAATTTCATACAATTTAAATAGTAAAATAAAGCTAACTAAATATAATAAAAAAAGTCCCGCATTTCTGCGAGACTTTTAATTTATTAATAAACGAACTAAGCGTTTACCGCTTCTTCCATATAAGCTTCAATTGGCGCACAAGAACACACTAAATTTCTATCGCCATAAGCACTATCAACTTTAGCAACACTTGGCCAAAATTTATTAGCTACAACCCATTGTAATGGATATGCTGCTTTTTGACGAGAGTATGGTTTTTTCCAATCATCAGCCACCACTAATTTACAAGTGTGTGGTGCATTTTTAATAACGTTATCTGTTTTATCATATTTGCCGTCAATAATTTCTTGTATTTCTTTACGAATAGAAATCATCGCTTCACAAAAACGATCTAATTCTGCTTTTGATTCAGATTCTGTTGGTTCTACCATTAAGGTATTTACAACTGGGAAAGCAACCGTTGGTGCATGGAAACCATAATCCATTAAACGTTTTGCCATATCCGCCACCTCAACACCAGATGCCATTTTAAATTCGTTACAATCTAAAATCATCTCATGCGCACAACGTCCGTTTTTACCAGTATATAAAATTTTGTAAGAAGCTGATAACAACTCTTTCATGTAGTTTGCATTTAAAATAGCTATCTCAGTTGCTTGTTTTAAACCTTCACCACCTAACATTTTAATATAACCGTAAGAGATTAATAAAATTAAGGCACTTCCATAAGGAGCTGCAGAAACTGCAGTAATCCCTTTATCTCCACTTGTGTTAACAATTGTATGTGAAGGCAAGAAAGGAACTAATTTTTCTACCACACCAATTGGTCCCATGCCGGGCCCGCCACCACCATGAGGAATAGCAAATGTTTTGTGTAAGTTTAAGTGACACACATCTGCACCAATATTACCAGGAGAAGTTAAGCCAACTTGTGCATTCATGTTAGCACCGTCCATATAAACTAATCCACCATTATCGTGAATTAATTTAGTAATGTCAGTAATGGATTCTTCGTATACACCATGAGTTGATGGATATGTTACCATTAAACATGATAAATTATCTTTATGTAATTCTGCTTTTTCTTTTAAATCAGCAAAATCAATATTTCCTTTTTCATCACATTTAGAGATTACGATTTTCATACCTGCCATAGCTGCTGATGCAGGATTAGTACCATGTGCAGACGATGGAATTAATGCAACGTTACGGTGCGCATTTCCATTAGCAATATGATAAGCTCTGATAACCATTAAACCTGCGTACTCACCTTGAGCACCAGAGTTTGGCTGAAAACTCATACGAGCAAACCCTGTGATTTCGGATAAATCTTTATTTAATTGTTCAATTAACTCAGCATAACCTTGTGCTTGATTAACGGGAACAAATGGATGAATGCTTGCAAACTCTGGCCAAGTTAAAGGCAATAATTCAGAGGCTGCATTTAATTTCATTGTACAAGATCCTAAAGAAATCATCGAATGAACTAATGATAAATCTTTATTTTCTAAACGCTTAATATAACGCATCATTTCACTTTCACTATGATAAGAGTTGAAAGTTGGATGAGTTAAATATGCTGACGTACGTTTTAAGTTTGACGAAGAAATTAGGGTTGATGCTTTATAAGTTACTTCTTTAGCTGCATTCGCAAAAACAGAAACGATATCATTTAAATCATTTTGTTCAATCGTTTGATCTAAGGAAATACCAACATGTTTAGCATCTACTAAACGGAAATTAATTTCTTTAGCCTCAGCTGCAGCAATTACTTTAGCAGCATCGCATTCTACAATAATGGTGTCGAAATATAATTTTGTTTTAACGTTTAATCCTAATCCTTTTAATGCTTCAGCAACAGAGTTGGTCGCATTGTGTACACTTTGTGCAATGGCTTTAATACCTTCTTGACCGTGGTAGACTGCATACATACTAGCCATAATCGCTAATAAGGCTTGTGCAGTACAAATATTAGATGTTGCTTTATCACGTTTGATATGTTGCTCACGCGTTTGCAAAGCCATACGCAATGCCGGATTTCCTTCTGCATCAATAGATACACCAATGATACGTCCTGGAATTAAACGCTTGTAATCTTCTTTACAAGTAAAGAAAGCTGCGTGAGGTCCACCATAACCTAATGGCACACCAAAACGTTGAGAGTTACCTACCACACAATCAGCACCCCACTCGCCTGGAGGAGTTAATAAAGCTAAAGCTAATAAATCAGTAGCCACAACCACTTGAACTTCTTTAGCATGTGCATTCGCTACAAATGTTTTGTAATCGTTTGCTTCACCATTAATATCTGGATATTGAATTAAAGCTCCAAAGAACGAATCATCTAATGATACTGTATTAGCATCACCAATAACTAATTCAATGCTATAAGGTACTGCACGTGTTCTTACTACATCAATCGTTTGTGGAAAAACCGTACTACTTACAAAAAATTTATTTCCACCATTGGCAATTTTTGCTTTGCTACGGTTACTGTAAAACATAAATAATGCTTCGGCAGCAGCTGTTGCTTCATCTAATAAAGAGGCATTAGCAATTGGCATCGCAGTTAAATCCATTACCATGGTTTGGAAATTTAAAATCGCTTCTAAACGTCCTTGCGCAATCTCAGCTTGGTAAGGCGTGTAAGCTGTGTACCAACCTGGATTTTCTAATATGTTACGTTGAATAACTGCTGGTAAAATGTTGTTGTAATACCCTAAACCAATATAAGAACGAAACACCTTGTTTTTTTTACCTAAAGCTTTTAAATGCTTAGAGTATTGATACTCGCTCATAGCTGGCGCTACACGCAATGGTTGTTTTAAACGAATGCCTGCTGGCACTGTTTGGCTAATTAATTCATCAACAGATGAAACGCCAATTTTGGCCAACATTTGTTTAATTTCATTTTCGCGTGGACCGTTATGACGGGAAACAAATTTATCAGTAGTCATATATAATATGTTTTTTAAGAGGTACAAATTTAAGGAAATTCCTATCTCTTAAGTAACGTACTTTTCAACCGATTGTTTATAAGATTTTTGAGCTGATTTTGGACAGTTTACAAGATAACTCTCATCACCAAAGTCCCTGTCCTTCTGAAATACTTCATTCCTTTGAGACGAATACCTTGATTTTTATAAAAGCTCATATTATAAGGTGGAAATAATACTAAATATTCATACTCTTTAATTTTATGAGCGTCGTAATTGTCTCTTAAAACCACTTGTGTATTGAGTTGCTCTGCGGCAAAAGGATATTTATAGTGCTGCGTCATTTGATAATAGTTTCGGTAAACTCCATATAACTCACCTGTTAAACCGACCTTCTTAGCCCCAATGCTTTTTAGATAATCAAAACACAATTTAGAATCTTCTTGCTGATAATAATCAAAGGTTTTACTGAAATTAATGGTGCTTATAAAATGAATGGCAATAACAGCCGTACAAGTATAAAGCGCTATTGTTTTTATTTTATTTTTGGTGACCATAGAACTCACAAAACCTACTAATACTAAGGCAATTAATGGATAAAGCATTAAGCAGGTTCGGTAAGTTGGATATAACACATCAAAACACCATTTATTAATAATCATCAAGGCAAACATCAATAGCAAAAGACTTGACGATAATCTATACCAAACTATTTTATGTTTTTTAAATGCAAGGATGCCGTACAATGACGTTCCAAAAAATACTACAAAAAATAAATAAGCTAAGAGTTGCAATGCATTTGTATGAAATTTACCATATATATGTGTGTCAATCATCCCTGCAAAACTGAAGTCACCAATTCCTCGCCTCCATAATCACCAATATCGTTTGAGCATTCGGTCATAAACTTCAATGCACGTAACACCAGCCATGCAATTGCTAAGGCATAAATCCATTCTATATAAAATAGTTTTTGTTTAATGAATTCTAGTCCTTGCTTTAAATGAAAACGATAGAAATAAATTATACTAAAAGCCGCAAAAAAATAAAAGAAATTAAAATTGGCAATGGCTGCCATGCCTGCAAAAAATAGAGATAGTGTTGCCACATTTCTTTTTGACTTACCAGCAGATAGATTACTATTTTTAATGGCGATGCTCACACAAATAAGCGCTAAGCTTTCAAACATTAAGCCAGCGGCGTAACCACGCGCTAACCCCAAATAATCAATTAAAAATGGATTTAATAAAGCGATTGCAAAAGCAAAAAACTTAGTAGGAAAATCTTTTAAACTTTTAATCCAAAAATAAGCACTGGTTAAAAACACACCTGCTGAAAAAACACTGAACCATCGTAACTGACTTGCTTTTTCTAAACCCAATAATAACGATGCTTTTATGGCTAAAAAATTAAACCAATGTGTATTGCCAGTACACAAGGTTTCTACATACCAAAAATGTTTTACATTGTAAAAAGAATAGGCCTCATCATGTGTCATGACCAAACTCACTGCTCGGGCAACCACATAAAACATCAAGGCATATATCAAACAAAAGAAAATGATATTAGCGATGAATCGTGTTTTGATGTTTTGCATAAATTAAATATACAAATTTTATAATAGAACGCTGATGACGCTGATGGTTATGATTAATTAAGATTTTTTCTATATACCCCACTAGCTCTATCGGAACGAAAAAAGGTTATTTTAACCACATAGACGCATAGGCTAAATAAGTGAAATGTCTTCATGAGAAGCTACGCTTATAAATTGTAGGCTATGTAAAAAAAATTTATTTCTTTATCTCATCCTGTCCTTGTTCTACCTTATCTATGTTTCTATGTGGTTATTATTTTCAGAACAGTATTCCATAAAAAAAGCTTCGCATTTCTACGAAGCCTTTTAAAATATTAAATCTGATCTTTAGTTTACTTTAATTAATTCTACATCAAACACTAACCAAGAGTTTGGTGGAATTACTGGCGGGTAACCATTTGCTCCGTAACCTAAGTTAGCTGGGATAATTAATTTAGCTTTTCCACCTGGTTTTAATAATTGTAAACCTTCTGTCCAACCTGGAATAACTTGATTTAAGCCAAACGTAGCTGGCTGACCTCTATCTACAGAACTATCAAACTTGTTACCGTTTAATAAATATCCAGAATAATGAACCGTTACACTACTAGTAGCTTTTGGAGCTTCACCTTCGCCCTCCTTTTCAATAATATAACGTAAACCACTTGCTGTTGTTTTAGCAGAACCGTAAGTTTCGTTTAATGTTTTATCCATTTTTTCTTGCTCTGCTTTCGCTTTAGCTTCTGCTTTAGCAGCGTAATTTGTTTTCTCAAATTCAAATGTTTTAGCGGCATCAAATGCTTCTGCTTCTTTTCCTTTACGTAAAATCACTAAGCGTTTTAATACATCATTTCCCTTAATGGAATCAACAACATTCTGTCCTTGAATTACATGACCAAACACCGTATGCTTACCATTTAACCAATCGGTTTTTACGTGAGTAATAAAGAATTGAGAACCATTCGTTCCAGGACCAGCGTTTGCCATCGACAAAATACCAGGGCCTGTGTGCTGTAATGTTTCGTCAATCTCATCTCCAAATTTATATCCTGGATCTCCAGTTCCTGTTCCAAGCGGGCAACCACCTTGAATCATGAAATTAGGAATCACACGGTGAAATTTCAAACTATCATAATAAGGTACACCATCTGCTTTAGCAGTATTTTTAATAGCACCTTCTGCTAAGCCAACAAAGTTAGCTACAGTCATTGGTGTTTTTTTAAATTCTAAAGCGCAGTAAATATCTCCTTTAGCGGTTTCAAATTTGGCATACATGCCATCTGGTTGTTTACTTAAAAATTCTTGATCCATTTTACTTAGTTTTACTTTTTTAGGTTTTTTAGGTTTATCCGGGTTTGCTACTAATCCTAAAGATACAAGAGCAAACAAAGAGGCTAAAATTATTTTTTTCATTTTATTATAGTTTAATAATTATCTAAAATTATTGAGGCATTTGTGGCGCTGCACCTGCTTTAAAATCTATTAGCTCTACTTCAAAAACTAAAGTTGAAAATGGAGGAATTTGTCCGCCAGCGCCTCTTGGCCCGTAGCCTAAATTAGAAGGAATAATAATTTTTGCTTTACTACCTTTTGTCATTAATTGAATAGCTTCTGTCCAGCCTGGAATAACTTGATTTAAAGGGAATTTAGCGGGCTCGCCTCTGTCAACTGAGCTATCAAATTTTGTCCCGTCCAATAACATACCAGTGTAATGAACAGTTACTTCATCTGTAGCAGTAGGATGTGCGCTACCTTTACCTTTTTGAGTTTCGATAAATACAATTCCACTTGCTGTTGGAGGAGTCGTGATTTTATTTTCAGCTAAGTAAGCATCCATTTTTGGCTTTTCAGCTGCTTGTAAAGCTGCTATTTCCGCTTCTTGTTTTTTCTGATTTTCATCTAATTCCTTTTTAGATTTAATCTCCACCATTTTGATGGTAATTAACAACTTATCTCCTGGTTTAGCAAATGGAGGTAAAGCTTCCATGTGGTTTGTTTTTAAGAAAAATGAATCAGCGCTAATAATAAAAGCAGCACTATCATTTTTAGCCATCATTTTGAGTGCATCTTCTAAGCTTCCAGAAAAAGAAGATTTAGGAACAATATAACGAACCGTTCCAGTTCCATCTTCTGAATTCATTCTAGAATCAAATAACACAGAATCGTTTGGTGATTTTTTTAAGGCATAAATAACCTTAAAACTTACTCCATCTCCTTCCGTAGCTTTTACGCCAGCTTCGTCTTGAGTAAAGAATTGGTAATGTAATCCGTTTTCAGCTTTTGTAAAGCCATCATACTCAGATTTGTTACATGATACAAGTCCTAGCAAAGCTGCTGAACTTAAAAGCATAGTGATTTTGTTCATTTTGTTTATTTTATATCTATTATTTTAATATTGTAGACTAAAGAGGTGTAAGGAGGAACAGAACCATTGCTACTTCCTAATTCGCCAAAAGCCAGTCGCGAAGGTACTATTATTTTTGTAGTTTCACCTTTTTTTAGTGAGCCAATAACAATATTTAACCCTTTAATTAACTGGTCAGGAGTTCCATAGATGTCTAAAAAACTCCCTTGATAAGTTACTTTTACCTTTTTTCCTTGGCTTACAGGTTCTAAATTTGTTGATGTCTTCGTAATCGTATAAATACCATTTCCATCGGCTTTTACATGCTTATAATTTTGCAATAAATAGCTATCGATGAGTTGAAGTTCTTGTAACTCTGTATCCTCAACATCACAAGCTTGAGAGATGTTTTTAAGCGCTTCATACTCTTGTTTTGAGATAATTTGAGTCAATTTTACATTTAACTTCACTAACGAATCTCGTTTGCAAAATTCAGGAACAATGGTGTCGAAATAATTTCTAAAAAAAACAGAAGGATTCACCAAAAGAGAAGCGCTATCACCTTCCACCATATTTAAAAAGTAATGATTGCAAGAGCCCGCCAATAAATGGGTATTTAAGGCAACGTATAGTCCATTAGCGGCATCATGCTTAGTATCCCAAAAAATGGAATCGGATAAAGTTTTCATTTCGGCATCAAACACCACAACATTGTCTACTTGCGGTTTTTCATTTCCATCCCCAATAGATAGTAATTTAAAGTAAAAACCATTATCATCTCTTGTATAACCTTCTATGTGTTGCTTTTTACTACATCCAAAACAAACTAATAACACAAGAAAACATCCGGCAATTTTTTGAAGCATTTCCTTATTAATTATGAGATTGTTTTTTACGGAAATGATTTCGATATCATAAATAATGGGAGACATCGGCGGTATTTTTTTGAATCCCCTAACAAGCCATGAGCTAAATGGGAAGGAATTAATATTTTGGCTTTATCGCCCGATTTTAGGTATAAAACTGCTTTGTGCAAGCCATCTTCAATGTTTTCCATTCCAACCACAAATTCTTTTGGACCATCCGTTTTTGATGAATAGCATTCTGTACCATTTAATAACGATACTTTGTAATTTATTTTTATAATATCGTCGGTTTTTATAGAATCACCCTTTGCTGAAGGGCTGTAAACATAATAACGAATACCGCTATTAGTTTTAACAAAAGGCATTTCATGAGATTTTTGATAATAATCCATCTCATCACTTTCTTTAATAACCACTTGCTGATTTGCTTTCACAAACTGATCTTTAACCTTTTGCTTGTTAAAAGAGTCGTTTTCGATATTTTGATGATCTGGCCCACAAGCTGCAAAAGCAGCGAATAAAACTACCAAGAACCAGTATTTTTTGAAAACAGATTGCAAAGCCATTTAAAGAATTGAAGTAATTATTTATTATCAGAAAGTGTGTCTACTTCCTTTTTAACTTCTTGAATATGTTCTTGAATAGTGTTGGTAATCCCACCAGTTCCTTGCATCACATCCTTTTGAATACCATTGGCAGCATCTTTAAATTCACGAATACCCTTACCAAGAGCTTTAGCAATACTTGGCACTCCTTTACCTCCAAACATTAACAAAATAACAAGGAGAATTAAAACAACCTCACCGCCACCTAGATTTAAAAATAAAATAAAAACAGAATTCATGTCACAAAAATACAAATAAGAATATAAGAATGTGGATTTTTATACGACAAACATCCACTTTTTGTTAACTAAAATGATAGGATTTAATAAATTAATGTTATATTTTTGTAATTGTTACTCACAAACTATTTTTTGTCAATTTAATAGATATAGCATGAAAAAAAACTACTTTACTTCTTCTAAAAAACTATCTGAAACTATTTATCAAAAAACAGGTTATCTGTTTTTCTTTTTTGCAGTTCTTTTAGCTTCAAAACAATCATTTTCTCAAACATATTGTCCAGCTGCTGCTACGTCTACGTCTGACGAAGAAATTTTTAATGTTACTTTTGGAACTTTAAATAACTCTAGTACATGTTTAACTACTGGTGGTGCAGGTTCCGTTTTGAATATGTATAGTAACTATACGGGATTAACACCGCAAGTATATACTTTAGGCAGTAATTACCCATTATCTGTTACGGTAGGGCAATGTGGTACTGGTACATATAGTGGTATTGTGGGGGTTTGGATTGACTACAATCAAAATGGTTCATTTGCAGATCCAGGTGAAAATATCATCACATCACCATATACATTATTTGCGATAGCTGGAACGGTTCTTTCAGCTCCAACTGGAATAACAATTCCATTTACTGCAACTCCAGGAACAACTAGAATGCGTATTATTGCTACTGAATCAAGTACAGCTCCTGGTCCTTGTACTAACCCAACTTGGGGAGAAGTAGAAGATTATAATATTACCATCTTATCGCCTTCTCCTTTAGATTTGGGTGTTAGCGCATTAATTAATCCATTAACTTCAAAAAGATGCTACGCAGTTGATACGATTGTAGCAAGGGTGAAAAATTTCGGATCAGCGACTGCTGATTTCTCTGTAAACTCAACTACTGTAACAGTTAACACAACTGGACCAAATGCTGGTACTTATACATTAGCATTAAGTTCAGGAACAATTGCTAGTAATGCTTCGCAAGATTTTACAATGAGCACAACTTATAATTTATCAAACATTGGTACTTATAAATTAAAAGCATATACTACTGTGGTTGGCGATGGTTCAGTACTAAATGACACAACTAGTTTAACCGTTACTAGAAGTCCGATATTTATAACCTCTGCTCTACCAAATGATAGTGTGTGCTTAGGAGTGCCAGTTCAATTAAATGCAGCATTTAGTTCTACTAAACAATTAGGAACTGGTATTTTAGAAAATACATCCACTAGCTACCCAGCACCTTATGGTAATTTTTATGAAGGTGCTAAACACCAATTTTTATTCTTAGCCTCGGAATTAACAGCAGCGGGCTTAGTTGCAGGTAATATTAATTCATTGGCATTTAATGCAACTAACTTAAACGGAACGGACCCTTTAACTAATTACAATGTTGCCATTGCTACAACAACGTTAACTAATATTACAGGTTTTCAAACCACAGGTTTTACAACTTATTTCTCATCCGCAAGTTATGTTCCTGTGTTAGGAGCTAATACACACACATTTTCTACTCCTTATGTCTGGGACGGTGTGTCAAATCTAATTGTTGAAACGTGTTTTAATAATACACCTGCTGGTTATTCCAATAACGTTTCAGTTACACAATCTAGCACACCATTTTCATCTACTGTATGGTACAACGCAGATGCTAACGCAACTTTATGCTCGCAAACAACTACTTCTGGGTCAATGAATCAAAGACCAAACATTGCTTTTGAACAACCTGCAACAATAACTTATACTTGGTCGCCAGCAATTGAATTATCAGCTGCTAATATTTCAAATCCTATAGCCAATGTAACTAGTACAAGAACTTATACAATTACTGGCTTAACATCTGGTTGTATGACCTATGATACAGTACAAATTTTCGTAAAACCAACTCCTACTCCAAACTTAGGTAACGATACTTTATTCTGCAGCTTACCAGTTATTTTAAATGCAAACACCACTGCTAATAGTTACTTATGGAACAATGCAAGTATTGGCTCAAGTTTAAATATTACAACTCCAGGTAAATACTGGGTAAGAGGAACAAACACAAATGGTTGCTCTAATACAGATACAATTCAAGTTGGCTTAGGCGCTTCGCCAATTGTAACTTTAGGTCCAGATACTTCATTTTGCCAAGGATCAAATTTAAACTTATATGCTGGTGCTGGTTCAGGGAATACTTATACTTGGAACACTGGGGCTACTACATCTTCCATTTCAGTTAACACATCTGGAACTTACTCTGTATTAGTTACAAACACCATTGGCTGTCAATCATCTGATATTATTAACATCGGCTCAAAAGCAAAACCATCTGTCTCATTAGTTTTTACTGGGTTAACTACTTTTTGTAAAGATGATAACACTGTAAAAGTATTAACTGAAGGTTCACCTAGCGGTGGAACATACATTGGTGCAGCAGTATCTACTAATACTTTTTCTGCAAATCAAGCGGGACAAGGTTCACATATTATCCTTTATACAATTACTGGATCAAACGGATGTTCAAATACCGCAAAAGATACATTAACAGTAAATGCTTGTGTTGGAATTGAAGAATTAACAAATGATTTAAATTTTAACGTTTACCCTAATCCAACAACTGGCATATTTACATTAGACTTAACAACTGCATCAGATTTAAAAGGAGTTCTATATATCACTTCTATTGATGGAAAAGTTGTTTTAAATGATGTAATAGAAGGAAATGGATTAATTTCTAAATCTATTAATATCTCTGATTTAGCAAATGGGATTTACTATTTAAAATTAGAAACAAAGGATGCTATCAAAACTTATAAAGTTTTAAAACAATAATATTTGATGAGTTAAATTTAAAACGCCTCAAAATTATTTGAGGCGTTTTTTTGTGAATTATATTTTAATGTGTTTATTTGCATCGAATTAATGAAAAACATCCTTTACATAAAATCTAAGTGTAAACGTAAGGCTCGCCCGAGCCATATTTAATTTCGTGTGCCAGAATCAGGGATTGATTCACACACATTCAAAAAAAACCAATAAACATTCTTAAATTTAAAACTCCTGATAAAGCAGGATTCAAAATCATTAAATAACATTAATCATGAATATATTAAAATTTGGAGGAACAAGTGTTGGAACTGCAGAGCGAATGAAGGCCTTAGTGCAACTCATTTCTTCGCCCGAAAGAAAGATTGTTGTTTTATCAGCCATGAGCGGCACAACAAATGCCTTGGTAGAAATATGCAATGCACTGTATAAAAAAGAAAGCGATAATGCTAATGCACTTATTAATAAATTAGAATCTACTTATGTGAATGAAGTTGATCAATTATTTAGTTCGCCTGAATTTAAAACTAAAGGGAACGATTTAATTAAAAACCATTTTAATTACCTCCGTTCATTTACATTAGATATGTTTACAGTAAATGAAGAAAAAGCAATTTTAGCTCAGGGAGAATTACTAAGTACTGCCCTATTCTACTTTCATTTACAGGAAATAAGCATTCCTTCGGCTTTATTGCCAGCATTAAATTTTATGCGTATTGATGAAAATGATGAACCTCAATTAACCTACATCGAAAAAAATTTAGAGGCTGAATTAAACAAATATCCAAACATTAATTTATTTATTACTCAAGGATACATTTGCCGAAATGCCTTTGGAGAAATTGATAATTTAAAACGTGGTGGGAGTGATTATACAGCATCCATTATTGGCGCTGCTATTAAAGCCAATGAAGTACAAATTTGGACGGATATTGACTGTATGCACAATAACGATCCTCGTGTAGTTTCAAAAACACATCCAATTCACGAATTAAGTTTTGATGAAGCAGCAGAGTTAGCTTATTTTGGTGCAAAAATTTTACACCCTACTTGTATCTTACCTGCTCAAAAAAGAAACATTCCTGTACTACTAAAAAACACCATGCAACCTGATGCCAAAGGGACACGCATATCAAATATTAATGCCGCAGAAGGATTAAAGGCTGTAGCAGCTAAAGATGGCATTTGTGCCATTAATATTAAAAGCGACCGAATGTTATTAGCGCATGGTTTTTTGCGTGCTGTATTCGAAATTTTTGAACGTTACAAAACATCTATTGATATGATTACTACTTCTGAAATTGCAGTATCATTAACGATAGATAATATGAAACACTTAAAAGAAATTACTAAAGAGTTGGAAGAATTTGCCAAAGTAGAAATTGAGCAAGAGCAAACTATTATTTGTATTGTAGGAAATTTACCGAAAAACAAAGCAGGCTATGGCTTTAAAGTATTAGAGTCTTTAAAAGACATTCCTTTACGAATGGTGTCTTATGGAGGGAGTTCCAACAACATTAGTGTACTTGTAAATTCTATTCACAAGAAGGATGCTCTAGTGGCTTTAAATAAAGGTTTATTTGGATACTAACAATTGGCAAATATGTTGACAGAAAAAATACTCGAAAATGTATCGCAATATAAAACACCATTTTATCATTACGATTTACAGCTACTGCAAAAAACATTAGATGTTGCGAAAGCAGAAAGCTCTAAATATAATTATCACGTTCATTACGCCTTTAAAGCAAATACTAACTCTCGAATTATTGACTTAATTCAAAAAAATGGATTAGGTGCAGACTGTGTGAGTGGCAATGAAGTAAAGTGCGCTATTGAAAACAAATTTGATTCCTCAAAAGTTGTATTTGCAGGCGTTGGAAAAAGTGATGATGAAATTAATTACGCTTTAGAAAAAAATATTTTTTGTTTTAATTGCGAAAGTTTGCAAGAGCTAGATGTGATTAATGAATTAGCAGCGAAACAAAATAAGGTAGCGTCAATTGCATTACGCATTAATCCTAATGTAGATGCACATACTCATAAATACATTACAACAGGTTTAGAAGAAAATAAATTCGGGATTAATCCTTATGAATTTGAAACAGTAATTGAAAAATTAAAACAATTGTCTAACCTAAAATTAATTGGTTTACATTTTCATATTGGTTCTCAAATAACTGATTTATCTCCATTTAAAAAATTATGTTCGAGAGTAAACGAAATTAACACCTACTTTTTAAATAAAGGTTTCGATTTACCCATCATTAATGTTGGTGGCGGCGTTGGTATTAATTATCACGAGCCCGACAAGCATGCTATTATCGATTTTGCAGCCTACTTTAAAGTATTTAACGACTTTATTGAATTAAGAAAAAATCAGGAATTGCATTTTGAATTAGGGCGAGCCATCGTAGCTCAATGTGGCAGCTTAATTAGTAAAGTATTATACATTAAAAATGGAATTAATACCAACTTTGCTATTTTAGATGCTGGCATGACAGAATTAATCCGACCTGCATTGTATCAAGCTTTTCACGTGATTGAAAATATTTCTTCAAAAGAAAAAAACACCATTAAATACGATGTTGTTGGCCCAATATGCGAAAGCAGCGATTGCTTTGGCAAAGCGGTTGAATTGCCCGAAACAAAACGTGGTGACATCATTTCTATTAGAAGCGCTGGTGCTTATGGGGAAGTAATGGCTAGCCGTTACAACTTAAGAGACGAAGTGCGAAGTTATTTTAGTGAGTGAATGGGTGGCTTCGACTCCGCTCAGCCACCATTAAAACATAGGGGACTGAGCGTAGCCGAAGTCCAATGACTAAGTCTTTTGTTTTTTCTTTTTAGCTGCTGGAAATAAGATATTATTCAAAATCAATCTATATCCTGGAGAATTTGGATGCAAGCTTAAATCCGTTGGTGGATCCTCTACTCTATGCTCATAATCTTCTGGATCGTGGCCACCATAAAACGTCCATGTTCCTTTACCATGATCTCCGTGAATATAACGCGCTTCATTATAAGCTTTAGCTTCTCCTAAAATTAAAATATTTTTCTTGATATATGTTTTTGTGAAAGCAGTTGTTTGTCCATAAAAACCCTTAATGGTTTGTTCATGATTTTGACATAACATGGTTGGTACTGGGTCCCATTTAGCAGAAAATTCAAATAAGGTAAAAACATCATTATCTTTATTCATACCGTATTGTCGTCTTGGTGTTGTTGCATCAATAGTCGAAAATTCGTATTCATAAGGATTAGTGCTTAGCTGATATTTTTCAAAGGCATAGCCTTTTGTATAATCAATTTTTTTATTCATTGCCGCATCGGCAGGATCATGGTCAAACATCGATTCACAAATATCAATTCCTTCAGCCGCAAGTGCAATGTCATAACTATCCGTTGCGCTGCACATGGCAAATAAAAAACCACCAGTAAATACGTAATCATTTATTTTTTTTGCAACTGCTAATTTTAATTGTGATACTTTGGTGAAGCCTAATTTTTTAGCAGTTTCTTCATTGTTTTTAACCTCGGTTTGATACCAGGCTGTTTGATGAAAGCTTGCATAAAATCTACCGTATTGCCCAGTAAAATCTTCGTGATGCAAATGCAACCAATCGTAATCCTTTAACTTATCGGACAAGATTTCTTCATCATATACAACGTCATATGGAATTTCCGCATACTTCAATACCAATGTTACAGCATCATCCCAAGGTTGTTTTATTTTTGGGGAGTAAACCGCAATTTTAGGGCCTTTTCTAATTTAACCGCATCTTGGTTTACTTCTGGATTTGCAATCTCTGCTAATATGCCGTTGGATTGTGCATCTGAAATAATTTCATAACTAATTCCTCTTATGGTACACTCTGTTGTAACAGGTTTCGAATTAGGAATTAAAAAACTACCGCCTCTGTAATTAGTTAACCATTGTATTTCTAATTCACCCTTCAATGCCCAATAAGCAATTCCATAAGCTTTTAAATGATTTTTTTGCGTATCATCCATTGGAATTAAGATGTAACTACTAAAACATTTAATAGTTATCAATAAAAACAAAGGAAGTAAAAATAGCTTTTTCATTACGAAGTCTAAGATACAGAAATATCGAATTTATGACTAGTTAATAGCTGTTAATTTTTTAACCATGATAAACTCTCGAAAATACAATCAATCCATTATCTATTTGAAGCACTTCACCAACCGATAAATTCTCTTCTCCAGCAACTTGTCTAATGTATTCCATAAACACTTGCTCGTCATCTGCTGTTAATTTTATAACCTCGTATTGCAAACTTGGTAATCTATCAAAGGCATCTTTCCACCACGCACGCAGCGCCTGTTTGCCTTTAATTAACCCTTGAGTTTCAGGCATTCTAATTTTTAGCTTCGGGCTATAATGCTGTGCATTATCATTATAGAGCGATAATAATTTTTCTAAATCGTGCTCATTAAAAGCTTCAAACCATTTGAGGGCAATTTTTTTATTATGCTGAGAACTCATATTTTATTATTTTACATTTTCAATAGATTGTAATGTTTCATTTAATGAACGAGGATTTTGTCCGTGCGACACAACACCTTTTGTTCTAACTCTACAACCCGTTAAAATTAATACTCCAATAACAAATACTGCTAAAAATTTCAGTTTCTTACTTTGTAAATACGAAATAAGTTGATCTGTTTTACTATTTGTTTTTACATCCCAACTATTAAAAGTACCGCAGTTACTTTTCGCACTATTATTCTGTAAGTAAGCCGCAATTTCTTCGGGAGATTTATTCGTAAAATCAATTACTGATGTTTGGCAAACAGAACACAATTTACCTTTTTCATCAGCAATGACTGAATCCAAATTTACAAAACAAGGCTTTTTTATTTCTACTTGAAAAGAAGGTTTCATAATACAATTTATTTTACGTTTTCAATAGAATTTATTTTTTCATCTAAAAGTCTTGGAGTACCATAACTGGTAACATGTTTTTTTGTTTTACAGCCTGTAATAATCAATAAACTTGTAATCAATACGGCGACAAATTTTAATTTTTTATGATATAAATACGAAATAAAACCATCTAATTTATTGTCAGTTTTTACAATCTCGGATTTAAATATGCCACAGGTTTTTTCGGTTTTATACGTTTGAAAATACGAAGTTATTTCTTCAGTTGATTTTTGTGTAAAATCAATAACTGAGGTTTCACAAACTGAACAAAACCTGCCTTTTCATCAGGAGTCATCGAATTCAAATTCACCCTACAAGGTTTTTTTATTTCTATGATTGCTTTTTGCATGGTAATATTTTATATACAAGTTACGAAAAAAATATGTTTTTAGTATGTGCATAAAGATTATTTTTAATAAACGGTTATTAACCTAAACCTCTTTATATTTAAGCTGTTAATATTAATATGGGATATAAGAGTTTAAAGGCCTGTCTAGATGATTTAGAAAAAAACAATCATCTCATTAGAATTAAAGAAGAAGTAGATCCAAATTTAGAAATGGCATCTATTCATTTGCGTGTGCACGAAATGGGCGGTCCAGCCTTGTTATTTGAAAACGTCAAAGGAACAAAATTTAAATGTGCATCCAATATTTTTGGGACTTTAGATAGAAGTAAATTTATTTTTAGAGATACGCTTGAAAAAATTCAAACGCTCATTGAAATAAAAAACAACCCAGTTAAAGCACTTAAAAATCCATTTAAATATGCTAATGTTTCGTTAACAGCTTTGTCTGCTTTGCCATTAAAAAACCCATTATTAAAACCTGTTTTATATAAAGAAACAACGATTGATAAAATCCCTTTAATTAAACATTGGCCAATGGACGGCGGTGCGTTTGTTACACTGCCTCAAGTATATAGTGAAGACATTGATAAGCCGGGAATAATGAATGCCAATTTGGGCATGTATCGTATTCAATTAAATGGTAACGATTACATTTTAAATAAAGAAATTGGATTGCATTATCAACTACATCGTGGTATTGGAGTGCATCAAAGCAAAGCTAATAAATTAGGTAAGCCGTTAAAAGTATCTATTTTTATTGGCGGGCCACCAAGTCATTCGGTAGCTGCTGTAATGCCATTACCCGAAGGCTTAAGCGAAATGACATTTGCTGGTGCTTTAGGAAATAGGAGATTTAGATATACTTATCAAGATGGATTTTGTGTAAGCACTGATGCTGATTTCGTTATTACTGGTGAAGTTTATTCAAACGAAAATAAAGCCGAAGGACCATTTGGAGATCATTTAGGTTACTATAGTTTAAAGCATGATTTCCCTTTAATGAGAGTACACAAAGTGTATCACAAACAAGATGCTATTTGGCCATTTACGGTTGTTGGTCGTCCACCTCAAGAAGACACTAGCTTCGGACAAATCATTCATGAATTAACAGGCAACGCCATTAAACACGAATTGCCTGGCGTAAAAGAAGTTCATGCGGTAGATGCTGCTGGAGTTCATCCATTATTATTGGCAATTGGTAGCGAGCGTTATACGCCCTATAATCAAACGAAACAACCAGCAGAATTATTAACAATTGCCAATCACATTTTAGGTAAAGGGCAATTGAGTTTAGCAAAGTATTTATTTATTACTGCTGAAGAAAATAATACTACTTCATCAAAACTTTCAACACATCACGAAACCGAGTTTTATCAATATATGTTGGAGCGAATTAATTTAAAACGTGATTTGCATTTTCAAACCAATACAAGTATTGATACATTAGATTATAGTGGTACAGGTTTAAATTCAGGTAGTAAATTAGTAGTAGCTGCTTATGGAGAAAAAGTGAGAAGCTTAGAACATAAAATTTCAAATTCATTCAACGAGGTTCAATCATTCACTAATCCTCAAGTTGTATTTCCTGGGGTATTAGTTTTACAAGGTCATAAATTTGAAACATACGATAAAGCAAAGCAAGAGTTTAATAGCTTCAATGAAGAAATAAAACAAAAAAACATTGATTTAAAAGGCTTTCCAATGATTGTTGTAGTTGATGATTCAAATTTTACAGCAGCTACATTAAAAAACTGGTTATGGGTAACGTTTACACGTTCCAATCCTAGTCATGATGTATATGGTATAAATTCATTTACAGAATACAAACATTTTGGTTGTGACAATCTAATTATTGATGCGCGTATTAAACCTCATCATGCTCCAGTTTTAGAAAAAAATCCTGAAATTGAAAAGCGAGTTGATAAACTATTTGAAAAAGGCGGAAGTTTATTTCAATTAAAATAAATTGCAATTTATTAAATAAAAAAAAGCTCCTAATTTCTTAGGAGCTTTTTAATTTTATATCAAATTAGAAATGCCATAAATCATGTTCCCATCTAAAGATATCGTTTTTAATACGATCAGATTCTAATAATGCATCAATACCTTTTGAGTAACGGTCAATGGATCTATCATACACGTTGGTTTCCTTTGTAGCAACAGAAGAGAATTGACGTTTCCAAAAAATATCTTCAAATGTTCTGCGTTCAGCGTCATTTTTAGCATTATACACTTCATGCTTAGCAAAAAACGGACGACAAGCAGGGAAATATGTATAAAACAAGGGAAATTCTCCTAATTCAACACGTTTAGGATTAATTACGTTGAATTCCATTGCTAAAATACGTACTTCTAAAACCGATTTTTGTTTATCAAAAAACCAATCTTCTTTTAAACCTAATGAAGAGAAAAATTCAAATGTCCATGTAGAATCAACCGCACCTGGTTTTTTAACCATATAAGGTGTTCCATCTGGTCCATATTCTTCAACCTCTGCAGAATCTTCTCTAATTACCATTTTGTCCTTAATAAAAGACAATTCATAAGGCTGAAGAAATTCCTCATCAGCAAAAGCAATGATTTGCCCTGCCAAAACGTACTTAGAAATTACCTGCATTAAAGATATTCTACTTACTACTTGCTCTTTTGGGTAATATAATTGTTGGTTTTGCTTTTCACGCATATCAATTTTTCTCCAAACACGTTTTTCCCAAGTTACATCACCTTCACGAAGGTGAGTGTAAGGAATAAAACGTCTGTTGTTGGAGTTTTCTTTGTCATAAATTCCATCTCTGTAATCTCCTGGTTGGAAAACACTTTGTTGGGCATTTACGTTTAAAGCTACTATATAGAAAATAGCTGTAAATAAAACATGTTTAAACCTTATCATATTACTCATTTTAAATTAAATTATCTATTTACCTTGATAGCAGAAGTAACAGAAGTTATTTTACCATCTGGTCCTTTAATCTTAGCGTCAATGTATACTTTTGAACCAACGTCTGCTTTTGCTAACACTTGCTTACCTGTTGCGTCTAAGTTATTTCCATTTCCTGCAGATGAACCTAATTTACCATTAGCTTTACCTACAACTTCCCATGATAATACTACATAGTTAGCTTGGAAATCGAAACCATTAGCACCAGCACCTAAACCGCTGATCATAGATAATTCGCTTTTCTTTAACTCTTGAGGAGCAAATTTACCGCTTAATTTTAATTCAGGTTTTGGTAATGGTTTTACACGGAATTTAACTGGAGGACCTTGAGATTTAACACCATCTTTAGTTTTTGCAGAAACAGAAACCATACAGTCACCTGTTCCAGTAAAATTGAATTCGTATTTACCAGCACCTTTTGGAGTAACTCTAACACCAGCACCAGTAGCGCTTACACTAATATCAGCTGGAGAAATACCTGCTGCTGCTGCTGTAACTGGATTTGGAACACCTGCATAAAATACATTCATTTGATCTGCAGATACACTCGCTCCTGATTTTGCTACTTTATATGAACCTTCAAAAGGATAATATTTAAAAGTTCCATCAGGATTTTTATATTTAATAACTCCTTTATACTCTTGATCACCTTCGCCACCAGTACCAACAGAGTATTTACCTTCACCACCAACTACAGGAACAAGAGTACCTTTAGCTCCACCAGCTGCTGCTGCTGAATCTACTCCTATTAAAATTTCCATATCGCCTGCTGCTAATTTTGAAGAAGAAGCTGCTAAGAAGATATCTGCTTCGTATGGCTGACCAGCTGCAATGTATGAAGATGGAGCAACAACACGTGCTTTAATGGCATCAAACTTAATGGCTAATTTCCCACTTGCTCCAGAAAAAACTTGTAAAACTTCAGCTTCAACGTTTTTTAAATCAGCTTGCATTTTGTTAAAGTTAGTTACAACTGCTGCTAATGGTAAATGATAAAAATTATCCATAGCCCAGTTAAATTCAATACCATCTTCAACACGTTTACTATCTACTGGTTTAATAGAAATAAACTTCTTTTTCATCGCTTCATAATCTTCCTTCAATAAGTGTTGTCCGTCAGTTTTTTGCATTTTATCAAGCATTGCAACTAACTTATCACTTAACCCAGTTAACTTATCTCTTAACTCAGCCGCTGTGTGTGGCCCAGATTTTGGCTCTTTTGGTTCAGATATACCTAATTCATGACTTGGAACATCATAATCGTCCATTTTTTCCATGTAACGTAATTGCATGGTATCAGCCATTTTAGCGTCTACCTGATGTGTAGCGCCAATAATGATATTGTTTAATTCGCCAATGTAATCGTAAACTTGTTTAATTTCCTTTTGTGCTTCAACAGCTCTTTCATAATAAGGTTTTGCACCAGCATTACCTGTTATTGTGCTTTTGAATGCTTCATCAACACGTTTATTATTTGCTTCTAAATTTTCTTTAGAACGCTCCATACTTTCATTTACAGAAATATAACCCTGTAAAATTTGTTTAGATACGTTCATCGCCAAAAGCGCTGTCAATACAAGGTACATCATACCGATCATTTTCTGCCTTGGTGTTTCTTTACCGCCTCCCATAATACTATACTATTTTTTTTAGATTAAAATGATTAAATAATTTTATAGAAAATGAATGAAAGAGATTCTTTCATTCATTTTCGTAGTGGATTAACTATTATTTATTGAAATTCATAGCACCTAACATGTTACCATAAATGGTATTAAGTGCAGTTAAATTAGTAGATAATTGAGACATTTCAGCACGATATTTTTTAGTATCTTCAACTGAATCATGTAAGTTTTTCATTAATTCTCCTAATCCTCCGTAGAATTTCTCAGTAGCTTCTAAATGACCACGAGAACCTTGTAATTGTAATTCGTAAGTAGCATTTAATGCAGATAAATTTTTAGATACAGAGTTTAAAGAAGCTCCAATAGATGAACCAGCATCATTAGATTCTGCTAAGCTAGAAATAGATTCTGCGGCTTTACTATAAGTATCAGCTAAGTGAGATACATTTTTAGATGCAGATTTAACGCTATCAACATATTCGTTAGTAGCTACAGTTGCATTACTGATATCAGCCATTTTACTAGCGTTATCACCAATAGCACGCATACCTGATCCTAAACTTTCAATTAATTCAGGCCCAATTTTAGCATCAGCTAACATAGCGTCTAATTGTGCTGAAACAGGTAAACCACTATCAATTTTATGAGATTCTTCTTCATGACCACCCATACCACCTAATTCAGGGTATGCTAATGACCAATCATATTCTTCATGTGGAATATCCACAGCGAAAAGACAGAATAATACAGCCTCAGTACCTAGTCCACCAATTAAGGCAGCAGAAGCACCTGGCCAGTGCATAATTTTAAATAACGCTCCAACGATTACGATAGCTGCACCAAAACATGATGCTAAGTGTAAGTACTTTTTAAAACCGGTTACTTTAGGAAGTTTGCTCATAGCTCTTTTTTTTGTTTAGTTAGTGATTGTTTGATTTTTTGGTTGTGTTTATTTTGTGTTTGTGTTTTTTAGTCTAAAATTTTACCGTTATCATCTCCTTTTGCACGACCTAAATAAGTCATTACGTTACGGAATCCGATATAGGCTTTCGCTGTATCTTGGTATTCGTAAGTTCTAGAACTTACTTGTAAGTAATAACCTACATCTTTCCAAGAACCACCACGAATTACTTTACGTTTTAATACGTTAGCATCTTTATCTTGTGCTTCGTAAACGTAATCAGGGTTTAAGTCATGTGCAAAATCATAAGCAGATTCATCAAATGCATTACTTGTCCATTCAGATACGTTACCAGCCATACAATATAAACCGTAATCATTAGGGTTATAAGAGTAGATATACACCGAGTGGAATCCACCATCATCAATATAAGAACCACGCATTGGTTTAAAGTTACCTAAGAAACAACCTCTTGCATTACGAATGTAAGGACCTCCCCAAGGATATGGAGATAAATCGTTTCCACCACGTGCTGCATATTCCCACTCAGACTCAGTTGGTAAACGGAAATCGTTTACGATAGTCATTCCATTTCCAATTAAATAGTTATTTAATAAGTTAGAACGCCAAATACTGAATGCACGTGCTTGTTTCCAAGTTACACCAACTACAGGATAATCATCATAAGCTGGATGCCAGAAGTACATGTTAGTCATTGGTTCATTAAATGAATAAGTGAAATCATGAACCCAAGCTAATGTATCAGGGTAAACATTAATAACATCTTTTAAAATAAATACTGAACGGTCAACACCTTTTCTTTCGCGAGGAACATAATTACCTTGGCCAACAGAAACTTGATCTTCAACGTTATAAGTACCTAATGTTTTAGGATCTTGGTCGGGCTTACCTACTGGAGTAGAAGGTTGACCTGGGATACCATTTTGTCCATCATTTAAATGTACACCATTGATATAATCAGCTTTTTTGTATTCATGAGAAGCATCTTGAATATCTAATGATTTTTGAGGGATAAAACGATTAGATTTTGAAGCCGCTAAACGAATATCAATTCTGTAATATTCAAAGTTTAATTTACGAGCATCAATTTCCTTACGGTTATAAAAACGCTCTCCTTCTGGTAAATATAATGGCTGTAATGCTAAGCGGTAATCCTCTTCATCACTATTCCATTTAATTTTCTCTTCCCAGTTTAAATATGGATCTTGTAAATTGTTATCACCAATATACTCAGGCCACATTTGTAAGAAGGCATCTTGAGGAATACCAAAATCCTCTTCAAAACCATTATTTAATAATAATTTACGTGCAATAGAATCGCGCACCCAATTTACGAACTGACGGTATTCGTTATTAGAGATTTCAGAATCATCAATGTAGAATGCCTGAACGGAAACCATTTTAGATTTAGCTGTGTGAGCCATCGTTATCTCTTCGTCGCTTGGCCCCATATGGTAACTACCCATAGGAATGTACAAGGTACCGAATGGATCAGGCTGGAACCATTGTTCTCTACCTTCAGCGCCGACTAACTCTCCTGCCTTTTTGTTACAACCAGTAACAACGGCAATGAACGAAGCTAATACAATCAGTTTTTTCATAGTGCTTTTGTTTAGTTTTTAAGCTAGTGAAATTTTTGTAATGGATTTCATTTCGCTTTCTTGTTGTTTATAATCCCAAATTTTGATTTTAGTGACAATTCGCTTTATTAACAAGTTATCAACAAATAAAAATAAAGTTTGTAAGGGACTTAAACGTGCTTTTTTTTAAAAGGTTACAATTTAATCTAAAAATCTTGCGTTTTGGTAACTAGTTACTTTGTTTTTGTTTTTAGGAACCATACAGTAACCTAACATAACCTCATGAGTACCAGAGCTAAAGCCTTTAATTTTAGAAGTAGTTAAATCATAAGAATAACCAATTTTTAAGCCTTTAACACCGCCTTTTGTAAATTTATACCCTAACATTGGAGCAATTGCATCTTGCATACGGTAAGAAACACCTACCCAAAAAGATTGATTATATATATAAGTTAAGTTAACATCTAACTGAGTTGAAGCAGCATCCGATTTTACTTTTACATTTGGACTAATACCGTGTTTACCACCTTCACCTAAATTAAATGTGTAACCACCAACTATATAATAGTGACGAGCTAATTGATATCTAACATTACCTTCACCGCCTGCTACTAAATCTTGAGCTGCTAAGTGAGTAGAAGAAATACCCACATACATTTTATTAGCAATTGAATAGAAAGCACCAAAACCTAAATCATAACTTAACTTGTTAAGATTTGCATTTGATCCATAAGAAGCATAACCACCATTATCATAATTTGGAATTGAAGGATCTACTCCTGGACCATCTGGAGTAATCCATGTTCCATTAAATTGTTGCTGTAAAACACCGCCATCGATACCAATACCCAAAACACCAGCACCAATGTGACGGTTATAAGCTAAAGCTAAACGTGCAAATAATGTTTTAGAATAACCAATTTGATCAGTCATAACGTTTAAACCAATAGCAATTGGCAATTTACCAATTGGCATATCAAAGCTTAATAAACCTGTTTTTGGAGCACCAGGGAAATTTACCCATTGTTGACGATACAAAACGTTTGCACAAATGGCCTCGCTTGTACCAGCATAACCAGGATTATAAATCAATTTACTGTGCATAAACTGAGTAAATTGCGGATCTTGCTGAGCGAATGAAACGCTAGTCAATGCTGCCAAAGCAACAGTTAGGGTGGTAAAAATTTTCTTCATGTTATACCAATTTTTTAGTTTTTTGTTAAGTATAGTTAAAATACCTAGGGTACTAAGTTAGAGCAAATTTATTAAAAATCAAACTTTTTGAACTTTTTTTTGTTAAAAAGAAGATTTTTACAAAAATCCTCCAAAATTTACTTTTCAGAGATTCAACAAAATTGGAATTTGGAGAAAATTTGGCGACTTTTTTAGAAAAAGCAGAACTATTTAATTTAAAACTCAAATGAAACTATTTTGAAACAATCTATTCGAAGAACCGAAAATTTGTACTTTTAAACTCTTAAACCCAAAAAATGATTGCTTCTGTTTTTCATAAAGGAAAAGATTATAAGATTGATTTATATCAACCAATTGACATTTCGATTCCATTAAGCAATGATAAAAATTGCACAAGTGCATGGTATGTTGAACCTATGAAATTAGAACCAGTAACTAACGGTTCGTGGATTGGTGATGTAAACAAAGGTGGTTCAGTTAATTTCAGAAATATTACCTTTAATCCTCATGGAAATGGCACTCACACCGAGTGTGTAGGACATATTAGTAAAGAATTTGTAACCATAAATAAATGCTTAAAGCAATTTATGTTTTTAGCAGAAGTTATTACTTTATTACCAACTCAAATTGAAAATGGTGACTTTGTGATAACCAAAAAACAATTAGAAATTGCTTTAGAAAATACAAAACCTGAGGCGATAGTAATTAGAACTTTATCAAATGGGTTAAATAAATTAACGATGCAATATTCTAACACCAATCCGCCTTATATTTTACAAGACGCGATTGTTTTTTTGAATGAAAAAGGCATTGAACATTTACTGATAGATATGCCATCTATTGACCGTGAAAATGATGAAGGAAAATTAGTAGCACATCATGCTTTCTGGCAATATCCAAGCAATACACAGTTTCAAAAAACAATTACCGAACTTATTTATGTACCAAATGAAGTGGATGACGGCACTTATATTTTAAACTTACAAATAGCCAGTTTTGAAAATGATGCGAGTCCAAGTAAACCTATTTTGTATAAGATATTTTATGAACACTTAACCGCAAAGAGGCAGAGAAAATAAAGCAAAGAACACAAAGAAATTAAGAACCACCCCGTCCTGCGGACACCCCTCCAAAGGAGGGGAATTAGAAAAGAAACAAAATGAAATTATACCTACCATATAGCAACTCGTTAACAGAATATAAACGCTTTGTAACACGTGAAGTAAAAATCGGTGATATTGGCATTGGCGGCAATAACCCTATTCGTTTACAGAGTATGACCACCACTGATACTATGGACACCAAAGCAACGGTAGCCCAAAGCATTAGAATGATTGAAGCTGGATGTGAGTTGGTGAGAATTACAGCTCCAAGCATAAACGAAGCAAAAATTTAGAAGTCATAAAAAAGAATTAGTAGCTGCAGGTTACAATACACCATTAGTTGCTGATATCCATTTTACTCCTAACGCCGCTGAGTTTGCAGCTCGTATTATTGAAAAAGTAAGAGTAAATCCAGGTAACTATGCCGATAAGAAAAAGTTTGAAGAAATAGAATATACCGACTCTGCTTACGAGCAAGAATTAGAAAGGATACGTCAACGTTTTACGCCATTAGTAAATATTTGTAAAGAGTACGGAACAGCCATGCGAATTGGAACTAATCATGGTTCGTTGAGCGATCGAATTTTAAGCAGGTACGGAGATACACCATTAGGAATGGTAGAATCTGCATTTGAATTTTTACGTATTTGTGAAGACTTGAACTATCACAATATTGTGATTTCGATGAAAGCAAGTAACACGCAAGTGATGGTACAAGCTTACAGACTGTTAGTTCAAAAAATGATAGAAACTAACCGTAATTATCCTTTACATTTAGGTGTTACCGAAGCTGGTGATGGGGAAGATGGCAGGATTAAATCGGCTGTTGGGATTGGAGCATTACTAGAAGATGGATTAGGTGATACAGTAAGAGTTTCGTTAACGGAAGATCCTGAATTTGAAATTCCAGTAGCTAAGGCCCTTGTAGATAGATACAGTGAAGAAAAATTAAAACAACATCAATCAATTGAGCCTTTGCATTCGGAGAATGGAAAAGTAAAATTATCTTACAATCCATACGATTATCAAAGAAGAGAATCTGTTTCTGTAAATAATATTGGTGGGCATAACGTGCCTCGTATTATAGCTGATTTTAGTGAAAGAGAAAGTATTAGTCCTGCTACATTTTTCCCTGTTGGTTATAACTATTCAGTTCCTTTAGATAAATGGAATATTAATGATTTAGCTTGCGATTATGTATATGTAGGTGACAACCATGTTGATTTTGATATTCCTGGAACATTAGGGATTATATATAATTCGGAAGCATGGAAAGAATTAGAAAATCCTTTAAGACAATATCCTTTATTTTGCGGAGAAGAATTTTTTAAAAGCGAAAAAACGCATCCTGAATTAAATTTTGTGGCAGTTACAAAAGAAGTGCTAACTCCAGAATTTGTTTCAAAAATAAAAAACACTAAAAATATTGTTTTAATAGCGGATAGTTTTAATCCTCATGCAATGCCTGAATTGAGAAGATTGTTTATTTCATTAACAGAGCAAGGTATTCAACTCCCAATTATCGTTAAACGAAATTATAAAGACATTTCTGAGCAAGATTTTCAATTAGGTTCATCAGCGGAAGTTGGAGCTTTATTGCTAGATGGCTTAGGAGATGGTTTATGGTTAAAACAACAAAATTGCACATCGCCACAAGTAGCTAATTCAACTGCATTTGGAATTTTACAAGCTACAAGAACTCGCATCAGTAAACCAGAATACATTAGCTGTCCAAGTTGCGGAAGAACCTTATTTGATTTACAAGAAACGACTTCTAAAATACGCGAACGCACCGATCATTTAAAAGGAATAAAGATTGGTATTATGGGTTGTATTGTAAACGGCCAGGCGAAATGGCTGATGCGGATTATGGATATGTAGGTGTAGGTGTAGGAAAAATTTCTTTATACAAAGGGAAAGAAGTCGTGAAAAAAAATGTGCCTAGTGATAATGCCGTGAATGAATTAATTGATTTAATTAAAGAACATGGTGATTGGGTTGAAAAAATATAGTGTTGAGTGATAAGTTATAAGTGATGAGTTAAAAAACAATTGAAATTAAGTTTAACATATTTATTAGTGATGTTTGTTTTAATTAGTGTTTATGGCACTAGTCAGACGAATGCACAAAAAGTAAAAGAAACTTTCAGCACAAAAAACTATCAATTAACGATTGATGAAATCAATTCGATGAATTCATCAGAAATTCATTTTGATAGTATATTATATTTAAAAGCTTACTCTCAAATAAAATTAAATCAGTTAAAAGAGGCAACCATTTCTATTTCTCAATTACAGCAATTAAATCCCAACTATTACGAAGCTTATTTCTTGAAGGGATTGATTTCAGCAAAAAAAGAAAAATATCCAGATGCCATTTCATACTTCAATAAAGTGATAGAATTCAATCCTAATCACGAAAAAACCTTATATAACATGGCTTTAGCCAAAGGCTTATTAGAAGATTATACCAATGCAATTAAAGATTTAGATAAATGTATTACGATTAATCCAAACTATGCAATGGCTTTTTACAATAGAGGTTATTGGTATGAAATTTCCGAAAACTACACAGCCGCTATTTCTGATTATAAAAAAGCAATCGCTATTGATCAACATTATACAGAAGCCTATATTGCTTTAACCTATGCGTATTCTCAAAACGGAGATAATGTAAATGCTTGTGAAACTTTAAATGCCGCTAAAACAGAAGGAATTGAAGCTGCTAACGATTTAATTCAAAATTTTTGTAAATGATAAAATGTATTTACATATGTATTATACTTAATGTTACGCTTATAACTAATGCACAAGATTTGACTGTTAGTTTTACAAAAACAGAAAAAGAATGTGTGTTAGCTGAAGCAGCTGTTACAGCTACTACAACATCTTTACCTATTCAATATTTATGGAGTAATGGAGCCATTACAAACAACGTTTCTGAATTACAACCTGGAGAGTATTCGGTAAAAGTAACTGCCGACAATGGAAAAGATACTACTATCTATTTCAATATAGAAGAACTTATTTGTGAGCCAACACCTGAAACACATTTCACACCAAACTCAGATGGATTTAATGATACTTGGAGTATTGGCCGCATTAACAATTTTCCCGATTTTGATTTATTTGTTTATAACCGTTGGGGGCAGCAAGTACATCATCAATCATTAACTTATATTCCTTGGGATGGAAGAAGCTTAGGCCTACCTCTACCCGATGCAACTTACTATTACATTTTATTTTTCTCAAAAACAGATAAAAACAAATTCATCAAAGGCCCAATAAGTATTATCAGATAGTGAAATATATCATCTACATATTTTTGTTTTTATATCTGACAAGTGCTGCTCAACAAACAGGGCAGTACACGCAATTTACCTTTAATAGCTATGGTAATAATCCCGCAGCAGCAGGTAGTAATATTAATGGAAAATTAGAAGTGATTACTGGACTGAGAAAGCAATGGGTAGGTTTTGATTATGCACCAGCGTCCAATTTCATAAGCGCTAATTATACATTTAAACCCGAAAGAAGTTATAAGCGTTGGCATAATGCAGGCGTTTATTTATCTCAAGAAAAAGCAGGGATTTTTCAAAACATTGGTTTGTATGGTTCCTATACATTACACTTACCCATTACCACAAAATACACAATGTCGTTTGGTGTATTTGCTGGTGTAAAAAGATTTGCACTTGCGAGAGGGACTATTTCTGAATCTGATCCAGTATATGCTGCTACCTATCCAAGTTACTTTTATGCTTATCCCGACTTTATTCCGGGCATCAGAATTTATAATAAAAAAATGTTTTTCGATGTATCTGTTCAACAAATTTTTAAAGTAAGACAAGTACAAGGCGATAAGCAAATTGGCAACAAGTCTGTATTAACACCTCAGTTGTATTTATCATACGGAAAAAGAATTTTTATGGACAATGGATTTACAATTGTTCCTGCAATTCATATTCACTCTTCATTCATTAATATCCCAAGTTTAGAATTAAACGTGATGGCATATTACAGAAAAAGAATTGGAGTTGGCGCAACCATCAGAAATAAAGATTTTATTTCGGGAATTATGCAAATAAGAATTTGGCAAAATGTAACTGCTGGTTTTGCTTACGATTATTCGATCAACCGCATTAATTCTGCCGCTACTAACTCTTTAGAATTTATGATTGGTGTTACACCCATGTTTACATCTATGGGCTTAGATAAAGGACGCCGTAATGTTGCCAAATGTCCTAATTTTGATTTTTAATTTTGAATAATTTAAACTCAAGTAATTCTTTTACTTCCATATTTTTAAGTCATCTAAGTTTTGTTCCAACCGCAGATCAATCTTCGTTAATTGCTTTACTATCAGAGTTCATCATCAATAAAAACGAACGAGAGATCATGGTCATAAAAGGTTATGCTGGTACTGGTAAAACCAATATGGTAGCGGCTCTATCAAAAACGTTACCCAATTTTAAATGGAAAAGTGTACTGTTAGCACCAACAGGTCGTGCTGCCAAAGTTCTATCAAACTATTCAAAAAAGCCAGCACAAACTATACATAAAAAAATATTTATAAAAATACCAACGCACGATGGCGGTGTTGCCTTTTCGCTAGCCGAAAATAAACACACCAACACCATTTTTGTAGTTGATGAAGCATCCATGATTGGATTAGATAATCCAGCCTCGGATTCGATTTATCATAGTTTATTAGAAAGCTTATTAGAGTATGTTTTTAGTGGCACGAATTGCAAAATTATTTTAGTAGGAGATACTGCTCAATTACCGCCAATTGGAAGCAACGAAAGTCCAGCTTTAAATATTGATTACTTAAAAGCAAGTTATAGTTTACAAATAAAACACATTGAATTAAAACAAGTAGCAAGACAAGAAGATGCCAGTGGAATTTTAAAAAATGCGACTCATTTACGAGATTGCATTGTTAATTTTGAAGATGAATTCCCGAAGATAAGTTTACATAAAGATGTAGTTAGATTAACTGGTGAAGACTTAGAAGATGCTTTAAATACTGCTTATAGCAACTATGGTTTTAACGATGTATTATTAGTAACACGTAGTAATAAACGAGCAAACCTTTTTAATCAAGCCGTGCGCGCCCGAGTTCGTTACATGGACGAAGATTTGTGTGGTGGCGATTTAATGATGGTGGTAAAAAACAATTATTTTTGGTTAGATGAAAAATCAGAAGCTGGATTTATTGCTAATGGAGATAGTTTAGAAATTAAAAAAATTGTAAGACGCAAGGAATTATACGGTTTTAATTTTGCGGAATGCATCATAAAATTAAGCGACTACGAGAATACACCAGAACTAACTGTAAATTTATTATTAGATTCCATTTATACCGAAGTACCCTCGTTAACAAAAGATCAACAGCAAGAATTATTTGCTAACGTGATGGAAGATGTCGCTGACGAACCCATCAAAGGGTTGCGAATGGCTTATTTACGAAAAAACCCCTATTTTAATGCCCTACAAGTTAAATTTAATTATGCAGTCACTTGCCACAAAGCTCAAGGTGGACAATGGCCTTGTGTGTTTATTGACCAAGGTTATTTAACTAAAGAGATGTTAAATGTAGAATATATTCGTTGGTTGTATACGGCATTTACGAGAGCAAGCGAAAAGGTTTATCTCATGAATTTTTCGGATGAATTCTTCGAATAGACCTGTCAGGTTTTAAAAACCTGACAGGTCTACGAATTAGCCTTAGCCCCGATTGCAGCGACATCCTTTTTGGCATTTTTCATGACCAAAAAGATAAAGCGAAAAGCGGGAAAAAGCTCCAAATATTTATAATTTAATAAATTCAAATTGATTATATTCGCATGATACAATTTGAAGCATAGAATGGCGACTCTTACCAAAAAAATACAAATGGTTGACTTAAAAGGTCAATACGAAAAAATAAAAGCAGAAGTTGATGCAGGAATACAAGAAGTGATTAATACCACCGCTTTTATTAACGGGCCTGCTGTTAAAGAATTTCAAGCGGATTTAGAAAAGTATTTAAATGTAAAACATGTGATTCCTTGTGCTAATGGAACGGATGCTTTGCAAATTGCGATGATGGCTTTGGATTTAAAACCAGGTGATGAAGTCATTACTGCTAGTTTTACTTATGTTGCAACTGCCGAAGTAATTGGTTTATTAGGATTAACTCCTGTTTTAGTAGACGTGTATCCTGACACTTTTGATATTGATATTGAAGCGATAGAAAAAGCCATTACCTCAAAAACAAAAGCTATTGTACCTGTTCATTTATTTGGACAATGTGCAGATATGGAACGTATTATGGCCTTAGCAAAAAAACATAATTTATTTGTGATTGAAGATGTAGCGCAGGCTATTGGTGCTGATTATAGATTTAGCGATGGTAAAAAAGCAAAAGCAGGAACTATCGGAACTATTGGTTGTACATCCTTTTTTCCAAGTAAAAATTTAGGGTGCTATGGCGATGGCGGTGCCATTTACACAAATGATGATGCTCTTGCAAAACAATTACGCATGGTGGCGCATCATGGCCAAAGTGTGCAGTACGTGCATGATGTGTTAGGAGTTAACTCTCGTTTAGATACCATACAAGCGGTAGTATTAAAAGCAAAATTAAAACATTTAGATGAATATGCTGCTGCTAGAAATAAAGCTGCTGACTACTATGACAAAGCATTAGCCAACCATCCAAAATTTAAAACACCTGTAAGAGCAACAAATTCTACCCATGTGTTTCATCAATATACGTTACAATTAAATGGTGTTGATAGAACAAAATTAAGAGAACAATTATCAGAGCGTGGTATTCCAGCAATGATTTACTACCCGATTCCATTGCATGAGCAAAATGCCTACAAAAGCGATCGATTTAAAAACGGAGATTTTCCAGTAACAGAAAAATTATGTGCAACGGTTTTATCTCTGCCTATGCATACCGAAATGGATGAAGAAACATTGAAATATATTACAGATAACTTATTAGAATTAGTAAAATAATAAAATTAGATTTATGAAAGTAGCAATTGTAGGAACAGGATACGTAGGATTAGTAACAGGAACATGTTTTTCCGAAGTAGGTATGGACGTAACTTGTATTGATATTGATCAAAACAAGATTGATAATCTACACAAAGGTATATTGCCAATTTATGAACCAGGCTTAGATGAGTTGGTAAAACGTAACGTAGATAAAAAACGTTTACATTTTTCGACATCTTTAAAAGATAGTATTCAAGGAGCTGAAGTAGTTTTTATTGCCGTTGGTACGCCACCCGATGAAGATGGATCTGCTGATTTAAAATATGTATTAGCGGTTGCTTCAAGTATTGGTGAGCACGCTCAAAATGCTTTAGTAGTTGTTACTAAAAGTACCGTGCCAGTTGGTACTGCCGAAAAAGTTAGAGGTGCTTTAAAAACACAATTAGAAAAACGCGCTTCAAATTTAAATATCTATGTAGCATCAAATCCTGAATTCTTAAAAGAAGGCGCAGCCATTGAAGATTTCATGAAACCAGATAGAATTGTGGTTGGTGTGGATAGACCAGAAGCAGAAGAATTAATGCGTAAATTATACAAACCATTTTTAATGAACGGACATCCAATTTATTTTATGGATATCCCTTCGGCTGAAATGACCAAATATGCAGCAAATGCGATGTTAGCTACAAAAATTTCTTTTATGAATGATGTGGCAAATCTTTGTGAAATTATGGGTGCTGATGTAAACATGGTTCGTAAAGGTATTGGTAGCGACACGCGTATTGGAACAAAATTTATTTATCCTGGAGTTGGATACGGTGGAAGCTGTTTCCCTAAAGATGTAAAAGCATTAATTAAAACAGCTAAAGAAAATAAATACAACATGCGTATTTTAAATGCTGTTGAAGAAGTTAACGAAAATCAAAAAGAAGTATTATTTACGAAAGTAAAAAATCACTTCAGTGGTGATTTAAAAGGAAAGAAATTTGCACTTTGGGGATTATCATTTAAACCAAAAACAGATGATATGCGCGAAGCACCATCATTAGTAATTATCGAAAAATTATTAAAAGCAGGCGCTAGTGTTGTTGCCTACGATCCAGTAGCGATGAAAGAAGCGCAACACACATTAAAAGATACGATTGGCTATTCATTAGATATGTATGATACATTAGATGGAGCGGATGCTTTATTAATTGTAACAGAGTGGCCAGAATTTAGAGTGCCTGATTTTGATGAAATCAGTAAACGTTTAAAACAAAAAACGTTATTTGACGGAAGAAATATTTTTGACCCTCAAGACATGAAAAAAATAGGTTACAGCTATTACTGTATAGGAATTAAAACGAACTAATTAGTCAATTAGATGAGTCATATGAGTCAGAAAAGAATATTAATTACAGGAGCAGCAGGATTTTTAGGTTCGCATTTATGCGACCGTTTTATTAAAGAAGGGATGGCAGTTGTTGCCATGGATAATTTAATTACAGGCGATTTAAAAAACATTGAACATTTATTTAAATTACCACAATTTGAATTTTATAATCACGATGTGAGTAAATACATTCACGTTGCTGGAAATGTAGATTATATTTTGCATTTTGCATCTCCTGCAAGCCCAATTGATTATTTAAAAATTCCTATTCAAACGTTGAAAGTTTCTTCGTTAGGAACACATAACGTTTTAGGATTTGCTCGTGTTAAAAAAGCAAGAGTATTAGTAGCTTCTACAAGTGAAGTTTATGGAGATCCAGCCGTGCATCCTCAAACAGAAGAATATTGGGGGAATGTAAATCCTGTTGGTCCACGTGGTTGCTACGACGAAGCTAAACGTTTTATGGAAGCTTTAACTATGGCGTATCACGAAACACATGGTTTAGAAACTCGCATCATTCGTATTTTTAATACCTACGGACCAAAAATGAGATTAAACGACGGGCGTGTATTACCTGCATTTATTGGGCAAGCATTGCGTGGCGAAGATTTAACTATGTTTGGTGATGGCAGCCAAACACGTAGTTTTTGTTTTGTAGATGATTTAGTAGAAGGTATTTATCGTTTACTAATGAGTGACTATCACTTACCTGTAAATATTGGAAATCCTGATGAAATTAGCATTAAAGATTTTGCTGATGAAATTTTAAAACTAACTGGTTCTAATCAAAAATTAATTTCGTTGGCTTTACCAAAAGATGATCCAAAACAACGTAGACCAGATATTACAAAAGCTAAGGAAATTTTAGGTTGGACACCTAAAAGTTAACAGAGCAGAAGGTTTAAAAATTACTTACGATTATTTCAAGTCTTTATCAAAAGAAGAATTGAATAAAACAGAACACCGTAATTTAGAAACGCTTAATAAGTAATTTGATTCGTCATTACAACATAACCGTAAAGGGAAAAGTACAGCGAGTATCTTATCGTTTTCATGCAATACATCAAATGCAATGTAACTGGTTAGTAAGAAACTTAAGATGGCGTGTATTAATTAAGCCGAAGGTTTAGAAGATGACATTAACAAATTATTGATTGGTAGTGTTCGCTCTTATTAAAACGCCTGATTGCAAAAGAAGGTAAGTAAGAAATTTTCAAACGTTTGAGGTTGTATATTTGTTAAGAAGGAATACAAATCCACGATAAATTGATAGCTAAAATGGCGAAAACATATTTGCTGATATTCCTAATTACTTTTAATCTGACAATTATTAGTCAGAATAATTCATATTTTAATAAAAATTGTATAAATCTATTTCAGATTAACGAGAGGGATAGTATTTTTATAACTTTAGCAAGTTATAATTTTTATTTTTTCGGAGAACGACATGAAACTTATGGACTTGGAGCGGTACAAGCAAAATGTATTGACTTGTTAAAGAGTAATAAAAGCATTGTATTTACCGAATTTCCATGCATATACGGAGGTTTATAATGACCATCTTTATTTGGAAAATGTTAAAACTTATCTATATAAGGTTACTTCTTTTTTAAAAGTCGAAGAATACAGTCATGCTTTTACGAAAAATTTATTTTTTAAATAATAATTTACCAATTAATGAAAGAATCAGGTTTATTCCAATAGATATAGTATCAATTAATAATATGGAGTCTAATGATATTTTGCAATATTATGAAGATAAAAAGAATAGAAACTTGGTACAAGTTGATTTAGATATATTACAATCCATTAATAAACGTACATCAAAAAAAACAAAAATTAAATTATATAAAAATTTCCAAAATAGGTTATTAGAAAATCGAGGTGCACACATCTCATATTTAGGAGTTGATAATTACACCAAAATAGAAAATTATTTAATAGGATTAAATATTTATATAAATGATTAAGAAGTAAAGTGCATTAAATCGCCAGTAAGAGAAAACTACATGTACAGCAACATTAAATTTGAAATTGAAAAAACTAAAGACTTAAACTTTATTTGTTTTAGCGGACACTTTCATATTCCTCTTAATATACCTAAAGAATGGAGTAAAAACACTAAGAGTCATTAGCCTTTAAAATTAAAGATGCATATCCTCTAAAAAGAACATGCAGTATTTATTATATGAATAGAAAAGACGATTATTTAAGTGATATTTATTTTTCAAACGAAAAAAAGATAATATTGGAAAATACTAAACCAGAAGAAACTTATTTAATTAGATTAGATGGAGAAAATACTCCCTTTAAGGAATTATCTGAGAAGTTTCAATATAAGCTGTTTGAAAGAATGCAACAACTGACTAAAATATATTTTACATTTAAATCATCAAACAATCTTCTCTTTAATCTCTTCAGGTATCAAACACTTTTCTTTTTTATTAAAATCAAATACCACTAACACATCTTTGGCTATGGCAACTAATTCGCCGCTATCATTAGTCATGCTATGCTCTAAAGCAAAACTGGTATTTTTAACAAAATCAATTTTAGTTTGAATGTGAATATTACCGGGAAATAATAGTTCTTTTTTAAACTGACAATTGGTTTCAGCTACCATAAAACCAATGTTTTGCGTTTTATGCAATTCCATTAAGCCAATGGTATCCACATAATTTAAACGAGCCGCTTGAGCATATCTATTAAAGGCAACGTTATTTACGTGTCCAAATACATCTAATTCGCTCCAGTCAATACGAAGGCTTATGTTTGTTACCAGACTCATCTTACTTTTTAAATAACTGAATAATTTTTCTAAGCGGTTTTAAATACAAAGTGTAAAAATGTGGCTTTAGTCCGTTTATTTTCCAGGCCTTTCTATCTTCGTTATTGGCTCTAATCCTATTTTGAAGAGAGACGTTACTCTTCCCTCCTACTCGCATTTTGATCGCAAATTCAGGCAAGTATGCCAACTTAATTTTGTGTTTATGAATAAAGCGCAGCATTAATTCATAATCGGCTGCTGATACTAAATCTAAATTAAAACTTCCATGTTTTTGGTAAACAGAACGTTTGACGAAGAATGTTGGATGTGGTGGCATCCAGCCATTCATAAACATACCATGCTTATAATGTCCAGATTCCCATTTACGATGAATTTTATTGGTGTCGTTTTTATCTACATAATATAAATCAGCATATACAGCATCTGCCTGATTTAATTTAAAGGTGTTTACTACGTTTTCAATAATATGATGGTTAGTATAAAAATCATCGCTATGTAAAATACCAATCACATCACCGCTAGCCATCGAAATGCCTTTGTTCAAGGCATCGTATAGGCCATTATCTTTTTCTGAAACTACTTTAGCTATTTTATCTTTGTAAGAATGAATGATAGATAAAGTACTATCTGTAGATGCTCCATCTACAATAATGTACTCAATATCTTTATACGTTTGATTTAATACAGAGTCAATCGTATCTATTAAGGTTGATTCGCTATTATAGGTGATGGTTATGATTGATACTTTCAAAATATGCTATTGCGTTAATGAGTGTGCAAAATAAATCAACGACTTAAAATTAAAATCAATGCGATCATCTACTTTTGCTTCTGGGCTAATATAAACTGTTTTCATTCCGGCGTTTCTGCCAAACTCCATATCACTCATGCTATCTCCCACCATAATAGATTTATTAAAATCTATATGTGGAAAATCTTGTTGCGCCTGCAAAGCCATTCCGATAGATGGTTTACGTGTAGGGTGATTTTCGATTGCTAAATAAGGGGAATGATATATTTTATCAATTCTTCCTTTCAAGTAGTTAATTTCATACATCATGTTTTGATGAATCAAATCTAAATCTTGCGGGAAAATAATTTTCTTTCCAATGCATTGTTGATTAGTTACAACCACAATAGTTTTAAATAGTGGGTTTAACATTCTCAGTGCATTTAATGTTCCATCTATGAATTCAAACTCCGTTGTGTGTTTCACATAATCGTCTTCCAACTTTTTGTTTATCACACCATCTCTGTCTAAAAACAAAGTCCAGGTACTATCTATATTTAAATCCTTTAAAGTCATTTTCAACGTTATTTTAATAAAACAAATTTAACCCAAGCAAGATTTATTCAAAGTCGCATAGCTACGCGACTAGTGCAAAAACATGTCTACTTTCCTTACTCTATGTTTCTATGTGGAAAAAAGCGCTTTGTTATAATCTTCTGGGATACCAATGTCTATGAAATAACCATCGTATTCAAACCCAAAAATATGTAATTCATTAATTCTACTTTCATAAAAATCTTTCTCTATCGAAAAAGGAACCGCTTCGTTTGTTTTACTCAAATATAACTTCCTATTTAAAATATAAACGCCACCATTAATTAAACCAGCTTGCTCAATATTATCTTTCTCTTTAAACGTTTCAATTGCATTTTCAATACCAAGCAAAATAGTGCCATAACGCGCAGCATTATCCACTTTGCGCAATGCTAAACTACAATCAGATTGTTTTAAAATATGATTATTGAAATGATCTGTTATATTAACATCAAAGAAAGAATCGCCGTTTAAAACTAAAACATCACTAGTGTAACATTTTGTCATAGCCAAACGAATTCCTCCACCAGTTCCTAAGGGAGTTTCTTCTTTAGTATACGAAATTTTAATTCCTCTGTATTCGTTTTTGTAGTAATCTGAAATTTTATCTGCTAAATAACCAGTAGATAAAATCACATGTTCTATTTTATAATGCAGTAAATAATCAAACACATAATTTAAAAAAGGTTCATTATTTATTGGAGCCATTGGTTTAGGCACATCGCTCACAACTGCTTGCAATCGCGTTCCAAATCCACCTGCTAATATAATCGCTTCTTTAAGCAAGTGTATTAAGGTTTAGGGAATAAAGCAATTTCAACCAATTCACAAATGGTATGTCCTAATATCATGTGGCATTCCTGAATACGAGGTGTATCTTTAGAAGGAATATTAATTAAGTATTTAGCACATTCTTTCATTTTACCGCCTGTTTCACCAGTAAATGCTACCGTTACCATTCCAATTTGATTAGCTACTTCTAATGCTTTAATCACATTAGTTGAGTTACCGCTAGTTGATAAACCAATTAATACATCCCCTTTACGGCCCATGGCTTGGGTTAAACGGCTAAAAATCACATCATAGCTATAATCGTTAGCTACAGCTGTTGTATAACTTGTATTCACATGTAATGCTTCACTAAACAATGGTGGTCTATCGTAATAAAAACGTCCGCTTAATTCAGCTGCTAAGTGCTGAGCATCAGCAGCAGAGCCGCCATTACCTGCCCATAATACTTTACCGTCATTTTTATAACACGTTACAATATCATTCACAATGTTTTGTACATTATTTAAAATAGCATCATTGGATAATAAAGATGTTTTTAAATCAATAGACGCTTGAATGCGTGATTTTAATAGTTGTATCATAGTATGTAAATTTATAACATTTTTTTAAATTCTCTTTAATTGTATTTTGATGATTATTGAAATACCTTTAACTCAAAATCATCAAAATACAAGGTATTCTTTCCTCTATTCCAAATTACCACAGCTAGCGCTGATTCTTTCTCGCTAATTTTTGGTAAATTAAAAATAAATTCTTTGCCGTTCCAGTTTTCATTTATATTAAAATACTGCAAATTATTAGCCGAAAACAAAATGTCTTTATCACCACTCTTAATTGAAACACAAAGTAAACATTCCTCCAAATTAACCTTTGAAGTGAAAAAAGCTTTTATTTTTAAAATAGAAGGAGCCGTGTTCATACATTTCAAATTTTCAATCCTATAATTAAACCCCCACTCTGTATTTGGCAAAACTAATCCTGCTTTTTTACCTTTATAACAAAAATCACTTAATGTATCTACGCCGCCACAATTGCTAGGAATAGTATCAAAACTAACCATTTCTTCAAATTTAATTGACTTAGTATTTAAATTAAAAAAAGAATCGAAATCATTAAGTTCATTATTTTCTTTCTTAATAAAAACAGATATTTCATCATTACTAGCTATTTTTTGAACTTCATTTAAAATATTCGGATAGTAAGGATAAACTGTATTAATTAGCTTTTGGTTTTCAATCACTAAATAATCATAAGGCCAATTTAAGCCCTTTGCAATACGCTCAGGTTCTGGATAAACCATGCCAAATCCCTTTCGCCCCATTAAAATAAATGGATTGTTTGGTCCATCAGAACCCATTACTAATATTCTAGCATCTCTTGGTATTTGGAGCGCATCTAAAAACAGATCTGAATTTTTAAAGGCATTTGCCGTAAGAGAAGGGTTTGTTTTTTCAGACTCCTGAACCTTGTTTGCGTATATTATTGCAGGAATAAATAGCAACAATAAACAGGTATTTACAACAATAGAAGCTTTAGTGCTTTGGAAAGAAGACATTTTCACCACTAACAATATCACCAAAAGAATAAATGGCATGTAAAAAGTATCTAAAAAATAATAGTCGTGATCCAAAAACTGAAAACTCATTAAAAAATAATAAAGTATGCAGCCGAAAAATAAAATTGCAGACAACCAAATTAGTTTTCTTTCTAAATCAGATAGACTGATTTTTTTCATGACAGCATTTATCAAAATCAATATGCCTAGAATAATCATTAACACATAATGAAAATGCGAAAAATATTTAAAAGCCCATCGTTCATAAACGGCAATCATAAAGTCTTTTAAATCGTTCCAATTTGTTGCTGGAATTACATAATTCAAAAACAAAGAACCATATTCTGCCCTCAGATATTCGTTATACTTATAATAAGCGCCAACACATGCAATAGATACAAAGAATAGAATCCATTTAAAAAATTGGATTTTTCTTGCTTTGATAATAAGCAAACATTCTAAACACATTACGGCAACCAATACAATGGCAAATGGTAAACGCGCCAATATAGCAATAGTTAAAAAAAAGATGAACCAATAAAAATCTTTCTTTGTATTTTCTTTATAAAATTTAAACAAAAAATATAAAGCAATCATACAATTTGCCAAGGATGGAATAGTTGGCAAAAAACCAGCCTGGTAATAAAGAAAGGTTGGTGAAGTTAATGCAAACAATACCACAACAGTAGATTTAACAACAGAATTAGTAAAAAGTGTAGTTAGTTTGTACAGAAAAAATAAACCAATAATACTGTACAGAAAAACAAAAACTCGAAAACACCAAGGATCCGTGCTTCCTGAAATACGCATCACAAAAGATACCAAATAATCATAGATAGGAAAATCAACCGATGTGATAGATGACTTCATCACTGTCATAAAATTACCATCTGGAAACTGATTATTGTAAATAAACGTTTCAGGATGAAAAAAATCGCCCCCATTATTTACAAAACCAAGCGCTATAGCATATCTATCACATTGGGCCCAACTATGTTTGTATTGTGGAAATTCATTTAATGTTTTAAATTGAAATAGTAAACCAATGGTACATATGGTCAACAAAACAATATATTTATGATAACTTGATTTCAAGACTTTATACAAAATTGATTTTTATTAATTCGATAACTAAATACTTAAATATAATCTTTTACAAAATCTGTTAATTCGTTTACTTTTTGTTTGTTGCTTTCATCAATCACCATTTCCTTGATACTTCTTTTATCATTAAACATCCAAAATTTAGTTGTTTTCTTAGATGTATTATCAAATTCCAATGCAAAAGGGTAATCAAATAAATGAAACAAGCCATTCCCAACGTACTTAATAGTAACATGATTTTTAGCTGAAAGCGCCGAGCTACCCATACTTACAAAAGGCCTATTGTAACCTAAATAATCTAATACAGTTGGATACATATCAATTTGAGAAATGGAATGATCTTGTATTTTATTAAATGAAGTATCTCCATAGCTATAAAATGAAATAGGAATTGAAAATTCATTTACTGGATTAATTTCATAATAACCTAAGCCGCTCGAATTATGATCGGCGCAAATAGCAATAATCGAATTTTCAAACCAGGGTTCATTTTTAATTTTACTAAAAAATAATTGAAGAGATAAATCTGTGTATTTGACGCTTTTTCTAATAGGGTCTTTAATGGAATCTAAAAGTGTTTTATAAGGTTCAGGTATTGGGAAAGGGTGATGTAAAGAAAGTGTAAGAAGAGATGCGCAAAATGGTTGAGGCATCGTTTTTAATTTACTAGCAACAAATGGTAAAAATAAATGATCGTCAACGCCCCATCCCTCGTTTTCGTAATTACTGTCGTAATCTCTTTGATCAAAATACTGTTTAGTGAAATTGATATTAGTAAAACTTTCAAAGCCAAAGGTAGTTTTCACTCCTCCATAAAAAAATGCGGTTGTATAACCTTCCTTTTCTAATAGAGATGAAATACCATGCACATTATTATTACTGTAATTTGAATAACAATAATTTTTATCCATAAAAGAGGGAATACTTGACAATACAGATGGAAGTGCATCAATCGTCATTCTGCCATTAGCCATGCCATATTTGTAGGTTCTGGCATTACTCAATAATGAATCCATAAATGGTGTGTAACCATTCATTTGAGGACTTAAAAGACCAATGCGTTCCGAACAAAAACTTTCTAAAATAATGAATAGGATGTTTTTCTTTTTAAATTCTTTAGAAACAAATTGTTTTTGAAACCCAATTATTTTTTCAGCCTCTTCTTGCTTAAAATAAGTTTCAATTTGCACATTTTTATTTTGTATTGTGTGTAAAAATTGAAAAGGCGTATTGCTTGCCAACCACTGCAATGTAGGATTCACAATTACTGGGATATCAAAAGGTATAAAAGGTTTTTCTTTAATTCCACCTCTAGCAACACACAAAAATAAAAGTATAACAATTATATAATTAATCAATTTAACCTTAATACTCTCTGGATTATTTTTATAATTAAAAAATTGTTTCTTGAAAAGATAAAAACAAGCACTAAAAAAAACGAGTAGTAAAATAACTAAATACCAGTAGTCTATAAGATAAGCACTTATTAAAGCTGGAACTTCTGGCAAAATATCTAGCAGTTCTGCTCCCATTCTTTTTTTAGTAATAGGATAATAACCTAAGTCGGATAAGTTTAAAATACAAATTGCAAAAAATCCAATGCCGAAAAATATTAGGGAAATATATTTAATGATTTTACTTTCAATATTTCCAAATAGCAAGATGAGCCACATGGGCAATAAAAAATAAATAGAGGCAATGGCATCTGTTAAACTTCCAATTAAAAATGCCTTTACATAATCCAAAAAAGAAACATCATTAAATTGATTATGAAACATGAATAAAAAAAGAAGGCGATGCATAAACAAAAACAACAAACAAAAGCCCAGAAGCTTAAATAAAAATAAAGGCTTATGAAATTGTTGTTTCATCATTTAAAAAAATACGACATCAAATGAGCAATGGTAATTTTCTTCTGACTTTAATTTTATAATTCCGGTTTTTTGTGTGAAGTCTCCATTAGCATCATCACTATCAGCAATTCCTTGCCAAGGTTCTAAACAAATAAATTGTTCCGTATTTTTCTTAGTCCAAATACCATAAAATGGCCAATCTTTTGAGATTAAAGACACGCCATGTTTTGATTTTGTTGACACCAATTGTACTTCATCTATCTGCGAATTCATTAACACCAAAGCATCATTATCAAACAACTGTTTAGAAACAGATAGTTTATTATTTTTCAACACAATTTGTTTTGTTTGAGAAGTAATTAATCCATCATTCAATGTATTTATAGTTAAAGTAGATTTATCTTTAAATATCAATTCATAATCTTCAAACAATTCATCCTTTTGCAAAGGACAATTAAATGCAGGATGAGCACCAACTGAAAAATACAAATCACAATGATCAGGATTAAAAACAGAGTAACTCGTTATGACTTTATTATCAATTAATTTATAACCAACCTGAAAGCTAAAATGAAAAGGATAATTGACTAATGTTTGATCAGATGCCGTTAATTCAAACAATACATAATCATTAGTTTGCTCAACACAAATAAATTCGTTATCACGAGCGAAGCCATGCTGTGGTAATTGATACGTTTTTGATTGGTACTGAAATTCACCGCCTTTTAATTTACCTACAATAGGAAATAAATTGGGTGCATGACGCGCCCAGATACTTTCATTTGCTTGCCAAATATATTCTATATCAGTTTCGTTCGAAACAACAGAACATAATTCGGCACCAAACGAATTTACTTTGACTGATAATAGATTATTTTGTATTTCAAAAACTGGCATTATAACGACATCACTCCTTCTATTTCTGCTGCTTTTTCGTATATGGTAATAATTTCATCGATACTCATCACAACTTGCTTTACAGTAATACTAATGTAATTTCCTTTAGCAGATTGCTTTTGAATAATATCTGCGTCATCATCAAATATAACTTCTACTAATGCCATGGTCTTATTATCAGCTTTGATAATAAACTTAAACATATAGATATAAGGGAATGACATGCCACTCTCTTCTAATTTTTTTCTTAATTCGTCAAATGTGCCTGCTGCCATTATTTATTGAAATAGTGATTGTAAATTAATATGAGTCCAAAAATAATTAATGCAGAACCTGTAATGTAATTTACAGTTGTCATAATTTTTGGAGTTAAGTAGTGCTTAATTTTGCCTGCCAACTTTACTTTAAATAGTTCTACGGCTAAAACTGCGCCTAATATGATGCTAAAAAACGCAATCATTTTAATCATCGAGTAATCCAACGTTTTACTTATGGCCGTTACATTGGCCAGCCATAATAACCAAACTGTTGGATTAAATAAATTTAATAAGAAGCCTTTTAGTAACATTAACTTAGGACTTGGTAATTGATTTTCAATATCAATAGCTTCATCTGTTTTTACAGGAACTTTCTTGAAAAAGAAAGCGCCAAACACAATTAAAATAATACCTCCAATAATGGCAAAGAAAGTTTGCGTTTCGGAAGAATGCAATAAGTTTGCCATCCCAAAATAAACTAAGAAGCAAACTAGCATGCATAAAAAGAAATCACTTAACACTACGCCCATCGCTAAAAAAGAACCTGTACGATAACCAAACTTAATACCTGTATTTATTAACGCAAAAAATGCTGGTCCAAACGAAAAGGTAAGGAGGATGATAATAATAATTGCTTGATATATTAAACTTACAATCAAAACGTTTTTTTATAATTAGCAATAAAGCTTTGCCACTCTTCTAATAATTTTCCTTTTAATACTCTTGGGAATTTATTGGCTGAACCTAACTTCCCTTTGCTTGCCATAAAATCAATAAAAGCATCATCTGGCAATACTTTTACATACACATCTTTTAAAGCGGCAATTCTTTCCGTTCGGTAATCATCATTAATTTCTTTTAAATGAAAATCTAAACGTTGTTTAATATCTTCTTCTGAAGCTGCCTTATTAGAACCCACATACCATTGATGAGCGAATAAAGTCCCATGAGGGACGCCAGCTACTGCAAATTCATTTAATTCAATTTTTAAATCGTCAGCTGTTAATTTAATAGCACGACTCATATTCTCAACTGATAAATGTTCGCCGCATAAGCTTAAATAATGTTTTGTACGGCCAGTAATGACGATCTCTCCATGCTCCAAATCTGTAAAACGAACAGTGTCTCCAATTAAATAACGCCATGCACCAGAACAAGATGTAAGCAGCAAAGCATAATCTTTTCCTAACTCTACATCTTTAATAGTTAATGCTTTTGCACCTTGTTTCATGTTTCCATCCGAATCAAAATTATCTTCATTGAAAGGAACAAATTCATAAAAAATACCGTTGTCCAATAGCATACGCATTCCTTGCGCCGCGTTTGGTCTTTCTTGATAAGCTATTAATCCCTCAGAGGCTAAATACGTATCAGAAAAAATTAATGGAAAAGCGGTTAGTTTAGCAATACTTTTACGGTAAGGTTCAATAGAAACGCCTGCATGAACATACGCTCTTAGGTTTGGCCAAATATCATGAATGGTATCTACTTTATAATGTTCAATAACGTGTTCCATAATAATTTGCACCCAAGCTGGCACACCAACAATAACACCAATGTCCCAATCTTTGGCATTCTTTACAATCTCTGCTAATTTTGTTTCCCAATCTTTATATTTAGAAATTGTTTTTCCTGGTTTATAAAATCGCTGAAACCAAACGGGGATATTTGCTGCTGTAATACCACTCAAATCTCCTTCGTAATGACTACCATTAAAATCCAACAAGGTACTTCCACCAATCATTAACATTCCTTTTGAGAAATGCTCTTTCGGGAAATCATAATTTGCTTGTGCAACTAGTTGTCTTACACTCCCGCGTTTAAAGGCTTTCAACATTTCTTTTGTTACAGGAATATATTTACTTGCTGCTTCTGAAGTTCCAGAACTTAAGGCGAAATATTTAATATGATTTGGCCAGCAAACATAAGGTTCTCCTTTGTGCGCTCTATACCACCACTCTTTATAAATGCTACTGTAATCATACATTTTTACAGTAGCTTGAAATCCTTCGATTGGATTTTTTTGCTGCAATAATTTTGTAAAATGAAAATGTTCTCCAAAAGCTGTATGCTCGGCTTTAGTCATTAGTTTTTTTAAAACCTTTGTCTGCTGAGCATAATAGTCAGTTCGTTTAGGAATTTTGTTTCCTAATTTAACTGCACCTTTTAATATAGAATCTATTATAGCCATTTTATAAATGTGTCAATTTGATGATGAGTCAATTTGACATTGAAAAATTATTTTAAATAACGGAAATCGTGATTGTTTTTAATGTTTTTTAAAGAAGCAATAATCAACTTAATCACATTCTCCACATCATCTTTATGAACGCTTTCAACAGTTGTGTGCATGTAACGCAAAGGCAATGAAATTAAAGCCGATGCAACACCATCATTACTATAAGCAAAAGCATCTGTATCAGTACCAGTTACTCTGCTTGCTGCTTGACGTTGAAAATCAATTTTATTTTTTGTGGCCGCTTCAATAATCAATTTCAATAAATTATTTTGTACTGCTGGTCCGTAAGATAACACCGGTCCTTTACCACAAGCTAAATCTCCACTCACAATTTTATTCATCATCGGCGTTTGCGTATCATGACAAACATCCGTGATAATAGCGGCATTAGGTTTTATTTTATGTGCAATCATGGTTGCTCCATTTAAACCAACTTCTTCTTGGACAGCGTTTACAATATATAACCCAAATGGTAATTTAGTTTTACTCTCTTTCAATAAACGAGCAACTTCGGCAATCATAAAACCACCTACTCTATTATCTAACGCTCTTCCCACAAAGTAACGATCATTTAATACCATAAACTCATCTTCGTAAGTTACCACACAACCAACATGCACTCCTAACTCTTCTACTTCTTTATCGCTTTTGCAACCTAAGTCTAAAAAGATATTTTTCAACGTTGGTGTTTCTTCTTTAGCGGCATCGCGCACATGAATAGCTGGCCAACCAAAAACACCCTTCACAATTCCTTTATCTGTAAAAATATTAACGCGTTTTGAGGGCACAATTTGATGATCGCTTCCGCCATTACGACGTAAATAAATAAATCCATCTTTAGTGATGTAATGTACAAACCAGGAAATTTCATCCGCATGGGCTTCAATCACCACTTTATAAGGAGCCTCTGGATTTACAATACCAACTACGGTTCCGTAGGTATCTACATAATGTTCATCAATATAAGGCTTAATGTAGTTTAACCACATTTTTTGTCCTGCACTTTCAAAACCAGTTGGTGAAGGATTATTTAAATAGTCTTTTAAAAACGTTAAAGAATTTTGCGTGAAAATACTTTTCTCTTTTTTAGTTGCTTTCTTTGCCATACGCTCAGTATATATAGATTTTAAATATATAAAAAATTGGGGGATTTAAGCACGCCATTTTAAAACTATTTTAGATAAATGAAGCGTGAGAAATATCATATTTTATAGTAAAAAAACTATATTTACCGAAATGATGAATAGCGATGTCATAGAAATATATACGGATGGCGCATGTAGCGGAAATCCTGGTCCTGGCGGACTTGGCATCGTTATGAAATACAAAGACCAACGGAAAGAATTAGCCTACGGATTTAAGTTAACCACTAATAATCGTATGGAACTCATTGCTATTATTGTGGCGCTTGAAACGTTAAAAAAAGAAAATTCGAATGTGGTGGTTTATTCCGACTCAAAATACGTAGTTGATTCGATTAATTTAGGTTGGGTTTATGGTTGGGTTAAAAAGGGTTTTAAAGACAAAGCGAATCCCGATTTATGGAAACGCTTTTTAGAAATTCAAAAAAAGCACAACATTAAATTTGTGTGGGTAAAAGGTCATGCCTCCAATAGAGAAAATAACCGCTGCGACGAATTAGCCGTAGCGGCAAGCAAAAGCAAGAATTTGTTGATTGACGAAGGTTATGAATTGAGTAAAAAGAGTGGTGGACTACTCTGATGTTTTGTACCCAATTTTATTTCTCTCAATAGGATTTTCTTTTTTCTCCAATAACTCGTCTAAGTATCTGAAAACAATTTCCATATTCTTATCCTGATTATCGAATTTCTTTTTCATTTTTTCAATATCCAGACGTAAGTCGGTATTGTCAAAGAGCATTTGTCTGATTTTAGAAAATATCCTCATTATTTGAATATTTACTTCTATTGCACGGTCACTTTTTAAAACACTTGATAGCATAGCAACTCCTTGCTCAGTAAAA
>JADJFB010000024.1 GCA_016708845.1 Bacteroidota bacterium | reverse complement strand
GGTTTCGTTAATTACCTTGTTTTTTGTTAATAATCCAAGTTTAATGGAAACCAAAGGCTTTGTATTTTTAAGAGTTGCAAATGAACTATTTAATGAGTTTACAGGTTAATGTAAGAGATTTGCTATCAAATCTATACTACAATCGTGGTGTAGTGGATTCCTATTTGGTCAGCGCGACCATATAACGGAAACGAATTATTGGGAAGATGATATCACGGAAGAGCAATACTCGTAAAATTGGTATCTTTGATATACTTTACGAGTACGAAATGGTGGAGCTAAACGATGCTGTTGTTGCCATGTTTGAAGATTTTATGGAAATTGGAGAAGTAACTCCAGGTTTCATTAACGATTACATCAACGAGTTAAAGCGCCATATTACATTTATCAAGAACTCCGTGAAATGCGATTTTTACGTAGTATTAAAAATATTTAAAACGTATTGATTCTACTTTAACTCGTGAAATCATTAAGCTTCAAAAATGTAGATGATACTTACACAACTGAAAGTAACTACCGCATTAAGTTACAGAAGCAGAAGATTACCGAGAACGTGACACGATTGTCGATTTTATTAAACAAACGATCAACTATGTAGATGAACAAGAATGTTGTTTAATATCACGAAGATGCTGTAATTTTTTGAATTGTATCTTCTTTAAAATCAAGTTTAATTGAAAACTGGATTTCTTAATTGAGATTCAAACAGACATCACCGATTTCATCAATAAAATTCAGTATCAGTAGACGTTTATAAGAAAGCACAACGTTTAAAAGAAGTAAAAGATCATGAACTTTGCACTTCAAAAACGAATTTCAGGAAGTTGTTTTGGTATCAATACATTAAAAAACACAACGGGCATAAAACACCTAAAACAAGGAGAATTCCTACCGACTTTTTTATACAGTGATGATGGACATGTGTTATGCGTATTAGAAAGTATAAAATTACGCGCTTGACGGTTCGTGGCCTTGCCGATAAAATGGCAGGTAACTTAAAGATCAAGGATTAGAACAACAAATAAAGTTAGATACTGAAATTAGTTGAACGTTTTTTAGCTCAAACAAAGTTAAACTTATTTGAATATTTAATGGAATACAAATTTCCTAAAACCCATAGTTAAGTAACGTTTGAAGAGCGTTTATCGTTGTTTGTTGAAATTGCCGTGGAGTATCAAAGCCATCTAGATTTCAAATACCGTTTACAGTATCAACGATTATGTGGAGGACAAACCTGAAACAAACTTGATTAGGCTATACTTTGATTTTACCTTTAAAAGAAAAGCCAAAAAGAAAAAGCAACTAAATAGAATTTATATAATATGGAAGAAACAACCAGTTTTAATTTACCAAACAAACACACGATATTTTCGCTGTAAAGCCTCGTGGTGTTTTATTTCTGAGAAACGGAAGCAGATGGTATGAACCGTTTACATGATGTGATAAATAATCCTGAAAATTTTGACAGACTTGGTATACTTTCATTGATTAGATACAATATAGAAAGAGGAAACAATTTTTCTATTCTCGAAACTAAGCGAACCAATTCTGAATTAGAAAAAATTAGAACGTTTTGAGCGTTATAATGATATCATTGATTTGTTTGCTAGTATGGATAACAAAATTGGTATTGTTAGTCGTTTCCGTCCGAGTGAAATAGCAGAAGAGTGTAACGCTAATGTTCATTTAAACAAAAACTACAAAAAATTCCTTATATCGTTCAGAAACATTACATAATAAAGTACGTGAGATCTGCAGTTTAATGAGTCGTGATTCTTTTTTTTGGATTAGAAGACGAAAAATCCGAGTCGTATAAAGTTTAGATTCTTATAATTACTTATTGGATGTAATTAATTCTGTAGCTATTTATGAAGAAAGCAGTTCTAGTCTGATGATACTCAGGCAATAATTTATAACTAAATAATTTACAAGTGAAGACATCAATTTTTTATTAATGTTAGTTTTTAGTTCTGGAGCTTTTGTCAACTAAATATTCAACGTTTCTGAAAACTTTCATAACCTTCCACTTAAAACATTTCTGCAGCTGGAGCGCATGATTAGAAAATGATTCTTTGCTACAAGCCTATGCAAGTTTGAGTATAGCTTTCCAGAGTACAAAGGCGTGATAAATCCTGGACATTATTTTAGACTGCATTATGCGCTATTAAAATTAAAGAAGAGGTTTAAGGCTTTAGTTTTTAGAAAAAGCAATCGTTAGAATGGTATGAAGTGGATAGTGCAAAAAAAGAGGTTATTTTTTTTTTTAATCAAAATACTAAAAAGGAGTATTTGATAATTTAACTAAATGGGAAGAAATTAGAGTTGCTCCAAAAGCACGCTTGACCAAGAGTTGTGTGGCTTCTCAAGAAGCAATAAAAATATTCTTCTTCAAATACACAACAGCTGTTGAATATTGTTTCAGCTGTATGAAAAAAAAGCATGTAGTAAAACCGTCACCGATTATGCTAAAATATAGATTGGTAAAGAAAATGAAAGCAGACTGTATGTTCCCGGCAGTTGCTCTTTTGAATTAAGATTCAACAGAATGGTTTCCCATCATAAAGAAGTTGGAACAAAGCATGCCAATGCTCATTCTATTTTATTGAATTAAGATGCCGATAAGAAAAAATGAAAGATTAGATGGTATTTTATAAAAGCATTATTAGAAGGAAATGTTTCGTAGTTTTATGCATTGGTTATTGACAGAAGAAATTTGATGAATGGAGAAATGCCTGAGTTTTACGAGCCAATAACAGGTTAAGTGAAAACTATTGGAAAAGAAATTGGGTAAGCAAAAAAAACGTAGAACAATAGGATTATATTCATAATTAGTTAGCACTGCAGCACCAAAAGTAAAGATCCAAATGCAAAAAAAGGTGTACGAAGGATTATATGATTATTAATAGATAGGAAATAGGAAAGAGAATAGAAGAAACATGGAAAATAATTGCAGAATATTAAACAGGATTGTACAAATTAACATTGCCAACGTTAAGTACACCGACTTTGAACTTAGTGGAACACTTGTTTGTGGGTACCAATAACTTTGGTAAAACTTCATTGCAACGTGCTATTTTGTTTTTTAAGCGCTAATACAAGAGGGTTTAGGTATTTCGGCTTACAAAAACCGTTTGAAGAACATTATTTTCAATATGAGAACTCCTATTTAATTTATGAAATTCAAACAGAAAGAAACAACCATTTTTTTGTAATTGTTTATCGTCACAATAAATTAGTATTCCGTTTGTAGATGCACGTATGGTCCTGATTATTTCTTCAACGAAAATGATGAAGCGATTAAAATAAAAGAGGTTTGCTGATTTGATAACGTGGATTTTATTTCCAATCAAATTGATACGTTTGAGCGTTACCGTAATATTATTTACGGAACAGAAACCGATAAATTATTATCTAAATTCCACATCTTAAAAGGTAACGAGAAATATCAAAATATTCTGAAGTCAATTACCAACGTATTCTTTTTTCTAAAAGTAGTATTGATTCTCGTTTTATAAAAGATTTTATTGCGAACTCACTTAACTACCGAAAACAGTAGTATTAAGTTAGAGCAAGTTGAACGTCAGTTACGTCGTTCAACGAAAAATACACAGATATTGAAACGTACTGAAAAAAGAAACACAACAATTAATCGAGTTCATTGATAAAAATACGATCATGCACAAATGCTAAAAGGACACAAATGGAAATGGCTGATAAATTGGGTAGCAGTTTGCGTTATGCCGAAACTCAAAACGAAGCGATTAGTAAAGCCTCTCAAGAAAACAAGAAGAGCTAGATAAATTAACCGAAGCAAACGAAGAACAAAAGACACAATTAGAAGAAAACAAAAGATGTTCGTGAAGAGATCGGTTACTACGATAGAACGATTCGAGAAGCTAAACAAAAAATTAAAAGAGTACAAAGAAAAACATTGAGGAAGCAGTTGAGAAAAATGCGAGCGATAAATTACAAGTAGATTTTAACATTGCTCGCCGTGAATACGAATCGTTAACATCAAACGTTCAAAGTATTGAGATGAAATATTCATCTTTGATTGAGCAATTACGTAATGATAAAGCAGCTTATGTTAATAAAATAAATTCTCGAACCAGTAAATTTTTAATCACTATAACGAATTACAATTATTTCAAAAACGAATTCAATAAAAGAGATACTGAACTTAAAACAAAACGTGAAGAAGCTTTATCAGAGCTGAATGCAAGAAGTAACAGTAAACAAATTGAATTCAACGAATTAAAAGCGGAAGAAAAAGTAATTCGTAATACGCGTTTTATGAGAACGAAATAAAGCAAGAAACGGAATTAGCTGAATTAAGAGCGATTAATTATAAAAACAAATCGGAGTTAGCTATTAAAACAACTTGGTTCAATCCATTCAAAAGAGTGGGAAAATTTAAAGCAAATTAAAAAGTTCATATCTAATCAAATCCAAAAAACTAATAACGAGATCATCAGTTAAAACGGAGATCAAACCATCGAAGAAAATTAAATGTTCAACACGATGCATTGTATGGTTATTTAGAAAAAAAATTAAAGATTGGCATAATACTATTGGTAAGGTTGTTAACGAAAATTTATTATTCCGTAACCGATTTAAGTCCTGTACGGATGCTAAAGGATTATCGTTATATGGTATATCTTTAAAATTAGATGATGTTCAAGTTGTTTCTAAATCAATGAAGAATATCAATTTGAAAAAAATGAACGTTTAGCAATAATTCGAAAGATTGGAAGAGTCGATGAAACCAATTCCAAGCGGCAACAACGAAGAAAAATGTTGGCTGCCGATAAATTGGTAAGCAATTAGGTGAATTAAAAGAAGATTTAAAAGTTTAACTTACTCTTTAGAGTTAGCAGAAAACGCGAAAAGAAAATTAATTCTGAATTAGAAGACTGGAAACAACGTGCAAGTAAGGAAATTGAAGAATCTTTATCTGGTAACCGCAAAAATTAAATATTGTTGAAGAAGAATTAGCAATTTTAAATAAAAAGAAAATAATTTATTAAATGATTTCAATACTCAATTTGATAAATTAAAAGCCTATCAACGATGAGCGTTTAGCTGATTTAAAAGCAAGACAAGAAACGAAATTTCAGAAGTTGAGGTTGAAAAGAAAAATCAAAGTTAAAGAATACGAAGAAAAAGAAATAGCTTAAGCGCCGAAAAAAGAAGCGAAATTTCAAAGCAAAAGGTGTTGACAATAAAAAATTAAAAAATTGACGATAATATAAAAGAATTACAGAAGCTTAAAAGAAATTGATCAATACTCTCAAATTGTAAGCGATTACTTAAAAGATAAGCGTGAAATTTTTGATAAGCTTCCTGATTTAATTCAAAAGAAGGAAGAGTATGTGAAATCTGCTAATGATTTAACTGCTGAGATTGAAGAAGCTCGTAAGTTCAACATCAAACGTATGGAGTTGAATAAACAAAAACGTGCGTTTGAAGAAGAGCTAATTGAATTTAATAACGGTATTAATTATTTTACGAAGAACTTCCGTGAAACACCTGTATTCAATAAATATGCAGATATTATTGAGCGCGCAGAACCTAAGAAAACAAATTATAGTGTAATGGATTTGTGTACTCAACTCCTTAAAAATGATTCGCATTTTAATGAAGAGTACACCGCTTTCCAACGTTATGTAAATGAGTTTGCTGGTAAATTCAGATTAGATAATCACTTTAACTTTATCATTCGTAATGATGCTACGCAAGGTGAATACGAACGTTTTGCCTAAAACTTCGTTCATTTATTAACGAAAAAAAATTGAATTATCAATTGCAGAAACCGCTACTCAAATTGGTTTAGTAACCGACAGTATTGCTACTAAAGTTCGTGAGTTAAGTGGACAAAAAGATAAAATTCAACACATCATTACCTTAATTGCGGAAGATTTTAAGAAAGCAGAGTTTGAAGAATCAAAATTAATTGAGTTTATCAAAATTCGCTTGGAAGATTCAGATAACAAGGTTTACAAATTATTAAAACGTATTCAAGAGTTCCGAGAAGAGAATGGTTTAGTGTATAACGAAGGATTATTTAATACTGATTTCGCCAGGCATAAAAACGTGAGATTAGTACAAGTGCCGTTAAATTGTTGGATCAATTGCGTACGGCCATTAAAGAGCAAGAGCAAGAAGAAATTCGTTTAGGATTTATTTGAATTGAAATTCAATATTAAAGAGGCTTAAACGAAACTGGCTGGACTCATAAATTGATATATTGGTAGTACTGAACGGATATCTTAGTAAAAGCGATTATCTATATTACTTTATTACACGTATTCATTAAAGAATCTTCTCACCGTGGTAGTACAGACTTTAAAGTACACTGTATTATTGATGAGGTAGGTCAAATTTCGGCACACTATTTACGTGAATTATTACGTTTTGCTAAAAACAGAAATATTATGATGATTAATGGTTTTGCCTAATAAATCGGATTAGAAGCGCATTATAAATACATATCAGTTCAGAAGAGAAGAAAATAGCAACGTTGTATCTTCCCAAGTATTGTAACGGAAGTTGAGGCTCAATTTTAAAAAATAAATTATTAAAACACCTGACGGTTTTTAAAACCCATGGTGTTTTTTATTTCCCGAAACCTTATATCGAAAAAAAAAAAACGGATTTTGGTTCTGGTTCTCATTTTCTTTTTTGTCTAATAGTTCATCTAGGTATTGAAAAATGCATTTGCCTAGTTCTTGTGTTATTGTCTGTTTTTTACGAAGTTCTTCAATTCTCTGAAACGTAATTTACTAGAATTTGTAGCATTTGCCTAATTTTGGTAAATATTCTAATGATCTGAATATTAACAGAAATAGCCTTTTCGCTATTAAGAACGCTCAAAGCTACGCTACACCCTTTCTTTCCGGTAAAAGGCAAGGTAAATACCTTAATCCCTTTTTATCTGAATTGGAGGTCGCAAATTGCGTCCTCCAATTATTTAATTCAACTTCAGTTAATTGAAACATAAAATCTTCTGGAAATCTCCCTAAATTTCTCTTAACAGCTTCCTTTAATCGCTTTGTTTCTACTCCATATAGTTCTGCTAAATCACGGTCTAGCATTACTTTTTGGTTTCTAATCACATAAATTTTGTATAATGTAACCTCCTCGGTAATCTTTAATAATTCAGCCTCTCTTGTGCATCATAATAATATATGGTTCAAAAGTTGAGAAATTTTATAGTATAGGCCATATGGTTTGAGGTTTTGCCTAAAATTGGGGTAATATTTTGAACTGTTTTGCAAATTTTGTTTGAGGACGCAATTTGAGACCTCAAAGATTTAAAAATAAACCTTCAGTACATCATATCCGTATTTCAGAATCATAACGTGGAAACAATGATAAGGAAAATAATTCGCAAAGCCATTTCCTTTTTAGGCTAAGTGGCTACCAATAAAACTACCAATGATATTAAATACCGCCAATAAAATGGCGAGATGTAAATATAATTCCCTTCTTTAATAAAGACGATGAGCTGAAATATTAGTCACACACTTACGAATTTTGCATAAGCCGAGGCTTTTACAAATTCAAAACCTAACACAACTACAAAGCCTAATACAAAAAACTTCCAGTTCCTGGACCAAAAAAGCCATCATAAAAATCCAACAATTAAACCAATACAAGAACCATAGAGCAATTGCTTATTAATTGCAAGTTCCTTTGTTTCTCATTGAACCTAAATCTTTTTTAAAAAGGTATAAATAGCTATTGCAATTAATATAATTAAGATGAGTGCTTTAACACATTGGTATCAATGTGATTAATAATTTGTGCGCCTAAAAAAGAAGATACAAAACAACTCAAGGCAATCACAAAAAGTAATTTATAATTAAATGTGATTTTTTTAGCGTACTTAAATGCAGCGATAGATGTTCCTGCTAAGGCTGCAATTTTATTAAAGCCAAATAAAATAGGCAATGGCATTTTGGAAATGTAATTAATAGGAAAGGTGTTTGTATCAATCCACCACCGCCAACAGCATCAATAAAGCCAGCTGTAAAGCAGAAAGTAACAGTATAATAGTTATTAAACCATATTCATCATATAAATTACTCATGCTCATACAGCGAATTAATTTTTTATTTAAGTAAAGCATAAAAAAACTCCTACTATGTTTTAGTAGGAGTTTTTTTAATTTATTTATTTTTTAGAAATCAAATTTACCTCTGTGGTCTTCGATGTTTGCTTTTGCTTTTAAAGCATCGAACAATTCGTAGTCAACACGACCACCATTTGCTCTTTCAATCTCTTTTGTTGTTTTCCTTTAAAGTCTTGTGGTAACACTGGTTCTTTTACTGATGATACTGCTACAACAAATACACCGTTATCTCCTTTAATAGCTTTGCTAGTTAGCTGCTTTCAAGCTGTTGCTGTTCCAATTAAGGCATCTTCTCTTCCTATTGTAGCTACATTGTATGCAGAAAAGTTAAGTTGTCAGATTTTTCAGCTGTTAAGCCCATTTTAGTTGCGATATCCGTAATTGATTTAGAAGCCCCGGCTTTTGTTTCAAATTCTTTCATAAATGCTTCTGCTTTTTATCGCGAATTGCTTTAGCAATTACATCTTCTTTACATCTTCTAATGGAGCAATTCCTTTTCTTTAATAGAAACTAAATTTGCTACAATAAAACGATCTTTAAATTCAAATACCGGAGAAATTTCTCCTTTTTGCTTTATAACCCAACGTACTAAATCTTTAGCGGCTTCTAAACCTGGCAATGTTTTATCACCTTCTTTAATATTTTCAGCAATACGTTTGTTTAATTTTTCAGTATCAATGCTTTTGTTAAATGCATCTGCTGTTTGATTTTCCAGAAAATCACTTGCAATTTATAGTATTCTTGGTTAGTTTCTCCACTAGGGCCAATTAACTTAGTAATTTGAGCAACTGTATAAGAATTGTGACGTGTTTTAGATACATTTAAAACCTCAATAATATGGAAACCAAATTGAGTTGGTACAACTGTGATGTTTCCAACTGTTCCTTGTAAACCTGCATTTTTAAATGGATCCACAAAACCTTTGTTCTCATCAAACCAACCGTAGTCTCCACCTTTATCAATAGAACCTAAGTCGTCAGACATTGTTTTTACTAAAGTATCAAACTTAACAGCTTTAGCTTTTAATAAAACTAATAAACTATCAGCAATACGTTTTGCAACTTCTGGTGTGCGAGTAGTCTGTGTTTTTTGACTTTGTAAACCAATTAAAATGTGACGAACTTTAGCAGAGTCAGCAATTGATTTAATATCAGATAATTTATAAATTTTTACAAAAGTTCCTTCAACATATGGCCCAAAAACTGTTCCTTTTGGAGCTGTGTACACAGTAGAATCTGTAATAATCATATTCTTTTTGCCATAACTAGCAATACTAACTTGTCCGCCTTCACTTTCAGCAGCTATATAAGAAGAATCTTCTGCAGCTGTTTTTGTTTTAAAATCATCAGTAGCACGTTGTGCATCTTTCATGATAGCTTCGTAATCTGCTTTTGAAGGCATCACATCAAACGCAATGTATTCAATTGAACGAGAAGTTTCCGATACTTTGTAATCGTTTTGGTGCTTGTTGTAATATGCTGAAATTTCATCTTCGGTTTACTTTAACTGTAGAATCTGGAACATCAGCATAACGCTTCATGACAAAAAGCGTTTACTTGTTTGTTTTGCGCAATAAATACATCTTTTGCTTCAGCAGAAGTAACGTATAAACCTTTTTTAATTAAGTTGTTGTATTTTTCTGCAGCACGAACTTCTAAAATAGATTTCTCTAATTGTTTCCAGAATTTTTCTTGCTCTGCATTCATTTGTCCAACCCATTGATTTAATTTCACTAAATCTAATTCGCCATCAGGACGTGCAAAGCCTTCGTAAACTTTTCCAGTTTGTTGATCAGTTAATTGTTGAACAACATATTGGTGAGGGTGAACTAACATTAAATCATATAATTCGTCTTCAGATACTTCGATACCTAATTTTTTGTATTGAACTTTAATTACTTTATCATTAATCATCTGACTCCAAACAGATTCAATAATCTGTTCTTTCATTTTGTCATCAATTACTTGATTTGGATTTGATTGCTGAATTTGAGCAATTTGTTCGTTTACTTTTGCGCTGAAAGCAGGATAATCGATTTGTTCACCATTAATTTTACCAACTTCTAAATCTTGGCCAGAGAATAATGCTCCGCCAGAGCCTAATAAACTCTCTAAAATGAAGATTACTAAGGCTAAACCCACTATACCAACTAAAAGGCCAGTTTTACTACGTATTTTTTCTAAAACGCTCATATTTGTTTATTAATTTAAGGAAGGCAAAGATAGAATTATTGCTGAAAAACGAAAAATTAATTGCAAATAATTTTAGCCGCTAATTCCTTTGCTTGAAGCCTGATTTCGGGCACTGCAGTGCTTTCCCATAAAATACCTTTTAGAGGTGGTCCAATGGCAGTACAAATTAGGGGAAATTTCTCCGTTTTTAGCGGCATTTATACCATAATGAATAGAATCTGGAGCAAAAATCCCATTTTTTACAAGATTTTGCACCAAAACGGATGATATTTTTAAATAGTCAGATTCTGGCCCGGTACAATTGATAATGAACTCCGTTTTAAAAGATTGCTGACCAATTTTTGAGTCAGAAAAATAAATCTCGAAGCAACTTTCTATTGTTTTAATATCATTCACTCTTCCTTTTATAAGATTAATCATGCGTGATGATTCCAATCTTTTAAAAATTGCCATACTTTCACTTGGCGCTCGATGTCTGGCAACACCCCATTTGTGACGTAAATGCCTTAAAAATTGTTGTTTTTCGTTTAATGAAAAATTCATCCAAATAAATTGTAAATGTGGTCGCATTACATCAATTACACTATGAGGATTTAAGTACTCTTTTTTTGCTTTTTTTAATTGCTGATTTACAATTGAAAGTAACTCGATTAGTGTATATATTTTATGTTCTTCAATAAATGGTTTTACACTAGGTAATGGATTCTCGGTATGCGACTGAGGTATGTAGGCATGAGGAGAAATAATATTTATTTTTCCAGAAAACGAATGATGATGTAGGCTAATTAAAACATCAATCATAGTTAATCCAGAGCCAATGATGGTAATGTTTTTTTGAGTAATAGCTTGTTGAATGATTGTTGGGTGAAAAGCGTTTTGAAAATAATTTTCAGATTCGATAAATTCTCTTGAAATAGATCGAGGGTGGGCTGGTAAAAAATTACCAAGTGCTAAAACTAGTTTTTGAGCGTAGTAAGTTTGGGTAGTTTTTAACTCAAATGCGTTATTCTTTTTTTTAATATCAATTATTTCTTCCGCAATTTGTTGAATGGATATTAATGGGTTTGTGTTTTTTAAAACATCAAAGGTAGCTTGTACATATTCTCCAAATAGTTTTCGTGGTGCAAAATTATGACTACTATATTGCGGATAGTATTGTGTTAACCAATTTACAAAATGATTTGGTTCATCTACAAATATCGACATGTTATTTGCACTTACATTTAGCAAATGTTGTTCATCAGTAGTAGAGTAAGCTAGGCCTTTGCAAAATTGATTTTTTGCATCAAACCAAATAATGTGTAACGGACTTTTACTTTGTTTTATACAATTTAAAACAGTTAAAGTGCCGCTGATACCGCCGCCAACTATGGCAATGGTGTTTGTCATTTTCGCGGTTCGTTATTAGCTAATCTATCTTGGTTCTTGCGTTGATATCTTCGCAAAAGATACATGATTGAAGCAATGATAAAAACAAATGTAAAGTATAACGCACTGTCGTTGTCCTTAATGATTAAAAAATACACAGCAATTCCTGCGCATAACAAAGCTGTTATTAGCCAAATAATTTCAAGTATTTTAAAAAATTTGCTCATATTAAAGTTCTTTATCTTCTATTCTAATTGTTCCAGTTACTTCTTTTATTTCATATTGTGTAAAGTCTTGATTTGCTTCAAGTCCTTTACCCATTATAATTTCTTTAGCAGTCGTTATTTTCACAAAAGCATCGGAGGTAATTTTCTTTTTTGTTCGTCCCAAGTTAAGTGTTCTGTGTTTAATTTTTCTCCGTTTATATTAATTACTTCTACATTATATTTTACTTCCATTTTTTACTTAGCTCATAACGTACACCATAATCAGCTTTCAAGGTTGTGGCTTCTTTTCCTTGGTCGTCATAAAAATTACAAATAAACCTTTCGGCATAATGGTTACAGGTTCTTTTACTTTTTTCATACTTCTGCATATGCGGCGTTAGAAGTTTGATTTTTAGAACAGTGGAATCAGAGTACAACATCGTAACGTCTTTACCAGTTAAGGCAGGCATTACCACTTTTTTGCCAAGGGCCATAATTTCATTTCTGTCGGTTTGGCAAGATGTGAGAGTGATAATGAAACACGCTACCATTAAAAGAAACAGTAAACTTCTATTTTTTAATGATAGCATATGAATGGATTAATCGTATTTGTATTTAATAAACCAACGTTTATTAAATGTAAAGCCTAAAACTAAACGAACATATTCTTCTTGTAATAAATTGTTTGAAATAGTTCCCATTTTACCATATTGTGCTGATATATTAATGATAGCGATATCATCAAAACGACCAACGCCAACAGGTAATCCTAAGCCAGCAGAAATAAAGGCATTACTAATAGGAGTGTTTTTTAAATCTAAATAACCGTCAGAATATGAAACACCTAAACGGTATTGAATCCTTTTAATATAATTAGAAGTTCCGAAAGCTAATTTATTTGGCACATAATTTAATCCAGCCGATAATCTAAAGCTATTTTTAAAGTCAGTACTTGGAGCATTAAAATATTTAAAGCTTTTCAGTTGGTAGTTGCTGCATCCATTAACACTGTTAATTTCTCTCCTTTTTTAATAGACAAGCCAATACCCATTTCTAAAGGCAGTGTAATTGTTCCCGCTACATCTTGAGAATTTAGAACTGTATCTTTCGGTCTTTCTACGCCGAAACCATCTAATGAATAGTTATAAATTATATTGCTTTGTTTAGCGTTAATTTCGGAAGGAGTATTAACAAAGAATCCAACTCCAATTTTTATTTTTTGTTTCAATTCGCGACGATTTCTATAGTGCGCCACTGAATCGGCCGAATAGGTTTTATAGGTGTCACGGTATTTACCGCGAACTTTAACTGAATCAATGGAGAAGTGTGTTTGTAAGCCGGCATTAAATGTAAAATCATTTACTTGAATGGCACGTTGTCTCCTTGAATTATAATACGTAACAGAACCAGGATAAATAACATTGGTTGACTGATTGATAGTTCCAAATAAATAATTACCAGTAACGCCAATTGATAATTCAGATAGTAATTGCTTTCCTAATTTTTTGCGTTTATACTTTGCTGTTTCTTTATATTTGATAAGCGTATCAGCGAAAGCAGAGCGCTGAAATTTAGAAAATTGCTTATAAAATGGTTTAACTCCAGTACCTAAAAATACTTTATTAATCCCACCGTCCCCTTCAAAAACATAGTTCATGGTTCCAGCAACTGTATTTTCTTGAGTTGAACTTATTTTATAACCTACCGTACTATATGGCATAATCCCAAAGGCCATTCCTCCAAATCGTTTTAAAGGGGAAGCCAAGAGATCCGTAAGAAAAATTGATATTCTTTTTCTGATGGCAGCATCTGCATTTCAATTTTTTGAAATTGAGCTTGACCGCCAATTTCTAATGTTGTTAATCTTAAGCCGGCTAATCCAGCAGGATTGGCAGCATTTATAAAAAATGGAGCAATGGTATCTTGGTGATAGGCGATAAATGAACCTCCCATTGCAGCTGGAGTAGCAAAAGTTTGAAGATTTAATTCGCCCATACCATAACGAGAGTAAGGGCTTGAGGTTAAAATTTGAGAATAGGATAATGTGATCGTACTTAAAAAAGTAAGAGTAAAAAGGAATGTTTTCAAAAAAGAAATATGTTTATTTATGTTAACTATTAAAATTTAAAATATCGTTTAATCCTTTTAAAACCAAATTTTGGTGGGCAAAGATGCTATTTTTTAACCGTTTTGCCAAGTATTCGCTATCACCTCCTGTTAAAACGCAAATTGTGTCGGTAAATTTCAATTTGTAATAATCAATTACTCCATCAATTTCGGCTATAGTGCCATTCAAAACCCCTGATAATATGGAGTTTTGAGTATTATTTCCAATTAATTCATTATATGAAAAATCGACCTCAACTAAGGGTAATTTACTTGTAAATGTTTGGAGCGCCTTAAACTTCATTTGTATGCCTGGCGAAATTCCCCCACCTAAATATTCGTTTTTGCTGTTTGTGAAGTTATATTTGATACAAGTACCTGCATCAATTACCAAAACATTGGCATTTGGATATAAGTAATATGCCCCAATAGAGGCTGCCAGTCTATCAGAACCAAGCGTAGACGCTGATTGGTATAGGTTTGTTAATGGTATTTTAGTTTCAGAATTGAATATGATAGTGGGAATGATAGCATTTAAAGCTGAGCAGAAATCTTCTTGCTCCTTCACCACAGTACCAATAATGGCTTTTTTTCTGCTAGAAAATAAAGGCTGTGTCTAATAAAATAGCATTAACAGTACCATAAACCTTGCTTTCAACCAAAGTTGCTCCATTAAATAGAGCCGCTTTAACACGTGTATTGCCAATATCTATAATTAAATTCAATGTTTATAAAAGTAACTAAATACCTCATATCTAGTTTTAATTTAAGATTTTTTAATATTTCCTTTTGCAGTATAAATAATTCTCTTAAATTTGCAGCCCGAATATGTTGGTGCCTTAGCTCAGTCGGTAGAGCAACAGACTGGAAAATCTGTGTGTCCCTTGGTTCGATTCCTGGAGGCACCACCACCAAAAGCCCTTGATTTTCAAGGGCTTTTTTTATGCATTTAGTTTTCTCTATATTAGTACTACAAAATCTGCCATGTTTATGAAGCCATTATTTTTTATTTTATTATTGTTACTGTCGCAACAATCACTCTTTTCGCAAGATCGTGAAACTGACTCTCTAAAACGCGTTATAAATACCACAACATCTGATACAGTAAAAGTAAATACGCATATAATTATCTGTCGTTCATTATGGGGCGCAGGTAAGCTCGATTCGGCAATGGTACATGCGCTAGCTGCAAAAAAAATATCTGAAAAAGTTAACTTTAAAAAAGGGCAAGGAGATGCTTACAATAACATTGGTATTGTAAACATGTATAAAGGAGATTATTATAAAGCAGAAGAGTTTTTTTTAAAGGCATCCGAAATATTTAAAGTTTTGGGAAATAAAAAGAAGATTGCAAACATGTATAATAATCTTGGCGAAATAGGAAGATTAAGTGGTAATTATACAAAAGCCATAAAAATGCATTATACAGCACTAAAAATTAGAGATGACATTAAAGATTCTTCTGGTGTTGCTATGTCAAATAATAATATAGCTGCAATTGCTCAAAAACAAGGAGATTATAAGGTTGCTTTTGATAATTATTATTTGGCACTTAATTATTATAAATCTAAAAACTCTAAGTTAGAAGTGGCTAGAACTTACGGAAATATTGGTGATTTATTTCGGTTGAAAAAACAGTATGATAAAGCACTCGAGTTCCAGTTGATGGCTTTAGCGATGCGTAAAGAGGGTAATGATGTTGTAGGTTTAGCAATGTCATACAATAATTTGGGAGGTGTATATAACAATATAGGTGAAAGCGCAGTTAAAAATAATGATAAAGTAAAGGCAGATAAATACTATGCACTTGCACTTGATAATTATTTATTAGCTCAAAAATATATTTTAGATATTGGTGATGTATACATGGTTGCCAGTAATGCTTCAAATCTTGGGCTTATATACAAATACCAAAAAAAATATAAAGAAGCCGAAGAGGTGCTATTATATTCTTTAGATTTATCGAAGAAAACGGGTAGTAAAAATGCGATGCTTCCAACCATCGATGCGTTATCAATACTTTATTCTGAAATCGGTAAATATAAAGAAGCATATAACTACAAAATACTTGGAGTTAGTTATCTAGATACCATTATGAATGAAGAAAGCACAAAAAAAACATTGGAAGCTCAGATGCAATATGAGTATGATAAAAAAGAAGCGGTTACTAAAGCTGAACAAAGAAAAAGATATTATAAACGAAAAAGAAAAACAACGTCATGTTTGGTTATATAGTGCAGTGATTGGACTATTTATTGTATTGGTATTTTCTGGATTTTTGTATAATCGATTTCAAATTACGAATCGTCAGAAAAAAATTATTGAAACTAAGGAACAAGAAGCTCAAAAACAAAATGAGATTATCAGTCAGCAAAAGCATATTGTTGAAGAAAACTACAAAGAAATAAATAGATAGTATTAATTATGCTGAACGAATACAAAGAGCTTTGTTAGCAAATAAAAATATTGAATGCTCATTTAAAGGATTATTTTATTTTGTTTAAACCTAAAGATGTTGTAAGTGGAGATTTTTATTGGGCAGCTGCTGCAACTTTAAAAAGCCTAGCTACATCTTCCGAAAATAATTTTTATTTAGTTGTGGCAGATAGCACTGGGCATGGTGTGCCAGGCGCTATTATGAGTATACTAAATATTTCATGTTTAGATAAAGCCATTACTGAAGGTATTACTAGTCCCGAATTAATTTTGAACGAAACTCGCCGTTTGATTATTGAAAATTTGAAAAATGATGGAAGTGAGGAAGGCGGGAAAGATGGAATGGATGGAAGTCTTTTGAGGTTTGATTTTGAAAACAATATATTACATTGCGCAAGTGCCACCTCCGGTTTGGATTGTAAGGACTTCCGCAAGTTTAGATAAAAATGAGCTTATTGAAATTAAACCTGATAGGATGCCAATTGGGAAGCATGAAAAAGACAATATATCGTTTACCTTGCATACAGTTAATTTACAAAAAGATGACGTGGTATATTGCCTTACAGATGGTTTGCCAGATCAATTTGGTGGCCCTAAAGGAAAGAAATTTATGCATAAGCAATTAAAGGAAGTTCTTATTTCTATTGCTCATAAACCTATGGAAACACAAAAGCAAATATTGACCGATACGTTAAACAAATGGAAAGGTAATTTAGAGCAGATAGACGATGTGACATTAATGGGCGTTAGGGTTTAATTTTATATTATTTTTAACATCCATACTAAAATTAAGACAATCAAATCATCACAGCATATATTAATGATTGGTGCTGTTTGGCCCGAACCTAACTCTTCTGCTGCGGGGAGTAGAACACTTCAGTTAATTGAACAATTTCAAAAGTTAAATTGGAAAATAACCTTTGCTTGCGCTGCTGCTGATAGCGACTTTAGTATTGATTTTGAGAAATATGGCATAGACAAAATAACTATTGAGCTAAATAATAGCAGCTTTGATGAGTTCGTTAAAACACTTCAGCCAAGTATTGTTTTATTTGACCGATTTATGATTGAGGAACAATTTAGTTGGCGTGTTTCCGAAAATTGTCCTGACGCACTCAGAGTTTTAGATACCATTGATTTGCATTGTTTAAGGTTAGCCAGACAACAAGCCTTTAAGGAAAAAAGACATTTTACAATTTAAGATTTATATAATGATACTGCTAAACGTGAAATTGCCAGTATTTATCGTTGCGATTTGACCTTGATGATTTCGACGTATGAAATGAATTTACTTCAAACATTTTTTCATATCGATAGCAATTTGCTTCATTACACGCCTTTTTTTATTAAAACCAAATTACCGAAAAGCAAACAGCTAATTGGCCTTTGTTTGAAGATAGAAAGCATTTTGTAACCATTGGTAATTTTTTGCACGAGCCAAATTGGAATGGTGTTTTGTATTTAAAAGAAGATATTTGGCCTTTAATTAGAAAACAATTACCGGATACAGAATTGCATATTTATGGTGCTTATCCTTCGCCCAAAGTAAATCAATTACATCAACCTAAAGATGGTTTTTTAATTAAAGGAAGAGCAGAGAGTGCGCAAGAAGTCATGCTTAATGCAAAAGTATGCTTAGCACCTTTGCGTTTTGGCGCAGGGTTAAAAGGAAAATTAATTGACGCTATGGAATGTGGAACACCAAGCGTAACCACAAGTATTGGAGCCGAAGCTATGCATGCGGAATTAGATTGGGGTGGGATAATAGCGGATGATATACAAGAATTTGCAAATGGTGCTGTTAGTTTATATTCGGATAAGACGAAGTGGATAGACGCTCAATTAAAAGGATCTGAAATTATTAATCAGGTTTTTGATAAAGAGTTTCATTCCAAATTATTGATTGATAAATTAGAGCAATTGCAAAAAAAACTCAATCAACATCGCCACAAAAATTTTATTGGATCTATGTTAATGCATCATACTATTTCTGGTACAAAATATATGTCGCGTTGGATAGAAGAAAAAAACAAAAAGCCATTGTAATTTACAATGGCTTTTTATTTTAAAATCTATGACAGATGTTTAATCATTATTATTTCCAGTGAATCTAATATCATATATAATAAAGAGGCTATAGCACCCAAAGCTGCTATGATATAGGTGTAGGCAGCCCATTTTAAGGCATCTTTAGCATCTTCATGTTCCGACCCATGTTATTCCAGCACTATTTAACCACACTAATGCTCTATTACTTGCATCAATTTCTACAGGTAAAGTTACTATCGTAAATAAAGTGATAGCAGATTGAAGGATAATAAATATAAGCATTACTGTATTTCCTAAATGAGGCATGCTATAAAACGCAAATGCCAAAACAAATGATAGTATCCCCATGATTGTAGAGGCAATTTGAACCGCAGGAACCATTTTACTCCTTAAGGTTAACCACGTATAAGCGGTAGCGTGTTGCACTGCATGTCCACATTCGTGCGCTGCAACAGCTGCTGCTGCAACATGTTGCCCGTGGTAAACATCATGACTTAAATTAACGGTTTTATCTGCTGGATTATAATGATCAGTTAATTGACCATCTACACTTTGATTTTCACATCAAAAATACCGTTATCTCTTAGCATTTTTCTGCTACTTTTGCCGCTAAATTTACTCACTAATCTTTCTTGAGAATATTTGGCGAATTTTGATTTTAGGCGAGAACTGACAAGTAAGCCAATAAGCATAAAAACGCCACTTATCACCATTAAGCCAATATTGTAATGCATCATTTTTAGAGAATTTAAATTGTTTATTTCAATACAAAGGTACTCATTTTTGAACCCTAGTATTTCTAAAAATGCTAAAATAGTTTGCTTAGATTCGAATCATAATCTGAAACAAAACCATACGGGGGACGAACATCACCTGGTCTTAAACTGTATTCGGCATTTAAACACATTGTTTACAATTACAGATGCTTTTACTGCTTTTGATACTTGATAAGAGATTCTTGCATCATGAATCCAATCTCCGCTCCATTTTGCAATTTCGTAATCACCAATGGTTACATAAGTTGTATTTTTATGGCTTGCTCTATATTCCTTAAGACCAGGAATAATATAAGTTGAAGGAATATTATCCCAATTTACACCATTAGGAATGTCGTTATATTCGTGCAGAATGCTTTGCTCAAAGCGCCTATCCACATTTTCCATGTAACTATAAAATCTTGTACTCCAGCCAATAGATAATTTCTTGTAATCTAACTGAATATCTGCTTTAAATAATTGTTGATTTCTGTACTTTAATACTTTTAGTCCTTCTATTCCTAGCGTGTCAACTTTAGGATCGTAATTTAAGTAAATAGGATTAGTGTATGTAAATCCTATTAAAGTAGACACATTAATTGGTCCCATTTTTCCTGTTCCAGTTATGGATGCATCTATACCATTTATTCTGGCCTTACCAACGTTTTGAGATTTGAATCCTGCTTTATCAATATCTAAGTAGAATAAGCCTGTTTTGTTACCATATATATCAAAGGTAAATTCAACCATGTCGCTATACTCTGTCCAAAAGCCTGCTATATCTAAAAACCCTTTAAAATTAAATAATTTAAATCCTTGCTTAATACCTATTTCAGCACTCCATCCTCGCTCTGGCTGAAGGGATTGATTTGGATAAATTTGCAAAGCACTTACACTTGTACTAATATATTTTTCGGCAATAGTTGGAAAGCGGTATCCTTGACCATAAGATGCGCGTAAAAATGTGTATTGTAATAATTGATAATTCATGCCGGCTCTAAACACGGGTTGAAAAGGCAAATTATTTATTTTTGGTGTCAAATATCCTCTTGTGTATGATGTATCAATTCTATTGTACTCGCCTCGCAAACCAACTGAAGTGGTTAACTTTTTGTATTTATAGTCAAACTGGGCATATCCAGCATAATTTTTCCCCGTATGCCCTTCCATACAATGAATCAGCAATAACCTGTTGCTCCATATAAACAGCACCATAAGTCATGGTAAAATTATTTTGAAACGTTTTTGATATTGAAATTCATTATAATACAATTCAGCTCTTGAACCTTGATTCTTATCGTTATTGTTATTGGTTAAATAGTATCTTGATCGTAAACTAAATTTACCACCTTTTTTAGTGAAGTAATTAATATACGGATCTACATTACATCGCTGATTTGTAAATCGTTGAAGATCCAATCCTTGTGGGTGGTAAACTGAGTCGGCATTTTGCCATAAGAAAAATAAACCACCTCTTGTTTCCATCATATTAGTATTTAATCCAATAGCTAAACCAGGTATTTTTTTAAAGTTGTAGCGTAAATTCATATTGAATCTTCCGCGTTTTTCATTTTCTAGATAGCGGTAACCCTCGTCGTTAAACATGTGCCCGCCCAAAACTAAATCTAACTGACCAATTTTTTCGGAATGAGAAAAATTAACGCCAGTTTGATTTTGACTGGTACCTTTCCACCACTTGTATTTTACGTTTTTAGGAGCGTCGTAGGTCGCTAAAAACATCGATACTGTTGTTTGCGGTTTGTCTTTTAAGCGTATGCCGTCCGCATATTTATAACTCCATTCATGGCCGACGAACCAAACAAGGCCGAGGCTGCGCCTTTAATTACCTCTACTTGTTCTAAGTTTTCTAATGGTAAATAATTCCATTTAATGTCTGCGGCATCGGCGCTAATCATTCGCATTTCGTCAACTAACATCAATACTCTGGTTCCTGCGCCATAACTGTAGCCACTTCCGCCACGTATACTTGCTTGCCCATCAGAAACCACAACCCCGGTACTTGATTCATAATAATATCTAAACTTTGTGACGCTTTATTTTCAATAATCGTAGGCTTTATTACATCCATACTTACAGTTACGTCTGATAGTTTTTGCTCAAATCTACCTGCGGAAATAACCACTTCGTCAAGTAATTGATTGCCATTTCCTAAAGATATATTAACAGTTATCGTGTCATTTCCTTTTACTATAATGGGTTGAGAATATTTTTGATACCCTACAAGGTCACATTCTAGAGTATGATTTCCTTCAGTGGTTGTCATATAAAAAACACCTTCTATATCAGCCGCTACACCTTTTGCTTTATCTAAAACGACTACAGCTCCAGGTAATGATTCATTATTTGATTTATCTTTCACGACTCCTTTCACAACTCCTAACGTTTGAGCGTAAATTTGACATGTATAAAAAAATGCTCCTGTTAAAATATATTTGACGTTTTTTAATCATAAACTGTTTAATTTTACGAACACAATATAATAATTAAGAATTATTTAACAAATGTCGTCTGTCGATTTAACATATCAAATTGGGCTAACTTTATTAGATGGTGTTGGCGATGTTTTAGCTAAAATTTAGTGGCATATTGTGGCAGAGCTAGACAAGTTTTAAAACTAGTAAAGCGCAACTCGAAAAATACCCGGTATTGGTACATATACATCTTCCGCTATACAAAAGAGCAAATCGGTTTAAAGAGTATAGTAAGAAGTTGATTTTATTAATGAAAATAGAATACAAGCTTTATTTTTTACTGACGAAAAATTTCCGCAACGTTTAAAAAATTGCAGTGATAGCCCCGTGATGCTTTATTATAAAGGAAATGCCGATTTAAATACCGAAAAAATTGTGGCTGTGGTGGGTACTCGAACTCCTTCAGCATACGGTAAAGAAATGACTGAAAAATTTATTTCAGATTTAGCGAATAGTGGATGCTTGGTGGTTAGCGGTTTAGCTTATGGCATTGACATTACTGCTCATAAATCATCTTTAGATAACGGTTTGAGTACTGTGGGGGTATTAGCTCATGGATTAGATAGAGTGTATCCATCCGTACATTCTAATTATGCTACAAAGATGATTTCGCAAGGAGGATTATTGACGGAGTTTATGAGTGATACAAATCCCGATAAAGAAAATTTTCCTAAGCGAAATAGAATTGTAGCTGGCATGTGTGATGCTTTAGTTGTTGTTGAGTCTAAAAGAGGCGGCGGAAGCTTAATTACAGCTACGATTGCCAATTCGTATAACAAAGATATTTTTGCTTTTCCAGGTAGGGCAGGCGAAGTATTGAGCGAAGGATGTAATGGTTTAATTAAATCTAACAGAGCTAATTTAATTGAAAGTACTGCTGATTTAATGTATATCATGAATTGGAATCAAGAAGTGAAAAGAAAGAAAACAAATCAAATTCCTTTTACTTTAAATTATCTGCTGAAGAGCAATCAATTGTAAAAGCGTTTGAAAACAAAAGCCAGTTACATGTTGATGAAATTTGTTACGCTACCAATTTTCCTATTAGTAAAACCTCAGGTCACTTATTACAATTGGAGTTTTCAAACGTTATTAAGTCACTTCCAGGAAAGATTTATCAATTAAATCGTTAAACAAAAGCTTTAAAAAAGCTGATATTTCTCAGGTTGATTGCAAACAAAAAAAATCTTTGCACTGTTGTATTACATTCAAAAACAGTGTAAATTTACTAAAAAATAAAAGTATGCAAACTACTAATGTAGATGTTCTTGTTATCGGCGCAGGACCTGCCGGATCGATAGCTGCAAGTATTATCAATAAAGCAGGTTATAAAGTTAGAATTGTAGAAAAAGAAAAATTTCCTCGTTTTGTTATTGGCGAAAGTTTATTGCCAAGAGTAATGGATCATCTTGAAGAAGCGGGTTTATTAGAGGCGTTAAAAAGCTGGTTTCCAAGAAAAATTTGGAGCTAAGTTTGTTCGCGGTGATGAAGTTTGTGACTTTAATTTTAAAGATCAATTTAGTAAAGGTTGGAATTGGACATGGCAAGTGCCGCGTGGACAATTTGATAAAATTTTATCAGAAACAGCTGCTTCTATGGGAGTTGACGTTCAGCACGAAATGGCTGTAAAAGATATTAAGTTTCATGGCACTGATTCAATAACGACTGTTGTAAATAAAGAAGGAGTAGAAGAACAAATTGGGGCAAAGTTTATTGTAGATGCAAGTGGTTACGGGCGAGTTATTCCGCGCATGTTTGGTTTAGACAAACCTTCCAACTTCGACCCTCGAAAAACACATTTTACACATTTTAAAGATTTAAAACGCCCTGAAGGTATTGACGGAAATCGTATTACAGTGGTTGTTCATCAGCAACGTACTTGGATTTGGATTATTCCTTTCTCAAATGGTATTACGTCGGTTGGTTTTGTGGCAGATCCACAATTCTTTAAAGATTATCCAGAAGATGCTGTAGAAAGGATGAGAGGTATTATTAATTCAGATGTTCATACCAAAGAGCGTTTTGGAGATGCGGAAATGGTATTTGAACCTCGCACGATTGAGGGTTACGCTATTTCTACAAAACAGTTATATGGAGATGGATTTGTTTTATGTGGTAATGCCACTGAATTTTTAGATCCTGTGTTTTCATCAGGTGTTACTTTTGCTATGGAGTCAGGAAACAAAGCAGCTAAACTAGTCATTGAAACTTTAAAAGGAAACACGGTAGATTGGCAAAAAGATTATACGGATTATATGATGCAGGGTATTAACACCTTTAGATCTTATGTTTCCGGGTGGTATGAAGGTGATTTACATGAAATTTTCTTCTCTGAAAATCCAGACCCAGAAATTAAAAAACAAATTTGTTCAGTATTAGCTGGTTATGTTTGGGATTTAGAGAATCCTTTCGTTAAGAAACATGAAAGAGCTTTAAAATCATTAGCTAATGTGATTAGACTAAATAAGCAAAAATCAGTTAGTAATTTCTTTTGTTATTAAAAAAAAGCCATCAGTAATTTTACTGGATGGCTTTTTAGTGCTGTGAGTTTGATTATTTCTTAAATACAGTAATAAATCCACTATATTTTTGTCTTGAGGGACATCAATTACATAGAAGAATGTACCATCTGAAACACCTTCGCCTTTCCATTCGTTATTATAGTTTGAGCTTTCAAACACTTTTAATCCCCATCTATCAAAAATTGTTACACTTGTATTTGGGTGATATTCGATGTTTTTGATTTTAAAATAATCATTTGCAAAATCTCCGTTTGGAGTAATTACGTTTGGTATTTCAACCTGACAAGGAGGTAAAACATTGATGATTTGAATATCAGATCTTTGGTATCCACAGCTATCAGAAATAACAACTTGTATGGCATAATTTCCTTCGCTAGCTGGAGTAGTTGATGATAAACCTGAAGTATTAGAAATACTGGTTGCGTTAGGCAATAAGAACCATTGGTAGCTATAATCTGGATAACCACCACTTGATGTTGATGATAATGTAAACGGAGTATTACCACATAACGATACTGAATCAACAATAGCAATGCTTAATGTATTTGGTAAAACAACAATCACATCATTATCACTAGTTTGATATTGACAGCTATCCATAACGCTAACTGATACAACATAAGTACCTCCACTAGATGGACTTGTATAGCTTAATGTTGGAGTATTTGCTACTGGAATAGAATTTACAGACCAAGTATAGTTATAAATAGCATGGCCACCTGTTATTGTTGCATTTAAATCTAAAGGCTTGTTAGGACAAGTTAGGATTGAATTTGTAATAGCAACCCCTAAATCATTCACAAAGTTTTTTACAACTACTGTATCCGAGGTTGGCATTGCACATACTCCATTAACTGTTACTACCAATGTGGTAGTTGTGTTACTGTTTGTTGTATAGCTAGCAGCACTATTGGTTCCTGGCGCAGGAGCGTTAGTTGGTAATTCCGTCCAAGCATAAGTATATGGTGTGCCAGCATTTCCAGTTGTTGCTGATCCTGCAACAGGATTAAATGTAAATGGTTGATTTTAAACATTTTGTAACATCTGGTAAAGGCGTAATAATTAAGTTGGCCATCGGAATTACATTGACTGTAATTGTTTTAGTGTCGGGTGTACTGCTAGGGCAAGGAGAATTTCCTGTTACAACATAGGTATTAGTGCCTATTGCTGGAGGAGTTACCGTAATACTTGATGTTGTCGCAATAGGTTGTAAAGGTCCGCCTGCTCCATTCTGGTAAAACCAGTTATAGTTGAATGCTCCTATTGCTGATAAATTAGTTGTACTTCCTTCGCAAAGTACAGTATTTGTAATGGCTGTTGTTATGCTGGTTGTAATTGGAGGATATAAAATTGCAATAGTTTGTGTCGCTACACAACCGCCAATTGGGTTAGTTACCGAGAAAGTGTAAACTACATTTCCACCTACTGGAGGAGTTGCAAACGTTGGTTCTACCTTTAATGAGTCGTTCCCAAAATTTGCTGTAATAGTTCCATTTGTTGACACGCTTACGGTATAAGCAGAAGGCATAGACGCTCCACAATTGCCAAATTGTACATTTGGTCTGTTTGTAGACGTAATACCTGCGTTAGTTGTCATCACATGCAACTATTCCATCACTATTAAAATATCTTACTGAATTAAAGACGTAACTGTGTATGGAGAAGATGAGTTGTTTGTCCAAGATGGGTTTGTAATACTGTTACACACATCAATTAAAATGTTCGAAACACCATCCCATTCGTAAGCATTTGCAAAATTGTATGTGTTCCAGCCTGTAGTAATATTAGCAGTTGGTGCATAATACACTTGAACTAAACCTGTATTGTCAAATGTTGTTGAGGTTAATGCAACATCATTCGTACATTTCATTTTAATAGTAAAATCAGGATAACTAGTTGTTCCGTTTATGGTTGCTACATTGAAAGATATACTCGAAATTTTACCAGCTTGAACACCAGCGGCTAATAATTCAGATGCTCTATATAAAATTTGATGTCTTGTATTTCTGTAGAAATTACCATAAACTGCAGGATATGTTGTACTACTATTAACTAAAGTACCAGTTCCAATTTGAATACTGTTTGGCATTGCGCAGGAACCAGAAGAAGATAAACCACAACTCGCTGGAGCGGTATCCCAAAAATCAAAGTTGAAGGTAACTGCTTCAGGGAAGCAAGTTACAGTGCTGGTTGGAGTAATAGTGAAGTTTGTTGGAATTACACCAACGGTTACTGTATTATTATAAATACATAAACCATCGCTAATAACAGCTGTGTAAGTGCCAGGTGCTAAAGCTGTTAGAGATAAAGATGTTGCTGAACTGGTAGTGGTATTAGTTATTGTGTTAGCCGCTGTAGGTCCTGTAACTAAATAACTATATGGCGCTGAAAAAGGTGTACTTAAGTTTAATACGGTTGTTCCGTTGCTATCATTTGGACACACATTAGTAGTATTTGAAAAATAAGAGCTACCACCAGCTACTAAGTTTAAAGTATAAGCTATAGAATCTCTACAACCTTGCGCATTATTATATACAGCTGTATAAATATCTCCAGCAACTGCGCTAGTAATATATAGAGTATCATTAATGCCTATTGGTGCAGGTACTAAGACATTGTTATGGTACCAAGAATAGTTGTTTCCTCCAGGTAACGGAATGGACGTGGCGTTACCACAAAAAGGTTTGTTTTGAGCTAGAAAAAATGGAGGAGATACACCAACTGATAAGTTGGCAGACGCCTGACCGCAAGTAGTTGAGGAGACGAGAACGCTATACGTTCCAGGAGCTAAACCAGTTGCGACTTGGGCGTTACTGACACAGGGTTCCAGCATTAGGGCCAGAGGTACTTGTCCAGACATACGTATAGATACCATTACTACCATTGGCTTGAACAGAAGCTGTACCAGAGTTACCTCCAGCACATGAGCTAGTAGAATTTAAATTAATAATATTAACGGTTGTAAAGCCAATTGTTACAGTTTGTGTCAATGCACATCCACCTGGCGAAACCATGCTTACAGAGTAAGTCGTTCCAGGAACCGCAGGAGTTTGAATTAGAGTGTCGTTTGTGGCGCCTGTAATTAAATTTCCACTTGGATCATACCATTGGTAGTTAGTAAATCCTGTTGGTGCTACTAAAGTTGCGAAGTTAGAGCCAGAACACATGTTTGCATAAGGAGTTCCAATACCACCGCATTCTGCATCAACATAAGCGTAACCCCAGTGTCCACTTTGTGTACAGCCACCTACTAAAATTAATAGATACATTCGTTCCCGAAGGTAAAGTAGATAAATCTACAGAGTAATATTGCCATTTTCTATAAAATGTTGGATCAAAAGTACTACCAACAAACGATTGCATTAATGAATCTGAAGGCAAAGAAGATTTTGGATTAAACGTATAAGAAGTACAACCTGGTAATATTGTCCAGTTCCTTCATTTCTAACTTCTACTTTAAAGTATGGAGATTCTTCTACAGCATGACCAGATGGATTTTGTAAAACAACCGCATAACTGAGAGATAAACGTTGATTTGTAGCAGAGATGAAGTAGTGATATATTTTAAACGACACGCTCTGTAATTTGAGTTTTGACCATTCATTCTCACAGAAACTGGATCAAACTGAATGGACTAACGAATGGAATTTCTGAAAAGTTTGTGTACCAACTGCTTTACAAGCCGCATCATCATACCCGTTTATGGTTAATAGATTTGGGTCAACTGCAGGCAGAGACATGATGGTGTGGTAATTAATTGTGTTAGTAGAAGGAACATTATTTCCTGCAGTATTAATAATTGTAGTACCAGTTGATGTATAATTTGGATTTCCTCCAACAGGACCTTGTTGTTACAGTTCCAATACCGCCTATCCAGCCATTAAAGTTATATTGTTCAAAGCCCATGTTTGGACAACCTAAACTCATAGGCTTGTTTGGCTCTAAATAAATTACCGTTTCCTGAATACCAGGTGTACCAGCTTGTTCGTATGGAGAATGTTTATGACTTTGTTTTGCCAAAGCTTGTTTCGAAGCAAAATCATTCTTCAAAAATTTAACATAACCTTCAATTTCAGAGTCTTTAATACCTTGTAGCTTTTGCTAGTTCACGCGCTGCTTTTCATCAAAATGATGTGCATCTGCTTTTAGTTTGCGCTATTACTGTTTACGAAAAGCTTAATGTACTAAGGTAATTATGATACATAACAATTTTCTCATATTTTATTTTTTAGTTATTATAAAATCTGTAAGTTAATTTGAAGAAATTAATTAATAACTTCTAAACACTTAACTTTAAACATCTTAATTTAAACAAATATAAAACCTTTTTTTTTAATTTCAACAATTATTATACCCTTATATTATTAAGTATTTATCTGTTAAAAAGGCTCTTTTATGATTTCTATTATTTTGCGCAAAAATTTTCCAGTCTAAGCTTTCATTAACTTGCATTCGATATCAGACTGAACAAATTAACAAAATACATCTGCTTTACTCGGCTATTGGTATGGCTACCTTTTACCTCATTTTATTAATCAGCTTTATTTCACTCGAAATTTTTGTTGATTTACCTAGTGTTCAAGAGCTTCAAAATCCTAAAAGTAATTTGGCTACAGTTATTTATAGTAGCGACATGAAGACTTTGGGTAAATATTATGCCGAAAACAGAGTCAGTGTAAAGTATTATGAGTTAGATAAAGATTTGGTTAATGCCTTAATTGCAACAGAAGATGCCCGTTTTTGGAGAACATTGTAGTTGACTTAAGAGCTTTGGGGATAGCTGTTTTTCAGCCTTAACTCTAGTTCCAGCAGTGGTGAGAGGGCAGCCACTTTCCAACAATTAGCGAAAATGATGTTCCCTCGCGAAAAGCTAAGCAAATTTTGAAACAGTTATCAGAAAATGTAATGAGTGGGTTATTGCTGCTCGTTTGGAAAAACTACACAAAAGACGAAATTTTAGCATTATACTTAAATGTTTGATTTCTTAAATCAAGCGGTTGGTGTTAAATCTGTCGCCAAATTTATTTTAATGAACGCAAGATATATTAGAAATTCAACAAGCCGCTATGTTTATTGGAATGGCAAAACCCTTCCCTTATTTAATCCAGTTAAAAAAGGACACTACACTTCACAGAAGAAATGTAGTGATGATGTAAATGGTTGTGAACGGTTTTTTAACTAAAGAAAAGTATGATAGTTTAAAGGTATTGCCTCTGGGTGTAATTTTTCATCCAGAAGATCATAACGATGGGCCGTAGCGCCTTATTTCAGGAGTATATTACGTGAATATTTTAAAACTTGGTGTGCTAAACATATTAATCCCCGAAACAAATAAGCCCTTTAATATTTATAGAGATACTGTAAATTACATACAACCATCGATCCGCGTATAAAAACACGCCGGAAGAAGCCGTAACAGAGCACATGACGGATTTTACAAAAACTATTTACTAAGGAGTGTAAAACCAAAAAAAAATGCACCATTTGTGTGGAACGTTAATAAAGAGCAAATAGAAAATATTATGATGAGTTCTATGAAACGTAGCGATCGCTACCGCTCATTAAAAAATGCTGGCTTATCAAAAGAACAAATTTTAGCAGAGTTTAAAAAACCAGTTGCTATGACGGTTTATAGCTTACGTGGAGACATTGATACAACCATGACTCCGGGGACAGTATATGCTATTACAAAAGCTTTACATACAGGTTTTACTTCTATTGAACCAACTAAGTAGGATACGTTAAGCTTGGTTGGTGGGGTTAATCATAGACACTTTAAGTTTGGATCACGTGAAGGTTGGTCGCCGACAAGTAGGTTCAACCTTTTAAACCATTTGTTTATGCCTTAGCTATTCAAGAAGGCTATTCGCCTTGCTATCAAGTAGCTAATGAGAACATGTATTGAAACTCCAGGTCAGCCAGCTTGGAGTCCTGACACTTCAGATGGCAATAAGGAACAGGTAAGATGGTCACACCACGTTATGCTTAGCGCCCGGATTAATTATGTTGCAGCCTGTGATGAACAATTTTGGGGCCAGATGCCATTATTAATTTGGTCTGTCAAGTTTGTGAATTACTCGCTCCAATTGACGCCGTAGCCTTCCTTATTTGCGCTTGGAACACCAGATATTTCTGTACTTGAGATGGTAGCCGCCAACGCTACATTTGC
>JADJFB010000023.1 GCA_016708845.1 Bacteroidota bacterium | reverse complement strand
GACCAATCGGGGGCAGGCACTGGCGTCTGACCTTGTATAATTGCACAAAAAAGAACGCTAAATAGAATAGTAAAAAATTGTTTTTTCATAGTTAGTTTTAATGCCACTTTTGTTTTAAAATTACCTAAAATTTACAAAGATTTACCCATTGTTAAAAAAAGGCTTAGAACTTCTTTTTCAATAAATTACAAAGATTTTATTAGTTTTATTTATCATTATATTCATTGATTCCATTTATGTATAAATTACTAATCATTATCTTTTCCTTGACTTTATTTGCGTCTTGTTCCTCCAAGGACGAAACTCATCAGGACTCCATGATAAAAACTACTGATTTTTGCACTTCAATTCACAGAGATACAAGTGTGAGTTTAAGTCAAAAACTAACCCCCCTGGCTGATTCGATGACTCATAAAACAGGAGTTTATGTTTTGGAAGACGGAGATGGATCGATGGTTGCACGGGCTTGGCTAAGTGAATATGCTGAACATAGCATTGATATTCAATATTTTATTTTTACAGCAGATAATGTAGGATTAATAGCCGCAGATTATTTAGTGAGAGCTGCTGATCGGGGTGTGAAAGTTCGGATTTTGGTGGATGACATTATGGTGGAAGCTGATGAACAAAAATTACTGACACTAGATTCGCACGAAAATATATCTATCAAAATTTATAATCCTGGAACTAATGTCGGTAAAACAATTGGTGATAAACTCGGTAATTTTGCAACTAACTTTAGAGGCGCTAACCAAAGAATGCACAATAAAACCTACACCGTTGATGGAAAAGTGGTAATAACAGGTGGTAGAAATATTGCTGATGAATATTTTGATTACGATCACGAATACAACTTTAGAGATAGAGATGTATTACTAATTGGTGGCGTCACTAAACAGATACAAGAATCATTTGAATTATTTTGGAATAGCAGTTATGTAGTTAATGTAAAATCATTAATCGACACCACTCAATATAATTATACAGAAACAAATCGTTTTGATAATTTACATCAGTATGCCTGCGACTCAAACAACTTTTGGCCTCAAGTGCGAGAAAAAATAAAACATATTCCCGAGACGTTTGATATGATTAAATCTACCGGAAAATTACAATGGGTAGATAATGTGGAATTTATATCTGATCTCCCTGGTAAAAATGATGGATCAAAAGGATTAGGTGGTGGAGGTATTAGCACGTTCCAATTAATTAAATTAGTGTCTCAAGCAAAAAGATTCCATTATCATTCAATCACCTTATTTAATTACAACTGAAGTAGGCAAACAATTATTTAAAGAAGCCGTAAAACGTGGTGTGAAAATTAAAATTTTGACTAATAGTCTTGCTTCTACCGATAATCTTCAAGCGTTTAGTGGATATCAAAGAGACAGAGAAGCACTATTAAAAACTGGAGTAAGAATTTTTGAATTTAAACCAGATGCAGCAATTCGTTTTGAAATAATGACTGGTGCTTTGCAAAAGAAAATGAATCATACTCCCATATTTGGGTTACATGCAAAATCAATGGTGATTGATGGAAAAATAACCGTGATAGGAACATTTAATCTAGACCCCCGAAGCGCTAACTTAAATACAGAATGTTTTGCCGTTATTCATTCCGAAAAAATTTCTTCGGAAGTTCAACAAGAAATGCTCATCGAAATAAAACCCGAAAATGCTTGGGAAACAACCTTAACATTTAATCCTGATTCAAAATCCACCTTAAAGAAAAACATCAAAGCAAAAGTAATGAAAGTTGTTCCAAAAGGAATATTATAACCCTTCGACTCCGCTCAGGGTGACGATGAAAAGAATTATAAAAATAATAAAGTACAATGACACAACTACAAGATTTAAACTCTCAGTTTCTAATTAATCCAAAAATTACCTATTTAAACTTTGGTTCTTTCGGAGCTTGTCCAAAACCTATTTTTGAAGATTTACAAAAATGGCAATTAGAAATGGAAACAGAGCCTGTGCAATTTATAACTGTAGACGGATTCAAATACCTAAAAAAATCCAGAGAAGCGCTGGCTAAATATATTCACTGTGATTCAGATGATTTGGTTTATACGCCAAATCCATCATATGCCATGAGTATCATTACCAAAAGCTTGAAATTAAACGCCGGTGATGAAATTTTAACGACTGATTTAGAATATGGCGCCATGGATAAATCATGGAATTACTATTGCAAACAAACAGGCGTTAAGTATGTTCGACAACCTATTAATTTACCTTTAACAACAAAAGAAGCATTTGTAGAAGATTTTTTTAAAGGCCTTACTAAAAACACCAAGGCTATTTTTATTAGTCAAATAACCAGTAGCACGGCATTAATATTACCTGTAAAAGAAATATGCGACATTGCCAAACAAAAAGGTTTATTAACTATTGTTGATGGAGCACATGTGCCGGGACACATCCCTTTAAATCTTTCTGAACTAAAGGCGGATATTTATACAGGCGCTTGTCATAAATGGATGATGACACCAAAAGGTTGTGCTTTTTTATATGTGAGTAAACAACATCAACATTGGACAGATCCATTAGTAATCAGTTGGGGTTATGAAAGTGCCATGCCTTCACATTCTCAATTTTTAGATTATCATCAATTACAAGGCACAAGAGACTTCACCGCTTTTTTAACAGTGCCTAAAGCTATTGAGTTTATGAATACTAATCATTGGGAAGTGCAAGCCACTAATTGCCGAAAACTTTTACAAGCTAATGCCCAACGTTTTTGCGACCTGCTAGGAACAAAACCTTTATGTCCAATAAACGATACATTTTTAGGGCAGATGTTCAGTATTCCTATTCATACAACAGAACCTGAAACTTTGCAACGCGATTTATTTGAGGCTTACAAAATAGAAATCCCTGTAATGCGACATGGTTCAAATATATATTTACAATATAATATACAAATATTTAATACTCAAAAAGATTTAGACACATTGTATAATGCTTTGAAAGAGATTATAGCAAATACTGAACTAATTCAAATAAAATAAATTGATATTTAAAAAGAGAAAAATAAAAAGTTGGGAAGTAGTTTTACAATTGACATTGTCTGTAACGGTGATGCTTATTTTACTATACCTATTATTCACTACTAAAAAATGGTATTGGTTTCCTTTTTCTCAATTACCAATTTTACTCATCATCAACTTTGGTATATTTGACAAAATTATCCTTACAGAAGAATCCATTTCTGAGAAAAGATTATTTAGTGCAAAAACATTTTTATTCAAAGACATTAAAGAAATAAGACTAAAGAGTTCGAATAAAAATATTGGTTTTATAAAAGAATCAGATTTAGAGAATTCATTTTATGCGGCACAGATTTATATTTTACCTTACGAGAATTTAAATCATTTTGAAGATACAGGAAAACCCATCATATTTGATTTTAATAAAGATGCCTGGGATTATTTGAAAGCTCGAAAAAATATAAGCTAATATGGAATCAACAGTATTTTTCTCTTTCCCAGGTTGGCTCCCTTTTTTAATATATTATTTTTATTGGTTGTATAAAAGAAAACCATATAAACGAACTATTGAATACAATTTTCGACGCTGCAAATTCTCTGTTTTTTTAAGAAGATGGTAACAAAGCTTCGGGCTTTTTCGTGTTAAGAGCTAGTGTTATCAAGGCTTTATATAATATCTTAAGATTTATTTGTGTAAAAGGAAATAAAACCTATCTTTGCACCCGAAAATAACAATTGTTACTTTCTTACATTAAAAAGTTCTTTAAAAACAAACATATTGCGGGATAGAGCAGGGGTAGCTCGTTGGGCTCATAACCCAAAGGTCGGGTGTTCGAATCACTCTCCCGCTACATTGGAAAAGCCTCGGTATTACTGAGGCTTTTTCGTTTTAATAGAAAACATAATAATTTGTCACAAAATCCACATAAATCAGGCTTTGTAAGCATCATTGGTTGCCCTAACGTTGGTAAATCAACTTTAATGAATGTATTAGTTGGCGAAAAGCTAAGTATTATTACATCAAAAGCACAAACTACACGTCACCGTATTATGGGTATTGTTAGTGGCGACGATTATCAAATTGTATTCTCTGATACTCCAGGTATTTTAAAACCAAACTACAAACTTCAAGAAAAAATGATGGAGTTTGTTGTGTCTGCTTTTAGCGATGCTGATGTATTTTTATTAATCGTTGATATTTATGAAGATATTGTTTTAGACGAAAAATATTTAGAGAAATTAAAAAACACAAGTACTCCTGTTTTATTATTACTAAATAAAATAGACATGGCTACTCAAGAAGTTTTAGACACTAAAATGGCTGAGTGGAAAGAGAAATTACCAAATGCTGAGATTCTTCCAATTTCGGCATTAAAAAAATTCAATTTAGAAAATGTGATGTATCGCATCACTCAACTTTTACCAGTTGGTGAGGCGTTTTATGATAAAGACACTTTAACGGATAAACCCGAAAAATTTTTCGTGTCTGAAATTATCAGAGAAAAGATATTATTACAATACAAAAAAGAAATTCCTTATAGCGTTGAAGTAGTTGTTAATTCATTTAAAGACGAAGAATCTATTTTAAAAATACAAGCGGATATTATTGTAGAACGTGATAGTCAAAAAGGTATTATTATTGGCCATAAAGGCGAAGCTTTAAAAAAGGTTGGTACCCGTGCTCGCATAGATGCTGAAACATTCTTTGGAAAGAAAATATTTTTAGAATTATTTGTAAAAGTTGCTAAGGATTGAGAATAAAAGATTCTAATTTAAAGAATTTCGGTTATCAGAATTAGGAAAACTAAGCCTCGTAACTATATTCCCAAGCTGATTTATAAAAATTATTTTTCTCGCAATACTCAATAAAAGATTTATAAAAAGGATGATTTCCAATAGTGGCTGTATCCATAATAACCACTAATTTCTTTTTGGCACGTGTTAATGCTACATTCATTCTTCGGATATCTGATAAAAATCCAATTTCTGAATTGAGATTACTACGTACTAATGAAATATAAATAACATCACGTTCTTCTCCCTGAAATCCATCAATCGTCTTTACATCTAATTCATTTACTTGATAAGCAGAATAATCAAAATCAACTAACTTTTCTTTTAATAGTTCAATCTGTTCTTTATAAGGCGAAATAATTCCGACATCTATTTTCTGTGTTTCTCCAGCAAAATTATATTGTTGCAATAGTAAATCTAAATGTTTAAACAATAAATCAGCTTCGCCTTTGTTAGATAAGCTTAAGGTTTCTGGATTTTGTGATTCATCAAAACTACAGCCTGCTGTATCAATTAATTCTATTGGCACATGAAGGATGTCGATATCTTCATTTAAAGAAAGCAGAGTATCCTTTACCGTTGCATCAGCTTCTAATTCATTATTATAAAAATAAGCATTACTAAATGCCATAATATGCTGGTGCATACGATACTGCCTTGTTAGCAAACTCGAAATGGTATCGTGCTTAATGCAACTATCCAGCATGGTTTTATCTAAACCTTCTTGCTTAGCTTTCACACTCTTTACAACTGGCGGTAACTGAAAATGGTCACCACTAAAAATAACGCGTTTACATTTTAACAAAGGAATCCACGAAATAGCTTCTAAGGCTTGAGATGCTTCGTCAAAAAACAACGTCTCAAATTTTTTCTTAACTAAAGCTTTGTTGGTGGATGTAACCGGCGTGCAACAAATAACTTGTGCATTATCAAATAAAGAATCTACAATATAGTCCTCTAACAATCGAGATTCTTTAATACAATTTCTAGCTTCCGAATAAAATAAAGCACGTTGTTTCGCATCTTCTTTCCCAAACGTACGTTTAAACTTAGAAGCCATTTTAAAATACTCTTCGGCAGTTTTACGAAGGCTCTTTATGTCTTTATAATTGATATGAGTTTGTATTTGCCCATCAATGGTAGTCTTCAGTAAATCTTCGGATACTCTTGCTGGGTGACCAACACGTAATACGTTTACCCCCTGCTCTATCAATTTTTCAGTTAATAAATCTACGGCTGTATTAGTTGGTGCGCAAACTAGTACTTGTTTTTCGGTTTGTAATACCAATCGAATAGCTTGCACAATGGTAGTTGTTTTACCTGTGCCAGGAGGGCCATGAACAACTGCTATATCGTTAGCTGATAAAATATGTCGTACTGCTTTATTTTGTGAAATATTTAATTGAGGAACAACAATGCTATCGTCTATTTTTTCAAAAGTGGGCACTTCATTCCCTTCAATAATTTCTCTTAGCTCTGCTACTCTATTATTTCTGGCACCAATTACTTCATCTAATGCTTTTTGCATTTCGATGTAGCTATTATCATCAAACTGAATATTAATTCCCAAACGGCCATCATAACACCAATCTGGCAATTCATCTGTATGAAGAATAATCTTCATTTTGTTTTTACCCGATTGTTTTATTGTACCCGTAATCTCTAATTGTTCATCAGGATTTTTATTTGAAAATAAACTCACATTTTTACCAGCACTAAAGCGGTGTGGCGTATCTAATTGATTAGTACGTTCTACCTCTATATGCACATAATCAGCATAACCTAGTTCATCGGATAATATCTGGATAGGAAACCAAGTAACACCGTTTTTTTTACGTTGTTCAATGCTTGCTCTTAAAAACTGTTCTTTATATTGATAGTAATCCTCTTCACGCTCAATTAATAAAAGTTCTTTTAAATGCTTTAATCTATCTATGCTATTGCTCATTATTTAGTCCGCTTTAATTCAAACGCATATATCTGCCTACCTAACTCTGCTAAAAAGGGTAAAGCAATGGTATTGTATTCATACTTACCATCATTTAAAATTTCATCTTCGTTGGTATAAATAACAGCACTTAACATAAACTCAATGTTTTCTTTTTTGTTTTGGATATAAGCACAATCTACCATAAAGCCATAAGACTGGCCAACGATATTAGTGATTTTAATATTATCATTTGTAATGGGTTTCTTGCTATCACCAAACATAAAATACTTTTTATAGCTATCGTAATAGATTTTAGAATTGTAAGTAGGATGAGTACTTTGGCGAGGATATAGAGTTAATTGCTCTATTAAAAACTGCCTGTCATCATCTATCATATCATAACGTTGCTCTTTTGGTAAATAATCGTTAAAAATTAATCTCTGCAACATAGAGTGAATATTTTCTAAAGGAATATAATTCATGTTCGTAAAATCCTTAGGTTCTTTTACTTTTTTATTATTAGTATTGATATAAGCTTTACCAACTTTTACTTGTCCCAATGGATGTTTATAAATGGTTTGAGCTTCTTGCATCGGAACAGTCACAATCGATTTTAAATTATTATCACAGAAAAAAACAGGATTAGTTGTTGTATTATCAATTCCCTTGCAGCTTCCATCAAAGCGATGAACAATTCTCATATTTTTATATCCTAATTCCGATAGTCTATTGTGAATGTAATCAACTCCTAAAAATTCATAAACGCGACCATAAGCTACATTATCACTCACTAAAGCCATGCGTTTGATATATTGACTTATACTTGGATAACCATTAATTGAAGTTGTATCTTTTCGAACGGAACGTTGGCAAGTATTAGCACTATCTGTAAACATAATGGTATTACTATACACACGTATTTTTTTTGTTTTTTCTAACGCTAAAATAGAACAAGGTAACTTTACTAAACTAGCACAATAAAAATAGTTTGAAGAATCTAGTTGATAGGTATAGTTTTTAAAAGAAGGTTTTCCATTAATGTCTCTTTTAATTTGGGTATAAATAATTTGTAATCTGTATTTCTTATGTTTATCAAAAACCGTTTTCAGAATTGGCTTTTTAATGCGAATAGAATCAAAAGAAAAATCAACTTGACTGAACGCATTGCTAAAAAAAAGTAGTAGTAACAACCCGAAAAACAATTTAACTATTGAATTATTTGATTTTTTCATGAAAATTTTTCTTGCTATAAATATAGTTATTATTAAGAATATATTTGACTCTCAAACGATGGGAAAGGCGCAGATGTGAGCATAAAATTTGATAAATAATCATACTATTGAATTATAAAATAGGTACTATTGTTCTATTAAATGGAAAACACCACACATACCATTGATGAATTAACAGATGCTTCATTTAATGACTTATTACCAGGTTATTTAAAATTTGCAGCTAGATTGTATTTCACACCTATTGAAGTTGCCAAAATAGCTGCTGAATGGCTTACTGAAAATAATGAAAAACATATCTTAGATATTGGTTCAGGTGTTGGTAAATTTTGTATTGCCGCGGCAAGTCATGTAGATTGTCATTTTTATGGTGTAGAATATCGTAAAAGCTTAGTTCAAGTTGGCAAACATATTGCCAAACATTACCAATTAAATAATGTGACATTACTAAATGAAAACATCCTAAATATTGATTTTTCTGACTACGATGGATTTTACATATTTAATCCATTTTACGAGAATTTAGAGATGCCAAAAGATTAAATGATGAAGTAAATTTGAAAGCAAGTATATCAGTATTTTTAAATTACACAGATGAGCAATTAGATAAAGCCAAGATTGGAACTAAATTAGTCACCTATCATGGCAACAACTTTGAAGTGCCTAATTCCTACACGAAAATAAAAGATGCTTTTAATGGCGATTTAAAACTTTGGGTAAAGCAACAGTAATTAATGTTGCTTAGTAGCAATCATAAAATTACTGTTCTTGTCTTTAAAATTATATCCAATCCCAAATCCAATTGGTTTAGCTCCTTGTTGTTTGTATAGAGAATCCAAATCTTTTTGATAGAACTCAGCAAACATAGGAATCGGCTTTAAATACTGTCCAAAAAACGAATAACTCCATTTGTTATTATCATCTAAAAAATAGTGAAAAGCGATCCCACTATCATCTTGTATCACGTGCTCACTTTGATTTAAAATAACTTTACGTACGATTGAAAAATAATCTTTATGCATTAAGTACGAAGCTCCTTTTAAGTAGGTATTAACCGTTCCCATTGCTTTTAAATAAGCTGTAAATCCTTTATTAGATTTCAAGCCTCCATCAGCTGCATTTAAAGAAAAATAATACAAAGTTTTAGGCTGATTATTTACGTCGTTAAACTGAATTTCAACACCACGTGTATTTGTTTTTAATTTCTTTAAAACATCAAATGAATTTACAAATACAATAGTTCCTGAACTATCCACCGTTACTGGCTTTGCCGAACAAAATTGGTTACCGGTACGTTTTAAAAATAAAAACAATAAATGCAACGTTCCATCTACCTCTTCATTCTTTAAATCATTTTTCATGCTTTGAGTTCTAAAGAAACTAAATTTCAAAATCGCATTCAACGACACATTTACTTTTTGAAAATAAGATTCTAATGAATCCGTTTCCTCTTTCTTAAACTTTGGCAAGCTTCCTACTGGCTCTAAACCAATCATCACGTACTTATCTGCTTCCGGAAAAAATGTTTGAGCATGTAAAATATCTGGTCCAGAAAAAGGGTAAAACAAAGTTGTTTGCGGCTTTACCACTTTTTCAATTTCATTTGCTTTAAATGTTCTCAAATTTGTTAAGCGTGTTGAATCATATGTTTTCCAACGCTTATCAAAGTTTTTACTGAAAGCTTTAAAGTCAGAAGAAGACTGCACGAACTTATAAACTGAACTTGTATCAGTCATTCCCGACATAATATTGGCAATCGCATTTAAGGTGTCATTTAAAGGCAAAGCATTTTTTGTTGCTTCCTTAATAGAATCTTTTAATTCTTTAACTTCCACTATAAGTGGTGTAGCCGTATCTTTTTTCAACTCTCCTGTTTGATTTTCAGCAGTTGGGGTACAACCAAATACTGTCATTAAAACAGCCGTTAATACACTTATTTTCTTCAACATAATTCGTTTGCTTGTTTTTTTTCTGATACTTTTTTTCCTATAAAATAAATCAATCCTCCAATAGCTACGTTTAATAAACCTAATAAAGACTCTGTTGGTTTTTGTTTAAACACAAAATAAATAGTGAATGCATTTAATAATAAAAACAAAATAGGTGTTACAGGATAGCCCCAAGTTTTATAGCCTTCCGTATTTAATTTTTTAGCTCTTAAAATAAACAAACTGCTCACCGTTAAAAAAGTAAAGATGCTTAAACTAAATCCCACAAAGGTTAACACTGCTTCAAATTGAGCTGTTAAAATTAGTACCACCGTAATACAAGATTGTGTAATCACTGCCATGTAAGGCACATGATGTTTATTTGTTTTTGCTAAAACAGATAACATGGGTAAATCTTCACCCATAGATTTAATGATGCGTGGCCCCGCCATAATCATAGCACTGATAGATGATAATAATAAAAAAGCAATAATAATACTCATCATCTTTCCAATCGTTTCTCCAAAAATATGAGCCGCACTTACATGACCAATTTCCAAAACACCTGTTAATTCAGTCATAGGAGCGCTATATAAAAACACAAAATTCAATAACACATAAATAACTGTCACTATAAAAGTTCCCAATAATAATGCTTTTGGTAAATTTTTCTGAGGATTTTGCATATCACCTGCCAAATATGAAGCCGCATTCCAACCACTATAAGCATAAGAAACATAAATTAAAGACACCCAAAAGCCTGCGCTAAAAATTTCACTCATGGATGTTGGTTGTGGAGCAATACTAATTTCATGGCCTGGTGTATGAAATAATCCAGCTAAAATAAAACACACAATAACGGCAACTTTTAAAACGGTTAATGTTTTTTGAACACCGCTTCCAACTTTTAAATGCATGGCATGAACTAAGGTTATAATTGCAACAACCGTTAAAGCACAAGCTGTAATATTAATTTCAGGTATAATTTTATGAACGTAAGTTCCCAATGCCATCGATGCTAAAGCCACTGGTGCAGCGAAACCAACTGTAGAAGAAACCCAGCCCGACATAAAGCCAATACTTGGATGTATTAACTTAGATAAATAAACATACTCGCCCCCACTTCTTGGAATAGCAACTCCTAATTCGCCATAAACCAATGCTCCACAAAAAGAAATGATACCACCCAATAACCACAAAACTAGAATACTGAATACCGAATGGATATCAAATAATTGAAAACCAAGACTTGTAAAAACTCCCGTACCAATCATATTAGCAATGACTAATGAAATGGCAGTGTAAAATCCAATTTTGTAAGTTGAATTCATTAATCGAATGATTGGGTTGATTTGGAGGACAACTCTAACATAATTTGATACTCCTCTGGAGAAAGATCGTTATAGTAAAAATTGATTGGATTTACTTTTTCTCCATTCTTAATCACTTCATAATGCACATGTGGACCAGTACTTAAGCCTGTACTTCCAACGTAACCAATTAAATCGCCACGTTTTACTTTAACGCCAGGTTTAGTAGCCATTTTACTCATATGCCCGTAAAGTGTTTGATACCCAAATCCATGATTAATCACCACATGATTTCCATATCCTTGCGCAGAAGCATCAGCCACCTCCACTACTCCATCACCGGTAGCATAAATTGGTGTTCCTTGCTCTGCTGTAAAATCCATTCCCGGGTGAAACTCTTGTGTTTTATAAATAGGATGCGTTCTCCAACCATAACCGCTTGGAGCATGTTTTAAATTTTTATTATTCAAAGGCATAATAGCAGGAATAGAAGCAATTAATTTCTCTTTGCCTTTCGCCATTTTCACTACTTCATCAAAAGATTTGGATTGAATATATAATTGTTTGGTGATTCTATCCAAACGTTCTGTTGCCTCTTTCATCAACTCTGAATTATCATATCCTTCCAAGTCTTTGTAACGATCACTGCCTCCAAAACCTGCTTTACGGATAGACGTTGGGATAGGTTCTGCTTCAAAAATAACACGATAAATATTATCATCTCGGTCTTGTAAATCATTTAATACCGTTTGCACTTGATTCATTTTTTGATTCAACAAATTATACTGCAATTGCATCACTTCTGCCTCTCTACGCAATTTTTTTTCTTTTGGAGAATCAATAAAACGGTAAGCAATTAACATCGTTATGGTAGCAAATACAGTTCCAATTGCCAAATACGACAGTACTTGCAATAAACGCTGCTTAAAAGTAACCTTTACTTTTTCGTAGGTCAGCGATTTGGTATTGAACTTATATTTAACTTTTGACATGTTCCTGAAAAGGCTAGCAAATATAGCAAAATGATTGATTTATAAAAGCCATTTTATTGCCAAAATCTTGCTAAAAAGTGGATAATTTGTGATTTGCGATGCAAGTGTTTTTAGTATATTCGCTACTTCTTTTTAAAACACTATGGAATCAAATAAAGTACGTCAAACATTTTTAGATTTTTTTAAATCAAAAGGTCACGAAATCGTTCCTTCTGCCCCAATGGTAGTAAAAGGCGATCCAACGTTAATGTTCATTAACTCTGGTATGGCACCTTTTAAAGATATATTTTTAGGTAATGCTGCCATTAAATTTCCTCGTGTAGCCGATACGCAAAAATGTTTACGCGTTAGCGGTAAACACAACGATTTAGAAGAAGTAGGTGTTGATACCTATCACCATACCATGTTTGAAATGCTTGGTAACTGGAGTTTTGGCGATTATTTTAAAAAAGACGCCATTGCTTGGGCTTGGGAATTATTGACAGAGGTCTATAAAATTGATAAATCACGTTTATATGTTACAGTGTTTGAGGGAAGCGTGGAAGAGAATGTACCATTTGACCAAGAAGCTTATGATACATGGAAATTATATGTGGAGGAAAGCAGAATTTTAAAAGGAAATAAAAAAGATAACTTCTGGGAAATGGGAGATACTGGTCCATGTGGGCCATGTACCGAAATTCATTATGATGGAAGAAGTGATGAAGAAAGAGCAAAAGTTGATGGTGCAACTTTAGTAAATAACGATGATCCACAAGTGATTGAAGTATGGAACAACGTATTTATGGAGTTTATGCGCAAGGCAGATAAAAGTTTGGAGAAATTACCTGCACAACATGTGGATACAGGTATGGGCTTTGAGCGTTTAGTGCGTGTTTTACAAGGAAAACAATCTAACTACGATACGGATGTATTTACTCCTTTATTAAATAAAATTGAAGAGTTAAGTGGCTTACGTTACAAACCAGAAGATGAAGACAAACACAAAAAGCAATTGATTATCAATATTGCCATGCGTGTTATTGCTGATCATATTCGTACTATTTCCTTCTCTATTGCGGATGGTCAATTGCCAAGTAACACTGGTGCAGGCTATGTGATTCGTCGGATTTTACGTCGTGCTATTCGTTATGGTTATCAGTCATTGAATATTAAAGAACCATTCATGTACCGCATTGTGCCAACATTAGCGCATCAATTAGGGCAACAATTCCCAGAGTTAAACACGCAAAAAATACTCATTGAAAAAGTAATTAAAGAAGAAGAAATTTCTTTTTACAAAACTTTAGAGATCGGTTTAAAACGAATTGACCAAGTGTGTATTGATTTAACAGCTTCTCACACTGGGAAAGTAATTGATGGTAAAGTTGTATTTGAACTGTATGATACCTTTGGGTTTCCTTTAGATTTAACTTCTTTAATTGCTCGCGGTTATGATTTAAGTATTGATGAAGAAGAATTTAATCGTTTATTAACTGAACAAAAAAATCGTTCTCGAGCGGCAACTTCAGTTGACACGGATGATTGGATGTTAATTGAGAAAAATAAAAAATCGTCTGATAACACGATTGCAGAAACTGAATTTGTTGGTTATTCTGAATTGGAATGTACTGCAAATATCATCCGTTACCGTAAAGTAAAAGCGAAGAACAAAGAGCAGTTTCAAATTGTATTAGATAAAACTCCTTTTTACGCTGAAAGTGGTGGACAGGTTGGTGATGCTGGAACTATTGAAAACATTAATGAGAAAATAAACATCACTGATACAAAAAAAGAAAACGGTGTCATTATTCATTTCTGTGATAAGTTACCAGAAAACATGGAAGCAAGTTTTGTAGCTAAAGTAAACAGAAATAAACGAACATTCACCGAAAACAACCATAGTGCAACGCACTTATTACATGCAGCTTTACGTCAGGTTTTAGGAACACACGTAGAACAAAAAGGAAGTTTAGTAAATGAAGAATATTTACGTTTTGACTTTTCTCACTTCTCAAAAATTACAGATGAAGAATTAGCCCAAAATTGAAAAAAATTGTCAACACAAAAGTTCGCGAAAATATTTTCAGTAACATTCAACAAATGACCATTGATGATGCTAAGAAAACTGGCGCCATGGCATTGTTTGGCGAAAAATACGGCGATGTTGTTCGTGTGGTAGAGTTTGATAAAAACTACTCTATTGAATTATGTGGAGGAACTCATGTTAAAGCAACCGGACAAATTGGTTATTTTAAAATTACTTCCGAAAGTGCTGTAGCAGCAGGTATTCGTCGCATTGAAGCAGTTACTTCAGTTAAAGCAGAAGAGTTTTTCAATGAGCAAACGGCTACTTTAAATGAAGTGAAAGCTTTATTAAAAAACAATAAAGATGTCATAAAAAGCTTGAGCAATTTAGTAGAAGAGAATAATGACTTACAAAAGCAGTTACAATCTTTATTAAAAGAAAAAGCACAAAGCATTAAACAAACGTTATTATCAAAAGTTATTGCGAAAAACGGCATTAATGTCATTGTAGAACAAATTTCATTTGATAGTGCCGAAGAAATAAAAAACATCTTATTTGAAATTCGCAACCAAATTGAAAATTGCGTATGCGTAATTGGTGCCGAAGTAAAAGGTAAACCAAGTATCTCCGTAATTATTGATGATAATTTAGTGAAAGATAAAAACTTAAACGCAGGAAATATCATTCGCGATTTAGCGAAAGAAATTAATGGCGGTGGTGGCGGTCAACCTTTTTATGCGCAAGCTGGCGGAAGTAAATTGGAAGGCTTAAGTTTGGCTATTGAAAAAGCAAAAGCATTGTTTTAGTTCAATTTTTGGAACGTAATTTGAGTATAGAAATCACATCAGAGTGATTTCTATACTCATTTTTAACATTTCTTCCTCAAATTTCACCTCTCCAAAATTTCATTCACTCATTCAAAAGTGCATTTCACCCATTTAAAATGTATTTTCACTCAGTGAAACTGAAAATAATAGGTTTGATTTTCAGGTACTTAAGTTTTACAGGGAATTTATTTCACTTTTCACTGTAACTATTCTACTGCTTTTGTATTATAAACCTGTAATGCTTTTAGACGCAGTTCATATGGAATTTTCACCCCGTTATCACCATACCGCCGACATGTTGCTTGATGAGCAAATGATCATTGAGGCTGCGAAACAAAACCCTGAACATTTTGGGCCTTTGTACGACAAATATTACAAACAAATTTTTGGCTACGTTTACCAACGTATGGACGATAAAGACACGGCCTTTGACTTAACAGCGCAAGTGTTTTTAAAAGCATTGACCAATATTGAAAAATACGAATACAAAGGTGTGCCTTTTGCAAGCTGGTTATATCGTATTGCTCATAGCGAAGTGATGCAACTGTTTAGAAACAATAGCAAGCTTAGAACTGTTAATGCAGATATCAGCGACTTAAGAAATATTTGCGAAGAAGTTGAAGAAGAATACATGGAGCAATACAAAGGTATTTTAATGACAGTCATTAAAGATTTACCTGAGGATGAATTACAATTAATAGAATTACGTTTTTTTGAAAAGAGAGCGTTTAAAGAAATTGCTGAAATACTAAACTTAACAGAAACAAACGCAAAAGTTAAATTATATAGAATACTAGAGCGAGTAAAAAAAACATTGACTAAAAAATCAAAATAATGGCGACAAAATTTAATCTTAACAGACAGCCGGTACCAGACGAAGAAATTAATTCACACAAAGATTTTGGTGAATTGGTCAACAAATTTAAAAAACAAAGCATCGAGAAAGCCCGAAGTGATGCTAGCTTTTTAAAAAATAAAAAAGCAACTTATTCGGCAATCATCGCAGGCGTCGCCGTTATTTGTACCGTTACCTATTTCTCCGTATTTAAAAAAGAACCACCAAAAGAAACCAACAATGATAAAATAGTTACTTCACAACAAAACAATACGAATACCCCAAATACCAAGCTTAATAAAGCTTTTATCGCACCTCCCATCTCAAAACTAAACGTTCCTTACACTTCCTATAAAGTAAAAGCCGAACAAGGCGGAACGTTAAAACACAAATCCAATTCAAAAATTATTATTCCTAAAAAAGCCTTCGTAAATAAACAAGGACAGGATATTATTGGCGATGTAGAAATTACCTATCGAGAATTTCATAACCAAGCTGACATCATTGCTAGTGGAATTCCTATGACTTATGATAGCGCTGGAATTCAATCACATTTTGAAAGTGCAGGTATGATTGACATTAGGGGCTATCAAAATGGAGAACCAGTATATATAAATCCCAAAAAACAAATTACGGTTGAGTTTCAATCTGAACATACAGCTGATAGATATAATATGTATGTGTTAGATACAATTGCGAAAAATTGGGTGTATCAAAACAGAGACAACTCTTTAAAGGGGCAAAAAAAGCAAGCAGCTTCAGTAACCTCAGCTAGCAAAACCTCCGATGTAACTCAAGAAACGATAGCGTCGCCCAAAACAGAAAACTTGCAAAAACAACTGGATGCTATTCCACCAAAAATAGAGGCGGAAAAAGTAGTGTATTCTAAAAAAGTAACTCAATTACCAAAAGTTACAACGCCAACAAAGCCAACGAAAGCAACTGCTGGAAGACCACAGTTTGAATTAGATGTTAGTTATAAAGAATTTCCAGAACTTGAAGCGTTTAAAAATGCAATTTTTGAAGTAGGTACCGAAAATAAAAATTATAACTCCAAGTTAGCAGATGTGACATGGAGCAGTGCTGAAGTTTCGGAAGGTCCTGTGAAAGGAAAGAATTATATATTGACATTGAAATTAAGAGAGCGAGTTGAAAAACTAATTGTTTATCCTGCCCTAACAGGTGCGGATTACGACAAAGCATTAAAAACTTACGAAAGTAAATTTAATGATTACAAAACGGCAGTAATCAAACGTGAGGCAGATGAGAAAAGACTAAAAGAAGAATTTGAAGCCAAACAAGCTGCTTATATTGCTGAACAAAAAAATCTTTCGGATGAATTGGTAAAGGAAAAAGTGAGGCTTTGGAAAGAAAGAGAGTCCAAACAATTAGAGGAATTTAACTCAATGAATAATGACATGAAAGTCACGAGAATATTCAATATCAGCAGTTTTAATATTTACAATTCTGATTGCCCTAATAATTTACCAAAAGGTGCTAAAATGGATCCGATTTATGTTAGTAATGACAAATCTCACATGAGGCCAAGTACTATTTATCTCATCTGCCATTCAAAAAATTTAGTTTATAATTTACCATATGGTCAGTTGCCCTACAATCCAAAAGAAAAATACAGTTTATGTGTCATCATAAAAGAAAGAGTTTATTTATGTAGTAAAGAAAAATTCACTGAAATAATTACTGCAAATCAAAATAAGATTCCTCTTACAGAAATGGCTGAGAGTTCTGGAGACATGCTGGATTTTAAAAAAGCAATTGGAATATAATAACCACTAAATTAAAACCTTATGACAAAATTACTACTAGCTGCAACAGCTATGGCTTGCCTGTGTCTTTCTTTCACTAAAGAAAAAACATTCATTCCACCAGGAACAGTTCAAATAAATGACACTTTATTTGCTGATGAAACAGAGATAAGCAATTTTGCATGGCAAGAATATGAATACTGGAACAAAGCCATTTATGGGACCAATTCTAAAGAACATATTTCTGCATTACCAGACACTTTAATTTGGCGAGAAAAATTAGCTTATAATGAGCCATATGTTCAGTATTATTATAGGCATCCTGCCTATAAGGATTATCCAGTTGTTGGTATTAGCTATGAACAAGCTGTTGCCTATTGCAAATGGAGAACAGAGAGAGTTAAATCTTTTTTATCGGTTAAAAAAGATTTCAAACATCAAAACTTCGAATACCGATTACCAACGAAAAGCGAATGGGAAAAATTAGCAGAATTTTCAACTTATGTACTCAATAATAATGGGAAGGATGAAAAAGGAAAATATCAATTAAATTGTGTGAATCCATTACCAAATGGAGATTGTATGCATGCTCCCTACCCTGATGTTACAGCACCTGTAAAATCTTACGAAAAAAATCATTTAGGATTTTACAATATGCTTGGCAATGTTGCTGAAATGATTAGTGAAAAAGGAATTTGCAAAGGTGGTGGCTGGAGAAACAGACTAGAAGAATGTAGAGTTGGGAAAAATCAAGAATACACGAAGCCCACTGCTTGGCTAGGTTTTAGATGTGTTTGTGTGGTTAAAAATAAAGGGAATAGTTAGAATTTTCTTCTTTCTTTTTCCTTGACGAAAAAGCACCGTTTCGCCAAACCACGCACTATTACCAACATACAGAGGTAAATTGAATTAATAATTCCAACAATAGATTTATTTCCTGTTGTGTATTAAAAGAATGTAAACAAATACGGATACGTTCCTGTCCTTCTTTAACCGTAGGGCTTTTGATGGATTTTACAAAAAAATTTGATTGAGACAATCGCTCTTCTAAATCTTGAACTTGTTTGTTTCCTGCAATCACTTTACAATGCAATGAACTAGTGCTTTTTATAAATGAATTGTCAGAATTTGTTTTACTATTAAAATAGTGAATATTATTTCTCAACTTTTCAATTTCATTTGTCTTTGCTAATAAATGATATGCGGCTTTAATAGCTAATAGACTATGTTCAGGCATCGCCGTAGTATAAATAAAGGAACGAGAAAAATTAATTAAATACTGTTTTAATTCTTCACTTCCCAAAATAGCGGCTCCATGACAGCCCATAGCTTTTCCGTATGTGTAAATTCTTGCAAAACAATCATTATGTATGTTTAAATCCTGACACAATCCTTTTCCTTGCGCCCCAAACACACCAATACCATGCGCTTCGTCAACTATTAAATGCAAATTATATTGCTTGCAGATATTAGCTAATTCAATTAATGGCGCACAATCGCCATCCATAGAATACACACTTTCTACAACCACATAAATTTCTTGAAAAGTTCCTTTATGTCGCTTTACTAAATCTAATAAAGAAGCAATATCATTATGCGAAAATTTATAATGAGTGGCGTGGCTTAATCGAATACCATCAATTAACGAAGCGTGAATTAGTTCATCGCTCAAAATCAAATCTCCTTTTTGAGGAACACTTGAAAGCAATCCTAAATTAGCATCATAACCTGAATTGAATATCAAAGCCGTTTCTGCTTCATGAAAGTTTGCTATATCTTTTTCTATTTCATTAAATAAAACAGAGTTACCACTAATTAAACGAGAGCCAGTAGACCCCATTTTTATTGAGGGTTCGAGGGATTGAATTTCTTGATGTAAACATCCTTGAGTAGAGAAACCCAAATAATCGTTACTCGAAAAATCAACACTAGGATAGTTGGTTTTAAGTGAACGAAAGAGAAACTTTTCTTTTGCCTGAATTAATTTATGAGATAATTTATGAGGAAAAGAAGCCATGTGTTTTTATAAAAAAGCCCTAAATGAATATTTTATATATTTTCATTTAGGGCAAAATTTAAAGATGTATAATTAAACTAATTCCTCTTTTTTCAATTTGTCAACAAACGCTTTCTTTGTGTTTAAACCTAAAATCTTGAACATTTCCATATCCTGATTATACAAAGGATTTGGAGTGGTTAATAGTTTTTCGCCTGCAAAAATTGAATTTGCTCCAGCCATAAAACATAAAGCTTGTCCTTCCATACTCATACTTAAACGACCTGCTGATAAACGTACTGCTGTTCTTGGTAACACAATACGGGCTGTTGCAATCATACGCACCATATCCCAAATTGGCACTGGCGGTTGATCTTCCATTGGAGTTCCGTCTACAGCCACTAAGGCATTAATTGGAACAGATTCTGGTTGAGGACGTAGCAAACTTAAAGTATATAACATCCCTACTCTATCTTCTATTTTTTCGCTCATATCAATAATTCCGCCTGAACAAACTGTTAAGCCTGCCTTACGAACATTATTAATTGCATTTAAACGATCATCAAACTTACGGGTAGAAATAATGTTTTCGTAGTTCTCTTCACTTGTATCAATATTATGATTGTATGCGTACAATCCAGCTTCTGCTAAACGTTTTGCTTGATCTTCAGTAACCATACCAAGCGTAGCGCAAACTTCTAACCCTTTGCTATTAATGGTTTTCACCATATCTAACACAGTATCAAAATCTTTATTATCACGTACTTCTCGCCACGCTGCACCTAAACACATACGACTTGCACCACCTGCTTTTGCATTATTAGCTGCTTCATCAACTTCAGGAACACTCATTAACTTATGAACTTTAACTTCTGTATGGTAACGAGCTGCTTGAGGGCAGTAAGAACAATCTTCAGGACATCCACCAGTTTTGATAGATAATAATGAACTCACTTGAACTTCGCCAACCGTGTGGTGGTGTTTATGAACTTCTGCTGCTCTATATATTAATTCCATTAAAGGCGTATTATACACCTCTAATATTTCTTCTTTTGTCCAATCTTTAATAGCCATGGTATCTTTTCTAATTCTAACAAATTTAAGCTAAAAGCCACAAACCGCAAAACGATATTATTGAAAAAACTGTTAGTAAATTATCTCATTTGTTCAGTATCTTTTTAAGATAAAGCCGTTATTTGTATAGTGAACAAAATCATTACCATAGTATTATTCTTATTTTTTATAGGCCAATTACCTGTAAAAGCGCAATTTACGGAAAGCAAAGAGCGTAAAAAGATGTGGAGAAAATCCGCCAAAAGACATAAAGCCAGAGAAGCTTATAATCCTTACTTAGATAAAAAGAAAAAAGATAAGCCAAGTTCAATCGCAGCTCGAGAAGAAAAAAAAGGGTCAAAAAAAATGAAGCGTGATTATAAAAGACAAAATAAACGCAACATGAAAAAACTGGGGATTAAACCCGTTAAAGTAAAAAAGGCTTAATTTCTTAAGCCTTTTTTTTATTTTCAATATTTTAATACTATCGGTTATTGTTTTTGACTTGCAAAGTATATAATTGCACCTACAACTGCTACAATACTAATTACTAATAAAGCAATTTTAATGGCAAAGTAAGAGCGCTCTCCTTGCACTTCACCTGTTCTCGCATTAACCAAAAAACGATATACTTTATCTTCGTATTTATAAGAACTTAACCAAACAGGTAATAAAATATGTTTAAAGGTAATATCGTTATAAATTGAATTTACGGAGGTCACTTGCTGTTCATCTCCTCCAATATCTGCTCTTACAGCTGAGTAAATTTTATCCTGCATTCTGTCCTTCGCTTTCTCAAAACCTTCTTTCAAATTAACTTGATAGCTTTCGGTAACAAATCCACTCAAGTAGTTATCATTATATGCCGTTAACTCATGTAAATCCCATGGTTCTAATTCATTGGCTAATTTTTCGGGTAATGATTTAGAAGAAACAATTAATACATCATCAAAATCATTATACACTGTTCCACTTGCAGGAAACCAATTTGTTTTACGAACCTGACGAGTTTGCGATTTACCTTGGTTATCAGTATAAGTTTCTGTTACATAATAATAGGTTCCTCTCATGCCCGTATAGCTCGAAACAGTATTAGTATCATATGTCCAATAAGGCATATAGATACCATTTAATTTCTCAGCCGAATGTTGAGCATATTCTTTAATTTTACTAGGTGCAAACCACAAGCCACCAGCCCACTCTACAAATAATTGAGTAGATTTTTTTCTATCAATTTTAAATGGCAATAAATGGGAAGGTTTGATTATTGAAGAAGTAGAGGCGTTTTGAACCACCAAAGGTGTGTCGCAATATGGACAATTGGAAGAGGTTACATTTGGCTTTAAAGTTGTTGAAGCAGCACAGTTAGTGCATTTTACCGTACTAATTTCTTGTTTATCTTCTAAATGAGCTTTCTCATTTAAAAAACTTTCAAAATCAAGTTCTTCAACAGGTGCCGATTTTTCGGAAGCAATATCATTTTTAGCACCGCAATATTCACAATTCAAAAAAGGAGTTCCTGGGAGGTATTTCAAATTTCCACCACAATCTTTACACTTAATAGTATTACCTGTATCTGCAGTTTTTTCGCTAAAATCGTTTGCCATATTAATCTAGTTTATTTAACTAAATTAATATATTTTCCTTAATTACCTTTAGCTAAACAAAAAAAATAATAGATTGTTAATTAATTATGCGCCTAACACTTTTAACACTATTTCTATTCCTCCAAATCACTCTTCTGTCTCAAAAAGACAGCAAATTTGGTGTTCCTTATTCTTACTGTAATTGGACAAATACGAGTTTAAACAAAAACTATAATCCGACAGAAAATGATACATGTTTATTTGTGATTTCAACACGTAATTATAATGATACCCTCAAAGAATTTGTAGATTATGATTACGATACCACTGGCACGTTAAAATACTTTGCTGTGTATTTTAATCATAATAAATGGATAGCAGTTCCATATAATTCATTAAAAGAATTATTAAACATTAAAAAAGAATTTATGAATTTAGTTGTTTTTACAGAAGGCCTAGGTAAAACATTTACATCGGGCATAGACAGGGCGACTCAATTAATGAGACTTTACAATGTAGATGAAATATTTTTTGATTGGCCAACGGAAAAGCCATATTTAAAACCCGGTAAAAACATAAAAAAAACTTGCATTGAAGCTCCTAAAATTGCTAAACCATTTGCTGCTTTTATAGAATATTTTCAAAACTATAAAGATGAACACTCTGAAAAATTTAAAACAACAACGTTACTTAATCATAGCATGGGGAATTTATTACTAATGTATGATTTACAAAATGATTATTTAAAAAACATTCATTCAAATCTATTTGATAATGTTATTGTAAATGCCGCTTGCGTGAATCAAAAAAACCATAAAATATGGTTAGATAAATTAACTTTTCGAATAAAATTTATTTAACAATTAATGATAAAGATAGAAACTTAAGAGGCGCCCGAATCCTTTTTAAAGCTCGACAATTAGGGGAAAGTCCGCAACCAGAATTTTGTAAAAATGTAAACTATGTTGATTTTTCAGAAGTACTAAGTATTGAACACAATTATTTTTTAATGCAAACAGTGTTAATTCAAAAACCCTATTTGAAACAATTTTATGCCGATATTTTTGAAAACAAAATTCCTGAATTACATTATCCAAAAACGCTCATCAAAAAGAAATAACAATTAGTTATAGGATTCAATTGTTTTTTTGATAATCGCTGCGCAATCTAAAATCTGTTCTTTAGTAATCACTAAAGGTGGTGCAAAACGAATGATATCACCATGAGTTGGTTTAGCTAATAATCCATTTTCTGCTAATTTCAAACACACATCCCATGCAGAAATACCATCTTTTTCTTTAATGATAATGGCATTCAACAATCCTTTTCCACGAACCGTTGTAATTCTATCAGATTTAATAGCTCTTAATTCAGTTCTTAAAACCTCTCCTAATGTTTCAGCATTTTCTGCTAATTTTTCATCTAACACCACTTGCATAGCTGTCATCGCAATTTTGCAACCTAGTGGATTTCCACCATACGTTGACCCATGCTGACCAGGTTTAATGCACATCATAATATCGTTATTTGCAAACACAGCAGAAACAGGATACATACCACCAGATAAGGCTTTTCCTAAAATCAACATATCAGGTTTCACTCCTTCATGATCGCATGCTAACATTTTGCCAGTACGTGCAATTCCTGTTTGAACTTCATCAGCAATAAATAACACATTTGCTGCTTTACACATTTCTGAACACGTTTTTAAGTAACCATCATTTGGCACATAAACACCTGCTTCGCCTTGAATTGGCTCTACTAAGAAGCCAACCACTGTATTATCTTTTAAAGCTTCTGCTAAAGCAGATACATTATTATAAGGAATTGTTACATAGCCTGGTGTAAAAGGACCAAAATTTTGACGAGCATCAGGATCTGTACTTGCAGAAACAATTGAAATGGTTCTACCATGAAAATTACCTTCGCATACAATAATTTTAGCAGAGTTTTCAGCTACACCTTTTTTCTCATAACCCCATTTGCGAGCTAATTTTAAAGCCGTTTCAACACCTTCAGCTCCTGTATTCATTGGTAATACTTTATCAAAACCAAAAATACCAGTAATAAATTTTTCATATTCTCCCAATACATTATTATGAAATGCACGAGAGGTTAAAGCTAATTTTTGTGATTGCTCAATTAATGTTTGAGTAATTTTTGGGTGACAATGACCTTGATTTACCGCGCTATAAGCTGATAAGAAATCATAATATTGTTTTCCATCCACGTCCCAAACATGAACACCAAGTCCTCTTTCTAAAACAACAGGTAACGGATGATAATTGTGCGCTCCGTGTTTGTCTTCTAAATCTATTAATTGTTGGGCTTTGGCTGATAAGTTCATTTCTGCAATCATGATGTAAAATTTATATCCTGTAAAGATAAGAAAAGGGCCTCAAACTGCCTAATTGAAAACAAAAAAGCCTTGATAAATAGAATTATCAAGGCTTTTTAAATGTTAAAAAAATTACTCCTTCACAAATTTCTTAACCACTACACTATTATTAACCTGTAATCTTAAAAAATAAATTCCTGAATTTAAATCGTTAATATTGATAGAAAATTTATCAGAACCCGTATTTTCATTTTGCATGACTACTTTTCCTAATACATCTACTATTTCATAATTTATTTTTATAGTTCCGTTAATCGTTGATGAAATAGTAATGATTGATTTAGCAGGATTTGGAAATAATGCGAAATCATTTTGTTTAACTACTTCTGTCAGTCCAACATTAATTGCTTGCAAACAATTTGGTTTGTTTACTAGATTATAAAATGTATTTATTTTTTGAATATCGGTTTTTAATTTCCCTAACGACATGGCTCCTCCTGCTCCAGAACTATCAAACGATGTTACAAAAGCATACTCCACTTCCTGCATTTGTCCAGCATTTAAAGTAAAAGGGCCTGAACTTAAAATCATTCTTCTATCTCCTGGAGTACTTTGTTCTATCCAATACCCACAAGTGTTATTAGGATCTGTATTAACACCTGTATTATTAGGATCTCCTGAATAAGCCCAATAGGTATTTATTGTTCCTCCATATCCGCCGCCGCAGGTAAATGGAGTTCCATCTTTCCAATTACCATTCATGAATTATAATATTCAGGTCCGTTTGATGGATCAATTGTTTGTAATGGAACTCCGGCAAACTAATTATTAAAAAAGTTAAACTTACTTAATTTACAATCTTCTCCATCTCATCAATAGTTCCATTATTATTATTATCAATTCCATCATTCAAATTTTGCTAATGGACCTTTTACAATATTAAAACCTTGAGCAGGAATATAGCTGCCATAACCTTGGGCACCCAACATAGATTCATCCATCCCATCTGCATTATAAACGTAACCATAATTATCGGCTACATTACTTCCAATATAATCATCTCCATAATAACCTAAATCCACATCGCTCCACATACTCACAAATACATCATGGTAATTTGTAGAAGAACGATTGATGATTTTGTAATCATAAAAAGTGGTATAGTTTAATTCATTATGTCCGTTAGTAACTGCAGGACAACCATAAGCATAAGCCATTCCTTGAACTTCAATTCCCATAGGCGCAAATGTATTAGTATGAGTTGCTAATTTATCATTATAAATAAAATATAAGGTTTGGTCACCTTTAATTTTAGGATAATCTCCATCATTGGGATTATATAATCCATCTCCATTATAATCAACAAATGGCGCTAAATTTCTAGAGTTATTACCCGAGCCATGAGCCGGCCATGTTAACATATCAGGAGTTGCTATTACACTTCCAGAATTAAAGGCTGTGATAAAATTATTAATATCGGTATAACTTACTTTCCAAATTTTATCATAATTTAAAGAAGTTGCTGTATCAATAGTTGCATTGATTGTATCTAAAGGTCCTGGCCAAAAATGATCTCCGCCTGAAGCTGACTGACGATAGGTTTGTGCGCCGCCATGTAACTGTCCGCCATTATCTAAGCCTCCAATCCACAAAGCAGAAGCAAAATTTGAATGCGCACCACTTCCTTTCGGCACTTCATACATAGCATTTTGTGTTCCACCCATATCCCAATGCATATCACTTCTATTGGCAATTCCTGCTTTTACATTATTGATGTCTAAAGTTTTAAAATTATTAACATTCACTGCACCTAATTGATTTGTATAAGCAGTTTAATTAAACTTATAATAAATTTTAGAGGAACCATTGGATATCCTGCCTATTTGAAATCAAAATATCAGTCATCTTTTCAATAAAATCTCCAAACAGAAAAGTTAGAAACAGTGAAAAATATTGAAAAACTTGGTCATTTGGAGCCAGTTCTGTTAATCCACTATACATGAGTTTGATGTTACTGAACCATTTTATGTTTAAAAAAACGAATCCATTATGAAGTCCTTGTGTTATATCAAAACTTTAGTAGGAATCATCGATCCATAAATTTAAATAATGTATTTGCATTTTGAAATACTTAAACCATTATATTTTAAAAATCCAATGTTTGTCGTACCTAACCATTTATTATTTTGACAATCGATGTGAATACAATTAATTAAGGTTTTACTGCTGCAATTGGATTATGATGGTATAGATGAGGTTGTAAACGAATTATTGATATTAAATTTAATAATCTATTATAACCACCCAAGCCAAATTAATATTTGGCTTTCTGCTTTAATAGATAAATAACATCAGAAGGTAAAATTACCATTACATTATAATTTGTAAATTAACCCATCAAAACGAGATAGCCCAGATTTGTTCCAATATATACTTGATTACCTATAACTTTCGATACAATTAAGTATTACTTGGTAAACCATTAGTTATATAATAAGTAGTAAAAAAAGTGCCATCAAATTTTACAAACCAATCATTTGTCCAATCCAAATATTTCCACTATTATCCTTTGCAAGAGCTGTTAACATTATTTGAGGGGAAATGCAGGGTTGATGTTTTATTATAGAGTGTCCAAGTGTATTATCATATTTAACCAAGCCTGCATTAGCAATGTTCGTTCCACTTGAAATCGATTTAAAACCAATCCATTTATTAGCAATGTTATCTACCAAAAAGGCCGTTTGAAATTTCACCGCACCTGAAATAGTTAAATTAGTTGTGTAGGTTGTAAACCCATTTTGTGCATTGGCTGTAAATAGTGATAAACAGCCAATAAGTAGTAGTAGTTTTTTCATAACATATAGTTTTAGTTAAGTATAAAGTTAGCTTCAGAATACTTCTAAATTTTAACAAATGAATAAGTGGCAGCGTATTTCTGATAAGTGGGGGTGTTTGAGCGATAGATGGTATAATTGCCGATACTAAAAATTAAAGATTTTTTGGCATTTAGATTAACATATTTTAACAAGCCAAAAATATCCGAAACCCTTACCATTACTAACTTTGTGACGCTTGTAATAAAAAAAACACTTATGGTAGTAGATATTAGAGAATTGAATGAGCGCATTCAGCGTGAAAGTGCATTTGTAGATATTTTAACATCTGAAATGGACAAAGTAATTGTGGGTCAAAAACACATGGTTGAACGTTTGTTAATTGGCTTATTAAGTAACGGTCACATTTTATTAGAAGGTGTTCCAGGATTAGCAAAAACATTAGCCATTAATACATTGGCAACTTGTATTGATGCTAAATTCAGTCGTATTCAATTTACCCCAGATTTGTTACCAGCCGATTTGATTGGTACCATGATCTACAATCAAAAGCAAGAACAATTCTCAATCCGTAAAGGTCCAATTTTCGCAAACTTTGTGTTGGCGGATGAGATTAACCGTGCTCCGGCAAAGGTTCAATCGGCTTTACTAGAAGCCATGCAAGAAAAACAAGTTACTATTGGTGATGAAACCTTTAAGCTACCAAATCCATTTTTAGTTTTAGCAACACAAAATCCTGTGGAACAAGAAGGAACCTATCCTTTACCTGAAGCACAAATGGATCGTTTTATGTTGAAAGTAGTTATTACTTACCCAACGCGCGAAGATGAGCGCAAAGTAATTGCCGCAAACATTTCTCGCCAAGGAATGCCAAAAGCAAATATTGTTTTAAAACCTGAAGATATTTTAAATGCTAGAAACGTTGTGAAAGATGTTTACATGGACGAGAAAATTGAGCGTTACATTGTGGACATTGTTTTTGCGACTCGTTTCCCTAAAGAATATAAACTAGACAAATTTGCTCCGTTAATTTCTTATGGTGGTTCTCCACGTGCAAGTATTAACTTAGCATTAGCGGCTAAAGCTTATGCTTTCATTAAACGTAGAGGTTATGTAATTCCGGAAGATGTTCGCGCAGTTTGTTTAGATGTCATGCGTCACCGTATTGGTTTAACTTACGAAGCAGAAGCGGAAAACATTACAACCGAACATATCATTAACGAGTTGTTAAACGCTGTTGAAGTACCTTAGTCAGATTTAAGAAATAAGATTTAAGAAGTAAGATATATTTCATAAATCTAAATCACACATCTTAAAGTCAAAAATGGAAAACGGCAGAATTACTAAAAAAAGTACGTAAAATCGAAATCAAAACAAAGGGTTTGAGTAACCAGATATTTTCTGGTGAATACCACTCTGCGTTTAAAGGTCGTGGTATGGCTTTTAGCGAAGTGCGTGAATATACACCTGGCGATGATGTGAGAACGATTGATTGGAACGTAACTGCTCGTTTAAGAACGCCTTATGTAAAAGTGTTTGAAGAGGAGCGCGAATTAAACGTGATGATTTTAGTGGACGTTAGCGCGAGTGGACAGTTTGGAACTCAAAAACAATTTAAGCAAGATTTAATTACAGAATTATGTGCAGTAATTGCTTTCTCTGCTTCACAAAATAATGATAAAATTGGAGTAATCTTTTTTAGTGATAAGATTGAAAAATTTATTCCACCAAAAAAAGGAAAGTCCCATATCTTAAGAATTATCCGTGAGCTAATCAATATTGAACCAACTAACAAAGGCACTAATATTGAATTAGCCTTAAAATATTTAACCAATATCATTAAAAAGAAAAGCATCACATTTTTGATTTCCGATTTTAAAGACAACAACTCCTATTCGGATGCCATGAAAATTGCTAACCGTAAACATGATTTAGTAGCGTTACGGATTAATGATATCCATGAAAACAAATTACCTGATGTTGGCTTAATAAAATTAAAAGACAACGAAACAGGAAAAGTGATGTGGGTGGATACAAGTGACAAATCATTTCAAAAGAAAATGGAAGTCAATCATTTAAAATTTGAAGCTCAAATAAAAGATTTATTTACAAAAGTGGTGTTGATTTTACAACCATTAATACACACGAAGGATATATCAAACCTTTAATGACTTTGTTTAAAAAAGATAGTAAGAAATTTATAGATGATAAAAAAATACATACTTATTTTATTTTCGTTACTAACTAGCTTAGTAGTTAATGCGCAAACACCAACTGAAGTTCATGCGGTGTTAGATTCTAATTCCATCCGAATTGGTGCGCAAACAAAATTAGATTTGTATTTAAGCTATGACGCTTCCACTCAAAAAAATATGGATGTGCTTTGGCCATTAATTGAAGACACTATTAAAAAAGGATTAGAAGTAGTTAATGTTACACAGATTGACACCACTATTCCAAATAAAAATAAACCAAATATCATTCAGCAACATATACAACTAACAGTTACATCTTTTGATACGGGTGTTTACTACATTGCTCCATTTAAATTTATTTTAAATAAAGATACTGCCAATCCTTTATTAACAGAACCTCTTTATTTAAAAGTGAATACCGTTGCTACAGACACCTCTCTTACAAAAATAAAAGACATTAAACCACCATATGATGAACCATTTGATTGGAAATGGTATTTACCAGAAATTTATATCGGGCTAGCAATTTTAGCAGCTATCATTCTACTAATTATTCTCATCAAAAAATTAAACAAAAAGAAACCTCAAGAAATTATTGTCGAGAAACCAAAAATTCCGGCTCATATTACAGCCTTAGAAACTTTAGAAAAAATTAAAGAAGAGGCTATTTGGAAAGATAATAAAACCAAAGAGTATTATTCGTCTATTGCCGATACTGTTCGTTTATACATCGAAGAACGTTTCAATATCAATGCCTTAGAATTAACCTCTGATGAGGTTATAAAAATATTCAAATCACAAGTAGTTGACTCTGAAAGCAAATCAAAATTAAATCAAATATTAACCTTGTCGGATTTTGTGAAGTTTGCAAAACAAATTCCTATTGAGGCAGAACACACATTAACATTAAACAATGCCTTTGATTTTGTAAAAGGTACTATGCGCGAAGAAGTTATCAACCCCAATTAACAACGAACCAACAGGTGCTTAATTATTTTAAAGACATACAGTTTGCCGAAAAGCATTGGTTTTGGTTATTTATCATCATTCCATTGATGATTATTTGGTATATCTATAAATTAAAAACACACGAAGGCGAAATAAATTATTCTTCTTTTAATTTATTCACTGGAATCAAATCTTCCTTAAAAGCAAAATTGCGTCACGTATTATTTTTATTGAGATTAATTTGTTATTCACTATTAATTCTTGCTATTGCACGTCCACAATCTCGCAGCAGTTGGAAGGACACTAAAACCGAAGGAATTGATATTGTTGTGAGTTTAGACGTTTCCTTATCCATGCTAGCGAAAGATTTTAAACCAAACCGATTAGCAGTAGCTAAAGAAGTTTTAGCAGATTTTATTGATGCACGACCTAATGATAAAATAGGCTTAGTCATTTTTGGTGGAGAAGCATTTACACAATGTCCATTAACTACCGACCATAAAATTATTAAAAACATGTTTGGCGATATTAAGGCTGGTATGCTTGATCAAGGTACTGCCATTGGTTTAGGTTTAGCAGCAGGTGTTACTCGCGTAAAAGATAGTAAAGCAAAAAGTAAAGTGGTGATTTTGATTTCGGATGGTGTAAATAATGTGGGCGAAATTGCACCATTAACGGCTGCTGAAATTGCTAAAACATTTGGCGTAAGAGTTTATTGTATAGGAGTCGGCAGCAAAGGAAAAGCATTACAACCTGTGGCTTTATATCCTAACGGAGAAATGGAATATGATTATGTGGATGTTGATATTGATGATGCTACCATGACAGAAATTACAAAAATGACTGGCGGAAAATATTTTAGAGCAACCGATAGAGAAAGTTTGGAAAAAACCTACAAAGAAATTGATCTATTAGAAAAAACAATTATTAGTGAGCAAAGCTTTACCAATAAAGCCGAACACTTTTTACCATTAGCCATTGGTGCCTTAATTTGTTTGTTACTAGAATTTTTATTGAAACGATTTGTATTTAAAGCTATACCATAATGTTTAAGTTCGAAAACCCAATATTCTTTTATGCCTTTGCAGCTATCCCTGTTTGCATCGCTATTTATATTTGGTATATCTATCGTGCTAAAAAGAACATGAAAAAATTGGGAGATTTAAATTTGATTTATCAATTAGCTCCAGAAGTTTCTAAAGCAAAAAAAACGACCAAGTTTATTTTATTCTTAATTGGACTATCATTTTTAATTTTAGGGATTTGCAATTTACAAACAGGCTCAAAAATGAAAGATGTGAAACGCGAAGGCGCCGACATTATGGTTTGTTTAGATGTGTCAAATAGTATGTTGGCGCAAGACTTATCACCTAATCGTTTAGAGAGAGCAAAAATTGCACTGGAAAACATGATTAATAAACTGCAAGGCGATAGATTAGGTATTATTGTATTTGCAGGTGAAGCTTATGTTCAATTGCCAATTACAACTGATTACGGAACGGCCAAGTTATTTTTAGAAAGTATTAATACGAAAATTGTTCCCGTGCAAGGAACAAACATAGCTGATGCCATTAACAAAGCCGTTGAAAGTTTCGGAAAAGATGAGGGTAAAAATAAAGCCATCGTTGTAATTACCGACGGAGAAAATAATGAAGAAGCTCAAGCAAGTGCTGTTGATGCAGCTGAAGAAGCGTCCAAGAAAAACATTGTCATTCATACTATTGGTGTTGGTTCAGAATCAGGCGTTCCAATTCCTAATATCATCGATGGTGTAGTGAGTGGTTATAAAAAAGATAATGCTGGTAATACAGTTATTACGAAATTAGATTCTAAAATATTACAAGATATTTCTTCTGCTAGTAATGGTGTTTATGTGCAAGCAAGTAGTTCGGATATTGGCTTAGATAATATCTTAGATAAAATTGCGGAGTTAGATAAAAAACAATTAGAAAGTAAAATGTATTCTGATTACGAAGATCAGTTTCAGTGGTTTTTAGGTGCTGCTTTATTGTTTTTAGTTTTTGAATCTTTCTTATCAGAACGCATTAGCAAATTGTGGAAAAAATTGAATTTATTTAATCATGCAGAAGCATAGTATATATATTACCATTACCCTGTCAATATTGACTTCCATGAGCATTGCTCAGGATGAAAAAAAAGCATTGCGTAATGGAAACGAATCTTATAGCGTTGGTAAACATACAGAAGCAGCAAACTCTTATAAAAGATCATTAAAAGAAAAACAAGATTATTATAAAGCTAATTTTAACTTAGGTGATGCGTATTATAAAGTAGCTGATTTAGTGAGAACTGGCAAAATGTTGCCACCAAACAAACGAATGACGGCAGATTCGGCAGCTAATTTAATATACGAACAAGCGGCGGAACAATTTGATGTGGTTGCTAAATCTGTTTCAAATCCAGATACGATTCAAAAGGCATGGCATAATTACGGGAATGCGAAATTGATGCAAAAGAGTTACGAAGATGCTGTATTAGGATATAAGAAAGCCTTAAAATTAAATCCCAAAGATGAAGATACGCGTTACAACTTAGCTTATGCTCAGCGTGAGTTAAAAAAACAACAAGATCAACAAAAGAAAAACGATAAAGATAAAAAAGACGAAAATAAAGATAAGAAGGACGAGAAGAAAGATCAAGGCGAAAAGGATAAAGAGGATATTAAAAATCCAAACAACAAAGATCAACAAGCGCCTCAACCTCAAATGAGTAAAGAACAAGCTGAAAAAATGCTGAATGCTTTAAAAAATGACGAAAAGAAAATGCAGTCATTAAGAAAGAAAAAAGGAGATCCAGGGCAGAAAGTAAAAGTGGAAAAAGACTGGTAAGGAATAGTTATAAGTTTTGGGTGATGAGTTATAAGTGAAATAAACATTGAAAAATAAATTATACATATTCTTTTTATTCATTAGCAGTTGGGCGATGGCTCAAACGCCTAGCTTTATTGCGCAAGTAAGTAAAAACAAAGTAGCAGTTGGCGAAGTGTTTCAAGTAGCATTTACATTAAATGGTAGTGGCAGTAATTTAGTTTATCCCGCCTTTAATGATTTTGATATTTATTCAGGTCCAAATCAAAGTCAGAGTATGAGCATGGTAAATGGTACCATTTCTCAATCTACAACCTTATCCTTATTTATTGCAGCAAAAAAAGAAGGTCGTTTTACCATTGGCGCTGCTAGTGTGATGTCTGGTAATCAAAAATTAGAAACAAAACCTATTGTGATTGAAGTGACGAAAGGAGCTCCACAACAGCAGCAGCAAGGAAATCAAAACGCACAGGCACAACAACCTCAGGAAAAAGAAAAAAATCAGTACGCAAGCGAAATTAGTAATGATGATTTATTTGTAAGAACCTTTTTAAGTAAAACAAAATGCTACTTAGGAGAACAATTAACTTTAACTCAAAAAGTATATTCTAGAGTTGATTTAAGAGGTTTTCAAAATGTAAAATTCCCTCCATACAATGGTTTTTGGTCGCAACAAGAAGTTAATAATCAACAAATAAATTTAAAGCAAGAAAATGTAAATGGCGTGATGTACTATGTAGCCGAATACAGCAAAGTGTATTTGTTTCCGCAACGTGCAGGCACTATAAGTATTGAGGCTATTGAATTAGATTGTATCGTAAGAAGGCAAACCAAACGCCAACCACGTAATATATTTGAGCAGTTTTTTGGAGCAGGTGGTTATGAAGATGTTGCTGTAAAAGTAAAGAGTAAACCTGTTAAAGTAGATGTAGAAGATTTACCCACTGAAAATAAACCGCAAAATTTTTCTGGCGCTGTTGGAGATTTTGGTTACAAGGCTGAAATTGATAAAAATAAAGTAAAAGCAAATGAAGCCATTAATTTAAAAATAACTATTAGTGGAAAAGGTAACATAAAATTAATTGAACCATTAAAACTAAATTTACCTGAAAGCTTTGAAGTGTATGATCCAAAAGAAAGTGAAAACATTAAAACAAATGGTGGTGTAAGTGGAAACATAAGCTACAGTTACTTAATTATTCCAAGAGAAAAAGGAGAATTTACATTAAATGATTTAGGCTTTAATTATTTTGATGCGGATAAAAAACAATACGTTTCTATCCCGTCGCCTGATATACATTTAACGGTTTTAGAAGGCGACCCTGGCAGCGCACAAATTATAGCTCCAAAAAAACATGGGGTTGATGAAAGTGAAAATGATATTCGTTATATCAAAACAGGAGATTTAGGTCTAAAAAAACATGATGAAGAATTTTTCTCTTCAACTATGCATTACCTATTATTGCTATTCCCTACTCTATTATTTTTTGTAGGATTATTTTTAGTGAGGCAACATATTAAAGCCAATAGCAATATTATAGCCGTTAAAGAACGTAAAGCAGCTAAATTAGCTAAGAAACAATTAGTGATTGCCGAAAAATATATGTCGGCAAACAACAAAGAAGCGTTTTTTACCGAAGTATTAAATGCCCTAAATAAATACATTGGAGATAAATTTGCTTTATCGATTGTGGATTTATCTAAAGAAAAAATATCAGAAATGCTATTATCCAGAAATGTATCGGATGCAACCACTAAAAATATAATTGATACTTTAAATACCTGCGAATATGCTAAATATGCACCAAGTGCCGTAACTGGAGATTTGAAAAAAGTATATAATGATACGATTGAATTAATTTCTCAAATTGAAAACCAAATTAAGAAATAATGAAACAAATGAAATACATATTACTTTTTAATGTACTGCTGTTTGTTTCGATGTTTTCTTTTGCTAATAGAGATTTAGAAATTAAAGCTGAGTCCCCAGCCAAAGCACAAGCGGCGGCTGAAAAAGCTTATGAAGTAAAAAATTATAAAGAAGCTATTCTCGCATACGAAACTATTTTAAAAGAAGGACTAACCTCTTATAAATTATATTACAATTTAGGGAATGCTTATTTTAAAAATAACGAATTAGGAAAAGCGATTTACAATTATGAATTAGCCAATAAGTTACAGCCAAACAATAAAGATGTAAAAACGAATTTAAAAATTGCCAACGAAAAAACGGTCGACAAAATTGAAAGTAAAGAAAATTTCTTTATAGTTGCAATTAAATCAGGATTAGTAAATGCCTTATCCACCAATGGTTGGGCATGGTTCAGCATTTTTAGTTTGATTGGAGCCTTAGCTTTCGCCTTTTTATTTTTCACTGCTAGTCAAATAGCATTAAAGCGCATTGGTTTTTTCTTGAGCGGAATATCCTTTGTAGTTTTTATTTTATCGATGGTTATGGGATACGCTGCCATTGAAGATAAGCAAGTAACCAATTTTGCGATTATCCTTAACCGTGAATCAAAAATACACGAAGAGCCGACTACCAGTTCAAATTCAAAATTTAAATTGCACGAAGGCACCAAAGTAAGTGTGTTAGAAAGTAATCCTGATTGGACGAATATTAAATTAGAAAATGGTAATGAAGGATGGGTTAAGACTACTGACGTAGGGTTGTTTTAATCCGTTTTAATAACTTTTTTCTTGATAAAAAAGTTAGCTAAAAATCAAGGCTTCTTAAAATTTCGCTAAAATCTGCAAGGTATCAATCTGATAATTTGAAAGCGCTACGCGAACAGCCCAAATTATCTTCACACATGCCCTCGCTTTTGATACCTTTTGATTTTTACGCGTAATTTTAATATGCCATCGGAACAATCTTCAACATAATCATAACACTTCTATCATACGTTGGTAATAGTGCGGCTGATTTTGGTAATTCGGTGTGAACCGCCATTTAGGGAAGTTTCTGCGGGGCAAATGGGGGTTGTCGAATTACATTGAATTTTTTGGTTCTTTTTTTTCAAGAACAAAGAACAGAAGAAAATAAAACTAAATTAGAGTCTTTACTTTGCATGGTAGGCAAATAAAGTAAAACAGACTATCTTACCACCAACTTTTGGCTATACAATCTATTATCAGAAGAAGCAACAACGGTATAAGTCCCATTATCTAACTTACTTGTATTATCAGAAGAAAGTACATTATATTTCTCATCAATCACCACTTTAGAATAACTCTCTTCGCCTTTTTCGTTTCTTAAAACAACTAATACTTCTTTATTCTCCGAACCCATTAAACTAGCCGGATTATCATAAACAGCACTCTGATTCATCGATAAATTATTAGTTGAAATTTTATTATTGATAGATACTAAACGAGAAGACAATACCTTTCCTTTAGCATCTGTTTGTTTTAAACGGTAAAAAGAAATTCCTTCATACGGAGTATAATCCACATCAAAATAACTCATAATGTTACTATGATTTCCAAAACCTTTAATAGATGTTACTTCTTCGAAATTAGTAGCATCTTTAGATTTTTCTATAGTAAAGAAATTATTGTTATTTTCTGTGTCTGAAGACCAAGTTAATTCTACTTTGGTATTATCAAAAATAGCATCAAAATTCAATAAAACATCTGGCAAAGGATCGCCATTTTCATTTATTTTAAAACCACCATTACCTATTTGCGAAAATGAAGTAAGAGATAAAGAGAAGAAAAAAAGTGCGGCAAAACGATTTAGTTTTTTCATGCTTAAAAATTTGTATTATAAAATTATACTATTTTATTGATAGTATAAAGTTTAGGTAAAGCATTTATTAACAATACCTTATCTAAATCTGTTTCTACAAAAATTCTACCAAATTGAAGGTGCTAGCCCCTGAGAAAAAAGCCTAAAATCATTGAATCTAAATTGTATCTGTATAAAAAACGCTCAAAAAACTATACATATATCGCTACCCCATCTTGTATATGTTTAGTTTTATGATATATATATAAGTAAGTCACCAGTAATGCGCCCAGAAATCTCCGTGGAAAATTATTCGGTTGACAACAATGCTTTTTACAGAACAATTTAGGACACAGAACAGGGTTTCATAAAAACGGTTTAAGGAAATAGAAACGGTTTTTAGTTTTTTATTTTCCTCCTCTTTTGCGGCCCGCTAGCTAGCGGGCCGTTTTATCTATCCCTAATTTAGCACATTTGTTTTTTTGCAAAAGGCAGGCAAAAAACCAAATAAGCTAAATTACCTCCCCACACAACAAGGTGTCCGCCAGCTAGTGGGCTAGTTTGCGCATCTCACGTCCGTTCAATCAAAGGCGCATTGCCAATGCGTATGGCATAATATAATTAATGCTTTGTAAATCTTCCATAAGCAGTTATATTTGCTTAAAAGGAAATAATGTTCGCTCTAAATAAACGTATACTAAAAAAGATAAATTGCCATTTATTAGCAACTATTAGTATTACAATCTTTTTCTGTAGCTGTGGTTCTATTAAGGAAATTCCAAAATACTCTTTTTCCGACGGGTATTATCGTTCTAAAAATTTTGATAATAAAAAATCAAAAGTGTATATTGTTAATGCAGATGATTCAGTTTTTGTTTACAAAATCAACGTAAAAAACAAACATATAATCGATAGCAGTTATGCTAAACTAGCATTTCCTCAGTATAAATCAGATAGTAAAATTTTAAATAGCAATTTTAAACAAGCTAGTTTCGACCTTGATTTCCTGACGATTCCTTTCAAATACAGACCACAAACAGATATTTTTCCGCCACAATTCAATACTAACTTAAACGGTGTTATTTACATAGGTTATAGAAACGACATTTACAAAATCAATTATAAAAAAACACCCATTAAAACATATAACCGCAAAACAACACATTACGGCTTCTCATATGGTTTATTTACTGGTTTTGGTGGCACAGCAATGAACCCTTGGGTTACCGATAATCAAATATCCTCCGAATACGATGGTGTAGTTTGGAGTAAAGGCGTTGCGGCAATAATTGGTATCGATAATTTTACAATCGGCTTAGCACTAGGCGCCGACAATTTGCTTGATCGCAATAGCAGATATTGGATATACGAGAACAAACCTTGGTTCGGTTTAGCATTTGGGCTTAACCTGAATTAATCAATGAAAACATTTTTTCATAAAATAAAACGCTTCTTATTAATTTCAGTTATTTGTGTTATAGGATATTTAGCCGTTGCAAATTACTACATCTACAAAGTTTCAAAAAACTATTTGCAAGATACTTCAAGCAAATTACCAAACACAAAATACGGACTAATACTAGGTACTAGCAAATACTTTAAAAAAGGAAAAGGCAATGATTTTTACGACCAACGCATATTAGCGGTAGTACAATTATTTGCAGACAAAAAAATCAGTAAAGTCATTGTAAGTGGCACACACGAAGAATCAAGCTATAGCGAGCCAATTTGCAATACAAAAAGATTTAATAAAAAAGGAGTTCCTGATTCTTTAATCATATTAGATTATTTTGGAGACAGAACAATTCATTCCATAAATAACTTTAAGAAAGATTACAAAAGCGATTCAGTTATTATTATAAGCCAAAAATTCCATAACCAAAGAGCTGTTTATTTAGCAAGGAAACAAAATATTTATGCTTGGGGTTATAATGCAGGTGATGTTAAATTAAGCACTTCTTATAAAGTTTTATTCAGAGAATTGTTTGCAAAAGCAATTGCTATTACTGAATAATATATGTGAATTTTTCTCTTCCTTGGCAAGCTCTTTTTATTTTAATACATTTGACAAACAAATTAAGGCGCTATGATAACTAAAGCAATTGCAGATTGTTATATTGATAATGTCAATATAAAAAATATTCCACTAAACACATATTGTATGCTCTGGTGCAGTGAACATTCAACTTACCATTTTTTATATGGACAAGATATAAGCGACATTCACTACCTTAAAGATGAGAAGACAGCGGAGCGTCGTGGCACAATAATATTTCATGATGATAAGAAAGTTATTCTTGGCAATTTAAATAATTTTATGGTATATCTAAATTATTTCACTTCTAATGGATTTGAATTAATTAGTTATAATCCCTCAATCAATAGTACCCTTTTTACCAATTCATCTGCTCTACTCAGAAAAAAATAAGATTTCAATGATTTTCGTCATTTAAAATAATAGAAAACAAAGCTAAATTCAAAAGTTAATAGTAAAACTTTATTGTTTAGCGTACTTATGAAATTAAATTCAATACTAACTAGTTTAATCTGTTTGTTTTGCTTTGCAACCAATGTTTTCTGGTTTTTTAATAAAAAAGATAACTCACAACTTTTCATAAGAATAAATATTAGTGAAGCTATCCTGCTTATCTTGATGGTTGTACGTCCATTCCTTCTAAGAAAATTTAAACATGAAAACCAAAAAAAGCAAACCTAATAAACTACAGCGCTTTTGGAAACTTCTCGGTCCTGGCCTTGTCACAGGTGCTAGTGATGATGATCCATCAGGAATTGCAACCTATTCTCAAGCCGGCGCAGCTTATGGTCTTTCTACACTTTGGACTTCTATTGTAGCCTTTCCTTTAATGGCCGCTATTCAGCAAATGTGCGCTCGTATAGGCTTAGTTACATCACAAGGATTAACTGGTACGCTCAAAAAACATTATCCAAAACCTATTTTGTATTTAATGTTGCTATTTAGTTTTCCTGCAATTGTAATGAATATTGGCGCTGATATTGCAGGTATGGGAGCAGTTGGTAATTTATTATTTCCATCTATTGATGCTTCTTTTTTAGTGTTTTTTTTACTGTTTTACTTTTAGGTTTAATCATTTATCTACCATATCGCAAAATTGCATCTGTGCTAAAATATTTATGTATAGTAATGTTAGTTTACTTTATTGTACCATTTTTATATGAACAAGATTTTAAAGAAATTCTTAAATCTACTTTTATACCCACAATAAAATTTGATAAAAATTTTCTTGCCATTTTAGTTGGAATACTTGGTACAACTATTTCTCCTTACTTATTTTTTTGGCAAGCCTCAGTAGAGGTTGAGGAAATGAAGAATAACAAAAAACAATTAGTAGTCAATAAAAAAATAATCTCCGACATGAGGCAAGATGTTGATTTCGGAATGACATTTTCTGGCTTTGTAATGTATTTTATTATTTTGACAACTGGTACTGTTTTATTTAAAGGAGGCATTCATCAAATTGATACGGTTGAACAAGCAGCTATGGCACTCAAACCACTAGCAGGTAATTTAGCGTACCTTCTTTTTGCAATTGGAGTAATTGGCACAGGGCTAATAGCAATACCTGTTTTAAGCGGAGCTTTATCATACATATTTACCGAAACTTTTGGTTGGGAGCAAGGGCTTGATAAAAAATTTCACGAAGCAAAAGGCTTTTATGTGATTATTGCCATTTCACTAATACTAGGATTATCCTTAAACTATGTAGGTATTTCACCAATTAAAGCATTAATATATACCGCTATATTATACGGCATTACAGCTCCTGTTTTAATTGCAATTATTTTACATATTTCTAATAATAAAAAAATTATGGGCGAATACGTTAATAGTCGAATAACAAATATTTTAGGATTTGCCGCCTTAATAATAATGACGATTGCAGCAGGTCTATTAATTTATTTTCAAATTGTTAGTTAATAACAACAAAAATTAAATTCTACTTTCTCTCAATAATAAATTTCTCAGTAGCATAAATCTTATTATCTAAAAACACTTTTAAAATTTGAAACATCAACCTTTAAAATAGGCTCATCGGCGGAAACGTAACTATTTATAAACTGTGTAGGGTGCGCTTCTGGTAACACCCCCTACTTCACATTCGGATAAACAATTTTAATTTTTTTTGTACATTTGGTTACTATCAAAAATTGCCTTAACATATTAAGAAACAGGCCTCGCACAAAAGTTATATTACTTTTTGTGTTATAATTGTCATTTAACAGTGCCAAAGCGCAACAACCTGCCCATTTTATATTTGGTGAAGAGCAGTTTAGAGGCGTTCAAATATACGATGTGATACAAGATAAAAATTTAAACTATTGGTTTGCTACCAACGAAGGGCTTTATTATTTTGATTACTATTATTACAATAAAATTGATTGTGATGAAGCCAAAGGAAGTTCCGTTTTTAACTTTACAATGAATCGCGAGGGCACTATTTATTGCCACAACCTAAACAATCAAATATTTCAAATTAAAAATAAAAGTTGTTCATTGTTTTATGAACTCAAAGCTGATGAAAGCAGCTCTGACATTAGTTTAACTGTTGCAGATGATGACAACTTAGTAATTGGCGCCAAACAAATTGTGATATTAAATAAAAACGGAAAAAAGGTTTTACAATATCCCGCTTCACATTACTATTTAAGTTCAGCATTTTTAACCAAGAACAATGGCATTCAATTTCATTTAAGTGGTATTGATTCTGTTTTAATATATGAGAAAGGTGTTTTCAAAAAAGAGAAATTACACTTTTTATCTGGTAGCCTAAAAGCCGAAAGTGTACTTAAGTTTTTCAATAACTATGCTCTCGATTTAAGAACAAAAGAACTCTATAGTTTCAATGCTTCAACATTTGAATTAAATCAATTACCCAAAAATGCAATATTTGAAAGAAGTCAGTCGGAGAGGATCTACGAAACAGAAGGTATTATTTGGGTTACAGGAACTTTACCAGGTACAGCTTTAATTGATAAGAAAATCACCACCGAAAACTATCCTATTTATTACGGAGATTATTTTATTTCGGATATATATAAAGATAAAGAAGGAAACATATTACTCAGCACATTTGATAAGGGCGTCATCGTTATTCCTGATACTAAAGTACCTGATGTGATTCACACCTTTAAAGAAGATCCTGCAAATGCCTTGTATTCAGATTCGCTTTTTGGTTTAATGATTGGAACTTCTAAAGGTACACTCATGAACTACCTTAATAACAAATTGTTTACTATTAACACTGAAGGGAAACGTCCTATTGAAGCCATATATGGCAACCATACGAGCAACTTAATTGTTTTTGATAACGGTAGTATTAAAGTTTACAATAAAAAAACATCAACCATCACCAATATTATACAAGCTTCTTTAAAAGACGCCGTTATACTTTCTGATAATCTCATTTATCTTGGAACAAACAGAGGTGTTATGAAAGTTGAAAGCGATGGCATCAAAACATTTAATACACAATTATTAAAAGGTGTTGATTTCAGGATTTATTCGATAGAATATAATCCTGAAGATCATTGTCTATATGCTTCTACAGCTAATGGTTTATTTACCATTTTTCCTGATGGAAATATCAAGCCCTTACTCATTAATAAAAAAGTCATTTATCCCAATTACCTGCATTTTTATAATGGTCGTATATACGCTACCACCAAAGCCAATGGCATTTTAATAATTCAACACGGCGAAATAAAAAGTGTAATTCACCCTATTATAAATAATCAAGAAGAGATTCTTAAAAAAATAAGCATTCATCAAAACACAATTATTGCCAAATCATCCAATGGTTTATTTCAGTTTGACATGAATGGAAAATTATTAAAAGCCTTACATTCAGTTTTTGGTTTTTCATCTAAAAGAATTATTGATTTTACTTTTCACCAAAACCAACTATGGGTAAGCCATAGCGGAGGAGTGCAGTACTCTGCATTGGCACCAGGTAACTATACATTTTATTTAAAAGTTGAAAATCAAGGTGTATTTAGCGAACCTGTCTCCTACTCCTTTACAATTGATGCCCCTTTTTATGCGCGCTGGTGGTTTATTGCGTTTGTTATTATTTTATTTTTAGGAATTGTATTATTAGTATATCGCTGGCAATTAAATATACAACGAGAAAAAGTCGCAACAAATTAATGAGTTAAATGCCTCCAAATTAACCGCTATTCAATCTCAAATGAATCCGCATTTTATTTTTAATTCGTTGAATTCGATTCAGGATTTAATTTTAAAAGGCGATGTAGAACATTCCTACTCTTATATTACCACCTTTTCGAACTTAGTGCGTAGAACCTTAAGTTATTCCGAAAAAGATTTTATTGATTTTGACCAAGAAATAAAATTATTGGAATTGTATTTATCTCTCGAAAAATTACGCTTTAAAAAAGAGTTAAATTATATCATTGATATTAAAAATGTGGAAGACATTATGCTACCTCCATTATTAATTCAACCCTTTATCGAAAACTCTTTAATACACGGTTTATTGCATAAAGAAGGGCAAAAGAATTTAAAAATAACTTTTGAGCTAAACGAAACTCTAATTTGTACAATATCAGATAATGGGATTGGCAGAGAAAAATCAAAAGCTATTAAATTAAGGCAACGTTCAGAACACGAATCCTTTTCGGGAAAAGCCATTCATAAACGCTTTGAAATTTTAAGTAATGTATTTGAAGGAGACTTTGGCTATAAATACGAAGATTTATATGAGAATAATGAAGCTATAGGAACCAAAGTGATTCTATCCATTCCAATCAAACATAAATTTTAGCCATTGCTAAATAAAATTAGATGATTCATAAATTTGATAGCAAATATTAAAAAAACGAATAGTACGTTTGACGCCATGAAAAAAATTAGGGCCATATTGGTAGATGATGAAGAAGGTGCAAGAGACGTGCTTGAAAATTTATTACTACGTTTTTGTCCTGATGTGGAATTAATTGCCAAATGCAACCATGTATTGCAAGCCGTTGATGTAATTAATAAAGAACAACCCGACTTAGTGTTTTTAGATATTGAGATGCCCAATTATTCGGGTTTTGAAATCGTTACTTTTTTTAAAGACATCAATTTTGAAATTATTTTTGTGACGGCTTATGACCAATACGCTATCCGTGCCTTTGAAATAGCTGCCATCGATTATTTATTAAAGCCTATTGATATTGAACGTTTAAAAAATGCAGTTGCAAGAGTGGTTCAGCAACGCAATATAGAGCAACAATCGCAACGCTTATCCTTATTAAGTAATACTTTGGAAAGCAAACAGCTCAAAAACATTGTGATTAGTGATAAAGGTCAGCAAAACATAGTGAGTATCGAAAGCATTATTGCCATTAAAGCTCAGGAATCATATTGCACGATTCATACTACTGAAAAAACATATATTGCCAGCAAAAACTTGAAGCATTTCGAAACCGTTTTAGAGAGTGTGCCTGATTTTTTTAGGGTACATAAATCATGGTTAGTTAATAAAAAATGTATTAAGCAGTATTCAAAATCCGATTTAAGTATTCAACTCTCTAATGGTTTAACAACCAAGCTTTCCAAATACAAAAAAGCAGAGTTTGAAGAGGCCCTTTCTGCCTAAGTTTATCCATTAATGAACTCAATTGGCTGTTGCTGAACTCTCAAAAATTTTCAGTATTTTTTGATATATGTTTGTTTGATATAAAATAAATAAACATGAGAAAACTATTACTAATTAGCTTAATTTCATTATTTGCAGGCAAAATTAATGCGCAGTGTTTAACACCCGTAAATTCAATAACAGAAAACTTTAATGCTCCCCCACCTTCATGTTGGTTTCCTATTGGTGCTACTTATGTTTCTGGAGCCGTTAAACTTTCCACTTTCGCTACTGGTGGTAGTAAAACAATTATTTTGCCAATGACTGATAATGCAAAGGGGATTTTAGAGTTTGATATTATAAATACCACTAATTCAAATCCGACTATACAATTGCTAATAGGAACTGTATCCAATCAAAGCGCAGGAGCGATGAGTACTTTTCAACTTATTAAATCACACCCTGTTCCTATGGCTCAATCGGGAGGATTTATTGTCTACGCTCATCATATTGTGGATCTTTCTACCTACACAGGAAATCAACAATTCATTGCTCTATCGATATCTCAAAGTGCATTAAATCCAAATCTTTCTATTGATAATTTATCCTACAATAGCGCTTGTATTAGCACTTCGGTAACTGCTGTTGCACAAAATTACACGGTTCAATTAAACAATAGTGGACTCGTTAATATTACTCCAGCAAATATAAATAATGGGTCAACATCCGATTGTGGAACGCCAACACTTAGTTTAAACAAAACTTTTTTCGACTGTTCGAACATAGGTGTGAATACTGTTACACTTACAGCTATTGATAGTGGAAGTAATACCGCATCTACAACTGCAAACGTTACAATATTACCTGCTATTAACAATGAAACGATTAGTACTACACAAAATAATGTTTGCTCAGGAAATAGCGCTACTATTACAACTAGTTCTTCTAACAATGGGATAAAATATTACTTGAGAGATGATGCAAATAATAATATCATCGGAAGTCCAGTTACCGGAACAGGTAGCGCTCTGTCTTTTAATACTGGTGCGTTAATCGCAAATACTACATTTAATGTTTATGCAGAAACTCAGGGAGGCGGTAATTATGGTTTAGATTTTGACGGAACAAATGACGTTATTAATACTAATATCACAACACCAGCCACAAATTCATTAACTATCGAAGCTTGGATTTTTCCTAGAGCAACAACTTACAAACGAATAGTTTCTAATTATTTCGCAAATACGGATCAAAGCGGAGAAATAATTCTAGATACTTATAATACGACAAATAACGGCCGAGGATTAAGGCTTGTTGTTGAAGGTGCTGGGAATACGCTTCATCAATTAACTATTGCGAATGTTTTAACGTTGAATGCGTGGAATCATGTTGCTGGAACTTTTAGTAATGGTGTTACTAAAATATATGTAAATGGCACCGCAGTTGCTACAAGCACTGCTCCATTTACCTCAATACCAAGCTGTGCCAATCCTATTTCAATAGGTGAAGATCCTACTATATTAACCTCTGAGTATTTTAATGGAAAGATGGATGAAGTAAGAATTTGGACAACTGCTAGAACTCAAGCAGAAATTTCAGGAAACATGAACAATTGTTTAGTTGGTAATGAAAGTGGCTTAAGAAATTATTTCAAACTTAATGAAAACACAGGTAGTACCATATCAGATTTAATAACAGGTGCGCCAGGAAATATGTCGGGAATGACGCCTTCTACTGCCTGGGTTTCGGGCAATGTTAATTGCGGAGCTTCTACTTGTAATTTAGAAATGACAGATTTAGTAACTATTACTATTGCTCCTAATCCAACCATTGCTGTTAATAGTGGTACAATTTGTTCAGGAAATTCATTTACCATTACACCTAGTGGAGCAAATACATATTCCATTCAAGGAGGAAGCTCTGTAAAAACACCAACAGCAAATACAAGTTACACAGTTGTTGGTACTAATTCAGTAGGTTGTGTTTCATCTACATTTGCTACATCAAGTGTAACGGTTAACTCATTACCAAGCATCACTGCTACATCAGATGATGCGTTGATATGTGCTGGTGAAACTGCAAGCTTAACGGTTAGTGGTACGTCAACTTCCTATACATGGAACACAAGTGCTACTGGAACTAGTATTTCAGTTTCTCCAACTGTTACAACAAATTACACGGTTACTGGTACAGATGCAAATGGTTGTGAAAATAATGCAGTCATTACTCAAAGTGTAAGTTTATGCACAGGAATTAATCAATTATCAAACTCAACTAACGAACTAAGTATTTTCCCTAATCCAAGTTCAACAAACTTAACTGTAAAAACAGATGAAGAAATCCAAACTATTTCTATCTACAATAGCTTAGGGGCTTTAGTTCAAACAGAAAAAACAAATGTATTTTCTGTTGAGCAATTATCTTCAGGATTATATATCTTAAAAGTTAAAACAGAAAAAGGAACAACTACAATTCGTTTTATTAAAGAATAATTTTCTTTAATCTACTAAAAGAGAGGTCGTCTTAATGGATGACCTCTCTTTTTTGTCCGTTAATAAACCCAAAAATAGCTGTTACTGAACTACTTTTTATACGAGTGTATATTCTTGCTTTATTTGTTTTAATATTTAGTAACCCATAATTTAAAAACAGATGATAAAACTTTTACAATTCAAAAAAACAGCCATTTTGTTGAGCGCATTTTTTTTGTCGCTAAATTTTTCAAACACTTTACAAGCTCAAAGTTTTACTTGGGCAAAAAACATGGGTGGAACCTCCAATGATTATGGATACTCTGTTGCAGTAGATGCCTCTGGTAACGTTTATACCACAGGTACCTTTGAAGGTACTGCCGATTTTGACCCTGGAGTTGGCACTTTTACTTTAACTTCGACCGGCACCGCTGATATTTTCATAAGTAAATTAGATGCTAATGGTAATTTTGTTTGGGCAAAAGGCATTGGTGGAACCACAAATGATTATGGGTTAACTGTTGCAGTAGATGCCTCTGGCAACGTTTATACCACAGGTTACTTTCGAAATGTTGCCGATTTTGACCCTGGTGTTGGCACATTTAATTTAACCTCAACTAGTAGTAGCGATGATATTTTTATAAGTAAATTAGATGCTAGTGGTGATTTTGTTTGGGCTAAAAGTATTGGTGGATCGAATACTGATAAATGTTCGGGCATGAAGATTGATGCCGCAGGCAATGTATTTATTACTGGTTCTTTTAGAGGTACTACCGACTTTGACCCAGGAGCTGGTATTTTTAATTTAACCTCAGCTGGTAACGATGATATTTTTGTAAGCAAATTAGATGCTAGTGGTAATTTTGTGTGGGCTAAAGGCATTGGCGGAACCATGGTCGATGTTAGCCAAGCAATTACAATAGATGCTACAGGAAATGTTTACACTTGTGGTTATTTTACTGATGTTGTTGACTTTAACCCAGGCGTTGCTACTTACACCTTAACTTCAAGTATTTATAATATTTTTATAAGTAAACTAGATGGAAATGGTGATTTTGTTTGGGCAAAACACATGGTTGGTGGTGGTGATGCAAGCCAAGCTATTACAGTAGATGGCGCTGGAAATGTTTATACTACTGGTTATATCCAAGGTACTACCGATTTTGATCCTGGAGTTGGCACTTTTACTTTAACATCAGTTGGTGCTTATGATTTATTTATAAGTAAATTAGATGCTAACGGTGATTTTGTATGGGCTAAAAGTATGGGAGCGTTAAATAATGAAAGTGGTTTAGGTATAACTGTTGATGCCACTGGCAATGTATATACAACTGGGTATTTTGGCAATACAGTTGATTTTGACCCAAGTGTAGGAACTACTACTTTAGTTGCGCCAGCAGGCAATTACTCTATTTTTATAAGCAAATTAGATGCCTTGGGTAATTTTGTTTCAGCTAAAAGTATAGGAAATAGCACAGGTAGTTGCATTAGCTATGCAATAACATTAGATGCCGCAAATAATATTTATACCACGGGTTATTATACTGGTGCAACTGATTTCGATCCCGATGGAGGCATATTTAATTTAACTCCTCCAAGCACTCAAGCAGACGTGTTTATACTTAAACTAAGCTCTTCAACTGTAAGTATTGCCGAATTAAATAATGAGATTAACGTAGTGCTTTATCCAAACCCTACAAATTCAATAATAAATATTAAGCTAGATGAAGAAATTCAAACTATTTCTATCTACAATAGCTTAGGGGCTTTAGTACAAACAGAAAAAACAAATTCATTTTCTATTGAGCAATTATCTTCAGGATTATATATCTTAAAAGTTAAAACAGAAAAGGAACTCAAACAATTCGTTTTATTAAAGAATAATTCTTCTTTAAACTACTAAAAGAGAGGTCGTCTTAATGGATGACCTCTCTTTTTTTGTCCGTTAATAAACCAAAAATAGCTGTTGCTAAACTTTAAATAAAAAAAACGCATTTATGTGATTTATTTGTATTAAATATATAAATACTTACAAAATGAAAAAAATTCTACTTTTCGCTTCCCTTCTATTAACAAGTTCCATATCCTTTTCTCAGGTAACAACTGGTTTGTTGGCTGATTACAATTTTAACGCATGTAATGAACAAGATGGCATACTACCAAAAGCGTTTGGCACTTCTACCAGCGTAACTTATGTGGCCGACCGATTTAATAATCCAGGCGCCGCAGCCAATTTTAGTGGAGCGTCTACTATTTCATTAGGCTCACCAGCTAAAGCAAATGTAACTACTGGATTAACTATATCTTCGTGGGTAAAACTAGCCAATGTAAGCGGGCAAAAAGCTATTGTAGCAAAATGGAATGGAAATGCTAATACTGATCAATACCTTTTCATGATAAATGGGAACAAAACATTCATAGCAATTGGAAAACCGGGTTTTTCTGCAGCCGGACATACAGGAACAATAAGTTTAGTAGCCAATACTTGGTATCATATAGTTGCAACTTGGGATAATACAGGCAGACATCAAACCTATGTTAATGGAGTTTTAGACGTAGATGTAGTAGACGCCACTTTTAATACTATTAACAGTACATCTTCAACCGCTTTAAGTATCGGATCACAAGGTAGCACTAGGCTTTTTAATGGCGCCATTGATGATGTTCAGTTATTCAACAGAAAATTAACTCCTTCTGAGGTTCTGACTCTTTATAATGCACCAAACCCTATTGTTAATGGTTTAGTTTCTAAATACTCTTTCGATACAGCGGAGATAGTAGATGAGGTAAGTAACAATGATGCAGTTGGCGCAGGTGTTAACTTTGGAACTGATAGATTTGGAAATACAAGTAAAGCATTAGATGCTACATTAAATAGTACGCATTTAAATCTATATGATAGTTATGACGGTTTTGCAGCCGGAACTACAGGAAAGATAAGCTACTCCTTTTGGGTTAATTTCAAAACAATAACTTCTACACAGCAAATTCTACTAGGAAAATCAGCTGATGCAGGATGTAGTGGAAACGATAGACAATTTTTATTTCGTTTAAATACAACGGCACAATTTGAAATTACTTCTTATAGTTCTGTCAGCGCTGGAAATTTTGTAGTATTGGCAGCGAATAATGTTACCTGCACTACTGGGCAATGGTACCATGTAGTACTTACGTATGATGCCGCTCTTACAGGAAATAGCAAATATCAAATTTATGTAAACAACAATTTACAACCTTTGACGCAAGTTTCAACAGCTGGTGCAGGTATTAGTTCAGGTTTTATAGATGCAACTGCATGTATTGGAGTTGGCGCTTATTTAAAAAGCGACGGCACTATCTGTGTTAATACACAACGTTTAGATGCTTATTTTGATGATTTATACATTTACAATAAACCTTTAACTGGAACAGAAGTTTCTACTTTGTACAATTTACCAAATACGGTTACTGGTTTAAATGAAGTATTAGGAAAAACAAATGGAGTGGTTTATCCAAATCCTGCGACTTCACATTTAACAATTAAAACAGATGAAGCTATACAAACTGTATCTATTTATAATAGTTTAGGAGCAATAGTACAAACAGAAAACACAAATGAGTTTTCTGTTGAACAACTATCTTCAGGAATATATATTATAAAAATTAAAACAGAAAAAGGTACAGCGATTACAAGATTTATAAAAGAATAATTTTTTTACTTCTTTCAAAAAAAGAAAGGCTCATCAAATGGATGAGCCTTTCTTTTTATATTTCAATTTATATTACTGAAAAACAATTGGTTTTCTATCAATAAAACCTCCGCCAATTAAATCATCTCCTTCATAAATAACCGCACTTTGCCCTGGAGCTACTCCACTTGCAGCTTCATGAAAAATAATATTTAATTTATTATCGACTGTATTGATCGTACTTAAACGTCCCGCATCTTTGTAACGGATTTTAGTTAATGCAACATAATCTTGCGGCAATGTTTCATACTTAATTAAATTAAAATCACGAACATTAATTTCCATTTCTTTTAAGTCCTCTAAATCACCTAACACTACTGTATTCGTTTCTGGAATAATTTCTTTTACAAAAACGGGATCACCCATTGCAATATCCAAACCTTTTCGTTGTCCAATTGTATAAAAAGGATAACCTCTGTGCTTACCAACTTTTTTTCCTTTAAAAATATAATCTCCACCTTCTACACTTGCTTCTAAATTTGGCAATCTGTGCTTTAAAAAGGCGCGATAATCATTGTCTGGTACAAAGCAAATGTCATAACTTTCACTTTTATTTGCTAAATCTAAAAAGCCCGCATCTTTTGCCATTTGCTTAATTTCGGGCTTCTTATATTTTCCTAAAGGAAACATCGTGCGTTGCAAACTCTCTTGTCCTAATCCCCAAAGTACATAGGTTTGGTCTTTTGTTTGATCTACACCTTTAAAAATAACTTTACGATTATTTTCGTCACGAACTTGAGCGTAGTGTCCTGTAGCAATAAATTCACAATCTAGCATATCGGCACGCTTCAATAATGCTTCCCATTTTATATGCGTATTACATAACACACATGGGTTTGGAGTTCGGCCTGCTAAATATTCTTCAACAAAATTATTGATGATATGATCTCCAAATTCTCCACGTATATCTAAAATATAATGTGGAAAACCAAATGTAACGGCCATCGAACGCGCATCATTAATGCTATCTAAACTACAACAACCAGTTTCTTTTTTACTGCTACCAGAAGATTCGTAGTCCCATGTTTTCATGGTGATTCCAATAACTTCGTAACCTTGCTCATGTAACATCATAGCAGCAACCGAACTATCAATTCCACCACTCATTGCTACTAATACTTTTCCGTGCTTACTCATTTTATATTGCTATTTAAACACAGAGGTCGCTAAGTTTTTTCGCTAAGGTCGCTAAGAGTTTTTTTTATTATTTAAATCTACTTGGTTGCTTTTGGTTTAGCAGTGGTAGTTTTGGGTTTTGTTGTTGTTGTTGTTGTTGTTTTAGTGTCTACTGTTTTAGGTTTTTCATCTACCGCCTTATTCTTATTAAAAAATTCCTCGGTTTCTTTTTTAGAAGCTTGTTCTCCATTTTGTTTAAATAATTCTTTTTCAGTTACCTTTCCTTTTTTATCTCTATAAATCCAAGGACCAACTTTTTTGCCATTCTTATAATAACCTACTGCTGCTGTTATATTTCCTTCAGGATAATAAAAAGCGTTTTTTCCGTCTAATAGTCCATTCACATAAATACCTTCGCTTTTTACTAAATTTTTATCGTAGTATAATTTAAATGGGCCATCCATTTTTCCCATTTTATATTTGCGCTCTTCGCTTACTACTCCATCCGGAAAATAAACATATTCCATTCCGTTTTTTTGTCCATTTAAGTACGACTCCCTTGAAATTAATGTGGCTTTATCGTCGTAATATGTCCATACTGAATCTTTATTTTCGCCAATATATTTTCCATAAGCCATTTTTTTACCATTGGGATGAAACATCGTTGAGTAAGCATATTTACCATCTTGCCTAAAATCCATTATAGCTTTAATACTATCAAAAGGATAGTAGTACTTAAATTTACCTTGAGGCTTATCATCTTTAAATAAACCTTCGTAAACTAACTTTTTAGTTTTATCATCTATTTTTTTCCAATAACCTTGTTTTTTTCCAGAGGCATCGGTTTGTGTTTGAGCGTAACTCGAAACACTCAACATAAAAGAAAAAATAAAGAAAATATATTTACCCATAAAATTGATTTTGAATATAACTCGTATAGTTTGCAAAGTTACATTATCTATCATTAAAAATTGGTTTTGAAACGGTTTTTTACAAAAATTATCATTAAATAATTGTGTTAAAAGAATCACTATCAAAAAACACAAAATGTTAAAGATTTACAAAAATCAAGTCGCTTTGTAACTTAGCCATTCAACTAGCGTTTCAGTTATTACAAAAACAAATACTCATGAAAAAAGCACTTATTGCAGGACTTGTTCTATCTATGACTATCTACTTTTTAAGTTTTAATGATAGTTCTTCTTATAAAGATGGGGATATTATTTTTCAAACAACTTCGGGTGCCACAGGTAAGGCTATTCAGCTAGCCACCCATAGTAAATACAATCATTGCGGTGTATTATTTTTTGAAAATAATGAATGGATTGTTTATGAAGCTGTTCAGCCAGTTAAAAAAACAAGTTTAAAAGAATTTAACGCGCGCGGAAAAGGAACTGCAAAGCGTTTATCCACCAAAACGCTTTCCGAAGAAGAGATCGCTAAACTAAAAAAACAATTTAAAAAATATGAACACAAAAATTATGACGAAGCATTTAATTGGAGTGACGATCAAATTTATTGTAGCGAATTAGTTTATAAATTATACAATAATGCTTTAAACATTGAACTTTGTAAACCAAGAAAATTAAGTGATTTCGACCTCAGCAATCCCTTGGTAAAGGAAAAGCTAAACGAGAAATATGGCAATAAAATCCCAATGAATGAGCCTATGGTTTCACCAGAAGATATTTTTCGTTCGGGTTTGTTAAGTGGTATAAAATAAAAAACCATCCGCTGGCATGCGAATGGTTTTCTATAACAAAAATCTTAAAACAATTAGGCGTTAGCAGCCTCCTCTTTTAATACGGCAATAATTTTATCTTCAATTTCTTGCGCTAAATCTGGGTTTTCAGCAAAGATGGCTTTTACAGAATCTCTTCCTTGTCCTAATTTAGTTTCATCATAACTAAACCATGATCCGCTTTTTTTGATGATTCCTTTTTCCACACCAATATCAATAATCTCCCCTACTTTACTAATTCCTTCTCCAAATACGATGTCAAATTCAGCCATACGGAAAGGAGGTGCCAATTTATTTTTAATAACCTTAACACGCGTTCTGTTACCAGTAACCACATCTCCATCTTTAATTTGACTAATTCTTCTAATATCTAAACGAACAGATGCATAGAACTTTAAAGCATTACCACCAGTAGTTGTTTCAGGATTACCAAACATAACTCCTATTTTCTCACGTAATTGGTTGATGAAGATACAGCAACATCCAGTTTTATTAATCGTACCTGTTAATTTACGTAATGCCTGACTCATTAAACGCGCTTGTAAGCCCATTCTACTATCACCCATTTCTCCTTCAATTTCTGCTTTTGGTGTTAAAGCTGCTACTGAATCGATTACCACTAAATCAACTGCCCCCGAACGAATTAAATTATCTGCAATTTCTAAAGCTTGCTCGCCATTATCTGGTTGAGAGATTAATAAACTTTTCGTATCAACTCCTAATTTTTCTGCATAAAAACGATCAAAAGCATGCTCTGCATCAATGATTGCAGCAATACCACCAGCACGTTGTACACTTGCAATAGCATGAATAGCTAATGTTGTTTTACCAGAAGACTCAGGCCCGTAAATTTCAACTACACGTCCACGTGGCAATCCACCAATACCTAAAGCGATATTTAAACCTAAAGACCCAGTTGAAATAGAATCCATGGGTTCAACCACGCTATCACCTAATTTCATGATGGTGCCTTTGCCATAAGTTTTTTCCAACTTATCTAAAGTTAATTGTAATGCTTTTAATTTTTCGCTACCTACTGCTTTTCTGTCTACAGCTTCAATAGTGTCTTCTGTTTTTTTTGCCATGATTTCTATATTTATAGTTTTAAGTTACGGTTTTTAAATTGAGGACGATTAACAAGTTTGTAACATTCTCAAATTCTTTACAAATCTAAATCAAATTTCTAGCAGATGATTGCTATAATTTGTAGCATTCCTAAAAATAGCAGTATTTACAGGGGAATGCAACCGCTAATTTTTATTTTTTGAAAAGAACTACTACACAAAACAGAGCGTTTTTTGAATTAAATGGAAGCATAAAACTCAAAATCTTTTTGTTTAATCATTTCCCTTTAAATTTAATGTTACGAAATAATAAACTCTGTAAAAAAAAGTTTAAAAATTGGAGTGTATGTCCTTGCTTTTTCGTATTTTTATACAAAACAGGTTTGTTTCATCGCTCTTTATTTTAAGGGAGGAAAGTCCGGGCAACGCAGGGTAATTTGCCACTTGAAAGGGTGGGTATATTTTTAGGAATAAGAATATAACAGATAGTGTCACAGAAAACCAAGTAGCCTTCCGCAGCTGGCGGTGAGGGTCATAGTGAAAATGTGAGGTAAGAGCTCACATGTGTAGTTGGTAACAATTACATAGGACAAACCTCTTATGTTGTAAGGCCATGTAAACTCTAATTTTGCGGCGACTCGTTGCAATAACTTCGGTTATATTAGAGAGGGTAGGCTGCATAGATAAATGATGAAAGTTGCGCAAGCAATACAGAACCCGGCTTATAGAACCTGTTTTTAATTTTTACTATTATGCTTAAACGCACGCTATATATATTTCTGTTACTAATTAGTTCTAAATTAGTAACCGCTCAATGCCCTCAGATATACGATTACTTGGGCAATTTGGTAAACCGCCCTTACTTTATCGATTGCCAAGGAACGGGCACTTACAATATGAACTTTGCTTCAAGCACTAACTGGGGCGCCTACACTATCAATTGGGGAGATGGCACGGCTAATACCGTTGGAGGCTCTTACACCGCAAACTCATTAATTAATCACACCTATAATTCAGCAACGCCTGATACTTTTGTGATTACCTTAAATATTCCATCACTTGGTTGTACACTAACAGGTATAGCTGTTATGGAAAAACCAGTAAATGCCTCTATCCAAATTCCTATTGGCGGAATAACAACCGCCTGTGCTCCAAAAGCACTATTATTTACAAACTCTAGTACAGATGTTTCTGAAAGCACCACCTTTACATGGAACTTTGGAGATGGAACCCCGCCTGTGACATTTAATTATACAAATGCTGGTCAAACCATTTCTCATACTTATAATCCGGGCACGGTGAATTGTCAAACTGCTGTAACACTTACTGCCGATAATTATTGCACCGCTATTCCAACTATCGCTAACTTTAATCCTATTCAAATTTATGATATAGATGATGCTGCTATTACACCATCCGCTTTTATTAAATGTTGGCCAGATAATGTGTTTACTTATACAAACACCACTAACCGAAACTGTGTTCCTCAGGGAAATACATTTCAAAGGCAAGAACGCTGGAACCTTGGAGATTACTGGGGTTTAGGACATGATTCGATTGTTGGTTGGAGACCTTGGCCACCAACTTCTCCGCTTACAGTTGCTTATCCATCGGTAGGCACCTATACTGTTATGCTAGAAGACAGTAATTTATGTGGCGTAGATATTCAAGTACAATCAGTTACCATCGTAAACCCTCCAACCGCAGGAGTAATTGCACCTGCTGGTCCATTTTGTCAAGGTAGTGCCGTTACATTTACCAATACAAGTTCAACTGGTTATTTATATAAATGGAATTTTGGCACAGGAGGTGGATTTGTTTCTCGTCCGTTTGGTCCACAAACATTTACCTATAACGCATCTGGTACATTTACAATTGCTGTAGTAGCATTAATTGGCGGCGGCGGCGCTTCGTGTACGGACACCGATAAAGTGGTGATTACTATTTTACCACGACCAAATGCTGATTTTACTGTAACGCCAAATAAAGGTTGTACTTCTATTACCGGAGCTATTTTTACCGATCAATCAAGTAGTGCCATAAGTTGGAATTGGAATTTTGGAAACGGAAATACCTTTAATGGGCAGTTTCCTCCTCCGCAAAATTATAATACCATCGGGAATTTTGTAGCCACATTAACGGTTACTGCCCTCAACACTTGTATTCATACATTTACGGCTCCCATCAATGTTTATCAAATTCCAACAGCAGCATTTAGTGCCGCTAATGCTTGTGTTTTATCTCCTGCTTCATTTACAGATATTTCAACTCATGCGCCCGGAGATCCTATCGTATCTTGGAGTTGGAACTTTGGGGACGCATCGCCAACAGCAACTGCTTCAGTGCAAAACCCTTCTCATACCTATACCACACAAAATACATACACAGTTGAGTTAATTGTAAATACAGCCAATTGTACTGACACTGTTTTACAAACCATCAACATTAACGTAAAACCAATAGCCGACTTTACATTAACCCCAATTAATGGCTGCCCTACTCTAACGGTTAACTTCACCAATACTTCCATCAGTGCTACATCTTATACGTGGAACTTTGGAAACGGAAATACGTCAACAGCAACTGACCCTATTGAAAGTTTTACCAATACCACAGCATCAAATTTGGTGTACACGGTAAATTTAGTTGCTTCTACCGCAGCTGGCTGCACAGATACACATACTTCAACTGTCACCGTATTTACAAAACCAAGTGCATCATTTACAGTAAGTGCTCCTGCTGGTTGTTCGCCAGTAGCAGCAACATTTACAAATAACTCTGTTGGTGCTACAAGTTATAATTGGGATTTTGGTGACCTATCTTCTAGTACAGCAACAACATCAGTGGTATCTCATACCTATATGAATACAACTTTATTGATACAAACCTTTACTGCTCAATTAATAGCAACGAGCAGTAATGGCTGTAAAGATAGCACCTCGTTAACTGTTACGATCTATCCAAGACCAATATTTAATTTCACCATGATACCTAGTAGTGGTTGTTCGCCATTAAGCGTCAACTTCCCTCCTGTGTTAGGTGCTGTAACTTATGAATGGGATTTCGGTGATGGGAGTCCTTTGAATTTTTCACCTAATCCAACGCATGTTTTCACAAATACCACAACCGTTGATCAAACCTATACGGTTCAATTAATTGCCTCAAACGCTTTTTCTTGTGCAGATACAACTTACGGATACCCGGTAGTATTTGCTAAACCTCAAGCTAACTTTGTGGTGACGCCAACTGTAGGATGCTCTCCGTTAGCAACAACTTTTACAAACACAAGTATTGCAGGTTCAACTTATTTATGGAAATTTGGAGATGGTAATACCGCCATTACAAATAATACGAATCATACTTATACAAATTTAAGTAATGTAAACAACCAAACATTTACTTGCACACTTGTTGCTACAAGCGCTAATGGTTGTAAAGATTCACTTGATAAATTTGTATTAGTGCATTTTAAACCATTTGCCAATTTTGCATTAGATACACCTCGCTGTGTTTCTAAGACTATTACGTTTACTAACACATCCTGGTTCAACTACGGATAGTTGGAATTTTGGAGATAGCAGTCCATTATCTGGTGTTACTAGTCCTGCGCATACCTACACAAACAATAGTATTAATAATTTAACCTTTAGCGTTACCTTAATTTCAACCAGTGCATTTGGCTGCAAGGATACGGCTAATGCTATTACTACCATTTTTGCGAAGCCAATTGCTAATGCTGTTTTAACACCAACATCAGGTTGCTCTCCGCTAGCTGTAAATATGAATAACTCCAGCAATTTTGCGAATACGTATGAATGGAAATACGGAGATGGAAACACCGCCATAACTACCAATACAAATCATACTTATATAAACCCAAGCAATTCATCAAACCAAACGTATACTTGCACACTTGTTGCTACTAATAACAATGGTTGTAAAGATTCTGTTTTAATACCAGTACTAACATTTTTTAAACCAGATGCAACGTTTAGTAATGATACGCCAAGATGTGCATCTAAAACTATTACCTTTTTGAATAACACATTAGGATCGACAGGTAATGTTTGGAACTTTGGAGATTTTTCTGGCACCTCATCTCTTCCTAATCCTGTTCATACGTATACAAACAGTTCGGCAAGTAACTTAACATTTACCGTTCAATTAATTGTAACTACTGCTTCGGGTTGTAAGGATACTACTTTAGGTTATCCGGAAATTTATGCAAAACCTGTTGCTAATTTTGCTTTAACGCCAAGTGTTTCATGTTCGCCCTTAGCAACAACCATGACTAACTCCAGTTTATTTGCAACATCTTATTTATGGAAATATGGAGATGGAAATACAAATGTTACCTTCAATACAAATTATACCTACACTAATACAAGTAACACCTCTAATCAATCGTATAACTGTACTTTATTGGCCATTAACTCAAACGGCTGTATTGACTCAGTTAGTAAACCTGTATTGATTTTATTTAACCCAAAAGCAAACTTTACAGTTGATACTCCTGCTTGTTCGCCAAAACTACTAAGCTTTACTAATACATCTATTGGTGCTAATAGTTATAATTGGGATTTTGGAACAAACACTTCAACCAATACGAATCCATCTCAAGCATTTACAAATACTACCACTGCTAATATTACAAACACCGTTCAATTAATTGCAACCTCCTTAAGCAATTGTAAAGACACAATTATAGTTCCTATTATAGTTCATCCGAAACCAGAATTTACCATTATTGCTTCGCCAGATAGTGGCTGTACTGCACTAACGGTTAACTTCCCTACAATTGCTAATGCTGCTAATTATCAATGGAATTTTGGAGATGGAAATATTGCGACCACAGATAATCCAAGTAATATTTATTTTAATAACTCTCAAGTAACCAAAACATTTACAGTACAATTAATTGGCACAGATGGTTATGGATGTAAAGATACTTCTCAAAAAGTAATCAAAGTATATGCTAAACCAATTGCTTTATTTCAAGCGAATCCCAATTTAGTATTCGTGCCAACAAATCCTGTTACCTGTACTAACTTATCGGCAGGAGCCGTGAGCTATTCATGGGATTTTGGAGATGGCAATACATCCACCGAAACAAGTCCTCTTCATACTTATCAAGACCCTGGTGAGTATCAAATATTTTTAGTAGCCAAAAACATTCATGGCTGTTTAGATACCTTCAATTTGCCATCAAAAATTGTGGCTGAATTAGAAAGCTCTGTTGAAATACCAAATGCCTTTTCTCCAAATCCAAACGGTGGTAATGGCGGCGCATTTAGTGCAACCGATGTTAATAACGACGTGTTTCATCCTGTATTAAAAGGTATCGACAAATATGAATTAAATATTTTCTCACGCTGGGGCGAACTATTATTTGTATCAAAAGATATTACCATTGGTTGGGATGGTTACTATAAAGGAAAATTATGTACACAAGATGTATACATATGGAAAATAAATGCAACCACTTTAGATGGTAAAAAAATTGCTAAAACTGGGGATGTACTTTTATTAAGATAACATGAAATTAGTTGTTTACATAGCTATTTTATTTTGCTCCGTACACTTGTTCGGTCAAACAAAAGTGAGCTCCAAATTGTATGCAAAAGATTTGAAGTTAGCTAACGCTGCATTTGAGCAAGAAGATTATTTAAACGCCATTAATTTTTATAGAAAAGTTTTAGCAATTGATTTAGATAACGAAACGGCTCATTTAAACTCTGTTATTAGTCGTTTAAATTTAAATCAAGCTCCCGACTCTAGCTATAATCATATTGTTAAATTAAAAAACAGCAAAACACCAGAGGTATTATTTTATTTCGGGAAATTTTATCATCTCACTTCCAATTTTGAGCAGGCCATCAAATACTATACTAATTACAGAGCAATTGCTATAAAAGAAAGAACTATTACAAATGGTGGAGTGGATTATTATATTGCATGCAGTAAAAATGCCATTGATTTAATAAGCCAACCTCATCGTTCAATTATCAAAAATGTGGGCAATGTAATAAACTCTTCTTTTGCTGAGTATGTGCCATTAATTACACCTGATGAAAGTTTATTGTACTTCACCTCTCGCCGAGAAGGAAGCACTGGGAACTTAAAAGACGCTTATAATGCGTATTACGAAGATGTGTATGTTTCTCAAAAAATGGAAGATGGTAAATGGGGAGTTCCTAAAAATATTGGCGCACCAATTAATACCAACACCCATGATGCTTGCGTGGCCTTAAGTTTTGATGGCAATCAATTGATGATTTACAGAACATCAGATGATAAATTAACGGGCGATTTATACATGACAAGAATAAGTTTTAATGGATGGACAACTCCTGAAAAACTTGGTGCTGAAATAAATACACCCTTTATAGAAACCAGCGCTTGTTTTAGTTCTGATACAAGTGTGATATTTTTTAGTAGTAATAAACCTGGTGGCTTTGGCGGAAAAGATATTTATCGTATTAAAAAATTACCAAACGGCAGATGGTCGATGCCATTAAACCTAGGTGCAACAATTAACACTTACAAAGACGAGGACGCACCTTTTTTACATCCTGATGGAACTACTTTATACTTTAGTTCAAAAGGACATAACACGATGGGAGAATACGATGTTTTTAAAACTATTTTAAATCAAGAAACCAATACATTTTCTCCTCCCGAAAATTTAGGTTTTCCAATCAATACAGTAAACAATGATATTTTCTTTGTATTAAATGCCAATGGCACACATGGATATTATTCTTCTGTAAAAGAAGAAACTTTTGGTGGTTCAGATATTTATATGATCGACACGCGTTTTGGAGACAATGATTTAAAAGTGAAACATGGTGTGGTTATGTTTGGCAATGAAGTTAGTAAGGCAAAAATTACTATTATAGATACTGAAAGCAAGCAAGTGTCTGGCATTTATAATGCGAATTCAAAAACAGGGAAATTTATTTTAGTCATGAATCCGGTAAAGCCTTATAAAGCCATTATTGAAGAAGATGGTTTTCAAACGATGATTGTAGATATTGAGCCAATGGCTAATGAACAAGGTGAAAAAGATTTTATTATAAGTTTAACTAAAAAATAAGCACTATTAAAAAACAATTACATATTTCGCTCTAACACTTTTCATGATTTTGTTTTCAATTGTATTGAAAGCACAAGACGCTCAGTTTACACAGTTTTATGCTGCACCCATGTATTTAAATCCAGCATTTACAGGTGTTACCTACGAGCACCGTTTTGTGGCTAATTACCGAAATCAATGGCCTGGCATTAAAAGAGCCTACCAAACCTATATGGCAAGTTATGATTATAACATGAGCGATATTAATAGTGGCTTAGGAATAACCGTAATGCAAGATAGAGCTGGAACAGCTGGATTAACACATACGCAATTTGGAATTAATTATGCTTACCATTTTAAAGTAAGTAAGATGGCAGAAATTAGATTAGGTGCTAATTTAAACTACAATATGAAACGCATTGATTTTGGGAAACTAAAATTTAACGATCAAATTACTACAGGTTCAAGCGTCTCAACAGAGGCTGCTAATTATGAGCAATTAAACTTTATGGATTTTGCTGCTGGGGCTTTATTAAACTCAACAGAATACTGGCTTGGCTTAAGCGCTAAACATTTAACACAACCTAATAGTAGTTTAACTGGCGATAGAGTGCCTTTGCCATTGAGTTTAAGTTTACATGGTGGTTATCGTTTTATTATCGAACAAAAATCTAAAAATGATATCAAGCGTTACATTTCTCCTGCATTTAATTATCGCCACCAACAAAAATACGATCAATTAGATATTGGTGTGTACTATTATCATTTACCTTTAAATGTAGGTTTGTGGTACAGAGGCTTGCCATTTAAAACATACGGACCAACGTATAGCAGCCGTGAATCGATTGCAGTGTTAGTTGGATTTGATATTACAGAATACAACTTACGTATTGGTTATGGTTACGATTTAACTATCTCAAAATTGGGTGTTGCCAATTCCTTGGGCGGACACGAAGTTTCTTTAGTATATGAAATTGCTAAAAAGAAAAAGAAAACAAGAAGAGTGTTAGTGAGCTGTCCGAAGTTTTAGTTATTCAAATCCTACTATTTCATTAATACTATATGACTTTCGATTATTTGATTAAAGGACTTTTAATAGGCTTTTCGATTGCCGCACCAGTTGGACCTATTGGCGTTTTAGTCATTAGAAGAACCCTTACTGAAGGGCGTTTATCTGGACTTTTTACTGGGCTGGGTGCAGCCGTGGCAGATGGAACTTATGGTTTTATAGCAGGCTTTGGGTTAACGAGTGTTTCAGATTTTTTAATTGCTCAGCAATTTTGGATGAAATTATTTGGAGGTTTATTTTTGCTTTACTTAGGAATTAAAACGCTCATCAGCAAAGCAGCTACAAAAGAAGCGAACATTGATAGTAATGGCTTATTAAAAAATTTCACTTCTACGTTTTTACTAACCATCACCAATCCAATAACTATTTTAACTTTCTTTGCCGTTTTTGCTGGGCTTGGTTTAGGGCAAGAAAAAACAAACTACCTATTATCATCTTCTTTAGTGTTAGGTGTTTTTATTGGCTCTGCAATTTGGTGGCTTATTTTAAGTACCGTCTTAAATTTGTTTAGAAACAAAATAACCACCAGTGGCTTAACATGGATTAATCGTTTTTCTGGCGTATTGATATTATCCTTTGCTATTCTTGCTTTTTATTCATTATTTTAGAATTAGCTGCACAAAGCTTTAAGCAAACGTTTTCGGAGCCACTGAAAAATATTTAATAGGGTTTATGTTACCACCAGTGCTTCATTCTTTTACGGGGTCACTATTTTCGTTTGCTAATTCATTTGGAACATCATTTTGAATTATAGGTACCTCTTGTTTCCTTCGTCTAAGTTTCCAAAACCAATAAATTCCGCCAAGAGGAATTCCAAATGTCCAATACGAATTAAGGAACCCCATATAACCAAAACTGATTCCGAATAGAATTTGAAAATTTAGGAATTGAAAAGAAAGTCCATTGACAGCTGCGTATGTTATTGCTGGAACGTTTAAGAAAGTAACTGCAATATATTTTATCCATTTTTTATTTAGATCACTCTTTTTAATTTGCCTAATCACATAAATATTAAAAACTGGAACACAAAGGGCTACAAGACCGAACAGCCAAAAATATGTCATTGTAGGAATTGATGCTTTTACGTCTAATGGTTTTATATATAAAAGTTTTTGGGAATTGTCGTCGAATAAAACCTGAAAAACACCAAAATCTTTATTGTTATGAAACTCAACAAATACAGTTGTTGTGTTCGCAGGAGTATTATCAGCTTCAACAGCCGAAAATCTCTTTTCTGATTTCATAAAAGAATAATCCAACTCAGTTCCCCAATTATCTACAATAAGTTTTCTGAAGTTTGCCAAACCAATTTTCAAAGTGTCACGATTTGTATTTTTAGCCGTTTCATGATCCATTGCCATAAGGTCAAAACACTTGTTATAGTCTTCCTTAATTAAGCTATTAACAAACTCTTTTGTAGTGTCGCTATACTTAAAAGCATTATTAATAAAGTCGCAACCTGTCATTAAAATAGTTGTTGCGACTATCATTATAATTTGTTTCAGTTTTGTCATGTGGTGTATATCTTCAGTATTAGTGCTAACTTACCTATATAGCGAGTTTTATTAGAGCTAGCTTATATACTTAGCAATATTGGTGTGTTTTTGTTTTCTTATTAGTTTCATAAATATAATAAAAAATCCCTTTAAACTTTTGCTTAAAGGGATTCTTAATTTATATACTCTTAAAATTATTTTACTTTAAAAGCTGCTTTTACTTTAGCAACGTAATCTAATTTTTCCCAAGTAAACAATTCAACTTTCATTGTTTTTGTTTTTCCATCAGGAGATTTAAAAGTTTTAGTTACTACTTCGTTTTTACGACCCATGTGTCCGTATGCAGCAGTTTCGCTATAGATTGGTGTACGTAATTTAAAACGTTGCTCAATAAAGTAAGGACGCATATCAAATACTTTTTCAACAATTTTTGCAATTTCACCATCTGTCATTTTTACTTTTGAAGTTCCATAAGTATCAATAAAAATACCCATTGGTTGTGCAACACCAATTGCATAAGATACTTGTACTAATACTTCAGAACAAATACCTGCTGCTACTAAGTTTTTAGCAATGTGACGAGTAGCATAAGCTGCCGAACGGTCAACTTTACTTGGATCTTTACCTGAGAATGCACCACCACCATGAGCACCTTTTCCACCGTAAGTATCTACAATAATTTTACGACCTGTTAAACCTGTATCTCCGTGTGGTCCACCGATTACAAATTTACCAGTTGGGTTAATATGGTAATTAATTTTGTTATTGAATAAATGCGCGTATTTAGGGTATTTCTTTTTAACGCGAGGAATTAAAATGTGAATAATATCTTTTTTGATCTTATCTAACATTTTGGCTCTGCATCAAAATCATCATGCTGTGTAGAAACTACAATCGCATCAATACGAACTGGTGTATTGTTGTCATCATATTCTAAAGTTACTTGAGATTTTGCATCTGGACGTAAATATTTAATTTCTTTATTCTCGCGACGTAAAGCTGCTAATTCTAATAAAATACCATGAGCTAAATCTAAAGCTAAAGGCATGTAGTTTGCTGTTTCGTTAGTTGCATAACCAAACATCATACCTTGGTCACCAGCACCTTGCTCTTCTTTTTTCTTTCTATCAACACCTTGGTTAATATCAGCAGATTGCTCATGAATAGCAGATAAAATACCACAAGAGTTTGCTTCAAACATATACTCAGATTTAGTATATCCAATTTTACGAATTACTTCACGAGCAATTTCTTGAACATCTAAATATGCTTTTGATTTAACCTCACCAGCTAAAATTACTTGTCCTGTAGTTACTAAAGTTTCGCAAGCTACTTTACTTTGTGGATCGAAGGCTAAAAAGTTATCGATTAAAGCGTCTGAAATTTGATCGGCAACCTTATCTGGATGGCCTTCTGATACTGATTCTGAGGTGAAAAGATATCCCATGTTTTTTGTTTATGTTAGTTTTTAATTAGTTTAATTTTTAATACAAGAGCAACAAATTTAAAGTTTTGGATTGGGAATAAAAAAAATGTTTTGAACAATGATTTTTATAGAGTTTACAACATTAAAAAGCCTTATTCACATATTTTGCGAATAAGGCTTTTTATATAAAAATTATTATTTTACTTTAAACATCCAACCCATTTTATCTTCAATTTTCCCTTTGCGAATGCCTCGTAAGGTTTCGTCAACTTTGTTAGAAAATTTACGATCTGCTACTGCGGGTAATTCCATATAATTATCTTGGTAACCAATACCCATTATTTGAGCAATAGTAGCAGCTGTTCCAACACCAAAAGCTTCTTTAATTTCACCCTTAGCATAAGCGTCTACTATCTCTTGAATAGAAATTTTACGTTCTTCTACGTTCATTCCCCAATCTCTAGCTAAAGCTAAAACACTACGACGTGTAATACCATCTAAAATCGTATCGCTTAATGCAGGCGTTACAACTTTATCACCAATCACAAACATTAAGTTCATAGTTCCAGATTCTTCTAAGAAAGAGTGAGTTGCCCCATCTGTCCAGATAACTTGTTGGTAACCTTTTTGTTGAGCTAATTTAGTAGGATATAAACTGCGTCCGTAATTTCCAGCTGCTTTTACGAAACCTACTCCACCTTGCACCGCACGGATATAATTAGTTTCAATTAACACCTTAATTGGCTCGCTATAATATTTACCTGCTGGGCAAGTAATAATCACAAATTTATAGGTATCGCTTGGTTTTACGCCAATTGCTTCATCTGTAGCAATTAAAAACGGACGAATATATAATGAACCCGTTTCAGACGTTGGAACCCAAGCAGCATCTAATTTTAATAATTCTAATAATCCACCCATAAAAATTTCCTCTGGTACCTCAGGCATTGCCATACGGATAGCAGACTTATTCATACGATTAAAATTATCGATAGGTCTAAAAATACTTACTTCACCTGATTCAGATTTATAAGCTTTCATTCCTTCAAAAATAGCTTGCCCATAATGTAATGCCGACATAGCATAACTCATTGGCATATCTTGATAAGGCATAATAGATGCTTTTCCCCATTTACCATCAGCATATTCGGCAATAAACATGTGATCCGAAAAACATTTTCCAAAAGGAACATTGTTCACGTCATTCTCGCTTACCCTACTGTGAGCGGTTTTTTCGATTTTAATATCAGCGTTTGCAGTCATTATAATGTATTGTATTAAACAAATTAGCACATAATTTTTGTTAGTACAAACTATTTAGTCGATTATTTTAGGGTGTTCAAGGAAAATAAGGGGTTTCTGTATTTTTTCTCAAAAAATTTGTTTTTAATATAATTTTACTATTTTCGTACAACTTATTAACAATTTGAAGTTTATTGTTCATATTCTATTCATTGGTCTTCTTTTGCCTAAATTCATTTTAGCAGATGGAGAGCCTGCTAAAGACACAACGCGTCTTAAAATAACTGCGTCCAATAACAACATCACTATTACCAAACTTCAGGTGATTGAATTAGTGGATTCGTTGTTAGACTTACAAACGATTGATGAACGAGAAATAGAACTTATTAGCTACTATAACAGTATATTAAGTTCAAAGGAAACCAATTTAACGATCGTTAAATACAGTAATGTACCTGCTACCAACTTTTATGATGATTTTGATGAAACTGCCGTTTTTCACATCACTCCGGAAACTGAATTCCCGGAATCACAAATTATAAAAATAGAAAGCGACTCTTTAGGAAATTATGCGCATCCACGCGTCGGGCAAGTTAACTCCAAATTTGGATGGAGAGATGGCAGAATGCATAAAGGTATTGACATTAATTTACATAAAGGAGATGCTGTAGTTGCTGCTTTTGATGGCATGGTTCGTATAGCTCATGTAAAAGGTGCTTATGGTAACGTAGTAATTATAAGACATTACAATGGCTTAGAGACAGTTTACGCTCACTTATCAAAAATAAAAGTCAAGCCAGGTCAGGTGGTTTTAGCCGGACAACTCATAGGTTTAGGAGGAAGTACTGGCCGAAGCAGTGGCCCCCATTTACATTTTGAAGTCCGTTTTAAAGGGCAAGCCCTAAATCCTTCGTCAATTATCTCTTTTATCGAAAACAAAACGTACAATGATTCTATCGTTATTAAAAAATCTCGTTACGGTATTTGCGCTTATCCAAGTAATGCCACTTTACATACAATTGAACGTGGCGACACATGGTATGAAGTTGCAAAACGCTATGGTTTATCTATGAAAGAACTATGCGTTTTAAATAATACTGATAAACGTTACTATTTAAAAATAGGACAAAAAATAAGAGTAAACTAATTGGCTAAAGATTTAACCAATAAACAAACTTCAATACAACACCTCTGTTTTTTTCTCCAAAGTTTTCAGAATAATAATTATCAGAATAAACTATAAACAAATCACTCATTGGTTTAAATCTCCATTGAAAACGTGCATTGATATTCACGTTTTTAATTTGACTATTATACTGGATAAAAGTTGTAAAGAAAATGCTTTTCGTGAAAGATAATTCAATTTTTGGTCCAATTAAATCTAAATATACTTTTTTAGATAGATGAGGTAAAATAATTTCATCATGTGTATAGCTAGCAGTAATAATAGCATACGGCTGTTTTCTAAAAACGATATCTGCATTATAAGACAACTTTGTGCCTGTAAAATAACTTCCATAAGTAACTCCTGCCAATGCGTTTAATATTTTGCGTTGATTCGTTTTTATTTTAATTCCAAAATCTTGATACCGATACTCTGCAATAGGTAATGCAAGATTACCAGTAAAGGTAACATCCGTAGGATAAATTAATCTTGTGTAATAATTGTGATAATCAATTGATAAACCAGAAGTATTCGTAGCATTAAAATCCCAACCAAATTGATTCAACATATCTGTTGTTGACAATTTATCATTCGCATAATAATCCATATACCATCGAGGACCCATTTTATTGATAACAGATTTTTTGGGATAGAAAAAGTAATTAATACTGGGCTCTAATCGCCAATAAGTATTTCTAATGGTTATATTTTTTGAGTAATCAAATTGAAAAATACGAGGTGTAAAACCAGTTTCGGCATTATAGTTTTTATTAACATATTCGTGGTTCCATTGTATATTTATTTTTTGCGTATTATACGATAACCAGGTGGCATGCGTATATGCATCATTGTTTTTTGAATTAGATAAAGAATGATGAAAAAAAGCTTTTCCCATCCATTTATTATTATCACTTATTAAATTATAATCTGCGCCTACTACTCTATTAAAATTAATTCCTGTAAAACCTGCCGAATCATATTGTTGCCTATTTACAAATATGAAAGAAACATTTGAACGTTTAAATACATTACGTTGCACTGCAGCCACAAAATAATTTTGAGCAAAAATATCAACTTCATTAATTTTTGTTTTAGCCGTTTGAATATCCATCACTCCAATACGCCAGTTCTTATTTGGCTTACCACTTAACCTAAGTCCTGCTATAATTGGAACGGCACTACCATTATTATAGCCAATTCTCCGTGAGAAAAATGGACGAATTTGTCTGAAACCAAAGTTGGCAAACAAATCACTATTCTCAATAAAAAACTGACGTTGTTCTGGAAAAAACAAACTGAATCTAGTTAAGTTAGTGATTTGTCTATCAACTTCAACTTGAGAAAAATCTGGGTTAAATGTGAAATCTAAATTTAATGAAGAGGATAAAGCGATTTTAGCATCTACACCTCCATTAAATTCATAAGACACTGGTGTTTTTGAAACAAAGTCCTTATTTACTTTAGCTATACCATATGGTATAATAGCAATGTTTCTTCCTGCTTTTTTTGGTAACGTATCCCAGTTTAAAGTTCCAACAAAAGCTAAGGATGAAACATTAAACTGTCGAGGAACTTTAGCCCAAGATGAATTTTCATTTTGTTTCAAATCATTCCTCGAAAAATTAATTCCCCAATTGCTAATATCATTCTTATACCGAATGGTTTTAAAGGGAATTTCCATTTCAACTATCCAACAATTTTGTTTTCGCTTTACTGCACTAAACCATTTATTATCCCAACTTACATTTGGGCCCTGTCCACCTCCTCCAGCTACTAAGCCTTCGCGCTGTGCACCATAAGGATTCACTCCAAAACTAAAACCATTCTGCTTATCTAAAAAAGGATCAAGTGTAAATACAAAACAATCACTAACGGGATATAAAAAATCGCGTTTTAAAGATTGTACTACAAAATTTCCTGGTAACGAATCATAACATATAGCTGCAACATAAATTGATTTATCATTATAAGTTACATACGCTGTAGTTTTAGATTTTGATAAACAGGTGTCATATGGAAAATTTTGCCAAAAATTGCCCGCAGGCTCGCAAACTTGCCAATGCGATTCATTGAGTTCGCCATCTATAATTGTAGGTTCAACAGATTTGCAAATAGTAATGCTTTTACTATTTTGAGCATTAAAAGTCGAAGAAAAAAATATAAGTAGTATAAATATAAATGTTTTCAAATAAATCTTAATAATAACAAGGCAACAAATAAAGGACATTAGTGTTTCACAAAAATAAACTATTATGCGTTTTATTTTCACAATTCTTTACTTATATTTAAAACTGAAACAAAAAATGAGTCATGCAAATTAACCCAACTTCATTAAAAGATATTGCCGCAATTATTAGTGCTAAATATATTGGTAACGACGCCCATCTCATTACAGGATTTAATGAAATACATCGTGTTACTAATGGAGACGTGGTTTTTGTAGATCATCCAAAATATTATAATAAAGCCCTACAATCTGCAGCAACTACCATTATTATTAATAAAGAAGTAGATTGTCCAGAAGGTAAAGCACTCGTTTTACACGATGAACCTTTTACAGCATTCAATCAATTAATGCTGCACTTTCAACCAAAAGAATATTCATTAAAACCAATTAGTGATACAGCTAAAATTGGTAAAAATGTAATCATCATGCCAGGTTGCTATATTGGAAATCATGTTATTATTGGCGACAATTGCATTCTTCATCCCAATGTAGTGATATATGACCGTTGCGAAATTGGTAATAATGTGATTATACATGCAGGCTCTGTTATTGGTTCGGATGGATTTTATTATAAAAATCGTAAAACACATTTCGAACAATTTCAATCGTGCGGAAATGTTATTATTCATGATAATGTGCACATTGGTGCTAATTGTACTTTTGATAAAGGAGTGACTGCATCAACCATCATTGGTAAAGGAACGGTGATTGATAACCAAGTGCATTTAGCGCACGATGTAGTGATTGGCGAAAATTGTTTATTTGCATCTGGTAATACCATTGCTGGTTGTAGTACTATAGGTAATAATGTTACTATGTGGGGACAAGTAGGCGTATCAAGCGATGTTACTATTGGTGATGGAGCTATTGTACAAGCTCAAAGTGGAGTTGCCGAAAACATACCAGCTGGTAAAGTTTATTTTGGAACACCTGCGGGAGATGCTAAACATAAATTAAGAGAAATATTTGCTACAAAACAATTACCTTCTTTAATTCATAAGCTTTACGAGAAAGATAAATAACTGTTATATTTTGTATACCAATCCTTTATTTTAAAAGACAAATCACCTTCCCATCTCAAAAAAAACATTTATCTTTAGTGGTATCTTGAGAAACCCAAAGTTAAATATTCAAAGTAAATCAAACACCGTAAAAGACGTTAAACTAAACTCTTTGTTAGAAATGACAAAGGCTATTAACAACAACGTTACTACTGCGCAGTTACTAGATATTTATCAGGAAATTTTAGAGAACCGATTAAAAGTGGGAAAGCTTGTGTTGTTTAGTTTTACAACCGAATGGACTTGCATTTTAAAATATGGCGTTGACAAAGATTATAATCATTTAGTATTTGAACCTGAGTTATTAGATATTCAAGAAATTGAAACGATCTCTTACTCTAAAGGAAATTTAAGCCAGAAGTTTGAAATTGTAATTCCAGTATATCACAAACAAACCCCTTTAGCCTTTGTATTATTAGGCGATTTGGATGAAAAGAAAATTGAAATGAGCTCTGCCATTAAACATTTACCTTTTATTCAAACACTTACGAATGTGATGATTGTGGCGATTGAAAATAAAAAATTATACAAAACATCTATTCAAAAAGCCACCATACAAAAGGAATTAGAGTTAGCGCAAGGCATGCAAAAAATGTTGTTTCCAACTAACTTACCAAATATTGAGGAAGTAGAAATGAACGCTTTATACTTGCCGCATCAGCAAGTGGGCGGTGATTATTATGATGTAATTTGGATTAATGCAGTAGAGTTTGTGTTTTGTTTAGCTGATGTTTCTGGTAAGGGAGTGGCTGCGGCTTTATTGATGAGTAATTTACAAGCTGCTTTGCGCGTGCTTTTAAAATACACCCAAAACTTAACGGAGATTGTGATTGACATCAATCAACTGATTTGTGATAACGCCAAGACAGAAAAATTTATTTCGTTGTTTATTGCGAAATATAATATTGGAACGCGTAAGTTATCTTATATCAATGCAGGACATAACGCGCCTATATTAATCAACAATAATCAATCAATCTTTTTAGATAAAGGTTGTACCCTTTTAGGAATAAGTAATCCTCTACCCGCTTTAGAAAACGATACTTTATTAATTTCTCCGCAATCGTTGTTATTTGCTTATACAGATGGCTTGACGGATACTGTTAACTCTCATGATGAGACATTATCAGAGGATGAAATTAAAACCATCTTGATAAACAACAAAAACTCTAACTCTGAATTTATTAATAAAGCGATGATGTATTATTTAGAAGAGTTTAAAGCAGAAATGCCTTTTATAGATGACATTGCTATGTTGACCTGTAAGTTTAATTAAGAATGCCAAATCTCCCAAGCCTTATCTGCTTGGAGTTTCAACATATTTAATCCATTAATTGTTACTGCGCCTTGCGCTTTACCTTTTTGCAAAAACAAGGTTTCTTCGGGATTATAAATTAAATCATATAACAAATGTTCTGCTGTTAAATACTGAAAAGGAATATCCGGACAAACCTCTGTTTTAGGATACATTCCTAAAGGTGTGCAATTCACAATGAGTTTAAACGCATTCAACACGTATTCGTTTAGCTCAGAGTAATGAAAATAATTAGCTGCTTTTTTTTCTCCGGAGGTAACGTAATAAAAATCAACGCCTACATTTTTCAACGCATAAGCAATCGCTTTGGAGGCACCACCCGTTCCTAATATCAAAGCCTTTTGATGGATGGGTTCTAAAAATGGTTTAATGCTTTGAGCAAAACCATAATAATCGGTATTGTAGCCTTTTAAATAAGGTGTATCATTTTCCCAAGAAATTTTAATACAATTTACGGCACCAATTTCTTTAGCAGTAACATCTAATTCATTTAAAAAAGGAATAACTGATTCTTTGTAAGGTTTGGTAACATTCAATCCTGATAAATGGTGTTTTAAAACCAATTCAGGAAATGTGTCTAAATTTTCTAAATCAAAATTGGTGTACAGAAAATCGGATTTATTTTCTTTAATAAATTTTTCTTCTAAATACGATTTTGAAAACGAATGAGAAAGCGATTTACCGATAAGTCCTAAATTCATCAGCTATTATAAATCTCTTTCGTCAGTAATTTGATCTGCTTTAAATGCTTTGGTATCAAATACAAAAACGTTATCAGTAATTTCTAAATTTGGTTTAAATAGTTTTATTTCGTAGCTCTGTGTGCTTCCGTCTTTCATTAACATCACTAATTTTGCTACTTGTTTTTTTGTTTTGTCAACAAAAATTTTCACTGTATGAAATTTCTTTTTCTCAGGCTTTACGGATGGGTACAATGTAATCACATGACAAATGGCAGTTCCAACTTTTTCTTCTTTTTCGTATTTGTATTTGTAACCTGTTTCATACATCGTAAATATTTTAGATGGATTTAATTGGTCTTCGTTAGTGCCATCAAAGTTTTTAATAGTTACTTCGTTTGCATCTTTATTGTGAGCCCAAATTGTTTTGCCATCACACACAATGGTATTACCAGGAATATCTAATTTAAATTTAGAACCCTTTACTTGAACTTTACCTGTTTGTTTTTCGGTTTGTTTTTTTTCTTTATTAAGAATAGTGAAAATATAATCAGATGTGATTGTTTTGTAAGCTTTAGTAACTTTACTTAAATCATCTAAGATGGTTTTAGCTTTTGGATCTTGATCTTGGGCAAATGAGTTAAATACAGAAAGTACAAGAGAGGCGATTAATATGATTGATTTCTTCATTTTTTTATGTTTGTTTTATTTAGCACTAGGATATTCAATGCTCGTGCCAAAGTAGGACGCAAAAGTATGTAAAAAGTTTAAATCTGTTAATATGGATAGTTGTATTTTGTAACTATTTGTGATTTTGAGATTTTATTTTTCGATATTTCTGAAAAAAAATTTGTGAGTAAATAAAATAGTTGTAAATTTGCAATCCCAAATCGAAAGAAAGGGAGCTGGTCCGGTAGTTCAGCTGGTTAGAATGCCGCCCTGTCACGGCGGAGGTCGCGGGTTCGAGTCCCGTCCGGACCGCAAAACCCTGGTAAGAAATTATCAGGGTTTTTCGTTTTATATAGTTTCTGTATTCAAAGATAAGGTTCGAGTCCGGACGGGACTCGAACCTATTTTAAAACATAACTTGTACTTCTTCCACCACCCACTTCTTTTTGCAACATATCTTTTTGCATAAGCGATTGGATATCACGTAACGCGGTATCTGCTGAGCATTTAGTAAGCTTTGCCCATTTAGATGTAGTCAATTTTCCATCAAAGCCATCAAATAATTTATTAATCATTAAGCGTTGTCTTTCGTTTATGGTTTCATTGCTGTGCTTATCCCAAAACTGTGCTTTGTGCAAAACGCATTTTAATGCTTTATCAGTAGTATTTAAAGCGTCGTCTAAACAATGTAAATACCATTGTAGCCATTTAGTAACATCTAAATTGCCGCTTTGAGTTTTCTCTAGGATATCATAATAAGCTTTTCGTTCTACTCTTATTTGAGCCGACATACTATAAAAACGTTGGTTATCGCCATCTGCTTTTGCTAATAACATATCGGCTAAAGCACGCGCTATACGGCCGTTTCCATCGTCAAAAGGATGTACAGTTACAAACCATAAATGTGCTACCGCAGATTTTAAAACAAAATCAGTTGTGTGATTAGAATTAAACCAATCTAAAAACAATGTCATTTCTCCATCTAATCTATCAGCCTCTGGTGCTTCAAAATGCACGCGCTCTTTGCCCATTGCACCGGATACAACTTGCATAGGTCCCTTTTCATTATCACGCCAATTGCCCACTGTTATTTTGTGCAGGCCACTTCTTCCACTAGGAAATAAAGAAGAATGCCACCCAAAACTAGTAAGGTTTATCATAATTTTGGTGCCCAACATCTTCCCACAACACCATCTACATTTCTATCGCTTGGAACCAAACCAGCCTAAACGAAAACAGCAATTTATCTCCGCATTTACTAAAATCAAGATTCAATAGCCGACAAAATCATTTCCTTAATAGTGTAATACTGTTTCATCTTCAAACTTTTCTCTCTCCTCCACCCGCTTGAGGTATTAATATTAAATAATGCAGCCACTTCTTTATAGTTCATGTGATTTAAAAAAGCTTTTACATAATCCACATCCCCTTTTTTCCAGGAATCTAGGTAATCCTCATAGATTAAAAAGAGGTTATTTAAATGCAAACTCGCTTTTTCATCGCTGGTGGCAATTAAAAAGCGACTATCTGTTTTTTTTATAGACTCTAATCGTTGTCGGGCATCAATTAAACTAAAGCCTAAACGCTCATAGGCGGTGTATTTACTTTGAACACTTTTAATAGTATCGTGATAAATGACATGCTTTAGTTTAAAATCAAGGTTGTTTTCAATGATACATTCTTCAATATCAAAAATCATTTCTAAGGTTGCCTGTAAACTATTAGTAATGCCTTGGAATTCGTTAGGTGGGACTAAATCTAACGACGTGATAAAGTTTTTTTTGTGAATTTTATTAATAACCCCAATCACATTTTGAAGTTCATTTTCAATACCCTCGTTATTACTAGAGCCTAAATGCCTAACGGCGGATATTAATATAAAGTGATCCATTATATTTAGCCTGTCACTATAAATCTAATGTTACCGAATAGATTCGAACTGACATAAACTAGCTTGAGTTGCGGTACAAATTTATGTATTTTTGCACAAATAACGCAAAAACTAAAAATAATTTAAGAAACTAGGGCATTTTACTTGGCAGTAGATAAAAATAGCCTATATTTGCAGCCCAAATTAGAAAAATTAAAACAATACAAACGTGGACGCATTAAGTTATAAAACAAAATTCGTGAACAAAGCTAACTCAGAAAAAGAGTGGTTATTAGTTGACGCAGAAAATGAAGTTGTAGGTCGTTTGGCCTCTAAACTTGCGTATTTAATACGCGGCAAACATAAAACTAACTTTACACCTCATACTGATTGTGGTGCAAACATCGTTGTTATCAACGCTGAGAAAGTTCGTTTTACTGGTGCTAAAATGGATGATAAAGAATACGTTCGTTACACTGGTCACCCAGGCGGACAACGTTTTGCAACTCCAAAAGAAATGTTAGCTAAAAAACCTGAAGAAGTAATTAAACATGCAGTGCATGGGATGTTACCTAAAGGACGTTTAGGAAGAACATTAAATACAAATTTATTTGTATTTGCAGGAGCTGAGCATGATCATGCAGCACAACAACCAAAGAAAGTAGATTTAACAACAATTATTGCATAATCAAATGGAAGTAATAAACACATCAGGTCGCAGAAAATGTTCGGTAGCTCGTGCTTATGTATCTAAAGGTACAGGAATCATTCTTATCAACAAAAGAGATTATAAAGAATACTTTAAAACTCCAACTTTACAGTACTACGTATTACAATCATTAAACAACGCAAAATCTGTTGGTTTATATGATGTAAAAGTAAACGTAAATGGTGGTGGTACTACTGGTCAAGCTCAAGCAGTGCGTTTAGCAATTGCAAAAGCGTTAGTAGAAATCAATCCAGAATTGAAAAAAGACTTACGTGCAGAAGGTTTAGTTACACGTGATCCACGTATGGTTGAACGTAAGAAATTCGGTCAGAAAAAAGCTCGTGCTCGTTTCCAATTCAGCAAACGTTAATATTTATTTACAATACATTTATACAGACATGTAAAATACATTCAACGAATTATTAGAATCAGGTGCTCATTTTGGTCACTTAAAAAGAAAATGGAATCCAGCAATGGCTCCTTATATTTATGCTGAGAAAAACGGTATTCATATTATTGATTTAAACAAAACAGTAGCTAAAATTGATGAAGCTGCTGCAGCGTTAAAACAAATTGCACGTTCAGGTAAAAAAATATTATTTGTAGCTACTAAAAAACAAGCTAAAGATATCGTTGCTGAAAAAGTAAAAGCAGTTGGTATGCCATATGTAACTGAGCGTTGGCCAGGTGGTATGTTAACTAACTTTGCAACTATCCGTAAAGCAGTTCGTAAGATGTCTCAAATTGATAAAATGGCTACTGACGGAACGTTTGATAATATTTCTAAAAAAGAAAAATTACAAATTTCTCGTGAGCGTGCTAAATTAGAAATTAACTTAGGTTCAGTTGCTGATTTAACTCGTTTACCTTCAGCTTTATTTATTGTTGATATCACTAAAGAGCATATCGCAGTAGCAGAAGCAAAACGTTTAAATATCCCAACTTTTGCAATTGTTGATACAAACTCAAACCCTAATTTTGTTGATTACGCTATTCCAGCTAACGACGATGCTTCAACTTCTGTTGCTTACATCGTAGAGTTAATGTGTAAAGCTATTAACGAAGGTTTAGGCGATCGTAAAATGGATAAAGAAGCTATTGCAGCTGACGAAAAAGAAGGTAAAAATTCTAAAGAAGAAGCAGAAGAATTAGCAGCAGGCTTAAATTTAAAAGGTGCTAAATCTGATGATGAAGATGGTGCTCGTAAACCAACGGCTCGTAAAAGAACAACAGCGAAAAAATAATTTTTCACTACTATAATTTAACGGCCGTTCCTCCAAAGGGAAGGCCGTTTTTTTTAAATTAAAATAATAAAACATAAAAAATTAAGACAATGGCAATTACAGCACAAGAAGTAAACAAATTACGCCAACAAACCGGAGCAGGTATGATGGATTGTAAAAAAGCATTAGAAGAAAATAATGGTGATTTTGAACAAGCAATTGATTATCTACGTAAAAAAGGTGCTAAAGTAGCAGCTAATCGTGGAGACAGAGATTCTAAAGAAGGAGTTGTTTTAGCTAAAACATCTGCTGACAACAAAAGAGGTATTTTAATTTGGGTTAACTGCGAAACTGATTTCGTAGCAATTAACGCAGATTTTATTGCTTTTGCTGATTCTATCGCTACAATTGCTTTAGAGAAAAATGCAAAAACAAAAGAAGAGATTTTAACTTTACCATATAACGGTGATATTACTGTTGGCGATAAATTTATGGAGCAAGTTGGTAAAATTGGTGAGAAAATTGAAATTGGATATTTTGAAACTATTACAGCTGAAAAAGTATCTGCTTACATTCACCCAGGTAACCGTGTATCTGTAATTGTTGGTTTTAACAAAGAAGTTGCTGATGAAGTTGGACGTAACGTAGCGATGCAAGCAGCAGCTATGGCTCCAGTAGCTTTAGATAAAGAAGGTGTAACTCAAGATATGTTAGACAGAGAATTAGAAATTGCTCGTGAAGTAATTCGTGCAGAAGGTAAACCAGAAGATATGGTTGAAAAAATTGCTCAAGGTAAAATTGCTAAATTCTACAAAGAGTCTACTTTATTAAACCAAGAATATATTAAAGATAACAAAATGAACGTATTACAATACTTACAAAGTATTGATAAAGGTTTAACTGCAACAGCTTTCAAACGCTACGCATTATCTTAATTTTATTAAAATCCCGATTTTTTAATCGGGATTTTTTTTTATACCTTTTTAACCTGTCAGTTTTGGAAACCTGAAGGTCTCTCAAATAAGACATATGATAGAAATACAAACGCATACTTTTAAAATTATCAGGCGAAGCCTTAATGGGTAACAAAGGATTTGGTATTGACCAAGTTCGTTTAATGGAATACGCCGTAGAAATTAAAGCAGCCTACGATTCGGGTTGCGAAGTAGCCATCGTTATTGGTGGTGGAAATATTTTTAGAGGAATACAAGCTGAACAAGGCGGTATGGATCGTGTTCACGGCGATTATATGGGCATGTTAGCTACCGTAATTAACTCTATGGCTATACAGTCTGCTTTAGAAGGTTTAGGTGTGCAGACGCGTTTACAAAGCGCTATTAAAATGGAACAAATTTGCGAGCCATTTATTCGCCGTAAAGCAGTTCGTCATTTAGAAAAAGGACGTGTGGTTATTTTTGGAGCAGGTTCTGGAAACCCCTATTTTACAACTGATTCGGCAGCAGCCTTAAGAGCTATTGAAATTGAAGCGCAAGTTATTTTAAAAGGAACACGTGTAGATGGTATTTACACAGCTGATCCTGAAAAAGACCCAACCGCTACTAAATACGAAAAAATTAGTTTTGAAGAAGTTTATAGCAAAGGATTAGAGGTAATGGATTTAACTGCCTTTACTTTGTGTAAAGAAAACAACTTGCCAATCATTGTATTTGATATGAATAAGACTGGCAACTTACAAAAATTAATTAATGGTGATAAAATTGGTACGTTAGTTGAAGTATAAGAGTGTCACTTTTATATTACTTCTCATTATAATAAAAAAACAAACCATGAAAATCAATAAATACATTAGTCTTTTAATCGTCAGTATTACAATCATAGCATTTATTAGCTCATGCCGAACTCATAGAGATTGTAAAGGAAGAAAAAAGACAGCTAAAACTGCCATGGGAGGCTGGTTATAGTATCCTTTTAAAAATTTAAAGCCCATCTGTCAAAAGCAGATGGGCTTTTTTATGTCTAAATTATACCTTGAAAGATTATTTTAAGCTATAATATATAATTAGTAATTTTGGTATTCTAAAATCTAATCTTAACCACTATGTCAAAAGTTCACAATTTTAGTGCAGGTCCTGGTATTTTACCGATAGACGTTTTAAAACAAGCTTCTGAGGCTTGCTTAAATTTCGATAATATGAATTTATCGTTATTAGAAATCTCTCACCGTAGTAAAAACTACGTGGCAGTTATGGATGAAGCTCGTGCTTTAATTAAAGAATTATTTGAAGTAGGAGATGATTACGAAGTGATGTATTTAGGTGGTGGCGCTAGTATGCAATTTGCCATGGTACCATATAATTTATTAACGGAAACTGGCTTCGCAGCATACTTAAACACTGGTGTTTGGGCAAGCAAAGCAATTAAAGAATCTAAAATTATTGGTAATACAAAAGTCATTGCTTCTTCTGAAGACAAAAACTTTAGTTACATTCCTAAAGGATATGAAATTCCTAAAGATGCCGACTATTTTCATATTACCTCTAACAATACAATTTACGGAACACAATTAAAAAGTTTCCCTAAATGTGATGTGCCTTTAGTTTGCGACATGAGTTCTGATTTATTTAGCAGAAAAGTAAATGCAAAAGACTTCTCATTAATTTATGCTGGAGCGCAAAAAAATATTGGTCCTGCAGGTAGTACGATGGTGATGGTAAAAAAAGACATCCTTGGTAAAACAGGTCGTAAAATGTTATCGATGTTAGATTATAACGTGCACATTAAAGGTGAATCGATGTATAACACGCCTCCTGTATTTCCTGTATACGTTACCATGCTTACTTTACGTTGGTTAAAACAAAATGGAGGAATTAGCTGGATTGAAGGGATTAACCAAAAGAAAGCAGATTTATTATATAACGAAATTGATAGAAACTCTCAATTTGTTGGTACAACCGCTAAAGAAGACAGAAGTAATATGCATGCTTGCTTTTTATTAAACAAGCCAGAATTAGAATCTGAATTTGAAAAATTTGTGAAAGCTGCAAACATAGACGGTATCAAAGGACACAGAGATGTGGGTGGATACAGAGCTTCTATTTATAATGCGATGCCAATTGAAAGTGTGCAAGTGTTAGTAGAGGTGATGAAAGCTTTTGAAGCTAAATTTGCATAGTTCTTTTTCGATAAACAATATTTAAACAAGCAAGCCGTTTTAATTTAATGAAGTATATTCTATCATATCTAATTTTAACGACTTGCTTGTTTTCTTTTGCTCAAGAAAAAGCACCTGAGTTACCTCGCTTTGCCATAAGAGGAAATGTAAGTATCCCAAAAGTAGTTTCAAGTCAATCGTTTCGTAATTCATTTTCGGGAGTTATGGCGGGCGATTTGAACATAACATGCAAACTCGTATCAAACTTTTTTGTGGGTGTTGGTTATGCTTACACCTATTACAAACCACAAAAAGCATTCAGAGATCAAAATGTAAATACCAATATGCAATCGCAAAATGGTTATTTGAAATTAGGTTTCGATAAATTTTTTAGTGGTAATGGCTTTGCAACTTTCTCGTTAAACGCAGGTTATAATTATAACGAATTTAAAGGCATCAGATATAAAAGCGATACCTTGATAGGAAAATACCCTACAAAGTTTACTAGTTCGTTTGTAGAGCCTATGATTGGCTTGTATTTTATAGTTGACCCGAATTTTGCTATTGGTGGACACTTATCCTATAATTATAATTTCGGACAATTTGATCCAAACTACCCTGGCTTTAAAGGCTGGTTTGATTACACCAAAGTAAAAAACAATTGGAACATGAGTATGATTACTCTTGGTTTTGGTTTTTATTATGGGTTAGTAAGGAAATAGATTTTTTAACTTCTCAATCGCTCGAAGTGACAGAGCATTCATACTTACCATTTTATTTCAGTTATAAAACGAACTACTCAAATCTCAAGCTCTCAATTGGATCTAACTGAGAGGCGCGTTTTGCAGGCAAGTAACCGCTAACCAATCCTACAATCATACAAATGGTAAAGCCCATAAATATCCAAAACCAAGGAATAAACAACTCTGAACTAAAATAAAGAGAAATAACATTGGCCATAATAATGCCCATTAAAATGCCGAAGCCTCCACCAAAAAAACAAATCACCACACTTTCAATTAAAAACTGATTCTTAATGGTTTGAGCAGTTGCCCCCATCGCTTTTCTGATACCAATTTCTTTAGTACGCTCTGTTACGGTTACTAGCATAATATTCATTAAACCAATGGCTGCACCTAATAAGGTAATAATGCCGATAATAATAAATCCCATTGATGCTTTACTAGTTAAGCCAATTAACATGGTAGCTAAACTATCGGCACGAGTAATTTCAAAATTTTCTTCCTCACCTATTGGCACGCTTCTAATTTTTCTGAATAAACCATTGGCTTCTCCTAATGCTAAATCTAACCAAGCTGCATTTTTCGCTAAAACACTAATCGTAAAACTCATGTCGGGTTTACTAAAATACTGACGAGCTGTGGTTAATGGAATAATGCACACTTTATCTCCGCCAAAACCCATACTATTTCCTTTAGCCGCAAGTACTCCAACCACTTTATATTTACCACCATTGATTGTGATAAATTTATCTAAGGCTTTTTGTTTTCCTTTAAATAAAGCAAACTCCACATCTTTACCAATCATCACAATGTGAGTTCCCGTTAAAATTTCTTGAGGAGAAAAATTTCTTCCTTTTTCTAATTCATATCCACTCGTTACTAAATAATTTTCGTCGCCACCAAACACCTGAATGTTTGGATTTGTTTTTTCGGCTTCAAACTTTATACGTGAACTAAATGATGCCATCGTAGAAACAGCCGTCGTCACAGGAAAGTTAAATTCGTTTTTAAAGCGCATGGCTTCTTTATAGGTAATGGATTGGTATTTTTTTGCACGTTTTCCGTGTCGTCCAACTCTCACACTTACATCTCGATTTCGGATAGTAAAAGAGTTAGCACCCATACTTGTAAAGTTGCTATTAATAGAACCTTTAATGGCATCAATAGCAGAGGAAATTCCAACCAAGGCCGTAATTCCTAAAAAAATAATAAGCATGGTAATATATGCTCTTAACTTATTTCCTTTAATGGAATCGGTTGCAACTTTAATATTTTCTTTAAGCAAAAATGCCATACCGTAAAAGTAAGCATTTAGAGGTAGTTTTATTTACCGTTTATATAGCCAGTTGAGCTATTTATAACATTATTTATCAAGACCTAATACAGCGCGCTCGTAATCAGGTTTATCTAATAAGGTCGTGTCGATTCTTTTATCATCTAAAGTTCCAAATACCTGCACATATTCTTTGGCAGTCATTCCGTCAAAATCGATGATATTATATTTGTACTGCACCGTTTGAAATATATTCAGTAAAACAAATAATGTGATAATCGTAAATATGACTTTTTGTTTGTTAACTGAAAAATGACTTATCTGAAAAATGAAAGCCGCCAATGGTAATGCTAATAAAGGATAGATGTCAATCATGGAGCGCTGACTAAAAGAGCCCCCGTACCACCAACACCACCAACTTGAAACCAAATACAGGTAAATAGGTAATAAAACTAAAACAGAAGTTTTAAAAGGATGATTAGCTTTCATTTTCGTAATTCCATACAATGCTAATAACATTAATGGGGTATAAATAAACCAACCTTTTCTAAAACTAACTAATACATCTAACAGATGAAATTGATTAAAGAAAAATCCTTCTTTCCCATACGAAAACGTAAAGTATTTCCCTGTTACATATTTATAATAGAGTAACTGCGGCAAGACCATCAAAAAAGTAATAGCAATAAATAACAAAGCGTTTTTATAATGTTTGATTAAAAATGCAAACCTCAATTTTATATCATGAAATGAGCTGACATTAAAAAACAAAAAAGGCAATATCAATAAGATGTTAAGTGGGCGCACTAATAATATTAAACCAAAGCTAATGGCTAAGACCATCGTATTTTTGAAACTCGCTTTTTTATAAAAATCGAAAGTAAAATAAAGCAACACCGAAAACAATGAAAAGGTATAAGCGTGAGTCATAGGAGACTCCACGGCTGAGTAGTACAATAAATTAGTTCAAAAAAAACCAATCCTAAAGTAATGGCAGTTACTTTCTCATCATAAAACTGCAACAGTAGTTTTCGGAAATACCATAGGCCAATCAGTAAATAAAACAATCCCGAAAACTCAATAAAAAACTCATAAATAGCCGAATAGCCATCGGCCTCAAATCCTAATGGCGATGCTAAAACATGAGCCACAAAAAAGAATGGAGCGTACAATACCGACATTCCCATTGAATATTTAATGATATGGTTTCCTTTTGAGTCTTCCACATAACCATATTTAATGCCATTGTATTTAATTTTATTTTCAGGAGTAATAAAACTTAGAGTCACATCTTTTTCAATAAAAGTTGCTGGTAAATAACTATAATAGCCAATGACATCCCACTTAATGACATTATCAAATTTATAACGTGCTAAATTCAAATGCACTTGAATAATAGTTAAACATGCCACTATAATGACAATGATGCTTGGGAACTTATATAAATATGAAAAAACCTTTTTTATAATTGCCTACTGTTTGTTATACCAAAAACTGTTCGTAAAATCCTCCAATTTGTTTTTCTAAATCTACAAAATGTATTTCTAAAATCCATTCGCGTTTAGTGCCTAATGCTCCTGGCGAATGCATATCTTTTGATTGTCTACATGGATATAATTATCTCTGCTTTCACTTTCAATTATTTCGTGCGGAAAATTACCGATTAAATGTCCTGCAATGTCCCCACCAAAGGTCCAGCCATACTTGGCTGCTAACTCAACATTATATTGGTAATATTCTGCTCCTGTAATCGAAGTCTTAGTAAAAAACCAATCTCTGGATTCTTTCCAAGCAGCTTCAATGTCTGCTTTTAATTTTAATTTTAATGGATCATTTCCAATCACATAAGTTCTACCAACATCTGCTTCCCAATCTTCAAACACGGGACCGAAATCAAAAAACAAAATATCATCTTCCTCAATCATCAAATTAGGAGGGTTTTCACGATATGGATGTAAGGTGTTTTTACCAGAACGCACAATACGTTTGTGCCAGTATTTTTTAATGCCATATAATTCAAAGGCTAAAGCAAAGAGCTCTTCATTCAATTGCTTTTCGGTTTTGCCAGCTACAATTAATCCTCTTATTTCGGCTTGATGAAATAAGTTGAGCGCTTTGCACTCGGCATTTAATAATTCTTCTACTTTATTGTCGTTCATCCTTAAAAAATTGCGAATAACTTTTTTTACAAGTTCTAAATTTAAACTATAATTTAAAGCATTCAAAACAAGCCCTTAATAAAAACGTGAAACTTTGTATTGCCGAAAAACCAAGTGTTGGAAAAGAAATTGCCCGTATTGTTGGTGCAACTAACCGACGTGATGGTTTTTATGAAGGTAATGGCTACCTAATCAGCTGGACTTTTGGTCATTTATGCACTTTAAAAGCACCAGACGATTATAGCGATGATTGGAAACGTTGGGATTTGAATTTTCTTCCAATGATTCCACCAAAGTTTCAATTAAAGGTGATTGATAATAGTGGAGTTACTAAACAATTCAACACCTTAAAATCATTAATGGAACAATGCACAGAAGTGATCAACTGTGGTGATGCTGGTATTGAAGGAGAATTGATTCAACGTTGGGTATTATCTAAAGCATCAAATACTAAGCCCGTAAAACGTTTATGGATTTCATCGATGACCGATGAAGCAATTAAAGAAGGTTTTGATAATTTAAAGGATGGTAAAGATTATGATTTATTGTACGCTGCTGGCAATGCACGCGCTATTGGCGATTGGCTTTTAGGAATGAATGCCAGCAGATTATATACGGTGAAATATGCTGCTGGAAAAGGTGTGTTATCTATAGGTAGAGTGCAAACCCCTACTCTAGCCTTAATCGTCAATCGTTATAACGAAATACAAAATTTTAAACCTGAAATGTATTGGGAATTAAAAACAACGTATAGAGCCGTTATTTTTAATAGTACCAAACGCAAGTTCAGCATAAAAGAAGATGCTACTAAAATATTAGAGAGCATTAAAAATCATTTATTTGAAATTGTTTCGAGTACCAAAAAAAATGCGAATGAAAGTCCCTTACCTTTATTTGACTTAACATCTTTGCAAGTAGAGTGTAATAAGAAACTAAATTTTTCGGCAGATGATACATTGAAACATCTTCAAAAATTATATGAATCTAAATTAGTCACGTATCCAAGGGTAGATACAACCTATCTGCCAGAAAATATGTATCCAAAAATAAAAGGGATCTTAGAAAACATGAAGCCTTATGCTCAGTTTACGCAAGCTATTTTGGATAAGCCAATTCGTAAAAGCAAAAAAGTATTTGATGATAAAAAAATAACAGACCATCATGCCATTATCCCAACGGGTGTTGTTCCTCCATCAGGAATGTATTTACCTGAAAAACAGGTGTATGATTTGATAGCACGTCGGTTTATCGCTGCTTTTTACCCTGATTGCGTGGTTAGTAATACAGTAGTTTTAGGAGATGTGGATGGAAATGAATTTAGTGCAACTGGTAAAGTAATATTAGAAGAAGGCTGGCGCGTGTTATTTCTAAAGCTTGACAAGCTCAGCCGCCAAAGACTTAGATGAAAAAGAAAATGAAGAGCAGTTAATGCCTTTATTTGTGAAAGGCGAAAAGGAGAACATACTCCTGATTTGTTGGAGAAACAAACGCAACCTCCAAAAATGCATACAGAAGCTTCATTGCTAAGAGCCATGGAAACAGCTGGAAAGCAAGTGGATGATCCAGAATTAAGAGAGTTGATGAAAGAAAATGGTATTGGTCGTCCATCTACACGTGCCAATATTATTGAGACTTTATTTAAACGTAACTATGTTGTTCGTCAAAAGAAAAATTTAATTCCGACGATTACAGGTATTCAATTAATTAAAACCATTAATAACGAATTATTGAAATCGGTAGAGTTAACTGGAATTTGGGAAAAGAAATTACGACAAATAGAAAAAGGAGAATACGACCCTCATTTGTTTTTAGCAGAAATGAAACAAATGGTGAGCGATTTAACTCATGAAGTAAAATATGAGCATGGGCAATTAATTACGATTGAGGCAGACACTTCGAGAGCCTCAGTGTCCGATAATCCGAAACAAGATTCTACAGAAGTAACAAAAATCAACTCTCAAAAGAAGAAAGAAACTTCGAAAGCCACAGCTAGCAACCCAAAGGTAGAAGAAATCATGACTTGTCCTCAATGCCAGCAAGGCGCAATGATGAAAGGCAAAACAGCTTTTGGTTGTAATCGTTTTAAAGAAGGATGTAGTTTTAAAATTAGTTTTGAGTTTGGTGGTAAAAAACTAAGTGATAAACAAATTCAAGTATTGATTCAAAAAAAGAAAACACCTAGCATTAAAGGTTTTACCATTAACTCTAAAAAAGTAAACGGCCATTTAATTTTAAATAAAGAAGGTGTTGTTGAATTTATGGAGGAAGTTGTGACTTCGAATACCGCTGTCAACAGTACTGTTAGCGAAGGCCAAACCTGTTCGAAATGTAAACAAGGAACAATTATTAAAGGAAAATACGCTTTAGGCAGTACTCGTTATAAAAAAGGTTGTGATTTTAGAGTAGCTTTTTAATTAGATTTTGATACCCACTACACAGACATCATCTACTTGCTCTAAATTTCCTCTCCACGTTTCAAATGTATTTTTCAAAATATCTTGTTGTTCGTTGAGTGCTTTAGAATGATTTACTAACAGTAATTCGTTCAATGTTTTGTATTTGAATTTCTTGCCTTTCTCGCCACCAAACTGATCGGCATAGCCATCGGTGTATAAATACAACATATCACCTTTCTTAGCATCAATGGTATACAAATTAAAATCGTCTTTACGCTCCCCTACTCCCACTGGCATTCTATCTGAAAGCAATTCTTGCACTTGTCCCTTACTAATTAAAATTGGTTTATTATTAGCAGAGGTGTATGTAATCTTAATAGTATCTCGTTCCGACTCCATACAAATTAAAATTCCATCAAAGCCATCTTTTTGCCCATCCTTACTTATATTATCAATTAAACGCTGACGCACATAATTAAATACTTCATTTGGCTTTTCAATTCCTTTTTCATTAATCGCTTCACTTAAATAACCAATGTTTAATAAACTCATGAAAGCGCCTGGCACTCCATGTCCTGTACTATCACAAACCGCGAAATAAAATTTATTATCTTTTTTAGTAGCCCAATAAAAATCACCCGAAACAATATCCTTTGGATTAAAATAAATGAAGTGATTAGGAATATGAGTATTTAAAAAATCTTGATGAGCTAACAGCGAATACTGAATACGTTTAGCATAATTAATAGAATCAATAATTTCTTTTTGTTTCTCTTCAATGATATGATTTTTATCTTCTACTAATTTTTTCTGACTCGAAATAATTTTGTTGGCCTTACGGTTTTGCATTAAACTTCTAAAAATAAAAAACGAAAATATCAACACTAAAATCAACCCGCCAACTACACACCAAATAATAATTTGTTGTATGCGGTGCTTCTCTCTTCCAATTGCACGTTCTTTATCTTGTTGCTCTTTAATAATGGCTTCTTTTTTCTCGAACACATATTTTAACTGACTTTTAATACTAGCTTGATGATTGGCTTCATTATTAATGCTATCCTTATAAAACACAAATTGTTTGTAGTGTTCCCACGCTGCTGCATAATTTCCTTTTGCTGAATCAATTTTAGACAACAAACGCTCAGCATTTCTAATACTTGCTGGAAATCCTAACTTTTTTGCGAGAGCCAAAGAACTATCGGTATAGGCTAATGCCAAGGCTAAGTTCTTTTGTTTGTCATTTTCTGAAGCTCGTTTTAAATAAACGGTTGCTATATTGTGCATTGAAGCCGATATCCCTTGCTGATCGCCAATTTCTTCGCGGGTAGTTTTACTTTGTAAATAATAATCTAACGCTTTATCAATATCACCTTTACTAAAATAAATGCCTCCCAAATTATTTAACGAATAAGACATCCCCTCTTTATCACCAATTTCTTGCTGAAGCTTTAAACTACGCGTGCTATAATACAAAGCACGCTGCATATTATTTTGAGTGTAAAATAAATTACCAATATTGTTTAATGAATTGGCTATTGCATTTTTATCGCCTAAGGATTCGCGTAATTTCAAACTCTTTAAATAGTAATCTAAAGCCTTTGGTAATTCGTTTTGAAAATAATAAATCACACCAATATTGCTCATTAACTCAGCAATTCCTTCCTTATCTCCTAACTCTTCTTGCATCCGCAAACTCTTTCCAAAAAAATCTAAGGCGTTAGGAATATCGCCTTGATTATTATACATAAAGCCAATGTTATTATAAGCATCCGCTAAACCTTTTTTTCCTTTACGGCGAATAGCGACATTTTTACTCTGTACAATCTTTTCAGAAATTTGTAGCATTTGCTCATTGTACTTTGGCCAAACATCATCATCACTGATACTTTCTACTAACTGCAATAATAAATTAACTTTAACCGTATCGTCGGTAGAACTATTCAATGCATTTTTAAGGGAATCAATGGTTCGATCATAATCGCCACTAGCGTTCTGAGCAAAACTAACATAGCTTACTAAAACGCAAAGGATTATATAAATATTCTTTTTCAACTTATTTATGACAAATTAAATATCGTCAAAAAAAGGGGAATTTAAAATAATATTACCTAAACCATCAAAATATACTATTCTGTAATAAAATTAAGAAGTTGCTGAAAAACTATTTCTGAAGTTATATATGTCTACTATACTAGACTTTTCTAAAAAGCAAAGAGCCATCACCATAACTCAAAAAACGATAATCATGTTCTAAAGCATATTGGTATACCTTGCGCCAATCCTCTCCAATAAAAGCTGCAATCAATAAAATTAAAGTGCTTTCTGGCTGATGAAAATTAGTCACTAAAGCTTTCACAATTTTAAATTGGTATCCAGGTACAATTAAAATACTCGTTTTAGCATACAAATTTTTCAAGCCATGTTGCTTTAAAAAATCAATGATATGTTGCAATGATGCTTTTGCACTGATTTGATTGTTTAAAGTTTCATATGGTTGCCACTGCTCCACCATTAAATCACTGGCTGATAAAGAGGGCCGTTTTGAAATTTTTTCACCAATCCAAAATAAACTTTCTAAAGTTCTTAAAGATGTTGTACCAACGGCCGTAATATCTTTATCGATATTCTTACACAAAAATTCAATGGTTTCTAAAGGAACATCTATGTATTCACCATGCATATCGTGACCCGTCATCGTTTCAGACTTCACCGGTTTAAAGGTACCTGCGCCCACATGCAAGGTAATGTAATTGACACTAATTTGTTTTGCTTTCAATTTTCCGAAAACTCTATCCGTAAAATGCAGGCCGGCAGTAGGCGCTGCCACAGATCCCTCTTTTTGAGCGTAAATAGTTTGGTAGCGTTCTAAATCAAGTTCTTCAGTTGCACGTTTTAAGTATGGAGGAATTGGAATTGCTCCAGCTATTTGTAATACTTCAGCAAACGTTTTATCTGATGGTTCCCAAGTAAACTCTAATATAAAAGAACCATTCAAGCGCTCTATGATTTCTGCTTTAATTTGTATGTGTGGTGTATTGATAGTTACAAATTGTTCTTTCCATTTAGCAGCACCACCCACTAAACATTTCCATCGGGCACTCGCCTGTTGCAACATATTAGCATACACATCGGCATTATCGGAAATTGGCTCTAAACAAAATATTTCTATATCTCGTTGATTTGAGGTCTGAAAAAATAAACGCGCAGGAATGACCTTTGTATTATTAAAATATAATATCGACTCCGTTGGCAAAAAGGTGTCAATATCAAGGTATTGAGACTCGGTAATAGTTCCGTTTTGATACACTAACAACTTCGATAAATCTCTTTCTTCCAAGGGATATCTAGCAATACGATGATCAGGCAAATCATAATGAAAATCCTTAATCGAAATATGTCTTTCTGAAGCCATGCAAGTATAATACGCAGCAATAATATTAAAAGTTTTAGTAGTTACCTATTCGCATTCAAAAAATATATAAATTTATTTTATCTCAATTATCCATTTAATAAACTACCTTTATTAAGCGTCTGTACTTTCAGGCTATAAAAACCTTATGGAACATGACTTTGAATCGCTTATTTCTGGTTTTATCAAAGATAATATTGGAATTTCAAAAGATTTTTTGAGTATCGAATTATCTGATCATCTCAAACAAAATTTACAATCGCTCATGAAGCAAAATTTGATGAAAGCTGCTGGCACTGGCAACAGTGAAATCATTTCTCACGACAAAGCCGTTCGCAGCGATTCTATTTACTGGCTCGATAGAAAACATGATAATGAGTACGAAAATGAGTTTTTTGATCAGATAGATGACTTTATTAAGTACTTAAACCGAAGTTGTTTTGCTGGCATAAATAGTTACGAATTTCACTATTCCTTATACGAAGCTGGTAGTTTTTACAAAAAACACATCGATAGCTTTAATAATAATCCAAGTCGTAAATTTTCGATGATTAGTTATTTAAACGCAGATTGGAAGGAAGCCGATGGCGGCCAGTTAATGGTATATCAAAATTACAATAATCAAAAAATTGCGCCGGAGCAAGGCACCACCGTTTTTTTTAAAAGTAATGAATTACAACACGAAGTACTCGTAACGCAACAACAACGCATGAGTATTACAGGATGGCTGAAAAGAGATAATTAAGTCGTTTGCTTAGGAATGCTTTTTCCAATAGGCTTTGCCATAGCCGCAAAATATTTCTTCATTTACTTTAATGTTCCGCGTAGCAATAATGCACACGTTATTATCTTCGTCTAAAGCAATTTTTGAAGAGTTTTTAAATTTAGATTTAGAATAACCTTCTGCATCATTGGCATATTTAGCAAAGCATGCCACTCGCATCGAATCCATCATGGTGCCATTTGGTAAACTGATAAAATATTTATCATTCCCTTTGTTGGCTCTCAATTTAGCTTGTAAGCTGGTTAACACTTCGCCTTTAAATAAGGAAATCACTTCATCTTTATAAATAGCGATAGCTGTAAACAGACCATTACCCGAATTTGGCAATTGAGAGGGTGCAATAAATAAGTAATCAGATTCTGATGCCTCAATACTGTTGGCATGGTGTTTTGGAGCTTTCAAGAATTTTTATTTAGAGTGAAGGTACTTTAAATAAGCCACATTTTGCCTTGAATTAAAAAAACCATTATATTTAATAATGCAAAAAACTTTAGTCTATATTTTCAGTCTGTGTATTACATTATACAGTTTACACTTAAAAGCACAAATTGAACCTCAATTAAATATTGCCTTGTTAGGGAATGATAAAATTGCAGAAGTAAATATGAACCAAGATGGATTCATAAAATCTATAGGTGAAATTACCGACCTTACAAAAAAAGAATTCACCAATGGTTACGATTTACAAAAAGTAGCGATACTAATAACCGTTCATAAAAAAGGCAGTACAAGTATTGAATTACACGCAAATCCTCAATTACCAGACAATAAATCGGCAGACTTCTTAAAAAAGCTACAAGCTGTTGCTTTTGAAAACATGAAATTGGTTGATTTTCCATTGGCAATATTTGTTCGATCAACCTTAGATGATGCTAAAAATGATTTTAAAGATTTGGTCTTGCCAGCAGATAAAATTGATGCGGCCTATTTAAAATCTAATTTAAAAGAGAAAATGGAATTAAATAAAATTTATGCTATTACTGAAGTACTGCCTGTTTTAGCAGCTTATCAAGTAATGGTAAACGATCAGTTTGTGGGCGTAAAAAATTTCGGAAAATTAATTCAAGAAAGCAACTATGCAATGGCTTTGGATGTAGAGCAATTGACAAGTCGCAATAAAGATTACTGGAGAGCTTGTATGGAGATGAATGCTGGTAACCAATTAATAACTGTATCAAAAATAGCACTATTAGTATCGCAAGGTGAATTTGATTATGCAACTAAGTATATTGAAATGATTAGAATGTATTCAGATCCTAAAGCGGTACCACATAATTATTTAAAAGAAATGTCAAGACGCTTAGAAGAATTTAGTAAACAATTGGAAACCGAAAAAAACAGAGGTATTTTAGAACATGATAAAGGGAATTACGCCGAAGCGATTGCTATTTATCAAAGTATTTTAAAAAAATATCCCAATTCGGCTGGCGTGAAATATGAATTATACTACTCAAAAAATGCACTAGATATAGAAACAAAAAAAATAGAGTTAGATAACAGAAAAGATTGGGATGAAGCTAAAATTTCTATTTACAAGAGTAATCCGATATATGGTATGGATGTAAGAGCAAGTAATGGCAAAGAAGGCTATTTACTATTTCGTCGTCAATCTATACAAGAGTTGTTTAAAAATAGAGATGATAAAACAAAGATCTTTATACCTACGCAGATATTGCAATGGATTTAGGTGTATATGATTTTGCAGCACAATTGTTTTGGCTATCAAGCACTTTTGATAAAGAAAATAAAGATGCACTTACAAAATATTTATACTGTATCGAAAAATTAGGTGTAAGCGATTTAAAAGAAAATTTTAAAGGAAATTACGACAAACTGTTTAAAGACCTGGAAAAAGAAAAGAAAAAGAAATGAAGGATAGTCCTTTATACAAGTCGTTCAAAAATTAGTCAGTATTTCAAATAAAATATAAATATTACTTAATCTCTTTATCTTTAATTAAAGTGCCATTAGCTTTATAAAACAAATAATGTACATTATCGCCTTTAGTCACTTCAATTTTATAAACCACTAACTTATCGGCATCCTCTCCTTTAAAAATTTCTTCTTGAGCCTTCGAAATTTTCCAATCCTTATATTTCGTTTTCATGATGGCTTTAGCAATGGCTTTGATTGTTTTAGTATCCATGCTTCTATGCACGGCTATTTTCTTACCCTCTAAATTATAAACGACTCTGTAAGGTATTTTATTTTGAGTAAAATCAACTACATAATATTTAGGGTTAACACAATTGTATAAATAAGGATTACAGCCAAACCAATCCGATTCATCTAAAATTTCGGGATAGCCATGCCATACTTCCAAGGTTCTTAAAGGATATTCTTTCGTATATTTTTCTAAAATAATGGCAGGAACCAGGCTAGTTTCAACGTAGGTTGTAACAGCCTTAGGGTTTTCAACTGGTGCTTTAACTTCTTGCGCTGAGCCTTTTACAGAAACAGTTGTGAAAACTATGCAAGCTAAAAATTTAATTAAACGAATGGTGTACATGATTTATAGTTTTAATATTAATTAATGAGGTTTATCTTCTTCATTTTTCTTGTCTAAGGCTTTTTGTTTTTTCTCAGCATCTTTTAATTCATCCTTTTTAATATCTGCTTTCTTTTCTTCTAATTTTCTTTCAGCCTTTCTCTTATCTGCTTCTTTATCTTCTAATTTCTCATTAGCCTTTCGCAAATCATCTGCTTTATCATCTGTTTTGTTTTGTGCTTTACGTAAATCATCTGCCTTATCATCGGTTTTCATTTGCGATTTTCTTACTTTCTCGCGCTCTTCATCCGAATCGGCTTGTGCATCTTTCACTGCCTTATCTTTTTTCACAACTTTCTTTTCTGCTTTCTCAATTTCGCTTGCGCGCTTCTCTACTTTTCTATCGTCTTTACGTTGTTGCATTTCAACCTCTTCCTTATTTTGTAATGCCACTTTAGCCGAATCGCTCAACACTTGAGCTTGAATGGTTCCCGTTGACACACTAATAACAGTAAAGAATAATATCGTTTTGTAAATGGTTTTCATAAGAAATTATTTAGGTAGTAAAAACATTTTTTCTACGCAACAAATTTCATTTAAATAAAATACTATGACTTACATTTCTTTCTAAATATCTTACATAAATCACAGTTGGTCTCTATAAAATCTACAGTAATATCTATAACAATGTTTATGCATAGTGTAAGTTTTATCATGATATATAGTTCACATTTACATGAACAAAAACCTATACCATGAAAACACTATTAATTATTGCCTTAAGCCTAATAACTTTATGCACTAAAGCGCAAGAAAAAAACATCTTACAAATTGGCCCAAAAGGCGGAGTCGTTAAAACTATTCAAAACTACAATATCGAGTTCTTAAATTCTGTATCTGTTATTTACGTGTATTTATACGATAAATCATTAAACGCGGTATCTAACGATGGCGTATTAAGTGAAATAGTGTTTTGTTACCCTTATGATGAATGTTTAAATAAATCATTAATTACCATAGGCAAAAACGGCTTTACAGTGAGTGTTGCCAACCCCCGATTTGATTATTGTGATATCACATTCATTATAAACGGCATTCCTGTTAAGGCAAAATTTATGAATTCAACTAATATTGCCGAAAAAAATTAATGCTTAATTTTGTGGTAATGATTGAAACACAAGAAATAACCAAAACTAAAGTCGAGGTAAAAGAAGAAGTAAAAACCTTGGAAAGCGAAGAGCGACAAACCATTGTGCATTGCAGTTGCGATGGCGATGGGAATGATGCCTATCGTATTTGGCCAAGCACGTATTTAGTAGAACATGGTTCGGATAGAAGAGCAAAATTAATTACCGCCTTTAATATTAGCTTTGCCCCGCAATGGACATTAAACGATGGACGTGGCTTTACCTTAATTTTTGAAGGACTCAGTAAAGGCTGCAAAAGCTTTGATTTAATTGAGATGATACCACAAGCTGGTGGTTTTGAGGTATTTAATATTCCGAGAAATACGATGGATGTATATCAGGTAAAGTTTTAAGTATGCTTTTCACTCCTCTTTTTTGATATACTCCATTAATTTTAAGGCAGTAAAACCTATCCATTATCAGTAACCAACAAAGCAAGGGCCTCATTTTTTTCTGGAAGATGGTTAGAGGATAAAACGGTAAAAATCGTCACAAAAAATAAAATTACCGTTAAGCTAATACATACGATGGTTGCGCTACAGGTTTTCATAAGTAATTTATTAAAGGGTTAATAAAAAAAAATTCTATTTCAAAATTACGATTCAAACACCTCAATAATAGTTCATTTACTTAAGAGGTAGTAAGTACTTTGTAACTGGTTTACATTTTACTATAACTGGTTATGACATCTATAATACCATTGTTTTGTTTAAGATACAGCAACACGGTCATTTAAAACATAAAAACCGTGAATCATGCAAGTATCTTTAAGAACTATGTAACCAGATTTTTTTTAAAAGCCTCAACTTTATGCTGCAACACTGTCGTTGCCTCAAATACTAAGTATATGTCTGTTTTTGTAAACCCGCTAAGAAGCAATAAAGCAAAATTTAAAGAAGAAATCGAACTTCAAATTCATAACCATAAAAAAGTAGCTACTTATTTAGAAGCAGCCACACAAAGCCACCGAGAAGCGGCGAAGCATTATGAAAATGGCAATTATGAACTAGCCACTTTAAGCAACCTTGAAGCCAATAACCAAATAGAGTTAGCGATTGAAAGAAAAAAAAGATTAGTGAAAAGTAGTTTATAATGTTTAGGCTTAATTCCTATCATAGCAGGGCAATTAATTTTACTTTTTGTCTTGATACAAAAAGTTGACAAAAAAATCAAGGCTCATTAAAATTTAGCTAAAATCTGCACAGCATCAATCTGATAATTTGAAAGCGCTTCGCGAACAGCCCAAATTATCTTGGCGCATGCCAACGCTTTTGATGCTGCTTGATTTATACGCCAAATTTTAATAGGCCGTTAAACGTAAATTCCATCGCTTAATTTTCCAATGTAGATATAAGCGTGAACACTCGACTCAAATTAAAACTCCGAATAAAAAACGAGCGTTTAAAGTTTGATAGTAGGTTCCGCCTTTTAAATTTAACGTAGAAAATAAGAAGCAATTTAGCGCTGCATGTGCGACGATTTTAGGCTGTTTGAGTCGAGTTTTTCACTCGACGAGTTTCTAAAATCGGGTGGAAATTGATTCGCAATTTTCAAGTTAAATTTAAGAAGCGGTGATTTTTCTTTGATAACTTTCTTTGCATGGCAGGCAAAGAAAGTATGTTCCAATTTAACTAAGAAAAAAGTGACTTAAAAAGAATAGCTAAATTTTAATGAGCCTTGAACTCTTTGTCCCTCAGCCAATGCTGGCTCAATTGTGTGCTACACAATTGCCCTGTTTCAAGACAGAAAGTAAGTACTAAATTTAACTAAGAAAAAAGTGACAAGAATGATTTAGGAAACAGACAAAAAACTACTCTCTATCCACCACAAACTTTTGAGTAGTGATGTGTTTATCGTCCAATACAATTTTTATAAAATAAATTCCATTTTTAAAATCATCCACGGGTATTTGTAATATTGGTTCTGTTGTTTTTTGCACCAACAGTAATTTACCAAACTCATCATATACCTCTATCTTTTTTTCGTTTACTAATTCTTTAAAGTCAATCGTTAAAAAATTACTAGCAGGGTTAGGATATAACAGAAAATGATTTTTAACCAACTCCTCAATACCAACACAACTCTCTACAGCTATGAACACTACTTTATAGTTTGAACAACCATTTAGTGTTCCAGTAACCACGGCATTAAAAGTAGAAGTAGGCGAAACAACACGAGTTCCAGTAGTTTGCCCTGTGTTCCACGAATAGGCGCTTGCACCAGACACTCTAATAGTGTCGGATTGGCCGCTGCAAATCGTATCTTGATCAACTATTAAAGTTGGAAGCGGTACTACTGTAATGATTTGTGTTTGAGTAGCACTAGTCCCAAAAGCATTCGACGCATTTAACGAAATCGTATAAACGCCAGCCGTTCTAAATTTAGCTATTACATGTTGCAAATTCGATGTGCTTGGCATTGCTCCTGGTAGCGACCAATTCCATGCCGAAGGGCCATTAGTGGTATTATCAGTAAAGGTTAACGTTTGACCAGCACATACGGTACTGCTCGACGCTGTGAAATTAGCTACAGGCGGAGTGTTTGTTAAAGCATCGTTACGGGTGTACCAAATGGGCGAAGTCCAAATAATATTACCATCAGCTTGCGTAATTTTTAAATAGTAATAATACGTACTATTATTTGCCATGTTGTGTGTGTAGGATAAATTGGAGGTATTAGTTACCGTTGTTAAAACAGTAGGGTTAGCACCACTACCTGGCACACCATAATAAACTGCAATAGACGAAACCGTTTCCGACACATCTGCATCCGTAACCGATGCTACTAAGGTGGGAGTTCCTGTGTAAGAAAGCATACTTCCCATCGGATTGTTTTTAATAGTGAAATTCACTTTGGTATTCCAATCATCCGAACTATAAAAACGCATTTGGCGTATGGCATCTAAAATATCGGCACGCGTTAAACTGGGCGCCAACACCACCAAGCGACCTGCCGTTTGTTTCCCAAATACAGAGTTGTGCGTATCATGATCCAAGCCAACACCTAAGTGGTAACCTCTTTTTAAAGCATCGTTATAACGACCAATAAAATTACTCGTAGATGGGTTTGAATAGGTACTATTTGTTGAAGCAGCAGGCCCACTGCGCGCCGCTAAACCCACAATGGCATTATCAGCATTTAAATTAACAGCGGTATTAAATAAATTATTATAATCTCCCGCCGCAGGATGCGCTAAATAAGCAAATGCAGTGGGTTGTTCATTTATTTTTTTAAAAAGGTTCACATAATCATTTTGGGCCACATACACATCATAACCAAAATTATCCCAACCCAATAACGAATCGTAGCCATACACTATTACATGCCCTCCACCCGAAATTACTCCCCACTCCATACCATACAATGCCACAAACGAACTTGTAGTAGCAGCATTGGCATCGGCCATACCTTGGTAATAATTTAAGGTATTAGTCATGCCAGCGGTATAATGGTTATGTTCCGAAATACCATAAAAATCAATATGCTGCGCATTTTTTGCATAATTAAAAGCCTGCAAAGGTTTGGTCATATTAGAAGTAGCGCTATCTTGATTTCCATCCGAATACGATGTGTGAGCGTGAATATTACCAAAATAATAATTATAGGTTTGAGCGTTAATGCCTATGGTGATTGAAAGGATAAACAATAAAGAAAGCGCAATATTTTTTTTCATAAGAACAGTACCAATTGTTATGCCTAAAGGTAAGATATATAATGTTAAGAGTTTAGTTTCAAAAGCTTTTTAACATGTTTGGCACTTCAGAATTTCCTCCTAATTATAGTCTATCGGGTTATTAAATGATAAAAAAAACAATCTACAAAAACGGCTACAATTAATAAAGTGTAACCCATAAAACGGGCAAACTTTCTAAACTGCACATACCGTCTTTCGTTATTGCGGCAATCGTAATGATCGAGTACAATAGTTAATAAATATAATACAAAACACATAAAACTAGCAAAGGCAATGCTGGCGGGTGGCCCATGAAAATGGAAACCACGGGTGCGCTTTCCTGGTATGTAAATATCATCTGCCAGCAAACCAATTAAACCATACAGCACTAACAAAACAGCTAGGATAATATTTACGGTCCTATCCGCCTTTGGGATATGGTTTGGACTAAAATATTTGCTCTTATGTTTTTGCTTTGCCAATGCCTTTGTAAAATACGGTTATAAATATACGTTACAACATGTAAGTTGCAAACCAAATATTCATAATTTAATATCCCAAAAGGCAAGGAAATATCAATTGCAAGGCTTATATTTGGTATATAAGATTATCAATCATGACTGATATACAGGAAATAACAAATGAGTTAGTTAAGTTCAGAAATGAACGCGACTGGGCTCAATTTCACGACACTAAAAACTTAGCGGTAGCATTATCTATAGAAGCATCTGAATTAAATGAAATATTTCTTTGGAAAGATGTAAAAGAAAGTGATTCTGTAGATAAAGAAAAGATAAAAGAAGAACTAGCCGATGTTTTTGCTTATGCTTTTTTACTAGCAGAAAAACAAGGATTAGATGTAAAACAAATTGTATTAGAAAAGATCAAACGAAACGGAGAAAAATATCCTGTTGATAAAGCAAAAGGGTCAGCTAAAAAGTACAATGAATTATGAGTTCGGCTTTTGAATTATCAATTGAAGTTTCAGAACAATATGATTTTAACAAGCAATCATTACCCAAAATCGAACAAAATGTTTGGGTGAAAAACCAATGGCCTTTAGTCTATTTTATCCAAAACGAAACACAACGAATAGCCTATGTTGGGGAATCTACAAATGCACATAGTAGGATTAAAAACCATTTGGCTAATCCTAAAAAGGCAAATGTCTTTAATAAAATATCCATCATCGGTAGCGACAAATTTAACAAGTCAGCAACCTTAGATATTGAGTCTCATTTAATTCAATACATCACTTCAGAAGGAACCTATGAATTACAAAATGGCAACTATGGTTTAATCAATCACAACTACTATCAACAAGACTTATATAAAGATTTATTCAAAGAAATTTGGAATAAATTAATCGAAAAAAAGATTGTCACAAAATCCCTTGCGGAAATTGAAAACTCCGAACTTTTTAAATACTCTCCCTACAAATCTTTAAACGAAGATCAATATAAATCCGTGCTTGAAATACTAGATGGATTATGTGTCAAAAAGTCGAATAGCATTTTCATTAAAGAAAGCACAAAAACTGGAAAAACTATACTTGCAACCTATCTGATTAAACTTTTAACTTCTGACGTTAGCGATTCTAATTTTAAAGACTTTAATGATGATGAACTCAGAGAAATAAATTACATAAAAGAATTTCAAGCGAAATACCCCAAGGCTAAAATTGGTTTAGTCATAGCTATGACTTCTCTCAGAGAATCATTAGAAAGTGTTTTCAAAAAGATACCAGGCTTAAAAGCATCAATGATTGTCAATCCTTCCGATACATTTAAACTAAAAGAAAAATATGATTTACTAATTGTTGATGAAGCTCATCGATTAAGACAATACAAGAATATTAGTTGGATGGGAGCTTTTCGAAAGAATAATCAAAAATTAGGTTTAGATGATACCGGTAATGAGTTAGATTGGATTATTGCCAATAGTAAAAATCAAATTTTCTTTTACGACTCTGCGCAATCGGTAAAGCCATCAGATATTAATGAAGAAAAATTTAATTCATTATTAAATAATACAAATGTTTTAAAACTTGAACTTACCTCTCAAATGAGAGTGCAAGGAGGCAATAATTATATAAAATTTGTTGACGAATTACTACATGTTCAATTAAACAGTTCGTCTAAATATTCAACACCAAATTACGAATTAATAGTTTTTGATTCTTTAGCTGACTTATACAATGAGTTAGAGAAACGAGAGAAACTAAATGGATTATGCAGATTAATAGCAGGGTATTCATGGCCATGGGCATCTAAAGAAAATAAAAGCGCCATAGATATTGAAATTGATGGATTACAATTTCAATGGAATCAAACAGATAAGGATTGGATTAACTCTCCAAATGCTTTTAAGGAAATAGGATGTATTCATACCACACAAGGTTACGATTTAAATTATACTGGAGTTATCTTTGGGAAAGAAATCACTTATAATAAAGAAAAAAATATAATCGAAATTAATCCTAAACTCTATTTTGACGTTAATGGAAAAAAAGGGATTGCTAATCCAGAAGATTTAAAAAAGTACATTGTCAATATTTACAAAACAATTATGTATCGTGGCATTAAAGGCACATTTATCTATGCTTGTGATGAAAATCTTAGAGAGTATTTAAAACAACATATACCAAGCTATAAAAACGAACAACTACCTTTTAGAATATTAAAATTTGAAGAAGTAAAACCTTATGTAAATTCAGTGCCACTAGTTGACATATATGTAGCAGCAGGAAATTTCAGTGATTTACAAATCCATTCAAATTTCGATTGGATTGAATTACCCTTTAATATTTCAGTAAAAAAAGGATATTTTGTTTGTAAGATAAAAGGAGAATCCATGAATAAAAAAATCCCAAATGGGTCTTATTGCTTATTCAAGGAAGATGAAGGCGGAAGTAGAAACGGAAAAATTGTATTAGCAGAGCATTATTCAATTCAAGATTCAGACTTTGGTTCTGGCTATACCGTTAAAGAATACCATAGTATTAAAAGTACAAAAAATGAGAGTTGGGAACATGAATCTATTACTCTTAAACCATTATCTGATATTGGAAAATATCAAGATATACAAATTACAAGTGATGATTTAAATTCTTTTAAAATTATAGGAATTTTTGAAAGGGTTTTATAAAAAACACCTTTCCATTTAAAATTCAAACCCGTTTATTGTTCCGAGTATGATAATCTATTAAAATTTGATAAATAACAATTACAATTCGCAATTCGCGAATCGCGAATTAAATATTTATGTATATTTGTATAAGAATAAAAAAATGGAGAGATGAAAAAACATAGCGGAATGCGACCACAAGATGTTGTGGTTCTTTTAAAAATAGCAGCCAAAGGCAAAAATTCTTGGATGATGAAAGACTTATCAAATGAATTGGAGATTAGTGCGAGCGAAATTAGCGAAAGTCTCAATCGTTCCATGTTAGCAAATCTATTGAGTCATAATAAAAAGACGCTGATGAAATCTGCCTTACTTGATTTTTTGGAGCATGGTCTTAAATATGTGTATCCCCAAAAGCCAGGAGCATTAGTAAGAGGTATGGCAACTTCACATTCGGCAGAGCCACTTAATAAAATAATTCAAAGTGAAAATCATTACGTTTGGCCTTTTGCAAAAGGAAATATGAGGGGTGAAGCCATTGAACCATTACATCCTTCAGTACCAAAAGCTTGTTTAAAGGATCCTGTTTTATATGAACTACTTACTTTAACAGATGCGTTAAGAGTAGGAAAAATAAGGGAGCAAAAAATAGCCATCACTGAATTAAAAAAAATAATATGCTAAAGAATACAATCATAAACCTTGGCGTTATTCGCAAAATTGCCACTGCTTTAAATGAACTCAACGAACGTGTTGTTTATAGATGATGATGTTATTTGCAGATTTAGATATGAAGACATAAAAGTTGATGTGATGAGTACGAAAGAAGTTGGTTGGGCTCCTGCTAATCCATGGTTTGGCCCAGGTTTTAAACATGTAGAAAAAATAGTGATTGAAGATAAGAGCATACATATTTTACAGCTATCTTACTTTTTAGCTACAAAATTCACAGCATTTAAAAGTCGTGGAGGAAATGATGCTAGAGCTAGTCATGATTTTGAAGACATAACTTATATATTAGATAACAGGACAGATTTAGTTGAAGAAATTCACAAATCACCTAATGACGTAAAGGAATATCTGAAAACAGAGTTTAAAAATCTATTAGTTAATGATAATATGAAAGAAGCAATGATGGCAAACCTCTATTATGAAACTCAAGAAGAACGATTTAATTTGATCATAAAAAAATTGAATAAAATAATTGAAGCCTAATCAATTTATTAAACACTCTCAGTAATAAGGATTTTTTGTTTTATAATAGTTGCGAATTGTAGCTAAAATAAACAGAATGGGTATTGGAGGAAATAGGTAGGAGTTTTGCTCCTCCCCGTCCTGCGGCCACCCCTCCTCTCAAGGAGGGGAGCTAAAAGCTGGGTGTGCTAAAAAATAAATACAAAAATTAAATTCTACTACATCTAGTTGTTCCTGTTCTGCTGCTCCTGTTCTGCTGTTCCTGCCTCTGGCTGCTCCCCTATTAAGGGGAGCTGTCCAGGACTGAGGGGTCTACCCCAACACATACTGCACTGAGGGGTCCACCCCAACATACCCACCGCAATAAAAATAGTTTACTAATTAAAAACTAACGTTCACTCAGTATACTCTTTTATTTTACAATTTATATTTATTTTAATTAAGCTTCAAGAGTATTGATTTTACTAACAACTACAAGCATCAATAAATAAAATAAAAAATCACTTTCAACTATTTCTAAAAATAAATTAGTGTTGATTAAAAAAAATGATTTACATTTGCATCACAAAATAATAAAAACAAAATGACACATAGTTTAATAGATAGCCAAAACGTACGCCAAATGGGGTTTTTACCGCCATGCTTGTATACGGGATTATATTAAACTTAAAATAATATTTTAATGATAAGATAACCCCGACATCACATCGGGGTTTTTTATTTTCAAAAAAAATAAAATTAGTACAAATGAAAGCGTATCAAAAAAATAGTCTTCCTCCATTTAGCGGAGCACCAGGTAATACCGGGTAGGGATGTTGTGTGTATAATTCAAAAAATTATAGCTCGATCCCAAAATGGTCGAGCTTTTTTTTTGCAACAACTAAATAAATAAATAAACGGGAAGTATTTCAATTGGTTAGATGGCGTGCTTTGGGAGCATGTGGCTGCAGGTTCGAGTCCTGCCTTCCCGACAAAAAAAGGATAAGTAGCAAACCAGGTGTATGCGTTGCACTGAAAATGCAAAGATAGTGGTTCGACACCACTCTTATCCACAACAACTAAAAAAATAGAAACCATGAGAGAGAACAATGTATGGATAGAAGAACTTTTTTTGAAAGTAGATGATTTATTTTCGAAAGGAGAATTTGCAGAAGGTAAAACCGTATTGGAAGAGATCCTTGAAAACGAACCAGGATACGGAAGAGCTCACAATCACATGGGCTGGTTATACTATGCAAAATTAGATGATAACGTAAAAGCGGAGTATCACTATAAATTAGCCATAAAATTTGCTGCTACTTATCCAGCGCCTTATATGAATTTAACTTACTTGTTAAATAATATGAATAGGCACACAGAATTAGTAGCGCATGTAGAAATTGCCTTAAAAGTGGAAGGGACTGTAAAATCAGTACTTTACAATGAGTTAGGTAAATCATACGAAATAAATGGCCACTATACCGAAGCAACAAATGCATACAAATCAGCCATCAAATATTCTTTACACAAAGAAGAGATGATTAATTTGAATGAAAATTTGGATCGGGTAAAAAACAAAGTCAATTTATTTGAACGGAAGTTTTTTTTCTTCTAAATAAAAATCCCTTCAGCAATGAGGGGATTTTTTATTTTTAAAATGCTACAAATTGTAGCTAAAATAAATTGATATATGATTTAATTTTGCCATGAGTACATTATCATATGCAATTGAATAATTTAAAATATCTAAAAAGTAATCGTAAACGTTTACGAAATAATTTAACGCCTGCCGAAGCAAGCCTTTGGAAACTATTGCAAGGTAAACAACTTGGAGGCAATAAATTCAGACGACAACATAGTGTAGGTAATTATATTTTGGATTTTTATTGTCCAACACAAAAATTAGCCATTGAATTAGATGGCGCAGGACATTATACAGAAGAAGGTATAAAAAGAGATGAAATCAGAACACAGTTTTTAAATGAAGTTGGAATAAAAGTCATCAGGTTTGAAAACAAATTAGTGTTTGATAAAACAGAATGGGTTTTGGAGGAAATAAGTAGGAGTTTTTCTCCTCCCCGACCTGCGGTCACCCCTCCTCCAAAGGAGGGGAGCTAAAAACTGGGTGTGCTAAAAAATAAATACAAATAAACATCAAGCCAACAACCTACCTCCAAGGAGGAAAGCTAAAAGCTGGGTGTGCTAAAAAATAAATACATAAATTAAATTCTACTACATCTAGCTGATCTGTTCTGCTGTTCCTGTTCTAGCAGCTCCCCTTTTAAGGGGAGCTGTCCGCATGACTGAGGGGTCCACACCCCAACACAAACCCCGCACAACTGAGGGGGTCTACACTAACACATACTGCACTGAGAGGTCTAAACACTTACACACACGCGTGAGGGATGCAAGCGAAAATCCTATTACGAAACGCAGTGGAGTAATAGAGTGTAAGCGACAGCCCGACGGCGCCTGCCCCTTGCGCCGACACGCCCAAATACTCTAAAAAAACCTTACCTTTACTCGATGCCCTTTGATTACAAAAATACCCAACTACCTGTTGCAGAAATTATCCCTGACGTTCAGCAAAAACTAAAGGATCATACCACGGTAATTATTGGCGCACCTCCAGGGGCTGGTAAAAGTACCTTGCTCCCACTCTGTTTATTTGAAGAAAGCTTTTTAGCTGGTAAAAAAATCATTATGCTAGAGCCAAGGCGTTTAGCAGCGCGAAGCATTGCCATGCGCATGGCGGAGTTGTTGGGCGAAGAAGTTGGGCAAACTGTTGGGTATCGCATTCGTTTTGAAAACCGAGTGAGTGCACAAACAAAAATTGAAGTGGTAACGGAGGGCATCCTAACGCGCATGTTACAAAGTGACAATGCTTTAGAGCAAGTTGGTTTAGTAATTTTTGATGAGTTTCACGAACGCAATTTACAAGCTGATTTAGCATTAGCATTATGCCGAGAAGCACAACAAGTATTACGTCCTGATTTAAGAATTATGATTATGTCGGCCACGTTGAATATACCGCAGCTGCAAAGTTTATTAAATGCACCGGTGATTGAAAGTAAAGGCCGACAATATCCAGTAGATGTAATTTACACCAACGATGCCGATGAGTTTTTATTACCAGAGTTGGTAGCGCAAACCATTGCACGTTCCTTAAAAGAACATCAAGGTGATGTGTTAGCCTTTTTGCCAGGCGAAGGAGAGATTAGAAAATGTGAAGAGATTTTAAAAAATCAATTCATGAACTCGGATACTGAGCGGAGTCGAAGTATTAATATTCACCCGCTCTATGGCATGTTACCTCACAACGAACAGTATGCCGCTATTATGCCTAATAAACAAGGCAAACGAAAAATCGTATTAGCGACTTCTATTGCCGAAACATCCTTGACTATTGAAGGCATCAGCATCGTGGTAGATTCTGGTTTCGGTCGTCGTTCTCGTTTTGATCCTGCATCAGGTTTATCTCGATTAGAAACCTTACGTATTTCAAAAGATGCTGCCGACCAACGTGCAGGCCGTGCAGGGCGTTTAAGCGCTGGTGTGTGTTATCGTCTATGGACTAAAGCCACTCATGTACGTATGGCCGAACATCGCATTCCAGAAATCATGGAAGCAGATTTGTGTTCCTTAGTATTAGAACTGAGTAAATGGGGAAGTGATGACATTAACAACATGTGTTGGCTGACCTTGCCTCCAAAAAATAATTTACAACAAGCCTACGATACCTTACAACAAATTGGCGCTTTAGAACAAACAAAAATAACCGAGCATGGAAAACAAGTACATCAACTGGCTTGTCACCCGCGCATTGCGCACATGCTATTGTTAGCTGAAACTAGGGCGATGAAAAATTTAGGTTGCGACATTGCGGGCATTTTAGAAGAACGCGATCCTTTACCTAAAGATAGTGGCATTGATTTAAACCTACGCATCGAAGCTTTACGCCGTGCGCGAAGCAACAATGCCTTTACTAATAAATTTAAACGCATCGAAAAAAATGCCGCTAGCTATCGCAAATTATTGAACTTAGAAATTGACAATAGCATTATTGATGCTTATGAAACAGGTTTGCTATTAGCCTACGCCTACCCTGAGCGAATTGCTTCGGCGAAACCTGGCAACAATGCACAGTTTCAATTAGCTAACGGTAAAATTGCTGCCGCTGGGCATAAAGATGATTTAGCACACGAGGCATGGTTAGCGGTTGCCAATATGGATTTACGAGATGGACTAGGAAAAATATTTATGGCAGCGCCACTCAATCCAAAAGACCTAATTCATTTAGTAAAAGAAAAACAAAACATCAGTTGGGATACGCGCAAAGGCGGACTCATTGCTTCCACCGAATTAAAAATTGGAAGCATTGTATTAAAGTCGAGCCCAATTAAAAATCCTGATTCAGAATTAGTCATAGAAGCTATTTGCAATGCCATTAAAACAGAAGGTGAAAGCTTATTAGATTTCACCGATCATTTTACACAACTCCAAAATCGTATTGGTAGCCTCGCCGCATGGCATCCAGATGAACAATGGCCGCAAAGCAATACCACGTATTTACTACAAAACGCAAAAGAATGGCTTGGGCCTTACGTTAAAGACATTCGCAAAGTGGAGGAATTAAAACGTCTGGATGTGTATGAAGCACTATTGCATTCGTTAACTTGGGAACAACAACAATTATTAGAACAATTGGCTCCTGCAAAATTAGAAGTACCAAGTGGTTCAAAAATTCGCATCGAATACTTTGCTAACGGTTCGCAACCTATCATTGCAGTGCGTTTACAAGAAGTGTTTGGTATGACAGATACGCCAACCGTTAATAAAGGAACAATCAAAACAGTATTGCATTTATTATCACCTGGCTACAAGCCTGTGCAAGTCACCACCGACCTAAAGAGTTTTTGGAATAATACTTACCACGAAGTAAAAAAAGAATTGCAACGTCGTTATCCAAAACATGCCTGGCCGGATGATCCATGGAGTGCAGCTGCTGTTGCTAAAGGCAGAAGTACTAAATTTTAATAGCGTTATAGGCTATTAAAATTTAGCGCCTAGTTATTTTTAGTTACTTTTTTCTTAGTTAAATTTAGTACTTACTTTCTGTCTTGAAACAGAAAGTAACAAAGAGTTCAAGGCTCATTAAAATTTAGCTAAAATCTGCATAGTATCAATCTGATTGTTCGAAGCGCTTCGCGAACAGCCCGAACAATCTCCACACATGCCTCCGCTTTTAATACTATTTGATTTATACGCTAAATTTTAATATGCCCTTAATCTCTTAATAGTAGTTTAACTCGCATCTACATCCACATTAGAAAATTATATTTCCGTATGTGTATGAATTCCGCCTTTAAATTTTGCGATAAAATACTTTAATAATTAAAAAACACTAAAACTTTATCCCCATCACACACACATCATCTACCTGATCTAAATCTCCTTTCCATTGCTGAAAGGTGTTTTGCAAAAGTTGTTGCTGATGCGCCAAATCTAATGTATGATGGTCAAAAATAAATTGATTCAAGGATTTGTATTTAAATTTCTTACCCTTAGGTCCGCCAAACTGATCGGCAAAACCATCGGTATATAAATACAAATAATCACCTGCTTGCAATTGCACCGTATGCAAATTAAAGCCCTGCTCCCTCTCACCCTTGCCCACTGGCATTCGATCGTCGGTTAAAATTTGCAATGCATTATTTCTTATTAACACGGGTTTATTATTGGCAGCAGCGTAGCTTAACTGCATGGTAGTTGGATCATAACAAAGTAATACACCATCAAAGCCATCTTTTTGTCCGTCTTGATTTAAATTATCAATTAAGCGCTGACGCACATAATTAAATACGTCGTTAGGAGCCGTGATATTTTTTTCGTTAATAGCTTCACTTAAAAAACCAATATTCATTAAGCTCATAAATGCTCCAGGCACACCATGGCCTGTGCTATCGCAAATAGCTAAATAAAACAAATCCCTGTAATTATTGGCTGCAGAACCCTTGGCGAAGGTCGCCCAATAAAAATCGCCACTCACAATATCTTTTGGGTTATAAAAAATAAAATGCTGTGGTAAATGTGTATTCAAAAAGTCTTGGTGAGCTAGTAGTGTATATTGTATACGCTTAGCATAGTTAATAGAATCAACAATCTCCTTCTGCTTTTCTTCTACCAACAATTTCTGTTGGAACATTTCATTTTTTTGCAAATTAATAATTTCCTTTTGTTGTATCGACACCTTGTAGCGTTTATACACCAGTACCGAAAAGATAGCTACTAACAACAAAATCACAATAAAACTAAATAACACAACACGCTGCTTATTTATTTCTTGTGCATGTTGCAAATTATTAAAGGTTGTTTCTTGCACATGTATTAAACTATCATTAGAACTTTTCTTTTTGTATTCGGCAGTTAATTCTATTTTTCGTAATTCTACCGCTTTACTTTCTTGTTCGGCACTATCGCTATAGATATAGTTTTGTTCTTGATAATCATAAGCCGTTTTAAAATCACCCAACTGATGGAAAATAGTTTTTAGCTGACTGTAGCCATCAGCAATAAAACCTAAATTATCTCCTTGCTTGATGGATATAATATTTTTAAGGGCAATGTCTTTAGCTTCTTTATACTTTCCGGCATTGATTAATAACTCTACAATATTGTAATTATTATTCCTAATTACTTCGACATCCTCTACTTCGGCAGCCATCACGGAACTTAATTGGTAATAATGTAAAGCAGAATCGCTCTCTTTTGTTTTTTTAAATAAATTACCAACCACTGTATAGGAAGCCGCTAAACCACCTTTGTCATTATTCTTAGTATCAATAGCAATCGATTTACGTGTATAAATTAAAGCAGAATCATGCATTCCTAAATCTTCAAATATCATCCCTAAATTACCATAGGTGGTAGCGGAAGGTCTTATTTGATGACTCTTTCGGTAATAGCCTAAACTTTTATGAAAGTCTAACAGCTCCGAATATAAATTACCTAAATTATTATATGTACTAGATAGTCCGTCTCTATCATTTTCTTTTTCGGAAACAGCGATGGCTTTATAAAAATAATTTAAAGCTTCGGCATGGTTATACTTATCAATATAAACCAAACCTAAATTATTGTAAATGGTTTTTAAATAATTGAAATACTTTTTAGGTTCTTTTTCGGCAATTGGCAATGCCTTTTTTAAAAAAAGCAAAGAACTATCATTTTTATCTATACTCGAATAAACACCACTAATACCAACATCACTTCTAATCATCAATTTAGGATCGGAAGCGCTCTTTAATAAATCTTCCGCTATTAAATAATGTACAATGGCTTTTCGATACTGTTGAATATCATCATAGCAATTAGCCATCACAATATTTAGCTTGGCAAGGAGATTCTTATTGCTGGCTACTTTTGAACTGCTCAGTACTTTATTTAAAATTAAAAGCGCCTCTTCATTTTCATTGGCTGAATTTAAAGAATCGGCTGATTGGATATATCTCTCTGGATGAGCAATGCTTGTTTGCTTCAGTATCGTGTTTGTGAAATCACTTGACTGCGCTCTTATAAAAGAGCACAACACAACACTAAAGAAGATACTATACAATAATTGCTTCATGATTTATTTTCCGATACAAAACTTCGAGAAAATATTTCCCAACAAATCATCATTCGTCACCTGCCCTGTAATCTCACCTAAAGCTTCTAAAGCATAACGGATATCTAAGGCTAAGAAATCACTTTGTATATTAGTACTTAACCCTTCGTTTACTTTTATTAAAGCGGCTTGTGCATTATTTAACGAACTCACGTGGCGCGAGTTGGTGACGATGGTATCGGTTGTATTAACCGTACGCGTATCAAATAAACCAACTAAGGTATCTTTGAGTTGTTTAATGTTGCTATGTTCTTTAGCTGAGATAAATAAAATGTTTGGCACATCGGCAAACTCTTTTTTCAAATCCTCTAATACTTCAAAATCAATTTTATTTCCTACTACTAATAATTGGGAAGTACCAATATGATCTTTCACCACATTCATTTCTAATTCTAAATCTCCCCTACTCAGCTCATGCGTATCAAATAAATAAATCACTATGGCTGATTTCTTAATTACTTCAAAGGCTTTGTTTACGCCTATTTGCTCAATAATATCGGTCGTGGTTCTGATACCTGCCGTATCTATAAATCTAAACAACACACCATCAATAATTAATTCTTCTTCAATGGTATCTCTGGTAGTACCTGCAATTTCACTAACAATGGCTCTATCGTCTTCTAACAATACATTTAGTAAAGTAGATTTTCCTGCATTAGGTTTACCAACAATAGCAACTGGAATTCCGTTCTTAATCACATTACCAACTTCAAAACTTGAAATCAGTTTTTCGATTATGGATAAAATAGTATTGATTAATTTTTTCAAATCAGTTCTATCAGCAAACTCTACATCCTCTTCACTGAAATCTAATTCTAGTTCTATTAAAGAAGCAAAGTTTAACAAGTTCTCTCTCAATACAGCAATTTTACTACTAAATCCACCACGCATATGCTGCATGGCTACTTGATGAGAAGTTGCCGAATTACTAGCTATTAAATCGGCTACGGCTTCCGCCTGACTCAAATCCAATTTGCCATTTAAAAAAGCACGTAATGTATATTCGCCAGCCTGTGCCGGACGAGCGCCATGTTTAAATAATACTTGTAAAATTTGCTGTTGTATAAACATCGAGCCATGACAAGAAATTTCTACAATTTCCTCGCCCGTATAAGTATTTGGCGCTTTAAAAATTGTCACTAAAACTTCGTCAATAATCACCTCATTTTCAACTATCAATCCAAAATGAGCGGTATGACTCGCTTTATTAGAAAGTGCTTTATGCTTTAAAGATTTAGTGTAAAATACCTTTTCAACAATGGCAATCGCTTTTTCTCCACTTAATCGAATAACGGCAATAGCTCCTGGTCCGTGTGGAGTTGCTAATGCAGCAATTGTATCATTATTTAAGGTATAGTTTGCCATAGTGCTAATATAGTAATTTTATTATAGTTTCTTTGCCTAGCGCACAATAGCGTGCGTTTTAGACGCAAAAATCACAAAAAACTATTTTCGCATAATAAAATGATAAAATGTTGTCAAAAAACACGAATTTATGTTTAAATTAGCGCATCAATTAAAAACACAACAACTAGTATCTAAATAATAAATTAAAATAATATGGGCGTTTTAGTCGGAAAAAATTCAAAAGTTATAGTTCAAGGTTTTACAGGTGGAGAGGGAACTTTTCACGCTACACAAATGATTGAATATGGTACAAACGTAGTAGGTGGAGTAACTCCAGGAAAAGGTGGTACTAAACACTTAGACAGACCAGTATTTAATACAGTTAAAGAAGCTGTTGATACAGCAGGTGCTGATGTATCAATCATTTTTGTACCAGCTGCTTTTGCTGCTGATGCGATTATGGAATCTGCTGATGCAGGCATTAAAGTTATTATTTGTATTACAGAAGGCATTCCTGTGAAAGACATGATTGCTACTAAAGAATATTTAAAAGGAAAAGCTTGTCGTTTAATCGGGCCTAACTGTCCAGGTGTAATTACAGCTGGCGAAGCAAAAGTTGGTATCATGCCAGGATTTGTATTCAAAAAAGGACGTATCGGTATCGTTTCTAAATCAGGAACTTTAACTTACGAAGCTGCTGACCAAGTTGCTAAAGCTGGTTTAGGAGTTAGTACTGCTATTGGTATTGGTGGAGATCCAATTATTGGAACACCAACTCGCGATGCGGTTGAATTATTAATGAACGATCCTGAAACTGACGCTATCGTTATGATTGGTGAAATTGGTGGAAGCTACGAAGCAGATGCTGCTCGTTGGATTAAAGCTAATGGAAACAAAAAACCAGTTGTTGGTTTCATCGCAGGACAAACAGCTCCAAAAGGCCGTACAATGGGTCACGCAGGTGCCATTGTTGGTGGACATGATGATACAGCACAAGCTAAAATGGAAATTATGCGCGAGTGTGGTATTCACGTAGTGGATAGCCCTGCTGCTATTGGTATTACTATGGCTGCAGTTTTAAAAGGAGTTAATGCTTAATTAAAAGCAAAATATATATTTTAAAAAGACCGATTTATTCGGTCTTTTTTTTGCTCTCGCTTTTGAGGTGAATGCCTTATTTTAAATAGGTTTTATAAAATTTATCTTCTATTTTTGAAGTATCAATTCCCCGATTGATATCAGATATGCGATATAAAATTTACATCATTCTTTGCCTTTGTTTTTCTTTGCAATTACAAACACTGGCGCAATCGGTTAAGGATTCAAGTTTTCGAATTTTAATGGTGGGGATTCACTTTAGTGGACAACTACCAAAATATGATTTAGAAAAACGCTTTGGACCTAATTTAAGTGCAGGTGGTAGTTTTACATGGAAAACAAAACACAACTTGTTATTTAGTGTTGAAGGGAGTTATTTTTTGGAACCAATGTCGGAGAAGACGTTGTAGCTTCTATCAGAAATGAAGAAGGAAAAATTACCGACAATGAGAGGTTATCCTGCTGATTTAAGACTAACTCAACGTGGATGGAATATTTACGGCAAC
>JADJFB010000022.1 GCA_016708845.1 Bacteroidota bacterium | reverse complement strand
AATTAATTCGAGTAGTGTTGTTATTGATTCCGTTTTTTTTAACTACCTCGTTTTGCCTACTTGCAAATCCTTGTCAAATAACTGTGTTTAATGGTTTCTCCAGATGGAGATGGATTAAATGATAATTGGTTAATTGAAAATAGTGAAAATTTTCCAAATAATACAGTAACTATTTTAATAGATGGGGAAATAAATTTTGGGCTACCAATTACGATAACTCGTCTAATGTTTGGAATGAAAACTCAAGGAGGAGCAATCTTAACTAGTGGGACTTATTTTTATATTATTGAAGTTCGAAAACGGCAGTAGAAAAAAGGTTGGGTAGAATTAACGGAATAAATAATAAAATGAAAAATAGTTGGGTCATATTATTACTGATATTAATTTCAATAGGAAGTTATCTCAAATTCCTAAATCGCGGTTATGGAACTCATGTGCCAACAACTAATATGATTCTTTATTTCAACAGAAAATAATTAGATTATTTAAATACGACTACGGCAGCAAGTAGGGTTCAATCAACCTTCCAAATCCACCAGTTATTTTTCATATCATTCATGGTGGTAAGGCAATTGGACTTATCCTAATTTAATCTAGGTCAGTTAAATTCCCAAATACAAGTTTTAAAATGATGATTATTCAGGATTGGTTTTAATACTTGTACGTATCCAGCAACTGCATTTCAAACATACGCAACTAATACTGCTGTTGCGGCTGCAAGTAAAGATGGATTAGGAAGAATAGAATTTCTAATAAATTATTTCATTTTTGCTTAGCATTAAAGATTCGTTAGAAATGTGTTACCAGAACCTGGTATCGAAAGAAGAAATTGGAATAGTATTTCTGGAGCCACCAATCCATCATCGGTTACTACAGCTGCAATTTACACGACTCTTAATGGACAATATAATCAAGCCTGCGACTATGTGAGTCCTAATAAGTATTTAAATATTTGGGTGACTGATGTTGCCCATGCAGTCGGTTTTTATTGGATATGCTACATTCCCCCCTTTATCTGGATTGACTGGAGTTTAGCGGCAGGAACAGCTACTACAGATGGTCTATAGTGTTGGTAAAGCTTAGGCTCAAAATATTTTTGCTTCTGGAGTTTATTCTGCTCCATATAATTATGGTAGAACTTAACTCATGAAATATCCCATTATCTGGGTATTAGACATAAGGGGTGATGCGAGTTGAGCAAATGATTTTTTGTATTGATACACCCCTGCACAAAACCGCTTCTTATGGAACACAAACTTATCCTTACTTACCCAATAATTGTCCAACAAATTCGCCTCCAACTAGTGCCGAAGGCGTTATGTTTATGAATTTTGCTGATTATACAGATGATGCTTTTATGTATATGTTTACCGAAGATCAGAAGATAAGGATGCAAACCGCTATGACTAATAGTCCTTATAGAAACCAATTAGAACTCATGGTTTTGTTCTCCAACTGCCACCATTCAAGCTAATTTTTCTCTATCAGCCACCATCATCAATCAAGGACAATCCAAAATATTACAGATTTATCAACAGCATCTAACGCTATCACTCATGGAATTATGTTAGTGTGGCATCTACACCTTCATTGCTACTCTACAAAATCCAACACTCACCTTCAACACAACGGGTATTCATACTATCTCGTTAACGGTAACAGCAGCTGGATTAAATTCGTCAACTACGAAAACGATACAAGTTAACGCTTGTCCTATTCCCAACAGTCAATGTTAATTCAATCAATCCAACTTGTGCAGGAGCTTAGTAATGGTTCTGCAAACACTCTATATCTGTAGCAGGAAGTGGCGCTCATATACTTATTCATGGACGCCAGCAGTTTCATCGTCTCAGTTGCATCAGGATTGTGTGCTGGAGTTTATAGTTGTGTTGTTACAAATAGTTGTGCTACATCAGTAACTAAAATTATCACTATTAATCCGCCTCCTGCAATTTCGCTTACCATTGGTGTATCAACTCCAACAGTTTGTGCAGGTAATTCAACAACATTATCTGCAACAGTAAGTGGAGGTACTCCAAGTTATTCTTTAACTGGAATACGTGCTCAGCAACTACTAATTCATTGTAAATCCAACTATAATTCCAGTTCAGTAGGTACACTGTTACTGTTAGTGATTCGCAAGGATGTGTAAAACAGCTTCTATTGGCGTAACGGTTAATCCTATTCCTTCAATTACTGTAACGCCTGCTAACCAAATAATATGTGCTGGTAAAACGGCTACCATTAATTTATCAGGAGCTTAACTTTACGACTAATCCAGGAGGATTTACCACAAACTCGTTTACAATTAATCCTACTGCAACTACCGTTTATTCAATTACTGGCTCAAGCCCTTTTGGTTGTATTAGTTCTAAATTAGATTCCGTTAAAGTAATTGCTCTTCCTAGTGTGTTTACAAATGTTAATACAAATACGGTGTGTATTGGAGGATTAGTTACTTTTTCAAACTTAGGCGCAAATACATTTACATTATTTCCATCTGCAGCTACTGGAAGTTTAATTTCTGTTCCAGTAAATACTCTCTGAACAACAAATTTTACGGTAGCTGGTACTGGTAATTTTGGTTGTATTAATACCAAAACGATAAGTGTTACAACCTTTAGTTTACCGCTTGTTTCCATTACACCATCCATTACAACTATCTGTGCTGGTCAATTAGCATTATTAAATGTGAGTGGTGCCAATACATATACTTGGACAACAGGTTCTTCTCTTAATGTTATCTCTGTAACACCTACAGTGTCTACTTCTTACTCTGTGATTGGTGCAAATTCTTTTGGTTGTCAAAATTCGGCAAACGCTACAATTAATGTTTTAAATACACCTATTATAACTATTAATACACCATCCACTAGTGTTTGTTTTGGATATACAATGATGGTAACAGCTAATGGCGCTTCCAATTATAGCTGGTCAACAGATGCCACTACAAATACAACCATTATTCAACCTTTTTCCAATGCAACGTTTAGTGTAGTAGGTACAAATGGCGGCTCATGTTCTGACACGGCATTTTTATCTTTAACTGTTTTGCCATTGCCTTCAGTGTCAGCATCTGTAAGCAATACAATGGCTTGCGTGGGGCAAAGTATAACTTTAAATGCAAGTGGCTCAATTGCATAACTATTTATGGCAACCAATTAATTTAATAGGAGCAAAATCAAACGGTTCAAATATTTACGCCTACTACATATACAGTTTATGGACAAGGAAGTAACGGTTGTGCTTTTTTTTAGTACCGCTTTGTGGATGTTCAAAATGGAAAATGCGTTATTCCTTGTAGTTACTCCAAGCGCTGTTTGTGTTGGAATACTGCCATATTATCAATTATTGAGGAACAATTCCTTTGTGGAGTACAAATAGTATTCCTAATACAAGTTTTGTTACACCAACAGTTACGCCTACAAACTATACATTTTAGTGCTCTGATTTTGCTGGTTGTGTATCTAATGTTGTATTTACGGTTGATATTAATTCGAGTTGTGATGTTTTGTTTACAATGGTTTTACTCCTAATGGTGATGGAGTGAATGATTTTTTGTGATTGACAATATTGATAAATACCCAAATAATAATGTTCAAATTTTTAATCGATGGGAGATAAAGTATTTAAAACATCAAGATATGATAACGCTACGAATAACTGGGATGGAAAATTTAATGGTAAACCCGTTACATCAGGCACTTACTTTTATTTAATATTAAACGACAATGGTAAGGTTTTGAAAAAGGTTGGTTAGAACTTACAAATTAAAAGATATTATGAAAAATTATTATTATTTACTTGTGCTTTTGCTTTGCCATTGTTGGCTCAGCAAGATCCACAATACAGTCAATACCAATTTAATCAAATGGTAATTAATCCTGCCTATGCTGGTACAAAAGATGTGTTAAGTGCAGTACTTGACATTAGAAAACAATGGAGTGGCTTTGATGGAGCTCCTTCAACTCAATCTTTTAGTTTTCATGGACCATTAAAGAAAAAAAGAATTGGTTTAGGCTTAAGTGCCTATAATGATGCGGTTGGGCCTAAAAGAGTTACGGCAGCATACGGTAACATTTCTTATATTTTACCAATTAACAGTAAATTAAAATTGTCTTTTGGGTTAAGAGCAGGAGTTGTTAATTATGTGTTTGATTTTAATAAAATTAATTATAGAGATCCAGGTGAAGTAAATGCTATTGCAAATATTTCAACTAATAAATTAAAACCCGATTTTGATGCAGGTTTATTTTTAAAGTCAAGTTCTTTTTATGCAGGCTTTAGCGCTACTCATTTAAATTCAGCTTATGTATATCAAGATAAAATTTCTTACACCAATGTTTCTGGTGCACAAACAGAATATGATTTAACTTACAGATTAAGTACGCATATATTTGGAATTGTAAGCAAGGGATTTTCGGTTAATGACAATTTAGTGATTAATCCAACCATTATTTATAAAGGAACAAAGTCGATTGCTAATATTGATGTGAATTTAAATTTTAATTAAACAAGATTATGGTTAGGAGTTTTACTAGGTCTAGCGGTTTCGGTTGGGGCTTTGGCTCAGGTAATTGTAACAGATAATATTAAAATAGGTTATTCATTTGATTCTGGAATAGGTAACGTTCAAAGGAAATTAGGTAATGGACATGAGATTATGATTGGATTTGACTTAAATACATTTAAATCTAAAATGTTATCACCTCGTTATTTGTAAAATTGTTCCTAAATATTCTATGAAAAAAATAAAAATTTATATATCCATTTTCTTCTGTTTTATTGCCATTGTTGGTGTATCACAAATGAAAAAGGCTGAAAAGGATTTTTCGAAATTTAATTACGCAAAGGCAATTCCAGCTTATGAAAAAAGTGATTAAAGGAAATTCAAAGATAAGCAAGAGGCTTTAATTAAGTTAGCGATTGTCATCGCATTTTAAATAATCGTGCAAAAAATAAAGTTACTATGCACAAGCATTGAGTTTAGGGAAGGTTCCAGTAATTGTAAATTATAATTACGGAAATGTTTTAAAGTCAAATAATAAATACAGGAGGCTTTGAATCAATATTATGCTTATTTAGAAGATAATGAAACTAGTAAAACTGCGCAAAATGCTATTAAATCTTGTCAAGAAATTAAATATTGGGAATCAAAACCAAAAGAATATGAAATAGTAAATATAGAATCCATTAACACAAAGCGTTCTAAGTTTAGTCCAGTACTTATTAATGGAAAATTAGTATTTGTAGCTGAACGTGTTTCTGATATTGTGGATTTTGAAAAGTCTTTGTAAATAACCAACCATATTTAAATGTGTTTTCGGCTGAAATAGAAAGTAATGTTATTAAAAAATCGAAGATTACTTTCAAAAAAGTAAATTCTAGTTTTCATGATGGGCCAATAACTTTTACAAATGATGGTAAAATGGCAGCTTATACACGAGTAAATTACATAGTAAATAAGAAAATAAAAATTTTGTAAATAGAGCAAAAATATATTTTAGCGAAATAGAAGGAAATTCATTTCGAAACAAAACCATTTATTTATAATAGCGATGATTATTCGTGTGCTCATCCTCTTTAAATGTGGATGGGACAATTTTGTTTTTTCTTCGGATATGCCTGGAACCATTGGCGGACAAGATATTTGGATGTGTAAAAAATGGAGATAGTTGGGATAAGCCAGTTAATTTAGGATTTGATATTAATACATCTGGCGATGAAGTATTTCCTTCCATCAGAAAAGATGGGACGTTATATTTCTCCTCTAATGGATTACCTGGCTTTGGTGATTTAGATATTTTTCAGCAAAACATTAAAAGGTGAATTGGTTGTTAAACAGAAATGAAGGGTTACTTCTTAAATAGTAAGGTCAGATGATTTGGCATTACTTTTTGAATGATACGATGGTTATTTTTCTTCTAATAGAGAAGGTGGAAAAGGTGAGGACGATATTTATAGTTTTAAATTACTAATAAAATGTGTCACTTTGATGGAACGGTATTGTTAACGGAAACACAAATGACCCGGCTAATGGTGTTAAAGTTTTTTATTAGATGAAATGGTAAAGCAATTGACTCTACAAAAACAAATGATAAAGGATATTTTGCTTTTAAAAAAATAGATGGCGATAAAACCTATATGGCTGAGGTAGAAGGATCAGATGTAAATTTGAAAAATAAATCGAGGTATTATTTAGCAGATAAAAATTCAAAAATATCCTGAATAACTCATGATAATGGGGAGGACAAAAGTTTGTGTTTAAAAATTTACCAGTAGATCCTAATGGGAAGGCCAGACTTTTTAATGATGATGATTTAAGTTTAGCTGGTAATTTATTGTATGGCGAAGATCCTAGTAAACCAATTTCCAATAAAAGTAATTATTAAAAATGATTTTGGAGATATTATAGAAGAGACCATAACAATGAGTTTGGGCTTTTTGCTTTTAGAAATTTACCAAATGATCAAAATTATTTATTAAGTGTAGATGGTGATGATTTGCCAATAGAAGCAAGAATTGTTTTAACTAATAAAGTTGGTAAAGTCAAAGTTTGAACGTTCTGATGGAAAGGTAATTTTTAAATTTGCATTTTAGGAGTTGATAAAGCAACGATTTCTGATTTAAGAGTTGAGGATGTTGATTTAGTAATGGGATTAAATGGCTATTTATATGATCAAGATAAAAAGGCTTTAGTAATGCTAAAATCACAATCTTTAATAAGTCAGAAGTTATTGAAAATATTATTGCCGACGAAAAGGGAAGATTTTGCTTTCAGAAATTTAAGTGCTGATAAAAACTATTTGTTTGGAATTGATGAATCAGACCCTCGATTTACAAGTATTAAAAATATATTTAGCTGATTCAAAGGGAAGAATTTATAGAGAAATAAAACGTAATTCCAATGGTAAATTTCAGTTTGATTTATTAGATATTGATAAATCAGCAATAGGAGATTTTTTCTGTTGAAGATCCTTGGTTAGAAGTGTTATTTGAAAAATGAAAACAAACAGAATAACCAAGCTAATAACGATTATTGAAAGTTTATATTACGCTTATGGTGATTATAAAATTGATCAAGCGGCTTGACAAAATATTTTAGATAAAGTAATTACGGTTTTAAACTCTAATGCCAAATTAACTATTGAATTTAGTTCACATCCAGATTCTAGAAGTTCAGATGTCTTAAATTTAACCTTATCTCAAAAAGAGCAAAAGCGGCTGTTGATTATTTAATTTCTAAAGGAATAAAAAAAAACAGATTAAAAGCTGTTGGATATGGGGAAACCTGTTTGTTAAATAACTGTAAAAAATGATGCGCCTTGCACCGAAGAAGAGCACGCCAAGAACCGAAGAACCGAATTTAAGATTGTGGAGGTGGGAAAATCATAAGATTTTGGCATAATAATTATTAATTTTGAACATAGACATTTTGGTCTATGTTTTATTGTTTTAAACAAAGTACTCAAATGAAAAAACTTTATTTTTAATAGCATTTTCAATTTCGCTGATTAGCATTTCTCAAAAGATTATTCTCGTTATTATAACTCTTGGCGTCTGGGTTTAAACCTTAGGAGCATGGCAAACAGCAGATTATAGAAGTTGTTGGGGAATGGCAGGTGGAATAACCTTTGAAAAGGTGTTCATGAAAATGCCACTAACATTTTTTCATTCGCTATTCGAGGGACGTTATTTAGCCGCTAATACATACGGGATGGATTTCAATCGTAATTATGATGTAAAAGGAAACGATGCTTATAACGGTAAGTATGATCCTAACGTAAATTTTGTTGATAGCGTTTTCGGAAAACAATATGTTTACGATAATTATAAAATGAAATTAGGAGAAGGTTCTTGAACTTCAAGTAACATTTAATAGATTAAGAGAAAGAACGCATGTGTTATTTAATTTGTGGGGAGGCGTAGGTTTTACAGCGTATCAAACCAAATCTGATTTGTTGGATGGTTCAGGGAAAATGTATGATTTAGTTTAGTTGATTCAACTGGCAATAAAACAAAAGCATTAAACACATATAATGGCTTGATTGATAAAAATATGAATCTTATGCTTACGGAAGTAAATGGAAATTTATTTACTTTTTTCTCCGTCTTTAGGTGTTGGTTTAGGTTATCAGTTTTCGCCGGGTTTTTCTATGTTATGGGAATACAAAGTCACTTTTCCTCAAGGTACTAATGCCGATTTGTTAGATGGTAAAACTAGCTGCTAATGGAGATTTTTTGGAAGTAATGATTATTACCATTACACGGATTGAATTTATTATTTACTTTGAGAGGCAAAAGAAAACTAAAACGCCAAAAGATGAAACAGTTTATACTAATACCGTTGTGCCAACTCAAACAGTTGTTGCACCTACTAACTCTGCAATAGCGCCGCCAACTAATACGGTTGTTACAAATACCAGCCAACTGTTACAGCCCTAAACCGGTTATTAGTTTTATTACACCGCCAGTAAACGGACATGTTGTAACAGGGAGCTCCTTACAAAATTTCTGCACAAATTTTAAATGTTACTTCTGCAAATCAAATTCAGTTTAAATTTAATGGAGTTGTTTATACAAACTTTAGTTTTAATGCACAAACACATATTTTAGAATATAACAGTACATTAAATAATGGTAGTAATGCTATTCAAATTATTGCAACTAATGCAGGTGGGCAAGATAATAAATCAACAACGGTTGTTTACGATCAGCCAAAACCAATTGTTAATCCTCCAATTATAACATATGTCAATCCTGCACAGCCTGGAACAGTTTCTTCCACTCAAATTATACTGTGCAAGCACAAGTATTAAATGTAACTGCTCAAAATCAGATTTCTGTTTATTATAACGGAATGACAACCCCATTTATTTATAATGCTACTACAAACAAATTGCATTTACAGCAAATTTAAATCCTGGCTCAAATGCTTGGTATTTACGGCTAGTAATGCAGGCGGAGTTGATACTAAAACAACAAATGTGGTTTATACTAACAAGTGCAGTTGTTAATGCTCCAATTGTAACTTATATTAATCCTGCTCAACCCGGTTCTATTCTTCAGTGCAAAATTATACAGTTAAAGGGCAAGTTTTAAATGTAACTGCTCAAAAACAAATTACAGTCTATCAAAATGGGATTGCCGTTGCATTTAATTATAATCTTGCAACCAAACAATTAGAGTTTGATGCGAACTTAATAGGAGGTACAAATACAATAAATGTAACTGCTTCAAATAGCAGCGGCAGATACTAAAACAACAACGGTTATATATAACCACCAGCAGTAGTTGTTGAGCCTAGGTTACTTATTTAAATCCTATGTAACTGGAACGGTTGTTTCTTCTTTAACATACACAGTAAAAGCAAAAGTGTTAAAATGTAGCAGCCCAAAACCAAATTGCAGTATATTTTAATGGTACACCTAAAGCATTCAATAGTACTACAAAACTAGTTGCGTTTGTAGCTAATTTAAATCCTAGTTCAAATGCGATTAGCATCACTGCAAATAATACGTGTGGTTCAGATACAAAAACAACAAGTATTGTTTATAGAGAATTAAAAACAGCAGGTATTTCGCCAGTTGTTAGCTTAATTAACCCAGCTACTACTATTAACGCTTCAGTGATGCGAATTATAATTTCAAATTAGAGTTATTAAATGTCACAAAAAATCAGATATTGAAGTGTTATTTAATGGAGTGGCTCAAACTAATTTTAATTATAATACAACAGTTAAGGAAATGTTTTTTAATACAAATTTAATTCCCGGTAATAATACATTATCTGTAAAAGGAACAAATCAGTATGGTTCGGATATTAAAATTATTATGTTAATTATACGCCATGTTGAGTTAAAAACTCCACCTATTGAATATCACAAATCCATTAACCTAAGCTACAACATCAAATAGTAATTATATCTTTAAAGCAACTGTTGCTAATATGCCAACTAATGCTGGTATTGTTGTGAAGTATAATGGAGTAGTGGTTACTAATTATAGTTATGATGGGTTTAATGTAACTTTCAAGGCTACTTTAGTTCAAGGTAATATACCTTTGAAGTAATCGCAACCAATATAGATGGCACGGATTCGAAATCAGCAAATGTTAATTATAAAATTAAGGCAGTACCAGTTTTCCAATTGTAAATTTAATTAACCCTGCATCACTTACAAATTCTAGTAACGTAGCTAATTATAATTTTAGTTATCAGTGCTAAATGTAAATTCAAAGTGCAGATATAGAAGTGACATTTAATGGAGTGGTACAAAATAATTTCATTATGATGAATTCCAAAGAGCTAGTTTTTAGCAACCTTAATGGTTGGAAACAATACTTTAATAGTGAAAGGTACAAATCAGTTTGGAAATGATAGTAAGTAAATTGCAGTTAAATATACTCCAAAAATTAAATTAAAATCCGCCGCTTATTACCATTTTTGCCCCAGTAAATGCTAATAGCAGTAGTCAAACTACCAATTATAATTATTTAGCAACTATAGTTAATGTGCTAAGCCAACTGGTATTGTTGCAAAGCTAATGGCATGGTATAACGAATTTTACTTTGATGGACTTACTTTGATATGCCGTATTAAATATAGGTGCAAACAGTTTAGAAATTACGGCCACGAATCAAGATGGTAATGATGTTAAAACGGCAATTGTAACTTATAAACCAAAGGCTATACCAAACCTCCGGTAGTTACTATTTTGTCACCTACCGGCACACCAACGGCTGCTTAGTAAAACAATTTAGTTTCTCCTTTAAAGCAACAAATGTAACTCAAAATCAAGTTCAAGTAGTTTTAAATGGCACAGCGATTACACCATTTACGTTTGCAAACACTGCAGGCTCATTTGTAGCAAATTTAGTAAGTGGTAATAATACGTTATTAGTAAAAGCTACGAATGCCGATGGAACTGATAGTAAAACGGAGTTAATCTTTTATAAAGAATCAGCTTCTACTTCCGATACAACTACAACAACCGCTGTAGGTACAACAACTGCTGGCTTAATAACTGGTACAAATAATACAAACCAAACAGTTGTTGTTTGTCATAAAGTGCCTGGTGCTGATCCAGTAACTAGAACAATACCTATAAATATGTTATCCTTACATTTGGGTCATGGAGATACACAAGGAGCATGCCCAGTAAAAGCAGATTCTGTAATTGTTAATCCAGTAAAACCACGTACCATTCAATTAAAAATAATAACTACAGGAGATACCAGACAGTACTCAAAACCAACACCAGCAAATACACCACGAAGACCTCGCTAATATGAACTATATTTTATTTGATGATCACACTTGGCATAACTTATTGCCACTAACTTTACAAAACCAGTTGCGAAATTCGCATTGGTATTTTAACTATTACCGAAAAATGGGAACATTATTTAAATGGAAAGTTAACCTTTCAAACTCAAGATTATTTAAAACATAAATATAAAGCAAGTTATACCAATAATGCTGTTTTTATTAATGGCAAAATTTGTCCTACTCCTGAGCTGTTAGCACAAATCAATCAGTTAGAATTTAATGCAGGCATAAAAAAAGGAAATACATTAATTGCTTATAGAAGTAACACGGCCTCCCATTAAATATTACGGAAGCATTAACAAGTTCGGTTGAAACTTCCACTATGTATACTTCTGTAGAAAATGTATGGGATATCTTCTCTAAAAATGGTGACGCCATTAAAGCTGATTTCGATTTAATTACCAGAGGAAGAACGTCACAACCATTATCTACTTCAAATACGGTTATTGGAGATACAAAACAAATATTTTTAGAAGAAGGTGCTGTTGTTGAAGCTACAATTTTAAATACAAATGCTGGCCCCATCTATCTTGCTAAAGATGCCGAAATTATGGAAGGCTCTGTAGTTCGCGGACCATTTAGCTTAGGCGAACATGCAGCTTTAAAATTAAGTACTAAAATTTACGGACCAACTACTGTTGGCCTCATAGTAAAGTTAGAGGAGAGTGAACAACTCTGTTATTTTTGCTTATAGCAATAAAGGACATGATGGATTTTTAGGAAACTCTGTTATTGGAGAATGGTGCAATTTAGGTGCTGATACCAATAACTCTAATTTAAAAACAATTACGGTAACGTAAAGTTATATAACTACTCACAAGATAAAATGATAGACACTGGTTTACAGTTTTGTGGTTTAATTATGGGCGACCATAGTAAGTGCGGCATTAATACCATGTTTAATACAGGAACAGTTGTAGGAGTAGGGGCAAATATTTTTGGTGGTGGTTTTCCTCCAACGCACATCCCAAGTTTTAGTTGGGGTGGAGCTGATGGTATGGAAGAATACAAATTTGATAAAATGATTGAGACTGCCAACCGAGTTTATGCCCGACGTAACTTAACGGTGGATGCCGTTGAGAAAGATATTTTAGAAAAGGTATTTAAAAATACAGAAGCGACGAGATAGTTTATCGTATTAGCTTCCCAATAGTCGAATAAATTTCTATTGTAAATAATGCGGAGTGGCTCACCTGGCTTTCTTTCTTCCTCATAATTTTATATATTTACTCTTAAAAAAAAGATAAGATGAAGAAAATTCTATTGCTTTTGGTGTTAGTCATTTCTCTTACCGCCTGCAAAAAAAAGGATGTTGTTACCGAGCTTGCCGGAACTCCAGTTGCTGGAAATGGGTTAGTAGATGTATTATGGACACTCGATAAACCACACGGCAGTGTGTGTTGGGAATCTAATTACTTAGATTACTCCGTTGGTAAATTAACGGGTCGTTTCAATAATTATGGTTTTCTCCTAAATTTATATTTGACGAGGCTAATCTTTCTAACTGTAAAATTAACGCTTGGGTTACTTTATCTTCTGTAGATTCTGGAGAACCATTACGCGATGCAGTAGGAAAATGTATTCGCAATTATATGGGTGTTACCTATTTAGATACACTTAAAACCATTGTAAATCCTGCAACTGATACTGCTTGGTTTCGCAGCACATCTGTTGTAAAATCAGGAACGGGTTATGTGGCTATCGGTAATTTTTATTTTAACCGTTACCGTTCGCCTAGTGGTTTTCCTGATGGAACGCCAATTTCTAAGCCTGTTAATTTGTATTTTAATTATAATGGCACATCTGATTTTGATACAGATGGCGATTTTATAAATGATAAATACAGAGCATCGTTTACAGGGCATTTTTCTTTTTTTTGCGATCAAACCACATGGATGTAAATGCAAGCATTAAGTATGTACCTGTACCTGCATTAATTGATTTACCTGGCAATAGTATAGCTGCTAATAATAAAACATATGGTGAGTGGACAACCAACATTGCCGATGAAATGAATTTTACTTTGAATCTTCAATTTAACCCCCCTGGGTGAATGCCATGCAAAACACAAGCACAATGAAGATGCGTATGACAACAAACAATTATTAATAGAAACAATTTTATGGTTTTAGTTGTGTTAGTGTTGCCAGCATGTAAAAAGGAAGCAGGAATTGGAGGCAAAAAAAACGATTTACGGCTCGGTAACCTATAAAAATGGCGCAAGCTCTTCTTTCGAAAATGCAAGCACCGCTATAGTACATATTGCATATGGAACAAAAATGCTACTTCATCTTTTGATCAAAGTGTTGCTGTTGACAAAACAGGGGCTTACCACTTTGATGGGTTAAGAAAAGGAGACTATTTTATCTCTGCCGAATTTACCGACGAACATGGATTTACGTATACAACTGCCGGTTATGGTGTAACAGTAAATAGCAAAAAAGAGAAACTGGCGGTTGATATTAAGCTTCAATAAATTTCTTATCTTTAAATTATAAAAATAATTCTATGAAATAGCCATGAGCCGAAACGCACAAACACTAATGAAGATACATGGCGTATACCATATGACAATAAAAAAAACAATAAATATCTACATATGAAAAAAATCTACTTTAAGTTTATCGCTGTTTTTATTTTATTTGGATTTTCATCTTTAGTTGCACAATGCTACTTGGCAATCAGCTTTTTCAGCGGGCTATAACGGTAAACGAATCTGTATCGGCAGTAGCAGTGGATGCATCTGGCAACAGCTATATAACAGGTTCATACACTTCTTCGTACATCAATTTTGGAACGTTTTCATTACTAAATAGCTTTTCCGGCACTTCGGATATATTTTTAGTGAAGATATATCCAACAGGGACTGTTGTTTGGGCAAAAACTTTTGGAGGCGCCGGAATTTAATTTGGGTAAAAGTGCGGGTGGAAGTGGAAATGATCGCGGTTATGCTGTAAGTTGTGATGCTAACTCTAATGTTTTTTTAACTGGTTGGTACACGAGTGCAACCATTAATTTTGGAACCGGTAATTTAACTAATGCAGGTTCTGCAACCACTGATATTTTTATAGTTAAATATGATGCCAGTGGATCTACTCTTGGGCCAAAACTATTGGAGGAACCGCTGCAGATGGCGCCAGAGCATGCGAAATGATGCATCTGGAAACACCTATGTTTTAGGTAGCTTTTCAAGCTCATCTGTTAATTTTGGAACAGTGCGCTTACCAATGCAAGTGTGGAACTTACGATTTGTTCCTAGCTAAATACGACCCTTCAGGAACTGCATTGTAGTCAACTAAAGTAGGTGGTATTTATGATGAAATGGGAAATGCCATCGCTGTTTCGGGAAATAATATTTACTTAACCGGTAGTTTTTACAAGTGCTAGTATAAACTTTGGCAGTTTGCCAGCATTAACGAATGCAAGCGCTGGAACATCTGATGTTTTTTTGCAAGTTATTCTTCAACAGTATAGCTAATTGGTCAAAAGCAAGCGGCGGTGCCGACGCTGATGAAAGCTAAATGTTTGTGTTGACGCGTCTGGAAACGCATTTATTTCAGGTTCTTTTATTAGTTCAAGCATTACTTTTGGTACTAATACATTAACTAATAGTGCCGCAGGAACTAAAGATATGTTTGTAGCAAGTTTTGATAACACAGGTAATTCACCCTGGGCTTTGCAAGCTGGAAGTTACAGCGAGGAAGTAGGGAATGGGATAGCAAATTCTAATACCTCAAGTGTAATTCATTTGGGGGAATGTTTAATAGTAGTTCGGTTAGTTTTGGCACGAGTAATGTTTTTAAAGGCTGTGGCGATGATGTGTTTTATGCAAAACTAGATGCTACAACTGGCATTAACGAAGCATGGCATAGCTTAAATGAAAATGTGGTCATATTTCCAAATCCATCTTCTACAGGAATTTTTACCATAAGCGATGAATTAGAAAATGCTGAAGTTGAAGTTTATAATGTACTCGGAGCCAAAGTATATTCAAATGCATCTTTCCAAAATACGATTGATTTATCTGCTCAAGCAAAGGGCGTTTATGTAATTCAATTTAAACTGAAAGCTCAAACATATTCTCAAAAAATAATTATTGAGTAGTACTCAGTTTTTTATAATACATTACTGTATAAACGACTGTTACTAAAAAAGGAATAGTAGAGACAATGATTTTTAAATTTAAACTCATTATTCCTACAATCAACATAAAAGCTAATAATACACCTAAACTACCTATGGAAATATAGCTTATTAATTAGTGAGGTGTTTTTTGCAACAATGTTATCAATAATAATGCTTGACCAATAATTGGCAGCAGTATAAAAGGATGAATAACTGATTTTGGATCACTTATAAGTTTTGAGAATATTTCGCCTTCCGCCTGAAATAAGAATAAATGATTGTTTCCTCCCCATTCTAAATATCCAAATAGAGAAGTAACAAGTAATAGAGCGTTTAATATTTTTGCTTTCATGTTACAAATGATTTTGATAACAAATGTAAATGATAGAAGAGGTTTATAAATTGATAAATATCAAAAAAAACGACTTTAAAATTTCACTAAGGTTTATTGATAATTTCAATTGCTTTTTCCATCAATTCATCTTTTCCTGCTTTTATGCTATTGATGGTTGGTTTAACTTCGATGTTAGGAACAATCCCAATTCTTTGAGTTTCTTTTCCATCAGGATAGTAAACACCAATGCCGCTAATCATGAACCACAATCCTCGGGTATGTTTAATTTCGATACATTGCCATCAGCGCCTGCCGTTGTTGAACCAATAACGGTTGCATTTGGGTGAAACTCTGTATGCCATTGCATGAAACTCAGCAGAACTTTGTGAAATTTCATTTACCAAAATAATTACTTTGCCTTTATAGTACGATTTATTTTCTTGCCAACGTTTATAGACTTGCCAAAAGTAAAAGACCTGGTGTTTCTTTGCTACAAGTGAATTTGACATAAGGAGTGCTTTGGGCATTAAATAATTACTTAAATCATAAATAACAAAATCTGAAGGGTAATTTCTGTCGTCAATTATTAAACCTTTTGTGTTTTCCATTTCTTTAGCAATTTTAGAAAGGTATTTTGTTTTAAGCGCGCCATGATTGATATAAGCAATATCTTTATTGATGAATTTGAAACAAGTGTCTTTACTTTGAATTTTTGAGTAAAGATTAATCTCGTTTTTTGAAAATGTTTTTATGTTTTTATTTTCCTTTTTCATGCTTTTCCAAATGGTTCGTTATAGTATCCAGTTACAACGGCTTTGTTTTCAATAAAAGTAACTTCCACTGCCGAATAATTAATTCCTAAATAATCATTTAAAGCTTTATTGTCACCATAAATATTGGCATGTGTATCATGAATTCTTCCAATAATTTCTAAAGCGGCTAGCGTATAATCTGTTTCGTTAGTTGCATTTATAAATTTTGGTATAAACTCTAACACATTCTTCCAATCTTCTTCTATCAAATTTTATATGGGAAGAAGTATTGAATCATATTCCAATAACGATATATTGCCAATAATCTAAAACCTGCGTCGGGATATTTCATGGATGAATAAGAATTTCCATTTTTGAATTCAGGATTACCAACACTGGATAAAAGTCAATATAGTAATGATCTGAAGGTCTCTCGGCTGTTTTTATTTTTATAAGTAAAGCACTTAGTTCATTTGAAAAATTAGATGTTTTTATCCACTCTACATCAGGCATTAATTTTATGTCTGTTGGATCGAGTTTGGGCTCTTTCCCTTCAGTGAAACTACCCAAACCATTTATCCATGCAACTAAAATATCATCTCTTGTTTTTTTTGTTTCAGCACTCAGTACTTTTGGTAAAATTCTAAACAATTCGTAATCCATATTAAAATCACCTTTAGCAACATTAGGATGATAATATTTTATAAAACCCCAAATTAAACCGAGGCTTTTTAAATTATCAATTTGAGTTTTATCAGCTGTAATTGAGGTAATTCCTGAGCCTTTATCAAATTCTTTGTCTTTTTCAGCAGCTCCTATTTTTCTTTCAAATGGTTGTAGGTCTTTAATGTCTTTTCCGTCAACCGTAACTTTAAAATTATCAAAATATACTTTTCCTTGTCCCACTAGTAATCCACCAACTACTATTTGTTTTGTTTTTTCAGGATTCATAGCCAGTGTTATTTCATACTCTGTCCAATCAGTTGTGCCTTTTATTCCTCGTTTCTGCATATTATCAAAACCAATAGAGGGATCAATTCTCATCCATAAACCAGCAAAACCATCCGTTACGTTTTCAGTTTTAATATAACCGCTGAGTGTAATTTTTTTGCCAGCATAATTATTTGGTATTTTAAATTCCCAAGCTTTATAATCGGATTTAGTGCCTTTATTTAATTCAATTACAGCAAATATTTTCACTTTTTGCATGGGTCGAATCAAGGGAAAGGGTGTAGTTATCTGCTCCAAAATTCGACCAACCAACTGGCTTTCCTTTTTCGGATTTTTCAAAATCAAAATTTAGGTTTGATGAAGACTGCTGGTTTTGGCAGTAAGCAGATATGGAAACAAATAGAATTAAAAATGTAGAGATTGTGTTTTTCATAAAAGAGGTTTTAGACTTTTTGTATAATTCATATACTAATAAAAGTTACTGCAAAGGTAGTGTTTAAGCGAGGTACGAAAATTGGGATGCATTCTTGTTATATTAATTATTTATACACCAAATGATACTTCTCTCCCAAAAA
>JADJFB010000021.1 GCA_016708845.1 Bacteroidota bacterium | reverse complement strand
TTAAAACAATGCGGACAACCCGTTACAATTTTTTTAACATCATATCCATTTAAAATGGTGATGTTCTGCATAGCCTGCATTTGAAATAAAAATTCGTTACCAGCGCGTTTTGCAGGATCTCCCGTACAAGACTCTTCAACACCTAGCACGGCAAAATTTGCACCTACATGGTTTAAAATACGAACAATAGCTTTCGTGATTTTTTTTGCTCTATCGTCAAAACTACCGCTGCAACCTACCCAAAATAAAATATCAGGAGTTTCGCCATTGGCAATTTTTTCTTGCATTGTTGGAACCTTTATAGTATTCATAATCTTATTTAATTTTAAAGATTTATTTCTTCCATTTCTTTTTGAAGTATAATTGAACTTCAGAATTTAAAAAACCTGATTTGTATGAATTTGAGTCATAACCATTTTCGAAAACCTTTTCTATCACAAAATTAATTTTTCTATGAAGAAATCTTTTTGATTAAATATCTTTACTCCAATTCTACACTAAATTTCACTTAAATATTTTTTCTCGGATCTCACTAATTTTCGTTTATCCAATTTGCTCTGTCTGCTGGACTAAATTGCCAAGGAGCGCCATTATTTTCTAAGTTGGAGAACATCCCGTTTAATTCGTTTGGTGCAGAACTTTGCTCTAAGACTAATTGCTGACGTAAGCCAACAATAATTGCTAATGGATCAATGTTTACTGGACATTCTTGCACACAAGCATTACAAGTATTACAGGCCCAAACTTCTTCGTGTTTAATATAGTCTCCTAAAAGTGTTTTTCCATCATCTACAAAGGTGCCACCATTTTTGTCCATGTTCTTCCCAACTTCTTCTAATCTATCTCTGGTATCCATCATAATTTTCCGCGGAGACAATGCTTTACCTGTGATATTTTGTGGACATGCAGAAGTACAACGACCGCACTCTGTACACGAATAAGCATCTAATAAATTTTTCCAAGTTAAATCAGTTACATCTTTAACTCCAAATTTGATAACGGCGTTTGGATCAAGTACTGGTTGATAAGCAGGATCAAAATTAGGTTTTACTACATCTGTTACTTCAAACAAATTAGTGAATTGTCCTTTAGCTTTTAGGTTAGAGAAATACACATTAGGGAAAGCTAATAACACATGTAAATGTTTTGATTTTGGTAAATAATTTAAAAAGGCAAATACCATCATGATATGTCCCCACCAACCAATGCGCTCAATCACATGTAAACCTGCATTTGGCATACCGCCATAAATTAAAGGACCTAAATGACTGCTAATGGTTAAACCTAATGAACCATCTCCTAAATTTTCGGCATGAGATTGTCCTCTTGAGTATAAAACTTCATCGGCGCCATTCATCATGAAGATAAAACAGATTAAAATAATTTCCATAATTAAAATAAGATTGGCGTCTAATTTTGGCCAACCATTTAATTCGCTTTTTACCAAGCGAGGAACTTTTAATAAATTTCTTCTAGCTAAAAATGCAACGGTTCCAATGAATGCCAATACTGATAAGATTTCGATGAAGCTTACCATGAATGTATAAAAGCCTCCCAATGAAGCTCTGAAAGCACGATGATGACCTGTAATCCCATCAAACACAATCTCTAATAATTCGATTTGTGTAATAACGAATGCGGCATATAAAAACAAATGCAAAATTGCTGGAATAGGACGTGTAAACATTTTCTTTTGACCTAAGGCCACCAAAACCATTGTTTTAAAACGTTCTCCACGGTTGTCGGTTATAGAAATATCTTTTCCTAGTAATATGTTACGACGAATTTTTTTTGCATTAATGAAAAAAAACGTACTAGAAACAATTAGCAGGGCAATAAAAATGATTGATGAAATCATAGAGCAAAATTAAAGTTTAGGTTTGTTTTTATCTTTTCTACCAAATACAGAGAAATGGATATAGCGTTCTGGATTGATACGTAAATCTTTCATTAACTTATCTAAATCATCACTCGCTTTATTTAAGTTATTATATAACGAATCGTTTTTAGCTCTATTTAACTTAGTCAAAATAGAAGATATCTTTGCTTTTTCAGAAGCTACTAAATCATCTAATTTATAGGCAGTTTGTTCTAAACTTTGAATAGCCAACTTAATGCTCTCAAATGACTTACTTAAATTTTCACGAGTTTTATCATTCAATACAACTTCAACAATAGTCATAACGGAATCAACAGAAGACAATAATCCTTCAATTTTTTTCTGTAAAGGAGCTAATTGCTTACTAACAGCTGTTTTTAAACCCTCTTCTGTTTCTGCAACCAGTGTATCTCCGGATTGAACAAACTCGGTTTCATTACTATAAATAATTTCCACAGCTTTTGAACCTAATAAGTCTGAACTCACGGCTTTTGCAATAGAATGCTTCGGAATATTAACATCTTCAGTCAATAAAAACTTTACTAATACTCCGTACTCACCGTTTTTATCTTTTATTAAAGAAATTTTATTGATTTGACCAACTTTAAATCCATTTACTAGAAGAGGATTTGCCTCAATAAGTCCATCAATTTTAGGATAAACAGCATACAATTCATACTTATGGCTAAATAGATTACTTCCTTTAAGGAAATTAAATCCCCAAATAAAAAAGCCAATAGCAGACGTAACAACAATACCTATTTTAAACTCTTTAGAAATTTTCACAACATTTTTTTTGAGCCTCTAATATACAGACTTTTTTTTAAAAGGAAGGTATTTGTTAATGAAAAACACTTCAATAACGCCTATATAAAGATTACTGAAATAAAACGTCAACATTGAAAAACGGTTATATATCCTTTTGGTAACTATTTCATTGCGCACTCACTTTTGTATTCCAAAACCCAAAAATAAGTTCCTGAAACCAGAGGTTCGTTTTTAAATAATGCGTTCCATTTAATTGATCGTTGACTTTCTGAAAATATTTCTTGCCCCCAACGGTTGTAAATAGTCAGGTTTAATTCAGGTCCATTAATATCTCCAAAATTTATAACATCATTCATCACCATTGGGGTAATAACATTAATATCCAGATCATTATCAAAATTTAATTTACTTATTAAAATAGTATCGGATGCGAATACACCGCATGAAGCACTCAAACCAATAACTTCCGAATCGAAACAACTTAGAGTTGTTTGCCAGTTGACCGAAAGGAGCTAAATCCAGCAATGATCAAACATCACCTCACCGAACCGTCCCACACCCAATCCGGGAACGTTGAAGAACTTCCCGTAATAAATAACTACTACCGAAACCCTGCACTAGGTAAACTTTGTACAGGTTAAAGACGTATCATTGCCAAGATCAACAACTATAGGAATGATCAAAGCTCACCGATCGTATCGAACAGAGCCGCAGAGCACGAACCCAATAAGGATGGAGAGAAACCGTTATCGAAGAACTTGGCAACTGTTGACCATAAATAACTTGCTCCGGGGAAACCCGCATTTAAAGTTAAACTTTGGGCACAGGTTAAAGACGTATCATTGCCAAGATCAACAACTATAGGAATGATCAAAGCATTCACCTGGATCGTATCCGAATCAGTAGCACCGCATGATGATACTGTAACCCAATAAGGACCTGGAGCAGAAACCGTTATCGAAGAACTTGTTGCACCTGTTGACCATAAATAACTTGCTCCGGGGAAACCCGCATTTAAAGTTAAACTTTGGGCACAGGTTAAAGACGTATCATTGCCAAGACACACTAGGAATGACAAAGATTCACCTGGATCGATCCGAATCAGTAGCACCGCATGATGACACTGTAACCCAATAAGGACCTGGAGCAGAAACCGTTATCGAAGAACTTGTTGCACCTGTTGACCATAAATAACTACTACCTGGAAACCCTGCACTTAAGGTCAAACTTTGGGTACAGGTTAAAGACGTATCATTTCCAAGATCAACAATTATTGGATTGATCAAATTACTCACCTGGATCGTATCTGAATCAGCAGCACCGCATGATGATACTGTAACCCAATAAGGACCTGGAGCAGAAACCGTTATCGAAGAACTTGTTGCACCTGTTGACCATAAATAACTTGCCCGGGGAAACCGGCTAAGAACGGGGGGCGGGGGGGGACAAATCCGCGGAGAAAGGTAAACGCCAACACCACCGCCGCCCCCACCCAAACACAAATTTGCCCCGCGCCTGCGATTTACATCCATTAAATGTGCCCCGCCCCCGCCAAAATAAATTATAATTTGATCCAATCCTAGACAAAATATTTTGAATTTCCAACTGTATTTGTGAACGAGCGTTGCCGCGGAGAAGACCTACACATATGCACCTTATTAATTGTACACGACCCGGTATAAAATAATTATTTAAAACTGAAGTTTGCAAAAGAATCGTATTTCCCGAAATTGATGAGACATTTGCGAATTCGAAATTTCCGCAATTATTTAGATTGGTTACTGTTCCAAAATTAATAGTATTTGATGTATCAATAATCGCTCCTTTCATTTGAATGATCAAAACACGATCGCCAGTAGAAAAACCAGTAGCTGAAACAACATTGATCGCATTGCAATTTATTGCTATAACAGGAGTATATATATTAATAGTGCCGCCAACAACCTGTGAATATGTTCTTATGAAAAGAAATACATAAACAATAATCTAAGGCCAAAGTTGACTGATATTTTTGTTGAACTAGTTATAAAATAACCTACTTTTAATGCTAATTAGCTACTTCTTATCATTTTCAAACTTACCTGTTTTTTTATTATATCCGTAAGGACAGTGCTTGCAGCCATTTTTACAGCAATAACCACGTTTTAAATGATATTTCTCAGTAAAAATTATATAGCCTTCTGGGCTATAATAAAAATCTTCGGGATCTAATTGCTTACTAAACATTAAATTAATGATTAATTTTGCTGAATGAATTCTGTTAGCAAATATAGTATTTTAATTGTTTTTATCCTTTTAGCATTATCGTCGAATGCCCAACAAGATTCTACAAATAAAAAGTTGATTAATATTCAACTTAAAAATGATTCGAATGTTTTGTTTCAAAACAAAAAACTAAATGTTGACGAAAAAACGAATGAACCTAAATTAGAAATTGGAGCTTACCTTAGTTCTTATTATGCGTTTTATACTGAAGATAATTCCAATCCTTATGTAAAACACGCCACCATGGCTGCTCGCAATAACCAATTTGGGTTAAATATGGCGATGGTTTCGTTAGCCTATAAATCAAAAAAATAAGAAGTAACATTACCTTACATTACGGCGATATAGCTGAAAGTACTTGGCCATCAAAGTTTAACTTAATACAAGAGGCAAATGTAGGCTATGAGTTTATAAAAAATTTATGGTTGGATGTAGGTGTTTTTAGATCACATATTGGGCTTGAAAGCACACAACCTAGAGAAAACATTACCTCAAGCATGACACTAGCAAATGTATATGAACCTTATTATTTTTCCGGTGCCAAACTAACTTATTTACTTAATCCTAAATTAAGCATTCAAGTCAATGCTTTTAATAGTTTTAGCTCTATTATCGAAACTAACAAAAATAAATTGCTAGGGAGTTCCATCATATTTGCACCAAACGACTATTTAACTATGACCTATAATTTTATTACAGGCGATGACACTCCAGATTCATTAAAATTAAAGCATCAACGTTACTATCATAATTTTTATTTAACCTACCAAAAGAAAAAAATAAGTATTGGTGCCGAATTTAATTATGGAATACAAGAATACAGCAAGCGTATTAACGAATATACAATAGGCACTGCATATATGAATAGTTCACTATTATTACTGAAACATCAAAGTTTTAAAAAAGTAGCTTTTTATGGGCGTGGAGAATGGTTTAGTGATGAGGATGAAATATTAAGCGCTGGAACTAACATGGGCAAGTATACATATGGCGCAACAGTTGGCATTGAGTATAAACCCTTAAAAAACTTAGTGTTTAGTATCGAAGGGCGACAATTATCTTCTGAAAAGGAAAATTTTTATTATAACGGCGATTATCATAAAGAACGAAAGGAATTTATATTTTGTGTGGATGTTTGGTTTTAATAATCTCTGATGATAAACTATAAACCTATCATAAACACAATTGACTATAACGGTTATCAAATTGGTGTTTTACGTTTGGATTTAATTCATCCCGAAATTTCTGGCAATAAATGGTTTAAATTAAAATACAATTTACAACAAGCTAAAAAAGTAAACAAAAGCACCATCATTACCTTTGGTGGTGCATTTTCGAACCATATAACAGCTACAGCTGTTGCCTGCAAATTAAAAGGTTTAAAAAGCATAGGTATTATTAGAGGCGAAGAAAGTTCTGCAGCTAACCCTACTCTATCGTTAGCAAAACAAAATGGCATGGAATTATTATTTGTGAGCCGAGATGAATATTCACAAAAAAATGACGGTGGATATATGCAGCGTTTACGTTACATGTATCCCGAAGCCTATATTATTCCTGAAGGTGGCGATAATTTTTTAGGAGAAAAAGGTTGTGAGGAAATTTTGACTCAAGAAACAAATCTTTACACTTATATTTTTTGTGCCCATGGTACAGGAACTACTTATCGAGGAATTTCAAAATCATTACAAACACATCAAGAACTAAAAGTGATAAATGTTTTAAAGTTTGAAGCCATTGCAAACGAGCCACAAACAAGCATTTTAAATAATTATCATTTTGGTGGTTATGCCAAACACAATAACGAGTTATTAGAATTTAAAGCTTGGTTTGAAGAAAATTATTTGATTGAATTAGATTATGTATATACCGCTAAATTATTTTTTGCTGCATTTGATTTAATGAAACAAGAAAAGTTAGATAAACAAAAATCTATTTTAATAATTCATTGCGGTGGTTTGCAAGGAAATAAAGGTTACGAAGAACGCTACAACCTAAAACCTAAGCGCCAAGTAAAGGATGCCCAAGAATAAACTTGTTTGGTATCAAGCCCGCCTCTACCTGCATATTTTTCGGAAAGTTTAAAAAAGCCAACGCCAACAGCTACAGTGCTCGTCATTCTTTTGCCGCTGCTTTTAAAAATTCCATTTTGTAATTGAAAGGTTAATCCTTCGATTCCACCTAAAGTCATGTCTGTTCCATAACGCACTCGGGGGCCAAAAAAATATTTTAATTGTGGTTTTAAATCGTGATAATAATTTATATCAATTCCTGAGATAATTCCAGTTCCAACATTTCGTTTTACAGGAGCATTGTTTGAATTAGTGTTATTATTGTTTGACGTATTTGTATTCGTTGAACTTGAGGTAGTGCTCGTAGAACTTGAATTTGAACTATTTGAAGAGAATTCTGCTAATGCACCTAAGCCATCATAAGTTAAACTCAATGGTATTTTTATACCAACTGATTTATTTGCTAATAACCTTTCATAAGAAACTGTTAATCGTCCAAAAGCTAAATCAACAATATAAAAACCTAATATCCCGTTTGGCATTAAAGCTTCTTTTTCTTTCCACTCTTTCATTTTGCGTTCCTGACGCTGCGCTCTTGTCTCATTCATTTCGGGCGAAGATGAAAGAGGCGTTGTATTATTTTGAATAACAAAAGCAGGTTGTTCTTTACTAAACAAATAAACCGTTTCTGTTTTGCCGTATTCAGTCATTAAAACATCATTTTTGGGTAAAGTAATTAAGGCTGAATTTGGAATGGTATCTTGATAACTAATGGTGTTTTCAGAGATAGCCATAATCTTACAAGGAATTATTTTTCCGTTTCTTAAAAACACTTTGTCTTGCGCCACAGCCGTTACAGAAACAAAAAGTAACATCCAAAATATAATATGTGAGTAATACTTCATGTTTAAAAACGGTATCCGAAACAATAACCTAAATAAATTTTTGGATAATTACCATAATTTCTTGTTCCACTAGAGTTAGTTACTTCTAATGGTGTTGAATTAATTTGACCTCCCACGGATCCAAATATTTTAAAATTAAAATTTGGAGTAACTCTAAATACCCAACCATTAGTAACCAAAATACCCAATTGATAGCCGCTTTCTTTTTGATAACTTTTTTGATTATTGGTAGTATCTACAACATTCAAATAATCATAAGCCATGTACTTTGCTAAAACTCCCACAAAATATTGAACTCTTTTAGTATTACGAGGCATATAATTAATTCCAAATCCTGCATCGTATTTTTTCTTGGCTCCATCTTTCGCATCTGCAATAAATAAATTTAAACCACCCATACGTCTATTAAAGCTATAACCACCTAAAAACGATAAAGACATTTTCCCTTGAAACAAATCTCTGTCATACATCACGGTTACATCACCATTAGCTAAAGCCAAGGCATTGATGGATATCATATTACTATTTAAATAATATAAGTTGTACTCTTTTTTCTCTCCTTTTTTTCCTTTAGCATAAGGATCATTTTTATCAAAAGGTTTTGATGCAGGTTTTTCAGTTGGCTTTTCTATAGGAGCAACGGTTGCTGTGGGTTTTGGAGCTAAAGTATTAGGATTATCATTAATCACGTCGGTGGTTCCGTTTGAGTATTGAATTAATACGACATCCGCTTTAGCTATCACGTATGTTGGACCTTCTAAATTATTGAAATCTTTGTATTTAATGTCTTTTGTATTGATTTCAGTAACCTTTCCTTTCAGTTTGCTTCCAGCAGTTGTATATAATACATCCTGACAGTATGCTAAATTAGCAAACAAAAAAAAGGTGATTATTACTGCAAGTTTAAGACGCATTTAAAATAAATTAAGCAATGCTAAAAATAGTGAATAAATACTGATATAAAAATAGATTTGTTGGCATTTTACCTACATTCTCAATAAGTTAAATTATTTTTCATTATCTTTTCCTTGAACAAACCCCCCCGACAAGCCTTCTATTAAAATATGGGATAATTAAGGCAATTTCATTAATTTAGTGAACTTAATTTGAGCCATGTTTAAACTTAAAAATTACATCAATGGTGAGTTAGTTGATCCTACCTCAAACCAACATATCGAAAACTACGATCCTTCTCGTGGCATTGTATATTCATTAATACCTGATAGCGATGAGCGCGATGCCGAAAAGGCTATTGCTGCTGCTAAAGAAGCATTTAAAACCTGGAGTATTACTCCTAAAGAAACCCGCTCTAAATACTTATTAAAAATTGCATCGTTAATTGAAGAACAATTAGATGAATTAGCAAAAGCAGAAAGCTTAGATAACGGAAAACCTTTACACTTGGCTAAATCAGTGGATATACCAAGAGCTGCCGCAAACTTTCATTTTTATGGAACGGGCATTTTGCACTATGCTGCTCACGCGCATAGCATGGAAGATACCGCTATTAATTATACTTTGCGTCAACCTGTTGGTGTTGCGGGCTGCATTTCTCCTTGGAATTTACCCTTGTATTTATTCTCTTGGAAAATTGCACCGGCTTTAGCTGCTGGTTGTACCGTAGTTGCCAAGCCTTCTGAAATTACACCAATGACGGCGTATTTGCTTTCTGAAATTTGCATCAAAGCAGGTTTACCAAAAGGAGTTTTAAATATTGTACATGGCTACGGACATAAAGTTGGTAACGCTATTGTGAGCAGTACAGATGTGCCTTTAATTTCATTTACTGGCGGAACCAAAACAGGCGCAAGCATCGCCAGTATTGCTGCTCCTATGTTTAAAAAATTATCATTGGAACTTGGTGGTAAAAATCCTAACATCATTTTTGCAGATTGCGATTACGATAAAATGCTTTCTACAACGATGTTATCGTCATTTGCTAATCAAGGGCAAATTTGTTTATGTGGTTCAAGAATATTTGTGGAGCGTTCTATCTACGAAAAATTTAAAACCGACTTTGTAGCTAAAACTCAAAAGCTAACGTTGGTGCGCCTTTAGATGAAAAAACAAAAATTGGTGCGGTGGTTTCTAAACCTCACATGGAAAAGATTTTATCCTATGTTGAATTAGCAAAACAAGAAGGCGGAAAAGTATTGTGTGGTGGCAAGCAAGCAACCGTTGGCGGTGAATTTGAAAATGGTTATTATTTAGAACCAACCATCATCGAAAATTTATCTTACGATTGTCGTACCAACCAAGAAGAAATATTTGGACCAGTTGTTACCATCATGCCTTTTGATACTGAGGAAGAAGTTTTGAAATTTGCTAACTCTACGCAATACGGTTTAGCGTCTGTATTATGGACACAAGACATTACCAGAGCAAACCGCATGGCCATGGATTTGCATACAGGTATAGTTTGGATTAACTGTTGGTTATTGCGTGATTTACGTACACCATTTGGTGGCGTTAAATCGTCAGGAGTTGGAAGAGAAGGTGGTTTTGAAGCATTAGACTTCTTTACTGAACCGAAAAATGTATGTGTTAAATTAAAATAATAAGATAAATGTTAGAGAACAGCGGAAGAACAGAATTAACAACATTAGGAGAGTTTGGATTAATTAAACACTTAACCGAACACGTGGAAATACATAACGATTCATCCATTAAAGGAATTGGTGATGATGCAGCCGTGATAAAATATAATGGAGAAAAACACACCTTGATTTCTACGGACATGTTAGTAGAAGGCGTGCACTTTGATTTAACGTATGTGCCTTTAAAACATTTAGGATACAAATCCATTATTGTTAACTTATCGGATATTTGTGCAATGAACGGCACGCCAAAACAAGTCACCGTGAGCATCGCGGCATCTAATCGTTTTTCGGTAGAAGCACTAGAAGAATTATATGCCGGGATGATTTTTGCATGTAACAAATACAATGTGGATTTAGTTGGCGGAGATACCACTTCAACAACAAGTGGTTTAGTTATAAGCGTAACCGTAATTGGTGAAGCCAACAAAGAAGACATTGTTTACCGTAATGGTGCTAAAGAAAAAGATTTGTTATGCGTAAGTGGTGATTTAGGTGGTGCTTATATGGGCTTACAAATTTTAGAAAGAGAGAAGTTTGTTTTTAAAGATAATCCAAATGTACAGCCTGATTTAGTAGGTAGTGATTATATTTTAGAGCGTCAGTTAAAACCAGAAGCACGTGTAGATATTGTTGAATTATTAAAAGGCTTAAACATTAAACCAACGAGCATGATTGATGTGAGCGATGGTTTAGCTTCTGAATTAATGCACCTTTGCACACAAAGCGAATTAGGTTGTGAATTGTATGAAGAAAAATTCCTTTAGACCCACAAACATTTGATACCGCTCGTGAGTTTAATTTAGACCCAACGGTTTGCGCCCTAAGTGGTGGTGAAGATTACGAATTGTTATTTACCATTTCGATGGCGGATTATGATAAAATAAAACACTTACCTGATTTTACCATTATTGGGCACATGACACCAAAAGCAAGCGGTATTAATTTAATTGCTAAAGCTGGAACCTCGCACCCTATACAAGCACAAGGCTGGAATGCTTTTAAACAAAACTAAAATGAACAAATTATTTTTTATCCTTTTAACTGCTATGATGTTATTGTCGTGCGACAGTAAAAAAACAAGCATTGCTGGAACCGTAGTAAATGCTACAACTGGCGAGCCAGTACCCAGTGTATTGATAAGCTATGTACAATGTAAAGAGAACGGAGATGATTGCACAGAAATTATCATCGGCCAAATGTACACCTTACAAGACGGTACATTTAAGATAGATCAAAAACGTGCTAGTAAATCCAGAACACGTTGGATAACGGTACACAGCGGAACAAAAAAAATAGCACAATTTGATAATGTGGGATTATTTGATAAAAGCATTACCATTCCTGTAACACTATAAACTACTATAAATTCAAAACTTACATATTATGAGCACAGAAAATTCAATTGAATCATCAAAAGCACCAGAGCCAGTAGGATTATACCCACACGCGCGTCGTGTTGGCAATTTATTATTTTTAAGCGGTGTTGGTCCACGTGAGCGTGGTACTAAAAAAATACCAGGAGTAGAATTAGATGAAAATGGAAACATTACTTCTTATGATATTGCTGCACAATGCCATAGTGTGTTCCGTAACATTAAATATATTCTAGAAGACTCTGGTAGCAGCTGGGATAAAATTGTGGATGTACAAGTGTTTTTAACGAACATGAAAGACGATTTTAAAATTTATAATGCACTTTGGGCAGAGTACTTTAAAGAAAATCCTCCTTGCCGTACTACTATAGAAATTAATTGTTTACCTACTCCTATTGGGATTGAGTTGAAGGTAATTGCGACGATTGATTAATAGTAAAAAATGAATGCGAATCCAAGAAAGAATGCTAAAAAAAATAATGAATCAGATAAATCACTAATTCCAATCAGTGCTGTAGCATTAATATTAGGTTTGATTTATGAATACAAGAAGATTTGAAAAAAGATGTTGTATTTTTTAATCTATAGCATATAAGTTTTCTAACTTACAAAACACATTTACAAAATCAACGTAAAATCTTAGAATAACATTATTACAATCTACTGCTATTATTTATTATGTTTTAGACATTGAACTAATAAACCAAAATAATATTTACGTGATAATTCTGATGCACCTAGGAATGTTATATTCATTAATATCTATATTTATGCGTTTAGCTACTCTGAAAAAAAAATAATTTAAGTATTGATGCTAGTGCAATATTTGCATGTGACATATTTATAGAACCTTTACTGGAGGTCAAATAACTTCACAACAATGTTACGAAATGTGTAAAATTTTTGACAAATTTTACTAGGAGTATCGAGTATATATTAGTTCAGAAATTTCTTTATGCTATGGGTTTTTGCTTGGAAAAGAGGCAACTTTAAAGAATGAATTAAAAAAAAAAAGAAACACAGATATTCATCGGAACAAATTAAATACTGAAAAAGTAAAAAACAAATATTCTTAAATACAATAAATGAAACAATCCCTCGCTCATGCAGCCCTAGTCGTAAACGATTACGATGAAGCTATTCAATTTTATACTGAAACTTTACATTTTACTTTAGTAGAAGATAAAGTGATGAGTGCCACTAAACGTTGGGTGATGGTAGCGCCACCAGGGAGCACAGGAACAACTCTATTATTAGCACAAGCCAGTAACGAGGAACAAAAAAGCAGAGTTGGTAACCAAACTGGAGGACGTGTATTTTTGTTTTTATATACCGATGATATAGAAAGAGATTATAAAAACTTACTTGATAAAAAAGTGAAAATTGTTCGTGAATTAGAAAATCAGCCACATGGTAAAGTTTTAGTATTTGCTGATTTGTATGGTAATTGTGGGGATTTGATTGAGCCTCCATAAACCTGCGAAAAGTGGAATAGCGAAAATCCTGTTGGTTCCTTTACAAAGATGTAGCGAAAAACCTACCTCTTTTGCGCCGGCATAAATAGTAAAAATTCTTACCATACATCAAGCGAATTATTGATAAATATTAGCGAACTTTACATAGTAAATTAATACCATGGAACGTAAGGAATTTATAAAATCAGTATTAGGACTAGCCGCTATGACAACATTAGGAGATTTAAAATCGTTTGCCAATAACTTACCCGAACAAGATGAATTAATGCCTGTCTTATTTATAGGCCATGGTTCGCCTATGAATGGCATTGAAGACAATGAATTTTCGAGAGGCTGGAAAGCCATTGCTAAAAACTCTTCCAAAACCAAAAGCCATTTTATGTATTTCGCTCACTGGGAAACAAAGGTACGTTTGTAACTGCTATGGAAAAACCAAAAACCATTCATGATTTTGGTGGTTTCCCGCAAGCCTTATTTGACGTGCAATATCCAGCACCTGGCAGTAAATGGTTAGCAGATGAAACTAAAATAATTACATCAACAACGGTTGGCTTAAATGAAGATTGGGGATTAGATCATGGAACTTGGAGCGTTGTAAGACCAATGTTTCCAGATGCAAGTATTCCTGTGATTCAATTAAGCTTAGATTATACAAAAGACACGCAATACCATTACGATTTAGCAAAACAATTAGCAGGCTTACGTAAAAAAGGTGTCTTAATTATTGGCAGTGGAAATATGGTACATAATTTTCAATATGCTAGATTTACTGGAGATTTTAATGCGCACTTTGGTCACGATTGGGCTTTGGAAGCAAACGAAGTTTTTAAAAATTAATTTTAGAAAACGATGTAAAGTCCTTGGTAAATTATAAAACCTATAGCAAAGCCTTGCAATTATCGTCGCCAACTCCCGATCATTATTTACCAATGATTTATAGTATTGCTCTGCGTGGTAAAAACGAAAAAGTGTCGTACTTTAATGATGCAGTTGTCGGTGGTTCTTTTTCGATGACTTCTTTAAAAATTGATAAGGCTTAATAATAGAACGCAGATAACACGGATGAGGCTGATTAAAATTGATTTTATGATGATGAAACTATATATAATAACGATACTGTTTTTTGGTATAACTCTCAACAGCTTTGCTCAAAGCAAGCAAAAACCAAGTGCGCCAAGCTTATATTATATTTTTAAGGAACCTAAAATAAAATCGGCTAATCCACCAGTCATTATTTTAATGCACGGTGTTGGTAGTAACGAGAAAGATTTATTTTCGTTTGCGCCGCAACTGCCTGATAGTTTTTTAGTGATTTCGTTACGTGCACCTATTACCATTGGCACTGATAGTTATGCTTGGTATCATTTAACGTTTGAAAACGGAAAACGTATCGGCAATGCTATTGAAGCCGAAGCCAGTCGTTTAATGATTATACAATTTATGAATCAATTGAAAACAAAACATGCTTTTAATGAGAAACGAATTTACTTATGTGGTTTTAGTCAAGGTTCTATTATGGCATATAGTATTGGGTTAACGGTTCCCAAAAAAATAAAAGGTATCGCCGTAATGAGCGGACGATTATTAGAGGAAGTGAAACCTCTTATTTCTTCAAAAGAAAAAATTAAAAACTTAAATGTATTTGTCTCCCACGGCACAAATGATAATATCATTCCTGTAAACGAAGCGCGCGCCTCTGTAGCGTATTTAAAAACTATAGGTGTCACGCCTTTATTTAAAGAATATCCTGAAGCTCATACTATTAGTCCCGCTATGTTTGCAGACATGCTGCTATGGTTGAAGAAATAAACTCCATAAGATTTCATTCTTAAAATTTGGAAATAAAAAGCAAAGTTGTATATTGTATACAACTTATAAATTATTGTTTTCAAAAAAACTAAACCTTATGGAAAACCAAGACAACCAAAACAATCAAGAAACTACTCCAGCAGTAGCAGTTGAAAACAATGAGCAACCACAAATGACTCCAGTTGATTTAATTGACGTGGAACAACAATTAGAACAATTTAGAACAGAACAAAATTTACCATTGGGCATTTTGGGTGCATTTGGTGCAGCAGTAATTGGTGCAGTTCTTTGGGCAACAATTACAGTAGCTACTGAGTATCAAATTGGATATATGGCCATTGCAGTAGGGTTTATTGTTGGCTTTGCTAATAGAATGTTAGGAAAAGGTGTTGATCAAATTTTTGGTATTACTGGTGCAGTCTTAGCATTGTTTGGTTGTGTGTTAGGAAATTTCTTTAGCATTGTTGGCTTTGTTGCAAAATCTGAAGGTTTAGGATATTTCGATACTTTTTCTATGATTGATTATAGCATGATTCCAAGCATCATGATGGAAGCATTTAGTCCGTTAGATATTTTATTTTACGGTTTAGCAGTTTACCAAGGGTATAAAATTTCTTTTAGAGTAGCTTAACAAAACTATTGAATAAATTTTTCTATAACATATAAACCCCAACGGATAGAAATAATCTATCCGTTGGGGTTTTAAAAAAATTATAACATGAGCAAAACAGTAATTAAAATAGAAACCATCGTAAACAAACCAATTGACCAAGTTTGGGAAATGTGGACAAAACCAGAACATATTACACAATGGTGTTTTGCATCAGATGATTGGCATGCACCCAATTCAACTTCTGATTTTAAAATTGGAGGAAAATTAAACACAAGAATGGAAGCCAAAGATGGAAGCTTTGGGTTTGACTTTTGGGGCATTTACAACGATATTAAACCAAACGAAAAAGTAGGAATTACCTTAGGCGATGATAGAAAATGGGATACTTATTTTTCTTTAGTTGAAGGTGGTGTAAAAGTGGTTGAAGAATTTGAAGCAGAAAGCGAAAATCCAGTAGAAATGCAACAAGAAGGATGGCAAATGATTTTAAATAACTTTAAAAAATACGCCCAGAGTAAGTGAAATGAAAACCTTTACGAATATTGATAGTTACATAGCGGAACAAGCAGCAGAAGTAAGAGAACGCTTAGAAAAAATACGCCAAACGGTGAAGATCACAGCACCAAATGCCGAAGAAGTCATTAGTTATGGAATGCCAGCTTTCAAATATCACGGCATGTTAGTTTATTTTGCCGCATTTAAAAATCATATCGGCTTTTATGCTTTACCATCTGGCAATGAGGCATTTCAAAAAGAATTATCTGCTTATAAGCAAGGGAAAGGGTCTATACAATTTCCGCTAGATAAACCATTGCCACTTCCATTGATAAAAAAAATAGTAAAATTTAGAGTAAAAGAGAATTTAAAAAAATCATCTTTAAAGTAGTTTAATTGATTAACTATTTTTAGTAATCTCTCGCGTTTCTGTATAAAATAATCCTCATCTTTATCGGATTATTTAAAAAACGATGAGTTCAGAAATTTTAATTTCCTTAGTCACGCTTATATTCTTAGAGATTATCCTCGGAATTGATAATATTATTTTCATTTCTTTATTAAGCGATAAATTACCTGCCGAATCTCGTAAAAAAGCAAGATTAATTGGTTTAAGCTTAGCGCTAGTATTACGATTAATTTTATTAGCAGGTATCAGTTGGATTTTAAAACTAGATCAAACATTATTTACCATTTCTGAATATTCTTTTTCAGGAAAAAATTTAATACTCATTGCGGGCGGATTATTTTTATTATACAAAAGCAGTAAAGAAATTTTTGAAAAAACAGAAGATAAACATCTACAAGAAAACACAAAAACAAAGGCTTCATTTAACAGCACTATTGGGCAAATATTATTATTAGACCTTGTTTTTTCGGTAGATAGTATTATTACAGCTGTAGGCTTGGTTGATGAATTATGGATTATGTATGTGGCCGTTATTGTTTCAATTTCTATCATGTTATTGATTGCAAAAAACATCAGTGACTTCATCAACAAACATCCTTCATTAAAAATACTTGCACTAGCATTTTTAATGATGATTGGTTTAACGCTTATTGCCGAAGGATTTAAGTTACATATTCCAAAAGCATACATTTACTTCTCGATGGCATTTTCGTTTTTTGTAAACATTGTTCAAATCAGAAAAAAAGTATAGAATGCAAAAATATTTTTTAGTTTTTTATTTTGTAATTGTTGTACTAGCAGTTAAATCTCAAAACACTCGCATTATTGATTATAATTCAATTGGCTGGTACAATGCGTTTGTAACCAAAAAAATAACCGATAAATGGAGCGCTCATTTGGAATACCAATGGCGAAGAGATGGGTTTATTTTGCATGGACAACAAAGTTTATTGAGAGTTGGCATTAACTATAAAGTCAATCAAAAGACAGCTAGAATTGGCTATGGTTGGATTGAAACCTATCCTTATGGCTCTATTAATTTACAAGCAGCCGGAAAAACATTTACCGAGCATCGGGCTTTTCAAGCCTTACTTTTAAATGATCAAATAGGCGCACTTGAAATTCAACATCGCTGGATGTTAGAACAACGATGGATTGGAAGATATACTAAGCCTGAAATAAATATAGAAGATGATTACGTGTATGTAAACCGAATGCGTTACATGTTGCGTTTGCAAATTCCTTTAGGCAAAAGCAAATAGAAGATAAAACATTTTATGCCGCCCTGTATGATGAAATCTTTATTCAGTTTGGAGAAAATGTGCAAGAAAATATTTTTGATCAAAACAGATTAGGAGCTCTTATAGGTTATAAATTAAACAAATATTTCAAATTGGAATTAGGCTACTTAAATCAATCTGTGCTTTTAGGCAGAGAAATTAATGACAATAATGTATTGCAAAAAAACAATGGCTTTATTGTAAATACCTATTTAAATTTCTAAGAATAGCTTCATTTTCAAGCTTTTACCCATATTAGCGCCTCCATCTTTAGTTTTTCACATTTTGTCTAATTTCTTACTTAAAAACTGATATTATAGTTATATTTAACCTTCAAAATTTAAAAATAATCAGATTAAAAATATATGGAAAAAGTATTAAAATCATTAGGAATCAAAGATTTAAACATCGGTTGCGCAACAGGTAAAAATTATTTTGCAAATGGCGACATTATTGAATCATATAGTCCGGTTGACGGAAAATTAATTGCAAAGGTTCAAGCGGCAAATGCTGCTGATTACGAAAAAGTAGTTCAAGTAGCTTCTGAAGCATTTAAAGTATGGCGTAATATTCCAGCTCCTAAGCGTGGTGAAATCGTTCGTCAGTATGGAGAAAAATTACGTGCTAAGAAAAATGATTTAGGGAAATTAGTTTCTTACGAAATGGGTAAATCTTTGCAAGAAGGTTTAGGTGAAGTTCAAGAAATGATTGACATCTGTGATTTCGCTGTTGGTGTTTCTCGTCAGTTATATGGTTTAACCATGCACTCTGAGCGCGAAAGTCACCGTATGTATGAGCAATGGCATCCATTAGGAATTGTAGGAATTATTTCTGCGTTCAACTTCCCAGTTGCTGTTTGGAATTGGAACACTGCCTTAGCTTGGATTTGTGGTGATGTTTGCATTTGGAAACCATCAAGTAAAGTGCCTTTATGCGCTGTAGCTTGTCACAATATTTGGAACGAGGTAGCTGCTGAAAACAATATCCCTGAAGGCGTATCTTGTTTATTAGTAAGTCCAGGTTCAATTGGAGAAAAAATGTGTGAAGATGGTCGCGTGCCATTAGTATCTGCAACTGGTTCAACACGTGTTGGTCGTATTGTAGGAACAAAAGTAGCGAGCCGTTTTGGCCGTTCTATTTTAGAATTAGGCGGAAACAACGCCGTGATTATTACGCCTAACGCTGATTTACCAGCAGTTTTACCAGGTTTAGTATTTGGTGCAGTTGGTACAGCAGGACAACGTTGTACATCTACTCGTCGTTTAATTATTCATGAAGATATTTATGAAGATGTAAAACAAAAATTAGTAAGTGCATACAAGCAATTAGTAATTGGTGATCCATTAAACGAAAAAAATCACGTTGGTCCTTTAATTGATAAAGCGGCAGTGAAAGATTATATGGTTTCTATTGAGCGCGTAATTGCAGAAGGCGGAAAAATATTAGTACCAGGTGGTGTATTAGAAGGAAAAGGATACGAAAGCGGATGCTACGTAAAACCTTGTATTGCAGAAGCTAAAAATGATTTTGAAATTGTACAGCACGAAACATTTGCACCAATTTTATACATCATGAAATATAAAACGATTGAAGAAGCTATTGCATTGCAAAATGGTGTTCCTCAAGGCTTATCTTCTTCAATTATGACATTAAACATGCGTGAAGCAGAGCAATTCTTATCTGCGGCTGGTAGCGACTGTGGAATTGCAAACGTGAACATTGGAACTAGTGGTGCTGAAATTGGTGGTGCATTTGGTGGCGAAAAAGAAACAGGTGGTGGTCGCGAAAGTGGATCAGATAGCTGGAAAGCATATATGCGTCGTCAAACAAATACTATTAATTACGGAACTAAATTAACGTTGGCGCAAGGAATTAAATTTGATTTCTAATATTAGAATTACGAATAAGTGAACAGTCATCCTGAACTTGTTTCAGGATCTGTTTTAAAATAAACATAAAAAAGTGAGATGCTGAAACAAGTTCAGCATGACAAAAAAACTAAAATGACAATTAATAAAAACAAAGTGGTATCGGTAAATTATCATTTATCATCTCACATCGACAACGAAGCTCCTGAATTAGTAGAGCAAACATCAACTGATCATCCTTTCACGTTTATATTTGGCGTTGGTCAATTATTACCTGATTTTGAAAAAAATTTAGCAGACAAAAAAGTAGGAGATAAATTTGACTTTAAAGTAACACCTGCAAACGGTTACGGTGTTTCTGATAAAGAAATGATTGCGAAAATTCCTAAAGAAGCATTTCATGTTGACGGTGTCTTTGATTCCGAAAGAGTAAAAGAAGGAGAAGAGTTAATGATGAATGATGCAGATGGAAACCAATTAATGGGCTTTGTTCAAGAAATTGGGAATGATTATGTGATCATGGATTTCAATCATCCTTTAGCAGATCATAACTTACACTTTGTAGGCGAAGTATTATCTGTAAGAGAAGCAACTGCAGAAGAATTAGATCATGGTCACGTTCACGGGCCAGGTGGCCACCACCACTAAATAACTTATAAGCCGTTCAAATTGAGCGGCTTTTTTTATTTAAATCTATAAATAAGATAAACACATATTGCGTTTAATACAATCAGTAAAGGAATTCCAATTTTAAATTTAGTTTTAGCTGCTTTATGATAAATAGGTGATTTCATACCTAAAAAAATTCCTAATGCTCCAAAAACAAAGGCTATAAAAAATAATTTATTTTCAGGAACACGTTTACCTCTTTGCTTTGATTGATATTTATCATACCACATTAATACATATGCATAGCAATTGATTACAAAAAGATAAGCTAAAAATATAGGTTGTATGAGTTTCATGAAAATTTGATTACAAAAAAGCCCTTCTTATCATGAGAAGGGCTTTTTAATAAAGTCAATAAAATTTAGTTGCTTCCTAAAACCTTTAATAATTCATCTAATTTAGGAGTTAGGATAATTTCTGTTCTTCTGTTTTTCTTGCGAGCCTCAGGCGTTTTAGCTGGGTCTAATGGAAAAAACTCTCCTCTACCTGCTGATGTAATACGTGTTGGTTCTGTTTTAGAATTTTGTAAAATAATTTTTGTTACAGAAGTCGCTCTAATCACACTTAAATCCCAATTGTCTTTAATCTCTCCTTTTCCAACCATTGGCACATCATCTGTATGACCTTCTACTAAAATATTGATATCTGTATTTTGTTCTAATACTTTAGCAACATTTTTCAAAGCTTCTATACCTTTTAGGTTGTACAGCTGTTTTACCACTTTCAAATAATAAAGATTCATCCATACTCACATATACTTTTCCGTTTTTTTGAGTAATCGTTAAGCCTTTTCCTTCAAAGCCCATTAAAGCATCTTGTAATTTCTTTTTTAAATCAGCCGTTGCTTGGTCTTTTTTTCTTAAAACTTCTTCTAACTCATTCACACGCGCTTCACGTTTTTTAAGTTCAGCAGACAAAGCGTCCAAATCTTGTTGCTGCTTGTTTAATTTAAGTTCTAAGGCTTTTAACTCATCTTCTTTTTTCAATAACTGTTCTTGAGTCATTTGTAATTGTCCACTCAATTTAGCGTTATCTTTTTCTGATCCAGCTAACATACGGTTATATTTATCTAATAGCTGATCATTTACTAAATTTAATTTATCATATTTATTAGATAGTAATCTTAGATTAGTCCCTAAAATAGCTGTATCTCTTTTTAAGCCAGCTAAATCTTTTTCATCTTTAGCGATGGTTTCCTTCATTTCTGCATTTTTAGCTTCCAACTCGGTTGCATTTTTTTTAGCAGCTACTGACTCTGTTTCGCAGGTTGATAATTTAGCTTTTGTTTCTTCCATTAATCGTTGTGGAACACAAGATGATAATGCAATTAAAGCTGTACAAATAATTAAAAATTTTATCTTCATTTTCGTGATTTTATCTAACAAAAATAAATGTATTACTTCTTAAAATGTTACATCTAAATTGTATTTATTAACAAAAGGAATTTGTTAATTTTTGATTATTTCACCAATAAAGCTTTATCAATACGAGCAGCTACAATGTCTGCGAGCTGAGCAAAATAGGTATTGATAATTTTTGTAGGGCTATTGACATTAGCGGGCAAGCTAACCTCAGCAATACCTGAATTAATTTCTTTGGCATCAACCGTATACACGGTATAATGTAAAATTATTTTACGGGCAGGATTTGTGTTTAAATCTCCAGGAATTCCATTTAATGCTTTAATGTCTAATTCATTAAAAAATAAAAATAAATTAGTTTTATACTTACCACTCAAGTAAGGCACTACGGTTGGGCTTTTTATCCATGCGTTCATAAAACGGGCATCGCTATTACTTTCAACGGTTAATTGCCCATTATGAACTGTTTTCTCTTCTTTTTCTTTAACAGGTGGCTTGTAATTATCCTGGTTAGGAACTTTTAAATATTGGTAAGATAAATACTGATATACATTTTCTAAATCTTTTTTTGTTTTAGTTGTATCTTCTAATAAATCAACCACCGACATTTTAGACTTTAAACGCTTATAAAACTGTTCATTTAAACCATCACGCATCGTAGCTTTAATTTGCTTGGCATTGAGTTTTGATTCTTTATTAATTAAAAAGTCAATCTCACTTAAATACATGCGATTCTCAAAAGGAATCAACATGATTTTATGCTTTGAATTTGCAGCTGGAGTTGAAGGTTTATTACCAGAACTAATGGTTTTATCTTGTCCTTTTAGATTAAGGCACAAGATAAAAGACACAAGACAAAAGATGGATCTCATTGTATATTTGAAATTTAATTCTCTCATCTAAACTATAATGTAGTTATTACTAAAAGTTACTTGAAAAAATGTACAAAATCGTTTAAGTTAGCGTAAAGCATCAACAATAATAATATTCCCATACCAATATATTGTGCATACGTTAACACTTTAACACTTGGTGCACGACGCGTAATCATTTCGTATAAGGTAAACACAACGTGTCCGCCATCTAAAGCAGGAATTGGCAATAAATTCATGAATGCTAATACTACTGATAAAAACGCTGTTCGGTTCCAAAAATCTTCCCAAATCCATTCTTCTCCAAACATTTTACTCATGGATTTAAAACCTCCAATGTGTTTATAACCACCAGTACTTGGAGTAAAAATTAATTTAAACTGACGTACGTAAAAATCTAATTTATCAAAAGTTAAAGCAATACCTGCAGGAATAGATTCAAAGAATCCGAATGTTTTAGTTTCATAAGCAATGATGCCTTTTTCAACCATATCGTCAAAACTTTTAGCGCCAATTTTTGCTTCCATTTTCCCATCACTCGATACTTTAACCGGAACAACTAATCTTTCAGATTTTCTTTCAATAGTTAAATTAACCACCTGCCCTTTTTGAGATTTTAAGGCTAATATTAACTCATCATTAAAGTTAACAGGGATTGAATCGTTAATTGCTACAATTTTATCTAAAGGTTTTAATCCAGCATCTTTATTAATAGATTCTGAAGAAAACTCCATAAAAACAGCTGGAACACGGGGGTTACCAAAACCAAATTTTTCGGAAGTAACAATTTGATCTAAGAAATTTTTTGGTAATACAATTTCTATGTTTTGTCCGCCTCTATCAATTTGAACTTTACTTCCTAATAATAATTCTATTCTTAAATCATCTAAATATTTCACTGGCTTTCCATCCACTGAAACAATTTTGTCTCCCGATTTAAACCCAACGGCCAAACCTAAAGAGTCATTACATTCAATTCCGTTTTTTAAACTACTCATTGGCACTTTTTGTTCGCCCCAAGTAAATAATACCATCGCGTAAATAATAAACGCTAATAATACATTGACGATAATACCGCCTAACATCACAATTAAACGTTGCCAAGCTGGATGTGCTCTAAATTCCCAAGGCTCAGCTGGTTTATTCATTTGTTCTGTATCTAAATTTTCGTCAATCATCCCTGCAATTTGCACATATCCACCCATTGGAAACCAACCAATACCATATTCAGTATCACCAATTTTCTTTTTGAATAAAGCAAAATTTAAAACACCTGGTAAGGGAAATAAGAAATCGAAGAACATGTAAAATTTATCCACACGTATTTTAAACATACGTGCCGTGATAAAATGTCCAAACTCATGCAACAAAATTAATAAGCCTAAGCTTGTTATAAATTGTGCTATATTAATAAAAGTACCCATAGTTATTTTTTAATTAATTCTGTTGTCAATAATCGTGTTTCTTTGTCGCATTGAATATAATCTTCCATACTTGGAGTTTTAATAAACGGCATTTTATCTAATGCTTTTGCAATGACATCGCTCATTTGTAAAAATCCAATCTTATCTTCTAAAAAAGCTTGCACAACTATTTCGTTAGCCGCATTTAAAACACAAGGCATATTACCGCCTTTTTCCATGGCTTTAAAAGCTAGTGCTAAGTTAGTAAAGGTTTCTGTATCTGGCTTCTCAAATGTGAGTTGAGGATAGTTAAAAAAATCAAAACGCGGGAAGTTAGTTTTAATACGCTCAGGATAGGTGAATGCATATTGTATAGGCAATTTCATATCTGGCAAGCCCATTTGCGCTTTCATGCTGCCATCCGTAAATTGAACAATACTGTGAACAATGCTTTGAGGATGCACAATCACATCAATTTGTTCGGCTTTTAAATTAAATAACCATTTGGCTTCAATGACTTCTAATCCTTTATTCATTAAGCTAGCCGAGTCAATCGTAATTTTAGCACCCATCACCCAATTTGGGTGCTTTAGAGCCTGAGCTTTGGTAACATTGGCTAAAAAGGCTCTATCTTTTCCTCTGAAAGGCCCGCCTGAAGCAGTTAAATATATTTTTTCGATTTGATTTTCAAATTCGCCCACTAAACATTGAAAAATAGCGGAATGTTCTGAATCTACTGGATATAAATTCACGGCATTCTCGTAAGCTAATTTAGTGACGATATCTCCAGCAACCACTAGTGTTTCTTTATTAGCTAAAGCGATGGCTTTTTTATGTTTGATGGCATTAATTGTAGATGCCAAACCTGCATAGCCAACAATAGAAGCTAAAACCGTATCAATGGTTTCCATTTCTACAATCTGTTCAATAGATTTTGCTCCAGCAAATACTTTAACATCATGGGTAAACAAAGCCTCTTTCACATACTGATATTTGCTTTCATCACCAATAACAACCGCGTTTGGCTTAAACTCAATAGCTTGTTTGATTAACAAATCAGCATTTGAATTTGCTACTAAAACCTCAGCTTCAAAATGAGTTGGATTGTCTCTAATAACTTCTAAAGCTTGAGTTCCAATACTTCCTGTACTGCCCATAATGGCAATACGTTTTGGCTCTTTTTCCTGATTTTGTTTTTGATTCATTTAGCCCGTAAAAATGGCGAAAATTTTAGGATTATGGAAATATTCTTTTAACCGCAAAGAAGCAGAGAAAAGTCGCAAAGAACGGTGAGTTTAATCCACGTAAGGCATAAAACAAACAATAGTGAATAATCTTTGTTACTTCTTTGCGAACTCTCCTAAAAAAAATAACTTTGCGGTCTTTGCGGTTAATTACCAAATACTATGAAACATAAAACAGCCATCTTACTTTTACAACTAGGAACACCTGATAGTCCAAAAAAATCGGATGTCAGAAAATATTTAACTCAGTTTTTAAATGACGAACGTGTTATTGATATTTCTTGGTTTGCCAGAACACTATTAGTAAATGGCATTATTGTTCCGTTTCGTTCGGGCAATTCATCTAAATTATATAAGGCTATTTGGGACGAAAAAACAGGTTCTCCATTATTAAAACACACACTTGATTTACAGGAAAAATTGCAGATAGCTGTTGGCCCAGATGTGACAGTTGAAATGGCAATGCGTTACCAAAGCCCGAGTATGGAAAGTGTTTTGGCTCGAATGAAAAAAGAAGGCTATCATAAAATCATTGTATTTCCTTTATTTCCTCAATACGCTTCAAGTAGTACTGGTAGCGCTTTACAAGAATTTATGCGCATTGTGAGTAAATGGTGGGTGATTCCTGAAATTAAAATGATTAGTCAGTATTATGATAATGACGATTACATTAATTGCATTGTCAATAGAGCTAAGCAACATGATATGAGTAAATATGATCATATTATTTTTAGTTACCATGGTTTACCCGAAAGACAAGTAGATAAAGTTTATGAAGATGGTTATTTATGTAAAGACCATCACTGCGAAACAGAATTATCAAACGAAAATTACTACTGCTACAAAGCAGGTTGTTATCAAACAACAAAGGCTTTAGTAGAGAAATTAAATATACCAGAAGGCAAATACACAGTTAGTTTTCAAAGCCGTTTAGATAATAAATGGTTAACACCTTTTAGTGATAAAGTGGTTGAAGAATTAGCAAAAAAAGGAGCTAAAAACTTATTAGTATTTTCTCCAGCTTTTACGGCGGATTGCTTAGAAACCATTTATGAAATTGGAACAGAATACTAAGAAATTTTTCATGAACATGGCGGCGAAAAAATTCAATTGGTTGAAAGTTTAAATAGTGGTGATGATTGGGTTGAAACGATAAAGAAAATTACTATCGGATAAAATCTGATACAAGTATCTTTTTACTAATCAGTTTTTCATTTGCATGATATACCGATACGTAATAAATAGCGTTCGATACATTACTTAAATCAACTCTAATATTATTATATCCTTTAATAGCTTGGATGTTTTTAGTTTCTATTAATTGTCCTAGAGCATTATGAACATGTAATTCTAATGCTTGATCTTCATCGATATTTAAAATTACTCCAACTTCTTTTGTACCATTATTGGCGATTAAAATAGTTCCATTCACATCGTTACATGAAGCAATTGAAATGACGTTAGATACGCTTTCCATTCCATCATCATCAGTTGTTATTAATCTGAAATAAGTAACATCAGAAACAGAGTTAGTGATATATTTGTAACAATGCTTATTGGTAGTTGTACCATTACCAAATACTTGTCCAACAGAAACAAAGTTAGTTCCATCTACAGATTGTTCAACAGTAAAATAACTATTGTTTTTTTCAGAAGCCGTACACCATTCTACGACTATTTCATTATTAACGCATGTTGCTTTAAAGTCAATTAATTCAACAGGTAATGGCGCTAATACTAAAGATAAGATCCAAGGACAAAATGTGGTAAGGTTATTAGCTACAACGTTTCCAACGCCAGTGGTAACAGATGCTGCGCTACCAATCGTTCCATTATTAGGCACCCATTGAGAGCCGTTCCAGTATTGAGCGCCAATCATAGCTCCAGCAAAATAAAGAGGATCATTTAAGGTATTTTCTGAACCTCTATAACTAAATGTTGCATTAGCTGTTACTGGATGACTATTAGTAATATCCCACCATCTATCAATAACGGATGGAATTGTGCCATCGGGAGAAACGGGAGGGTTTGGCGAATACATATTACTAACAGCAGCAACGTTACTTGCACCCGCCCAAGGTAAGTTATCTGCAGCGGCTGTAGCACGAGTTGACACATCAACATAAGCAGCAGCATCCGTCATTGGTGTAACGATATTAAAAGTAAATGGGATATAAGAACCTGCTACTCCAAAAGGATAAACTTTAGAACCGCCAACCGTGCGATGATACCATCTAATAATACTTGGATTAACAGCTGCATTAGTTTCACTGATAATATATCCGCTTGACCGTGTAATTGCGCCAACAGCACTATTAGTGACATCCATTCGATTTGAATTCAAATCTAAAGTTGAAGAACCTACCGACAAAACACCAGTAAAGGTTGCTTGTCCTCCAACAGTTGTTGAGTTAACCGCTAAGGTTTTAATACCATTGCCTGCTAACGATAAATTATAAAAAGCTGTAGGATTTGTGCCATTAATTGTTTGGGTCGCTCCTGTTAAAACAACTCCACCTCCATCGGCAGTAAAGGCAACGTTAGCTGAGTTGTTTGTCCAATTACCTTCCAACGATATTGTAGATGAAGCGCTAGGTGTAACACGTCCATTCGATTGGCTTAAATAACCTCCAGATGCATTCCCGTCAATATACATTCGTGCTGCTCCAGAAAACACAATAAAGGCACCGTTATTACGTACCCCTTGAGATAAAATTACAAAAGGGAAAAATAAAAATATAACAATAATTCGCTGCATTATTTTTTATTCTGTTTTGTTAACTCACGTTGTTTTGCTTCTTCCTGTATTTGATTGTAGTAAATAAAACCTTCCGGCATTGGCGTCTGTTTCCAATCTTGTTTTTGTTGTTTTTGGAATTTCACATTTTCATCATAATCTACAGGAGGAGGAGTTGCATATTGTGCATATTTTCTTGTATCACCTGGGCCCTAAACCGGATCATTTCCAAATCGATGATCTTGAAAATTAACTCTTTTAGCCATAACTCTATATGAAAACTCAGCATTAGAATTTCCTGCATTTCTTTCTTTAACAACAAAATTTGTTTTTCCTTTTATCACATATACCTCTTCCGATTCGCCTTCCATTTGAACAAAAACTCTCATCGGATGCTTTTCATCAATTACCACAGTTTCTAAAAACAAAGGATCCAATTCAATAGTTGTTTTTCCTCCTTGCAATTTTCCGCTACCAATATCTTCAAACCAAACCTCAGGAGTTTCTGTTACATAAAGTAATTGATTACCCTTCGTTGTAGGAACCGATGCTGACTTTGTTCCATTGGCAATGACGTGATTGCCATTAAAATACCCGCTATAATTGCCATTATTAGCTCTCCATCCAACAACAGCAACGTCATTATTACCTGTCATGATGCCACCACCAAAACCAATACCGTGAACACCAATACCAAATGCAGCGCCATTATAGGTACCTAAAACACCCATTCTTTGACTACCAGATGCAATCGCATTATAGCCATAGACACCAGCACCACCTGCATTTGCTGCAGGTGTACTACACACTCCATACACACCAGCCCTAGTATTTCCCGTATTTGTACCGTTATAATTGCCTAAAACCCCTGCTCCTGCACCTGAGCCACCATAAACACCTTGGACAGCAGAAAATGCTGTTGTACTGGCTGCTAATATTTCACCCCAAGTACCTGAACCATTTTGTGCGCTATATCCATTTAATGCAAAGGGTAAACCAGCTGTTGCAACGGCAGACATTTCATCTCCGGCATAAGGCGATGCAGTGGCTCCTGCCACAAATTCTCCATCTGTCGGGTTAATTCTCATTCTCTCAACATTGTTACAATAAAATCTAAAGGCTTGCGCATTAGTTGTTCCAATAAAATTTGCCGCAGCTATTGAGTTACCATTTAAACGCCAACCAATATTTGTATCTAATTGTTCAACCCACACGGCTCCATTATAATACCAAAAAGAACCTGTGGTTGTATCATATACTTTTAAACCAGTAGCTGGTGCTGCGATAGCGGTTCTCTGCGCTGTTGACATTCTGGGAATTAGTATACCCATAGTAGTAGAAGAAACATCTAACATGGCACTTGCTGCAGGAGCAGCCCCTGTTGCATTGATACCAACATTTTGAGCTATAGTTGCTTTAGTAAAAACTAAGGAAGCAAACAGGAAAATATAAAATCTTTTCATGTGAAATGTATTAATGATGAATAAATGTACAAAAATACAAAAAGTACTCCTTATTAACTAACTTATTTATACGAAGTTACTCATTAAAACCATAGTTTCACCAATTGTTAAAAGGATTAATCGGTTTAGTTTCTATTTTTACTGCCGATATTGTATAATTCATCAGATAACAAATTTTAGGTATACTGAACATGATAATTCTTTAAATTCACCAAAATTTATAATATTACTCAGATTATCGAATATTTAAAAACGTACCGATTTGCAGCGATATTTCAATCGAATCAAAATGATAATGGCTATAAAAACCAAATGCTATTATCTAATAAAACAATTTCAAAACATCCAACGTTAAACTCTGATTACATTGCTTTCATTAACTACGATTACAAAAACAGTATAGAATCGTTTCCCGATAAACAAAACAACCCTCTTCAGTTTCCAGAACAGTTATTTATTGAAGTGGAAAAAATAATTGAGTTTAAAGAATTTAATTTAGATTTTACCGAAATACAACAGCAACCAATTAAAATTAAACCCACCGTTACCAAAGAAGATTACATTAAAAAAGTAAATGCGCTTAAACAACATATTCAACAAGGCGATATTTATGAAATAAATTATTGTATTACGTTTGAAGCGAATGATGCTGTTATTAATCCTCTTTCTGTTTATGAAAAATTAAATGCTATCAGTAAAGCATCATACTCTGCTTTAGCAAAATTTGATTCCCACTATATTATTTCATCAAGCCCCGAATTATTTTTAACCAAAAAAGGAAATACGTTAATTACTAAGCCTATTAAAGGAACTGCTAAGCGAGGTTTAACAACATAGAAGATGATATTATTAAAAAATATTTGCAAAACAATTTAAAAGAGCGCACAGAAAATATCATGATTGTTGATGTTGCCAGAAATGACCTGTCACGTATTGCAAAAAAGGTTCAGTAAAAGTTGACAAATTATGCGATATTGAATCCTACTTGCAAGTACATCAAATGGTAAGTACCGTAAGTTGCGAATTAAAAGACGACACTAGATTTGAAACTATTATCCAAGCAACATTCCCAATGGCTAGTATGACTGGTGCTCCAAAAATAAAAGCCATGAAATTAATTGACGAATATGAACTTTATAATCGCGGACCATATTCAGGAGTATTAGGTTATATCGATGAAAATGGAGACTTTGATTTAAGTGTATTGATACGTAGCATTTTTTATGACGAAGAAAAACAATACTTAAGTTTTACTGTAGGAAGTGCCATTACCGCCATGTGCAATCCAGAAGATGAATATGAAGAATGTTTGTTAAAAGCAAAAGCGATGATGCAAGTTTTGATACATAAAATAAACGTTTATTTAATTCTACAATAAACGTTTTGTTAGATAGTTTTTTTCGTTATCCATCAAATTAATAATGTATTTACCTTGCTAACCTCAATCTAATATAATATTTTCAGATTTATCGTATTTATTGTTTAATACGTTTTCCTTGCATATCATAAATTACAAGATGAAATTATTTGCTGATTTTATAATTTTCAATGCAGTTTAAAATGATTGGAAGTTGGATTTGGAAATAAATTTAATTCCACCAATTGACTTTTTTTTTTTACTTGTTGAAGTTAAAACATTACTGTGCCCGTTTGCAAAAGCATACTCACCAAATTTTAAAGTATCAACAGTAAAAAATCCAGTTCTGATGCCAATTTTAAATTTCGTATAGCTATATACTTCTTTCCAATCATCACCTGCATTTTTACGGTATAATAAAATAATACTATCACCATTAATTACTGTTAAACAAGTATCTAAATAACTATTACCCGACATGTTTTTATTTCCGTCGTAATTAAATCTAATTTTTCCGATAAAACCGTTAGATAAAATCCCATCAACTTTCCAATAGTGCTGGGAGTTTAAACGAAAATTATAAGGGTTATTTTGTATTGGATCAGGCGCAGCAATATTATGTTCGATTCTTATGTAGGAAGAATCCAATCCTTTATTTGAAACTAAAACCAATGCTCTTCCTAAACTATAAGTTATGTTAGTATTTGTTTTAATTGTTTTATATTCTGATGAAATAGCATCACTAATTTTTGAATCCACATTCATACCTGCATAAACTGGCAACACATTAGTTTGAACTGTAAAAGACTTCGAAGCTCCTGACATTGTCACCGTTTTAATTTCTTTATTCCAAGCGGCATCCATAAAACTAACTTCTAATGGCACATTTGAATATAAACTTGGAGCTCCAAATAATTTTTGTTTTACGTATACCACAGATGTGAAAGGCGCAGCTGAACCTGTTGTTTTTACTGAATCAATCGAAAAATGAGGCCAACCACCATTCATTACCCAATTATCAAAAAAATCATGGAGGTTCAAACCAGATGATGTCTCTAGTAAATCTCTAAACTCAATGCTATTCATGCTCTTATAAGCCTTCTGCTGCATCACATATTTTAACCCATCAAAAAAGCCAACGTCACCCATATAGCTTCTTAAAGTATGAGCAACATCCGATCCTTTTTTATAAACATGATCGCCGTATGTATACTTATGAGGAATACCTGAAATAGCTCTAAAACCACTTTCCCTTAAATGAATGTACTTTACAATATCGTCATGTTCAGCCTTCACTTCTGCCAAATATTTACCATAATTGTACGTCCACTCTAAAAATAATTTTTCACTATAATTTGCCATTCCTTCATTTAACCACATATCTTCTTGCGTTTCGCAAGTCATTAAATCTCCCCACCAATGATGCGATAATTCGTGCGCCATGAGCAACTCATAAGCTATGCCAGTAGCTGCTTGAGGATAAGCAATATTAGTAGCATGTTCCATCGCTCCACTATTAAATGGTACTAAACAATAGCCTACTCGATTCCAAACATACGGACCGTAATAATTTTCGAAACCTAATACAGCATTTGGCAAGTGTACAAAGCCATTTTTAATAGCTGTTGTATCAGTAGACCTTGCAGCTAAAACAACAGGTAAGTTGCCATTAGCCGCAGGAATGTTCCAATTAACTTGAGTATAATCCGCTACGGCTACGGAAGCTAAATAGGTAGGAATTTCTTTGTCTAAAATCCATTTTCGAGTATGCACTGCTCCATTAGTAATATCTGATATCAATGCGCCGTTACAAAAGATGTCTTAGCTAATATAGTTGTGATATTAAATTCATATTGACTTTTCTCTACAAAATTATCGAAACAAGGAAACCAAACTCTTCCATAGTTATGTGGCTTTGCACCAAAACCAACACCTAAATTATAGGCATAGTTTCCAGTAAAATAAAAACCACCCCAACCAGACGGGTCACCTTGTGGAGTTCCGTGGTAATAGATGATTAAATTATTTGTATCCGTTGTATTTACAGTTATTGGTAAGTTAACTCTTAACAAAGTATCATTATATGTATATGATAACAATGTTGAATTTTGAGTGATGCTATCAATTGTTAACTTTAGTAAATCAAGACTAATTTTAGTTTGTCCGTTTAATTTTGGGGCATAACGTACTATTGTGTTTCCTGTAATTTTTTGGTTAGCAAAATCTGTAATATCTAGGTTAATCGTGTATTTAATAATATCAAAGGTATCGCTTCTTAAGTTTTCAGGCGAATAGTAAATTGAACTAGTAGTAGCTAATGTTTTGTGGGATTGACAGTTTGTTACTTGAGCAAAACTAAGTTTATTTATTATTAGGAATACGATAAAAAGCAAAGAATAAAACGATTTCATTTCAATAAATTTTAAATAAAGTTAATTAATTTTAGTTAATTAGTATAATCAATTAGGAGTTCCATAATTAATCTACTTAAATTGTATTGCTAATATGAACTTAATTTCAAACAGAGATTTATATGATTTAGTTAAATCCTTATCTAAATCCGAAAAACGGTTCTTAAAATTAACTGCTTCGGCAAGTGACATTAATCCAAATTTAATTACCTTATTTAATACCATAGAATTAGCGAGCGATTTTAAAGAGGATTTTTATGCCAAAACTGGCAAATCAAAAAATGAGACACTTCAAACCAAAAGTCAGACTTCCGAGAATTTATACAACTTTATTTTAAAGTGTTTACGATCTTTTCATGCCGAAAGTAGTGCCTCTTATGTTATTAAAGATGAAATTACCAATATTTTAAATTTATTTGATAAGGCTCAATATAAACAGTGTCGTAAAATTTTAAATAAACAAAAACAAGAAGCCTATCGTTTTGAACGTTTTCATTTTATTTTAGAGTTAATTGGACTGGAGAAATTATTAATTTCTATTGAAACTCAATTCAATATCAAAAATAACACCATTGAGAATTTAGTAAAAGAGGAACTCGATGTGATTGAAAAGGCAAAAAATTTAGGAACTTACACCCTTTTGTTTTCTAAGATTAATTTAAATACGCGTCAAAAAAACAAGGCTAAGACTGAGAAAGACATGGAAGTGATTAGTTCATTTCTAAATTCTCCTTTACTTAAAAACGACAAGCTCATAAAATCCTCAAAGGCTTTAATCATTTACCATCACTCTCGTTCTATTTTATTTTGTAGATGTCAGGATAACCAAAGCAGGGAAGAAGAATGTCAATTATTGTTGAATTTAATGGATAGCCATAAAGAATTAATTGAAGAAATGCCAAGTCGTTATTTAACGACCTTAAATAACTTAATTAATATTGCATACGAAGAAAGTAAATACAAAAGTTGCGATATTAGAGTAAAACAGCTAGAGGAAAAAGCTGACGTAAAGGCTTTCAGCACCACAGATCTACAACTTAAAATAATTACTTCGGTATTAAATGGAAAACTAACACTTAATACAAATAGTGGAAAATTAAAAGAAGCAACAGAAAATGTAGAAGATATTGAGAAAGCATTAGTAACATATAAGGATAAAATAAATAAAGAAGAGGAATTAGTTTTCTATTACAATATTGCCATTATGAACACTTATTTTGGCAACTACAAAAAGGCACAGCATTATATTTCCTTAATTTTAAACGAGGGAAATAACCTTCTACGAGAGGATTTACAGTCCTTTGCTAGAATTATCAATATTGGCTTACATTATGAGTTAAATAACTTTAAGCAATTAGGCTACATTATTTCAACCATTAAAAATTATTATAAAACTCAGATATCCTATTTCAAAACCGAAACATTAATTCTCTCCTATTTCGAAAAACTATCAGAAGTAAAAGTGAAAAATAAAGAACATGAAAAAGAAATATTTATAAGTTTTAAAAAAGATTTAGAAGAGGTAATGAAAGATCCACATGAAAAAAACGTGGCCTTTTATTTCGACATTGAAGTGTATATTGATTCAAAAATCAATCAAACACCGATGCATCAATTAATGCAAAAAAAATATGCCAAAGCCTGGTTAAACTAATATTATCTCAAGATGAAACCAACCAACCAACTATTTGACATCATTAAATCATTAACTCCTGAAGAGGAGAAAAAATTCATTCTGCTTTCATCCTTACAACAAGGAGAAAAAAACTACATCAAGCTATATAACTTTATTCAAAAACAAGATAGTTATGATGAAGATTTAGTAAAGGCTCATTTTAAAAATGAAATTTTCGTTCAACATTTTGCGTCCGAAAAAAATCAATTACTACACCATATTTTAAAAAGCTTGCGCTTTCATCGCTACGAAACTAGCGCCAGTGCTAAAATTGACGAAGAAATTAAAAACATACAATTACTATTTAATAAGTCTCTTTACAAACAATCTCGAAAACAATTAAGTATCATTAAAAAAATGGCTCAGGATTATGAGTTATTTTACAGTTTACTTGAAATTGTGGAGCTCGAAAAAGTGCTAATTGATATGGAAGCTCATTTTGGAGATATCAATTACAAAACATTAGATGAACTGATTGAAGAAGAAAACGCTTTATTTGCAAAAATCGAAAACTTTGCAGCATATGAGTTTTAACTAGCAAAATTAAACTCACTGTCTTCGCGTTTAATGATCGCTCGGAGTAAAGAAGATGTAAAGGAAATTACAGACATCATAAAGGAAACAAAACGTCTATCGAATCAAGATGGTTTTTTATCCAATAAATCCAAAATTATATTCTTGTTCATCATTGGCGTAGCAAATATGCTACAAAATGAAATGGAAGAAGTACATAAATCGTTTTCTGAATTAATTATTGAACTAGAAAATAAGCCTGAGATCATCTCGGAAATGCCTTACTATTATATTGTTTCTCATGGATACTTAGTACGTTACTGTGCCATAAAGAAACAGTATAATGACGGATTTAAAATGATTGATAAATTAAAATCATTGTCGCTAAACGAAATGTTTAAGGCAACCGATTTACAAATTACTATTTTTACTCAATCCTATATTACCGAGATGGTTCTGTATTCCTATATCGGGCAGCATGATAAGGCAACCAATGTGATTCCTTATGTTATTAAAGGTTTAGACAAATACGAATCAAAAATAAATAACGAAGATTTAGTACGTATATATCATACCATTAGTATGGTGTACTTTGGTGTTGGTGAATATAACAAAGCCTTACATTGGCTAAACAGAATTATCAATACCAATTACGATGATTTAAGACAAGATGTGATTCGAATCTCGAAACTTATCAATTTAATAGTACATTTTGAGTTAGGTAATGATGATTTATTATCATACATCTACAAATCAAGCGTTCGTTTCTTCAATCAGCAAGAAAAACAATATAAGTTTGAATCTGTGTTTTTAGATTACTTTAAAAAGATTGCTCTTTCTAAGCGTGATAGCAAACAAAAAGAAACCTATATTAAATTTAAAGAAGAATTAGAAAAAGTATTTAAAGACAAATACGAGAAAAATGCTTTAGAGTATTTTAATTTCTATGCTTGGTTAGATTCTAAAATTCATAACATCAGTTTTGCTGATGCTATTAAAATTAGAAGACAGAATATTTAGTTTAATTCACTAAACCAGTTTCAACACCCATTCTGTAAGCTCTTCTGTCAACTTCTTTGCCTTTGTCGTCATACCAAAACCAAAGACTATCTTTTTGATCTTGCTTATACCAACCTGAATACGTTAAATTTCCGTTGGGATAAAATACTTGAGTAGAGCCATGTTTTAATCCTTTGTCGTAAAAACATTCACTCCATTTAATTCCATTTTCATAAAAAGCCATCCATTGTCCGTGGCGTTGACCAAATCTAAAAAAGCCAGTAAATTTAATAACACCGTTGGGGTATTTATCTGTGTAATCACCAGTATAATCAGGATCTGGAGGAGTAATTAAATATTTATTTAACTCATTTGCAATTTTTAATGAATCAGCTTTTGAAATAGATTTTAAAGAATCTTGTTTTATTTTCTCAGCGTCAGCGGCACCACCTTTACAATTTGAAAAAAAGAATGTCAAACAAATTAAGCTAGTTGTTATTAATATGAATATTTTTTTCATTGCTACTATTTTTTTCGTTCAATTGAATAATTAACTAATTGTATTAAACTTTGTTTTGAAGGACTATCAGGAACAGACGCTAACTGCGCTAGTGCTTTATCCTTGTATTGGTGCATTACTTTTTCAGCATACTGAATGCCACCTTTTTCAATCACAAAAGAAATTACTTCTGCTACTTTTTTCGGGTCATCGTTATGATTTTTAACGATGTTGATGATTTTACGTTTCTCTAACCATGTACTATTATTTAGTGCATAAATTAAAGGCAAAGTCATTTTCTTTTCTTTGATATCAATACCTGTTGGTTTACCTATAGAAGTATCATCACCAAAATCAAATAAATCATCTTTAATTTGAAATGCTATTCCTGTATTAATTCCGAATTCCTTGAATTGATTAATTACTTTTTCGTCGGTAGTAACAGAAGCTACACCTGCTGCACAACAAGCGGCAATTAAGGCTGCTGTTTTTTTAGTAATAATTTCAAAATAAATTTCTTCGGAAATATCAAGCTTACGAGCCTTTTCAATTTGCAATAATTCGCCCTCGCTCATTTCACGCACGGCAGTACTCACAATTTTCAGTAAATGAAAATCATTGTTGTCTAAGGATAATAATAAGCCGCTTGACAATAAAAAATCTCCAATTAAAACGGCAATTTTATTTTTCCATAAAGCATTTACACTAAAAAAACCGCGACGCTCATTACTGTCATCTACAACATCATCATGAACTAAAGTAGCTGTGTATGTAATAATTCAATTAAAGATGCTGCTCTGTAAGAACTATCATTAATAGTTCCTGCGCTTTGTGCACTTAAAAACACAAACATGGGACGAATTTGTTTCCCTTTTCGTTTGACAATATAATTAGTGATTTTATCAAGTAATGGCACACTACTTTTCATGGATTGTTTGAATTTAATTTCAAACTCATCCATGTGGTGGTTAATGGGCGCTTTTATTTGATCTACAACGTTACTCACTTTTTAATTGACGTAAATATATGGTTTAAAACCCTGATTTTACAATACTTATTTCACATTTGTTATGTATTAAGTTTTTTAACCACATAGATACATAGGTTTTATCTAGTTAGCTAACAGCAGAAAAGTAAGGCAACATAGCAGGGAAGCGACGCTTCCCTATGTGATACTTATAATTTCAAAAACACCAATCATCTATCTTATCAATGTGGCTATGTGGCTATTTTTGTGCAAAAAAAATCCCCTCATTTCTGAGAGGATTTTTACGCAATTTATAAAAGTTTAACCCTTAATTATACCCTAGTCAATTGCTTATCTTAATTTAAACTAATAGCAGGAATTTTTCCTTCTTTAATTAAATTTAATGTTTTTTGTTTGTGATCTTCAAAACTTCCAAATGCTAATGCATCTAACATTTCTGTACGAGACATGTTTGGATTTCCGAATTGTTTTTTGATATCTTCAGAACAACGATCAACGTATTTTTCAAATTTATTTGGAGCCCATAAATAATCTTTTTTGATGGCTTCTTTCTCAATTTTAAATTCTTCAGGCAAACCACCTTCAATTTTTGATTTAATATCTAAACCTTCGTATGTTTTTGGTAACAAACGATTATCAAATAAAAACGGCTTAGAAATCATGATGACATGTTTCTTACGTTTTGGGTCTATCATTGATAAACCTTCGATTCTTAGTCCCTTTTTCTTAAGAGAACCGAATTTACTTTCAAAGTTTTTTAAAATCTCGAACATGGCGGTATAGTTACAGTTATTAACAAAGGTAAACGCAAAATTGTTAATAAACTAACTTATTAGACGAAGACATCGAAATAACCCTACCAAAAAATGTTCAAAATATGTTTCTTACGTGTTAATTACACGTTAAAAAGAGGTTAATTATATTTATAAAATATTGAATATCAATATTTTATAAATAATTAAAGCACTTGTTTAAAACCCAAAATGCTCTAACTCAAAACTGGGGCACTTTTTTGAGCTCCAAAGTCCAAAATTCGATCAATAAAACTATAAGGTTTATATCCATTAATAGCTGCTTGATGATAAATGCAAGTGGCAGGCGTCATACCTGGTAACGAGTTGACCTCTATGAAGATAACTTCCACATGATTCACGTCAAATATTCTCACAAAAGCATCAATTCGACAATAGCCAACAATATTCAACACCTTTGCCGCAGCTCCTAAAGTCTCCTTTACTTTATTAGAAATCAACTGTCTTTCTTTTTCATCTCGTGAATAACGAGCAGGCGTAATATTTTGTCCTTGACCTGCCAAGAATTTCTCTTCCAAACTTAATATTTCACCACTTGCTAATGCTTCTGATGCTTCAAACACCTCATACTCCACTTCTCCTTTTGCATTCAGCTTAGTTAACATACCGCCTGTTATTTCTAAGAAATGCTTAGCGCCATTTTTACTAATCAATTCTTCAACCAATAAAACAGTTTTTTGAGGAAATTCTTCTTTATCCTTAATATGCAATATTTCTGCTGACTTAGCATCAAATGCTTCCGAACTTCTAAATATCAAAGTTGCAAAAGCTTCAAACTCTTCAAAACTTTTAATCATTTTAACAGCACTACTACATCCATCATCCACCGGTTTTGCAATTAAGGGATACACGTAATCGTTTTGAAGTTGTTGCTTAACCTTTTCCTTATTATTTTCCAATCATCGTTTGTAATTAAACAATGTTTTGCTGCCAAGAAACCATGCTTCATTAAAATTTCGTTGGTTCTAAATTTATCAATGGTAATGGATGAACTTTCTTTTCCAGAACCATTATAGGTTAAACCAACAGCTTCTAATTTTTCTTGAATAGCACCGTCTTCTCCTGGTCTTCCATGCAAAGCAATAAACACTTGTTTTACTTCCTTTGCTAAATCAGCATAGCTTAATTGTTTTGGTGCAATTAAATTATTTGGTGAACCATATTTATCAGTAATGGTTTTACACTCTGCAATAATTTGTTTGACTACTGGATGTATTTTCCAATTGTTGATTTTATCTTTAATATCATCTGCATTATCTTTTAATAAAGCATTGATAGGAATTTGATACATTAAATGATTCGCATTATCACCTGTTAAAAAAACTGGTATTGGCGAATATTTTTCTGATGATGCTAATTTTTCAAAAATATTTCTTCCACTTTCAACTGAGATATGTCGCTCAGAAGAATAACCTCCCAATATAACCGCTACTGGAATTTTATTATTGATGGCATTTTTTTCATCATCTAAAAACGTATCCAATTTATGTAATAATGTTTCGTAAATGAATGCTCCTTTAGAATTTTTAATGCGTTTGCTTAAAGACGTCCGAATAATGTATGTTAGTAATTGAGAAGGTGTTAAGCCAATTTCTGCCGCTTGATGAAAGAAGAAAGAAGACGGCATCATTCCCGATGTGGTATTTGGATCATTTAAAAATACTTTACCATCAGTACTTAAAAAGCCGTCAATGCGAGCATAGACATCAAAACATAATTCAGAGAATAAACGTTCGCATTCTTTTCTGATAGCATTAATTTGTTCGTCTGTTGCTTCTATAGGTGTTATCTTACGAGATAAGCCTGGTAAATATTTACTACGGTAATCAAATAATTCTTTTCCTTTTCTGATTTCGGTTGGAGGTAAAGCTATTGCCACATTATTAGAATCAGTATCTTCCAATACAATACAAGAGAATTCTTTCCCTTCAATAAATCCTTCAATAATCACCGTGCTTTCTCCATCTAATGCTTGTAAAACAACGTTATGAGTATTGCTACAATGTGCATTTAGAAAATCAATTAATTCGTATTGATTGTAGAAAACTACTTCGTTTACGTTATTGTTGCTCAGGCTAACATTTACTTTTACAGGCATTCCAATGCCTTCACGAATATCGGAGACAGTTCTGATGTAATCAATTTTAGCCGCGTCGGATAATGATTGCCAATAAGTACCGTCGATCCATTTTAGAAATAATGCTTTTTCGATGGTTGATATAAATAATAATTCGGCTTCAGTACTTAAAATTGAAATACCAATTGACGAACCTTGATTAGCAGGTTTAATAACCATTGGAAAACCAATTTCTGATTTGGCTTTTTCCCAAACACCTTTTACATTTCCGCTAATCCAATCGGTTCTATCAATGGTAAAATGTTTAGGACTATTAAATCCTGCATTCACCATTAATTTTTTCTGAACGCTTTTATCAATACCAATGGCACTTGGCAAAATTCCGCTACCTGAATAGGGAATGTGTAAATATTCTAAAAGTCCTTGTATGCGACCATCTTCACCATAAGGGCCATGTAATGCTAAAAATGCGAAATCAATTAAAGAGCCTAATTCATGTGCTTGAATTTTTTTTCCAATTTTAGAAATTAATTCATCTTGTTGTTGAACTGTTAAAGCTCCTAGGTTTTCTGCATAGTATTGAAAATCGGTATTTGTTGCTGGAATAAATTCTACAGGCGGATAAAAATCTCTGATCGTTCCTTTATACACAAAGTTCCAATCCAATAATATAAAATTACCAAAAGAATCAACGAACAAAGGAATTGCTTCGAATATAGATTTATTTAAATTATCATAAACAGTTCTTCCACCTGCAAACGAAATTTCACGTTCTTTAGAACGACCACCAAACAGAATTCCAACTTTAATTTTTGACATGATTAACTTTAATAATTTGTAAAGCTTAAAGTTAATGTGATAAGGGAAAATTAGGCTTGTGGATGAAGAAACTATGAACTAAAGAATGTTAAATAAATACCCCTAAAAACACTCCCCAATGGTGAAGTAAAAACCACGGTTATAGTTATCGGAATAACCATAATCTACTCTTAAATTCAACTTTTCTTTTTCAATGATTGATAATCTTAATCCTCCACCAAAACTGCCTTTTAAACTACCAGTGTTTATACTTTTTGGCTGATTATACACATCGCCTACTCCGCCAAATACGCATGCGCTTATACGCCAATAAATATGAGCACGGTATTCTACAATAGCGGAATACATCGAATTATCTCTAAATCGTCCGGTATAAAAACCTCTCAAATTTCCAGCTCCTCCAAGTGTAGCCATCGAACGATAAGGCGTTTGGCCAAATGTTGAATAATTATATAACTGACAAGCTAAAATATGTCCTTTAGCTATTTGTTTAAATAAACGTACTTCGGCGGTCCATTTATTAAACGAATAGGTTGAAGCAAGCTCTTTATTATAAGTTGTAAATTGAGTTTGCAAAAACACCCCTTTAGTTGGCCAAAAGGTTGAGTTTCTGGTATCATAGCTTGCTGAAACTCCAATTCCTGCTTCATTATAACTTGTTTTCCCAAAAAAAGAAATAGAATCCATTAAACCACCTTCTGCATATTGTATTCTAAATACATTTTGATAATCTGCCAGAATTCCGAAAAAAGTATGTTTAAAAAATTTTCGTTTGATATGAGATGATACAACTACATTTTCAAACACATAACGCTCTAAGTCAGTGTTTTTTGAATTTTGTCCTATTCCCCAAAAATTATCAGGAAAATAACTATGTGATGAATTAAAGTATAAAATATATTTTTCCTTAGGAAAATAAATAGTGGCATCTAAGCCTTGTATGTTTTGTTGACGCTCTGAGAAAATACCTAAAGCTGTAATTACAGATGTTCTAGTTAAGGTATCGTTTTTAAAACTTGTTTTAAAATTAGCAGATGCGGATAAGCCATAAGCCCAGCCAGTTTCAGGCGTTTTAAATAAAATCGGAATTGCTAGGTAGTTTACTCTACGTGCCGTATCAATCCTGAATTGTGCGACAAACACAACAGGAAAAAAGATAATGAGTATGAGGAATTTTAGTTGCAAATTAACATTATCAAAGAATTACAATAAATATTTTTCATCAAATTCAATTTCATGTCTAAAAGCTCTAAAGCTTGAAAGTTTTATAGTGGTGTTGTTTCAATCAAATCTTTGGGTTGTTATAAACTGAAGGTGTTTGAATAGAAAAAGACCCCTGACCAACTCGAACATTAGATCTAACACAAAACAAACCAGAATATCAATCTAATTTGCTTCTGAAAAAATTCAATAACTGATAAGTAATTAACGCATCCATTTCACAGTAATCAATTAATTGTTGCTTAATATGTTCAGATTCAATCGCATTTTGTTCTAACAAACTTTCATAAATATACATGGCACTAATGCCAGACTGTATATCTAAATTATTAAATCCTGCTTCTTGATTCACTAAAGGAGCAATGCTCTTTAATGTGAAATTACCTTTCATATCGGGATGGTAATAATTTCCTTTTTTAATTGGCTCTGCTAAATCAATAATCTTGTTTTTGAAATCGGTAATATCATTACTGAATTCAGGATACAATACAGCTAATTGATTTAGAACCGTTTCTTCTAAAGATTTATCAAACATTAAAATAGATTGAAAATCTTTTGTTACCAATAAAATATGTTCTAAAAATTCTTTTCGTAAATCTTCTTCGATAGGTTTAAAATAACTATAGTTTTTTATATCGCCATTTTCTTCAGAAATCATGGAGAACAAAAAGGGGATTTGCTGAAAGGGCTTTGTGCCATTATAGTATGGAATAGCAGGCATCCATACTTCAATATCTAAACTACAAACTGGTTGTTTGATGTTTGATATAAATGCCTTTACTTCTTCTTCGAAAATTTGCTCCTTCTGCTCAATAGCCGCCTTAACCTGAATTTTAATTTCTTTATGTTGAATGGTATTAATATCAATTTCATCAATACGCTTGATGTTCTGATCATACAATTCAAACATAGCTTGTTTGGTTAATTTACCAAGCGTTAAAACAGAATTTGGTTCATTGATATTTTTCCAGCAAGTGCCTAAAAAATCGCATTCATAAGGTTGAAAACAATGCGCTCCTATTTTTATATCAGGAATTTTATTTTGCTCTAAGGTTAATTTTGCAATTTGTGTTTTGTGAGCGAAATAACTAACATTTTTTAAAGCATCCTTCATAATAGAAGTTGTTTTAAATAGTTTTTGAATTTCTAATTCACCTTCTAAAACATATTTTGGATTCATCGTTAGTAAATTAAAATCTACTAAATCAGGCAAGCAATTTTTAATCACATAGTATTGAAAGCATGCATCTTTTACGTAAGTTTCTGTAATTTTTAAGGAGCTTTTTACTTCATAGGCAATCCAATGATCATCTTGTTTATGAAGAATATCAACCATTACCAATAAATCATCAAAAATAAAGGTGGCTTCGTAAATGGTTTTGGTTCCTTGGGCAATTAAGTGTTTTGTTTTTTCGGCAAACAGTTGTTGGTCTCTTTTTTCACCAGCAGTTACATCAATTCCACCTGGAAATAATTGTTGCGCAAAAATACCAACATCTGTTCCACGCTTAAAAATCAATTGCTTTTCTTTAGATAAAGAATCTCGCAAATAAGGATGATTTTTATAAAGAAAAAAATGCTTTAAACATTGCTCAGCTTTAATAAAAGCAGATTTACTAATTGGTGAACTCATAAACACTTAGTAATGCTTTTCCAAAGCAGGTCTGCTGATTTATCCCAAGAAAAACAATCTTTTTGTGTTTTACCTTTTTCAATTAATTGATTACGCAATTTACTGTTATGAAACAATTCTACCATTCCATCGCTAATACTTGTTACTTCATAAGGATTAACTAATAATCCTGCCTCGCCAGCAATTTCAGGCATACTGGTTGTTCTACTACATATTACTGGGATTTCGCATTGCAATGCTTCCACAATAGGGATTCCAAATCCTTCAAAGTATGGAACAAATGTCAATGCAAAAGCACTTGCCATAATTTTCTCTAATTCTTCTTGTGGTTGTCTTCCAGTAAAAATAATATCGTTTTTAAATTTCGATTTATCAATCACTCGCTTCACATCTCCCTCACTCGAATAAACAGCACCTACTAATACTAATTTGTAATCTGATTGTGTTTGCTCTTTAAACAAATCAAAAGCGGCAATGAGCCTGTTTAAATTTTTACGTGGACTTTGAGAACCTACAAATAAAAAATATGGTTTACCTTGTGAGAATTTATCTCTTATAATTTGTTGTGATGGTTCTGATAAAGGAGCAAATCCTTCGTTAATGCCATTATATACTACATCAATTTTATTTGCATCAATCTGATAGTTTTTAGAAATATCAGCTTTACTATATTCAGATACCGTGGCAATACGTGTAGCTAATTTTGCATATTTCGGAAAAAAGTGATTATAATATTTACTCGTTAAAGGTTTTAAATCTTTAGGATTGTGTAAAAAATTAATATCATGAATGACTGGCAATTGTTTGCATTTAGCGCCAGGAGATAAAAAACCGTCGGGAGATAAAAACAAATCAGGGTTCATCCGATTTAATAAATTTTTAACCGACATGTGAAACCATGCATAATATAAAAAAGGATGGCGTGCTTGAGGCCCTAAAACTAATGGAGTAATATTGTCAGAGAAAATAAATTCATCATCATAATCTCTATCAAATAAAAAAACAAAATGCACATCTGGATTATTTTGGGTAATGCGTTTTAGTGTTTGATAACTAAACCACCCAATGCCATCTAATTTATTTTTTAGTAATAAGCGAGTATTGACTACTATTTGCAAGTATTAAATTTTACTGCAAAATAAGGGAAATTTTAAACTTAAAAAATTGATTTATCTATTTTATTTACGATAAAAATCATATTAAACCAACACTAAAGGTATGTCTATTTTATGGCGAACACTTTCTACCGTTGTACCAAACAATAAATCTTTAAAAGTAGTATGTCCGTGAGTACCCATTACCAGTAAATCACAGTCTTTTACTAAATCAGGAATGACTGTTTTAGGTCGACCAAAGCCTAATTGAAATTCACAAAAATAACCTTGCTCTATTAATTGATTTTTATACGCTAATAGATTCTCACTGTCTTCATTTCGTTCAAAATCGTTAGTATCCTCGCCATACATAACGGCATTCGTACTTTCTAAAACATGAATTAAAACGTAATGTGCATTTTTACCGCCAAGTTGTAAGGCTTTATTGATGGCTTTACTATCACTACTACTAAAATCAACAGTAATGGCTATAGAAGAATAAGCTTTTGGTGTTTCGAATTTAATTTTAGGCACATCTCCATGAAACTGAGAAGATACGGTTTGTTTATGTTTTTTAAATAAAGGTTCAAAAGTGATATATAGTAAAATACCTAAACACAAAATCATAAAAGGAACTACAATTGCGCCTATCAAAATGGCATATTCAGAATCTTGCAACCATTCTTTTACCTTATTAAATAGCATTTGGCAGTTTAAAAACACAATCACTGAAACAGAAATCCACGAAGCAATTTTTTGCCACATCGGAATCGTAAATTCTCCCATGCGTTTTTTATTACTCACAAAGTGGATTAATGGAATTATAGCAAAACCTAATTGTAAACTTAAAATCACTTGACTTAATACCAATAAATCGCCTGTTTTTTCTTCTCCTAAAAAATAAATGGTTAAAAATGCGGGAACAATAGCAATTAAACGGGTTAACAATCTACGAATCCAAGGCTGTAATCTTAAATTCAAATAACCTTCCATAATGATTTGTCCAGCTAAAGTGCCCGTTATCGTTGAGCTTTGTCCAGCAGCAATTAAAGCAATGGCAAATAATAATGGCGCTAAGGTACTACCTAACATGGGCGCCATCATCTTATGAGCGTCTTGTATTTCAGTAACTTCAACACCTGTATTAAAAAAAGTAGTGGCAGCAATAATTAAAATAGCAGCGTTTACAAACAATGCTAAATTCAATGCCACAGCACTATCTATAATATTAAAACGAATGGCTTTTTTTATTTCTATTGGAGTTCGTTCAAACTGTCGCGTTTGAACTAAGGAAGAATGCAGATATAAATTATGCGGCATGACCGTAGCGCCAATAATACCAATAGCAATGTATAAAGCGTTTTCATTAGTAAATCCTGGTATTAAGCCTTTTGAAATTTCAACAATATCAGGCTTGGCAATTAATAATTGAATAAAAAAAGATACACCAATAATGGCGACCAGGGAAATAATAAATGCTTCTAATTTTCGAATACCTGCATTCAATAAAAACAAGAGAACAAAACTATCTAGTACAGTAATACAAACTCCTCCTAAAATAGAAATAGATGGAAACAATAAATGGATACCAATAGCCATACCAACTACTTCTGCTAAATCACAAGCAGCAATAGCAATTTCGGCTAACACGTAAAGAAAATAATTGATAAATTTTGAGTAATGATCTTTAGAAGCTTGTGCTAAATCTCTACCAGAAACTACACCTAATCTGATACAGTGACTTTGAAGCAAGAGAGCAATTAAATTACTCATCACTAATACCCAAATTAAACTATAACCGTATTTACTTCCGCCCTCAATATCCGTTGCCCAGTTTCCTGGATCCATATACCCTACACTAATCATGTAGGCGGGGCCAATAAAAGCTAATAATTTTCTGAAGCCACCTTTGCTAGAAGTGTTTACGGAAGAGTGAACTTCATCTAAAGATTTATGTGAATTAGCTGACAATTACTTTCTTAATTCAAAATTAGCTCCAAGGTACACACGACGAACCATTTCATCATTTGCTAAATCTTCGGCTGAACCAGATTTTATAACTTCTCCTGCATACAACAAATAGGTTCTATCTGTAATATTTAAAGTTTCGTGTACATTATGATCTGTAATTAAAATACCAATATTTTTATCTTTTAATTTACGAACTACACTTTGTATATCTTCTACAGCAATTGGATCAACACCTGCAAAAGGCTCATCCAATAAAATAAATTTTGGGTCGGTTGCTAATGCGCGAGCAATTTCTGTTCTACGTCTTTCACCACCAGATAATTGATCTCCCAAATTTTTACGCACATGGTGCAAAGCAAATTCATCTAATAAGCTTTCTACTTTGTGTTCTTGCTCTGCCTTTGTTTTATTGGTCATTTGCAAAACAGCTCTTAAATTATCTTCGATGCTTAACTTTCTAAAAACAGATGCTTCTTGAGGTAAATATCCAACTCCCAATTGTGCGCGTCTATACATGGGTTCGCTAGTAATGTCTTTATCATCTAAATATATTTTTCCTGAGTTTGGTTTTACCATTCCCACAATCATATAAAAAGACGTTGTTTTACCTGCTCCATTTGGCCCGAGTAATCCAACAATTTCACCTTGTTGCACCTGAACGCTCACGTTGTTTGCAACGGTTCTGTTTTTATATTTTTTTACTAAATTTTCTGAACGTAGTATCATGCGCTTAAACTAATTTATCTATCAAATATAACAAAGATAGACGAGGTAAAATTACAAAAAATGTGAAGGGAACTATTCTGATTTTTGGGTAACCAAAAAGATTTTTTAGAAAAATTAAAATGCTAGCTGAAAACCAAATTTCACTCCAAAATTATCGATGGCTTTTGGTCTGAGGTAGGTAGAACGCCATAAGGCATCAATTCTAAATACTTTAAATATATTTTCAATACCAGCCGTTATTTCTACGTAAGGTTCGTTGCCTAAAGCATTTAAGGTGGTTGGGAAAATTAAAGTTTTTCTGTTTTTTTCGTTTACGCTACCCCAAATCATATACATACGTTTCGTTACCACCATGTAATTCCATTAAAGGATAAGGAACTGCGCCAAATATTTTCCCAACTTCGGCAGTATAATCCGTATAACCTAATAAAGAAATTAAACGAATTCTATCACTCACATTTAAAACCACTTTTTGATAATCATACTCCCCACGAAACGCATTTTGCAATGACTTAGCATAGGTTACCTGCATTACTGGCCATTTAGTTCCTAAACTAATTCTACTAAAATCGCCACTAATAAACTTTTCCTTATAGGCAAAACGCATGTTTAATCTTACTTCTGTATTTCTAATATTTTCTTTCGTAGCGATGCTTCCATCGTTTTTATAATACGTGTAGGCATTAGCAATTAAAGGTGTGATTGTTCTTCCTATTAAAGTAACCTTAGAGGTTAATCCATCTACCAACTCTCTTTCGTACCAAGCATAGGTTTGATCAACACGCGTTAAATTAGTTAAAGGACTTGTTCTGAATAAAGAAGCAAAAATATTATCTTGAGAAAAACCATTTTGACTTTGACCTAAAATTTCATAATCGCTTTTATAAGTCATTCCTATTAATTGGCGATGTGGTTTTTTAGAAATAAAACTCTTAAATCCTAAACTATACTTAAATTTTTCGTCTTTAAAACCATAAGCTACGTAGCCTTGCAACTCGTACCATCTACTAAATTTACTGCTGGTTCGTCCGCCAAAACGAGTTCTCAAACCCTCTACTCTATTATAACTTACCAAGTTAAAATAAGGTCCTATTTCAAAATTATTAACCACTTTATAACCTGATACAAAAATGGTTAACACATCCACCCAAGTACGATATACAGGTAATGTTTTGATTGTATCAATCATGTGATAAATCTTCTTCTCGCGAATCGACAAACTATCATGTCGGTTTTTGTCCCAAAAATCATTTGAATACAATAAGGCAGAATCCTCCACCACAATTTTATCCCCAAATTCATAAAACTTCGTTTCCTTTGGCTGATTGATTTTAAAGTCTTTATAAGAGGTTGTTTTTCGTCCGTAAATACCAACTTGATTTTTATTCATGGCAAAATCAATCACCAATCTATCTTTGCTCAACATCCAAGTACTATCAACCTGAGTAAATTCCTGAACAATGTTAGCAGCGTTAATAAAATTGATATTCGCATCTTTTGGAATACTCATCTCTAAACGTTTAACGGCCCAAGTTGTGTCTGAAATCCACATATTACCGCTAAAGAATAACTCTTGTGGACGTTTAGATTTAAAACGAATTTGGTAACAACGTGTACTACCAATAAACAAACTATCTTCTAAATAGTATTTATAATAAAAGAAACCGTTATCCGAAATGGGGCTTACAAAATCTTTATTAAACACTAAAATATGATTATCATACACATTAATGTTTTGATACATATCTCCCATCACAGATGTAACACTGGTGTTTTCAATACCTGTAATTTTATTAGCCTTAATCACTTCTTTTTTGAGAGTAGGATTGCTTCTGAAATACACCTCCGAAATAGCCTCTGTTATAAAAATAGGTAAGGATGGTTTTTCACCTGAGTTTAAACTATCTACATTATCAAACACAAATTTGATGGGTTTAAATAATTTCCTTTCTCGCATTTCTTTGGGAATGCGGTTTAAATCAAACTCCACTTTATTATATGTTTCGTATTGATAGGCGTCGAGTTTACGTTTATTATTAAACTCTTTATTGGCAATCACGTTTCTAATAATGCGATGAGCAGGATTTTCGCCTGCTTTTACAACAACTTCCAATAAATTAACCCCTTCTAAAACCATGGGCATATTCACCACTTGGCTTTCACCACGCTTAATTGCTCGTGTCTGTTTTTTGTAACTTACATAAGTAGCCACAATTGAATCGCCTAATTTTGAGGTGGTTATGGAATAATTACCGTCAAAATCAGTCGTTCCGCCAACTGTTGTACCTTTAATCAAGACTGGAACAAAGGGTAAGGGCTCTTTTGACTCAGAATCAAATACTTTACCACTTATGGTATAGGTTTGAGCATAAAAAGTCATACTCACTAATATAAGTAGCAAAAAATAGTAAAAATGGGTCGTCTTTCGCATTAATTTTAATGAACTTAAAAGTAACAATAAGTTCTAAACTCATCAACTTTATTTTGTAATTTTTGTTTATACTTGGGGTAAGATTTTATGGCAAAATACGACGCAGTTATAATAGGAAGTGGCTTAGGTGGTTTATGCACAGCATACATTTTGGCTAAACACGGAATGAAAGTTTGTGTATTAGAAAAAAACAGACAAATTGGAGGCTCTATGCAAATCTATAGCAGAGATAAAACCATTTTTGAAACAGGTGTTCACTATCTTGGTGGATTAGATGAAGGGCAAAATTTGAATCGCTATTTTCAGTATTTCAACCTCATGAAAGATTTGAAATTACAAAAGCTAAATGAAAATGGCTTTGATATGATTTCTTTTGAAGGTGATGAACAATTATATCCACATGCGCAAGGCTATGATAATTTTGTAGAACAACTAGCGGCTATTTTTCCTCACGAAAGAGAAGCACTTAAAACATATATTCAAAAGGTAAGAGAAACCTGTGCCGATTTTCCGATGTATAATTTATCTAACGAAAAGAAAGATTTTACAAACGCATGGCATTTACAAGTAGATTCTCAAACCTACATCAACTCCCTTTTTAAAGATGAAAAATTACAAAAAGTAATTGGTGGCAATAATATGTTGTACGCTGGTGTTGCTGGCAAATCACCATTTTACGTTCATGCATTGGTAGTTAATTCTTACATCGAAAGTTCTTACCGATGTATTGATGGTAGTTCACAAATTGCTAAAATAATGAGTAACAATATTAAAGCGATGGGTGGCGAAATTTTAAATTATCACGAAGCCAAACGTTTTGTATTTGATGGCGATAGCATTGAATCAGTTGAATTAACAAATGGAGAACGTATTGAAGGGGAAACATTTATTTCGGGTATTGATTTAAGTAAAACCATTGATATGGTTGAAGGACCGCAATTACGAACTGCTTATAAAAATCGTATTAAAGGTTTAGAAAATACCGTTTCTGTTTTTATGCTAAACGTAGTAATGAAAGAGCAATCCTTTAAACATCTAGACCACAATATTTATCACTTAATTAATCCGGACGTGTGGGCTGGTCCGTTTTATGATGAAAAAAAATGGCCAGAATCGCTTGCGGTGTTTGGAAACACAAATTCTAAACATCCCGATTATACAGAAAACTTCACAGCCATGGGTTACATGCGTCATGAAGAATGCGCTAAATGGTGGGACACAAAAAGTATCATTCCTAACAACATAAATTATAGAGGTGATGATTACGAAGCTTTTAAAATTGAAAAATCAGAAAAGCTTTTGGATGCTCTCGAAAAAAGAATCCCTGGTGTGAAATCAAAAGTAAAATCTTATACCAGCGCTACGCCACTTACCTATCGTGATTATATTGGAAGTAGAGACGGTTCTTTATATGGCGCTATTAAAGATTATAAAGAGCCTTTAAAAACTTTTATTACTCCTCGTACTAAAGTAAATAACTTATTTTTAACTGGTCAGAATTTAAATTTACACGGCGTATTAGGTGTAACCGTTAGCTCGGTTGTTACCTGCACCGAAATTTTAGGCGACCCAGATTTAATTTCAAAAATTGCTAAAGCATCTTAACTTATAATTCATAACTTATAACTAAAAAAATGTTATCACTCACACCTTCCGAATTAAACGTTCCTCAATTACATCAATATTTATTAGGCGCTATTGGCCCGCGTCCTATTTGCTTTGCAAGTACGGTTGATGCAAAAGGAAATCATAACCTAGCACCCTTCAGTTTTTTTAATGTGTTTAGTGCAAAACCTCCTATTGCTATTTTCTCGCCAAACTTGAGCGGACGAACTGGTCAAGCAAAAGATACGCACTTAAATATTAAAGAAGTTCCTGAGTGTGTAATTAATATTGTGAACTATAACATGGTTCATCAAATGAGTTTAGCAAGTAGCCCTTACGAAAAAGGCGTGAGCGAATTCACGAAGGCAGGCTTTACACCTATTGCATCCGAATTAGTAAAACCAATGCGTGTTAAAGAAAGTCCGGTGCAACTTGAATGTAAAGTATTTGAAGTAAAAGAAATTGGTAATTGCAATTTAGTAATGTGTGAAATTATAAAAATTCACATTGATGAATCCGTATTAAATGAACACAATTTAATTGACCAACAAAAAATAGATTTAGTAGCACGCATGGGCGGCAATTGGTATTGCAGAGCGCATGGTGATGCTTTATTTGAAATTGAAAAACCAATTACGACCATTGGCATTGGTTTTGACAATATACCTTCATCAATCAAATCAAGCACAGTTTTAACTGGTAATAACTTAGGTCAATTAGGGAACATAGAAGTTTTACCAACTCAAGAGGAAGTGGTTGCTTTTAACAAAACCTTATCGCAAAAATTTTCATCAGATACAGAGAAACACCAATATGCCAAAGCTTTATTAGACGCAAATAAAGTAAAAGATGCTTGGTGTGTATTGTTAGGATAAATAAAACATGACATTTGTCAGATTGCAAAGTGATTTTTGTTCTTTCATTTCATTTTCTGTGTTTTTAAATTTGACTACACTTAAAAAACTATAGCCATGCAAAAACACGATTTATTACACGAATTTCCTGAAATGAAAGATAAAATTCATGAGTTAAAAACAACAGATACTCATTTCAGAAAACAATTTGACGAATACCACGATGTAGATCATCAAATTCACAGCTACGAAAGTGGCGCTACTGCAACAACTGATGAGCATTTAAATGAATTAAGAGCAAAGCGTGTTCATTTAAAAGATTCTCTTTATACAATGTTAAAGAATTAATTTTAAATTAGATTTTATAATAAAGTCATTCGATACTCTCGGATGACTTTTTTTTATTGTTTATTTGAAGGAATGGAACGCTGATTATTAAGATTCGTTATGATTCTGATGATAAAGAAGCAAAGCTTCCTATGTATGACTGTTTTCTTATATTTGTATGTAGGCAAAAAACTATGTGTCTATGTGGTTAAATTTTATAAAACACCATTCATTATCTTTAGATGAAACCGATTAGTTTTAAAACTCAAATTGATAAACTCAGCTATTTAAAAACTTTTTATTTAGAAATACCAGCTACGGTTGTAAAAAAAGTAGGAGGTATTGGTAAAGTACGTTTACTATGTGAAGTAAATAAGCAAATCACTTTTCAATGTGGTTTAATGTCTTTGCCCGAAGGGAAAGCCTATATCTCCATCAACAGCAAACGCATGAAAGAATTAGGTGTTGAAAATGGCGACACGGTAGCCGTTATCTTAACCGAAGATACAAGCGAATTTGGAGTTGACGTACCAGAAGAACTAACAGAACTATTTAAACAAGATCCTGAAGGGAAACGCCGTTTTGATTTATTAAAACCAGGCATGCAACGTTATATTTTAAATTTTGTAAACACCGTAAAAAGCCCTCAACTAAGAGTTGAAAAAGCTTTTATGTTAATCTCTAATTTAAAGAATTTAACGCCCGGTAAGGAAACCTTTAAGGAGATATTGGGGAAATAAGATTAATTTAGTTAAAGTGATTAATTATTCACTATTAAGAAAATGCAGATAGATAAGAAAGAAATTAAACCAATTACTGATGTTTTAGGGCTTGCTGTTCTTGATTCACAGAGACTTGAATATTCAATTGGTTTTTTAATGTTGATTTCTAGAAAAGATTTTGACTTTACCAACAAAAAACAAGATGAGGAGATTGACGAATATATGCTCAATCTTTCTAAAAAAACGTTAGGTAACTTAATTAAACAATTAAAAGAATTAACAGAAGTTAATGATGAGTTCATTGACAAATTAGAAGAAGCATTAGATGCCAGAAATTATTTAATTCATAGATTTTTAAATCATCAAGGAGAAAAACTATTAACTAAAGATGGCAGAATTGAAGTTTTGAATTTAGTCAAACAAAAAAGAAAAATTCTTTATGAATGTTATTTTTTTCTTGATCCATTTATTCAAATTATGATGAAAATAAGAGGTTTCCCATTAGAATATTTCACAAAAGAAATATCAGAAAAATATGAAAGAGAACAATAAAATATATTTTATAAAAATTGAGGGGTATCAATCGGTTAACAGCATTACAAATTACTCTTTTGTAAATCAAAAAAAAGGAGGATAATAAATTATCCTCCTTTTTTTACTAATTATGAGTCCCGATAGCTATCGGGAGCTTCTCCGCCAGCTAGCGGATTGCAATGACAAACAGTTTAATTAATCACTGGTAAGTAGCTATAGTTTTTGCTATACTCTAACATTTGTTCTGTAAAGCTTTTTGGATATTCAACTTTTACGTCTGTGATTTTTCCGTCTTTCATTACTGGAATTAATTTAGGCTGAATAAATCCTTGGTAAGGAGCCATTTCTAATTTTTTATAACGCTCTAAAACTTCTTTATGTAAAGCTAAATCTACTTTTACACCATAGTTTTCAATTAAAGCTTTACCTGCTTTATAATCTCCTTGAGATTTAATGCGTTGTAATTCTTTTAATAATTCGCCAAACAACACACGTAATTTTAAATAGTCGTTTACTACAAAATACGTTTTGCCATTTTCAAATTTCTTTTCAATCACGTTTTCTTTTTGTCCTTTTTCAAAAGCCCATTTAGCAATCATTTGACGGTTACGCATGTGAGCTTCTTCAATATTATCGCCTAATTTTAAACGAGATAATTGAACCATTAAGCCTTTTGTAATGTATTCGTCATAAGATGCTTTACCATATTCTAAAGATGGCATCACTCCTAAATCCACTAATTTTTGATCCATTAAATAATATAAGGCTACTAAATCAGCACGACCTTCTTCTAACGCAGATGCGTAATTTTTTAAGGTTTCGTGCGGTTGTCCAATCCCTGGTTCAATTTGTCCGCTTGCGTGGCCAATTACCTCGTGCATGTCTGTATGTAATTTATCAGCTAAGCCAGCAAAGTCTAATACATTTTTCTTAATGGCATCATTGTAGTAAAATTCGTTCACCACACTTCCACCAGCAGCCCTTTCATAAGCTTCTACAATGTTTCCTAAGTTTACTGATTTAGAACCGTGTGTTTCTCTAATCCACTCGTTGTTTGGTAAGTTAATTCCTATTGGCGTCGATGGAGCCGCATCGCCACTTTCCATCACCGCATTAATTACTTTAGCAGAAATTCCTTTTACGTTTTTCTTTTTATGTTGAGGCAATAAGGTAGAATTGTCTTCGAACCATTGTGCGTTAGCTCCAATCATCGCAATACGTTTAGAAGCTTCAAAATCTTTAACAGATACAACAGATTCAAAAGTTGCTTTCTTTCCTAATGGATCTTCGTATACTTCAATAAATCCGTTTGTCACGTCAATCGCACTTTGTGTATCTTTTACCCATGCAATATTATAGGTATCAAAATCTTTTAAAGAGCCCGATTTATAAAACGTTACTAATTTTTGTAAAGCATCTTTTTGTTCAGCATTTTCAGCAACAGTTACCGCTTTCTCTAACCAATAAACAATCTTCTCAATCGCTTGCGTGTACATTCCTCCTACTTTCCAAACTTTCTCTACAATGACACCGTTCTCTTTTACTAACTTACTATTTAAGCCAATCATTACAGGAGTCGTATCTTTCTTATCAACCATTTTCTCATAAAAGGCAATGGCTTCTTGTTGATTCACACCTTCGTAAAAGTTAACCGCCGAATTTAAAATCAAATCTTTCTTCGAATCTAAACTTACTTTTTTAGGAGCAATTTTTGGATCGTAAATAATTGGCATTAAACGCGCAATAAATGCTTCTTTAGCTTCCCCTTGATTTAAAGGTAATTGAGCTGCATCAACCTCAGAAATTAATTTTGAAAATACATCTTGAGAACATTCAGGGAAAAATTTCTCACTACCATAATGGTGGTGAATACCGCGGCTAAACCAAACACGTTTAGCATACACCATAAATTTTTTATAGTCTTCGTTATTTACATCGCCTTTATAACCATTCACAATAGCATCAATGGTTTTACGAATGGTTAAATTGAATTTATAGTTTTGATCCCACATGATATCTCTGCCGCATAAAGCTGCTTCAGATAAATAATACAATAACTCTTTTTGCTGAAGAGATAATTGATCGAATGCAGGAATTTCGTAGCGTAAAATTCTTAAATCAGAAAATTGTTCGCTCACATATTCAAATGGTTCAGAAGATTCTTTCGTGATGGTATCGTGTTTAACAACGGCATCATTTGCAATCTCATCGGTTTGATTTGATTTACAAGATGTAAAAAAAAGTCCTGCAACCAAAGGTAAAATTAAGTGTTTTGTATTCATAGTAAGTTTTAATTTAGCAGCACAAGAATAGCATAAAAATTGGGCTTTTGCAAGTGGTTTTAGCTATCTTTTTTAATTCCAGATAATGGCTATATTTGTAAATAATGGGCAAAAAACATTACATAATAATTGCGCTAATAGTTGCTTCAAACCTACTAAGAAGCCAGTCTGCTAAACAAAATTTATTGTTAGCAAATGCTTTGTCTTTTCATCATAACATTTATACATATGGCTACGAGCAGTCTAAAGCCAATTTAGTGTTTAAATGCTACGCTTATAATTATCAATTAAAATTACAAGACAGCGTATTGTATGATTTAGGAAAACATACAACAGCCGATTATTTAGAAATAAGTGTTGATACCTTACACGATGTTTTAAACTTTTACTTTCAATTAGCAAACCAAAAAAACATGGTAAGTTTATTAAGAGTAAACGACACTTTAGCAAAAATTGCCTCTGCCGAAAATTATGATGCCAATCATATTAATTCGTTAACGGCATTTGATGATGAAAAATATGCGTATAAAGATGATATGTATATTATCAGAACCAATACAGATAGCGCTGGTAAACAATTTTATTTATCAAAGTACCATGTCAAAGATATGACTAAGTCTTTTGAATATGATTATAAATGGCAATTTGCTTTTGAAAGAAAATACATTCACCGTGCATCGGTGGTTTACGCGGATAGTAATCAAGTAATTGTGTACGCTCATGTTTTTGACGGATTAAAAAAAGGGCAATGGATATTGCGTATTAATGCCAATACAAGCGAAATCATCAAAGGCACAAAATTAACCGCCAAAGGTGATACGCGTTATTTTTTAATGTCGAATGTCATTGTAAGTAATAAAGGGAAAAACATAGATGTGATAGGAAGCATATACGATGCCAGTATGATGGACTTTAAAAGCAAAACACAAAATTTCACCAATCAATCCAAAGCGCATAAATTATTTTTAGTGTGTATCGACAGTGTTGGCGATGTAATAACAAGAGCAGAAAAACAATTTCCATTACCAATACAAACTAAATCAGTAGAAGGCTTAAAATCGTTTCATGTAAAAGTGCGTGAATTTAAAAAACTAAAAGACAATAACTTTGATGTGTGGTTAGATGTTTACGAACAAAGTAAGCCTTTACAGTTTTGTTATTACAGTTCATGGCACATAGATATTGCGCCAGACGATGTAGATTTTGCTTTTACGCCATCCAAGTTTTTAATAAGTACTGCGGCTATTCCAGGTTATATTAGTTTTGAAAAAGGAGATACTTACGGAAAATTTATACTGAATGACATCAGCGAGTACGATAAATTCAAGTATCAAAAGCCATTGAATCCATTCGTTATCACAACAGGAATAGATGATTTAGGAAACTCTACTTTTTTGCTTAAAAAAACGACGTTAATGACTGCTACAAAGTCATACAACTATATAACAAAGGGAAAGAAAGCCTTGGAAAATAAAGTAATCTTAAAATCAGAGCAAGGACAAAAGGCAAACATTTACTTTTATAAAAAAAATGGCTATATCAGTTTTACAACTAATACAGCCAATACAGAGTTTGAGTTGAAGTTGAATACGTTGTGATTTTGAGTGAAAATTTTTTAAACCAACTAAATCTCTAAAACATTTATTTGCTTATTCTGTTTCATTTCATTTGGAATAACTGATAAGATAGTTTCCTTTAAAGATTGAATTAAATTAGCTTTTAAAAATTCGCGATGTGTGACTAAACTGATTTCTCTCACTGGCGTAGGTGCTTTAAAAATTCGTAATCTCTTTTTTTGTGATGAATTCAAATGATGTGTGGCTAACTCTGGAATAATAGTCATACCGAAATTGTTATCCACCATATTTCTCAAGGTTTCTATACTACCAGCATTATAATGAAAGTGTTCTTCTAATTCTTTTTGTTTTTTTAACGCACATAAATTTAATATTTGAGAACGCATGCAATGTCCTTCTTCCAGCAACCACAAACGGTTGACATCTATATCCTTTGGCAAGACATAATTTTTGTCAAAACCTTTTTCTTTGACATTTACATACAAAAAATATTTTTCATAAAACAATGCTTGCTCTGTAATTGCAGAATCGTGCAATGGTGTTGCTAAAATACCTGTATCTAAATCCCCCGATTTTAATTTTTGCATAATCACATCCGTGGTAAATTCATTAATAACCAATTTCACTAAAGGATAAGTTTGCATAAACTCCTTTAAAAATAAAGGCAATAAATAAGGCGCAAGAGTTGGAATAATTCCAATTTTCAATTCGCCACTCACAATCCCTTTTTCATTTTGAATAATTTCTTTTAGTTTCTTAGATTCTAAAATGATTTTACGTGCTTGTAAAATCAGCTTATCCCCTACTTCAGTTGTTTTAACAGGCTGTTTACTTCTATCAAATATTTTCACATCTAGTTCTTCTTCTAGCTTTTTAATCATCATACTTAAGGTAGCTTGAGTCACAAAACATGATTCTGATGCCTTGACGAAGTTTTTTAATTTATCAACGGCTATAATGTATTCTAATAGTTGTAAATTCATAAGTATAATTTATTATTCTTAATATATAGATAATATCTATACAAATATAAAAAATATCAGTTTGATTGATAACAAAATTATATTCAATTTTGTTTAACAAATTACAAATACATAAAACATATCATATGGAAAATAACTCAAACAGCGGCGGTAAATGTCCGTTTCATTTTGGAAGAAAAAAAGAAAGCACAACTGGTGGTGGCACTCAAAACCACAACTGGTGGCCAAATCAATTAAAGTTAAATACGCTTCGACAAGGTTCAACTCTTTCTAATCCGTTGGATAAGGAATTTAATTACGCAGCCGAATTTAAAAAATTGGATATGGAATCTTTAAAGAAAGATTTACATGTATTAATGACTGACTCCCAAGATTGGTGGCCAGCAGATTTTGGACATTATGGTCCGCTTTTTATCAGAATGGCATGGCATAGTGCGGGTACTTATCGTACAGGTGATGGACGTGGAGGCGCAGGTGCTGGTCAGCAACGTTTTGCGCCATTAAATAGTTGGCCAGATAATGGCAATTTAGATAAAGCACGAAGATTATTGTTACCTATTAAATTAAAATACGGGCAAAAAATTTCGTGGGCAGATTTAATGATACTTGCTGGAAATGTTGCTTTAGAATCGATGGGTTTTAAAACCTTTGGATTTGCTGGTGGTAGAGAAGATGTTTGGGAGCCCGAACAAGATGTATATTGGGGTACTGAAACAAAATGGTTAGATGATAATCGTTACTCTGAAAAAAGAGATTTAGAAAATCCTTTAGCGGCTGTACAAATGGGATTGATTTATGTAAATCCTGAAGGACCAAATGGTAAACCCGATCCAATAGCTGCAGCAAAAGATATTCGCGAAACCTTTGCTCGTATGGCGATGAATGATGAAGAAACCGTAGCACTCATTGCGGGAGGACATACCTTTGGAAAAACACATGGTGCTGGTGACGCTGCTTTAGTTGGTGCGGAACCCGAAGCAGAAGCAATCGAACATCAAGGTTTTGGTTGGCTGAGCAAATTTTTAACAGGTAAAGGTAAAGATGCGATTACGAGTGGTTTAGAAGTGACTTGGACACAAACTCCCACAAAATGGAGTAATCATTTTTTTGAAAATTTATTTAATCACGAATGGGAATTATCAAAAAGTCCGGCTGGTGCACATCAATGGGTAGCAAAAAATGCGAGCGCCACTATTCCTGATGCTTTTGATAAAACAAAAAAACATTTACCAACGATGTTGACGACAGATTTATCATTGAGGTTTGATCCAGCCTATGAAAAAATTTCTCGTCATTTTTACGAAAACCCTGATGCTTTTGCAGATGCCTTTGCTCGTGCTTGGTTCAAACTAACGCACCGTGACATGGGCCCACGCTCTCGTTATTTAGGAGCCGACGTTCCAAAAGAAGAATTATTATGGCAAGATCCAATTCCTGTTCTTAATCATACATTAATTAACGAAGCGGATATTGCCGTACTAAAAACAAAAATCTTAAATTCAGATTTATCAATTTCTCAATTAGTGTCCACCGCTTGGGCTTCGGCATCTACCTTCAGAGGCTCTGATAAACGTGGTGGTGCTAACGGTTCAAGATTGGCACTAGCTCCACAAAAAAATTGGGTAGTTAATAATCCTAAACAATTAGATACTGTTTTAGTGAAATTGAAAACGATTCAAACTGAATTTAATGCTGTTCAAAGTGGTGATAAAAAAGTCTCACTAGCTGATTTAATTGTATTAGCAGGCTGCGCAGCCATTGAAAAAGCGGCGCAAAATGCGGGAAATAAAATAGTTGTCCCTTTTACTGCTGGAAGAATGGATGCGACGCAAGAACAAACTGATGAAGAATCGTTTGCTGTTTTAGAACCGATTGCAGATGGTTTCCGCAACTATCAAAAAGCGAAGTTTAGTATTTCTACTGAAGAATTGTTATTAGATAAAGCGCAACTTTTAACGTTAACAGTACCAGAAATGACTGTATTGATTGGTGGATTAAGAGTTCTAAAAACGAATTATGATAACTCAACTCATGGTGTATTCACTAAAAAGAATGATACATTAAGCAACGACTTTTTTGTAAACTTGTTAGATATGAATACAGTTTGGAAACCAAAAGACGAATCTCAATTAGAGTTTGAAGGACGTGATAGAAAAAACAATAACTTAATTTGGACAGCCATTCGCGCCGATTTAGTGTTTAATTCAAACTCGGAGTTAAGAGCTATTGCCGAAGTGTATGCAAGTTCAGACGCTACCGATAAATTTATCAGAGATTTTGTGTTTACTTGGAATAAAGTAATGAACTTAGATCGATTTGATTTAGTTTAATAAACCATCACCTTGCAAACACCTGTCAGGTTTATAGCAAACAGCTTATAAAACCTAACAGGTGTTTTCTGTTTAAGTCAACTCATAAGTTAAACTACTAATCTTATCGAGTTCATTCATTAAATCAGTACTGACTGCAATTTTTTGAGATTTAGAAAACAGCTTCACGCTTAAATTTTCTGCTGGATCTTCTACAAAAAACTCTACGCTACATTTTCCTTGTGATGAATTAAAAATAGCTTCAATATTTGCAATCAATTCTTCATTGATCGCATTCGCATCTAATTTTAATTTCATGGTAGAGAAAATATTTTCTTTCACCAACTCTAATAATTCAATTTTTTGAATTTTCAATTCCAAACTTCCTGGCTGTCCGTAACGTTCTTGAACTTTTGCCTTTACATATACAAATAATGGTGATACCATAAATTTGCTGTACTCCACAAAGTCTTTACCAAACAACATTAATTCAACAGAACCATGATAATCCTCAATAATTAATTTACCAAAGGCATTACCCGTTTTGCTGGTTCTATTTTCAAAACCAGTAATGACTCCACCAAAGGTGACATCTTTTCCTTTAAACGGCTCTAAACCTGCTTTTAATTGGGCGCAGTTAGCATTACACTTATGATCAATAATTAATTTATAAGGATCTAATGGATGGCCTGAAATAAAGAAACCTACTACTTCTTTTTCGCGAGCTAGTTCTTCTAATTTCCCCCATGCTTCAATTTTTTGAGGCAATTGTGGTTCTGTAATTTGAATTTCGTCATCACCACCAAATAAACTTGCTTGCGACGTATCATTACCCAAACTCATTTGATTACTATACTTAATCATACGATCAGTTAGTGTCAATCCTTCTGTATCAGGTGTAAAAAACATGGCGCGGTGAATTCCTTCAAAACTATCAAAGCCTCCTGCCAAAGCTAAACCTTCTAAAGATTTTTTATTGACACATTTACTTTCCAAACGTTTTGCTAAATCAAAAACAGAGGTATATTTTCCATTTTCATTACGTTCGTTAATGATATTTTCAACGGTGTTCTCTCCAACACCTTTAATAGATGCCATTCCAAAACGAATATCTGTACCGCCTGGTATTACAGCGAATTTTGCAAAACCTTCATTAATATCTGGCCCCAGAACTTTAACGCCCATGCGTTTACACTCTTCCATTAAAAAAGAAATTGAATCGATACTTCCTGCATGATTTAATACAGAAGCCATAAACTCCGATGGATAATGTGCTTTAATGTATGCTGTTTGAAATGCAACATAAGCATAACAGGTTGAATGCGATTTATTGAAAGCGTAACTTGCAAATGCTTCCCAATCTTTCCAAACTTTTTCGGCAACAACAGGATCATGATTATTGGCTTTGCAATTATCAATGAACTTGCCTTTCATTTTATCAAGCGTTGCTCTGTCTTTTTTTCCCATTGCTTTACGCAAGGTATCCGCATCACCTTTTGTAAAGTTTGCCAATTTTTGAGACAATCGCATTACCTGTTCTTGATAAACTGTAATACCATAGGTTTCTCCTAAAAATTCATCCATCCCTTCTAAATCCATCACCACAGGCTCTCGGCCATGTTTACGATTAATGTAATTTGGAATGTAGGCAATTGGTCCCGGACGATACAAGGCATTCATTGCAATTAAATCGTTGAATGAATCGGGCTTTAAATCCTTTAAAGATTTCTGCATACCAGCACTCTCATATTGGAACACTGCATTTGTTTCGCCTCTTTGAAATAACTCGTATGTTTTTTTATCTTCTAAATCAATCGCATCGATGTCAATATCAATCCCATGGTTTTGTTTAATATAACGTAGCGCGTCCTTAATAATAGTTAAGGTTCTCAAACCCAAGAAGTCCATTTTTAATAAACCAGCATTTTCCGCTACTGAGTTATCAAACTGTGTGACTAGCATGTCACTATCTTTTGCTTTCGTAACAGGCACAAACTTCACCATTTCATCAGGTGTAATAATCACACCACAGGCATGAATACCAACGTTTCGCAAGCAACCTTCTAATTCATAAGCTTGTTTTAATACCGCTGCTTGTGGTGAATTGCCTTCTGCTAACTTTCTAAAGTTGTGAGATTGCTCAACGACTTCACGTTTATCTTTAATACCATCTAAATATTTTTGATCGATGCCTCCTGGTTTCAACAACTTTTTTAACTTAGCGTCTAAACTATCTGGAAAGGCTTTTGACAAATTATTAGAATCTTCTAATGGTAAGTCTAAAACCCTTGCGGTATCTTTAATCGCAGACTTTCCACCCATCGTACCATAGGTAATAATTTGTGCGACTTGGTTGGAACCATACTTCTTAATAACGTAATCAATTACCAAACCACGTCCTTCATCATCAAAATCAATATCTATATCGGGCATACTAATACGATCAGGATTTAAGAAACGCTCAAATAGTAAATCGAACTTAATAGGATCCACATTTGTAATCCACAAACAATACGCAATAGCAGAGCCAGCAGCAGAACCACGACCTGGACCAACAGCTACTCCCATTTTACGAGCTTCCGCAATAAAATCAGCAACAATTAAAAAGTAACCAGGGTAACCCATTCTTTCGATAGTTGCTAATTCGAAAGCAATACGTTCTTTGGTAGACTCGGGCATGTCTGGATAACGCTTATGCGCTCCTTCCCATGTTAAATGAGACATGTAAATGAATTGCTCCGCAATTACTCGCATCTCCGCCTTTTGAACTTCAATCGCTTCGGGAGATAATTTTTTCTCTTCCCAGCCTTTTTCTTTTAAAGCAATGATGCGTTGATGTGACGACTCTATTTCCGCTTCGTTTTCTTCAATAAATGCCTGTGCAATTTCAAATTTTGGTAATAAAATATCACGACCTAATTTAAATTGTTCAATTTTAGAAACAATCTCATTAGTTGCTTCAATTGCTTCAGGCATATCTGCAAACAGAGCCATCATTTCTTTAGGGGATTTGAAATAGAACTCTTTGTTTTGAAGTCCATATCTAAATCCTCTGCCTTTACCAACAGGAGTAGCTTTTTTCTCATTGTCCTTTACACACAATAAAATATCATGTGAATCAAAGCCGTTTTTATTTAAATAGTAATTACTATTCGCTGCAAAATATTTTACGTTGTGTTTAGCGGCAAAACGAAGTAATACATCATTCACGTGATTTTCATCTGGTAAATCATGGCGATTTAATTCGATATAAAAATCTTCGCCAAATAATTCTTTATACCATAAAAAGGCTTCTTCTGCTTGTTCTTCACCAACATTTAAAATTAAGTTAGGGATTTCTGAAGACAAAGAACCAGTAGTGGCGATTAAACCATCTTTATATTTAACTAATAAATCTTTATCAATACGTGGCACATAATAAGCGCCATCAATTAAACCAATAGAACTTAGTCGCGATAAATTTTCGTATCCTAATCTGTTTTTTGCAATAAGTACCTGCGTGTAACCATTATCTTGTTTGGATTTATCTTTATGATCTTTACAAACAAATAATTCGCAACCAATAATGCATTTTAATTCTGTTTGCTTGTCCTCGGTCTTTTCACCTTTATCAACTGCTTCGTTATGAGACTTAACACCTTTGTTGTGTTTATCAATCGCTTGCCAAAACAAAAAAGCTCCATACATATTACCGTGATCGGTTAAAGCAACCGCCGGCATATTATATTCAATGGCTTTTTTTACTAAGTCGCCAACATCGCTAGTAGATTGTAGTACAGAGAATTGGGTGTGATTGTGTAAGTGCGAGAATTTTAAATTCGAGACATCTACTGTTGACTTCTCAACTACGTTCGAAGTGACTGTCGGTTCAGCTTTTTTATTTTTTCGTTCCTTCCAAGCTTGTTCGTGTTTGTAAAGTTCAGCTAAATCTGGAGCAACGTAATTAATCGTTTGTAAATCTGTTACTTCAGCAACTTTAGTAATTCCTCGTTTAATAATCTCGAAGAACACTTTACCAGTTGCTAAAACGTCGAACGCTGCATTATGCGCTTCTTCAAAAGAAGCATTAAATAATTTAGTATAAAGTTCAGTTAAGGTTGGCCATTTAAATTTACCGCCTCTTCCTCCTGGAATAGCACAGTATTCAGTTGTTTGGTCATTCTTCGTATCAATGAAAGGTTTAGCAGCTAAACTATTTTCTAAACCACAGCGTAATAATTCGGAGCCAATAATATTATTATCAAACTCTATGTTATGTCCGCATAAGTATTTACATTGATTTACAACGTCCACAAATTCCTGTAAAACTGTTTTTAAATCTTGGCCTTCTTCAATAGCACGTTCATTAGTAATACCATGTATTTGAACGGCGTTGAAAGGAATGGTGTAACCTTCAGGTTTAATAATAATAGAATTACTATTAATTAAATTTCCTTGAGCATCGTGTAATTGCCAAGCTACTTGCACCATTCGTGGCCAATTATCAAAATCGGTCAGTGGAGCGCTGTAACTGCGTGGTAAGCCTGTTGTTTCGGTATCAAATATTAAAAACATACGTTAATGAGGATTATATAGTATAGATATAATGCATTTATCTTCTTTAAAAATACGCTATTTATGCCCTAAAAAACATACAAAATGTAAACAAAAGAGCATCAATTTTACACATCCAACAATTTTTGAATCAAAATCACCTCCCTCATACAATTTCACAGTTTAACACAAAGAAGCTCAAGAAATTAGATACAACTTAAACTTTCAAATTTAATCTTTTATGAGTTTTTGAGTTATGGTTCCAATTTTAATAAAATAAATTCCAGAAGCTAGGTGCTCCAAATTTATTTTTTCAGGAACCTCATTCTTCATCATTATAATAGCTCCTACAGAGTTATAGATTATACACTTTTGATTTGAATTTTTAACTTTAATATTTAAAATTCCATTTGTTGGATTGGGGAATAAAGAAAACATATCGTCTTCCTCCCTTTTAGTAAATCCTGAAATAATACTATTATTTAAATTAATATTATCTACATAAATAATATCCCCATAGGCATTTACATTAGTGAATTTAAGTAATAAAGAATTAGCTCCTACATAAGAGTTTAAATTTACTGTCTCTGTTCTCCATTCTGAACTAGTAGGATTAAAAGGGTGACTACTAGTTACTAAAGCCGTTTTTAGCTGGTCGCTCCCCTTCGCGTATACTCTATTCCAACTCGTTCCACAATCTATCGAAACCGAAACAATTAAAGAATCTTTTATCGATCCAAATTGATGATGTGCGACATCGAAATTCAACATCAGAGAATTAACATTATTTACTGCAAATTCATTTGACGTAATATGATGCTGAGCACCAACTGAATTACACAACCAATTATTAAAAAACATGCTTCTATATGTATTGCCAAAACCACCGTAACTAAAATGCTGAAACCAATCATAACCATCAGAAACACTAGATGATAAACTCCAGCCTTGAGGAGGAAACGAAGATGATTCAAATCCTTGTGTCATTGGTATATTAGATGATCCACCTACAACAAAAGTATGAGTCATTTGACTTATTCCAAAACCATTAGTAGTTGTTAATGTTGCAGAAAAAACACCTGGACTAGTAAAAGAAATTGATGGGTTGGTTGCTGTTGAAGTTGCAGGAATCCCACCACCAAAATTCCAAGAATAGGACGTTGGATTTATTACTGATGTATTTATAAAATCAACCGTTAATGCACCACATGTAGTTGGTGTAATTGTAAAATCAGCAATTGGAGGGCAAGTGGAAATATCTACTAAATCACTCTTCCATAATCCTCTACCATAAGTTGCAGCGTATAATTTTGAACCTAATAAATCAACTTCTATTTCGGTAACTGGCACAAAAGGCATACCTTGATTAAAAGATAAATAATTTGCATCACTTTGCACATAATAAAAAACGCCTACATCTGTTCCTACATAAAATCCTTTACTTGGTATCGGATCAAAAACGATTGTGTTACATCTAACATTTGGCAAACCCAATGAAATATCAACCCAACTAGCGCCACCTGTAGTACTTCTATACACCTTGTTTCCAAAAGTAATCACAACATCGTTTTCATTTAAAGGATTAATTGCAAAAGACGAAGTAAAACCAAATGGTAAATTATTTTGAATATTGGTCCATGTTAAACCTCCATCAATACTCTTAATCGTTGCGCCACCGCATGCATAAATTGTTGATGAATTAGACTTAGCTATTTTTATATCTTGAAAATAATTAATAGAAGGTTCAGTTGACATTAATGTCCATGAAGTTCCTGCGTTAATTGACTTATAGAAGTTTTTTCCGAGTCCACAAAAAAGTGTATTTGAATTATTTGGATCTAATAACCATGGTGATTCCCAGCCTCCACTGCCCCATGTTAAACCAGACATAATGCTATTAGTAGACACCCCATTATTTATAGTCTTATAAAAAACACCGTTTTGAGATGAGCTATAAATAATATTATCGTTGTTTGGATCAAAAAAACATTCCATACCATCACCGCCATTAAACCTGTCCCAAACAAGTGATGAACCATTTACAAACCACGATCCATTATCTTGCAATCCTACAACCACTTTACCTGCCGTTGTTTTTGAAACACCCAAACTGTAAATTTGCGAAACATTCATGTTTCCATTAATAGGAACAAATGATGATGATGGGCTTGTACCCTTATATACACCACCATCCGTAGAAAAATATATCGATGACCCATCGGCACTATACTGTATTTCTTGAGTATCAACATGCAATCCACTAGAACCAGCGTAAGTAACAGTTGCCCCGCCATCAAATGTATAATAAGTATATACCCCTGAAAACATCATTTCTAATTTATTTAAAGGAGATACGTCAAAAGCATTTCTGTTTCCATCCGAACCAATTGTTATTGGCGACATTCCATTGGTTGAAAATTTAAACCTAAATTGTTAGATGAATATATCATCGCAGAACCGCTGTTTGAAATGGTTGCAATAGCAACAAAATTTGGATCAGATTGAGAAACTGCAATTAAATTTTTTAGTCCTGAAACGGTAATACCAGAACTAACAACTGTATTAAAACTTCCACCTCCATCAATTGATTTATAAAATAAGTTATCCGTAATAGCATAAATGGTTGTGGTATCATTTGGTTTATATTCTAAATCAGTAAAATCTTGATTAGTATACATGCTTATCCAAGATAAACCTCCGTTATATGATTTAAAAAGCCCAGCAGATGAAGACAAAGTTAGTGATTGAGCATTTAAAGGATTAACCAATACTTTTGAAATTCGAATATTTGGAAAAGTAGTAATATGATTCCAAGTATTGCCGGCATCAATAGATTTTACTAATCCAAGCGTCGTTCCATCCCAAATCCCTCCAGTTCCCGCATAAACAATCGAATTATTACTGGGAGAAATGGCTACTGCCGAAAAACCCAAATAAGCAAAATTGTCAGTATTATTTACGTATGAAACTCCTCCATCAATTGTTTTCCAAAGACCACCTTTAGTAGATCCCACGTATAACTCATTATTATTAGCTGGATTTAATCCAACACATTCAACTCTTCCTATACTCCCTGGAGCATCAGCATTAGTGGCGATAGGACCAACACTTGTCCAGTTTGCTGAACAAACAGAAGTTGTTTTATTTATATTATCGTTTACATATTTTTGATATTCGTTATAAGCTTTTAGTGGAGATGCCAATTCCATGTTTCCATTTGGATAAACCCTAGGTTCAGTCCAATTAGCCAATCGCATATATTGTTTGTAACCTGAAGAATCTTGATTTTGTAATGCTAAATCAAACCCTTTTTTAACTTCATAAAAATTGGAATTCTTTTTTCTAGAAAGATTCTTCCAACTTTGTTTTTGTTGAGAAAAGGAACAACTGAAAATAGTGAAAATAAAAATAAATGATAAAACTTGTTTCATGATTAGTTAAAATATTAGTTTAGAAAAAAAAGTGAACATCTCTATATTAAAAGAGTACCTAATTTATTTCTTTAAAGCGTTTTTAATTTCTATCAATTCGTTTTTAATGTCGGTTAAGAGTTGTGTGTTATCTATCACTTGAGATTGCTTCGCTTCGCTTGCAATATTGTTAGTGTAACCATCTTTTTGATTAATCACTTTTTCGCGCTGTGCTAAAATTTGTGTTTTAAAACTTTCGGCATCGTTAATTCCTAACATACTCATCATATTTTGATGATGCGGTCCGCCACCGCCGCCGGCAGTTTCAATCTTTATTAACGTTAAACCAAAATAGCGAAGCACTGGTCCGCCAACAAAAGATAAATCCTGAATATTTTCTACAGGAATAGTTTTTTCGATATGCACGATTAAACCTTTAGAAAATTTTAAATTCTTATTGGTGATTTGACAAGACAAGGTTGTGAAATATTTTCCACTCAACCATTGTCCCAATCCAAATATCCAAAACGGAACTAGTATAATTCCAATAACACTTGTAAATAAAAAAAACAAGACTACAAAAAAGATGTAGGTTTTTACTCTTGGGCTAAACGTGGCTTCTCTTAAAACAATTTCTTCTGACATACTTTAAAATTAAAGAATTTTTAAGTTAATTTTATTGGTCGTTAATATAAACTCATAAACTATTTTAAATTTTATTAAATTGATTTTCAATGCTTTAAATATTTTTTTAAGCATAATAGATAGATACATTAGATTCTTATGTATCTTTGTCTTAAGTATTAACTTATAACATCATGATCTACTCTTCAGAATTATTAAAAGGCACACTTAAAACAATTGTTTTAAAGCTTTTAGCCGACAATAAAAAAATGTATGGTTACGAAATTACTCAAAAAGTGAAAGAACTAACCTTAGATAAAATTCAAATTACAGAAGGTGCTTTATATCCAACTTTACATGCTTTAGAAAGTGATGGATTGGTAACTACCGAAACTGAATTTATTGGAAAGCGCGTAAGAAAATATTACAGCTTGAGTCCGAGCGGTAAAAACAAAACCAAAGAAAAAGTGAGCGAGTTAGCTGACTTTATGGACACAATGAAATTTTTATTAGACATTAAACCGAAAACGGCTTAATATGTACCAACTCAGTGATCAACAAATAGACTATATCCTCAGCGACATCGGTGCACGTGGCGTGGAGATGGAGAGCCTGCAGCAAAACCTCCTCGATCATATTTGTTGTATCATAGAGCAAAATCTCGAAGCGAATGGAGACTTCGAGAACTTCTACAAAAAAACCATACAAACATTTTATAAAGATGAATTATGGGAAATTGAAGAAGAGACTCTCCTGTTATTAACCTACAAAAACTATTACACTATGAAAAAGATAATGATTAATAGCGGAATCGCTGCAGCAACATTTTTTATAATTGGCTCATTCTTCAAATTTATGCACTGGCCTGGGGCATCAGTTTTAATTATTTTAGGAATGGCAATTGGCGCACTTGTCTATTTGCCACTACTATTTTTATTCAAGAAAAATGAAACAACAGAAAGTCGATCAAAATTGGTACTTGCTATTGGAACAATTAATGGCATTCTATTTTGCACCTATACTTTATTTAAAGTATTTCATTGGCCTGATGCAAATAATTTATGGTTCATGACACTTGGACTTTTTAGTCTAGTTTTTATTCCGTTATATTTTTTTAATGGGATCCGAGATCAAGCAAATAAGATTAATACCATCACGACAACTCTCATTTTGATCATTTTGGCAGGGGTATTCTTCTTGCAAACCAGTCTAAGGCCAAGTTTTAGTGTTCAGAAAAAAACAATTCAGAGCGACCAACACATGGAAGACAGCTATCATTATGCTACCGAACAAAATAAGATAAGTTATAACTCATCTGTAGATAGTTCAAATCATAAAACGTCGCAAGAAAAATTAAAATTGACCTGTAATGCTTTGTGTGAAAAAATTGAAAAAATAAAATTGAATTTTATTCAACAAATGGAAGGCGACAGTTCAATAAGAGAAATAAACTATCAAGATTTAGAAAATAGTGGACTTAGCACCAATTATGATTTCCCAACAAGGATGTTGTTTACTGAAAATGGAGATGCAAAAGATAATTTGAAAAATCTGAAAGAGGATTTAATAAACTTTAATTCTTACATTTCCTCTGCCTACGAACAAAACAGCGCAAAGCTCATCAATCTTTCATCTCAGAAAGACGAAATGGGAATAGATGGAAGTTGGGAAAAAACGAAATTCTATAATAATCCTTTACTATGTGTTTTAAGAAATTTCACACAATTGCAATTGGATATTCGATTCATAGAATCAAGTTGTATAATACACCACTGTAACTAGGTTTTAATTAAACAACAATAAAACCTACAACCCTGTCGAAATTAAACCATCGGCAGGGTTTTTTACAGAATATTTGATACTCCGATCAGCAGAGCAACAATTCCCATGAAAAACACAAAAATATACAAACCTACTCCTTCGCAAAATATGACTGATTGTGAAGGATCTCTTGGATTCACATAAACAGACATTATATCTTCTATTTTATTTAATTTATTTTCTGCCGCGCTTTTCATGTGGTTTGCTTGCCCACCAGATAATTCAACTAAATACACTTTACTACCATTATACGTTGAATTATCCACTTGGTAAGTATAATTTACTTTAATGCCATAAGGAGAACGAGACGATGAAACTTTGGGATGAAGAAAGATTTCTTTTGAAAGAATAGTCGCCTTTACTCGATTCCACTTTTTTACTTTTAAATACAAACGAATAAATTTAATGCTGAACCATATTGCAGCCAATCCAATAACAGTAGCGAAAACAAATGTTATGTAGTTCATAAAATTATAAGCTTGTCCATGTGGTTAAACCCTGTTGCGTAAATTTAAACGGCTGAACTCTGCCGCCTAAGCCTTCAATAAATTTTCCTATGATAATATCCATCGATTTAAACACTATAGTGAAAAATTATTGAATAACTAATTTTCTTGAACCTAAACACTTATTACTAACGTATAAAACGCAATAATAAATACCTTGAGGTAAATTAGTTTTAACATTATTTAGTCCACTATATAATTTACAAGATTGTATTTCCTCACCCAAAGAACTAAATATTTTCAATTCTGCATGCTTAGTTACTGCATCCAAATCTAATATAAAAGAACCATCATTTGGGTTTGGATAAAAAACAAAACCATCATGATTGTCATACAATTCTTTTATACCTACACATTCCGACACATTCTGCATAAATGATGCGGATGAATTACAACCACCAAGAAAAGTTACATTGACAGAATAATGCATATTTGACGTTGGAGAAATTGAAATAGTCTGAGTAGTTTCACTGGTATTCCACAAATAACTGCCACCACTCTGACACAATAGTGTTGTAGATTCACCTGAACAAATCGCTGAATCACTTGACACAATAACAGGACTTGGTGGTCCAACTGTTATTGTATAACTTGACAGAGATCCAGTCCCACAAGAATTATTGCCTGAACAACTTAGAGTATAACTGCCGGCATTCAAACTCCCAAAATCAACTAAAATACTATCAGTCCCTGTACCGCTTAAAATATTGGAACCGATTGGTAATGTCCAATTGTAATTTAAAGTGTTAGCATCAAAATTACAATTTAATGTGGCTGGCGTAGTTGCACTTAAGCAAATTCCTGAAGTGCCTGAAATTAAAGGTATAGCAGGGGTGAGACATATTTCAATTAAATTAGTATATACTGGTTGACTTCCATTAATTCCTGTAAAATTTATTTTAGTAGTAAACACATTACTTGTATCAAACTCAAAAACAGAACCATGATAATATCCAGTTAAACCATACAATTTACCATTTGATGATTTAAGAAGCGATCCTCTAGGTCTAGTGCTAAAATTAAAATCATGCTTCTTTAAATAGGTATTGTTAGACGTGTTAAACGTAAAAATTGTGCCGCCGATGTTAGCCCCCCAATTTGAAGTTAAACCATATAAAATCCCATTTGAGAGCTCAATTAAAGAACCTGAAGGACTTGTCCCATCAAGTTTTCCTGCATAAGTAAATGTTTTTTTGTTGGAGAACACACCTAATGATAAATTATACTCGAAAATCGACCCAAGATTAAACTGAGATCCCATACCCCCGGATGTCATTCCGTAAAGATTTCCATTACTCGCTTCTATTAAATTTCCAAAAGGATTAACGTCAGATATTAGATCCACTTTTTTTGTAAAAATATTTGACACATAATCAAATTCGAACAATACTCCATTCTGCGCGCTTCCACCTTTATTTGTTAAACCATATAGTTTACCATTAGATGCTTTTAAAAGAGAGCCAAACGGATTTGCTCCGTTGGAGCCATTAAAGTCATGTTTTTTCGAAAGTATCCCAGATGATATATCGTATTCGAAAATAATGCCCAAATTATTAACTCCACCTAAATCGGTTAATCCATATAATTTACCATTGATAGGTTCTATTAAAGAACCATAAGGATTTTGACCATTGAATCCATTAAAATTTATTTTCGTTGTTACAGAGTTTGTCCATACATCATATTCGAACAAAGTACCTTTATTATATGCACCACCTTCAGATGTCATACCGTAAATTTTTTGGCTTGACGCATACAAAAGAGACCCCTGGGGTTTTGAACCCTTAGGACAGGAATTGAAATTTATTATGGTCTGTAAACTATTTGTAGATAGGTCAAACTTAAACAATGTTCCATATGTTCCACTTCCTCCGCCTGCTGTTAATCCTATTAATTTGTTATTTGAAATAAACAGAGAGCCACAAGGCGAAACTCCATTTAAATTGTTATTAAAAACATATTTACTTGACACCGAATTTAAATTGATATTATACTCAAGAAGCACATTATTAGCAGTGCCTAAAGTAGTTCCATATAAGTTTCCAGAATACTCAACTAGTTTACCCGATGCGTTAGCTGTATTCAAAGAATATATATCAATAAGATTGATCTGTTGCTCTAGTATTGGATCGTACTCGTACAAAAATAACTCAGTCCCAAAATATAATTTACCATTTGATGCTAACGTGCTATAACCAGAAACGTAACTACCATTATCTCCTCTGCTTAACATACCATTAGTTAAAGGATCGAATTCAAACATGGCTCCATGCGAATTGGTTGAACCCACATATGAAAAACCATAAAGCTTACCATTTAATTCTGTTAAAACTCCAACTGGATTCCATCCAAAGAGATTTGCCCAGGACGAACTGAAATCATACAATACTGTACATGTATTAGACACAATATCAAATTAATAAATTGAACCTGTATTGTTCACACCATTATGCGAAGTCATACCATAAATTTTTCCATTACTAGCCTGCATCAAAGGTAAAGGATCTACTTGGGACTGAATAGCAAAAAAGCTATACACTAATGTATATTTATTATTTAAAATATCGTATTCAAAAATGCCACCATAATTATTTGCACCACCAAATGTTGTAACGCCATAAATTTTGCCATTAGTTGCTTGTATTAATGAACCCAATGGTGAAATACCCAAACTATCAATAAAATCATATACTTTATTATACTGCCCAGTCATTTCAGAATATTCAAAAAGTACTCCTCCATTATTCTTTCCACCATACGAAGTTACTCCGTAGAATTTTCCATTATTCGCAAAAAGCAATCCACCATTAGGCGTTTTTCCTATATTTTCATTTGGAAAATTATATTGTGCAGCTATAACTGTATCTCCCGTTTTAACTTTAAATAGTGTTCCATTCCCATCTCCCCCATTGCTAGTTAATCCAAACAAAAAGTTTTGAGCATTAGAAACAATGGATATTAAAACCATTGAGACCACTAGTATTTTTCTTATATACATTTTTTTGTTTACAGATTATTGTTCGTCCAAGTTGTTAAGCCCTGTTGGGTAAATTTAAAAGACTGCACTCTGCCACCTAAACCTTCAATAGCTCTAGCTACTTTTACTTTAGTAACACCTGGGCAATAAAAAAACATAAAGCCTCCGCCTCCTGCTCCAGATATTTTACCGCCTGTAGCACCTGTATTAATGGCTGTTGTATAAACTTTATCAATCAAATCATTACTAATAGATTGAGCGATTTGTTTTTTATTCGTCCAACCAAAATGAAGAATTTCGCCAATTTTATTTAAATCGCCACGCAATAAACTATCTTTCATTTGCTGTGCTTGCTCTTTTAAATTATGCATCGCATCAACCGATTTTTCATTTTTATCTTTTACGTTCTTTACTTGCTCGTTAATAATAGTTGCTGATAAACGTTGGGTAGCTGTAAAATATAACAGTAAATTAAATTCTAATTCATATAGCACTTCATCCTTTAATTGCAATGGATTTACAATCACTTTATCATCTGCTAAAAATTCCATAAAATTAATTCCACCAAAAGTTGCCGCATATTGATCTTGCTTTCCTCCACTCATTCCTAAATCAATACGTTCGATTTCATAAGCTAAACGTGCAATATCATATTTTCCTAAAGGCAACTTCAACCATTCCACAAAAGCACCAATTAACGACACTACAATTGTTGAAGAAGTTCCTAATCCTGATCCTTGAGGTGCTTCGATATAAGATGTTAAACGAAAGGATAAAGGTTTTAACTCAAATTCTTTCACCAAACGATTATACACTCCAATAAATAATTCAAAACCTTCTACTAATTGCAATTCATTTTCTGAAGCAACTGATAAAGACTTATCCGTACCGTCAATACAAAATTCTATTTTTCCATTATTTAATGGTTCTAAACTAGCGTAAGCATATAAATCAATTGTTGCATTTAAGATAGCTCCACCATATATATCACTATATGGGGAAACATCTGTTCCTCCTCCTGCCAAACCAATCCTTAAGGGTGCTTTACTTCTAATAATCATTACAATCGTTTTAGTTCACCAAATATAAGCTAGAATTGTTAAAAATAGGAGTGCATTTTAGAAATAATGTTATCTTTAAAATATATAAACCCTAAAAAAATAAACTATGAAAAAAATCTACTCAATTATTTTATTATCAATTTTGGCTATCAGCATGAAGGCAACTTCTTATACTATAACCATTAGCGGCTTTGCTTACTCACCTTCTACCCTAAATGCATTAGTTGGTGATGTGATAACTATTTCAGCTAGCGGATCGCACCCTTTAGCTGAAGTAAGTCAAACAACTTGGAATGCAAGCGGAACTACAAGAGCTACTGATATTTATTATGTATGTACGGCTCACGCTTCATTTGGTATGAAAGGTATGATTACAGTTGGTAGTGTTGGAGTTAAAGAAGAAACTGATGCTATCTCAAACATTAGTATGTTCCCTAACCCTGCAAAAAACCAATTTTCAGTAAAATTTAACTCTACTGATAATGGAAATGTAACTGCAAAAATTTATTCTATTTGCGGACAAGAAATAGAATCACTTGTGATGAATAAAGAATTTAATGCAGGCGTTACTACTTTAAATTTTGATTTACAAAACCGTATTCCTGCTGGAGTATATTTTGTACAATTAAATTATAATTCAAGAAAAGTAACTAGAAAATTAATTATTGACTAAGTCAACAGTTATAATAAAAAAGCCCTATTCATGAGAATAGGGCTTTTTTATTCTATTTAATAGATTGATACAAATCGATAACTTCATCTACGAAAATTTTCCAATCGTATTTTTGTTTTTCTTTTTTCATACCCTCCGTAAATGAAGGCATTCGATCATTTTCAAAATAATCTTTTATGCCATCAGCTATAGCCTTACCGTTTGATTCAACCACATAACCAGCAACTTTATCAGGAATAATTTCTCCTAATCCACCAACATTGGTTACTAAGGTTGGTACTTCAAAATGAAACGACACCTGCGTCACTCCGCTTTGTGTGGCGCTTCTATAAGGTAATGCAACTAAATCAGCTGCGGAAAAATATAATTTTACATCTTCATTAGCAATAAATTTACCATGTAAAATAACCTGATTTTCAATACCGTATTTTTTTATTAAATCTAAATAGGGTTGTTTATCTTCATAAAACTCTCCTGCAATAACTAGGTTTATATTAGGATTAGATTTCAATTCATTCATCGCATCCAACAACATATCTAAGCCTTTGTAATTTCTAATCAGTCCAAAAAATAAAACAAGTTGTTTATCCGTTGAAAGTTCTAAAGCTTTTCTTGCATCCATTTTATTTAACTTCTCACCAAAAGAAGTATATAAAGGATGTAATAAATATTTTTTGTGTACTGTGCTTGTAAATTTCTCTAGGTCTTTCATCACTGCTTTACTCATGGTTACAAAACCATCGCAAGCATTAATAAAATATTTTGCAAAGGCAACGTCACTCGGTCGTGTTTCGTGTGGAATAACATTATCCGTAATCGCTAGAACCTTTACACCACTTTTACGAACCATACGGGCAATACTTCCTAAGGCTGGCCCCATAAAAGGAATCCAAAAACGGAATACAATAAAATCGGGTTTTTGTTTTTTAATAAATTTCGCCGTTTTAATCCATGATAAAGGATTCACTGAATTAATTAACGTATGAATTTTAATGTTTTTAGGCGCATTCCCACTAGTATCAAATTGTGTACTTCCTGGAAATAAAAAATTAGGATATTGCAAACTATAGGAAATGATTTCGCAATCATGTCTCTGTTCATTAAATGCTTTACAAAACAGTTCGTCAAACGTGGCTAAACCACCACGTAAGGGATATGCAGGACCTATGATAAAAATTTTTGCCACTTAATTTTATTTTTTTCCTACAACTAATTCTATTAAATCTTTTTCTTGCAAATACATATTTGCTAAAGATTTTATTTCTTCGGGAGTAATAGTTTTAACGGCTTCAAAATATTTTTCAAAATAATCGTATCCCAAATCAAACTCCCAAATAGCTTTAAATTTATCCGCTAAAGAATAAGGTCCGTCTACACTTCTTAAAAACTGACCTAATACATAATTACGAACGGTTTCTAATTCATCCGCATCTACTAACTCTTCGCGTAATATTTTTATTTCTTTATAAATTTCTTTTAATGTATCATTGGTTACATCTGTTCCTACTTCAGTTGAAATATAAAAGAATCCTCCATTTACCAAAGATGCTAATCCGCTACCAATACCATAGGTATAGCCTTTATCTTCGCGAATATTTGTCATTAAACGTGAACCAAAATAACCTCCAAGAATGGTATTTAATACTTGGAATTTAAAGTAGTCCGGATTTTTTTTATTAAACATTAATCGTCCAACTCTAACAGCTGATTGAATAGCGTCTGGTTTTTCAATAAAATGTTTAAGCTGTTTAGTTGTTTGCACTTCCATTTTAGGCACAGGAATAGCTTGCACTTCTCCCCAGGTAGTTTTTCCAAAAAAACGATTTAAGGTTTCAATTAAATCTTTTGATAATTTACCTGAAGCAATAATAGTGCAATTACCCGAATGATAAAATGTTTTATAAAACTCAATCACACTTTCTAAAGTCAATTTATCAAAATCGTCATCCTTTACGGTTACACCGTAAGGATGCTCTTCTCCAAACACTAATTCAGAAAAACGACGACGCGCTAACACGTTTACTTTCTCTGAATTCACTAAATGCTTTTGTTTTTTATTAGAGATATAAATATCAAATTCATCTTTTGGGAATGTTGGATTTTTGATAATATCCTCAACGTAATGTAAACTCTTATCTAAATATTTATTTAAGCTAAACAATGCTAAGGATGCAAAATCTTGTTCAACAGAACATTCAAAGAATGAACCGAAGAAATCAATATTATCCGATAATTCGTTAGCTGTATAATTTTTAGTACCTGTCTCCAACAAATTATTTGCAGCAGAAGCTAATAATGGTTGCGATTGATAATACATGCCGGCTTTGAACAAGAACTCAATCTTAGTGAGTTCTTGAGAACCACTATCAATTGTATATACTTTAATGCCATTATCTAGAGTATTTTCAACAGCGTGTTGAATATGAATTTTGTCAATGGTCTTAAAATCGGGAGCTTGTTTTCTGTTTAAAGTCATAACAGTAAAAATACAGAAATATGTTAGATTTTAATACTAAAGATAAATAAATTGACGAATATTAACTGGGCGTTTCCCTAGCGGGTCGGGCTTTCCATTGCAATCTTTTGTTCGTACCTCACAAAAGGATTTTCACTTCAATCCCTAACGCAAAAAACTAAAGTGAATCTTTCATTTTAAGAAGTTGGTCTTTGATGTTTTTTAATTTATCAATCACCTCAACTTTTACCTGATCAGCTTCTTTATTGCCACCTTTTAGCTTGTCTTTAGCTCCTTGGAGTGTATAACCTTTTTCTTTAACGAAATGGAAAATCAATTTAAAATTTTCGATGTCCTTTTTTGTAAAAAGGCGATTTCCTTTTTTGTTTTTGGAAGGCGTAATCACATCGAATTCTTTTTCCCAAAAACGAATTAACGAAGTGTTTACATCAAACATTTCAGCTACTTCGCCAATAGAATAAAATAATTTTTCGGTTTCTTTTTCCAGTAATGCCATTATTCAAATATAAATAACTAAAAGCCTATCGACTTTAGAGTTTTTCAACAAAACTGGCAAAGGAATTAACATTTTACTTCTTCTCACTAACCACCTCAAAAGGAATATTGAGTGTCTCACCAGTGTTGTCAGATAAAGACAACATATGTTTTCCTTTAGATGGATTTAATCCAAGCTGGTGAATGTCTCTGGTTGTTCCAATCAAAGCTCCATCTAAATGCCAAAAAACAGAGTTAGAAGGTTGCCGATGCGCAATTTCGAAAATAGTTTTCCCTTGTTCTCCGCTCAATTCATAAGGAATATAAATCACAGTTCCTGCTTTTGGATAAATCATTTCCATCGATTTTTCAATCTCAGGTTCACAGCCAAGCTTGTATGGCGGTAACGATTTATACATCGGATTTTTTGTTTTAAAATAATATTCTTGCACAGGTGGTAATACAAACCATGAAACCGTTTTCATATCTATTGGCGATACGCAAGCATCTGTCACTCTGTATTTCTCTATTGCATCTAAATGTATTGGTTTATGATAAGAACAAGTAATTGATACGTTACTGTTTTTAGGAATCCATTCTTTTTTAGTATCGCTACAATATTGCGAGGCTAAGCAACCGCTTTGTTTACAAACGACTACTTGTTTTAAATCATTCACAGGCATTTTAAACCAATCTGTTTTAGGCAGTGAACCAAAAATTTCAAACAAAACAGGCGCTGCTGCCGAAATACCTGTAAGCCCTGGACGACCTTCCCCATCAGCATTTCCAACCCACACACCAACAACGTAATTCCCAGAAACACCAATTGCCCAACCATCTCTAAACCCAAAACTAGTTCCAGTTTTCCAAGCAATTTTTTGTGCATTGCCTAACCGTCTCCAACTGGCATCAATATCTGGGCGACCAACCTCAGCCATGGCTTCAAAGGTTAACCAAACCGAAGAAGCACTTATAAAAATATTTTTCTGTTTTAATAATTCCTCTGTTTTCTTGTTTACCAAGTAATTAGGTTTATTCCAATCTCTTCCATCGTATTTACTGGAACTATTGTAATGATTTAAAACTCTTGCCATACTAGCATAAGCCGAACACATATCCCATAACTTTGCTTCGCCTCCACCCAATATTAACGACAAACCATAATTATCGGCAGAACGATTCATGCTTGATAAACCAATTTGTCGGAGTCTATCTAAAAATTTATCAATGGTATATTGCTGTAACATTTTTACAGCTGGGATATTTAAACTTCGTGATAATGCTTGTTTAGCTGGCACTGCTCCATCATACGTAAAATCAAAATTTTGAGGAACATAACCTGCAATTTGTGTGGGTATATCAGGCACTAACATATTAGGAAGTAGTTGCCCATCGTTTAACATAAAACCATATAAATAAGGCTTTAACAAACTACCTGTACTCCTGTTTGATGTAATCACATCTACATCTTCACCATGTGGTTCTTTATCTTTTAAAGGCGTGTTTCCAACATATGAAATAACCTCATTTTTATTAACGTCCAACACCAAAGCGCAAATATTATGAATTTCATTTTGTTTTAATTGTAATGCATGTTTAGTTAAAATATCCAATACTTTATTTTGAATTTCCGATTGAATAGTTGTATTAAAATTATTTTCACTGTTATATTCAACAACCGCTCTATTTAATAAATGCCGCGATTGATTAGGCAATGGAAAAGGTTTTTGTGGCAATGGCTCTTGAATAGCCAATTGATAGGTTTCTGCATCAATGTTTTTTAACGTCAATAATTTAAATAATAATTTATCTCGTTTACGCTTTAACCGATCTTGATTTTTTCCAGGATAAATAATAGATGGCGAATTTGGTAATACAGCCAAAGTAGCGCATTCTGCCCAAGATAATTGAGATAAGCCTCTTCCAAAATAGCGCCAAGATGCAGCATCAACTCCAACTACGTTAGTGCCAAAAGGAGCATGAGAGGCATATAATTTTAATATTTCATCTTTAGAATAAGTTAATTCTACTCGAAGAGCCATAATCACTTCGATTAATTTTTCACCGTAAGTTCGCTTTTGATTTTTGCGCATTAAACGTGTTAACTGCATGGTAATGGTGCTTCCACCACTTACCACTTTACCGGCTTTATTATTTTGTTTAATAGCTCTCCAAATAGAAACTGGATTAATGCCAGGATGCTTATAAAATATTCGTCTTCAAAAGCTAAAATGCAAGTATTAAATTTTGGATTTACACTGTCACTTTCAGGGAATCGCCATTGTCCGTCTTTTGCAATTTTAGCTGATAATAAATTACCTTGATTATCATTTAAAACAATAGAGTACGAATCATTAAAAAAGTACTTGGAAGACATAACAAAACCATATCAATAGCGCAAAGCCAATAATACATGCAATTGATTTTTTCTTATGTTGTTTAAATTGATACAAAAAAAGTCGGGTTTAAGCCCGACTCTAATTTAAATATAAAAAAGTGAAAACTAATTTAAACCGTGTTCGCGTTTGCGTTTAAATAAGGCATCATCTAACGACATAAATTTCAAATAGATTTCGAAGCCACCATTTAATTTACTGACTTGTTTGAATTTAGAAATGTTCAAATCATACGCAACACCAATCGCATATTTACCCATATCTAAATTTACTTGAGGAATAATTGCATCATTTACTCTATAATACACCCCAATATTAATACCCGTTTCAGATTTAACACCTGTAACTTTAGTTGGGTTTTTAAAACGATAACGCAAATGTGTTCCAACTGTAATTTCTGATGCAGTTGCTTGTCTTAAATAAATAACACTTGGCAAAATAGCGAACTTGGTTCCTTTAATATCAATACGAGCTTGAACGTTTCCAACAAAACGCATAGGTAATTTATAAGTTGAGCCAGAGGCAAACTTTTGCACTGGTTGATTTAAATGATGAGCTGCCGCTCCTATTTTCAAACTAAAAATATCATCACGTAACATATCTATATTAGCTGAAGAAAACTCGTAATTTAAACCTGCTCCTACATCAGTATTTACAAAGGACCCATAAGTAACGGCCTCTCCACTTCCTAAAGTGTTATCAATTTCTTTTCCATTATACTGATTAGCATAGGTTAAAGAAGCGTAGTTAGCCGAATTTTGATTAAACCCAATATATACAGCTCCACCTAACTTACTTTTTTTACTAGTTTTAATAATAGCATTAATATGAATTTGACCTTGAGTAGTACCCATTTTAGCAACACCCGCTCTGTCATTAAACACAAATAATCCTAAACCCAAATAAGCTTTATTTTTTTTCGTTTTTAGCAAAGAAGCATCAACCGAAATCGCCATCGTTTGATATGCATTTCCCATAGCCATCCACTGATTCCTGTAATTAGCTACTGCTCTAAAATAACCGTCCATAAAACCTGCATTAGCTGGATTTAACCATAAGGGTGATTCTTGTATTTGAGAAAAATGAACGTCTTGAGCAAAACCAAACGACGAAATAAATAAAGCAATTATTAATAAATATTTTTTCATAAGAATAATATAAATGAGGTCTTTGTTATAAACTACTATCTAACTAATGTAACGTTACCTTTAATAACTTTTTCTTCGTTACCAGTAGTTGTATATTTTACGAGGTAAGCATAAACTCCTGTTTGAGCTGGCGTACCTTGAAAATTTCCATCCCATCCTTTCGTTGGATCTGTTGAACTGAACACTTGCTGACCCCAACGGTTCCACACTTCCATGGTCATATTTTTAATGAATCTAATTCCTAAAGGGGAAAACACATCGTTTCTACCATCTCCATTAGGTGTAAAGCCTGTTGGAAGAACAACTTCTTGTGCTTTTTCTCTGTAATGTGCAATAACATTATCACCTGTTGTTAGCTGAATTGACACGCTATCATTTGTTGTATTAGGTGTTGGGATATGATTTGCAAATTCCCAATAATCAAATTCATATAATGCCGTATCTGCAACAGTTTGCTGAAAAGTCATTTTAACTCCACCAAAATAACTGCCCGACCATACGTAGTTATTTAAATTCAATGAGTTTAATTTCACATTCCCTGCCCCTGGAGGCTGAACATCCACCGTAATATTAAAAGGACCAGTTACATTATAACAACTTACAATAGCAGATTGAATATAAGTACAACGTCTGTTAATTTTAGCTTCTAAAGTGTCCATGTTTTTATTCCACTCAACCATCGTTCCTCCCCATTTAGCTATCTGACGAGGCATTTCTGGAGTAAGGATAGTTTTGAAATAATCAAAGTGAGGCATAATTTTATCGCATTTCAAAGCCGTATTAATTAAATCAGCGTAACGATTAATGTAGTATGCTTTAAAATCAGGATTAGTTAATAGCTTATCTAAAATATCGGGATGACCCATGTTTGGTCCGGCATTTTGAAATTCGTTTGTATAGTCGCATGGATCAGAATTCATATCGGTAGTTGGTAAATTAGAATAATTCTCTCCTAAATCATACACATTATCCATATCCCAACTCCAGTAACGCCATTTCTTTTTATCACCTTGTGTTGCCCTTCCTCTCCACCAAGCCGAGTTCCAGTTAATAAAATCGGAGTTAACTACATAGGAGTTATATACCATATAATCTACTAAGCTTTTGAAATTTAATTTACTATCAACATAAGCATAATTAGCAACGTTAGTCATAGAGTTAGCCATAATGAAATTATACAAATTCACCCAACCTGTATCGCTTCCATTTCTAATTTGCAATCCGCCCCAAAATGCCAAATTATCAATACTATCGCCCGGTTGATCATAATAATAATCTGTATAATCTCCTTCGAAAGCTTCGCGTAATTCGTATAATCCCCAATAAGCACCGTTTTTAAATAAAATAACATGTTTGTTCCTTCTTCCATCTAATTCTAACCCACTTTTAAATTGGTAGGATTGCACAAAAGCATCGCGCATGTGACATGATGGTTTACCAACATTGTTAGAAGAAGAATAGTTATCAGATGCGGCTGCCTTTAACATAATGTGTTGAAACTCTGCGCGCGGACTAACATTCATATTGGGATCAGAAAAAAACTGATGTTTGTAAGCGTTGTTGTATCCATACTCATCGTAAGTTTCCACATCAATTCCTCTTTGCTGGTAAGCCCAAGAATCGTTACCATGCTTATCTGCCGCACCATAACCTTCCGTTTTAAATACCTGGTTTTCAAAATATTCTAGGTGAGTACTGGGATTATTTTGAGTACCACCTAATAATTGGTTTAACGGTGCACCTCCACTAATAGACACAACTCCATAATGAGAATCAATAGTTTCGTTAATAAAATAGGTATTTGTTTCCATAAAACTAGGTAAAATAGTAGCATCGCTACTTACTGCATAAGCCCTGATAACAGAGGTTGTAGCTACACTAATTGGTGTGGAAACATAAACATTAGATCCTGTTGTTGGTTCAGAACCATCGGTTGTATAGTAAATAGTTAAGCTATTAGACGGAGTTACACTCAATGCCACTAATTTAGTTCCTGAGTAAAATCCTGCGGGTAAATTCATCACTGGACGTGGCGCATAAGAAGTATAACCCGTGCCTGAATTTGTTGCATTAGGTGTTGGAGCTGTAAATACATTCCATGTTGCAGAACCATCTGGCTTACGTCCCATCGAATGAGTAGCCTGCGTTCTGCGCATTTGAATAGAGTCTTTTAAAGCACCGCCATTAGATAAAATAATCCAATCTCCATTACATTGCGTTAATTTAAAATTAGCGTGTGTATGTCCAACTGCATCTGCTGGATTTCCTTTTCCACTGCACCAAATTCTCAAAAAGCCATTAGGCGAAATAGTGATGCCTGAAGGTATAGTATATTTATTTAAATTAGCCGGATTATCGCTTAAACTCCATCCACCAAGGTTTACAGCAGTTGCTGTGGTATTATACAATTCAACCCAATCCGAATTGTCACCAGTATTATCTAGTATGCCTCCACCTGAGTTTGATGCAGAATATTCGTTTATTTTAACCTGAGCATTTACGTTGCTCAATAAAAATAAAAGTGAAAGTGATGTCAGTATTTTTTTTAACATGAGTTTTCTATTTAACAACCTTAAATATACAAATATTAAGTGAAATATACCAAACTACAAATATTCTCCATTTTATCATCAAAATTAGATTCTTAAGCTAATAGTTAAAAACAAATTGCGCATAAAATCCAACTAAATTGTAAATTTATGGTCTGAAATTATGAGCGATAATATACAACACGAATGCGGCGTTGCTTTAATACGATTATTAAAGCCTTTGAGTTTTTATAAAGAGAAATACGGTAGTAGCAGATACGGTTTACATAAAATGTATCAGCTCATGGATAAAATGATTAACCGTGGGCAAGATGGGGCTGGTGTAGCTACTATCAAATTAGATGTAGAGGCTGGAACGCCCTATATCGACCGCTTAAGATCCATTGAACCAAAGGCCACACAAGATATTTTTTCGCAAATAAACGACTTGTATATCAACGCCAAGCAAAAAAATCCAGACGCGTACAACGATATTGAGTGGCAGAAAAAAAACATTCCATTTATGGGGGAACTCATATTAGGACATTTACGTTATGGAACTTACGGAGGCAATAATATTCAAAGTTGTCATCCTTTCCGCCGTCAAAACAACTGGATGGCTCGTAATTTATTAGTAGCTGGTAATTTTAATCTTACCAATGTTGATGAGCTGTTAGAACATTTAGTGGAACTTGGCCAGCATCCTACTGTAAAAGCAGATACTGTAACGGTGATGGAAAAAATCGGTCACTTTTTGGATAAAGAAAACGACCGTTTATTTAAACAGTTTAAAGAAAAGGGCTTAAATAACTTTGAGATTTCGAAAGAGATTCAAAAAAACATTGATGTAGCCTCTATTTTAGTAGAAAGTAGCAAACGTTGGGATGGTGGTTATGTAATGGCTGGCATGATGGGACACGGTGATGCTTTTGTGTTGCGTGATCCTAATGGTATTCGCCCAGCATACATGTACAAAGATGATGAAGTATTAGTGGTTGCCAGTGAGAGACCAGTAATACAAACTGTTTTTAATGTAGATATTAAAAATGTAGCTGAGTTGAAGCCAGGTTATGCAGCCATCATAAAAAAAGACGGAACATTTACAGAGCAACAAATTATTGAACCTTTAGAGAGAAAAGCTTGTTCTTTTGAACGTATATATTTTAGTAGAGGAAATGATGCTGATATTTACCGAGAGCGTCAGCAACTAGGCCGTTACTTAGTGCCACAAGTATTAAAAGCCATTGATTACGATTTAGAAAATACGGTGTTTAGTTATATTCCAAACACTGCCGAAGTAGCATTTGGAGGATTGGTAGAAGGTATTGACGAACACGTAAATAAAATAAAAGCCACCGAAATTTTAAAATTAGGGGCTAACGTTTCTGAACCTAAATTAAGTCAAATACTATCGAGTCATCCTCGTATTCATAAAATTATTTTAAAAGATGCGAAACAACGCACTTTTATTACTGATGATGAAAGCCGTGATAATTTAGTGAACTTAGTTTATGATATTACTTACGAAACCGTTAAAAAAGATGTAGATACATTGGTGGTACTAGATGATAGTATTGTGAGAGGTACTACTTTAAAGCAAAGTATTTTAAGAATATTAGACAGATTACATCCTAAAAAAATAGTGATTATTTCTTCGGCACCTCAAATTCGTTACCCTGATTGTTATGGTATTGATATGGCTATTTTAAGCAAGTTTATTGCTTTTGACGCTGCCATTTCTTTAATAAAAGAAACAGGAAAAGAATCGATTTTAAATAGCTTATACGAAAAAGCAAAAGCCGAATTATTAAAACCAAAAGAAGAGCAAATAAACGTTGTACAAGAAATTTATAGAACCTTTACCAACGAAGAAATTTCTGAAAAAATAGGCGATTTATTAAAACCAAAAGATTTAAAGGCCGACTTGCAGATTATTTACCAAACCATTGAAGGTTTACACCAATCTTGTCCTGATAATTTAGGCGACTGGTATTTTACGGGGAACTACCCAACACCTGGTGGTAACAAAGTAGCCAACAAAGCTTTTGTTAATTTTATGGAAGGTAAAAATGAAAGAGCTTACTAAATTTATTTTTTAATACTAAAAAAGCCATCAACTAAACGTTGATGGCTTTTTTTATTGAATAAAACTTACTACTCAATAATTAATTTCTTCACCGACACTTTATTACCTAAAGTTGTTTTTACCAAATATATGCCTGATGCTAAATTAGAGATAAAAATATCATTTAATATATTTGTATCATTTGTCAGATTAAGTAATTGAAGGGTTTGCCCAACTGTATTTAATATTTCAATGGTGCAATTAGCATTGGTGGGATTATATAAACTGACATTAAAATAATCTTTAGCTGGGTTTGGAAAAATTGAAAATGATTCATTAAGACTTAAATCATTGATACCAACAACGGCTGAATTGTTGAGTTTTATTTTAACGGAATTGGATGTAGCTGCGCCTGTTGCATTCTGATAACTCACCACTAATATTGGAAATTTTTGCGAAGCGTGATAATAAGAATAATTGGTCTCTTTAAAATTAACCGTTACAATACCAAATGCAAAACTAGCAATAGCAGTTTGAGTTGTTTTTACTTGCAGTACATTATTGTAAACTGTGCCTCCTGGAACTATTAAAGTGCCTGTACCTGAGCCCAACACTGTTACATTGCCATTAACACTTCCATTCATCCCATTAGCAATAGCGGTTCCTGAAAACGGATCGCTTTTAGAATATCCCATTGTAATAGGATACATAAAAGCCGTAGCCTTATTATTATTTAAATTCAATCTCACATCAGGTGTTTGAATACCAACTACCTCTAATTTATAAGGCGAAGATTTAAAAAAAGTATATTCTCCTTGTCCGTTAGATTCTACATAAGTTGCGCTAGTGTAAGTAGGGCCATATGGCACAGAAGGCACTGTGGTATATGTTGTTGTTTCTAAATTCGAATTTATAGTAAACATGGAATAATCCCATAGTTGATTGGTTCCAATATTTTTAGGCACTACACCAACAGAATCGAGTAATTGCTTTGTAAAAACATTACCTATAAAAGGCTCATTAAAAGTCTGTGTTAGGAAGATAACTGCCCATAACAAGCAAACGATAGGATAGTGCCAATGACTACGTATATTTTTTTCATTTCTATTTTGAAAAGATTATGTAGGTGTAACAAAAAAGCCATTGCTTTGTTTAACAATGGCTTTTTACAAATATGTTTCTAAACCTATTCCTTAATCAATTTTCTCACCGACACTTTATCGCCTAACGTAGTTTTTACCAAATACATTCCTTAAGCTAAATTAGAAACAGAAATATCATTGGATATATTTAGCTCATTTCCAAGATTCACCAATTGAAGGGTTTGTCCAACCGTATTCATTATTTCAACAGTGCAATTAGCATTGGTGGGATTATATAAATTGACATTAAAATAATCTTTAGCCGGGTTTGGAGAAATTGAAAATGAATCATCTAAATTTAAATCATTAAGGCCAACAATAGTGGCATTTACTTTTATATGAGCAGATTTAGAAGTATAAGCACCCGAAACATCCGTATAGGTAACTGTGAGTAAAGGGAATTTATTATTCACGTCATAATATGTATACTCAACAACTTTAAGCGCAACAGTAGTTATACCAAATAAAAAACTAGCATTTGCCGACAAACTCATTTTAACTTGAAGCACACCTGTATAAGTCAACCCTCCAGGCAAAATAAGAGTTCCAGTTCCTGCACCTAAAGTGGTAATGTTTCCATATACATTCCCATTCATATTATTAGCATTGGCAGTTCCCGAAAAAGCATCGCTCAAGGAATATCCCATACTAATAGGCCACATAAATTCAGTACCCGCATTAGTACTTAAATTCAATTTAAAATTAGGATTTTGAACACCTACTAACTCGTATCTAGTTGGAGTAACCTTCATATAAAAGTAATTTCCTGTACCAAATGTTTCTACAAATGTTACGCCTGTATATGAAGCGCCATTGGGCGAAGCCGTGGGGGCGATGTAATTGCTAACTTCTGTATTTGAACTAAATGTGTAGGAAGAAAAATCCCATATTTGATTTGCTCCAGAATTTTTTGGCACGATACCTATGGAATCATATAACTGCTTAGAGTTTATATTCCCTAGAGCGGGCTGATTAAATGCTTTTGTAAGTGTTACTTGTGCAATAACAGAAAAGCTAAAAGCCATCACAATAATCAATAAGTAGATTTTCCGCATGTTACTTTTTTAAATTGTATACTAAAGATACTATAAAAATAAACAAGTAGCATTTTTGACTTCATAAAAAAAGCTCATTCACCAAAACGGTAAATGAGCTTTTTATAAATTTTATTTTCTATTAGTGATGTGCTTCTTCAGCGTGTTCGCCGTGAGCTTCTGTAGCTGCTGCATCATGATGCCCGTGACCATTTTTTAAATCTAATTGTTGTTGAATTAAGATTGGGTCTACCTTGGTTCTATTTTGAGGCTCTCCGCTATATACACCTTCATCTAATATAATAAAGATAGTATAAGACATAAATATAACATAAGGTAATAAAATAGCAAACTTCATAAATTTCACTTCATGTCCTAAGTGCATGAAAGCCATTACAATAAATCCCGCTTTTACTATAGTTAAACCAATGAATAATACTTTAATTCCTAAAGTACCACTCCAACCCTGAGATGGAGCCATAAAACCAATGATTAATTCAACAATGGTTATAAATAACATGTACCAAAAAACTCTCCATAAAGCTTTTCTTTTTGTTTTTCCTTCTTCTTCGCTATGGTGAGCCATGTGCTCATATGATGGATAATCGTCGTGAAATTCTGACATAATAATTTAATTTGAAAGTTTGTGAATTATTGAGTTTATGAATTTTAAATAGGTTACAATAAATAGAAGAAGGTAAATACGAATACCCAAACTAAATCTACAAAATGCCAGTACAATCCAACTTTTTCAACCATTTCATAATGGCCGCGTTTTTCGTAGGTACCTTTTAAAACGTTTAAGAAAATTACTAAATTGATAATTACTCCTGAGAATACGTGGAATCCGTGGAATCCAGTAATAAAGAAGAAATAATTTGCAAATTGAGGAACACCATATTCATTAACCGTCATATTTGCACCATGAAAATGCTGAACTGTATATTTTCCTAATTCATGATCCCAAATATTTCTCATGTGACCAGCGTCTTTACAAGCATCAACGCTTGCAACTAAATCTGTACCAACAATAAAATTATACCATTCCCATGCTTGAGAACCAACGAAAGTAGCTCCACCAACAATAGTCCAGAACATCCACATAGTTACCTTTTTTCTATCATTTCTATGACCAGCTTCAACAGCTAATACCATAGTTACTGAAGACATAATTAGAATGAAGGTCATTAAACCAACATAAGCTAATGGTAAATGTTGTTCAATAAAAGGAAAGTGAGTAAACACGTTCTCAGCTTTTGGCCAAACATCAACATATTTATGACGGATAAAGCCATAAGAGACTAATAAACCTCCAAAGGTTAAAGCATCCGAAACTAGGAAAAACCACATCATCATTTTTCCGTAGCTTACGCGAAACGGTGACTGGCCGCCATCCCAAGCGTGTTTTGAATCGATTTCTGTACTGTGAGACATAAGTGAAATTTACGTTTTAACGATTTTTATAAATTATGGTGCAAGTTTAACGAATAAAATACAAAAATAAAAACAAATACACCCATAAAATATCAAGAAAATGCCAATAAATTGAACAAAGTTCTAAACCAAGGGTATTTTGTGAATTATATTTGCCTTTTATACTGTTCTTCAAAGTTACTAAAAGCACTATTAAACCTGCAAACAAGTGCAATAAATGTAAAAAAGTAATCAAATAAAGGAATGAACCTGCGGCTTTAGATGATTTTCCTCCAAAAACTATGTTTTTACTATATAATTCGCCCCATCCAGAATATTGACAGTAAGAAAACAATAAACCTAATGCAAAAGTTACTAACAGTCCGATAATTACCCCTTTTTTATTGTCTCTTTTAGCCATTTGCAAAGCAAAAAACAAAGTAATACTACTTGTAACAATTACAGCTGTACTTAAATAAAAGGCATTTGGCAAATTAAATAACAACCAATTTCCGTTGTCCGCTCTCACTACATAAGCACTTGTTAAGCCAGCAAACATCATGACTATACTTATAATACCAACCCACAATAAGGGTTTAGAAGCTTTATTATATGCTGCTTTAACGTCAGCTTTGTAGGTTGGACTAGGTTTAATTTTTTCTTCCATCATGAATTATATTAAAAATTTATGGCCAATCATTAATGCTATTTGCACTAATGGTAAGTAAACAAAGGAACCAAACATTAGTTTTCGTGCATCTGCTATTGTTCCTGATTTAAATAAATTATAAGCCTGAATGATAAATACTAAACCCATGCAACTTACAACCGTAGCAGACATCCAGCCGGTGAAATTGAAAATAAATGGTGTTAAAGCAATTGGAAATAAAGATAATGTATATACTAATATTTGTGATCGGGAACTTTTATCTCTTCCTCCTTTTGATGGCAACATAAAAAATCCTGCGCGTTGATAATCATCATGGCTTACCCAAGCAATAGCCCAAAAATGAGGGAACTGCCAAAAAAATTGAATACAAAACAATAATATTGCAAAAAAGGATATATGTCCAAAACCATCCGTGGCGGCTATAGCACCAATTAAAGTAGGAAGTGCTCCTGGTATAGCTCCAACAAATACTGAGAATGGTGTAACTCGCTTTAAAGGTGTATAAACCAAGGCGTATAAAATGATAGATACAAAACCAATAATACCCGATAATGGATTAGTAAAAACCCACAGCATAATAGTTCCAATAACTCCAAAAATAGCACAAATAACAAATGCTTGATTAACCGTTAAATTACCAGTAGGGATAGGTCTTAACTTGGTTCTATGCATCAATTTATCTAAATCTTTTTCAATAATTTGGTTAAAACCATTGGCAGCGGCAGTTACTAAAAAACCACCCAAACAAATAGCTAACACCTGTTTCCAATTATAGGTTTCGGCTACTGTAAAAAAGGTGATGATAGCCGAAAATACTACTAAAGCTGATAATGTAAACTTAGTAAGTTTAATAAAAGACTTTGTTTTACTATATATAATAGTTTCTGAAGAAGAAATATGAGTATCTGTTTGCAAAGCAGCGCAAATTTAGGAAATAAATCACCATTTGTTAAACTCTATTGCTTTATATTTGTTAGAGATATAAATCAGGAAGTTCTATTTAGGAGCATTTCTGATAAATATCATATTAAACCATTAAATAAAAAACATGAAAAAACTATTGATTTTAGCGTTAGCAGCAATTACCATGGCATTTACAACTAGTAGCACAAAAAACTTACACGAGTTTAAAGCTAAAACCCTTGAAGGGAAAGACTTTAACTTTGCTGATTTAAAAGGCAAAAAGGTATTAATTGTAAACACGGCTTCAGAATGTGGGTATACACCACAGTACAAAGATTTAGAAGCGTTGTATGAAAAATACAAATCTAAAAACTTTGTGATTATTGGTTTTCCTTGTAATGATTTTTGTGGACAAGAACCAGGAAGTAGTGCGGATATCAAGGCATTTTGTACAAAAAACTTTGTAGTAACTTTTCCTTTAATGGAAAAAGTAAGCATAGGCACAAGCCCAATTTACAAATGGTTAACCTCAAAAGCTGAGAATGGCGTATTAGATGCTACTGTAAAATGGAACTTTAATAAATTTTTAGTTGACGAAAACGGAAAGCTTGTAAAATATTTAGCATCAAATGTAAAGCCAATGGATGCTCAAATTACCAATTGGATAGAAGGCAAGTAATCACTTATCTTTAAAATACTACCACTTATTAGCCCAAACTAGCCGACTATTAGTTTGGGCTTTTTTTACCATGTATTGAAAGTAGTTTTGTATAAGAAACCAATTAATACTTGTACCATGAAAACTACTCTACTACTATTTGCAGGCTTAATAACAGGCTTAGCTCATGCACAAACATTTGAATATTTAGACATTAACCAAGTAAAAGCTCGCGTTAATAGCGGTGGAGATTTACATTGGGATCCAGTAACAGGAAATAGCGGTTATGAATGCCCAAAAGGAAGTGGCAAGACTTGGGGCGGAGCTGCTAATTTATGGGTTGGTGGTATTGACATAGGTGGTCAATTAAAATTAGCTGGTCAAACCTATCGTCAAAGCGGTGTCGACTTTTGGTCAGGACCTTTAGATGTAACAACAGCGTCAACTAATTCAGCAACGGTTAGTCAATACAATCGTGTTTGGAAATTAAATAAAACTGACATTGATGATTTTATTGCCAATTATGCGAATGGCAATGTGCAAAACGGTAGCTTTATACCTGCATCTGATTTATTATCATGGCCAGGAAATGGAGATGTTTCTCAAAATCAGGATGCTATTTTAGCACCATTTGCTGATCTAAACGGAGATAATATTTATGACCCAATTGGTGCTGGTGAGTATCCTTTAATTAAAGGAGACCAAGCCATTTACACTATTTTTAATGACGCACATCAACTTCATGCAAGTGGTGGAAAAATAATTGGTTTAGAAATACACTTAATGGCTTATGCTTATGGGCCTTGCAGTGTAACAGCTAGTAATCCGTTTTTAAATTATACAACTTTTTACAATTATAAAATAATTAATAGAAACATTTTTCCTCTTTATATAATGATTTCATGGGATTTATTTAATGATTCAGATATTGGCAATTTTATGATGATTTTGTTGGAGGATGTACAAGATGGATATGCCTATACCTACAATTCTTCCTTAACCGGTAATCTGAACCAGCAATAGGCATTGCTCAAACTAAAAGGCCCTATTAATTCAACTGATGGAATTGATGACGATAATGATGGGATTATTGATGAACCATTTGAATAAATGGGCATGACAAATTTATGTATTTTAATAATTCATTTTGCAGGTGTTCCTTTAGCACAAACCGATCCTAAGCAATGCTACAGAATATTTTCAATACATGAAAAATTATTGGAAAGATGGTACTCCATTAACTTGTGGAGGAAATGGCTATGGAGGAACCACGCCAACTACTTTTGCATTTCCTAAATACATTTTCAACTGAAGCTAGTCCAACTGCCTCATGGACTGAGACTGGAGCAGGAAGTGATAAAAGATTTATGATGAGTTCTGGTTCCTAGCGCTTGCAACCTGGTGCAGTTGATGAATTAGAATACGCCTATGTTAGTTCTTATGACAGTATCACAAATAATTCTTTAGGAAAATTAGACGCAGATGTTCAAATTTTAAAATCGATCTATAATTCTACTTTAAACCAATGTTCTGTTACTGGCATTAAAAAACAAGCTATTAATAATGTATTTACAATTTCACCAAACCCAACCAATGCTTTATTAAATATTAATTCTGGTAAAGCAATCAATGGTAATGTGAAAATTGAAGTGATAGATGCTTTAGGAAAAACGTTAATATCTGAAGATTATAAAGACTTTAATCAATCTACCATCAACGTAGGTTCATTAAGTTCAGGAATTTATTTTGTAAAAATATCTTCTGGCGACAATGCAATCACTAAAAAATTCATCAAAGAATAAAAAATTCTTAATGTTCTCTTCGACTCCGCTCAGGGTGACAGCGCAGGATGACAACAAAAAAGCGGCTGATTTTAATTAGCCGCTTTTTTTATTTTACTACTTCTACTTTCTCAATTAAATAAGGTGTATCTGATTGCCAAAAGAAATTCTTAAGCACTTCTTTATAATACAGTCTCACATGTTTTCCTTCCGATTGTGTCATTGCATCATATATAGCAACATTATTTCTATGCACCGAAAATTTCCATATTCTGGTTGGCATAATTGTTCCGTCTCCTTCCGAAATCCCACCTAAATTTAATTCGCCTTCGTAGGTTTTAAAAACATATCCCTTTTTGTGATAATTTTATAACACAAACCGGTGCTTGTGCCGGAACTATAAGTTATTCCGCAAATAAAAATATACGCTACAAATTAAAATCAGAATTAAAAACGTTAAAAACAATCTTTTTTTCCATTTACTTTTTTTCGGCAAAGCTTGTTCGGTTGTTGTTTCCATATGACAAAAATAGTGATTATTTTATTGACAATTCCTCCGCCCTACTCTCTGCATTTTGCAATGCCTTAATAATCACTTCGCCCATATCATGTTCGTTAAATGTTTTTAAAGCAGCTTCGGTGGTTCCACCTTTTGAAGCAACAGAAGTGATGTATTCATCTAATGTTTTTTGTCCGTTATTAATTAAATGAAATGCACCTAACATGGTTTGCTTTGCTAAAATATTAGAGACGTGCTCATCTAATCCCATTTTCACACCTGCATCAACCAAATGCTTCATAAAGTAAAAAAAGTAAGCTGGTCCACTACCGCTTAATGCCGTAACAGCATTTAATTGTTTTTCTTCTTTTAAATATAAGGTTCTTCCTGTGGTTGATAATAAATTTTCTACCAACATAATTTTATCGTGAGGTAAATTATCCGATGCACAAAAAGCAGTCATTCCCATGCTAATCTCTACTGGGAGATTTGGCATAGCTCGCACAATAAATTGATGATTAAGTGCTGATTGAATAAAGGACATTTCTGTTCCTGCCATAATTGACAATACCACACATGTTGGATTAATCACATTTTTTAAACTTTGTTATAATTCTTTAAAATCTTGTGGCTTTACTGCTAAAATTACAATGTTACAATCAGCAATGGCTTTATCATCGGTAGTTACAACCTTGCCAATATTCATAGCTGATAAGCTTTGCTGTCTGTCGGTATTTTTTTCAACTAACAATAAATTTTCTTTGGTAACAATTTTATATCGTAAAAAGGAATTAGCATATATGAGTCCCATATTTCCGCATCCTATAATGGCTATTTTATTCATAGTGTTTTTATTTTCGCCCTTTGACTCCGCTCAGGGTGACAACCCAAACTGACAAGTTCAAAAGCGTTATTTCAAATTAATAATTACTTATTTAAATAAGTTTCATACTCTTCCTGATTTGATAATTCTGATGTATTTCCAACATCATGTAACAAATCAGAAATAAAATTTCTATCTGGTAAAATTTTAGCAAGGTGTTTAATGACGATTGCTTTGTTTCCAATAAAACTGATTTCTTCAAATTCATTTTCATTTATGATTTTAAAGAAATTTTTATTGTTTTTATATTTTCTATAGGTTGGAAAACAATTGTTCATATATGATCAACCTCCTTTATTTTGTGAAACAAGTCAAAAAAAAAGCGCTTACAATGTAAGCGCTTTTAGTTTTTTAACTACATGCCACCTTGCGACATGGGTTGCGCTTGCTGCCTTTCCTCTTCGGGCATTAACTCCTCCATGGGAACAATGGCAGTTAAACGTTTCATTAAATCTTTAGAGTGAGCATCTTGTTTAAATTGCTCTGCTAACATCACTAAACGACGCATAATTTCTTTTGCTTGTCCAACTTCTCTGTTAAATGACGCACGATGAATAGATGTTTGTGAGTTGTACACTTTTAAATCATTTTCAAAAATATCAAATAATTTAGCAGATAACTCTGTTGCTTTTTTCATGTTACCTAATTGGTAGTAACCAGCAATAATAGTATAAAGTGTTGCTTCATAACGTACATTTTCATCAGGCATTTTTTCTAAACATAAATCCAATACTTTTTCAGCTTTTTGTTTTTGCCCTTTATTAATTAATGCTTTAGCTAAAGTTGCCATTTGCATACGCATATTAGATGCCATACGTGCACAGTTTTCATCTAAACTTACGCCAGGCTTATCTAAACCACCCCAAGCAAATTTATTCATAATGTTATCGTACATGATGTCGGTATTTACTCGACCACCTTGAGCCATTTCATCATTCGTATTTTTAATTGGTGTTAAGCGATATGCTAAACCTTCTAATTGAAAATAATCTTCTAAACCTAAGTAAGCTTCAGAACCAGTAGTTACAGCAAAGTAAATAGGACGTTTCCAATCATTATGTGCAATTAAATCTAATACCATTAAATCGTTTTTAGTTAAGTATTGACGATTGATACTCCATTTAATTTGTTTTACTAAACGAGCCGTATCTTTTACTGCAATTACCTTTTCACGCATAACTTTCATTGAATCAACAGGGACGTAGAAAGTTTTTGTTGGGAAATAATCTAATGGTTTATTACCATAATCTAATTTATTTTCTAAATCATCAGATATAACAAAGTCAATTGCTTTTTTTCAAGTTCATTGCACCTGTTCCTTTATCCATGATATATACCACCTCACGTTTACTTTGCGTGTATTTTTCAGCAGGAATAGTGAATGGCACTGGAGCTGATTCATAAGCTGCTCTGCGTTGCTGATTGATATACCAATCTGTTTGTAATAAACTTAAATTCACCACACGCACATCCGTTCTAACGCCTTCTACTTCTTGAGCATACCAAAGAGGGAATGTATCGTTATCACCATTTGTAAATAAAATGGCATTTGGCGCACAAGTGTTTAAGTAATTCACTGCAAAATCTCTACTCATGGTTCGTTTGCACGATTGTGATCGTCCCAACCTTCAGCAGCCATTAATGTTGGAATAATTAAACCAACCACTGTTGCTAAAAGTGCCGCTGTTTGAGCATTTACTTTTTTGCTTAAAAAATCGTAAATACCTAATACGCCAAGTCCGATCCATATAGCAAACGCGAAGAATGAGGCTGCATAAGCATAATCACGCTCACGTGGTTGATATGGATATTGATTTAAGTAAACGACAATAGCCAAACCAGTTAATAAAAACAATAAAGCCACAACCCAAGTATCCGCTTTGTTGTTTTTTAATTGGAAAAAGAAGCCTAATAAACCTAATATGAATGGTAAAGCATAAAACGAATTGCTAGCCATATTATTAGAAGCATTATGTGTTACATAAGACGTATCAGTATCTAATAAAAAATCATCAACACCTTTCACCCCAGTTTTCCAGTTACCTTCTAATGGATTACCGTTTAAGCCTTGAATATCATTTTGACGACCAATAAAGTTCCAAGCAAAATAACGCAAATACATATACTTAACTTGGTAACTGATAAAATATGTCATATTAGCAATAAATGTAGGAATTTGAACCTCCTCCATTTGACCTGTTTGCTCATTCATTTTTTGTTTGGTTTTGTGATGGCTTTGTACATCACCCCAATAGCGGTAAGCCGCTTCATGGTTACCTTGTTGACTCCACATACGAGGGAAAACCGTACAATATTCCTCTTCGTAAACCGGAACAGATTTTTTTCTATCGTCAACTACGACATATTTTTTTGCTGCCTCATCCTTTGCATAAATAGGATCCTTATCACCAAAATATTGCTGTGATTTTGTTGGAGCGTTATAGTAATTACCATAAGTTAAAGGCAAATCGCCATATTGCTCACGATTTAAGTAAGATAACATCGTAATTGCATTTTCCGGATCATTTTCATCCATTGGCGTATTTGCTTGCGAACGAATGATTAAAATAAAAAATGACGAATAACCAATTAATAAAGTGGTAAAACTTACTAAAATCACATTTAAAATATTTATGTTTTTTGATTTTAAATAATGAATTCCATATAGTAACCCACCTAACACCAAAAGTCTGGTAAATAAAGCAGATGCACCGTAACCAGAAATAACAACAAAAAACGTAAAAACAATTGCTGTATAAAATCCAATTTTATAGTAAGATTCTTTTTCTTAACCGTATAAAGAATTAAAGAGCTTAACGCCACAAACAATAATAAGAAATAAAAAATAGAGCCAATATTAAAGCCCATTCCCATTTTATTAACGAAAAACACCTCAAAATCAGCAGCAAACTTTACGATTTTAGGAATCATAATATTTTGAATTCCACCTAATAATACCAACGAAATAACACCTGTAATCATAAATGATTTCCAAGTGAATTTGTGTTTTTTGAAATAGTAAATAAAGCAAATAGCTGGAATAGCTAATAAATTTAATAAATGGACACCAATGGATAATCCCATTAAATAAGCAATTAACACTAACCAACGCATAGCGCTTGTTGGATTAGCTGTATCTTCTTCGTCCCACTTTAAAACTGCCCAAAATACTAATGCGGTAAAGAAAGATGAAAAGGCATAAACCTCACCCTCAACTGCTGAAAACCAAAATGAATCAGAAAATGTATAAGCTAAACCACCAACAATACCAGCACCTAAAACAGCCCATTGTTTACCAGTTGTAAATTCTTCGCCTTGTTTAACAATCGCTTTAATCCCTAAACGAGTAATAGTCCAAAATAAAAATAAAATACTGAATGAGCTGCATAAAGCCGACATGATGTTAATCATTTTACCAGCCATTGCAGGATCTCCGCCAGCAAATAAAGCAAACATACGGCCTACAATCATAAAGAAAGGAGCTCCAGGAGGGTGACCAACCTCTAATTTATAAGCACAAGCAATGTACTCACCACAATCCCAAAAGCTAGCTGTGGGCTCGATAGTTGACACATAAGTAAAAGTTGCAATGGCGAAAACGATCCAGCCAATAATGTTGTTTAATTTTTTAAACTGCATATTTTTATTTTAAAAAGCTATAAGATGCGAATTTAACTAAAAAAGGCACTTAAACAGAATGAAAGTTTTTTTTTATGAATTTTTTGTAAATGAAGATATTTTGCTATTTTTGTGCCCCGAACTTTTAACGAAGTTTAGATTGTCCGATGGTGTAACTGGCAACACGACTGATTTTGGTTCAGTAGAGTCTAGGTTCGAGCCCTAGTCGGACAACAAAAAACCCCTCTAATCGTGTTTGAGAGGGGTTTTTGGTTCTGAGTGAGTGAACACTCCAAAATCTACCATTATTATTACTCAATTAATCTCAGTTTTCCAGAAGAGATTTTTTATCCAATAACTGAATAAAAAATACCATATGCAATTAGCAACTGAGATTGTGGTTAGTTTATCTTCAAAACTTGTCTGAAACTGGTTTGCCCAAATTGAATAATGAATTTAAAATAGATGAATAATAAGAAGTAGAAATAGAAGGAGTTGAACTGGAGGGTTTGGGGGGTGGAAAAATCGTACTCCTTATTTTTTTCATTAATTCCAGCTATTACACAATTGCTGTAATAAAGACTTCCTCCAGCAGATTGAAGGATTTGTCTACCATATATATCGTAAGCATAATAATCATGAGACTCGCTTTCCCAAAAATTATCAGAATCATTATATTGATTAGTTACCCTTGATAATATTCTATCGTTTGAATCATAGGTCCAAACAATTTCTTTCGCAAACGACCAAGGACCTCCACCTGAATCCCTTTTTTTTAAAAGATAGATGGGCTGATTCAATGAATTATAATGGGTTGTATCTTTTCCGTAATTATTCCAAATAACAGGAGTAGAAATATTTCTATAATAGTATTTATTTGTTACCCTATTGCCGACATCATAAACATAGCGTAAAGAATCGATACTAAACCAACGGTTTTCTATTCCATACCAATTTTGAAATATAGAATACTCAAGAAAACCATAAGAGTTATAACTGTATAATCTTCTATCAACATCCACCCAAAGACTGTTTTTCAATTTATTAGAACTAGAAATTAATCGGTTATTAGCAT
>JADJFB010000020.1 GCA_016708845.1 Bacteroidota bacterium | reverse complement strand
AGTGGGAATAATGAGATTCTAGCAAGAAATGAAACGTCGCTATAAATCGCGAACTGTACCAAGACCGTGTTGCTAAAAATTAAAGAATTAATGCCGCATTGCTGCAGTACTGGTGTAGATGTAGATTGTTGGTTTCGTGAGAAACCATTGAACATTTTACAGATACTTACAATTTCATCAATTCGGTTAGATGTTTCTTATTTGCATGTATTCACATGCTGCGAACGCGACAACACCGAAGCCATTGAGATGAAAGGAGTTGTTGATTATGCATAGGCAAACGCCGTAATAAAATGCTACGTATTTTATCTACAAAAGTTGCGTCACTTTAAGAGCAAAACCTTAACAAAGAATATATAGTGCTATTTGCACATGAAAATAAAAAGGCATAGTGAATGGTTTTGCGAAACTACATCAAAATCGTATATCCTTGATGAAAAATTGGTAAAACCTTAACTTCGCACTACTTACTAAAACTATTACTGAAGATGGTTTTGTGAGCGCTGAGCTAGTTCCTGTTTTAGTTTAGTTTATCTTCATATTCTCTTTTTCCTTGAAGAAAAAGAGACAAAAATTCAAGGCGAAAGACCAACCCCCATTTACCCCGCAAAAAATCTTCCCCGAATGGCGGTTCGCTCTTTTCGCCAAAACCAGCCGCACTATTACCAACATATGCAGGGGGTATTCATTTTCTCAACGAACTTTGCGATAAAACTCTGCCTCTTTGCGGTTAAATCTACCCTAACTTATTAAAATCCTAACGTTTAAAACATTTTAAGGTTTCTCTCAATTTTCGAGCTCTTGCCCTTATTTTTATTACATAAAACATGGCAACAACCAAAAATAAATTCAGGGAAAAACCTGTCGACGATAGGGGTCGTTCAGGATTCATCTATTGATAAAACGATATTGAAGAAACCGTATTAAGTTCTTTAAAAATAAATCAAAATCTACTAAAACAGATTCAACTAAATCTTCTGCCTCTAAAAGTAGAAGCGAAATCTTCTGTTAACGAAACAAAACTTCGTTATTAGAACGTTGAATAAAACCGTTACTGTATATCGTAACGAGCGCACACAAAATTAATTGGATTATTATTGATACTCTGGTGGTGCTTATCTATTTATTGCATTAACCTCTTTATATTTTCACTTGGGAAAAAGATCAAGATAAAGTACTAGGTCCTATCTCCGAATTATTTGCTATTGATACAAAGGTAGTAAACTGGCTAGGCAAATTTGGTGCACTTGTAATCTCACCTGTTTATGTACAAATGGTTTGGCGTAGCGTCTTTTATTTTTAGTGCCAGCTTTATTATTTATGGTTTACAAAAGTATTAAATAAACAAATTACTAAATCATCTGCGTTCATCGCTAAGTGGTTATTCTTTTTAGTTTGGACAAGTTTAGTGTTAGCTTTTTTCTTTCATGATAAATTCTTTTATCTAGGTGGTGGTTATGGATACATCTTAAATATTCAATTATCAAATTATGTAGGAAGTGTTGGAACCTTAGCCATATTAGCATTTAGCATGTTAGGCTTTTTAGTATTAAGCATCAACATGAATTTCAATATCAAAAGATGTATTACCTAATTTAGATAACGAAGATATTATTGAGCAAGAATTAAATGACAATTCAAACGTTATTAACCCTCATGCAAATACTGTTTTTGAAAAAGAACCAACTTTAAGTAAAGAAGAGGAAGAAGCTCTTTTAAACTTTGAAGTGATTTCTACTAACGAAGAAGTAAAAGAAGAAGCAATTGTTGAACCAGTAGCAGAAAACATTCCTTTAGAATTAGAAGTTAATACACAACCTGAGGAACCAAAAAGATTTAGATTTTGAGGTGAGTAACTTGCAGATGAAATATTAAAAGAACCAGAATTTGTAAAAGAAGAACCAAAAGAAAATCAAATTACCTTAGATGATGAGTTAAAAGCATCTCAACTAGTAGAAAAATTTGGGCAATACGATCCAACTTTAGATTTAGGTCACTATCAGTTTCCTAGCGTTGAATTATTAATTGATTATGGCACTGGTAACGCAAAGGTTAGCAACGAAGAGTTAACAGCTAACAAAGACCGCATTGTTAGCACATTAAAAAATTACGGAATTGAAATTGATAAAATCTCAGCTATTGTAGGGCCTACCGTTACGCTTTACGAAATAGTTCCTGCACCTGGTGTTCGTATTTCTAAAATTAAAAACTTAGAGGATGATATCGCTTTAAGTTTAGCAGCGTTAGGTATTCGTATCATTGCTCCTATTCCAGGTCGTGGAACGATTGGTATTGAAGTGCCAAACCAAAATCCAGAAATGGTACCAATGCGTAATATCATTGCTTCTGAGAAATTTCAAAATACAACACACGATTTACCAATTGCTTTGGGTAAAACCATTAACAACGAAATTTTTATTGCTGATTTAGCCAAGATGCCTCACTTATTAATGGCTGGTGCAACAGGGCAAGGGAAATCAGTTGGATTAAATGCTGTATTGGTGTCTTTACTTTATAAAAAACATCCTGCGCAAATTAAATTTGTGTTAGTAGATCCTAAAAAAGTAGAGTTAACCTTATTTAATAAAATTGAACGCCACTTTTTAGCGAAACTTCCAAACTCTGAAGATGCAATTATCACTGACAATACAAAGGTTGTTCATACATTAAATAGTTTATGTATTGAAATGGATAACCGTTACGCTTTATTACAAGATGCGCAAGTAAGAAATATTAAAGAGTATAACGTTAAGTTTATCAATCGTAAATTAAATCCAAACGAAGGACACAAATATTTACCGTACATTGTATTGGTTGTAGATGAGTTTGCTGATTTAATTATGACCGCTGGTAAAGAAGTAGAAACTCCCATTGCTCGTTTAGCTCAGTTAGCGCGTGCTATCGGTATTCATTTAATTATTGCCACTCAACGTCCGTCAGTAAATATTATTACAGGAACTATTAAAGCCAACTTCCCAGCTCGTATTGCTTTCCGTGTAACAAGTAAAATTGATAGCCGAACCATTTTAGATGCAGGTGGTGCGGAGCAGTTAATTGGTAGAGGTGATATGTTATTAAGTACAGGAAATGATTTAATTCGTATCCAGTGTGCTTTTGTGGATACACCTGAAGCTGAAAAAATCACAGAGTTTATTGGTTCACAACGTGCCTACCCTAGCGCCTTTTTATTGCCTGAATATGTTGGCGAAGATGGTAGCGATGGCAAAGAAGAAATTGATTTAAGCGAGCGTGATAAAATGTTTGATGAAGCAGCTAAATTGGTAGTACAGTTCCAACAGGGTTCAGCATCTTTCTTACAACGAAAATTAAAACTAGGTTATAACCGCGCAGGCAGAATTGTTGATCAACTAGAAGCTGCTGGAATCATTGGACAATTTGAAGGTTCTAAAGCACGCGAAGTAAAGTGCAAAGATATGGCTCAGTTAGATGAGATTATAAGGAACATTAAAGGGTAAATGATTACTTTAAGATTTTAAATGACAGGTTTTTATTTTGCAAACTTTTAACCTTTCCACATAGTTCAAACAAAGGAGAATGATCGGAAAGATTGAGATTAGATTTGTTTAAAATAAGCTTTGAGTATATATAAACCGTGTGAGGATTTAATTGATTGATCTTTAACTCATAGATACCGAAATCATTTTCAAATAATACATCATCAGTTTCTTTATGAAAAATCCTTACATCTTTATCAAACACTAGATAATATTTTATATTATCAGTATAGGCAAATGATACAGGGAGTCTCTTATCCTCATCTTCTTCTTGATATGAATTAACTAATCTGTGTGATATAATTTTTGATAATGGAAGCGTTTTTAAACTATCATTAAGACTAGTAATTAGATTACTTTGTTTTTTATTAAACTTCAATGAAAAAACAAACGGTGGAACATGTTCACTTTTTTCTAATGAAAGAGAATCTATCTGATCTTCATAACTATCAAATAATATTTTATTAAGGTCGTTAATATCAACAGAATCTTTTTTCTGATTACTGTATAAGTTTCTATACACAGATGTTAAAGCACCGGTTGTAATAAGTTTTGTGCGCTCCAAATATTTTTCCTCACTTCCTTTTAAGTTGATGTACGCAAATGTGTTGGTATTCTTAGTATTACCAATTTTTGTAGTTACTGGCAATATTAAGATGTTGGTGTTTGAGGCAGTTCCATTTCGCGGAAAAACAACAGCTTTGGTACCTTCCAGTTTTTGTGGTATTTCTCCAAAATCATAGGATTCATATTTTTCTTTAGGGAAAATGAAATAATATTTTCCATCAAAAGAAAATGAAAAAAATAACTCTTTTATTTGATTCCTGCTTACAAATTGAACATCTATATCACCAAGATCCCTCTCTCTTCCCAAACATAAATAGTAATCGAAATAAGTCATATCTAATACTGTAGAATATAAATCCATTATAGAACCATATGGCAATTTATTGTTTTTTAAATGCTCACCTAACAGTTTATTTGCTTCAGCGGTATCCCTTGGATAAAATAAGGTCAAACTATCATTTATAAAACCAATAGTAGCAGCTAGCTTATCAAGCCTTTCCTTTGCGTAAGATGATCGGTTTCTAAACCCATGTGCTTTGTTATAAAACTACCCAAATTTTTATCATAGCTCAATCGATGTCCAGTGTATTGATAAAATGACATTTCCTGCCTGAAATCGCTCCAATAAGTATATTCTATTGGTATAGTAACTTTATTTTTATAAAAAACACTTCTTATTGCTATGCGCAAAAATGGTAAATCGTTATATACAATGAGTTTACTCCCCTTCCCTATTTTTTCAAGATTATTAAAGGTCCATATATAATTTCTCACTCCTTTACCTATGTCACCCTAGGCTGGCAATTTATTGTAACCTTTAGATTCGATCTTTATGCCTTCAGCTAGTGACAACGTAAACTCTGATAAAATAGTAAATGCTTCTCTATGAAAAAACACATCTGGAATAGAGGGATTTCCTTTTTTCGGTATATGATATTAAAAACTCCACCTCGTCTCCAATTTCTGTAGCAGGAATAACGAACTTGCAGATCCTGGAACCATATTCAAGAGGCGTAATTTTGATATCCGATGATTTAAGATCCTTATAAGACCCATCAGGTTTTATCGATCTTGCCTTAATCTTTTCAATCAATTTTACATTAGGAAGCAAAAATTCGGGATGAATATCCAAACCCTTACTTGAAAAGATCTTTGATTTTTGATGAATGAGATAAGTCGTTTCGAATTGGGTATTTAAATCAATACTAATCTGATTTTTATAAAATATGTTTACAACATCATATTTACTTAATGAGTCATTAACAATATCATATGTTGGCTTTGAACTCCAACTGTCTTTATTTGCTGCTAGTATACAATTGACAGAAAAAATCAAACCAAATACGCACAACTTTTTAATTACTGATAATTTCATATTCAATAGAACTATTAATTTTTTTAAGCATTTCTTCGTTTAATTGCTCGAACTCGGCTATCTCCATTTCATTTAACTCAATTTTATTTATTTTGAATTGATAACTAATTGTAATTGTATTTTCTCCGTTGAAAGCAATATTAAAATATAAAGAAGAAACCTTATTCTCAATTTTTAAATCACTAACTTTTGTTATCAGTTTAATTTTATGATCAAAGTTGATATGATATACGAAATTGTTATCAATGGTTTGACCTGGAATAAACCTAAATCCTTTGGTTATTCTTTTAGGAAACTGATGAGGAAACAATAATGATTTAAGCAACAAGAAATTTTTACTTTCAATTTTATCAATGGCATTTAAAAAACTTACATCCGAAGTCACATTGCTTGAACTATCGGTTAAAACTGTTTTAAGGTTTGTGAATTTAATTCCAGAGTTAAGTTGATTATAGTATTGATTCATTTTCGTTTTAGCATCAACAGCTGTATATTTTTCGATCATATGTTTAGCAAAACTACTACTGAAACCTTGTCTTTTATCTTCCATTGTTCCTGACAAAAAGTTATTGCTAACTTTTAGATTTAAAGTTGTCTTTGAATAATTCTTATCAGATGTAATAACTGGCACAACGCCTAATGCACCTCCATTATCATTTACGGAAAAATAGGGTTGCCCTTGTATAAATTCGCTTGGCATATCAAATGTGCCCGTTTTACTAGTAGCATCTAAATAATAAGATTTATTTGCTTTGGACTTAACTACACAAATAGCATGATTTGCCGATGATAAACAAGGGAAATCAGTTTTGTATCGATAGTTTATTGTAGCAATAATAGTTAAGTTGGCATTTATTTTATAGTACTTAAGCAATTGACAAATAAGGCTGGCCATATCTTTACAATCGCCATATTTTTTTTCAATAACATCATTTACATCCCTAGGTCTGAACCCTTCTAAACCATTCTCAATATCAACGTATTTAATATTGGATTTAACATAATTAAAAACTGTTTTAATGATTTCTTCCTCATTCATATTTTTAGTTACAATGGCATTAATAGTATTAATACTTTGAGGTTTCAGTTTTATATTATCCTTAATTAAATCGTTGAACCAACTATTAAAATAAGTCCAGCCATTAACTGTTCCAGAAGGAATAACAATAGCTCTTATAGGAAGGGTCACAAAGTGTTCAACCTCATAATAACTATGAAGCTTCTTTTTAACGTTTAATTTAACTTTAGGAATTGACACGATTGTGTACATTTTTGTATCATTATCGATTACCGTTGTATCAATTTTGCAAAAATGTAAACTTGTATCTTGTTTTAGATTAAGAAATAAATTACGTGGCGATCTTACTTCATAAACAACAGTATCAGCCTGCGGATAACTAATCAGATCAAATGTTGATAATAAGATCAAATACTTGCAGGAAACATCATATTGTAAGGAAAAATTCAACGAAGTATCTTCAAGTTGAACAACGTACGCCTTTAAGTCACTATAAAAATTATCTGTTGGGACCGTTTGTTCGTCAATAGAAATACCTTTTTGCAAAACTTCGCCCGTACGATAATCTAATCGTTTGAAATTGCTTATTTTTTCAAGATCGGAAACAATTACAGGTATAACTTTATTTGATGGATCAGTAAACCGACCTTTGTAAAGCACTTTTTTTGTATACCCATTTTTTTCTCCTAAAATGGTAATTTTCTCAACAATTTTATGGCATTTAAACTCGCCGTTATTACAGTAAAAACTAACAGCGTTAAATAAAAACATAATAATGATAAAGTTATTCTTGCCGGGGATCTTCATATAATACATAAATATAAGTATTTCCAAATAAAAAACTCCCACCTGCAATGCAAATGGGAGTTTAAACTATAAGAATTAAATACTAGTATCTGTAAGCGTCTCCTTTAAAAGGACATTCTACTTTAACACCAATATAATCTGCTTGATCTTTGTTTAATGTATCTAATTCAACACCAATTTTAGCTAAGTGTAAACGAGCTACTTTCTCATCTAAAATTTTCGGTAACACGTATACTTTTTTCTCATAAGCAGCAGTGTTTGTCCATAATTCAATTTGCGCTAACGTTTGGTTTGTAAATGAATTACTCATTACAAAACTTGGGTGACCTGTAGCACAACCTAAGTTTACTAAACGACCTTCAGCTAAAACGATAATGTTTCTTCCGTTGATTGTGTATTGATCCACTTGTGGTTTGATAGTATCTTTAGTAGAACCATAAGTTTTGTTTAACCAAGCCATATCAATTTCTGTATCAAAGTGACCAATGTTACAAACGATAGCACCATGTTTCATTGATTCGAAATGACGACCAACAATAATATCTTTGTTACCAGTTGTAGTAACTAAGATATCTGCAATTTTAGCAGCGTTATCCATTTTCATTACTTGGTAACCATCCATTGCCGCTTGTAAAGCACAAATAGGGTCAATTTCAGTAACAATTACACGAACACCTTGAGAAGATAATGATTGCGCAGAACCTTTACCTACATCACCATAACCAGCAACAACAGCAATTTTACCTGCCATCATAATATCAGTTGCACGACGAATCGCATCAACTAATGATTCACGACAACCGTATTTGTTATCAAACTTAGATTTAGTAACTGAATCATTAACGTTAATAGCTGGTAACAATAAAGTTCCTTTAGCCATACGCTCATATAAACGGTGAACACCCGTTGTAGTTTCTTCTGATAATCCTTTGATTCCAGCAGCTAACTCAGGGTAAACATCAAACACTAAGTTTGTTAAATCACCACCGTCATCTAAAATCATATTTAAAGGCTTGCGATCTTCGCCAAACCATAAAGTTTGCTCAATACACCAATCAAACTCTTCTGCAGTCATACCTTTCCAAGCATACACTTGAATACCAGCTGCTGCAATAGCTGCTGCTGCATGATCTTGAGTTGAAAAAATATTACAAGAACTCCAAGTAACCTCTGCACCTAAAGCTGTTAATGTTTCAATTAATACAGCAGTTTGAATAGTCATATGTAAACAACCTGCAATACGAGCACCAGCCAAAGGCTTAGAAGCACCATATTCAGCACGAAGTGCCATTAATCCTGGCATTTCTTCTTCTGCTAATTTAATTTCTTTACGACCCCATTCTGCTAATGAGATGTCTTTTACTTTGTACGCTAGGTACTTCCCTGTTGCTACTGCTGACATGTTTATTTTATTGATTTAAAAGTTTATTTTTTGTAATTATGCAAAGATAAGACATAAGTTTGTAACAACAAACAGCCATTATAGTTTAATTAATAAAGAATTGATAGAGGTTTTTAACATAAAAGAGGGGCTTTTTTTGGGAATATTAAACCTCAACGAATATGCTCATTCCTTTGATTTAACAGCCAAAAGAGACATCGAAACACAAGGAAAAAACTACCTAATCAATCACTTATTAGGCCGCGAGGCCACTATAGGCTATGATGAGAAAGGCAAGCCCTTTTTAACAAATGAGAGTAAACATATCTCTATTTCACATTCTCACGATAAATTAGCCATTATTGTGAATGAAAAAGAGGCTACAGGTATTGATATTGAATTGATAAGAGATAAAGTACTTAAAATCAAACATAAATTTCTTTCGCAATCCGAATTAGCAGATTCTAATGATAACGTTGAAAAATTACTGATTTATTGGGCCGCTAAGGAAACTTTATATAAGATTTACGGCTTAAAAGAAGTTGATTTTATTGAACATTTGTTTGTAAAACCATTTACAAAACATAATTTAGGCACAATTATAGGAGAGATTAAGTTACCAAATTTCACAAAATCCTTTGATTTGAATTATCAAATTTTAGAGGATTATGTTTTGGTTTACGCTTTAAATAAGATAAACGCTTGCTAGAAAAACAAACACATACTCAACTCATTATTTTAATTGATCCGGATAAATACAATCCCGAATTAATTAAAATAGCTAATAAAAGTAACGTGTCTTACATTTTTGTAGGAGGTAGCGTTTTAAAGAAAAACACTTTCGAGAAAACGATTAAATCTATCAAATCCATTACCGAAATACCAGTTGTTATTTTTCCAGGTGACGAAACGCAGGTATCAAAACAAGCTGACGGTATTTTAATGTTATCTCTTTTGTCTGGCAGAAATGCTGAATATTTAATTGGTAAACATGTGAAGGCGGCTTCAAAAATTAAAGCATCAAAATTAACCGTTATTCCAACAGGCTACATTTTAATTGATGGTGCCAATACGTCTACGACACAAAAAATAACTAAAACTAAACCCTTAACTAGCAAAAAGGAAATTATAGAAACCGCTATTGCTGGTGAATTATTAGGAAAGAAATTAATTTATTTAGAAGCTGGAAGTGGTGCAAAAAAAACACTAGCATCTTCCATTATTAAAGAAGTTAAAAAAATATTAGCATCCCTTTAATTGTAGGTGGTGGAATTGATTCTGTATTAAAAACAAAAAACATATTACTATCCAATCCTGATTATTTAGTGATTGGCAATGCCCTTGAAAAACGTCCTGAATTATTAATAGACATAAATAAATTATTCTAGTATGAAGTTGGTAGTTATTACCCAATCGCAAAAAAGCGACAACGAAATTCTAGCCATCATTCAAATGTTTGAAGCTGGATTAGAGACTTTGCATGTCCGTAAAAATAGATTTTCGACAAAAGAGTTGGATGATTATATTAAAGAAATACCTGCTCACTTTCATAACCGTATTATTATTCACTCTCACCATAAACTAGCTCTTAAATATGATTTAAAAGGGTTTCATTTTACCTCTACTCACCTTAAACACAACATTAAGTTATGGTGGAACACAAAAATGATTTACCTAAGAAAGCCTCATTTAGTGAAGTCTATTTCTTACAAACGAATTGCCGAATTGTACCAAGAACAAAAAGTAAAAACAGATTATTGTTTTCTAGGAACTATGTTTCATAATATTTCAGGAGAATTGTATAGTGGCTTTTATCCAGAAACAGTAACAGCAGCCATTGAAAAATCAGGCAAAAAAATATATGCTAGAGGTGGTGTTAACGAAAAAAGTGCTGAACTAGCTTATAAATTAGGCTTTCATGGCATTGCTCTTTATGGTCATTTATGGAAAAGTACTTCGCCTTTCGAAAAATATATTGCATTTGTAAGATATTGTAAAGAAAAAAATATCCCAATCGAATAATGGTATTTTGGGATTGGATAGCTTTATTAACAGGAATTGCAGGTGTTTTACTAACTATCTTTCAAAGTATTTGGTGCTGGCCAATGGCACTGATATCCGTTATTATTTCGGGCACAGCCTTTTACAATCAACGTTTATTTGGAGATTTCGGGTTACAAATTTTTTATTTCATTAGCGGAATATATGGTTGGCTGTATTGGAATAAAAAGAAGGGTAAAGTATTTACAGTAACCAAAATGCCCTCAAAATATTATGCTCCAGTCATATTATCAATCATCATACAAACCATTGTATATTATTACCTTTTACATTATTTTAAGTCCGACCAAATTTTATTTGATGCTATATTGACTTCGTGCAGTTTTACTTGTACATTTATGATGGCTAAAAAGTGGATTGAAAACTGGATGCTGTGGATTATTATTGATGCAGCTTATGTGTTTTTATACGTCATTAAAGATTTACCTACTTATGCCCTGCTCTATGGATTTTTTAGTTTAATGGCCTATTATGGATTTTACTCATGGAAAAAGCAACTGATCAAAGAATAAAAAGAATAGTAATTGTTGGTCCTGAAAGTACAGGTAAAACTATATTATGCGAACAACTAGCAAAGCACTATAATACAGTGTTTGTTCCGGAGTATGCCAGAACCTATTTTGAAGAACACGACATTGATAATTACAACACTTCTGATTTAGAAATCATTGCAAAAAAACAATTAGAGTTAGAAAAAGAATACTTGCCAAAAGCAACCCGTTTTTTATTCTGCGACACATCCTTAATCACCATCAAAATTTGGAGTACACATAAATTCAACAAAGTACCGGATTTTATAAGCAAGTCGATTAAGGATAATGATTATGACTTAACCTTAATAACCAATAATGATGTGCCTTGGATTGCCGATCCACAAAGAAGAAATGAAGATTTAAGAGAACATTTATTCAAATGGAATAAACATGAACTTCAAAAATTAGATGTTGATTATAAAATCATTAAAGGCATTGGAGAAGAGCGTTTAAAAACACGATTCAATTAATTGAAAAGGCTTTTAAAGCTTAAGCAATAAATTCCAACACACAATTAAAAAAAGCATCTGGCTGTTCAGCATGAACCCAATGTCCGCTATTAGCAATTGTTTTTAACTGATAATCCGAAAAACGGTTAGCGATATCTTGTTCATCTGCATCGGAAATATAATTTGATTTCTCGCCTCTTATAAACAATGTCTCTGTATCACTTTTAAAATCAGGAACTCTCACTCCAATATTATTATATTCTGCAGTAATTACTTTTAAATTAAAACGCCAAGCCATTTGCTTAGTTTCATCTTCTTTCCAATAAATATTTTTTAACAAAAACTGCTTGGTTCCAAAATCTGAAATATAGTGTCCTAAAATATTTTCAGCTTCTTTTCGTGTATTTATTTCTGTAAAATCAACGGCATTTAGTGCTTTTAAAACAGAATCGTGATGAGGCTCATAAGCTCTTGGGGCAATGTCGGCTACTATTATTTTTTGTACTACTTGTGGATACATCTGTTCAAAGAACATTACAGTTTTTCCTCCCATACTATGTCCTAAAAGAATCACATTTTCTAGTTGATGTGTTTCAATAAATTCTTTTAAATCCATTGCCATCACATGGTAATCCCATGCATTATCATGATGTGATAATCCATGATTACGCTGATCGACCGTGAAAACTCTAAAGCCATTTTCACCAAAACGTTTGGCTAATGTATTCCAATTATCGCTTTGCCCGAATAAGCCATGTAATATAATTAGTGGCTGTCCTGATCCAAATTCTCTGTATGCTAGTTTCATGTTTTTTACTATTTCTGGTTTAAAGTTCTGTTATTAACCAACAAAGAGAGTAAAACACATTTATCTTCTATTTTTAAAATTAATTTACATAACATATTCATAGCTGTGTTTGCTGTCATTTGAATATTACGTTGTCTATTATGTCCAAAATACAAATTGCTTAGGAACTATTCTATCTCCATAAGCTACCGCTATCCAGGTTGTACCAACTGGCTTTTCGTCGGTTCCTCCACCAGGACCAGCAATACCTGAAACTGCAATGGCTACATCTGCCTTAAAGGTGTTCAAAGTTTCTTTAGCCATTGCCATCACACACTCTTTACTAACAGCTCCATGTTTTTCGAAAATAGTATTATCAACTTTCAATAAATTGTGTTTAAATTCATTATGATAAGGAACAATACATCCATTGTAATAATTAGAACTTCCTGCCACACTGGTAATTAAATGAGAAATATAACCACCCGTACAACTTTCTGCTAATCCCAATTTCAAACCTTTTTCCAATAATAATTGTCCTAATATGTCTTCAATCTTAGGTTGAGCTTTCCCATACTCTTCATAACCATAAATATATTTCTCTATCAAAGGTTTCACCTTTTCTATTTGAGATTCAATTTTATGATGTAGCTCTAATTCATCAAATCCTTTACTACTTAATCTCAATCGAACCATTCCTGGCGAAGGTAAATAAGCTAACCCAATTTCTTTTTCAGTTAAACCATCTTCCCAATCACTAATTAAATCAGCTAAATCACTTTCTCCAATTCCTTGGGTTAAAATAGTTTTATGAAAAATAAAAGGTAATTTAAATCTTCTTTTTATTTCAGGAATTACATTATCCGTAATCATACCCTGCATTTCATAAGGTACGCCAGGCATCGACACAAAAATGGTATTATTCTTTTCCATCCACATACCTGGAGCTGTTCCATTTTTATTTCTAATTACTAAACAGCCCTTTGGAACTTCGGCTTGCTTTCTATTAATTTCAGAAACTTCCTTATTTCGCTTCGAAAAAAATCCTGTAACATCTTTTAACACATTTTCATCTGTCACTAATTCAGTTTCAAAGTACTCGCAAAAGGTAGATTTTGTAATATCATCCTTTGTTGGACCAAGTCCACCAGTTATTAAAACAATATCTGCTCGTTTGCTAGCATCCGCAAAAGCCTTTAAAATAGCCTGTTTTTCATCTGCTACCGAACTCATGTGTACAACACTTACGCCAATTAGATTAAGCTCTTGCGCCATCCAAACAGCATTAGTGTTCGTAATTTGTCCGATTAATATTTCGTTACCTATTGTTAAAAGTTCTGCGTTCATAGTATATTTGGCAATATCTTTGTAAAACCAATGTAAATTTAAATATTAAGAGATAGTTCTCTTTTAAAAGCTAAATACTTATTAAAAAAAAATATCCATTAGAAAAACTAAATTAATCTTAATAACAACACTAGTTACTGTAAGTTTAACGTCAAAGTCACAAAACTGGGGTAATATTATAAAAGATGCGGCTATCACAAATTCAACAACAATTATTGACGCAGCAAAAACAAATTCTGCCGCTGTAATTGATAAAGCAACGGCTATTGTTACCAGAACTCCCAAAGCACCAGCTTTAACAAATGATGAAGTGATTAATGGCTTAAAGGAAGCTTTAAATGCTGGGACAAACAACTCATCTAATTTAGCTTCAAAAGCAGATGGCTTTCTTAAAAACCCTGCTATCTTTATCCCTTGCCCGCAAGAAGCGAAAGATAATGTGAGCAAATTAATTAAAATGGGAATGCAGAAAAAAGTAACAGAATTCGAGACTTCATTAAATAGAGCGGCGGAAGAAGCAGCAAAAAAATCGGTTCCTGTATTTAAAGATGCTATTACTGGAATGAGTATTGGCGATGGTTTTGCTATCTTAAACGGTGGTGATACTGCAGCAACTCACACTTGAGAGAAAAAACATACGCTCCATTGAAAGAGAAATTTATGCCAACGATTAAAGAAGCAGTGACTAAAGCTAAAGTAGCTAGTTACTGGAAACCTTTAGCAACTGCTTACAATAAATTGCCTGGCGTTAAAAAACAAAATCCAAATTTAGATGATTACGTTTGCAATAAAGCAATTAATGGTTTGATGACTTTAATAAAAGATGAAGAAGCAAAAATCAGAAAAGACCCAATGGCGCAAGTAACAGACCTTTTGAAAAAAGTATTTGGTGCTAAAAAATAAACTTCGACAAGTTCAGTAAACCTTAAAAATAAAAAGAAGCCATCAACTATCAAGTGATGGCTTTCTTATTTTACCCATTAAAATAGTTTTTATACCAATCTATTTCATGATGATCCTTGCTTCTTTATTAATAACGTGGCAAGCATCATATTTTTGAATACAAATTTCTAAAGAGGCGCAATCAGGCTGACTAATCACTTTAATACCTGAACGCATTAACTGGCCGCACAAACTCTCAGCACCAATCTGATAAACTTTATTTCAGCAAATCGATTTCCACTAAATAACCTGGCTTCCAAGCCGCACTTACATCCATCATCATGCTAACTCAACATTTTCAGTTCTAGCATTTCCAACATTTTTCGGAAGCTTTAATCATTCCTTCTGACCAATCAATGCTTGAATCAGATAATACTTTAGCATTCCCTTCCAATACATCTAAACTGTTCCACCATGTATATCCATACATTTCTCGTGGAGAACCAAATGAATATTCCTCTGGACAAAAATTTCACTAATTTTATGGTATGATAATTTAATAACTTTAGGACAGTTGGGTATTCTCCGTTAGCTGTTCCATCATAGCCACAAAGGATTCCCCGTTAAACATGAGCTTACTAATACACGCAATGGATTTTCTGCGTGGGAGTTCTTAAAGTCTTAAGATAATTAATATCTGTCATAATTATTCATTTAAAAATTTAGGTGCATTTAATCATCTAAACTAAATTTGCATCTTTATGCAAATTTAAACAAATGACATTAAAAGAGCGTTACGATAGGCGTTATTAATTATTTTAAAAACCAAAACGAATGCCCATTGCTGAAACCGAATTACATTATGCAGTAACCCTTTCAAATTAATAGTCGTGGTAATCCTATCTGCCCAATGCACCGATAAAACGTAGTTAATAGTCAGCACCAAAGTTATTTAAAGATTATCCAAATGTAGCTCTAGCTTCCGCAAGTTCTGATAATAATATTTAACTACACCAGAGTCACCCCAATAACAAAGCCAAGCATTTGGTAATTATGGCTAACATGCTTTTAAAAGACTTTAATGGCGTTATTCCGAGTGATATTTGATCAATTAGTAAACTTGGGCTGGGGTTGGTAAGACAACAGCTGAATGTAGTAGCTTCTGTTATTTATGATAAACTAGCCACGGCAGTTGACACACTGGCGTGTTTGAGTTTCAACAGAATGGGGTTTACTAAAGTTGGCAAAACCATTTACAAAGCGAACAACAATTAATTACCAATACATTCCTCGAAAAGCATGTGTTAATGTAGCTCACTATTGGCTGATCTGTACGGAAGATATACTTGCTCTAGCCAGAACACCCAAATGTGGTAAACTTATACTTAACGAATTGGACATTATATTTAAACAAAGGTTTAACATCATAAACATAAACTATCCCTTATTCGTTGATTTCTCAAATATAGAAGAATACTTTAAACTAATGTATTGGCTTAGTTATCGAAATTAGAAATAAATAAAGATATTACGGACATCGGCAAAGCTATTTACAAAAAACAGCCTCTTAACAACGTTAGTCAGTTAAAGACAGCAAGAAAAGCTATCAGAACAAACAGCTTCAATAAAACCTGGAAAAAAAAAAAGTAACACTCATTAAAAGGGTGCAGCAACAAAATCCCCAGCCAATGTACTAAAACAACTGCAGAAGTAAAGAAGGCAAAGTTTGTAGCACAGTCAACTCAATTTAAAAGAGGAAAGACAAAGCTCCTGCATTTAAAACAAAGATCAAACGGAAAATCAAATTCTTCAAAGATTCCTAAGAAAGGCAAAATCATAGTCCCTTTATTTTACCCAAAAGATAATACTCCCCGGATGCACTATGGAGGCATGTAGCTTAAGAGACGAGCATCAAGTATTTAAGTAAAAAAAATTTTGTTGTATTGGGTGTAAGTGCAGACGAAAAAAAAAGCATAAAAAAAAATCTACCACGAAATAATGATTTACCCTTCTCCTTATTGTAGCAGATACGGATATGAAGATATTATTCTTACGGACGTTTGTGGAACTAAACAGTTTATGGGAAAATTTATGACGGTATTATTAGAACTACTTTATCATCAACGAAAAGGCATAATGCTCCTCTCAAGTGATTACAGATGGGGAAAGACAAAAGAACATGGTAAGCAAATTTTATGATTATAAATTAAAACTATTCATAAAAAAAAAGGCGCTAGTAAATAGAAACTAGCGCTTTTTTGTTTTGAGGAAGCCAATATTTCTTCCCAACAAATCTCCCATCTTTTTCCAGATCTTCTAAATAAATTCTTTTTCCATTGTACAGTACTGTAATAAAGCATCTTTTGCCCATTATCACTAACCTTTTCATTATGTTCGTATGCTTCCCTTTGAGTGGGTTAAAGTCACCACACCAATGGTAGGATACGGGTAATTCCATCATCTAACAAAAATTTCCAAGCATCACCTAATCCTTTTTAAGTGAGCATAGGATAATTTTTTGGTACTTATAGGCAGCAATTTGCACTTTTAACCCTAATTGTCCTTCGGCAGTTATATCTCCATACTTTCGCTATAGTCTTTAATTTTTGCTGTAATTGATTATTAGGTTTACAAAACATCTTCATCAACGGGTTCTTGTGTCTGTTTTTCTTACTGTGAGTTACCACTGCTACAACTCATTCCGTTTCTTAATGTCGGCTGCAAACGGCAACCGGTATTAATGTGTCTTCTAGGCTCAACTTAAAGTTCCTATCAAAACGCCACATTTTCATCATATCCTTCTAAAGATGTGGTATTAAGATCTAATGTTTTGTAAGCACATGATTTATACTTTGTATAATCCTTAAACATTCTACCCGATGGCAAAGAAACTAAGTACTTCCAGTTGACAGAACTAAGTCTCCAATCCTCCCAAATTTTTATTATTTTTGATCAATAATTTCAACTAATAAAGACTGCTATTGGGCATACTTTCTGAAGTAATTTTTCCTTTTACAATATATATAGAAGGCTTTTTTCCTTACATAACCAGGGTAAACAGTATAATATCTTTCAATCCTTTCTCCCCTGCACTCTTACCTGTAGCATAGTAACCTCTATCTCCATTTGCAGATAATATATATTAAATGTCATCTCCGTTGTATTAATTGGGACAACCCAAATTAATTGGCCTACTAAAGTTGAATCTTCCAATTTGAACTGAGATTGAAAGATATACCACAACCTCCCATACTATTTCTTTCCTTGGAGTAAAGAACACTATAAAATAAGGTTACTCCATCTGGATGTATAAAGGTTGCGTCATCATCTGTTTTTTTTTGGTTCGGTTCAAAAAAAGCCGTATTTTCTGACTATCTCCTAAATTAACAAACATTTCCCAAGCTACTATCTGGGTAATAAGTCGCGCGGTATATATATCTTTTCCTCCAAACCACCTCCACCTTCCTACTAAAATAATATCCCCATCGTCATTGAACAACTTCCTTCCCATGAATATGAATTGACCCCACCTCCTAGTTTTTGTGGAAAAGACCATTCTCCACTTAATGGAATTACCCTTGGCATAAATATCTCCCATGATCATCTCCACTATCTCTATAAACAATAAATAAAAAAACCATCTGCACTCAAAGCAATAGCCCCATCATGTGAATTAGTATTAACATTTTTAATAGGCGAAGGTTTTGTCCACTGACCGTCAATTTGAACTGCTTGAAAAACATCCTCAAAATAAGAACCATATTTATCTGCCTCTTTAAATTCATTTTGTAATCCGCCAATACTTTCTGGACCTCTATAAGTAAATCATAATCGACTCATCAGCAGAAATTACAGGTACGTACTCATCATTTTTTGTATTAATGCCATTTCCAAAATTAGTAATCTTCGCACTTTTTGGATTAGCATATGTGATTCTTTACCATTAATACAATATTGCTTTAATTGACTCGCATTTTTTTTAAAGTCGGGGTCTAAATTTTTCTTTAACAAATATTTATCTAGCAAAGCTAAGGCTTCATCAAATTTGTAATTAAAATGATTGGCTTTTGCTAAATCGTACTCACATTTTCTACTTTCTATTTTTTCTTATAAACTCCTCACTCTAATAAGGTAGCTTGTTTTCGTCTCATGCTTATCACTGATATAAAGCATCTACCAGAAACATTTCAAAAATTCTTCTTTAGGGAAAAGGGGAGTATATAAATTTTCAAAAAAAAGGAAGCGCTAACAAATAATTACGTAAGTATCCTCAAATACTAATATCACAGCATCAGCTATGCTAGTCTTTCTGTTTTTCCTCCATTTTTTAGTATTGGTTGATTGAGAAAAAATATTGAAACTAAAAGAAAGTATCAAAACGAATAAGAGAAAAAAATTTAGATAGCACAAAAATTGTATTATAGTTGATTCTAATAAACAATAAAAATACACTTTAATAATAAACAATTTTATAACAAAACAAACTAGTTTAAGATGTCCAAACTACCTAAACCTTCTCTTAAAACAACGAGTTCATCTTGCGAACAATCAATAACGGTTGAAGCATAAAGGTTTCCAAAACCACCATCAATCACTCATGTCTACACGTTTTTCGTACTCACGATGAATCACTTCTGGATCAGTGAAATAATCCATAATATCATCTTCTGCTATGCTTGTTGTAAATAATTGCCTTGGTTCTCTAATAATAGCATAAAATTGTATTATCTGGAACACGAATACCTACGGTTTTTTATTTTGTTTTAAAAGCTTTTAAGTACATTATTATTTGCTTTTAAAAATAAAAGTATGTAACCTTGGTAATGCTTTTTCATTATTCTAAATAATGAATTTTGAAATAGGTCGTGCAAAAATTTGATAGGTGACTTAAATCGCGGGAACAAATGAAAAGTTAGCTTTTCGGGGTTTAATGTTTTTTAAACGACATACTCCTTTTTTCAATGGCTTTTGGTCTCGTTATATCACACAATAGAATAAACCGCATCGGTTGGATAAATAATAACACCATCATTTTTCAAACAATCAACAATAAATTGAATGTCTTTTGGATGAGGATTATCATAATTTAAGCGAAGAAGCATAATGCAAAGGTACAACAAAATTAGTGCAATTTGATAAATAGCATTAGAACAATATTATTACTTAACTATTCGAATAGTTCATCTTCCGTAAACACGACACGAAATGCATTATTATGCACCCTTACTTTTCTGATATTCTGTTGTACATCTTCATATTTAACTATATAGATACGTTTATAAAGTGAAGGTTGAGATTCGGATGGTATCTCCTTGCTTCTTCTTTATATAAGCTTAATTTACTGTCCAATCTTCCTTTTCTAAAAAATAGAATACAAACGCTAATGGAACAAAAAATAACTGTCTATTAGTATAATATTACTTAATAATAACTTTTCTAATGGCTTTCCAGTTGTGCCATTAGGGAGACATGTGAAGCATCATTGAAATAGTTGGAGTAATGTCACAATATTTACTTTTACAGTGCTTCCTTTGGGGATTCCTGGAACCAAAAACAGCTGTAGTGTGTTAGCACATGTGCATCATAACTATAAGACGCTCCTACAAAGTGTTCCTTTGTTATGATATTCCATCCTTGCCGGATTAAATGAGAAGGCGATATTTACCACTCTTACATGGGACAGCCTTTTTGGAATTAAATGTTTAAATGTTCCTTCCAGTAAAATCTCATTATTCCCTTAATACTCCTCAGAAGTATAAGCCCTCTCGGCAACGCCTTTACAGTTAAAGAATAGCAATTTACTACCGCTACGTCTAACAACTAATTTGTATTTTAATTTCATTGCCATGATTTTTATTTTCCGTTTAAAACACCTGCTAGTTTATAACCGATAACACCAACCATTCCCAAACTGATTCATGCAATGTGTTTTAATGTTTTTAGTCAATTCATCTTCGCTAATATAACCACCTTGGAAATTTTCACGTCCATTAAAATGAGCAGGCACACTGGGCTAAAGCACCATGACTGTCAATATCAGCAAAGTTAAAAACAAGTGACTTTGTTCTTTATCTTTACCAACTGTAGCATTTAATGTACTAATCAATTCTTCTAAATCTTTTATCTAAACGCAAATACATGATTTACTTCTACACTTCTTGGTCCATAAGAATGCCCCATTATTAATCAGTTGATGAAAAAACTAATACATAGCATATCAGTTTGTTTTCCTTTCCTAATTGTTCGGCTTTTAAACATGCTAAAGCTAAATCCTTAGTAATTGTATTGCCATAAGTTGGTAGTTGCTTTTATGATTTCCCAAAATTATTTTTATCTAATTGAACTTCATAATCTGTATATACCTGCAGTATCTTTTTATTCGGTGCCGCTTCGTAATTATTTTTATCAGCAAGACTCTCTAGTATAATCATAAATAGGATGGGCAAAGTATTCCAACCTTTGGATAAATATTACTTTGCTAGCTCTTTACTATTAAAAAAGATTTCTTAGCCATGATACACCCGAGCTATAATGTAACTGAAATAAATTCTCCTACTTATTACTACTGTCAAAACCAAAAAGCACCATTTGCGCTAAGTACTAAAGCAGGTAAAATCGAACTTCTATCCTTTAAAGATATTGCAAACACTTTGCTTTTTTGGTTAGTATTTAATTTTAACTCATCTCCAAGGTCGTTACCAATAAATTTTTTGGGCGACATTAATCCAGCTTTACTTTCTCTAAATAACTGATTTCACATTTGGGCTTCTGTACAATAGGTCGGAAAGTTTCTTGCCAGTTTCTTTTACAAACCAATCGTTTGAAATGATGCTACAAGTGCTGGCAGGGCTTGTGTCGTATAAATAGAAGCATGTCCCTTCGACCTCGCTGTAAGTGGGCACATAATTGTAATGTATTTCTTTATAAAAATAACCTTCGTTAATTAGTTTTTAAATCCACTGTCTCTAAATTTATTCCAATAACGGTAAATGTAATCCTGACGCATTTGATCGACCACAACACCAACCAATGGTTCTAGGTTGTTTAAGCTCAGTTATTGCAGCTGGAAGGGTTTTGTTT
>JADJFB010000019.1 GCA_016708845.1 Bacteroidota bacterium | reverse complement strand
AAAGTTTTGATGTTAAATAAAGTCGTCAGCTTTGTCATCTTCAGTAACGGTTCCTTTTACACTTGTCTATCAATATTTTTAGCAATTGCTGTTAATGCTTGTAACGCAGGTTCACTGATATCTACAAGGCTAACTGAATAGCCAAATTGAGCAAATACATGGGCAATACCATTTCATAGTACCACTTCCCTTAACTGCAATATTTTTCATATTGTTTAGTTTTGAATAGATGCGGGAGTAAGATTTCTCCTTAATTTCCGAGCCGTAAATCCAAAAGCACGGTAAGTCATAAATACAAGTAGAGTTTTAAACCTTTTATTAATGTGTATTTTATAACTTATTTTTTATTTCAATTAATTTAAACCTATATATTTGTCAAAATTATCTTGATTTTTAGGAAACAATTAATTTATAAACAAACACTATGAATTTTCCGTATCAGAATTAAAGTATGACCAAAGACCACGAATGAAGTTCTAGAAGTTGCAATGTTGCAACAATTGGTATTACTGATTTTGCTCAAAAAGAATTAGGCGATATCGCCAGATGTAGATGTACCGGAATTGGCGAAAACAGTTCGTAGAGAAGAGATTATACAGTGGAAGCTGCGCGAAACAGTATTCGGACTTATTTCTATGCCACTTCGTGGTAAAGTATTGTGAAATGAATAAAGATATCGATTCAGCGCCAGAGTCTGTTAATACAGATCCTTATGGAAAAGGCTGGATGATTAAAGTAAGTAGTTTGATAATGAAGCTGAATTAGCTGATTTGTTATCTGCAGATGCTTATAAAGCATTAATTCTGGAGCTTATAGCAACTAATTTTTGTTTTTAAAAAACCTCTTGTTTATCAGGAGGTTTTTTGTTTTATAATAATCTGTAAAACTAGTAGTTATCCTATTCAGGCGACGGTTATCTGCAGTAACCCATATGGTAAAAATACTTAAAGAATATAGTTTCCTTGCAGCCATATTTCATGGACCATTATCATTTTTGTATTATGCTGCACGCCCTGTAAATATGTGCCAACGGAACATTGGTTAAATTATTGAGTTTTGATAAGTTTGTTCATGCCAGTATCTTTTTTACTTTAACTTTTTTATGGCTATTAGTTGGGGTTAAAAAAAATAAGTTGTCTTTAAGTTTTATGATTTTTATCATCAATGCTACAAAGGGTAATATGGTGCTCGGTTGGAAATACAAGCAACAGTTTTTAGTCGGGGCAGTGGTGATTGGCTTTGATTTATTGCTAATAGTTTTGGATGCGCTTGATGGGCTTGTGGTTTAGAAAAACAACGACAGATTAAACTTTGCTAATTAAATTTGAAAGATCTCTATTTCTGTAAAATCAAACTTTCAAAACTTTTTAACTTTCAAAACTTTTAAGCCTTTATTAATAGTAATTGTACCTCAAAAAATATAAACTAGGTCAACTACTACCGAACATATCAAATGCCTTATTATTATTCTGGCCCGCAGGATATACTGCAGCTATATACGCATCTCGTGCTGATTTAAAGCCTGTATTATATACAGGTTTAACACCTGGCGGACAATTAACAGAAACCACTGAAGTAGATAATTTCCAGTTGTACCCAAAAAGGAGTGATCAATACCTGAATTAATGGGAGATTTAAAAGCTCAAGCGAGCGTTTTGGAACTCAAGTTTCAGTTTGGATTAGCTACTAAAGCTGATTTAAAGCAAATCCAAACGATTTGGATTGATGAAAACCACTGAAATTACTGCTGATGCAGTAATCATTTCAACAGGGCATCTCCTAAATGGTTAGGTTTAGAAAACCTGCTTCTGCGTATGAATGCTGGTGGAGTTCTGTTTGTGCTGTTTGTGACGGTTTCTTTTATAAAGGCCAAGAAGTAGCAATCGTTGGAGCAGGGGATACTGCTGCAGAGGAAGCTACCTACTTATCCAAATTATGTAAAAAAGTGTACATGATTGTACGTAAAGGTGAAATGCGAGCTAGTAAAGCCATGCAACACCGAGTAACAAATACCGAAAATATTGAGATGGTTTTAAAGAAGTGAAACTCATGATATTTTAGGAAAAGAAATGGTAGAAGGATGTTGTTAAAAAACGTCACCAACGAATTACGCACCTTGAATGTAACAGGTTTTTGTGGCTATATCACAAACCAAATACGGATATTTTTGATGGACAAATTAATATGGATGAATTAGGATATATTGATGTAATCTGACTCAACTAAACCAATATTGAAGGGGTGTTTGCTGTGGGCGATTGTGCTGATAAACATACCGCCAAGCAGTAACAGCAGCGGGAAGTGGTTGCATGGATGCTTTCGATGCCGAACGTTATTTAGCACTTCTGGAAGAAAACATTAATAATTTAACGTTTATTTTCACCAATTTTTTACTATTTTGCACAAAATTGCTTTAGACCAATTATGAATTTTATAACTTAATATATTTTATTTTAGTATTAGTAGCATCAAATGTCGCTTTTTCACGTCTTTACAAGCAAGTTGCTCAATTAAAGCGTTATACTCCTACAGAAATTATTGACCTGATTATGGTATCATTAGATATAATAATTTAGTGCCAATGATGGAAAGATCTTTAGTTATTCGAGAGATAATATAAACGCACAAAATTGGCAAGAGATTTTATGTAGTAAAATTATTACATAAAGGTTTTTATGCTGATGGTTTATTAAAGTGTTTAAAAACTATTACGAAAACGGACAAGGAACGTTCTTTTCAGTACTGATTTAAAGCATGTAAATTGGAAATTTTATGATGATGGAAAATTAAAATCATCAATTAATTATTGCGGAAGGAAATCCTCAAAATCAATACGATTTTTTAGAAATGGAACACCAGAGTATGTTGAGGAAAATGATAAAATATTGAATTTTTATATAAACGTAATTCATTTACGAAACGGGTTACCTGCATCTATGTTTGAATTGTAGATAAAAAACAAAGAAATACATCAAGAAGAGTTTTACGAAAAGCGAATAAAAGAAGAAGGATCAATGATTTTTAGAAAAGATTTAGGGGATTACCAAAAGATGGACTTTGGACTTATGTGATGAAAAGGTAATACAACTAAAACCGAAACCTATCAAATGGGAGAGAAACAATAGTTTAGTCTTAAAAAAAAAGCGATTCAAATGTGAGTCGCTTTTTTTGTGGGTTTTAATGTTTGTTTTTTTTACAATCTGGGAATATCACAATATCACATAAGTCGGGTAAGTCTTCTATGTGACCATCTTTATCTTCTGCTTTAATATTCATTAAACAAATTTTAGTGGCAAACTTTTTTTTCTTGGTTAAAAAGTCAATGGTTTTTTTAGGAAATGCGTTTCCTGAACAGAGGCTTGTCGAGCTACATTATCTTCTTTATAAAATATGGTAAATGATTTAATGGCTTGTTCGTGAGGATTGCCATATCTATCAAAAGCAATTACTTTATATTCTGTATCGTCAAAAGCCGCTTTAGCAAATAGTTTTTCTTTTTTTACTTTAATTGTTTGCACTTCTTCCTTTTCTTGAGAAAATGAAATGCTTGATAAAGAAAAAAAAGCCAGTAGTAATGATGTTTTCAATTATTCTGCGCTTAATTTTTGTTTGATTAATTCTTTCGCATCATTGATAGTAATCTCATTGCCTTTCTTGAATTTATTTAACATCTCTAAAGCTGTTTTAAAGTAGACTCATCAATTTCCGCTTCCATTTCCTGTATAACGGTAAAGGCTTCAAAAGATACAAGAAAGTTTTCGTGGCCAATTAATTCAATAAATACGAGGTAATCTTTACTAAAATCAAGTCCAGTTTCCCAGCAGGCAGCAATTAATAAAGCTTTTTGATCTAAGTTCTTAGTTTTAGCAATTGCATTTAAAATAAATGATTGCGCATTATTTTCTTTTAAAGCAATTAGTGCTTCGTCTTTTTCTTCACGAGTAGATTTACTGCTGACTAAAGCAGTAACATAATCGGCATTACTTAGTGTCTTTTTACTCATGCCTTCGCTACCAATAATAATGGTGGCGTATTCTTTTTATCAAATAATTTAGCAGGGTCTATTTCTGGAACAATGTCGCCTTTTAACTCCTCAGGTAATAAATCGTCTAGTTCGTTTTCTTCGTTATTTTTCATATCGCAAATTTACGGTTTTGATAGCTTACAAACTCATCATATCTTTTAATTTAACTGCTTGACGGCGAGAAATTTCGATTTCTTGTCCACCTTTTAATTTTACCATTAATCCTCCGTTAAACCATGTTTCAATACTTTCTACCCATTTAAGGTTAATGATGTGTTTACGGCTTGCTCTAAAAAATGTTTTTTCATCCAAACGTTCTTCTAAGCTATTTAAGCTTCTTAAAATTAAAGGACGGAAATTATCAAAATATACACGCACATAGTTTCCTTCGCTTTCAAATAAACGAATATTGCTTAAACGCACAAACCATGTTTTTTCGCCATCTTTAATAAACACCTGATCGTTTTCGGTTAAGGGAGTGGTGTTTTCTTTTTTCTCCGAAGTTTCTTTGAGAGTTAATTTTTTGATGGTTTCAGCTAAGCGCTCTGGTGATACTGGTTTTAGTAAATAATCGTAAGCATTTACTTCAAAAGCTTTAATGGCATATTCATCGTATGCGGTTACAAAAACCACATCGGGTAGGGCAGATACTTCTTCAATTAACTCTAAACCTGTTTTACCAGGCATTTGAATGTCTAGGAAAATAACATCAGGATTTAACTCTGCAATTTTTTCTTTAGCAGACTGCGCATTGTTACACTCTGCAATCACTTCAATTTCTTTATGAACTGCTAATAAATTTTTTAATTCCTGACGCGCTAAGCGTTCGTCATCAATAATAATTGCTTTCATATGTCGTTTTTTTTATTGTTTTTAGTTGTAATATGGTTTATTCAAGTTGTCTTCATTCATATTTCAATTTTGGAAACATGAATAATTCATTTTTTTAGGTTTAAGTTTTTATAGTTATTTCACTGATGACATTTTTATCATCTAAATTTTTAAGATTAAAGCTTGCTTTTTTTCCAAACAATAATTCTAAACGATTTGTTGTATTAGCTACACCAAAGCCCGAATCTGTTTTAGTAACATCGCCTAACTGGCCTGTATTGATGATTTCTATTTTAAAACCTGAGTCTGTTTTTAAACTCACAATAGAAATATTTCCACCTTCTGGATATTTACCAATACCATGTTTAATGCCATTTTCCACTAATGTTTGAATCATCATTGGAGGCACGTTTAAAGTTAAGGTTTGAGGATCAATATCAAAATTAAAATGTAATCGTTCTTCAAATCGGATATGCTCTAATTCTAAATAATCCTTAACAAGTGCTATTTCTTCTTCTAAGGATATATCTGTTTTATGCATCATTAAAGTGTTGCGCAAAATGTTTGATAATTGAGTAATCGCTACTTTTGCTTTCTTAGGGTCTTCATCTACTAAAGCTCTGATGCTATTCATGCTGTTAAACATGAAGTGAGGATTTAATTGAGATTTTAATTTATTTAATTCTACTTCTTTTGAGTTAGCTTCTAATCGAAGATTTTGAATTTCTGTTTTTTTATAGTTATCAAAAAAGTGAAATCCGAAATAGATAACAGACCAAATAACAAATATCAATACCAAACTTAATATTTTTGAAGTGGCTGCTAGTAAGTCGATAGACTCAGAGTTACTGCTGAAGATATTGACGATACTAATATTGATAATAAAAAATAGGATCGACATCACTAAGGATGCAATTAGTATTAATGGGATTTGAATTAATAAACTAAAACGTAATACATTAAACTTTAATATTAGGTAACGATAAGCGTGTGTAATAGTAATACCAGTGGCAACCAGATTAAAACAATAAGATGTCTTTTAAATTGGTATTGTAACTTAGTTTAAAAAAATCAAATTAATAGCAGCATATAAACTCCAGCCAATAAATTGACAATTCCAATATATGTTGTGTTTTTTACTCATTTTTTTAGATTAAAAAGTATTACGATCAAAGTATCAAGTGATGATAATCTTAGAACTTAATACTTTCTAGTTAATTCCCAACCATGTTTTTCTAGCTATTACTTGTTGTTCGGTTGCTGATTCATTAATATCAATAACATCAGTTTCGGTTACTTTAACGGGTTTTACTTTTGCCTTCAATTTTTTAATGGTTTCGCTTCCTTTTTTATCTTTTCTTAAAACTTCAATTTCTAATTTGTCGCCTGTTTTAGCATTTTGCATGTAACCACCTAAAACATCTTTGATATTATCTAAAGTTAGTTTTCTGTTATTAAATGTTATGATTTCATCCCCTTCTTTAAATTTTAATTTCTTTCCAAAAGCATCTAATTTATCAGTATTTACAACTACTAAATGATTGGTTTGAGGATTATATCCCACTGAAATGCCTCCTAAAGTAATTTGTTCGCTTTCAACTTTTTCAGCATAATTTAAACCAACCATGGCAAACATATCTTTGTAAAGGTATGGTTTATTGCCAGCTACGTGATTATCTAAAAAGTAACGTATTTCTTTATACGTTAATTTTTCAATATCATTAAATAAATCTTCATCATTAAATGATTTTGTTTTGCCATATTGTTTCGCTAGATCTTTCATTAACTCTTGTGTTCCGTATTTTCCATTGCTGTAATAACGCAATTGAATATCTAAACACATACCAATTAATGCACCTTTTTCATACACGTTGTTGTACTGTTTTTTGTATTTATCAAGCGCATATTTACTCATAACGGTAAATGGAAGAGTATCAATATAATTCTCGCGATTGTTTTGCATTTTCACTATAATTCCAAAAAGGCATCGTATTCAATTAAGCCTGTTTTACTTGCATGTGATGCGCTGCGTATTCTGTTAAGCCTTCGTATAACCAAAGTGTTTACTCATTTTTGGATTATTAAAATCAAATTCCCCTATTTCTTTTGGTGAATACTTAAAGGCGTAACGATATGAAAAAATTCATGAGCGGCAACATTTCTTCTTCTTGAGCAATAACGGAGGTATCAGCTTCGGGTAAAAAGTAAAAGAAGAGTAGGAATGTTCTAATGCTCCTGATGCACCACTTAAGGACGCTTTATCCGTAAAAGTAAAATAAGAAGCATATTTATCAATTGGTAATTCTCCACCTAAATATTCTGCTTGAGCAAACAACAATTCTTTTAAATTACGTGCAATAAAATCAGACGTTAAAACTTTATTCGGAGAATAAACAGAAATTAATATTTGCGATTTTCAAATATATACAGTAGTAGTATCGGGCATGGTATACATGATAGGGGAATCAATTAAGGCATGGTAATTAAAAATAGATAATACATCTTTTGTTTCACCACTTTTTAAATCTGTCATGCTTGTAGAAGCGAAAAAACCTTTTGGCTTGGTAACTTCTAAAATAAAATTGGTTTCAATTTTATTTTTAAAATAACCAAAAAAGCAATGTGTGTTTAACGAAAAATTTTTGCCTTCTTCAATATTACTTCCTCCTGGTTCAAATACCACTTTCTCTTTAATATCAGTGTCCCAACTATCTTCTACATCATAACTAATTTCTTTAATAGCATTTTGCAGGCGATAATTTATAAGAGTTTTTATCTAGGATTTCAATTTTGATAGTTTGCCCATCTTTTCCTTCTACTTTAAAATTAGAAACAAATCTCCCAAAGTCATACACATCATAAGTGCCTGGTACCATGGCAGGAAACATAAATATAGTTTCGTTATCGGCAATATCTGGTGGTGTTAACCTTATCGTTAATTTATCGTTTTTAACAGCGGTTAAATCAACATAATAATGGTAATCTCCATCAGCAAAAGCTTGATTGATAGAGAACAGAGTTGTAAGTATTAAAAATGCTTTTTCATATAATGTTGATTATCGAATTAATAATTTCCAATTGGAGAGTTTGTATTTTTTGAATAAAATGAAAAAACAAATAGAGGCCATCACTATCCACGTAATAAATTCTCCTCCCGGATTTTCGGTTGATGTATAAAAAATGGCATCGGTTTGTAACACTGAATTTTTTGAGCAAACTAATAAACTCGACATTAAGTTATTTGCACAGTGTATTCCCATAGCTAGTTCAGCTCCTTCATCCAATAAGGTTAAAACTCCTAAAAAGGCACCAAAAAATATGTAGTAAGGCATCATAATTAATAAACCATGTGCCTTAGCTTCAGGGTTGGAGGCATGCATTAATCCAAATAAAACAGATGTAATGATTAGTGGTGCAATACCATTTTTAAAAGCTAAGCCAAAACCCTGCATTAAATACCCTCTAAAAATTAGCTCTTCCGTAGCTGTTTGAATGGGAATAAAAATAATAGCCACAACTAATAAAATAGCAAAATTGCCAGCATCAAAGCGTAGTTCTATTTCTTCGGGGGAAGTAAGATAAGATACTAGTGTAAGAAGTAAAATTAAAACAGCCCAAATACCAAATGAAAAAAAGTAACGTTTCCATCTGATTTTTTCAAATCCTGTAATGATAGATGATAGGGGCTTTTTTTGAACGAACTTTAAAGCCAGCCATAAGAATAATAGTGTAAACACAAACATTCCCATCATTAAGGCTAAGAGCAATGATTTGTTAATGCCTATTTTTTCGGGGTTAAATAAAATGTTGGGATTCTCTGAAATATCAGTCATGCTAAAGCCATGATTCATTGCCATAGTTACTAATGGAACCATCATAATTAATTGAAAAAATAAATAGCCAAAAAATGCAGCTACTATTCCCAATAAATAATGCCAAAATTCATTTTTACCAGTTACTAAACCTTTAATTAAAAAAAGGTTGTTAAACGGGAAAGGATTTTCGGGTTTATTAATGCTATTTTCTTGAAGTTCCATACTATACAAATTTATCATTTTTATGGTTTTATAGGTATTTAATACACCAATGGTTTATTAGTCAATTTATCGGTTTATTTTAAACTCAATTGATTTAGGTAATATGAGGAATATCAGAGAATAAGAACTATTTCAGTTATTATAATCTTTTATATTTGCATCATGATTTTATTACGATTTAGCATTATTGCCTTATTTTTTGCATTTATATTCTCTTCATGTGGAAGTGAATTGCCTAATAACGAAAAAGTTTTAAAGAACCTTCTACAATTGAAGACTTAGGAGAATTGTTATTTCACGATTCTATTTTATCAAGAGGTGATCAGGTGAGTTGCGCCTCTTGCCATAAACCAGAATTTGCTTTTGCAGATAATACACCAGTTAGTTTTGGTGTGGATAGTTTAAAGGTGATAGAAATACGCCAAGTGCAATGAACCAGTCGGCTCGTAACTTTCAGTTTTGGGATGGAAGAATGGAGACTTTAGAAGAGCAAGCGGCAGGACCAATTGAAAACCCTGTGGAAATGGATATGCCTTTATCATTTGCTGTTGAAAAATTAAATAAACACTCTCAGTATAGAAAATTCTTTATTAAAATTTTCGGACATCCAGCGGATAAAAAATCGGTGACAGATGCCATTGCGGCTTTTGAAAGAACTTTAGAAACAAGTGATACTCCTTTTGATAATTACACTAGTGGAAAAGATACTACGCAATTTTCGGCTTCAGCAAAGCGTGGACAACAAATTTTTAATGTAAAAGGCAAATGTTTTGATTGCCATTTTGGACCAGATTTTACTAACGATTTTTTTAGAAATATTGGTTTATTCAATGGTAAAGATTTAAATGATAGCGGCCGTTTTGAAGTAACTCGCAATCCAGAAGATATTGGCAGATTCAAACCCCCTGGTTTAAGAAATATTGCCATGACAGCACCTTACATGCACAATGGTATGCACAAAACGTTAAGAGAAGTGATAGATTATTATAATGAACCAGATAAGTTTATTAGTAACTCAGTAAACAGAGATACGTTATTAGCCAAGCCTTTGGGTTTAACTGAGCAAGAAAAGAAAGATTTAGAAGCTTTTTTAAATTCGCTGACAGATGCTCGTTTTATAAAGAAGTAGACTTTTGCTAATTATTTTTTTGGCGTGTTTGGCGGGAGCCAAACCGGGCTGCCGCTTCAATCTTTTTTGCGAAGCAAAAAAGGATTTCCGTTTGCATCCCTCACGCATAGATTCAATCTATCAATTTGGAATTTATGATGGCATTTAATTCACGCGTTAAGGATTGAAGTGGAAATCCTTTTTATGAGGCACGAATAAAAAGATTGTAACGAAAAGCCTGACCCGACGTTAGGAGGGTAACGCCCTGAAAAATTTAAATACTAATTTTTATTTTAATTACTTTTTCAGTTTCATCAGTTAACTTACATCTATCATCCATGCGGTAGCCAACAACCCAAACAATATGCTCTTTACTTTCCAAAATCCAAGTAGCTTCCTTTTCAAATAAAGATAGTTTTTGATCTTTAAAAAAATCGCTCAGCTTCTTAAAACCATTTAATCCCAAGGGTTTAAACTTGTCGCCTTGTTTCCACTTTCGGAGCGTTAATGGGAATAAATTATCTGAGAAGGCAATCGTAATTTCATTTTTAACTTTAGAAAATTCTCTATGAGAAGTTTCTTCAAAATTTAATTTAATTGGTAAATGAGCCGTATCAGAAATGGATTTAATGACGAATACTTTTTCAGATGATTCTTTTTCTAAAGACTGAACAATTACATACTTTCTGTCAACTACCAATTGATGTGTGGAAGAAGAGAATTGTTTACCAACTTGTTTATCAGTCATTAAAACTTCTGTTAATTGCTGTATTTGGCTTGTTTTAAAGTTTTTACGATACAACCATTCAAACAATAACGTTTCTTTTTGCGCTTCTTGCAACAATAAATTTATATCAATAAAGAGTTGACTATTTTCTTCTTTACAAATGCTTTTAAATTTTAATTGAGCAAATTCAGCAACAATATCTGCTGATTGTTTAAAGAATTGAATAGATGTTGTAAAGGTTTCTTCTAAAGCTGGATTCAGTTTTTTTAATTCAGGAATAATTTGATGACGAATAAAATTACGTTTGTATTTTATTTCTTGGTTACTACTATCTTCTCTGAATACTAATTTGTTTTTTATTGCGTAATCTTTAATCTCATCTTTAGTAGCAAATAAGAGTGGTCTGACAATATCATTTTGTTTTTCTGAATCCCACTGTAAACCTTTAATGCCTGTGCCTCTTATTAAATTAACAAACACCGTTTCCACATTATCATTAGCATGATGGGCTGTTAAAATAAAATCAAAACTATGCTCGGCTTTTAATGATTTGAACCAATTGTATCGCAATTCGCGAGCGGTCATTTGAATAGATAATTTATGTTCTGCAGCATAGGCCTTTGTGTCAAAGTAAATCACATGAAATTTCGTGTTAATAGACTTGGCAAAGTTCTCGCAAAATGCCGTATCATCTTTTGCTTCCTGACCTCTTAACTGAAAATTGCAATGCGCTAATTCAATGTTATAGCCTGCTTTATGCAATAAATCTGCTAGCACTACTGAATCTACACCGCCACTAAAAGCTAGCAATAGTTTATCCGTTTTGTTTAAAAGCGTATTTTTATTGATATTTACTTCAAATCGTTTAAGCACATTTCAAATTTACATTTATTATGGCAAAAGTGAAACATAATCCAGATGCAGCAGCTTTAATTGACAAAGGTATTTCAGAATTAGAACCTTTTGCTCAAGTGATATGCAAGCGCTTAAGGAAGATTATTTTAAGCGCTGACCCTGAATTAATTGAAGACTGGAAATGGGGACCAAACTATTACTTAAACGGAATGGTTTGCGGTTACTGGGGTTTTAAAAAGCATGTGAGTTTTGTGTTTTTCAAGGTTCTTTGCTTAAAGACAAGAAAAAGATTTTGCTAGAAAACCCAGTAAACGTGCATAATCGCCATATTAAGTTTACAGATGTTAAGCAAATTGACGATAAAGTAATTTTAGAATATTTATTTGAAGCTATCGATAATAATAGAAAAGGATTGAAAATAATTGAAACTAAAGACAAAACCATAATAACTCCTGATGATGTTGTTAAGGCATTTAAAAAAGCAAAAGTCTTAGCGTATTTCGACTCCTTAGCTTTTCGCACCGCAAGGAATATGTTCAGTGGATTGAGTCTGCTAAAAGAAGAAACTAGAACAAAACGCATTGAACAAGCAATTGAGAAATTGCTTGATAAACAAATGATACACGATAAGTACAAGAAGTAGATTTTTTATTTTGGGTTGTTGGGCGTGCCGGCGCAAGAACAAGCGCCGGCGTGCTTTTCGTTTCAATCTTTTATTTCACCGTTTCATAAAAGGATTTCTGCTTCAATCACTCACGCGGTTTTTTAAATTTGAAACTCTCTCCAAATTGGAACTATAACTGCGCGAGGGATGCAAGCGAAAATCCTTTTGCCTGTCTCTTGCAAAAGATTGAAGCGACAGCCCGGTTCCTGCTTTCTCCTTTGCAGGAACGCGCCCTAATTATTTATACAATAAGTGGGAAAACCGTTGAAAAGTATAGAAAAATTAAAGCTTGTTTACCAAAGAAAAGGATAAATTAGTGCTTTAAAAATTTCGAATATATTATGAGTACTCAAAAAAATATAACAGTTGTCGGTGCCGGATTAGTTGGTTCTTTAGTTTCAATTTATTTAGCAAAACGTGGCTATAAAGTTGATGTGTATGAGCGTCGTGGTGACATGCGTAAAGCAAATATGATTGCTGGTCGTTCTATTAACTTAGCCTTAAGCGATAGAGGTTGGAGAGGATTAGAAGGTGTGGGCATTGCAGATGAAATTAAAAGATAGCGATTCCTATGTATGGTCGCGCCATTCATATGAAAGATGGTTCAATTAACTTATCAAGCCTACGGTAAAGATAATCAAGCTATTTATTCAGTATCACGTGGCGGTATCAATATGCGTTTGATGGATTTAGCAGAACAACAACCAAATGTAACTTTACATTTTGAAGAGCGTTGCGATAAGTTAGATAGAAAAACAAATGAATTATCGTTTTTTAATACGTCAACAAATAAAACAACAGATGTAAAAAGTGATATCGTATTAGGTTCTGATGGCGCGTTTAGTGCTGTGCGTACCCAAATGCAATTTCAATCGGATCGTTTTGATTACCAGCAATTTTATATTGATGCCGGTTATAAAGAATTAGTGATTCCTGCTGGACCAAATGGAGAACATTTAATTGAAAAAATTGTCTTCATATTTGGCCTCGTGGAAGCTTTATGATGATTGCATTACCAAATATGGATGGTAGTTTTACTTGTACCTTGTTTTTCAAATGGAAGGAAAAGTATCCTTTGATACCATCAAAACAAAAAGAGGAAGTGATGGCATTCTTCAAACAAGAGTTTCCTGATGCAGTTCCTTTGATGCCTACTTTAATTGAGGATTGGATGACTAATCCAACATCAAGTTTAGTAACGGTTAAGTGCAAGCCTTGGGTGTGGGACGAAAAAATTGCTTTAATTGGTGATGCGGCTCATGCGATTGTTCCTTTTTACGGACAAGGGATGAATTGTGGTTTCGAAGACTGTGTTGTTTTAAATGAATTAATGGATAAGCATGGCGACTTAAACGGCGCTTGCTTAAAAGAATACGAAACATTACGCAAGCCTGATGGCGATGCGATTGCAGATTAGCAATTGCAAACTTTATAGAAATGCGCGATAAAACAGCTGATAAAACTTTTTTATTACAAAAGAGAATTGAAGCACACTTTAGTGCAAAGCATCCTGAAAAATGGATTCCGTTATACAGTATGGTAACGTATAGTCCACATATTAGATACAGCGAAGCTTTAGTGAATGGAAACAAACAGCAAGCTATCATGGATAAAATTATGGCAATGCCTGATATTGAAGCGAAGTGGGATAGTGCAGAGGTGGAGAACGCAATTTTAAACTCATTATAAGATGGACGAAAGACTAGTTGCCTTTGAACGCTTATTGAACATCATGGATGACTTAAGAGCAAAATGCCCTTGGGATCAAAAACAAACCATGGAAACCTTACGTCATTTAACCATTGAGGAAACTTACGAATTAAGTGATGCCATTTTAAAAGGTGATAAAAGCGAAATCAAAAAAGAGATTGGAGATATTTTATTGCATTTAGTTTTCTATTCTAAAATAGGAAGCGAAACAATGATTTTATTATCACAGATGTGATTAATTCCTTATGTGATAAAATGATTTTTCGTCACCCACATATTTATGGAGACGTGAAAGTTGCTAATGCAGAAAAGTAACCACTAACTGGGAAAAACTCAAACAAAAAGAAGGAAATAAGGAGCTTTATCAGGTGTACCAAATAGTATGCCTTCTTTATTAAAAGCATTGCGTATACAAGATAAAGCCAGAGCCATTGGTTTTGATTGGGAAGATCCAAATCAAGTATGGGAAAAGGTGCAGGAAGAATTAGGTGAGTTGCAAGTAGAAGTGGCTTCCATGAATTCAGCTAAAGATGAAGAATCGAAAAGTAAAATTCATTATAAATTAGAATCAGAATTAGGAGATGTATTATTTGCATTGATTAATTACGCAAGATTTTTAAATATCAATTCGGAAGACGCTTTAGAAAAACAAATAAAAAATTTATGTCTCGTTTTAATTACATGGAACAAAAATTTTGGCACAAGGCAAAGCATTAGCAGATTGCTCTTTAGCTGAAATGGATGTGTTTTGGAACGAGGCTAAGAAAATGGAACATTAAATAAATGCCTTGTCAGGCTGAGCGGAGTCGAAGCCACTCATAAACCCTTCGACTCCGTTCAGGGTGACAATGAACTCTGACAAAAAAATGTCCTTACTAAACAACATAGCAAACTATTTACTTTCTTCAAAAGAAAGCGCTAAAGGCAATAAGCAGTTTTTAAATTGGAGTCAATTATCCAATGTATTAATTATTGCGTATGATAACCAATTGAGTAATGTGGTTGATTTTATTAATGCTTGCAAAAAAGATAATATCCAAGTTCATGTGGCAGTTATTTTTGATGGTAAGCCCGAACAGACACCGAAACCAAATTTTGAGCATACGATATTAGATAAAAAACAATTTAATTTTTTGGATTACCCACAGATCAAGCTATTCAAACATTGAGTCTAAAGCCAATTGATGCTTTGATTAATTTAGGAGATGCTGAACAAATAAAGACATTAGCCATTAGTAAATTAGTAACAGCTAAATGTAAAATCAGTCATTTTCAAAACTCTATTTTGATATTAGCATTGATGGTGATCAAACAAATAATCCATCAAAATTTTTAGAACAAGTAATTGTATATTTACACATGATTAAAACAACTAAATAATGGCTCAAGCAACAAATTTTACAGGAACAGGTGTGCAATTGTAACACCATTTACAACAAAGGAGAAGTAGATTTTCCTGCATTAACAAAATTAGTAGAACATATCATCAAGGGTAGAGTAGAGTATATTGTAGTTTTAGGAACTACAGGCGAAACCGCTACTTTATCAAAAGATGAAAAAAGCAAGTGATTGCTCATATCATAAAGGCAACTAAAAACGTGTTCCATTAGTGTTAGGTGTTGGCGGTAACAATACAGCCGAATTAGTTGAGCAATTAAAGAAAGATGATTTATCTGGTTTTGACGCCATTCTTTCTGTATCTCCATACTATAACAAGCCTTCGCAAGAAGGTATTTACCAGCATTATAAAGCTATTGCAAAAGCAAGTCCTTTGCCAATTATATTGTATAATGTACCAGGACGCACCGCTTCAAATATCACTGCTGAAACAACTTTACGTTTAGCAAATGAATTTAAAAATATCATTGCGATTAAAGAAGCTAGTGGAAATATTGAGCAATGCATGAAAATTATTAAATACCGTCCTGATAATTTCTTAATTATTAGTGGTGATGATAACTTAACCTTACCGTTAATTGCAAGTGGTGCTGATGGAGTTATATCAGTGGTTGCAAATGCGTATCCAAAAGATTTTAGTGATATGGTGCGTTTTGCCTTAGTACATGATTTAAAGAATGCGCAAAAATTACATTACAAATTAATGGAAATCACTGAGCAATTATTTGCTGATGGAAATCCAGGTGGTGTAAAAGTAGTATTAGCAAAAAAGAAAATTACCAGTACAACGGTTCGTTTACCTTCAGTTGAACCAAACGATACAGTGAAAGCGAAATTGAAGAAAATTGCTTATTAAAAAATCTCCCGCGGATCTCACAGATTTTCGCAGATTAATTCTGCGCTAATGTAGCCAAAAATCTGCGGGACTAAATTCTAAACCAAAAACCTATGTTAGAATTATTAAAACAACCTTGGCCATGGTACGTTGCAGGTGTCCTTATTGGATTAACTGTTCCTGCGCTATTATTAATTGGAAACAAATCCTTTGGGATTTCATCTTCCTTACGTCATATTTGTGCAGCTTGCATACCGGCAAATATTAAATTTTTTCAATACGATTGGAGAAAAGAATCGTGGAATTTATTTTTTGTAGGAGGCGTTGCTATTGGTGGTATGATAGCCTCTTTTGTTTTAACCAATCCAAATCCTATTGTTATTGCCGAAAGTACAAAGGAAGCGTTATCTGCTAATAATGTAAAAGATTTCGAACATTTATTACCAACCGATATTTTTAGTTGGAGCAGTTTATTGACCTTGCGTGGTTTTATATTTATGGTTATTGGTGGTTTTATGGTTGGCTTTGGAACACGTTATGCCGGCAGGTTGCACAAGCGGCCATGCCATCATGGGTTTGTCAATTTACAGTTACCATCTTTAATTGCAACATGTTGTTTTATGATTGGTGGCTTTATTATGACGTGGTTAATCTTACCTTTTTTATTAAATCTTTAATCAGAAAATCATGACGACAGAAAATTTAAAAAATGTAGAAAATGATGAGTTTGAATTAAAGGCTACTTGCATCAATAATTCAGACATTAAAAAACCTTGGACAGCAAACTTAGTGTATGCCTTTATAGGAATGTTGTTTGGAATTGTATTTGTTAAAGCAGAAATTGTTAGTTGGTTTCGTATTCAAGAAATGTTTCGATTTGAATCTTTTCACATGTACGGCGTTATTGGAACAGCTGTTGTTGTTGGAATGATTTCGGTTTTCATTATTAAAAATTTAATATTAAAACCTTAGACGGAGAGCAAGTGATTTTGACTCCAAAAACTAATAGCAAAGGAGTTATTATTGGTGGTTTAATTTTTTTGGTTTAGGTTGGGCTATTACTGGCGCTTGCCCTGGACCATTATTTGCCCAAATAGGAAGTGGTTTTACGGTTATAATTATTACCTTTTTAAGTGCCGTTGCTGGCACTTGGGTGTATGGCTACTTTCAAGATAAATTACCGCATTAATATTTTTTAACTCATTACTCAACACTTATAACTCATACTATGGATTTATCAATATTAAAAACAATGTGTGCTATTCATTCGCCTAGCGGAAACGAAGTAGCCATGAAAGAATTTTTATTAGACTATATTAAAAAAGAATCTAAAAACTGGAAACACAAACCAAAGGTCATCCACGGTAAAGGTTTTCAGGATAATATCATGTTGGTGTTTGGTAAACCACGCACCGCTATTTTTGCACACACTGATAGTATTGGTTTCACCGTACGTTACGGAAAACAATTAGTGAAAATTGGTGGACCACGTATTGAAAAAGGTTATGAATTGGTAGGAAGCGATAGTTGTAAATGCGAAGCAACCTTGAATGTGGTGAAAGACACCATGGAGTATAAAGCTAAGCGTAACTTTGATATTGGTACTGAATTAGTTTTCAAAGCAAATTGGAGAGAAGATAAAGACTACGTGCAATGTTGTTATATGGATAACCGTTTAGGTTGTTATAATGCCTTAAAAGTTGCTGAGACTTTAAAAGATGGTGTGATTGTATTTAGTACATGGGAAGAGCACGGTGGCGGTAGTGTATCGTACTTACAAAAATATTTAGTCGATAATTATAAAATTTCTCAAGCTTTAATTTCTGATATCTCTTGGATTTCGGATGGTGTGTTTCCAGCTAAGGGACCTGTAATTAGTATGCGAGATAGTTTAATACCTCGTCGTAGTTATATTAATAAAATCATTGACATCGCTAAAAAACACAAAGTCGCTTATCAATTAGAAGTTGAAGGATCGGGTGGAAGTGATGCTAAAGAATTACAAATGGCTGAAAACGTTTGGGACTGGTGCTTTGTTGGTGCTGCCGAACAATTTGTGCATACACCTAATGAAAAGGTACACAAAAAAGATATTGAAGGCATGATAGCATTATACAAAGCCCTGATGAAGGATTTGTAATAGTATGTTTAGTTATATAAAATACAGTTTATAGGATTTAAGTTTCAGTTAATTTAAAATAATAATATCCCATTTTGTTATTATTTTTTTGTAATAACATTTGGATAACCATTTGTACATTTCAATATCATTTAATTTATCGAAAAGGGTCTTTTATTGTATTATATTTTAATGCTTTTTAAATCCTTTAATCCTTTTTAGTTTTATTTAAATAATAGTAACATGCTCTAGCTTCATATGCTTTCTGAAATTCCTTGTTAAGTTTTATTGCTTTTGTTAAATATTTAATGGCTTCTTTATATTCTTCTTGATATTTAGCATATATTCCTATATTATAAAGTGCTAATATGTTTGTTTTATCAGCGATAAAGCTTTGTTAAAATTCAATATTGCCAAACTATCAACGTTGGAAAATTGGTAGTATAATGCACCTTTGGAATTGTATGGATAGGGATTTGTTTTGTCTAAACTAATGGAACGATTATAATTTATTAAGGCATTATTATAATCGCCAGACATTGCAAATACGTTACCTAACTCAGCATAAGCTCTACAGTTGTTGCTGTCTAATGAAATAGATTGTTTTAAATACTTAAAGGCTAGGTCGTAGTTGCCATTTTTCTTTGACATAAACCATAATAAAAAGTGTATTAGTATTTAATGAATCTTCTGATATTAATTTTTAGATAATTCGCAAACTTTTGTGTAATTCATTTTTGAGATAGAATTCAATTTTATTTAAATCTTTATTTTGTCCTTTTACGATTGTACTAGTTATTACAAGTAAAAGGATAAAGCTAATGTAAATTTTGTCATAGATTGGTGTTTTTTTGTTTTTTGAGAAAATACTTGTAGATGCATTTATTAATAATTTATACACTCTTCTATATTTATTGAATTCATTGAACATCTTTATAAAAATACAAATATTTATTTTTGAAACCTTTATAAACATATATTTTTTCATATCTTGTATATAGTTTATGAAGCATAAAAGATATTACTTTTACTAATGCTAAGTTTATTCCTCACCCTGCGTTTTGTTCGGTTGAACAAGATTCTTTGGTGCTGATTAAAAAGCTAACCCAAGCCACTAATGCTCAGCAAAAAATAAATGCTAATATTGCCCTTGCCAAATTTTACTTATCTCGTAGCCTAACAAAAGCGTCTGCGTATGTCAGTTCGGCTAAATCAAATGCTCAAAAAGCGAATATTAACGAAGGTTTAGCTGATGCTTTTACAGTGGAAGGTGAAATAAATTACTCCTTAGCCAATTACGATTTAGCAAAAAGTAATTATACCGAAGCTTTATCTCTGTTTAACAAAGAAACACAACAACTGAGTATTGGTGAAGCTTATTCAGGGCTAGGTAAAATAGCTTACAAGCAAGATGAGTTTGATGCCTCTATTACGCATTATAGCGAGGCTTTAAAAATATTTGAGAAACATAATTACAAAGATGGTTTAGCAGCTATTTATATCAACTTAGCTTTGTTGTATGAGGATATGCAAAACAAACCTCAAGCTATCGAATATTATAATAAGTCGTTAGCGATTGCTATAGAAAATAACGACGTTGTTGCAGAAGCAAGTTGCTACACCAACTTAGGTAATGTTTATTGTGATGAAGAAAAATATGATTTAGCCATTGAGTACCTCGAAAAGTCTTTAAAACTAAAACGTCAAATTGGGAACAAAAAAGGAGAGGGTTCTTCACTTAATAATTTAGGAGCAACTTATTATGCCATGCATAACGAAGAAAAAGCCTTACAATATTTTTTAGAAGCCTATCAAATTTATATGGATATCAATGATATTAAAAGTAGTTTCCCTTCATGCAACAATATTGGCGCTATTTATTATGAACGAAAGGAGTATGATAAAGCTTTAGAATATTATACGAAAGCTTACGATTTAGCTAAACAATTAGGTTCCATTTCCAAAAGAATATTATGTTTAGAGAGTTTAACCTTGCTTTACCGCGATATGGGCGATTATAAAAAAGCTGTTGATCATAGCGTAAAGTGCTGGGGATTAAAAGATACTTTATATAATAAAGATCAAGCTGAAATTACTACTGAAATGCAAACCCGTTTTGCTACTGAAAAGAAACAACAAGAAAATGAAATTTTAAATCTTCAAGTAAAAAGTGAGTCGTTTATTAAAACCATTTTTATAATTGCAGCTGGTTTATTATTAGTGATTGCCTTTTTTATTTTTAGAGGCTTGCGCCAAAAACAAAAAGCCAATATTGCACTTGAAGAGAAGAATAAAATTATTGAGGAACAAAAGAAAACCGTTGAACATCAAAAACATATTGTTGAAGAGCAAAATAAAGATATTACAGATAGTATCCGATATGCCGAACGAATACAAACTGCCATTTTACCTCCTGACAAGCAGTGGCATAGTGTATTTTCCCAATCTTTTGTGTTTTATAAACCTAAAGATATTTTAAGTGGCGATTTTTATTGGATTGAACAAAAAGGTGATTTAGTGTTTGTAGCAGCAGCAGATTGCACTGGACATGGCGTACCTGGCGCTTTAATTTCGATTGTGAATTATAATTTATTAAATAAAGCAGTACTCGAAAAAGATTTAAATAATCCAGCGGATATTTTAAATTATGTAAATCATCAATTAACATTAGCTCTGCATCAAACATTTCAAGAGTCATCGGTTAAGGATGGAATGGACATTTCGTTATGTGTATTAAATACAAAAACCTTAGAATTAAATTATTCAGGTGCAAATAATCCTATTTATATCATTCAACAAAATTTAATAAGTCAAGTGAACGCCGATAAATTTCCAGTAGGTGCTTTTGTGGATGAGCAAGTTCAAAGTTTTACTTCTAAAAAAATACAGTTACAAAAAAATGATATTCTCTATTTGTTTTCGGATGGCTACGCCGATCAGTTTGGTGGCGACAAAGGCAAGAAGTTTAAATACAAACAACTTAAAGATATTTTAGTAGAGCATCAAAATTTGTCTATGCAAGAACAATGTTCTATTCTCGAAACTAGTTTTTATAATTGGAAGGGAAACTAGAGCAAGTAGATGATGTGTGGTTATTGGAATTAGGGTTTAGTTCCCATCTCCCATAATTTTTACCGTAATTTCATTCATACTATCATCAAGTTTCAATTGGCAACCTAAACGAGATGTATCCGTAATATTAGGCAAAGTATCTAACATCGCCCATTCATCATCCGATATTGGGTGTAGCTTATCAAATCCACTGATAACTTCAACATGGCAAGTAGCGCATAATGCCATACCGCCACAAGTAGCTAAGATATCATAATCATTTCCTTTTAAAAATTCCATTAAACTTAAACCCATATCAGTAGGGGCAACTAAAGTGGTAATGGTATTATCTGGATTTTGTACGTTGATGTTAATGTCTGTCATAATGGTACAAAAATAAAAAATCTCCTCTAATTGAGGAGATTTTTTTTAAGATTTCACTCCCTTCTTCAATGGCAGAAGGGCAGGGGGATGAGGGCATTAAGCCCTAAAACTCATTAACTCCTTGAACGGTTGTATATTTCATGGTATACTTAACCCCAGGATTCATGTATTTGTATGCGCTGTGGCTCATTAATGCTGCTTCATGGAAACCACACAAGATTAATTTCAACTTGTTTTTATACGTATTAATATCACCAATAGCGTATACACCTTCAATGTTTGTTGAATAATCGTCGGTGTTTACTTCAATTGCACTTTTATCTATATTTAATCCAAAGTTTTCAATGGGACCTAATTTAGGACTTAAGCCAAATAACGGAATTAAATGATCAGTAGCAATAGTTTGTGCTTCTTGTGTTTTAGTATTAATCATAGATACCGATTCTAATTTATCAGTACCAGCAACACTTGTTAAATTAGTATTTAATAATAGGTTGATTTTTCCTTCTTCCGCTAATTTCATTACTTTATTTACACTGTCAGGCGCTCCTCTAAACGATTCGCTACGGTGCACTAATGTTAATTCAGAACATACTTCGCTTAGGTAAATTGCCCAATCTAATGCACTATCTCCACCACCAGCAATAATCATTTTTTGTCCGCGGTATTTCTCAGGATCTAAAATCATATAATTGATTCCTTTTCCATTTTCAAATTGAGCTAAGCCTGCTACTTCTGGTTTACGAGGTTCAAAGCAACCTAAACCACCAGCAATTACTACTACTTTAGCATGAATTTCGGTGCCTAAATTTGTTTTTAATACAAAATCTCTTTCGCCACGTTTTTCTAATGTTTCAATACGTTCTCCAAAAGTATATCCTGGATGAAAGGGCTCAGCTTGCTTTAATAAATTATCTACTAATTCTTGAGCTAACACACTTGGATAGCCTGGTATATCATAAATAGGTTTCTTAGGGTAAATTTCAGATAATTGTCCGCCAGCTTGAGGCAAGTAGTCAATTAAATGGCAACGCATTTTTAATAATCCTGCTTCAAAAATGGCAAATAAGCCTACTGGGCCAGCTCCTATAATCGCTAAATCGGTTGTAATCATATCTATATTGTTGTGCTCAAAAATTAGGGTACAAAAGTAGTAAATTCAACAATATAAAACTCGAATAGTTTATAAACCGTTTAATTCGGGTTGTTCTTTACAAAAAGCTTGTAAATCGTCAAAAAAGATAAAAAACTCTTCTTCAATTTCCTGATAATTAGCTTCTAAAATGGGAATTGCTAGCTGTAACTCAAATCTATTTCTTATGCGACCACTTAAATGCGTTAAAACGGTTTGTATGCCCTCAATAGATGAATAATGAAACAAAATGTTGCGTTCGGTCATGTAACCATAAAAACGTTTGGCGTGTTCTGGCAAAAAATCATGATTATTCTTCAAAATATCATAAATTCCATCGGCATGTTGTTGAAGAGATAAGGGAGAATATTGGTCAAAGTTTTTAGCCAAATAATGGTCGTAGATAATATCCATGAGCACGCCACTATATTTATCAAAATCTTTACTAAAACGGTGCTTACTGGTTAAAAATACGGGGTGAGCATCTGTATAAGTATCGATTTTCCGATGCAAACTAATGCCTTTAATAATTCCTTCTGTTAGTCCATCAAAGCGATTACCCTGAATAGAATCTGCAATGAAGTTACCAATAATTAAATCGGGTTGTTGATAAGATAGATAGCTATGGGCAAGATAGTTCAAAAAATAATTATGAATGAGGTACGAATATACGATGATAATTACGAATCAGTGCGAATATACTAATCTGTGTTTGCTAGGATTCGTATATTCGTATAAAATTCTAATCAATAATATTTACTTGAACTTTTGATATGAATACATTTTTCGGAATCATACAAAACAATGTCGCCATTTTAAATGAAGATGAGTCTTTGCATTGTGTAAAGGTATTGCGTCATAAAGTAGGAGATGTTATTCAAGTGATTGATGGTAATGGAACACGCGCTATTGGCAAAATAGAAGCAGCTCATGCCAAGCAATGTGCTGTATCATTAACCGAGAAAGAAGTTGTAACGCAAAGTCGAAATTATAAATTGCATATCGCCATTGCCCCAACAAAAAACATTGAACGTATAGAGTGGTTTGTGGAAAAAGCGGTTGAAATTGGAATTGATGAAATCTCTTTTATTAAATGCAAAAATTCGGAACGCACCGTTATTAAAGATGATAGATTAAAGAAAGTAGCTGAAGCCGCTGTAAAACAAAGTCAACAGGCATTTATTCCCAAATTAAATTCGTTAATAGATTTTAAAGAGTTTATTAAAAAAGATACTTCTGATGTGAAACTAATTGCACACTGTGAAAAAGAATCCAAACAACACATCAAGCAATATATTGCCACTAATAAATCATTTACGATTTTAATAGGACCAGAGGGTGATTTTACAAAAGATGAAATTGCCTTAGCTTTATCCTCATCCTATTTGCCAGTGGCTTTAGGTGATAGCCGATTACGAACCGAAACAGCGGGTTTATTTGCCTGTGGAGCATTTGCTTCTATTAATTCTTAACAAACGTTAATTCATACAATAAAATTTAAGCTACAACGTATCTTTATAAAAACACTTTTTTATGGAAAATATCACAATTCTTTGGGCCGACGACGAAATAGATTTATTGAAACCGCATATTTTATTTTTAAATAGTAAAGGTTACGAAATAATTACTGCCTTAAGTGGTGATGAGGCTATTGATATTGTGAGAGAAAATAAAAACCTCTCTGCTGTGTTATTGGATGAAAATATGCCCGGTATTTCGGGTTTAGAAGCTTTAACTAAAATTAAACAGCTAAAATCAGATTTACCAGTAATCATGATTACCAAAAGCGAAGAAGAACATATTATGGAAGATGCTATTGGTAGCAAGATTGCTGATTATTTAATTAAACCAGTTAATCCTAACCAAATTTTATTGTCTCTTAAAAAAGCATTAGATAACAAACGTTTAGTATCTGAAAAAACAAATACGGAGTACCGTAAAGAGTTTGGACAAATAGGCATGACCTTATCCGACAATTTAAATTGGCAAGAGTGGCAAGAGGTATTTAAAAAAATTGTGTATTGGGAATTAGAGATTGATAAAAACCAAGACAAAGGAATGCTGGAAGTGTTGAAGATGCAAAAGGCTGATGCTAATTTACAGTTCTTTAAATTTATTGAAAAAAATTATGTGAGTTGGTTAAATGGTTCAAACACAAACGTGCCAACTATGAGCCACACTTTATTGAAAAATAAATTCTTTAATAATTTTGATAATAATGGATGTACATTTTTATTAGTAATTGATAATTTACGTTACGATCAATGGAAAATGATACAACCTATTGTTCAAGATTATTTTAAAGTTGAAAACGAAGAATTGTTTTTTAGTATTTTACCTTCGGCAACCCAATATGCGCGTAACGCCATATTTTCTGGACTATTACCAAGTGAAATGGAAAAACGTCACCCAGATTGGTGGAAAAATGATGAAGATGAAGGTGGAAAAAATATGCACGAAGAAGATTTCTTAAACGCACAAATTAAGCGTTTAGGAAAAGATATTAAAACAAGTTATAATAAAATTACCAATTTTGCTGCGGGTAAAAAGTTATCGGAGAACATGAGTAACTTAATGAATAATAAGTTAAATGTGATTGTATATAATTTTGTGGATATGCTAAGTCACTCTCGAACCGAATCAGAAATGATTAGAGAGTTAGCAGATGATGAGCCAGCATACAGAAGTTTAACACTTTCATGGTTCGAACATTCGCCATTGTTAGAAATGGTAAAATTCATTGCGTCAAAAAAATGTAAATTAATTATCACAACCGATCACGGAACAGTTCACGTAAAAGAACCAACTAAAGTCATTGGAGATAAGAGCGTGAATACCAATCTGCGTTACAAGCAGGGTAGGGCATTAGATTATAACGCGAAAGAAGTATTTGAAATTAAAAATCCAGCTGACGCTTTTTTACCAAAACAAAATGTGAGTTCTCGTTTTATATTTGCTAGAGAAGATAAGTTTTTCGCTTATCCAAATAACTTTAATCATTATGTTCAGTATTATAAAAACACCTTTCAGCATGGCGGTGTAAGTTTAGAGGAAATGATTATTCCTTATATAACGCTATCAGCTAAATAAATATATTATTAACCCATAAAAAAAAGGTTCAACATTAGTTGAACCTTTTTTTGTTTTTATATGTTTGATTAGAATTTGTAAGTAAACCCAACTCCTAATACTTGTTTAAACTGAACATCTGGCCCAATAGTGCCTTTTTGGTCACCAGCATTTCTTAATACTTTAATATCGTCGTCATATATTAATTGAGTGGCAAGTGTTGCTGATATAAATTTATTTACCTTAAATGTAGTTAAGGTTGTCCAGTTAACATCAACATTTTGTGGGTTATTTAAGTAGTTAGAGAATAATTCTAATACTGTTTGAAATGTAATATTTTCCATAACTTTAGTTTGGTATTGTACTTTTAAATAAGCACCAAACTCTTCACGATGTGTTTTGTAGTTTTGAGTAACTTTTCCTCCTTGATTAGGGTCACGAATTTCTTTTTGAACACCGAAAGCTCCATATCTAGCTAAACTATCATCATTTACAAAAGTAAATTTACCAGTTACGGGAGCAATAAAAGCGGAAAAATGATCGTTTGGTTTATAATCAAAACCAATTGCCGCTAATGCATATCCAGGTGCCATAAATCGTGATATATAAACTGAATCATTTGGGTAGTTAAAACCATCAGCAAATTGAGTTCTAAAGTCACCTAAAGCGGTTGCGTACCAACTTTTTTTAAGTTGACGACCAAATTTTGATGAAAACTGAATTTTATCGTCATTTTTCCACCATTGTTTGTTATCTCCTTGTTTAATAACTCCGTAACCTAATTCTAAATTGTTATCCCAAGTAACTTTTCCTTTTTTATATTTAGCAAAAACGTTTACTAAACCACCTAAAGAAATAGAATTATTTCCGCCTGCCGACCAGTTTGTTAATGATACTTGTTGTCCGTTAATTGATATAACACCGCCAACTTTCCATGGTTTAACGCTATCAGCAGCTATAGCTTTTAATTTATCGATTTCTACTTGCACTTTTGCAACATCGTCTTTTGTAACTTCTTGTGAAAAACTATTAATAGCTAAAGATAATAGTAGTATGCAGAATATTTTTTTCTTCATATAGTGATGTGAATTTGAGGTTGCAAAACTACTAAAACATTCTATACAAGAAAGGAAGTTCTAATTATTAAAATGTTAAATTTAGTTTTCTGTATTTTGAAATACTTGTTAGAGTTTGCAGGATCCACAGTGGTTAGAATTTCCACAGCTTTTGTTTTTTCATCTGGATTACCTTTTGAAAAAATATTGACAACTTCAGTGACCTTAGCATCAAAAAATAGTTCCATTGCAAAGGATGCTGGCCTGTTTTTATAAACACCTGATAGTAAATCCATTGATTTTAATATTTCTTTTCTACCATCATCAGCTTTATCAAACATAATATCTAGACCTAAACGGTGGTATTTATACATACATTCTCTGATTGGTTGAAAAACAGGTTGTAGAGCATTTTCAACAATCCAATATCTGTTTTTTTGACTTTCAAAAGATTTCCAGCCAGATTCGGCAGCACTTTGAGCATTTGTAACGATAAGCTGTGCTTTTTGAAAATATTCTGTTCCTCCTAAGTTAGAATAAGTGTCATAATCATTTGCAATAATAATGTAAGCATAATAAGCTAAAACAGAGGTAATATTGTTTTGAAAAGTGTTTAAGTTAAATTCAAGTTGCTGAAATTGTTGGTATTTGAACACAAAGCTCTCATCAATATAATTTACAGTAGGCGAGAAGTAAGAACTTTTATAAACGGGTCTTCTACTTTGAATTTGAATAGTAGCCATATAATCATCGGCACTTAATTTTTGAGTAACATTGATTAATACAGAACAGTCAATTCGTTCGTTTACCGTGAAGTTATCTTTGGTCCATCTGGTGTTATTCATAAACTCAAAAATAGATTTTTGTAATTGCTCAAAAATCTGTTTTTCAGTAGTTCCTTGCACTTGCACAGAAACAACACTTACTTGGCAGTTTAATTCTTGTGAACTAATGTTTTGACTTAGTAATAAAAAAAGAAATATATATAAATAGTTACGCATCTGTTTTTAAATAATTTATAGCAAAGGTTACAATATCCTTAGCTACTGCTTGCTTGCTTTTTAACTCAAAATTATACATTTTATTGTGTTTATCAATAATTGTTACTTTGTTAGTATCAACACCAAATCCAGCACCCTTTTCTATGGCAGAGTTAGCCACAATAAAGTCAAGGTTTTTCTTTGCTATTTTAGCTTTTGCGTATTCTAAAACATTATCTGTTTCAAGAGCAAAGCCAACCAATAGCTGATGTTTTTTTTGTTTACCTAATGTTTCTAATATATCTGTTGTTTTAGTTAATTCTAAAAATAATTCAGAGTCTTTCTTTTTGATTTTTGAATTGGCTATTGATTTTGGTTTGTAATCGGCAACAGCAGCAGCTAAAACGGCAATATCTACATTTTTAAACACCGATTCACATGCGTTATACATCTCTTCTGCACTTTCTACTTTTACTACTGTAACCAATTTTTCGTTTGGTAATTCATGTGAAGGACCTAATACTAATGTAACATCTGCGCCTAATTTTGCAAACTCATCAGCAATTGCTACACCCATTTTACCCGACGAACGATTTCCAATAAATCTAACTGGATCAATAGCTTCGTATGTAGGGCCAGCATTAACTAATACTTTTTTACCACTTAGTGGAAGATTATCCTCAAAATATTGGCTCACAAAATGAATAATATTTTCTGGCTCAGCCATTCTTCCTTCTCCTACCAAACCACTCGCTAATTCACCACTTTCGGCTGCAATAACGATATTCCCATTCTTTCTGAGGGTATCAATATTTTGTTTAGTAGTAGGATGTTGATACATATCTAAATCCATGGCAGGAGCAACAAACACTTTGCTTCTTGCTGATAAGTAACAAGCGCTAACGATATTATCACAATGCCCTGACGCAAATTTCGCTAAGGTATTAGCAGTTAAAGGTGCTACTATAATAGCGTCGGCCCATTCCGCCAAAGCCACATGATTGTTCCAATTATTATTTGCGTCAAAAAAATCAGTCACCACTTCATTTTTACTTAAAACAGATAATGTTTTTGCTGTCACAAATTCTTCGGGCAGCCTTTGTCATAATTACTTTAACAATAGCACCTTCTTTAATCAATAAGCGCACTAAATGGGCACACTTATAGGCAGCAATTCCTCCTGTAATTCCTAGTAAAATATGTTTGTTTTTTAATGACATATAAATTAAAAACCCATCTGCCTATTGGTGGATGGGTTTAAAAATAACAATAAAACTATTATTAAATTTTAGTTTGTTCTTTAGCTGGATTTCTGTAGTAAGTTTTATCTTCTAAAAACTCATTAATTGAAATTAAAGATGGTTTAGGTAATTTTTCGTAAAATTTAGAGATTTCGATTTGCTCTCTATTTTCAAAAATCTCTTCTAAGTTATCAGAATTGCTAGCAAATTCAGCTAATTTAGCAGATAACTCTTCTTTCATTTCAGAACTAATTTGGTTAGCACGTTTAGAAATAATAGAAATTGATTCATAAATATTTCCAGTTGGACCATCAAATCTTCTGATGTCGCGTGTTACTGTACTTGGTTCTGCGTTTGTTTTTTTAAAGTCCATCTTCTATTGATTTATATTACTTTTTACTTTTATACAACTTTCATAAACAGATTCTGCCTTTTGCAAATAACTGCTTTTAGGGTACAAATCTACTAATTTTAAATAACTTTCCATAGCTAAATTTAATCTTTCTAACTTTTTGGTTTCCAGACTGTTAATTGCTAGAAAGTAATACGCATCCACTGTGATGTACATCATTTCGTCAATATAGTTAGATTCAGGGAAATCTTTTATGAAATTTTGGGCTGAAGCTATAGTAGCTTTATAATCTCCAATATTAAAATATTGATTGGTAATATCATGTTCCTTTTGTTCTAATTTACCTCTTAAAAGATCATTAATCTTATTACAAGAATCAATACGTGAACTTTCTGGATATAAGTCGATAAAATTTTGCAATTCAGCCATTGCATTTTTTGTATCTGTTTGATCTAATTTATAAATAGGTGAATTTAAAAAATAACAATATGCATTCATAAACAAACATTCCTCGGCATGTTTACCTGAAGGGAAGCTTCTGAAATAATTCTTAAAATGATATTGAGATAAGCTGTAATCTCCTTGGTAATAATTACAGTAAGAAAAGTAGAAATAGATTTCCTCTGCTTTATCCGTCCCTTTATAAACAGGAATTAACTCCTCATATAAGGCTGTAGCTTTTACGTAGTTCCCTTTTTGGTAGTATTGATTTGCTCTCTCTAATTTTAATTCATAATTAGAACTTTTTAAGAGTTTATTATATCCATCGCAACTTGGCAAACAAGATGGACGAAAAAGAATAATAATATAAAGACTAATTTTTTTCAAGCGAATGCAAAGATAATTTATTTAATGAATTTAGGATTGTTTATTTGTTAAAGAAAGTTAGTTCATAAAAAGACATAAGAGATTAAAGAGAGAGAAGGGAAGATGGACTTTATATTGCCCTTTAGTCTTTTCATCCATTTCGATCTTCTATTACTTTTTCTTTAAAGCTAATATTACCCATAGCATCTAACACTTTTTTAAATACTTCAAAATAAAGCATCACCATTAACGAGATACTCATTAACCAAATTACAGCCATATTAAACCAATAGGTAGGAAATAATTGACCCATAAAGCGTTTGTTAGGAGCATAAAAATGAGCTGCTCCTAAGTTCGATTCTATTGGATCTAAATAAACTGGTTCAGTTCTTTGAATTAACCTGCCATCATGCTCTAAACATCTTAAGCCCAAATCATTATTATTTAAAACAAACTGGTTTAAGGCTTCGTTCGTATAATCGTCTTGTAGAGTTATAAATTGCTCATTCCCCCCCAATTCTTTAATCATTTTTTGGGTTTCTTTATCCTTCAATTCTCTCGCTTTTTTATCAACGTTAATGTAATTTTCGTTTATCTTCTCTAAAAATACTTTTAAAGAAGCACCAATGGCAGGGGTATAATCTTTGGTATTTAATTGTTCTATACCATCAAATTTGTATTTTCCTTTTAAGAAAGTTTGCTCTTTTAATAATTCATTTTTTAATAAAGCTAAATCTTTTTCTAATTCAGCTTTTTTAGTTGGATCTTTTAATGCATTATTTATTTTAGTTATTTTACTTGTTAACTCAGGTATCCAATAAACTTTTTTATAGCCAGCAATACTAATTGATTTCTCAAATCGGTAAAAATGTTTATGAAACTCATTGGCTTTAAATTGGTTAACCGCTAATGCTTCAAATGCCCATCGACTAGCCATCATTTCACCAACAATTGGAACACCACCTTGTTTTGCTAATATTGGATTTAATTTATCAAACTTAACAACAACACCTGCTAATAATAATTGTGGAATAATTAAAAACGGAATGGAAATATAAATAGTAACAGCACTGTTAAAGGCGCTCGAAATATTTAATCCAAGCATATTTGCAAAACAAGATGCCGAAAATAATACCATCCAGTAATCGCAAAACATTCCTTTTACACCCATAATTAAATTACCAACTAACACAAACATAAATGTTTGAATAGCAGATAAGGTAAACATGATAATAATTTTACTCCACAAATAACTTCCTTTACTTAAGTTTAAGAAAGATTCACGTTTACGAATTTTTCTATCTCTAATAATTTCTTCTGCAGAAACGGTTAACCCAATAAATAAAGCTACTACAACCGACATGAACATGTATGCTGGTACGTTTTCATTTTCTCTAAAGAAATAACCTTTTGTATTGTTTGCATCTGTGTTAAAAAAACGGATTAGGGCAGCTAAAACAAACGCTAAAGCAGGCGCCTCAATTAAGTTGATTAATAAATACTGAGTATTAGTTAATTTACTCAATACATCACGTGTGATAAATACTTTAAATTGCTTAAACGCATTAGGTATTTTAAAAATAGCTTCAGGAATTTCATCTTGGTGTTTAATATCACCAATGGTTGATTCTATTTTTTCAACGTAATTTTTATTCCATTCACTAGGACTTGTTTTACGGTTATGAGTTAAGTTACCGTACTCATCCAATACTTTACTTTCAATAATATTGAAAATTAACTCTGGGTTCACGTTACCGCAGTTCCAGCATTCGCTTTCTTCGGCGTTAACATGTTGTACCAAAGTTTTAAAGTAAGAAACGGCATCAACAGGATTTCCGTAATAAATTGGGTATCCACCCACATCTAAAATTTGAAGTTTATCAAACATTTTAAAAATGTCTGATGATGGCTGATGGATAACGACAAATATTAATTTTCCTTTTAAAGATAATTCTTTTAAAAGGTCCATAATGTTTTCAGAGTTATGTGATGATAAACCAGAAGTTGGTTCATCAACATATAGAACTGAAGGTTCACGAATTAACTCTAAACCAATATTTAAACGTTTACGTTGACCACCCGAAATTGTTTTTTCTAAAGGTGAACCAACTTTTAATTCTTTAGTTTCAGATAAACCTAAATCTGCTAGTAAGGAGTGGCATTTTTTAGCAATTTCTTCATCGCTTAAATTTCCAAAACATAATTTAGCATTATAAAATAGGTTTTGATAAACAGTTAATTCCTCAATTAATAAGTCATCTTGAGTAACGTGACCAATTACGCCCTCAACAAATTTTTTCTCAACGTGAATGTTTTTTCCATTAATTAAAACTTGCCCGCCGCTTGGTATTTCTACATCGTTTAAAACATTTAATAAAGTAGATTTACCAGCACCTGAGCCTCCCATAATACCAATTAACTTACCGCCTTCTTCGCGGATATTGATATTACGTAGACCTAATTTGCCACCTTTAAATTTATATTCAATATTTTTTGCCTCAAACGAAATACGAGCTTGTGATCCATCTGCTAAGAAACGGCTGATAATATCACTATAGTAAATTGGCTTTACTCTCGAATTTCTTAAAGATGAACCAGGAGTTAAAATGTGTACACGTTCTTTTGAAATCCCTTGTCCATTTAACTGTAACTCAATATTACCGTAAATACGTAAAGCATACATACCAACGCTATCAATTTGTATTACACGAACGTCCGACGATAAAGCATCACAGTAAATGTGTTTACAAGCATTTTCGTAACCATTTTCTTTGTTATTAATAACTAAGATATTTGGTGTATTTGGAATTTTTTCTGCAGTATCTTCAATAAATGCTCTTAATTGATTAAACTCTTCAACCGAAATATTAAAGGTATCAGCCACTGTTACTACAAATTCATTTTCTTGTTCTGAAATTTCGTCAGAAGAATAAATAAATTCCAATAAACGAATTAATACGATGACTTTTTGTGGTTGTTCTAGTTCTTGATTGATTTGGGTACAAATCTTTAATACCTTAACTGAGTTTAAAGAGGTACGTTTAGCCGAACCATCTTTTTTCTTTGATCCTGCCTGCTGAGCTTCAATGAATTCATCAAAAATAACTAAGTATTTTTCTACTTGCTCTTTGTTTAATTGTTGTTTTAAAAAGGCCTCAACAATTGAACGACCAGTATTACTAATTCCATCAACTTTAGCGATGATGGCAAACATTTGCATTAAGGCACGAAGTATTCGTTCACTCATAGTATTTTAATTAAAAGATGTTTTGCAGGACAAGTACGCAAGATACTAAATATTAACTATTTAACAAATATCAATTGAATATTTTATAAAAGCGCTATTTTTGTATTAAATAATGGATAAATCCCTCATAAATCTAAGCCCTGCCGAACTTGCAGCAAAATGTATTAATCAAACCAATAAGCCTGTTTTTTTAACAGGAAAGGCAGGAACAGGGAAAACTACTTTTTTACGTAAAATCATAGAACATACCCACAAAAATGCCATTATTGTAGCGCCCACAGGTATTGCAGCCATTAATGCAGGTGGAGTTACCATTCATTCGCAATTTGGAGTCCCTTTTGGCTGTTTTATTCCAGATAGTAGCTATAAAATTGAGAATACAACTACCAAAATAAACACACCCTACACCATGGTTAAGCATTTAAATATGCGCGACCAAAAGCGAAAACTTCTTCAGGAATTAGAATTGTTAATTATTGATGAAGTAAGTATGCTTAGAGCAGATTTATTAGACACCATTGATTTTGTATTAAAAAGTATTCGTCGTCAGCAACATAAACCCTTTGGCGGAGTTCAGGTATTGTTTATTGGAGATTTAATGCAATTGCCTCCAGTTGTAAAAGAAGAAGAATGGAACGTTTTACGCAATTATTACAGTAGCATTTACTTTTTTGACGCTCAAGTTTTAAGAAACGAAAAACCAGTCTACATTGAATTAGATAAAATATACCGTCAGTCAGATAATACCTTTATTGACTTGTTGAATAACTTGAGAAATAACAAGGTTACACAAGCTAATATTGATTTATTAAACTCCTACTACAAGCCAAATTTTGATGTTACTTCTGCTTTAAATACAATCACCCTAACTACTCACAATAATAAGGCTGATACATTGAATAGGTCGGCGTTACAAGAACTAAAAGGAAAATCCTACTTTTTTAGTGCAAACATTGATGGGGAGTTTAATGAATATGCCTATCCTGTAGAATCTTATTTAGAACTGAAACTGGGTGCTCAAATTATGTTTATTAAAAATGATGTGAGTGGAAAACAGCAATATTTTAATGGGAAAATTGGGGTTGTTTCGTCATTGAGTGATAAAGAAATTGAGATTGATTTTAGAGATGGAACCAAACCATTTTTATTAGAACATTATCAATGGAAAAACATTAAATACGAATTGAATTCTGTTACTAATGAAATTGATGAAACCGAAATAGGAACTTTTATTCAATATCCTATTAAATTAGCTTGGGCCATTACAGTTCATAAAAGTCAGGGCTTGACGTTTGAAAAAGCAATTTTAGATATTAATCGTGCTTTTGCGCCTGGGCAGGTTTATGTGGCTTTATCACGTTTAAAATCATTAGATGGTTTGGTGTTAACAGCTCCTATTCAATTTAATGCCATTTCACAAGATAAAACTTTGGTAGATTATGCAGAGAATAAACCCAAAAATGAAGAAGTAAAGCGATTAATTGATCAGGAAACTGTTTTGTTTTTGAAAGGTTATACCTTGAAAGCCTACGATTTTGTTTGGTTATATACTTGTCTTAGAAATCATGAGGCGAGTTATAATATGGCCGAGAATAAATCGAATAAACAAAAGCATCAGGCTTGGGCAAAAGAGTTAATTGAGAAATTTGAACCCTTAAAACTAAATGCAGACAAATTTAGTAATCAGTTGATGCAGATTTTTGAAAGTAGGGCAGAGGATTACTTGCAAACTGTAAGTGCTAGACATGTTGCTGCTAAAAATTATTTTTATCCTATTTTAAAAGAATTGTCGAAATCTATTTTAGTACATATCGAATTACTAAAGGAAGAAAAACAAATTAAAACCTATTTAGAAGAATTATTAGAGTTGGAAGGTTTGTTGTATAAGCATTTACAGCAATTAGATAAAGTATCAACGGTGATTGATAATGTATTAAATAATGTTGAGTTTAATAAACAACAATTAAAATTTAATGCCAATCAAAACGAACGATTAGAGTTAGTAAGACAAACGATAGCCATAACCGAGAAAGCGGCATTTGAAGAAAGGGCTTCGGCACGCTCAGCAACCAAGAAGGGCAAAAAAGCAAAAAAAGAGTCTTCGACAGGCTCAGACACCAAAAAAGTAAAAGCAGTAAAACCAGATACCAAAGAGTTGAGCTTTGCTTTATACAAAGAGGGCAAAACAATCTTTGAAATTGCAGAAGCTAGAGGTTTTGCGATTACCACTATTGAAGGACATTTAGCACATTATGTGAGTTTAGGAATGATTCCAGTTTCACAATTTGTTACTAAAGAAAAATTTGATGTGATTATTGAAGCATCCAAAAAAATTGAAGGTGAAAATAAATTAACACCATTAAAGCTAGAGTTAGGGGATGATTATTCGTACTCCGAAATTAGATTTACACTAGCAACTCAAAAGCATTTGAAGAAAGAGTAGATTTTAAATTAAAAAAGCCTTCCGCCAGCTGGCAGAAGGCTTTTAGTAATCTGAATATTGAATTTATTTTACGCGTTCTACGTATTCGCCTGTTTCAGTATTTATTTTTAATTTATCACCGTTTACCACAAAAATTGGAACTTGAATTTTAACACCACCTTCTAATTCAGCCGTTTTTACTGATTTTCCTTTCACACCTTCTTCTGTATAGGTTACTTCTAATTCAACATATTGAGGTAATAAACCATTTAAAGGCTTGTCGTTTTCATCAAAACGAATTTTTAATACCATACCTTCTTGTAAAAACTGAATGCTATCTGCAAATAAAATTTTAGGTATATGTAATTGATCGTATGTTTCTTGATTCATACAAACTAAAAAATCTCCTTCTGTAAAAAGGTATTGCATTTCGTACTCATCCACTCTAATTAAATCAATTTTTTCGCCCGAACGGAAACGAATCTCACTTTGTTTACCAGTCTCTACATTACGGCATTTGCAAGAATAAATCGCATTTCCTTTTCCTGGAGTAATATGATCATAATCTAATACTTGAACTAATTCGTTATTGTATCTTATAAATGCGTTTCTTGATAAATCAGATGTTGTAGCCATAATGGGTTGTTTTTTGAGCAGCCAAGATAGTGTGTTAGGATGAGATAGGCAAAATTTATTTTATCTCTGAAAAAGGCATATTTGTGATTCTATACTGTTGCCAGTCTTTATAGTCAAAATGCCACCATTCGTATTTATAAACAGTGAAACCTTCTTCTTGCATTGCTGCAATTAATAAATCTCTGGCTTTACGCTGTTCTTCTGTTCCTCCAGTATAATCAAAGTATGAACGATCAGTCATTTCATCGTATGCGCCAGGCATTTCAATTTCTTTTTTAGTTACTAAATCATATAAGCTCAAATCAATGGCGCAGCCTCTATTATGACGTGAGCCTTCTTTTGGATCTGCTACAAATTTTTTATTTTCTTTTGATGTGACATCATAAAATAGTTTTGTGACATCCCACGGTCGGTAGCCATCAAATACTAATAATCCATAACCAAGTGTGTGTATTTTTGAGTTTACTTTCTTTAATGCATCGGCAGCATCTTTTTGTAAAAAGGCTCTAGCTTCTTTGTAAACTGGCTGACCAACAAAGTTATTTTTGGTTGCGTATCTTATATCTAATTTGATCGTTGAATCTAATTTAATGAGTTCTACCAAATTGGTTTCTTTAAATGTTCCTTTTTCAACTGGAAGTCTAGTGGCGCAACTATTAAGTAATAAAGTACTTATTAATAAGAGTAAGATATTGAATAGATATTTTTTCATTATTTAATCATAGATCGTTTATTTTAAAATAGCAATCATTTTATCAGCAATTATTTTACTCATTTTATAATTGGATTCATGCGTCCAGCCAGCAATATGAGGTGTTAAAATCACATGTTCGCTTTTTAATAAATATTGCATCGGTTCGGGTAGGGTAGTAGTATCAATGTTTTCAAAGGAAACAGATTCGTATTCTAAAACGTCTAAACACGCACCAATTACTTTGCCTGTTTTCAGGTGTTTAACTAGGTCGGTTGTATTTAAGCATTTGCCACGCGCCGTGTTGATGATATATATATTCTTTTTAAACTGAGAGATAAAATTATCGTCAATGTAATTGTTAGTTTCTTGAGTTAAGGGTAAATGAATACTCACCACATCTGCTTTTTCGTATATTTCATATAATGATGATTCTTTGATGTGTTCGCCAACAATGCCTGTTTTATATTTGTCATACACTAAAATTTCGCAATCAAAGCCTTTCAACTTTTTTGCAAATGCCGATCCCATATTTCCGTAACCAATAATTCCAATAGTTCTGCCAGCTATTTCGTGCCCGCGATTTTCAGCACGTTTCCAAATACTGTTTCTAACTTCATGATCACTGCGTTTTAAATGATTCATGAGCATTAATAACATTCCTAAAGCATGTTCTCCAACGGCATCACGATTTCCTTCGGGAGCACTCACACAGGTTATTCCTTTGCTTTTGGCATAGTCAACATCAATGTTTTCCATGCCAGCGCCAACGCGACCAATACATTTTAAATTGATAGCTAAATCTAAAACCTCTTTAGTGAATTTGAATTTACTTCTGATGACTGCGCCGTGGTAATTGGGAAGTAATTGAATTAATTCTTCTTTTGATTTGTTCCAAAATAAATCACACTGAAAACCAGCGTCGATCAAAGTTTCATGTAATACATCGTGATTTGAATCTATACAAAGTATTTTTTTCATATTATTTATTTTTTCCATTCACGTTTTAACATAGCATATTGAAATTCACTTCCCCATTTCCCTTTAAAGAAAATGTTTTCTATAAAATGCCCTTCTTGTTTAAAGTTAAGGCTTTTTAATAAATTAATAGAAGCTAGATTTTCAGCATCTACAATTTCTGTAACTCTATGAATGTTTTGAGTTTCAAATAACCAGTCTAAAACACAAGTTAGTGCTTCTTTAGCATAGCCATTTTTTTGATGTAAATCAGAAATCGTCATTCCTACTTCCGCTAATCTAACATCATATTGGTCTAGTTTTATAGCGCAATCTCCAATCAATTGGTTGGTTTCTTTGTTTTCAATAGCGTATTGAATCCACTGACCTGGTTTGCCAAATTCTTTATCTGCTTGTGAATGGATGAAATCAGTGCAAGCTTCTTTTGTCATTACATCAAAGCCTTGGTATTTGGTTACTTCAGGATTTGAACGGTATTGATGAAAATTATCTAAATCTGTTATCACTAGATTTCTAATGATTAAACGATTTGTTATGATTGATAGATTTTGCATGACATTCTCGACTGCGGTCACCTCCTTCAAAGGAGGAATTTGTTTAATTTTCAATAAATGTTCCTATGGAATATCAATATACTTATGAGTTTGTAAGGAAATCATCCAACGAGGATTTTGTTTCACATACTCAACTATTAAAGGCGTTATCTCGTTACGTTTACTCCATTCAGGTTGTAAATACAAAAAGCAATCTTTACCAACTTTTGCGGCTTGTTCTTCGGCCCAAATAAAATCATGTTTATTGAATACGATAATTTTTAGTTCATGAGCTGCAACATAATTTTCTTCTTTTGGCAGCATGGTTTTTTTAGGAGATAAACAAATCCAATCCCAATTACCACTTAAAGGATAAGCGCCAGAAGTTTCAATATAAGTTTGTATGTTATGTTGCTTTAACAGTTTCGTTAAATAAACCAAATTATAAATTAGAGGTTCACCTCCTGTAACAACTACAGCAGGTGTTTTACTTTCTAAAACATTTTCTAAAATTTTTTCGGTTGTAGTTAAAGGATGTAAACTAGCGTCCCAACTCTCTTTCACATCACACCAATGGCAACCAACATCACAACCGCCAATTCTAATAAAATAGGCTGCTTTACCAGTATTAAATCCTTCACCCTGAATTGTATAAAACTCTTCCATTAAGGGAAGTAATTTTCCATCATTCAATAAATTTTCTTGTTCAGTATTTAGTCCGCTTAATTTGTAGCTCATAATCGGCAAAGGCTTAGTCTTTTTTCTTTTTTTTAGAATCGAGCCTAAAGGTAGGAATATTAATGCTCATTGTAAATTTATGATGAGTTAATTGTTTTTCGGTATCCAAGCTATTTTTGTAAAAATTGTATCCATAATAAATTTGAACATGGTATGCCGAAAATCCTACAAAAGGCTTTACTCCATGAATAGTATTTGCACCAGTTTTATTATAATTATAATTTACACCTAATGTTATACCACCCATTACGCACAAATCCGATTCATATGAATAATTTGTTTTATCGTTCATATTTTGTTTATAATAGAGTCTAAAACCTGCAAGAGCTCCAATTGGAGGGTCTATCGTTAAGCCTGTAAAACTGTAAGCTATACCTATAAAATAATAATGAGAACTTATGGTTTCAAAGCCCCCTGTTAATGCTAAATAGCTAGGTACAGATGACCCAAGATATGGCCATTTAGATGATGTCGTTTTTTTATTTAAGCCAACTGGAGGCTTTTCATTTTTTAAGGAATAAACTGTTTTATAACAGAGAATAAACATGAAAAAAAATGTTATAGATTTTATAATATTTTTTTCATAAAACTGATTTTAAGATACAGACGCAAAATATGATATTATATTGTGAATCTACAGTATCTTAAGCTTAAGACTCCAGTATGTTAAGCCTTTCATTTTGTTTTTATACATTCCTTTGATATCAACTATCACACCTTTAGTAGAAAGAATTGATTTAAAGAATTTCTCATCTAAAGTTTTATATTCTTGGTGATTAACAGCAACAATAACTCCATCATAACCTTTAGCTAATTTATTTAAACCAAAACCATATTCGTGTTTTAGTTCAGCACTATCAGCATGTGGGTCAACAATTTCAACCTTAACACCAAACGATTTTAATTCTTTTACAATGTCAGCTACTTTACTATTACGAATATCGCTTACGTCCTCTTTAAAGGTAGCGCCCATAATTAATACTTTTGATTTGCTTATATTTTTTCCAGCAGCAATAATTTTCTTAACGCAGTTTTTAGCTACATAATAACCCATGCTATCATTTACATAACGTCCGCTATTAATAACACGCGCATGATATCCAAGAGATTCTGCTTTGTAAGTTAAGTAGTAAGGATCTACACCAATGCAATGTCCACCAACTAAACCAGGGAAGAATTTCAAGAAATTCCATTTGGTACCTGCAGCTTCTAAAACATCGTACGTATTAATATTCATTTTATTAAAGATGATAGATAACTCATTCATCAATGCAATGTTTACGTCACGTTGAGTGTTTTCGATAATCTTAGCAGCTTCAGCAACTTTAATGCTTGAAGCACGGTGAGTTCCTGGCTCAACAATAATTTCGTAAGTTTTAGCAATTTCTTCTAAACTTTCTTTATCGCAACCAGAAACAATTTTTAAAATTTTAGTAATGGTATGTTCTTTATCACCCGGATTAATGCGTTCAGGAGAGTAACCTACTTTAAAATCTTTAACGAATTTTAATTTTGATTCACGTTCTAAAACCGGGATACAATCATCTTCTGTACAACCAGGATAAACGGTTGATTCATAAACAACGTAATCTCCTTTTTTAAGTACTTTACCAACTGTTGTAGATGCACCAATTAATGGTTTTAAATCAGGCAAGTTATGTTCATCAATAGGAGTAGGAACTGCTATAATAAAAAACTTTGCTTTCTTTAAATCTTCCAATTTATGAGTGAATGTTATATCAGAATTAGCAAAATCTTTTTTAGTTAATTCGTTACTTGGATCAATTCCTTTGTTCATCATATCAACGCGTTTCGCATTAATATCAAAACCTATTACTTTTACTTTTTTAGCAAATGCTAAGGCAATTGGTAAACCAACATATCCTAATCCAATAACTGCTATTGTAGCTTTCTTATCAACGATGTCTTTGTAAATTCCCATATTCTATTTTTTTAATATTTTCTTATTTATTTTTAATAACTGTTTCAGGACGTAATGCATAAATGCGTTCAATAATATCAACTACTTTTAATCCTTCTAAGGCATTGGTAGTTATTTTTGTTTTTCCAGTAATGGTATCAACTACGTTTTCTATCACATTATGATGATTGTTTGCTGAGCCTTTATAAGCGCCATAATCATTAGCAGGATTTGTTTCTGCTAAAACAGGCATTGTGTAATCCTTAATATTGCAAACATCCACTTGATCCATGTATTGACCACCAACTTTAATGCTTCCTTTGCTACCAACAATGGTTAATGAAGACTCTAAATTTTTATCATAAACAGCAGTAGAGTAGTTGATACTTCCCATACCTCCATTTACAAAATCGAAACTTACAAATCCACTGTCTTCAAAAGCAGTTGATGTTTGGTGATTGAAATCAGCAAACTTTGCTTGAATATTTTTGATATCTCCAAACACCCAATACATGATATCAACCCAATGAGAAAATTGAGTGAACAAAGTACCGCCGTCTAAATCTTGGGTGCCTTTCCAGCCGCCAGCTTTATAATATCTATCATCACGGTTCCAATAGCAATTTAACTGAACCATGTATACATCACCAATTGTTTTTGATTCAACAACTTGTTTTAACCAAACACTTGGAGGAGAATAGCGATTTTGCATCACGCAAAAAACAGTTTTGCTATGATCTAAAGCCGTAGAGATTACTTTTTCGCAATCTGCTTTACTTAAAGCCATTGGTTTTTCTACAACCACATGTTTATTTAATTCTAAAGCCATTAAAGCATGTGTAGCATGCAAACCGTTTGGCGTACAAACGTTGATGACGTCAATTTCTGGATGATTTTTTAATAACTCTTCTGGCGTTGAATAAAACTTTTCGGTTAAACTTTCTAACCCTAATTTTTCTTTTGGAGCAACATCACAAACAGCTATTAATTCGCAGTTAGGGTTACGGCGCACCATTTCGGCATGACGTTTACCAATGTGACCTTGACCAATAACTCCGAATTTTATTTTTGTCATAATTATGAAATTCTTTTTACTATACTATTTTCTAATTGATACACTTGTCCACTTTCTTTACAAGTTGCTTTTCCAGTCGCATCAAATTCTAAACGATGTCCAAATTCACTCATCCAGCCGATTTGACGAGAGGGGTTACCAACTACTAAAGCATAGGCTGGAACTGTTTTAGTTACCACTGTACCAGCTCCAATAAAAGCATATTCTAAAATATCATGTCCGCAAACTATGGTTGCATTGGCTCCAATACTTACACCTTTACCAACATGTGTTTTAGCATATTCTGATTTGCGATTCACAGCACTACGAGGATTGATCACATTTGTAAAAACCATCGATGGTCCTAAAAAAACATCATCATCGCAAGTAACTCCTGTATAAATTGAAACGTTATTTTGAACTTTTACGTTTTTTCCTAAAACAACTTCTGGAGAAATAACTACGTTTTGCCCAATGTTACAGTTTTCTCCTAACGTGCAATTAGGCATAATATGGCTAAAATGCCAAATTTTAGTGCCTTTTCCAATAGTACAACCGTCGTCAATAATAGCAGAAGGGTGAGCAAAATATGATTTTTCCATAGCTGTTTTAGAACCAACAAACTTAATAAATTATGCGGAATTAGGGCAATTTTTATGCAGTTTCCGTAAAAAAAGATAACATTGCTAAAAATTAGATTATTTGTGAGTTTTAGACTTAATATAAAATATTATTTAGTGCATCATTTAGGCTTTACAAACAAAGAAGCTATTAGAGCCATTGAAAACAGAAAGCTTAAAGTAAATGGCGCTATCATTACTGAAAATAGTGAGTTTAATGAAACCTGGGAGATTTATTACGATGATACATTACTAAAGCCAAACACGCCTTTTACCTACATTGCTTTATATAAACCCAGAGGAATAGAAACTACCAATAATGAAGCCATTGCGGATAATTTAACAACAGTTTTTAAGTTTGATAAACATCTAGGTTATGCTGGTAGACTAGACAAAGAATCCGAAGGGTTATTGCTGTTGTCTAATGATGGAAAATACATTCAGAGTTTATCAAGTCCGATCAAAGAAAAAGAGAAGGAATATATTGTTACTGTTAATAAACCCATTTCGGATGAATTTATTAATCAAATGGGAGCAGGCGTAGATATTATGATTTGTAAAACAAAACCCTGTTTTATTGAAAAAATAAGTGAGTTTGAATTTAAAATTATTTTAACCGAAGGCAAAAACCGTCAAATACGCCGAATGTGTAAAGCCTTAGGTTATTTGGTAGCCAAATTAATTAGAGTGAGAATAGATACTATTGAATTAGGAGATTTAAAACCAGGCGAATTTAGAGAGTATCATTTAACGAATTAAACTGTTTTCTTTTATCTCTTCCATCAGTTGTTCTTTGGCTTTATTTCTATTTTTAATATGAATAAAATTCCCTTTACCAATTTCTGCGATTTCTTTTAAATTTTTCATATCGTCTTTATCATTGCCAAACGCCATGGTAGACAATTTAATGTTTTTATCACCTTTATTTAGACTATATTTTTTTGATCGTCGGGATAAAATCTAAATTTTCCATCTGTTGCCAGTATAATTTGATTGTTTCCATTTGAAATGTAATTTTTTATAGCAACCTCTAAACTAAATAAAATGGCTTTATTCCCTTTAGTCATGCCTTTTGCTTTTAAACGATTCACCACTTCATTTAATTCTTCTTTTTGATTTCCTGTTAATCCCTCCCGAATTATTTTTACAGTATCTGCATAGGTAATAAACGTTATCTTATCAATGGTACGAAGGTTTTCAATTAAATGATGTAGGGCAAATTGCATCACTTTTAATTTATTAGTATCTCTCATAGAACTTGATACGTCAACCAAAAAAATGATGTTATTTGGTTTATATAATTTTCATCTAATACAGTTTTGAGCTAGAAGTAGCTTCAGAAATAGTTGCTATTTCTGGTTTAGTAGCGGGTTCTTTTACTTCAGGAACTGAACTATTATCTGGTATTTTATTAGAATTATCTTTCGGTTTTGTAGATTCTGTTACAACAATTGGTTCAATAGTTTTTGCACCAGTATGATTTGGTTTCTTAAAATAAAAACAAGCCGTTTTGTCATCTGTTTTTATAGACTTAATATTTCCTGAAAGCGATAGTTTAAATGGAATGCCATCTGCACTGGTTACTAAATCAATATTTTCAGAGAATTTTCCAGTTTGTTGAGGGATAAACTCCACCACAATAATAGTTGTATCATTTGGCTTTAATGTTTTTTTAGCTGCACGAATGGTAATTCCTTTTTTTGAATCAGCTCTCAATAAATACAAGTTTTTTGCTTGATTATTTTGAATAATATAATCTGCTTTAACTTTGTAAATATTTTCTTGCGAACCAATATCTTGATTCTGCTCATCAATGCCAATCAAAGTATTTTGAGAGAATAAAGGATTGAAAAAAATAGAAAGAAATAATATGAAGAGCAGTTTATACAAGGCTAGGATTTTAGTTTATCATTATTAATATGTCGTTCCGAATCTCGATTTGTTTTTTTATCAAGATTTTTCTTTAAAGCCTCTTCCAAATCTATGCCAGTTTGGTTTGCCAAACATATTAATACAAATAGCACATCCGCTAATTCATCTCCTAAGTCTTTATTTTTGTCCGATTCTTTCTCGCTTTGTTCTCCATATCGGCGAGCGATAATACGAGCTACCTCACCAACTTCTTCAGTAAGCATAGCCATATTGGTTAATTCGCTAAAGTATTTAACGCCGTATTGTTTAATCCAGTCGTCAACTTGTTTTTGTGCTTCGCTTACTTTCATAATGTTATTTCTTAATGGCGTCTCCTTCGTATTTTTCAATTATAGCTTTCACTAATCTGTGTCTGATTACATCTACAGTGGTGAGTTCTATAATATCAATGCCATTTGTATTCTTTAATAACCTCACTGCTTGAGCCAAACCAGAGGTTTGATGACGAGGCAAATCTATTTGAGTCATATCACCATTAATAATGAATTTGGCGTTGGCTCCCATACGTGTCAAAAACATTTTCATCTGACTTTCAGTCGTGTTTTGCGCTTCATCTAATATAACGAAAGCATTATCCAAAGTTCGTCCGCGCATAAATGCTAAAGGGGCAATTTGAATAATCTTCGCTTCAATATATTGATTGAGCTTGTCTAAAGGAATCATATCATACAAGGCATCATACAAAGGTTGCATGTATGGATCTAATTTTTCTTTTAAATCACCAGGTAAAAATCCTAAATTTTCTCCAGCTTCAACAGCAGGGCGAGTTAATATGATACGTTTGACTTCTTTATTTTTTAATGCTCTTACCGCCAATGCCACTGCTGTATAGGTTTTTCCAGTTCCAGCAGGACCAACAGCAAAAATCATATCGTTGGTATTTACCGATTGCATCATTTTACGTTGATTGTCGGTACGAGCTTTAATCACTAAGCCGCTATTGCCAAATACAATAATATCAGAGCCTGTAGCTTCTTCTTTGGCGTGTAACAAATTATCTCCTGTTTGCCCCAATAATCGCTCAATAACCGTATCTGTTAGCAAACCATTTTTATGGTAGTAATCTACCATCATCGTAAGCTTCTTCTCAAAGAAGGCAATTTCAGCTTCGTCTCCTAATGCTTTGATGGAATAGCCTCTGGCGATAAGTTTAAGTTTTGGGAAGTATTTTTTTATAACGTTGAGTTTAACGTCGTTTACGCCATATATTTCAACAGGTTCAACGCTATCAAGGGTAATTACTTTTTCTATCAAGTTCCAATAAATTTATGTTAATAATCGTGTTAATCAAATAGTTTATAACCTAAAAGTAAGCCTAAAATATTATTTACTTTTGAGAATACTATTAAAAGTTTTCAATATGTCAATAATTACCATTACTACAGATTTGGGTTACCGCGACCCATACTTGGCAATGGTTAAAGGCGTATTATATTCTAAACAACCTAATGCTCATATTGTTGATTTAGCTTGCGATGTTAATTCACATGCACATAACGAAGGCGCTTTTGCTTTGAAAAGCGCTTTGCCTTATTTTCCTGAAAATACCATTCATTTATTTGCCATTAAGTTTTTAAACTCTACCGATACAATTAAGAACTTAAATATTGATAATACACGTTATTTGCTCACTAAATATAAAGGTCAATATATCATTTGCCCTGATAATGGCGTTTTAACCTTAATTGATAAAACGTTTAATGAGCCTGTTTACCAATTATATTTTGATAGTGAAAAACAACATTCTTTTTTTTTAAGAGATGTGTTTACGGAAATTGCTAATAAGCTAATTAATAATGTTCCAATAGAGGAATTTAGTTCAGAAACACAAGACTATTGTAAATTATACGCTTTTGAGAGTTTTTCAACACCAAGTAATTTACAAGGTTCTGTCTTGTACGAAGATAGTTTTGGGAACTTAATTACAACCATTACAAGACAAGAATTTGAGAAAAATGTTGGAAATAAACGTTTCTCTATTGCTTTACCATCGGGTGATGTAACTAAAATATACAATACTTACGATGATGTAAAAATTGGAGATGTAGTATGTTTTTTTAATTCGATGGATTTATTAGAAATAGCTTTATTAGGGCAAGCGGCCAATAAATTAGCCATTAAAAAATCGGTATTAAGTAAGTATAAAATTGATAGAATTATAGTTGAAATTTATGATTAAGAGATTTGTAAAAATGACGTTTAAATCGGATTGTATTGAACGTTTTAAAGATATTTTTAATGCAAGTAAAGATTTAATTGCTGCCATGGAAGGTTGTAAACACGTTGAATTATTGCAGGATATTAATAACCCAACTATTTTCTTTACCTTCAGTATTTGGGAAGAGTCAAAGTATTTAGAAGCTTATCGTCAATCAGAATTATTTGAAGGAGTTTGGGCAAAAACAAAAATATTATTTGATGCTAAACCAGAAGCATGGAGCGTAAAACAACTATAAAATAAATTATTAGACACTAACCACTTTTTACTAGCCACTAAAAATGATCACATACGCTATAATTTTTTTGACAGTTGCTTTCTCTTTATATGCTATGGATAAGCCTGAGATAAAGTATAAATATATTTTTCATCCCTTTTCAATTCATCAAGGCAACCAACATTATCGATTTTTATCACATGCCTTTTTGCATGGTGATTATCTGCACCTAGCATTTAATATGTATGCTTTATGGATGTTTGGGCGTGTTGTGGAAGAGCAAGTTTTTCCCGCTTTATTATCCCATGATGGGGAACCAGACAAGAAAATGGGAATGGCTTTATATATTGTAATGTATACTGGAGCTATTTATGCATCTTCTATTTCTGAATACTTTAAAAATAAAGACAATAAATATTACTCTTCATTAGGAGCCAGCGGTGCAGTAAATGCTCTGATATTTAGTTATATTACTTGTTTACCTTTAACAGAGTTAGGATTCTTTTTTATTCCTATGCCAGCTTGGATTTTTGGTGTGTTGTACTTAGCTATTAGTTATTACTTAAGTAGAAGAAATACGGGTTATGAATCGGTTGATAAAATTGGACATGAAGCCCATTTTTGGGGTGCTATTTTTGGAGTGTTGTTTACTTTAGTTATTGGATTACTTAATAAAGACGTTTATTTTGAAATTTTAAGAAATCAGTTAAAATGAAGGTTACATTTTTAGGCACTGGCACATCACAAGGCGTTCCAATTATTTGTTGCGAATGTTCGGTATGTCGTTCTCAAAATCCTAAAGATAACCGATTAAGGACTTCTATTTTAATTGAAAGTGAAACGACAAAAGTAGTAATTGATTCAGGACCTGATTTTAGACAACAAATGCTTCGACAAAAAATAAAAACCTTGGATGCGGTTGTTTTTACTCACGAGCATAAAGATCATATTGCAGGCTTAGATGAAGTAAAAGCTTTTAATTATTTCAATAAAATGCGAATGCCTATCTATGCTACTGAGCGTGTTCAGGAAGCGTTGAAAAGAGAATTTGCATACATTTTTGCAGAAGATAAATATCCAGGTATTCCCGAAATAGATGTATTTACCGTAACGGATAAACCTATTAAAATAAAAGATATTGAGTTGTTACCTATTGATGTGATTTATTATTGGTTGTTTGTAAAAGCATACAGAATAAACGATTTCACCTATATCACAGATGCTAATTATATTTCGGAAGAAGAAAAACAAAAAATAAAAGGCTCGAAAATTATTGTCATCAATGCGCTTCGTAGAGAAGAACATGTGTCTCATTACACCTTTCAACAGGCCATCGATTTAATGAATGAGTTAAAACCAGAAAAAGCTTATTTCACTCATATTTCGCATCAATTAGGTTTGCACGAAGACGTCTCAAAAGAATTGCCGTCTTTTATTGAGTTAGCATATGATGGTTTGCAAATTGAGATTTAATTTTATTTTTTATCCTCATTTTGTTCAAAAATCCATGAATTGTTAATTTGTTATTGGCTCAACTTTACATGTTTATAGTAAATTTGGAGGCTTAATAAAAACAACCCGTAACAATTTATTTATGATCAAAGCAGATGTATTACTTGGCCTACAATGGGGCGATGAGGGAAAAGGAAAAATTGTAGATGTACTAACTCCTAAATACGACATTATTGCTCGTTTTCAAGGTGGCCCAAATGCAGGTCATACATTAGAGTTTAATGGAATAAAACACGTTTTACATACAATTCCAAGTGGTATTTTTCACCCAACTGCCTTAAATGTTATTGGCAATGGTGTTGTAATTGACCCTGTAATTTTCAAAAAAGAAATTGACGCACTAACTGCTTTAGGAGTTGATTTTAGCTCAAAATTGGTAATTAGTAAACGTGCCCATTTAATTTTACCAACTCACCGTTTATTAGATGCTGCTAGCGAGGCTGCTAAAGGAAAAGATAAAATCGGTTCTACTTTAAAAGGTATTGGACCAACGTATATGGATAAAACTGGACGTAATGGTTTACGTATTGGTGATATCGAAAGCCCTAATTTTAAAGCTAAATACGATGCTTTAGTTGAAAAACATAAGCAATTGTTAGAGTTTCATAAGTTTGAATACAATTTGGCTGAATTAGAACCAGTTTGGTTTGCAGCTATAGAAGAATTAAAGAGATTAAAGTTTATTGACACGGAACATTTTATCAATGATGCGATTAAAAAGGGTCAAAAAATATTAGCCGAAGGTGCTCAAGGTTCTTTATTAGATATTGATTTTGGTTCTTATCCATTTGTTACCTCTTCAAATACTATTTGTGCTGGTGCTTGTAATGGTTTAGGTATTGCTCCAAATCGCATCGGAAACGTAATTGGTATTTTTAAAGCATACTGTACTCGTGTTGGTAGCGGTCCTTTTCCAACCGAATTAGATAATGAAGTAGGAGAGAAGATACGCCAAATTGGACGTGAGTTTGGAGCTACAACAGGCCGCGCTCGTCGTTGTGGATGGTTAGATATTCCTGCTTTAAAATACGCAATCGCCATTAATGGTGTAACAGAACTTATGATGATGAAAGCAGATGTATTATCTGATTTTGATACGTTAGAGGTTTGTACACATTATATGCACAAAGGTGAAAAAATTGATTACTTACCATTTAGTATTGAACCAGCAGATGTAACTCCAGTTTATGTAACAGTAAAAGGTTGGGCTGAAGATTTAACTAAAATGACTTCTAAAGATACTTTACCTCAAACATTGATTGATTACGTAAAATATATTGAGAAATTGGTAGAAGTTCCTATCAGTATTGTATCTATCGGACCAGATAGAACTCAAACTATTTTTATGTAATCTACTCTTTTGTATTAAGAAAATTGCTACTTTTAAAAAATTAAACCTGTGAAGCCAAGAGTTTTATTAGAAAATAAACAATTAGAAGTTACTCTTACTCGCCTTTGCTATCAATTAATAGAAGTTCACAACGATTTTAGTAATACAGTTATCATTGGCTTACAGCCTCGTGGCATTTATTTGGCACACCGTATCCAAAAATTATTAGAAGGAATTTTAAAGAAAAAAATCAATTGCGGCGATTTAGACACTACTTTTTACCGTGATGATTTCCGTAAAAAAGAACTAATTCCTAATCGCACTAATATTGATTTTATCATTGAAGATAAAAATGTGATTTTAGTAGATGATGTATTGTTTACTGGAAGAACCATCAGAGCAGGTTTAGATGCTATGTTGGCTTTTGGTCGACCAAATGATGTAGAGTTATTGGTGCTGGTTGATAGAAGATTTAGTCGCCATGTTCCAATTCAAGCTAAATATATTGGGTTAGTAATTGATTCGATAGAAACGCAAAATGTAAAAGTAGAGTGGGCGGAAACAGATAAAAAAGATAGAGTAACATTGATAGACAAATAAAATGAGACCATTAGCAAAAGATCATATACCTTATTTCTCTCAATATATCGACCTTGTTCCAGAAGGAGATATTATTTCAGCCTTAAAGGCTAACCATCAAATGGTGTTAGATTTTATTGAAGATATTCCTCGTCAAAAATTAAATTATTTTTATGATGATGGAAAATGGACAGTAAAACAAGTAATTAATCACATTATCGATACGGAGCGTATTTTAAGTTACAGAGCTTTACGTTTTGCAAGAGGTGATAACCAAAAAGTGTTACCATTTGATGAAAATTTATACGCTGCCAATGCAAATTTGACTAATACCAATGCTCAAATTTTAGCTGATGAATTTGATTCAGTAAGACTATCTAATATATTGTTTTTCAGACAGTTATCTGAAAAAGAATTGTTATTAAAAGGTCAAATGGCTTCAGGAGAAACCAATGTATTATCACTTGGTTTCATGTTATGTGGGCATGCGCAACATCATATCAACGTTATTAAAGAAAGATATTTATAAACTATGAGCAACTTAAGCGTCAATCATCTTTTAGGAATAAAATATATCACTAAAAACGATATTGAATTAATATTAGATACCGCTACAAATTTCAAAGAAGTTATTAATCGTCCCATCAAAAAAGTACCTTCCTTAAGAGATTTAACTGTTGCCAACTTATTTTTCGAAAACTCAACCCGTACCCGTTTATCATTTGAATTAGCCCAAAAGCGCTTAAGTGCTGATGTGGTTAATTTCTCTGCATCTTCCTCTTCTGTAAAAAAAGGAGAAACCCTAATTGACACGGTTAACAACATCTTAGCCATGAAGGTTGATATGGTTGTGATGCGCCATGCAAGTGCTGGAGCAGCTGAGTTTTTATCTAAAAAAGTCAATGCTAAAATAGTAAATGCAGGAGATGGAGCACACGAACATCCAACTCAAGCATTACTTGATGCTTTTTCTATGCAAGAAAAGCTAGGCAATTTAAAAGGAAGAAAAATCGCCATCATTGGAGATATTTTACATTCAAGAGTTGCTTTGTCCAATATATTTTGCTTACAAAAACTAGGAGCAGAAGTTAAAGTATGTGGCCCTACAACTTTGATTCCTAAATACATAGAAAGTTTGGGTGTAAGTGTAGAAACAGATTTACGAAAAACGTTGGAATGGTGTGATGTAGCCAATATGCTACGCATTCAATTAGAAAGACAAGACATTAAGTTCTTCCCATCTATCAGAGAATACACCATGTTATATGGTTTAGATAAAACCTTGTTAGATTCATTATCCAAAAAAATCGTGATAATGCATCCAGGCCCAATTAACCGCGGAGTTGAAATTACAAGCGATGTTGCTGATAGCGACCAATCTATTATTTTAGATCAGGTAGAAAATGGCGTTGCGGTTCGCATGGCTGTTATGTTTTTATTGGCTGGTCGCCAATAGTATTTACATTTTCTTGTTTAAAACTTTACGTTAATTCACCTGTTAAATTCTGTATAAATACTGAATTAGTTTTAAATTTACTATAACTAAACTAACACGGATTAGATATAATCCTATTATTAATTTAAAATCTTTAATATGAAAAAAATTTACTTAACTATTTTTACAATTGCAGCAAGTATTGCTTCTGTTTGCGCTCAAACGGTTCCAACTTGTTCTTTAGATCCCATTTTTATTGCTAGTAATGAAGTAGGTGTGTGGCCAGATAGTGCAACTAACTTTATTTCAGGAACAGTAGGTGTTCCTTATGTTCAAAATATTACTATCAAAGTTCCAAAAGATACCACCTCTTCGGGTATTACTTTTTGTTTTAATCGTTTCGAATTAACATCGCCTTCAACTAATAATTATGGTTTACCTCCAGGGTTAATGATTGGTTCTTCAACACCAGCAGTGGCAAATGGAACTGTTAATGGCGCACCTTCATTAAAATTTGCTGGAAATGCTAATAATTGTGCTAGTATTTATGGAACGCCAACTACAGCAGGGTCATATACTTTAAGTTTAAAAGTAACGGCATTTATGACTCCTGCATTTGGTGCTTGCCCAGCATCTCCAAACGTGTCGGGTGGAAGTGGTACATTAACTCCTCCTCAAACTTTAAATTATTATATCATAAATATTGCTCCAAATAACCCAACTGGTATCAGAAGTCTTGGAAATGATAGAATGATATTATCTCAAAATTTTCCTAATCCATCTTCTTTAACTACTGATATCACATTTTATGTAGAAGGAAATGATGAAGCAACTGTTACAGTGTATAATATGTTAGGAGATATTGCAACTTCTCAAACTATTAAAGCTGTTACAGGCGAAAATAAAGTAACCATTAATACCTCTGAATTAGCAGCTGGAACGTATATCTATACTTTAACATACAGAGGAGCAAAAGCTACTAAACGAATGATTGTTTTAAATAACTAATTAAATTTCGAAGGTCTTTTATATGTCAACTCAAACCTTCGAATTATTAATATTAGGTAGCAGTGCGGCCACGCCAACAGCTAACCGAAATCCAACCGCTCAGTTATTAAATATAGCTGAGCGGTTTTTTTTGATAGATTGTGGAGAAGGAACACAAATGCAAATGCGTAAATACAAAGCTCGTTTTCAAAGTGTGAACCATATTTTTATTAGCCATTTGCATGGAGATCATTTTTACGGACTACCTGGCTTTTTGGCAAGTATGCATTTGTTGGGGCGGAAAAATGAATTAACCATTTACGGTCCAAAAGAATTAGAGGAAATCATAAATATGATTCATAAGCATTCTGAAACGTATTTGAATTATCCTTTAAATTTTGTTTACACACAAAATACAAGCAAGCAATTGATTTTTGAAGATGAAAAAGTAGAAGTTTATAGTTTGCCATTAAAGCACAGAATTGCTACTACAGGTTATTTATTTAAGGAAAAACCGTTATTCCGAAATATTGATAAATACAAACTAGAGAAGATGAATGTTTCTTTTGCAGAAATTCATAAGCTAAAACAAGGGTTAGATGCAATTGATAATAATGGGAATATCATTAAAAATAAAGAGTTAACTTTAGATCCCATTAAACAAAGAAGCTATGCTTTTTGCAGCGATACCAAGTTTTTTGAAGAATTATCAAACGATATTAAAGACGTTGATTTGTTGTATCACGAATCTACTTTTTTAGAAGAAAAGGCGGATAGAGCCAAACAAACCTTTCATAGTACAGCCAAACAAGCAGCACAAATGGCGGTTTTGGCAAATGCTCAAAAATTAATTTTAGGACATTTCTCAGCTAGATATGGCAATTTAGAAGAATTTTTAGAGGAAGCCAAACCTATTTTTCCTAATACAGAATTGGCTATCGAAGGTCAATTATTTTCTTTGTAACTTTTTTTATTTTCTTTATTATAACAATTAGAACAGGATTCATTTCGAATATTTCGAAACCACTACCGTCCTTTCTTTAGCTTAATCTGTCACTACACAGAAATTATTTACCTAGCTAAAACTTACTAATTGAAATAAACCCGCGTGAGGGATGCAAGCGTACACTTCGACTTCGCTCAGTGCCCAGACTCGGTGGCTGAGCGGAGTCGAAGCCACATAATTAAAACAAAAATAATAGCCTATGAAACCAATCTTTACGTTAACCCCAAAATCTAACCATTATGAAAAACGTAAATCGATTAGCTTTGCTAAGCTTAGTTGTTTGTTTCACACACAAAGGTTTCTCGCAATTAAATAATCATCACAAAAATTATATCGATATTGGTATAGTAGGAGGAATGCAGCATCACAACTCTCCCATGGGAGGCGTTTATGCAAGTATTGGCACTTTTTTTATGGCATTTGATAGACCTAGTTCTATCGACATTAGAGTAAAAGAACTTTACATTGCAAACCCCGATCAACAAGGCACTTTGATTACATTTACTTATAGAGTAAGTTTAATAAAGGGTTTGTTTGTTGGGATTGGTGGTGCTCACGGGCATCAAGTTATGGGCGATGAATTTATGACTCATCCAACTTCATCTATCATGGGAACAAATGCTCATATTATGCATAGCACAGGATTAAATGCTGAATTAGGTTATAATTTCAACTCCTTTATTAAAAACAAATACTTAGGAATATATCCCGTTGTTCATGTTGCCTACACGCATTTATTTATGATGAACCACTCGATGCCTAATTTAACTTTAAGTGCTGGATTTAGAGTTGGATTTAAAAAATGGAATTAGAAATGAACAATTCATCTTTTAATAAATAATTCAAGATAAATTTTGTTATTCAGATATGAAACGTATCTTTGTTTAAAATTAATCTAAATAAGGTGTTTAAACCAATGATATCAGTTCTTATAGCAGATAACAACTACTTAAGCAGACTAGGGCTTTATACATTATTAAGCACTTCTGCGAATTTTGAGGTAGATTATACAGAAGATGAAAATTTCGATAATTTGGTTTCTTCTATTAAAAAAAACAAACCAAAAATTTTAGTATTGGATTTTCAATCTTTGAATTTTAGTTCTAAACAGATTTCTGTATTAACTAAGACGTTTAAACGACTTCAGGTATTAGCAATTACGGATTATATGAGTAGAGCTGAAATGCAGTCAGCTTTAGATAGTGGGGTAAGAAGTTATTTATTAAAAGAGTGTGATAAAGAAGAAATTATTGAAGCTTTACATGCAACTTTTAACGGAGAACGTTTTTTATGTGGTAAAGTAGCTTATTTCTTGGCTAATTCGGAAGATTTAGAAATAATGAGACCAGAGTTAGAGAAAGTTTCATGCCAAGGTTTAGGTATTACTGACAGAGAATTAGATGTGATTCGTTTGATTTCTGAAGGGTTATCTAATAAATTAATTGCTGATAAATTAGAATTAAGTACTCCATACGGTAAATACACATCGAAAAAATATCATGGCTAAATTGGATATTCCTAATACAGCAGGAATTGTGATGTTTGCAGTGAAGAATAAATTATTAGTTGCTTAATATTTATGAAGTCTGCCTTAGAATTAAGTGATTATTTTATCCTTTTATTAATTGCTGGAATTTTTAGTTTAGGTATTTATACTTTGGTAAAATTCATGAGAAACAAAGATTAATTTTTCACTCTTTTTCACACTATTTTTCCCTTTGCTGTTCCTCTAAAACAAAAGATTTAGCTATCTTTGTTAGCTACTATGCAAGAACAAATTTTAATCCTCGATTTTGGTTCACAATTCACACAATTAATTGCTCGTCGTTTACGAGAAATGAACGTGTATTGCGAAATCCATCCTTTTAATAAAATTCCAGAACTAACACCTGATATTAAAGGTGTTATTTTATCTGGTAGTCCGCACAGCGTGCGACAAGAAAATCCATTAAATCCTAATCTAGATAACATCAAAGGCAAATTACCTTTATTAGGCATTTGTTATGGAGCTCAGTTATTAGCGCACTTTTATGGTGGCGAAGTTGGTAAATCTAACTCTCGCGAATACGGAAGAGCAAACTTAAGTTTTGTAGAAGACAATAATCCATTATTTAAAGAAATCAGTAATGAGTCGCAAGTATGGATGAGTCATGCAGATACAATTTTAAAAGTCCCTGCAAATTATAATATCATTGCTAGCACTCACGATGTAAAAGTAGCAGGCTTTGCAATTAATAATGAGCAAACTTGGGGAATTCAGTTTCACCCAGAAGTATATCATTCAACAGAAGGTGCTACTTTATTACAAAACTTTGTAAAAGGTATTTGCGGTTGTAAGGGTAACTGGACATCTGATTCGTTTATTGATGTTACCGTTAAAGAATTAAAAGAAAAATTAGGTAACGATAAAGTTGTTTTAGGTTTATCTGGTGGAGTTGATAGTTCAGTAGCTGCAGTATTGTTACATAAAGCTATTGGGGCAAATTTACATTGCATTTTGTTGACAACGGATTATTGCGTAAAAACGAATTTGAAAATGTATTAGAATCCTACAAAGGCATGGGATTAAACGTGAAAGGTGTAAACTCCAAACAACGTTTTTATGATGCTTTAAAAGGTTTATCTGATCCAGAAGCTAAACGTAAAGCAATTGGAAAAGCTTTTGTAGATGTGTTTGATGATGAATCAAAAACAATTACAGATGCTAAATGGTTAGGGCAAGGAACTATTTATCCTGACGTGATTGAAAGTTTATCAGTTAACGGACCATCAGCAACTATTAAATCACACCACAACGTAGGTGGTTTACCTGATTATATGAAATTATCAGTTGTTGAACCATTACGCAGTTTATTTAAAGATGAAGTACGCAGAGTAGGGAGAGCGTTAGGAATTGATCCAGCTTTGATAGGTCGTCATCCTTTCCCAGGACCAGGTTTAGCAATTCGAATACTTGGAGATATTACACCAGAGAAAGTAGATTTATTACAAAACGTAGATGCTATTTTTATTGATGGTTTAAAATCTGCAGGATTGTATGACAGTGTTTGGCAAGCAGGTGCTATTTTATTACCAATACAAAGTGTTGGTGTTATGGGCGATGAACGTACCTATGAAAAAGTAGTTGCATTACGTGCTGTATCTTCAACAGATGGTATGACGGCAGATTGGTGTCATTTACCTTATGAGTTTTTAGCAAAAGTTTCAAACGATATCATCAATAAAGTAAAAGGAGTAAATAGAGTAGTGTATGACATTAGTTCTAAACCTCCAGCTACTATTGAGTGGGAATAAATTAGTTGACAGTTTTTTAGAGGTTAGAAAGCAGTATTAAAAAGTAGAATCAGTAAGTATTTAAGAATTGTAAATGACAAAAATCAAGAAATCATATTTAGTTTTAATACTGATTACTGCCTACTGTCTGCTGCCTACTGTTGTCTTTTCTCAGACTAAATCAACCGACATAGAAACTATTAGTGGTAAAAAATATTATATACATAAAGTAGAAAAAGGGCAAAGCTTATACGCTATTGCTAAAACCTACAATATGGATGTTAATTCTATTTTAGCTGAAAACGATGAAGCAATTGATGGATTAAAACCAGGACAAGAATTAAAAATTCCGTTTGAGAGTTTATTGACAAAACAATCGTCTAATGCCATTGATACTAATAAATATGTTTATCAAAAAATCACTAAGGGAGAAACGATTTATGGTATCACTAAAAAATACAATATTGACGAGAAAAAACTAGCCACTTTTAATCCTACTATTAGCGGAGGATTGAAAGAAGGGGAATATGTTATTGTTGGAGAGAAAAAGAAAAATACAACAGCAACCACAAAACCTCAAACGAATACGAGTGCAGTTGCTACAACTTCTGATTTGTATACTGTGCAACAAAGTGAAACATTATACGGGATTTCTAAAAAGTTAAATATATCGCAAGATGATTTATTGAAGTGGAATCCAGAAGCTAAAGATGCTATCAAACAAGGACAAGTATTAAAAGTTTCATCACCAAAAGCATTAACTACATCCGTTGTTTTAAGTTCAACTTCAAATACTTTAGCTACGCCTGTAGAAAAAGATACTGCAACTTTTCATAATGCTAAAAAGACTTCATACAATATTGGTTTATTTTTACCATTCAAATTAAATGAAAGCGAGAGTATAATTATTGATGATTTAGTAAGAGCGAAGGCTTCTTTTCCGCAAACACAATCTCTAGCTCTAGATTTTTATATAGGTTTTAAAAAAGCAGTAGATTCATTAGTTTCAAAAGACTTTGATGTTAATATTCACTTATATGACACAGATGATAGAGACTCGGCAAAATAGAGGCCATTTGCAGAACGGTTGATTTTAAATCACAAGATGTAATTTTCGGGCCATTATATTCAAGTGTATTTAAAATAGTATCCAAATATGCTAAAGAAAATCATATACCAATTATTTCTCCTGTTATACAACACAACAAAATTTTATTTGATAATCCGATGGTCAGTAAAATAACACCATCTGTTTATACCTTAATTGAAAATTTAGCGGATTATAGTTTAGATTCTTTATCTGATACTCGAATGATTTTAGTGAATGCTACCACAAAAGACCAAGCTTACAATAAATCTTTTAAAAATCAATATAATGAAGGGTTAGTCAATCATAAACGTTCTTTAAAAGATAGTATCGTTGAAGTAAAAGGATTGGCAGGAGTAAAAGGTGCTTATGTTGCTGGTAAAAAAAACGTGGTAGTTTTATTCACCAATAACTTAGTGTATTTACAAGATTTTATTACTCAATTATCGGTTTATTCGGATAAAAAAGACATTCTCTTAATGGGTTTTAGTAGTGTTGCTAATATTGATAATTTAGATCAAGATTATTTAAATGTGCTAAATTTTCATTTTGCTGAAACTAATCATATTGATTTAAAAGATTCTACAACACGCCAATTAGCAAAACATTATCAAGAATTTTATATTGCCGATCCATCTGAATCTTATTTTGAAGGACATGATGTGGCTATGTACTATTTATCTCATCTAAAAAAAATAGGACCTGATTTCTTTTTTAATTTAGATAAAAATAATTGGAGCGGAATTTTTACTGATTATAAATTTTTTAGACCTGATAATGAAACTGGTTTTGAAAACAAAGCAACAAGTATCTATAAATATTCCAATTATCAGTTACAAAAAATAGGATGGAAATAAATAAAGAAAATATTACTGAATGGTTAAAAAATCTTCAGGATAATATTTGTAAAGCTCTTGAATCTGAAGATGGTTTGGCTAAATTTAAGGAAGAAAATTGGACGCGAGAAGAAGGCGGTGGCGGACGATCAAGAGTGATTGAAAATGGTAACGTGATTGAAAAAGGTGGCGTGATGTTTTCGGCGGTAAGTGGTAAAACTCCTGATTTTTTGTTTAAAGAAAAAGAGCATAGTGTGTCTGGTAAATCGCATCAAGACACTACATTTTTTGCAACTGGTGTATCAATTGTTATTCATCCTCAAAGTCCTTTAGTTCCTATTATTCACATGAATATTCGTTATTTTGAGATGAGTAATGGAACCAAATGGCTAGGTGGTGGAATTAATTTAACACCGCATTATATTGTTGATGAAGATGCTACATTTTTTCATACTCAATTAAAAAACGTATGCGATAAACACCATTCATCGTATTACCCAAAATTTAAAACGTGGGCTGACGATTATTTTTTCATCAATCATCGCAAAGAAACGCGTGGTATTGGCGGAATATTTTTCGACAGATTAAATGAAAATGAGCATTTGAATTTCGAACAAAATTTTGCGTTTTGGCAAGATGTTGGCGAAGCTTTTGCTCCAACGTATGTAGCTTTAATGAACAAAAATAAGAGTAAATTATTTACTCAAGATCAAAAGCAATGGCAATTATTGCGTCGCGGACGATATGTGGAGTTTAATTTAGTGTATGATAAAGGAACTAAGTTTGGTTTAGAAACTAACGGAAGAATCGAATCTGTTTTAATGAGTTTACCAACTAATGCTAGTTGGATTTATGATTTTAAAACTAAAGAAAATTCTCCTGAAGCAATAACATTAAGTAAATTAAAAAAAGGAGTTAACTGGATATAACATGAATAAAATTTTAAAATATTTTTTACAAGGTTTGCTATTGTGTATTCCATTAGGATTAACTGTTATCGTCTTTGTTCAGCTTTTTAGTTTTTTTGAAGGCGTTTTTTCTTTTGTTGGTTTAACAGGAAGTCCTTTTTTAGATACCATTATTTCATTTGTAGCATTATTGCTATTTATTACTATCATTGGCTTATTAGCATCATCCTATATATTTAAAAAGTTATTTGCTTTTTTTGAAGAAAAGTTAGAGCACGCACCTTTTATTCGTCATATTTATTCTCCAATAAAGGATTTTATGAATGCCTTTATGGGAAATAAAAAGCGTTTCACTAAGCCAGTTCTCGTTTTAACAAATCCACAAGCAAATATTCAAGAGATAGGTTTTATTACACAAGATGATTTGAGTGAATGGGGAATTAAGGATAAATACGCTGTGTATTTGCCATATTCCTATTCTTTTTCAGGAAGAATGGTTATTGTGTCTAAAGATCAAATTACTCCTTTGCCAATAGAAGGTGGAGAAGCTATGAAATTTATTATTTCAGGTGGAGTAACAGATGTAGACTAAAGGTAAAATAAACGATTTACAAATAGAAATTAAATTTAGATTTAGTAAATTCGGGTAATAGATTAGGAATAATAATTTTAAAAAATAAATAACCATGAAAAAAATTGTATTAACCATAGCCGCATTAGTTGCTTTAACAACAGCAGAAGCTCAAAAAATATCTGTAAAAGATGGTTCTGAGAAATTCTCAAACGGTAGTCATAATGCTTATTCTGCTACTATATATGAAACATCAAAGGATGATGTTGAAAGTAAATGGAAAAGTCTTTTAAAAGACTTTAAAAACGAAAAAGTTAAAAGTGATAATGGCGAAATTTTTGGAGATAATATTGTGATTAAAGATTGGGGAAATAATCCAGTGGATATTTACGCAGCATTTGAAGAAGATAAAACAGCTAAAACAGTAACTATTCACGTGGCGTTTGATTTAGGTGGAGCTTATTTAACTGGTTCGGATGGGGATAAGCATAGTTTCGCAAAAAAAATGGTTAAGGATTTTGCGGTTAAAACAACTAAAGAATCTATGGGGGATAAGGTAAAAGACCTAGAAAAAGTATTAGGTAAATTAGAAGATAACCAAAAAGATTTAGAAAAAGATAATAAAGGTTACAAATCGGATATAGAAGATTATAAAGGCAAAATTAAAAAGGCAGAAGATAATATTTCTAAAAATGAAGCTGATCAGGTGAAGAAAAAATCAGAGATTGAAGCACAGAAAAAAGTAGTAGAGGATGCTAAAAAAGTAATGGATAAAGTCGACTAGTAATCGTTTATGTTTTAATTAAAGACCGATAACAATAGTTGTCGGTCTTTTTTATTTGTATGTTTGAAAAATCTATAAAAAGTAGAATAGGTATGATTAATTTTTTTTTAGTGTAACCGAAACGCTTATTATATAGAATAAGCGAAAATAAGTAAAATGGGAATTTTAAGAACGATATTAGCTTTAGCCGTGGTAGTTTACCATTCGTATAAAATTTTCGGACTTCGGATGTGTGGCGGGCAAGTAGCTGTAGAATCCTTTTACATGATTTCTGGGTTTTACATGGCTCTTATTTTAAATGAAAAGTATGTTGGAGTAGGGAGCTACAAGAAGTTTATTTTAAGTCGGTTTTATCGTATTTTTCCAGTTTATTGGGTGGTTTTATTGGCTGCGCTTTTACTTTCAGTTATTGGGTATTTTGCTTTTGATAAACCCTTTTATCTATTTAGATATATAAGTAATTACAACTGTTTATCTGGATTTACTATTTTTTATTTTATTTTTGAAAATATTTTTGTTTTGGGACAAGATGTCCTTTATTTTTTAAGGTTAGATGAATTTTGCCAACCTGTTTTAACGTATAATGTATTGTCTTATAAACACACAGGTTATCAGTATTTATTAGTGCCGCAAGCATGGTCTATTAGTGTAGAATTTATGTTCTATTTGATAGCGCCTTTTTTAGTTACAAAAAAATACAAATGGCAAATCGCATTGGTCATTGTAGGAATAAGCGCCAAAGTGTTTTTCGACCATTATTATTATTTATGTTTTGATCCATGGACGTATCGGTTCTTTCCTTTTGAATTAGCCTTTTTTATAGCGGGTAGCTTGGCCTATCTATTTTATAAAAACATTCATAACAGAAACATTTCGCCCATTATTGGCTATGTTTTATTGTTTTTATGTGTGTTAGGTGTATTTGTAATTGATGAGATTAAAATAGAGGAAAATCTCCGTAATAGTTTGTTTTACATATTAGTGTTATGTTCACTACCTTATTTGTTTATTTCCTTTAAAAATAGCCCTATCGACCGCTATATAGGCGAATTATCTTTTTCATTGTATATCAGTCACCATATAGTTATAAGTGTACTAAGAGCTTACTTTTTTTCAAATACTCAATACATTAGTTTTTACGGATATACAGTGGTTTTATGCTCCTTAATTATGGCTTTTTTACTACAAACTACGGTTGTAAAAGCAGTTGAGAGATATAGGATAAAAAGATTTTCGTGATTTTTTGAAATATTTTTTTGTAATAAAGAAAATAATCCTAAATTTGCACTCCATTAATTCAATGGCCTACGCTTTTAGCATTGGAAATGAATAAATGGCCCGTTCGTCTAGGGGTTAGGACACGTCCCTTTCACGGATGAAACACGGGTTCGATTCCCGTACGGGCTACGAAAGTAGCAAAAACACCCAAGCAAAAGCTTGGGTGTTTTTTTATAGAGAAATATTTAGCGTTTCCTTCATAATTTTAAAATAAGGGATGGATGAAAGTGTTTTTTATCGTCTTATGATGAAAATCAAGTTTTGACCTGACGTTACTCAAATAGAAAAATCTTAAAATTATGCTATCTTAGTATAAAAATAAATAGCATGACACCAGTAGAAAATTTACATTATGCCATAGGAGAGCTAGCTATTGCAGTAGCTCGTGCCGATGGTGAAATACAAAAGGAAGAACGTGACCAATTTCATAAATTAGTGGAAACTGAGTTACGTAATAAGGATTATGCTTTTGATATTTCTGATATTATTTTTAAGGTGATGGATAAGCAACAGGTTTCATCGACATCAGATGCATATAACTCGGCTATCAAGGAAATAAAAATGAATAGTCATTATTTGAGTCCCGAATTAAAAGCAACTTTTATTAAAGTAATGGAGAAAGTAGCTAGTGCCTATAAGCCAGTAACTATAAATGAAATGTTATTGATTGAAAAATTTAAAGAAGATATTGCTCCTATTCATGGAGACCCAGTTTATTACAGTAAGTAATATGAAATTAAAAAGCACCAGCATTGGTGCTTTTTTGTTATTATATAAAGCATTTTCTTTAAAAGTTAAGCAACCAAAAAATAAAAGTGCTATGTTAAAAAAACCGAAAAGCTTAAATTATTAACTTTTAAAGTCATCCTAAATTAAAGTATTTTTATAATTTAGTAACTTATTAGTATTTAATATTATAAAAATAAAACTATGAAAAAAGTCGTATTAGTAGTAACTGCAATAACTTGTTTAGTAACATCAGTTAGCGCTCAAAAAAAAGAAAAGCCTTATAAAGAAATATTTTACAAAGACATCTTAACAGAATTTGATGATATGACCGTATCAACAAATAATGGCGTTTCTGATAAGGAAATGACCAAGTTTAAATTAAAAATTGCAAATAAAACAAACGACGTTTTATTATTTAAACCTGAGGAAAGTGTTATTAAAGCAGGAAAAGAAGGAAAGCCTAAAGAGAAATGGATGTACATTTATGCTTCTGAATCTGATTCAAAAGTAATTAATGTCATGGGACCAGATTTTTTAATGCCTTATTCTTATGTCCTAAGCGGAATGTACAAAGTCTCTACTAGTGGTAAAGGAATTGAAACGCCTAATTTTCAATTACCAGTTTCACAAAATGAATTTACTTCTGGACCATTTACTTGTACCATGTTAAGTTTAACTAAAGAATCAGATAAAACAGAAGTGAAGTTTGAGTGTAAATACACTGGTGATAAGGTAGGTGTTATTCAACCAGGAAGATCAGCAGTTAAATTACCTGATGGAACTGAGATAGCAAACGAAAAGAAAGCGGGACTGTTATCTAGCAATAATCCAATTATTTTAATGAAAGGAAAGTCTGAAAAAGTAACTTTTAAATGGAATAGAATGGAAGGCGGAAGAGCTCAAGATATGCAAAAAATTAAATTAGAGGTTTTATTCCGTAATACATTCTCTGAAGTTGAACTCGAAAAAATGAAAGACGAAACCATTAATTTTGAAATTGATGAAACGTTAAGTAAAAAGTAATTTTAATAATTTTTAAATTTTAATAGCCCGATTCTTCGGGCTATTTTTTTTGTACCTTGTTCCACTAATGAAAAATAGCCAAACAAAAATAAATACGATGAAACTGGTTTTAGCCATCAGTTTCGTATTGATGGGGTTAAAGTTTTTGGCGTATTATTTAACGCATTCTAATGCAATTTTAACGGATGCGATAGAATCCATAGTCAATATATTAGCAGGTTCGTTTGCATTATATAGTTTGTACTATGCCGCTAAACCAAAGGATGAAGATCATCCGTATGGTCATGGTAAAATAGAGTTTTTATCTACTGGTGTTGAAGGAGGGATGGTAACCCTAGCAGGCGCAGCGATGCTAATTAAAGGAATAGCATCTGTTTTTAGTCCTCATGATTTGGAGAATGTGGATATTGGTTTGGCTATTTCTGTTTTCTCAGGATTAGTCAATTTTTTATTAGCCAGAGTTTTAATTAAAAAAGGGACTGCTTTACACTCATCTACGATGGTTGCTGATGGCAAACATTTACTAACAGATACATGGAGTAGTGTAGGTTTAGTGATTGGTTTAATCGTTATTTATTTTACTCATTTATACTGGATTGATTATGTAATAACCATTGGACTAGGTATTTTAATTATTTACACGGGAATTAATTTAGTGAAAGAATCCATTTTTAATTTATTGGATAAAGCCGATGTTGGAAAAATAGAGCATTTAATTGCTGTGTTAAATACGAAGCGCAATCCAAGTTGGATTGATATACATAATCTTCGTGTTGTAAAATATGGTTCGGTAGTGCATGTAGATTGCCATATGACCTTGCCATGGTATTATACTTTAGAAGAATCTCATAAAGAAGTGGATGATTTAGATAAATTAGCTACTACTGAATTTAGCCACGAAATAGAATTTTTTATTCATGCCGATCCTTGTTTACCAAAGTCATGTTCCATTTGCGAAATGAAAGATTGCAAAGTGAGAAAAAATGATTTTGTAAAACGATTAGAGTGGAACATGAGTAATGTGTTGCCAGATACAAAGCATACAGCTAGTTAGTTTAACTCCTTCGCTTTATCTTTCAAAAAAACTAAAGCAGCTTCTCGTTCATTAGGTATTATACCATCTAAAATAGCATCTTTTAAAGCATTTTTTAAATCACCTACTTTTTTGCAAGGAGCTAAATTAAATATCTCCATAATTTCTTCGCCACTTACTGGAGGTTGCCAATTACGAATTTTATCTTTCTCTTCCAGTTCTTTTAATTTTTCACGAACTAACTCAAAGTTTTGTAAATAGCGTTTTACTTTGTTTGGATTTTTGGTAGTGATGTCAGCTTCGCATAAGGCCATTAAGTCATCTACATCATCGCCAGCTTCAAACAATACACGACGTATAGCACTATCTGTTATTTCTGTCTTAGCTAAAACAATAGGACGTAAATGCAGGAGTACTAACTTTTGTACGTACTTCATTTTTTCGTTTAAAGGTAAACGCAGACTTTCAAAAATCTTTGGAACCATACGAGCACCTTTATCTTCATGTCCGTGAAATGTCCATCCGTGTTGAGGTTCAAAACGTTTGGTTGCAGGTTTGGCAATATCATGTAAAATAGCAGCCCAACGCAACCATAAGTTATTGCTCTTTTTAGCGGTGTTATCTAATACTTCTAAGGTATGGTAAAAATTATCTTTATGCGATTTGCCATTAATGGTTTCTAATCCATATAATTTAACCATTTCAGGAAAAATTAAATGCAATAAACCTGTATCAAATAATAATTTAAAACCAATGGATGGAATAGGAGAGAGGATGATTTTATTTAATTCATCCGTAATGCGTTCTTTAGAAACAATACTAATGCGAGCTTTATTTTTTGAAATGGCATCTAACGATTCTTTTTCAATTGTCAATCCTAACTGTGATGAAAAACGAATAGCTCGCATCATGCGCAAAGGATCGTCACTATAAGTAACTTCAGGTTCTAAAGGTGTACGTAGAATTTTATTTTCTATATCTCCAACTCCATTAAAGGGATCTAATAATTTCCCGAAATTAGATTTACTTAAACCAATAGCTAATGCATTAATGGTAAAGTCTCTTCTATCTTGATCATTTTCTAATGTACCATCTTCAACAATTGGTTTTCGTGAATCGCGATTGTATGACTCTTTTCTAGCGCCAACAAATTCAACTTCTAAATCACCAAACTTTACTTGAGCTGTTCCGAAATTCTTAAACACAGAAAGGTGAGCTTCTTCTCCTAATTGTTTGTGTACTAATTCTGCGAGTTCAATTCCTTTTCCTATAGTAACTACGTCAATATCTTTACTTTCTCGTCCCAAATAAATATCACGCACAAAGCCACCAATCACATAGGCGTCAACACCTAATTGATTTGCGCAATCGGCAATGGTTTTAAATATGGGATGAGTTAAATGCTTGTCCACTTAGTAAAAGTAAGGGTAATTTTTGGATATTTAACCGCAGAGGACGCGAAGTTTTAGCACCAAGAACGCAAAGTAATTATCAATTTTCTTAGCGCCCTCTGTGCAAATACTGTGTCTCTTTGCGGTTAGATTCTTTTAGTATCAGCGGGAACTATTTTTATGAATACTTCACCAATTTATCTTCAAAAAATAAATCTTTATTACCAGCATGCATTTTCATATTAATTAATAATTCTTCGCATCCATTGTTCAAAGTAGTTGTTCTGATTTTATTTACTAAATCAAAAATTTCTTGATATGTCCCTTCTACTACAGTTTCAAACGGACAAACCAAATATTTTAGTTTAGATTCTTTAATGCAAGCAATGGCTTTATCAATTAATTCAATTTTATTAGCAGTACATTTGGTTGGCAATAATTGAATGGTAACGTTAATTTTAAAGTTATTCATGTTTTAGTTTTTTTATTTTAAAGTCATACTGTCAAGCTTTTGCGTGATTCAGCATCTCAATTAGACCCTGAAACAAGTTCAGGGTGACAATACAAAGAAAAGAAAAATTTTATACAGACAACGCCGCCAATTTACTAGACATGGTATTTACCAATTCTCTTAAAGGTTTTTCAGCCATTGCTTTAATAAATGGATTCATATCGCCCTCTAACTCAACGTTGGTTTGTTGGTTTTCTAATAAATTAATATGAAGAGTGAATACAAATTTAGCAATGCCAGTTGTTTCAAATGTAATGCGAGATTTTGGTAAACGCTCTTTTATTTTAATAGTTAAAGGCATCAACCCTTTAATACCAAAGGAGCATTGTTCTGAAGTACATTCAAAATCTTGAATTTTATCTTCTGGTAATAAATGTTTGAAGTTGTTGAAATCACCCATAAAATCAAACAACGTATCGGTTGTTGATTTTGCAGAATGAGTTTCGCTAAGTATACTAAAATGTGCCAAGAGAATAAATTATTGTTTCCAGGTTGAAGGACTTTCTCTCCATTGTTTTAATGGCTCTAAATCTGCTTCATTAATGTATTTGTGTTTTAAAGCCACTTCAATTAAGGTGTTATAATCGCATAAGGTAGTTAAAGCACAATTTGCTTTTTTCATGTTTTCAGTTGCTTCATCAAAACCATAAGTGAAAATGGCAACCATACCTTTTACATTACAACCTTGCTCACGCAAAGCATCTACTGCTTTAATACTGCTTCCGCCAGTTGAAATTAAATCTTCAATGACTACTACGCTTTGATCTTTTTCAACAACACCTTCCACCATGTTAGTTAAGCCATGTTTTTTTGCTTCGCTGCGTACATACACAAATGGTAAACCCATATCTTGTGCAATTAAAGCGCCTTGCGCAATCCCTCCTGTTGCTACACCAGCAATCACATCTGGTTTTCCAAATTGATCATTAATCACGTTAACGTATTGTTGACGGATATAAGTTCTAATTTGTGGATAAGATAATGTTTTGCGGTTGTCGCAGTAAATAGGTGATTTCCAACCCGAAGCCCAAGTAAATGGTTGTTCTGGTTGAAGTTTAATTGCTTTGATTTGTAATAAAAATTCGGCAACTTTATGCGCGGCATCAAATGGTGTCATTGTCATAGGGCGTCAAAAATAGCAGTATTTACAGTACAAAACACATCAAATTATGAACATCACTATATATTATTTGTCGAAAAAAATTATTCTTCAACAAAAAAATCAAAGTACAGAAAATCAATCATTTAAAAATTTAGATGCTTTAAAAAAATCAGAAATACTAGATGAGTTTGTTAAATTTGCAGATGAATCCTCGGAAACTTTATTAACTTTTGAAACCGAAAATTTAGAAAACGGACTCGAAAAATTCAGAAAAGCATTCAAATATATTTATGCCGCAGGTGGTTTAATTGAAAAAGGCGACACATTTTTATTCATTTTTAGATTAAAGCGTTGGGATTTACCAAAAGGTAAATTAGATATGGGAGAAGGGCCTGAAGAAGCAGCCATTAGAGAATGCGAAGAGGAATGTGGTATTACTCAATTAACTATCACTAAAACTTTAGAACCAACTTATCATATTTATCCTCATAAAGGTGCCTATGCACTTAAAAAAACATACTGGTATAGCATGACTACCAAGCATGAAGGTACTTTGGTTCCGCAATTAGAAGAAAGTATTGAAAGAGTAAAGTGGTTTAATAAAGCTCAAATTAAGGAACATGTTATTTCAAATTCTTACCCAGCTATTTTACAGGTTATTAAGGATTTGGTTTAGTCTGGGTATGTCGGCTGGTTTCGGCTCCGCTTAACCGCCGGCAGTAAATTAGGACACTAAGCGTAGTCGAAGTGCTCCCTAATCCATAGCATTATTTCACTAAATAATTTAGAAAAACAATCTAAACTTATTTAGAATTCGTTATATTTGTTTAGACAAGTTATAAATTAAACACTCATGGGTATTAAAAAAACATTGTTAGAAGACATTGCCAAAGAACTAAATGTATCAAAAACATTAGTATCAATGGTTATTAACGGCAAAGGCGATGCTTACGGCATTAGTAAAAAAACACAAGAAAAAGTGTTAGCCAAGGCTGGAGAAATGGAATATACACCAAATGTGTTTGCTCGTGCCTTAAGAACTGGTAAAAGTCATTTAATAGGCTTGTTAGTGGCAGATATTTCTAATCCTTTTTATTCTAATATTGCGAAGTATGTTGAAAAAGAATTAGCTGCAAAAGGTTATAACTTAATGATTTGCAGTACTGATGAAAATGTGGAGAGAGAGGAAAAACTCATCAGCTTATTTGCCGAACAACACATGATTGATGGTTTAATTATTGCTACTACCAATACATCTGGCGAATATTTTAAAAAAGAGCGTTTACGTAATTTTCCTATAGTTTTTATTGATCGTTACTTACCAGATATTGAATCTAATTATGTAGTGGCTAATAATTATCAAGGTTCATTTGAATTAACCGATTTATTAATTCATAAAGGATGTAAAAATATTTTGGCTCTAAACATCACGCCTTCTCACATCAGTTCGTTAACTGAGCGTGTAAAAGGTTATAAAGATGCTTTAAAAAAATATGATATTCCATTTAAAGAAGAAAATTTAATGGAAATTTCTTTCAATAATATCCAGAAGGACGTGAGAGAGAAACTATTAAAACGCTTAAAGCAATCTAATAAAATTGATGCGATTTATACCTTGAATAATCATATTGCAACTGCTTGTTTAAATGTGTTTAACGAGATTGGATTTGATGCCAAAAAAGAAGGTGTTTTATTTGCTTCTTTTGATGATATCAGCTTATTTGATTTTGTAAAACCAAACATTATTTCTGTATCTCAACCGGTTGAGCAGATTGGAATTGAAGCGGCCAACCTTGCATTACAATTAATCGACGATAAGGATAATAACTCTAGCGTTAAAAAAATTGTGTTACCAACCTCTATTATTTCTAGGAATTAATAATCCCGAAGGGATTAAATTTGAATAGAACAACATAAAACCTTCTTTTGTAAACCCTAAAGGGGTTTAATAATTTTATGAATTCAACCCTTTTAGGGTTGTTGTTATAATGAATGTTTTAATTCTATTCATATTAAAGTCCATTCGGACTTTATTTTAATCAAAACAGGTTAAAGAAATATTAAAAAAAACTTTATATTAGCACCACTAAAAACTCACACTATGAACTACGATGTTATTGTTATAGGAAGCGGACCAGGCGGTTATGTTACTGCAATTCGCGCTTCTCAATTAGGATTAAAAACTGCTATTATTGAAAGAGAAAGCCTAGGAGGTATTTGCCTTAACTGGGGCTGTATACCAACTAAAGCTTTATTAAAAAGTGCTCAAGTATTCGAATACTTAAATCACTCAAAAGAATATGGCATTAGTGCAGATAATATCAAAGCTGATTTTGGTGCAGTGATTAAACGTAGCCGCGATGTAGCAGACGGTATGAGCAAAGGCATTCAGTTCTTAATGAAAAAGAACAAGATTGATGTCATTATGGGAACTGCCACCGTTAAAGCAGGAAAAAAAGTAGAGGTAAAAGCAGCTGATGGAAAAGTAAGTATAGTTGAAGGAAACATATTATTATTGCAACAGGGGCTCGTTCTCGTGTGTTACCAAACTTACCACAAGATGGTAAAAAAATTATTGGTTACCGTGAAGCTATGACTTTACCTAAATTACCAAAAACAATGGTAGTTGTTGGTTCTGGAGCTATTGGTGTTGAGTTCGCGTATTTTTACGCAACCATGGGAACTAAAGTAACCATTGTGGAATTTATGCCAAACATTGTTCCTGTAGAAGATGAAGAAGTATCTAAGCAGTTAGAAAAATCGTTAAAGAAAACAGGTATCGAAATTATGACAGAAGCATCTGTTGAGAGTGTAGATACAAAAGGAGATATTAGCAAAGTAAATGTAAAAACAAAAACGGGTAATGTTGTTTTAGAAGCAGAAATCGTTTTATCAGCGGTTGGTATTGAAGCAAACATTACAGGTTTAGGTTTAGAAAGCGTTGGTATTGCAACTGATAAAGGTAAAATTGTAGTTGATAAATATTATGCTACAAACGTACCTGGTTATTATGCAATTGGTGATTGCGTTCCTGGTCAAGCGTTAGCTCACGTTGCTTCTGCAGAAGGTATTACTTGTGTTGAGAAAATTGCAGGTGTTCATACAGAACCAATTGATTATAATAATATCCCAGGTTGTACGTATTGCCAACCAGAAGTTGCTTCGGTTGGTATGACAGAAAAACAAGCGAAAGAAAAAGGATATACTTTAAAAGTTGGTAAATTCCCATTCTCTGCATCAGGTAAAGCAAGTGCTTCGGGTGCAAAAGATGGATTTATTAAATTAATTTTTGATGCTAAATACGGAGAGTTATTAGGAGCTCACATGATTGGTGCTAATGTAACGGAAATGATTGCTGAAATAGTAGCGATTCGTAAATTAGAAACAACAGGACATGAATTAATTAAAACGATTCACCTCACCCAACCATGAGCGAAGATTATGGAAGCTGCTGCTGCTGCTTACGGCGAAGTAATACATTTATAATTTTGAGTTGTATGAGCGGAGTCGAAGACAAGCTAGAATAAAACAATAAAGCCATCCACTAACCAGCGGATGGCTTTTTTACTAAACAACATGACAATAGAACATTCAAATAAAAAAACAATTGCTATAGGGATTATTGTTTCTATTGTTTTATTTTTCGCAGCTTTAGTAGTTTCTAAATTTGTTCAAGGATGTATTATTGTTATCGGATGAAGCAGCATTATTTTCTTCGCGCAAGCCATCTGGTTAGCGCTTGCGGTACTTTTTATTTATGTCCGTCAAATCGAAAAACAACCCTTGTTGTTGTGGGAAGAAAAAAAATATTCTGTAGGATATTATATTTTATCGGTAATTACTACTCTTTTAGTTGTGGTTGTTGTTTTAATTGTGTTTTCTATAGTTTGGACATTGTTAGGGTTAAAAAAAAGATAGTAATAGTTTAAATAAAATAATAGACATATTCAGGCACAATCATTTTTTAGTGGTGCTTACATGTCTTACCGCTGGTATAACTGAGGAATTAGTATTTAGAGGTTATATCATGCCTCGCTTGCAACTTTTATTTAATAAAACATATCTTAGCATCATCATTTCTTCTGTTATTTTTGGATTGATACATTTTGGTTATGGTACAGCGTTAAATGTGATTGGTCCTTTTATTATAGGACTTGTATTTGCCTTGCATTATTACAAATACCGAAATATTAAAATTCTTATCATCTGTCATTTTTTATGGGATTATATCGTAATTCTTTTAAAATTAAATTTTCAGCCACAAGGGTAATAAACTCATTTTAATATTTTATACACCTTTGGATTTATTGTTTTTTCATTTTTGATTATATAAAATAATATCCTACATTTAATAAACGAACCCTAACTTTTCTCTTATGAAGAAAACCTTGTTACTAATTGCGGCTATTTGCATTCAAGCTATTACTTTATTTTCTCAATCAAATCCATTAGATAAAAAAATGGAAAAAGTATATGCTTTAGCGGAAAAAGAAAAATATAAAGATGCGACTGAATATCTTGAAAAATTATTGGAAGATAATCCAGAGTATGGTAAAGGTTGGGATTTTTTGTCTAAGCTAAGATATAAGGATTATGAAGATTCGAAATTAATAGACGGCTTATTTTCTGGCAAGATGACAGTTACAACTAAAGATAAAGATGGTAATAAAACCGAAAATGATTCAATGAGTAACGCTATTGTAGATATGATTAGTAAAATTAGTCCATCAAAAAGGGCTTACAGTAAATATATCTATACTTTTAGACAAGCGCTTCTTACATCGGATGATGCTTATTATTGCTCTACAATACTTAGACAAAAAAAAATAGATCCAGAAACTGATACTGCTGTTAGTAAAAAAGCAATTAAATATTATAATAGTGCAGAGGGTGAATTTGGCAAAAAGAATTATGAGGAAGCTGCTAAGTTATATAAACGTGTTATTGAAGAACAGTCAGATTTTTTCAAGGTAAGTTTATATATGGGCGATTGTTTTTATTTTACTGGAAATTATGTGAATGCAGCAGAAGCTTTTCGAGCGGCAGTAAAAACATTCCCCGACTTGTTAGAACCAAGAAAGTATTTGATTGATACTTACGGAAAACAAAAATTATATGATAAGTGCGTAGAAGAATGTATCGATGCAATGCTTGTATATCCTGATCTTTCGATATCTGAAAAAATGCGAGACGCATTATATTTTTCAGACAAAAAACTTGACTTTACATGGACACCTCGCGCTGTTATGCCAAATAAAATGGTTGATACAACTCAATCTTCTTTAAATGAGTATAAACCAGAAAAACCAAAAACAGTAACTGCGCCTTGGACATTTTACCAAAAAGCATTGGATAATATGAAGCCAAATTGTAATTCAAAAGGTATTATTACAACACCTAATAAATTAAGTGATGCTGGTTATTTAGAAGTGTATAGCTGGGAAGAAATGCTAAAAAACAGCACAGACCCATCTTTAGAACAAGCTCGTAAAATGCAAAAAGATGGTTTTTTAGATTGTTATGTTTTAGTGACTTGTTTTCATTATGATTTTTATGAGCAGTATCATGATTTTGTAACTAAAAGAAAAGACAAAGTTTTACAGTACTACAAAAAGTATATTGTTGCTAAATAGAACTCACGGCGTTATTGTACAGATTCACATGAAAAAAATAGTTGTTCTCTTTTTTACGATTTTATTTCAATCCTCATTTGCTCAAATATATACGGATTGCTTTCAAAAATTAAAATTTGAAACTTCTGTTTTTTTAGCAGGTTTAACAAATGTAGCTGTAGGTGATACGGTTGATAATATCATAGAAGCAATGGAAAGCAGGCAGAAACGTGCTATTGGATGTGCTTATCCTTATTCACCAGTTTCAACTTATGATAAAAAAGAAATAAATTTGGTGAAATTTAATACGGATTATGTGATCATTAATTTCAATAAGTATTACTGTGATGCTTGTCTTGTTGAACTAGATTACTTTGTTAAATTAAAAAAAGATAAAACTAAATCATTAACAGTAGTTGTGTTTTTAGAAGAAGTAACAAAAGAGGTTGAGATGGTTATAGATAAATATAAATCAGATATTTATTTTGTTACCAATGCTGCTGATTATATTAAAAACCATAGCTTAGGGGCTGGTAAACCCTTAATTTATATTCTCGATAAAAACAAAAATATTATCTATGCTAAAAGCGGCACAGGAAAAACATTTGAACAAGTTAGCGAAGTAATCAAGTAAATTTTACTCCCTCACAAACTTGATATTAGAAACTGATTGCTCTGAACTTAAGTTTATTATATAAATTCCATTTGCCCAATCTTCGCAATTAATTAAAACAGATTCTTGTAAAGAAACTACTTTCTCTTCCAATAATTCTCCTGTGATTGTTGTGATTTTTATGGTTACTGGTTTTTGAGAATTATTTTTATTAATGATTTGAAATGAGTTACTAGCAGGATTTGGAAATATAGAAAAGGAATGTTGTAATTGAATTTCTTTAATAAAAACTTCCGTATCAAATGTCCAAATACTATCCGCCCACTCGGGATGATCAATAAACGGATTACGGTTATTTTGAAATTTGTAATAAACAGAATCGTTACGCGCAATTTCTTTTGCACTTACTGGATCTTGTTGATTCCATTGTAATAATACATTCATTTGCCAAGGTAATATGTTTGATTTATTGGTTGCACCTGATGTTGACCAACCACCATCTTCGCTATAATAACGCGTACTCATATAAAAATACGTTCTGGCTAAATCTCCTTTGTATTCGTCAATAGGTTCAAACACGGTTTGGCTGAATCCTAAATCAGAACAAGCTCCTAATTTACTTCCGTTTAAAGTGGTTAAACTCGCCACATTCACATTACCATAAGGATAATTACTTCTTATACCATTTACTTTTCCATCCGTTGGATACACGTGAAATAAATCAGAACTTGGTCCTGAAACAGAGTTGAACCAACTTTGAGGCCAGCTATGTTCACGATTATAACAATCTCCTTCTACTGCATAATTTCCGCATTCGTCAGTTACAAATGTAAAATTATAGGGTGGTGTACCGGATGGAATATCGCTATACATATCCCATACTTTTCCGTTGGCTTTTATATCAGTTTTTTTGTAGGCTGTCCATAAACCATTATAGGAAATTTGCGTATGATTATCAATGATATTATGTAAGGCAATTTTTAATGGATTACCTGTTAAGCCTTGCGCTGTGTTATAATATCCCACGGGAATTTGAGCGAAACAAAAAGTAGAGATTAATGTTAGAGAGAGTAGGAGTCTTTTCATGTAAATAAATTAGTAAATGGAACCAACATAATTTTTCTTTTCTTTTGCTTGAACAAAAAGAAACAAAAATTCAATCCGCCAGCTGGCGGACAACTCCAATCTTTTTCTCAGTCGAAAAGTCAGCGCAATGCCACCGAAAAAATTGGCTTCCCTCATGCTGGCTCAAAACTTATTACGTTTTGCCCCACACCGTTTCGCCAAAATCAGCCGCACCATTACCAACGTATGATAAATTTGCTAAAATTCAATTAATTTCTCTCTTTCAACAAAGTTAAACTTCACTTCTTTCGAATCGGTTTGTGTGAGTTGAATAATATAATGATAGGCGTTTCTAAAGATTCGGTACTCAGGTACGCATGGCACGTTTAGTTCTTCTTCTACCCATTTTTTAATATATAATACATTGTGATCTTTATTGGTAGTGCAAAATGCTTTAAGATCATTTGGTAATCGTTTATAGGCTTTGTCCGTTAAAATTAACTGACATTCATTTAAGTTTGATGAATATAATGAGCTTGATAAATACGAATCGTATTGGTTATTTAAACTAAAGATAGGGAAGATGAGCATTAAAGTAATCACGATATAAAAGCTCAAGCCTTTAAATAAAAAGGAAATATCAAAAAAGCGTTCTTGTTTAACGTCAGCAAATAGCAGCAGTATTAATGCTATCATGATGATATTCCAAGGCCAAACTACGGAGTTATAGGATTTACCTGTTGGACCTAACATGATTAAAATTAAAATATGCATTAGGATCACTAATGGAACAACAATAAAGCGAAATTGCTTTACGAGTAATAATACCCCAATACTTAATTCAAAATAGGGAATCACATAACCAAATTTAGTTACGATGCCTAGCTGTCGTTTTGATAAGACAGTATCAAAAGCACTAATCATCCATTCAAAAGTATCTGGTACAAAAGAAGAATTCATTTTTTGAATCCCACTAAAGATGTAAATCAAGGCCACCAGCAACTGTAGCGAAATAAAGACCGTGGTATAATTATTAGGTTCATCTACACGATGTCTATAAAATAATAAAACAAATAAGATTAAGATGTAATTATAAAACCAAGGTTGTAAACGGTTTTGATCATCAAAACACATGTATACCGAAAAGATAATTAATAATACTGTAGGAAGTTTTTTTTGTGTACTAAACGAAAATACAATCAATAAAATTAAAACTGCTAATTGAATGTAATCGTAAGGGTAGGGCACTCCAAAATAATCTTCTATCAATGTTGTTTTTGGAAACCATCTATCTCCCGCCCATAAAGGATGGCTTAAAATAATAGACGCTAACAAGCCAATAAGAACGGTTAATTTGATTAATTGAAGGCGTTGTGTTAAGCGCATCTTATTTGTAATTTTCTTTTTTTAGTTCGTAAACAACAGATTCTATATTATCAAGCAAACTGTCTTTTAAATAGGTCATTCCCAATTTTTTGAATATATTAATAGATGCAGTATTCTCTTTCATGGCGTCACCAATAATTCGATTTAAATTAAAATGCTTGAATCCATAATCTATGCATGCTTTTGCCGATTCGGTAGCGTAACCTTTTCCCCAGGCACTTTCTAATAGTCGGTAACCTATGTCAGTTTCTTTTGTATCTATATGAAATTTTAAACCGCACCAGCCTATGGGATTTCCAGTTTCCTTCTCTGCCACTAACCACCGTCCGTATCCATTTTCTTTATATTGGTTCATGACGTACTGAACTATTTTTTCTGCTTCTTCAATCGTTTTAAATGAAGAGTCTCCAGTATATTTTACAACATTGTAATTTGAATTTAGTGTAAAGAAAAACGGAGCGTCACTTAAGACATGTTCTCTTATTATTAAACGTTCGGTTTCTAAAATAATGTCGTGTGGCATAATTGTACTAAAATAAAAAAAGAGATATTGCTATCTCTTTTTAAATGGTAATGTTATGCACAATTATTTTTTAGTATCGGGGTCTGTATGAGGTTTCTCTTCTACATTCTTACCCATGTTTTTTGATACTTCTTCTAATAATTTTAAGCCTAATAATCCGCTGATCGGGCCGTTTGCTCCATCGCCGTTACCACCAGTAATTAATACATCTGGAATCACTTTGATTTTATCTTTACCTATTGCTTCCGTTACTTTTAAGCGGCTGAAGTTATCGCCACCCATGGCTTCAACTGCTAATCGGTATGATTCTGCATTTGATTTACCTACTGCTAAAATACTTTGTGCTTCGGCTGTACCGGTTACCGATATTTTCTCTGCATTTGCATTTGCGAGCATTTTAACTTTCTCTGCTTCTGCATTCGCTGATAATTTTGTTTTCTCTGCATCAGCCGCTGCGATTACTTTTAATCTATCCGCTTCTGCATTAGAAGAAATCTTTACACTTTGTGCTTCACCTGTTGCTTTCTTAACGGCAGCATCTGCAATACGTTCAGAGATTAATACACCTTGATCGGCTTTTACAATTTCTTTTTGCATATCAGCAACCGCTGTTTCTTTCTCTAAAGCCTGACGAGTTACCTCGGCACGTTTTTGAGTTTCAAAGGTTGTATTTTGCTCTTCTGCAATTTTACGATCGGTTAATGTTTTCATTAAGCTTTCTGGTGGAACAATGTCTCCAATTAAAGTATCAACACCATTAACATTGTATTGATCTAGTACCTGACTTATTTTTGATTTAGCAGCATCTTGGCGTTCTTTACGAGTACTTAAGAAAGCAATTACATCACTATCTTGAGCCGAGTTACGGAAGTAGTTACCAATAGTAGGTTCTAATACTTGCCCCACTAAATTCATCATGCTACCAAAACGTGCAATTACTTTTGGCGCTTCCGTTGTTGGAATGTGAATGATTTGAGACACATCTAAATTGAAAGGGAAACCATCTTTTGAACGCACCGTAATAGTCGATAAGTTTTTATCTAACTGATGAGATTCACTACGAGCATTGGCCCAGTTTAATACTAAGTTAGTAGTAGGAACTAATTCAACACGCATAATAAAGGTATTGACTGGATATTTACCTGGCCCTAATGGTTCGGCCCAAACACCTTTTTCTCCTTTACTCACAATGTTACCGTGTTTAAATTCTGTGCCACTTAAATCTTTTCCTTCTGTTCCAACATATGAAATAACAACACCTACATAACCAATAGGAATCTCTGTCATTTTAATTTGCTCCACTTGTATAAACCAAGGATTTAAATAATATGAACCTGCTAAAATAATCTCTGGCTGTAAACCTTTGTTACCATTAGCTTCTAAGAAAGCATCACAATCTTGGAAGTTATTATGTCCTAATACTTGTTTACCGGCAATGTTGCCTTCTTCAATTGGCATACCATCCATCGTTGTTACAATACCAACCATATTCTCATTAATATGAGTCATGTCGTAAGTACTGATTTCAAATAAGAAAGTATTGATACGGTAAGTACCAGCAGTAATAATAGCCGACTGGCGACCTTTACGTCCGCCATTTCTTAAAAAGGCTTCCGAATCTTGAAACGAATCGCAATCTACTTTACGAGCTAAGATAAAACCTGTTTCTAGTTGTTTACCATCTTTGGCTACTACTAAACCAATTTTTCCTTCTGGAATAACAGTAAACGACTGTTGAGTAATTTCATATTGCCAAATCCATTTCCAAAAATAAATTCCTGGGGCAAGAGGTTGTGCTTGAAAACCAGCTTCGCCATCAATAGCAATAATACGCCCCGCAGGTAATTCCTTATTAGCACCAAATAACACAAATTTTTTGGTGACTAATCCAATCTTATCTTCTGGGATAATAATGATTCCGAATAAACGGAAAATTAGTTTGTAAGAGATTAATAAAATAATGGGAATAATTACCCACCAATAGTCTACAATATAGCTCATAATTTTTTAGTTTTTTGTAGAGTAAATGTATAAAGGAAACAGTTATGCCTTTAGGCATTTTATGAACTAAAACTACTGGTTATGAACTATGGCGTTAAATTAAAATTAATAAAAAATTAACCACATAGGAACATAGAAAATATAGGAGGGAGAAGTAGTATATAGAAAAATAGAATTTTTGCACATAGATAACTATGTCAAAGCTTAGCTTCTATATCTTCCTGTAACATAAAAATAAACCTATGTTTCTATGTGGTTAAAAAACAAAACGTGAAACCTAATCCTTAAAAGAATAATGCCCTTTTGCATCGGTTAATACTTTACGAGTAGAATGATTTTTTTCAAAATAATCGTAAGCAGGTTTTAATGAATTCCAAAAGGTGAGTTTGTCCTTTGAATAATTTGCTTCCAAAAATTTTATATTTTCAGTAGTCATCTTTGCTGGAAAAATATCAACTTTTACAATTCTATTTCTGTTTTTTGCTTCTAAGCATAACACATACAATTCTTTTATTTTTTCATCTGTCATTGGTAAGCATCCAATAGTAACACAATTACCATGAATCATAATAGCACCTCCAGCATTTTTACTGGTTTTTAAAATAACATCGCTGGTATTAGGATAGCTTACTCGCATGCTTAAATAATAGTTACTTGTTGGGTTAAATAAATCAATGGTATAAAATCCTTCTGGTACTTGTCCGTCGCCTTCTTGTCGTTTTGGACCTAAATCTCCACTGCTAGCACAAATATCATAGGTTTTAAATAATTTGTAGGATGTTGCATCCGTATTTTTTAACCACACTTCTAGTTTTTTATCATGCTTAAAGGCACGCATATAAATGTCGTAGTTATCAGAATTAATAGAAATAGCTTTGATGCTTTCTTTTATTGTTGGCCATTTGGTGTCATAAGCATCTTTTACCTTGCTATATTTTAATTGTGCGGCTTTAAAAGTGGAAGTTTTTACCTGTGCTGGCGAAAAACAAGTGGTTAATACAACTAACAACCCAATATGAATAACATTTTTTAATAGCATGGTAAAGGTTTTATATTAAAATTACTTTTATATCAATTAAAATTAAGGTTTTTATCAAATGCTAATTCTTAAAATATTAAAAAATAAATACTTTTTGGTTATTATTGGCCTGATTGTATGGTTGCTTTATTTTGATAAGAACGATGTGTTTACTCAGTTCGAATTAGTTGAGAAATGCAATAAATTAAATACGGAGAAAGAGTATTACATTGCAGAAATAGAAAACAATAAAAAAGAGATTCTGGAATTACAAACCAATAAAGAAAGCCTAGAAACCTTTGCTCGCGAAAAATACTTGATGAAACGCGATAACGAAGACGTGTTTGTTTTAGTAAAGAAATAAGTCCGAATAAATTTCACCAATTTTAATTACCGTTTTTATACGAATATACGAATCTGTGTATGTGCTACGATTCGTATATTCGCATGTATTAGTAATTAGTATGCGTAATCACTTAAGTACTCAAAGTTGCTAGTTAGTTTTCCTTCCTTACAAATGCTAGCACGTTCAATAATTGCATCAACATCGTCTTTAAATAAGAACGGTAAAACGCGCTCCATCAAATCTTTACCAAAATCATCACTCGCATCACGAGGTAATTCACAAGGCAAATTATCAACTGCCATAATACAAATGGTTTCCTTATTAAATGGAACGTCCTCTTTATCTGTTTTGGGATTGTAGCCATAAAAAGGTTTGTCAATTGTACTTGCTCTTAAAGTTGTTGGTACACTTCCATCAATATCACAAGTAATATCGGCTACCACACTCATTTTAAAATCAGAAGCTTTCATATCCTCAGTAGTAAACATTTTAGGTGAACGTGGATCCCAAAAGTGTGCTGAAATAAAAATATCTGTTGCTTTAGTAAATGGTGAAAACTTAGAAACAAAATGCTCTGGGTGTTTAAAGAAATCGTTCAAATCAAAATTATGATCATCCGGGCGTTCTACATAATCTCTTGGATTTAACTGACAATATACAGGCTCTCTGAAAGATGCCATTAAAAATTCTTCGGGAGTAACTTTTCTTATTCTTAAAGCCGATAAAGTTTCGATAGCACCATTAGCCACACGACCACCACCTGTTAAAGCAATTTTAATGTTAGGTAATTTTACGCGCTTTAATTCCTCTTCCATTTCTGCCCTGTCGCGGCAAAGGTTAGCTGGTTTAATTTGAAATAAATCATATTTACGTCCGTAACCTAAAATACCATTGTAAGCCCCTACAATACCTGCATAACGTCCAAAACCAATAATACGATTATGGTTTTTATCGGTTAAGGTTTCGTAGTCAATCATTTGAATTTTCTTCTCAATTAAGGTCTTCATTAACTTAATATTATGAGCCTGTTTTTTGATAGTATGAGAAAAGAAAAAGTATTTTTTTCCTGGAATCAAGTTCTCTTTTGGAACCTCTTTTACGCCCATCAATACATCACAATCGTTTAAATCTTCTTGTAATGTTAATCCAAATGCCAAATATTCTTCATCGCTATAACATCTAATTTTACTAGGTTGAATCACAATTTCTAAGTTCGGGTAAGAACGCAGTAATTCAGTACAAATTAGTGGGGTTAATGGAACTCGTTTATCTGGTGGAGATTTTTCTTCGCGAAGAACGCCGATTTTAAATTTTGACATATATAGCCTGTTTAAATATTTAGTAAAAGTGTATAATTATTTATTGAAAAAAATAGGAATTCTACAGATTTGTCTTATTTTTATACAAATATACACTCATTGTTTAAATTAAAAACAGCCTATGAAATATATCTTTACAACCCTTATTTTATTTTTAGTTTCTCTTAATATCTTCAGTCAATGCCCTGTGGGTAGCATAGAAGTGAAAGTTGTGTTAACAACGGATAATTATGCAGCTGAAACCACTTGGCAATTAAAAGACAAATTTGGCGTTGTTTTAATGTCGAATGGTGTATTAACCAATTCTACAACAACTACCAGTACAATTTGTGTGACATCAACAGGTTGTTTAACCTTTGTAATTAACGATTCATTTGGCGATGGTATTTGTTGCAACTATGGCGCTGGAAGTTTTCAGATATACGTGAATAATGTTTTACAAACTAACCATAACGGACAGTTTGGTGGGACTTATACCTATTATTTTAATTGCGGACCAGGTGAAAGTTGCCAAACGGCTATTGCTGTAAATACTGGCACTTACACTGCTCCTGGTAATGAGTATTTCTATAAATTTAAACCTGCTCAAGTAGGATTGTACACGGTATCTACTTGTTCTTTAAGTTCATGCGATACAAAATTATGGGTGTATGAAAATTGTACTGGTCCTTTTACTACTAATAATACAGGTACTATACTATATAATGATGATTTCTGTGGTTTACAATCTGAAGTATCGGGTGCTTTAGATACATCAAAAACCTATATTGTAAGAGTTGGGTCTTATAATAATTCTTGTACTGGTGCTATTAATTTTGCAATTAACTATCAAGGACCAATTTCTGGTTGTACCACTTATAGCGCTTGTAATTATAATCCATTAGCTACTATTGATGATGGTAGTTGTGTGTATTATCCAAGTCCATTATGCACAGCGCCAGATTTAACTATTGTTCAGCCACAATTTATTAGCTCATTAAGTTTAGGAACCGTAAATGCTGGAGCAGGCGATTGTAGAGTAACTGAAAGTTGTTTAAATGGTTACGGAGTTAGAACGGTAATTAATTTTGATACATACATTAAAAATATAGGAACTCAAGATTATTATATAGGAGATCCTGGTACTAATCCCGGACAATTTACAACTAACAACTGTCACGGACATGCACACTATGAAGGTTATGCTGAGTACCGTTTATACAAACCAAACGGACAAGCCATTCCTATTGGATTTAAAAACGGCTTTTGTGTATTAGATTTTGATGGCTGCCCTGATGGAGGAACTCCTAAATTTTCGTGCGGGAATATGGGAATCTCGAAACAGTGTGGAGATATTTATAGTGCTGGTTTAGATTGCCAATGGATTGATATTACGGATGTTGATACGGGAAATTATGTAATGGCGGCAAAAGTAAACTGGGATCAATCGGCAGATGCTTTAGGGCATTTTGAAAGTAATTACCAAAATAACTGGGCACAAGCTTGTATTAAAATTACGGCTAATGCATCTGGACAAAAGGTTTTACCTTATTAGCATCTTGTCCTTCATACTCTGATTGTGCAGGAAACCAGTTTGGAAACGCTGTAGTAGATTGTAATGGTACATGTAATGGAACAGCAAAAATGGGAGATTTGAATAATAGTGGAACTCAACAAATAGTAGACGGACAACTTTATGTTAATCAAATTTTAAATACTAGTATTACTGCCAATAGTTGTAATGATTTAAATAATACTGGTACAATTACTGTTTGGGATGCAGCTTTAATGGCTAATTGCGTTAATCATGGATCAAGCATTAATACCAATTGTTTATTTCCTAGAGGTAATTTAAACCCTAATCATACCGCTACTTTAAGTATTGGAAATATAGATGTGTCTCAAAATTATTTTGATGTATATATTCAAAATCCTACGGCCCGTATTTTAGGATATGAATTTACCATTAGCGGCGCTACTATTTTAAATGTAGTGAATTTAGTTCCAACCAATGTGTATCCTGAAACACCAGATTTTTTAGTTGGTGGCAATAAAGTTATTTGTGTATCCTTTAAAGATTCATCTATTGCTAAAAATGTGAACGCTCAACCTTTATGTAGAATTTACTACACTAACGGTTCTGGAAGTATTTGCATCAATAGTGCCATCGAAATTGTAAACAAAGCATACGAAGCTATTAATAAAGTGGTAGCTAACAATTGCTTTTTAGTTACAGGTGTATCGCAAATGCTCGATAAAAATCACTATTTCTCAGTGATTCCAAATCCTGCAAATGATGTGATTCAGTTAACAGGTTTCACTAAAAATGCAGATAAGTCGTTAATCGAAATTAAAGATATTTCGGGAAGATTATTGTATCAAGAAACTGTTGTTTTAAACGAATCATTCAATCACACTATTAGTTTATCCGATTACAAATCGGGGGTGTATTATGTGACCATATCATCTAATGCTGGGTCAGCTACTAAGCCAGTGGTGGTAGTGAAGTAATATTTTGTGGCTTCGGCTCCGCTCAGCCACCGATTGAAACTTCGGACACTGAGTGGAGGCGAAGTGACCGCCTCAATCCTTTTTAATTATTTTTCTCATAAACCCAAATCATTTTATAAATTTGGTTTCAAAAACCAAACTCTATGAAATCCCTTTTTAGCTTTGTCATCATTTGCATCTCTTTTCAATTATCCTTTGCTCAAGGTAATTTCATAAAAGATAGTTTAGATGTTTATATCAAACGCGAAATGACTCGCTGGAATTTACCTGGCTTAGCTATTGCCATTGTAAAAGATGGAAAAGTAGTGTTGATGAAAGGATACGGTTATGCCGATGTTGCTAAGAAAACACCAGTAACCGAAAACACCGAATTTCAAATTGCCTCTAATAGTAAAGCATTTACAGGAACATCGATTGCCCTGCTAGACCATTACGGAAAATTGAAATTGGATGATTTAGTAAAAACGTATTTGCCTTACTTTAAAATGCAAGATGATTATTTAACCAATCATGTTACGATTAGAGATGTATTATCGCACCGCATTGGTTACGAAACGTTTCAAACAGATTTATTAAACTGGGCCAGAACAAAAAGCAAAAAAGAATTAGTAGAGAATATAACGAATGTAACTCCTAAATTTGACTTCAGAAAAA
>JADJFB010000018.1 GCA_016708845.1 Bacteroidota bacterium | reverse complement strand
TACACAGAACCACCTCTAAAATTAATAGAGCCAATAGAATATTTGTTTCCTTTTTTGAGTTTTGGTAAAACAGTTTTAAGCACCTTTAGTTGTGCAGTGTCAGCTAGTGTAATGCTTTTGGTAAAACTAAAACTACTATCATTATAAAAATTTAAATTATAAGATTGATTTTTTGTAAGAGGAGCAATAAAATTGTAACTACCGTCGTCTGCTGTTTTTTCTAAAGAGATTGTATCACCTTTCTGATTAGTTAATGCAATCTCTGTTTTAATGCCTTTATTATTATCATCTGTTACGGTTCCATTAAATACAACAGGCTGTGAAATTTCAAACTCTAAGGTATGTCCATCTCCTTTTTCGTAAACGTTATCTAAAACTAAATAATAGATTTCTCCTTTTTTGACAGGAATACTTTTACAGTAGGCTGCACCAACACCGTGTTTAACCAATTCGTTGGTTGATTTATAATTTAACCCTGTTTTGCCATTCAACTCTTCTTTATCTCTACTGATACAAGCTCGCACAGGGTTTATTTTATGTTTCTGTAAGCTATCACAAAAGTTATTTTTAGCCGCTTTAAACAACATAAAATCATAATCATCATCTGCTTTGGTTGGAATAACATTCATGGTTAGTTCTCCACTCAAATTTATAACGAGTTTATACCAAGAAGAATTATGCTCTTTTTCAAAAGCGTAAGTTGTTTTTTGTTTAGATGGACTGATTTCTTTTATCTCTCCTGAACCTTTAGGAGCAATCGTTTTCCCATATATGCTTTTACTATTAACAGGAATGACTTTGGCTTGATTACAATCACAAAAAACAGTATCCAGTTTTTTGGTTTGAGAAAACAACTGTATAGATAATAGTAGAAGTAAGATTAGTCGCATAGTATCATAATACAGTTGGAGATTAAAAGTAACAAAAAACCCTCGATAATTTTACCGAGGGTTCTTGTTTCTATGTTTAGAAGAATTATAATCCTAATAAAATCTCTTCAGGAACTTTGCCACCAAATAACATACGGCTTGGGTTCTCTAGCATTTCTTTTACTTTCACTAAGAAACCAACAGATTCTCTTCCGTCAATAATTCTGTGATCATAACTTAAAGCAATATACATCATTGGACGAATTACTACTTGTCCGTTAACAGCCATTGGACGGTCAACTACATTATGCATACCTAAGATAGCACTTTGTGGAGGATTGATAATTGGAGTACTCATCATAGATCCAAATACACCACCGTTAGTAATCGTAAATGTACCGCCCTCCATATCTGCAATGGTTAATTTCCCATCACGTGCTTTAATTGCTAAATCTTTAATTCCTTTTTCAATATCAGCAATGCTCATTAACTCTGCATTACGTAACACTGGAACCATTAATCCTTTTGGTGCGCTCACCGCAATACCAATATCACAATATTTATTATACACTAACTCTTCGCCATCAATCATTCCGTTTACTGCTGGATAATGAAATAACGCTTCGGTTACTGCCTTTGTAAAGAAACTCATGAAACCTACATTTGTTCCATAAACCTCTTTAAATTTATCTTTGTATTTTGCTCTAATAGCATAAATCTCGCTCATGTCAACTTCGTTGAAAGTCGTTAACATCGCTGTTTCATTTTTCACTGCTACTAAACGCTTAGCAACTGTTTTACGTAAAGACGTCATTTTTGCTCTGTCTTTATCTCTACCACCTTGCCAGCTATTGCTTAATACTTTTTGAGCCGTTGGTAAACCGTTAGATAATGCTGCTAACACATCTTGTTTAGTGATGCGACCATCTTTTCCAGTACCATTCATTTGACCCGCAGAAATATTGTTTTCTGCCATGATTTTAGCAGCAGCAACACTTGGTGTACCTGTTGCGTAACTAGTTGTTTGAGTTGGAGTTTTTTCGGACACTGAGCTTGTCGAAGTGTCTTTTTTAGCTTCCACTTTCACTTCCGTTTTTGGAGCTTCCACCTTAGCTTTCGCTTCAGGTTTAAATGATGTATCAATTTTAACTACTACTTGTCCCACTTTAACGGTGTCGCCTTCAGCAGCTAATACTTCAATTTTACCACTTTCTTCTGCATTTAAAGTTAAGGTTGCTTTATCAGAATCTACTTCTGCTAATACCTCATCTTTTTCTACAATATCACCTGTGTTTTTTACCCAACGAGCAATAACTACTTCTGTGATAGATTCACCTGGACTTGGTACTTTTAATTCTACAATTGCCATAAAAATATTTTAATTATTTATAAATGTTTGAATGATTATTTTACTAATACTTTAGAAAAAATGTTTGTCATAATTTCTTCGTTCTCTGCCGCATGACGTTTAGCATAACCCGTTGCCGGACTTGCTGCTTCGTGTCTGCCCACATATTTTAAATTTAATTTGCGTAAATTTTTATCTACAAAACGCCAAGGACCCATATTTTCAGGTTCTTCCTGAATAAATAAATAGTCTTTTGCTTTGCTATATTTTTTCAAAATTACATCCACTTGCTTTTGAGGGAAAGGATACAATTGCTCTAAACGAATAAATGTGATATCGTTCACTCCTTCTTTTTCTCTACGCTCAATTAAATCGTAATATACTTTTCCTGAACAGAATGCGACGCGTGTTACATTTTTTGCATCAATCGTTGTTGTGAGCCGCAAAATCATCTAATACTTCTTCAAATTTAGCTTTGGTAAAATCGGTTAACTTACTTACACAAGTTGGGTAACGCAATAATTTTTTAGGAGTAAAGCATACCAATGGTTTACGGAAATCACGTTTTAATTGACGACGTAAAACATGGAATTGTTGTGCTGGTGTTGTAGCATTTACAATTTGCATATTGTTTTCAGCGCAAGCTTGTAAAAAACGTTCCATACGAGCAAATGAATGTTCTGGTCCCTGTCCTTCATCACCATGAGGCAATAATACTACTAAGCCATTCATACGACGCCATTTGTATTCTGCTGAGGTTAACTATTGATCCACAATAATTTGTGCACCGTTGACGCAATCTCCAAACTGTGCTTCCCAAATAGTTAAGGTGTTTGGCGCTGCAAAGGCATAACCATATTCAAAACCTAAAACACCATACTCACTTAATAAAGAGTTATAGATTTCTAATTTTACTTTTGCATCAATATTGTTTAACGGCGTATATTCTTCTTCACTATCTTCTAACTTCACAATAGCATGACGGTGAGAGAAAGTACCACGCTCTACATCTTGGCCGCTAAAACGAACAGGGAAACCTTCCTTCATTAAACTACCATAAGCCAATAATTCGCCCATTGCCCAATCATAATTATCATTGGCAATCATCGCTTTTCTATCTTCAAATAATTTTTGAATTTTACTGAAGAATTTTTTGTCTTTTGGTAACTCTGTTGATTTTTTAGCAATCTCTAAAAATAATTTTTCATCAATGGCTGTTTTTGGAGATTCATCAAAATCGCTTGCCGTAGCCATTTTTACACCCTTCCAATTTCCTTCTAAGAAAGATGTAATTTTTGATTTCTCAGTCTTTTTAGCCTCATCTAAGTTAGAATCTAATTCGGCTTTAAAGGCAGTTTCAATTTCTTTTGCTTCAGTTGCTAACTCCGAATTTTCTGATTTTAGTTTTTCAACATAAATATCTTTTGGATTGGCATGAGCTGCAATTGCTTTATATAATTGTGGTTGGGTAAAGCGAGGCTCATCACCTTCGTTATGGCCATATTTACGGTAACACAACACATCAATAAACACATCTTTATGGAACGTTTGACGGAACTCCATTGCTAATTTTGAGATGAAACATAATGCTTCAACATCATCTCCATTTACGTGAAATACAGGGCTCAATACTACTTTTGCAACATCTGTACAGTATGTAGATGAACGCGCATCCATATAATTGGTTGTAAATCCAATTTGATTATTAATCACAAAATGAACAGTTCCACCAGTTTTGTAACCATCTAACTGACTCATTTGTACTAATTCATACACTAAACCTTGTCCCGCAACTGCAGCGTCGCCATGTAAACTAATAGCACACGCTTTTGTATTATCGCCATTATGACGGCTATCAATTTTTGAACGAATAATTCCTTGAACAACTGCTGCTGATGTTTCTAAGTGAGATGGATTTGGAGTTAAACTGATATGTACATTTTTTCCTTCATCGCTTAATTGATCAGATGAATAACCCATATGGTATTTCACATCACCATCAAATAAAGAATCTTCACTTGGTCTGCCTTCAAACTCAGTAAATACATCTTTATAAGTTTTGTTCATGATGTTAGTTAACACATTTAAACGACCACGGTGAGCCATTCCAATCACATAATCTTGAATACCTAAGTTAGCTCCGTGTTCCATCAAAGCATTGATCGCAGGAATAACTGCTTCGCCACCTTCTAATGAGAAACGTTTTTGACCAACGAATTTGGTATGTAAGTAGTTTTCGAAAACAACCGCTTGTGTTAATTTTTTAAGAATCACTTTTTTCTCATCCTTCGAGAAAGCAGGAGTATTCTTGTTTTTTTCCATGCGCTCTTGTAACCACTTCAATACTTTTGGTTCACGCATGTATAAATATTCTACGCCAATACTTTGGCAGTAAGTACACTCTAAATGAGCAATAATATCTTTTAATTTAGCAACACCAATTCCAATTTCGTTACCCGCTTGAAAAACAGTTTCTAAATCTTTATCAGATAAGCCGAAGTTTTCTAGAGCTAAAGTTGGCTCATAGTTACGACGTTGACGAACAGGATTAGTTTTGGTAAACAAGTGCCCGCGTTGACGGTAACCATTAATTAAACCAAGAACTTTAAATTCTTTCGTTACATTTTCGGGAATTGCACCGCCGTCCGATTCGTAAGAAGTACGGGCAAATTCGAAGCCTTTAAAGAAATCACGCCATGATGCGTCAACAGAATTAGGGTCTTGGGAATACTGCAAAAATAAACTCTCAATAGCGTTTACATCGCTTGTGCCAACATAGGAAAATTTGTCCATTATAATTTTCGTTAAAAAACAGGGCTAATTTAAGGAATTTAATGGAAATTTAGCTTACTTTTATGCTGTGAAACACATATTATTTTTAATATTCGTTTTTTGTCAATTATCGGCTTTGTTTTCGCAAGAAAATCAAACGCAAACCCTTTTAAAAGTAAAGGCATTACAGGAAAAAAAGGCAGAATATCATAGACGAACGAATGGCGAAAGCGACGGTTATAGAGTGAAAATTCACTTTAGTGCTGATAAAACCAAAGCCAGAGAAGTTCAAGCAAAATTTGCAGCAAAATACAACGATGTTAATACATACGAAGAGTATCAACAACCAAATTTCGTGATTAATGTTGGAGATTTTAAAACCAAATTAGAAGCGTATGAATTACTTAAAAAGATTAAAGAAGATTACCCTTATGCTTTTATCGTAAAAAGTAAGGTTCGACCTACTAAATTAAACTAACACACCTTTATGAAGCATTTTGTTATCATTTTTCTTTTTTTCGTAACGATTATTTCTTGCAAAAAAAAGGAAGATGATTCTTGTTCTTCCTGTCCTGTTGGCGGCGGCACAGAACCTACGGGGTTTTATTTTGCTAAAAATAGTGGAGGAACTATTAAAGCAGATTCAGCTTACTTTTACCCATCCACAAAAACAATCATTGCCTATTATCAAGGAATGACAAACCGTGTCATTATTAAAACAAGTGCACAAACTGTGGGAGTGTATGGTTTTACAACCACGGCAAACACTTGTAAATACATTGAGCCTTTGGGCATATATAATGCTACCAATGGCTCTATCAATATTACGGCAAATGCTAGTGGTAAAATGTCTGGTAATTTTACGAGCGGTGGTGGCGGGGTAGCTACTGCTATAAGTGGTAACTTTAAGGATATTACTCAAAAATAAACGGAGTAATTTATCGGTTTTAGACCGAAGTGTTCTTCTGTCTTAAAAAATACATTATTTTTACGCACCTAAACTAAAAATGACGGAATAGCTATGGCTTTTTCGTAAGACAATTAAATTTTACTATGAAAACAATTGATAACCTTAATTTTGAAAACAAGCGCGCTTTAATTCGTGTAGATTTTAATGTACCATTAAACGATGCTTTTGAAGTAACAGATGATACTCGTATTAGAGCAGCTGCCCCAACTATTAAACAAATTTTAGAAAAAGGCGGAAGCGTTATTTTAATGTCGCATTTAGGTCGCCCAAAAGAAGGACCGACTAATAAATATTCCTTAAAACATATTGTTAGTACCGTTAGCAAATTAACTGGAGCAGAGGTTATGTTTGCAGATGATTGCATTGGAGCAGATGCTTTTGCAAAATCAGCAGCCTTAAAACCAGGACAAGTTTTATTACTTGAAAACTTACGTTTTTATAAAGAAGAAGAAAAAGGAGATGTTGCTTTTGCTGAAAAATTAAGCAAGCACGGAGATATTTATGTAAATGATGCTTTTGGAACTGCTCACCGTGCGCATGCATCAACAGCAGTGATTGCACAGTTTTTTGCAGCAGATGCTAAATGTTTTGGTTATGTTATGGCTGGAGAAGTAGCAAGCATTGATAAAGTAATTAATGGAGCAGAAGCGCCTTTTACAGCTATTGTTGGCGGTGCAAAAGTGAGCGATAAAATTTTAATCATTGAGCAATTAATGAACAAAGCCAATAATATTTTAATTGGTGGCGGTATGGCCTTTACCTTTGTAAAAGCGATGGGTGGAACGATTGGTAAATCGTTATGTGAAGATGATAAGTTAGATTTAGCGAAAGAGTTATTAGTAAAAGCAAAAGCAAAAGGCGTGAATTTATATATTCCTGTAGATGCTGTAATTGCTGATAATTTTGCCAATGATGCTAACATCAAAGAAAGCAATATCAATACCATTCCTGATGGATGGATGGGTTTAGACATTAGTGGCGAAACCGTTAAAACCTATAGCGATGTGATTAAAAACTCTAAAACCATTTTATGGAACGGGCCTATGGGCGTTTTTGAAATGAGTAGTTTTGAAAACGGAACCAAACAAGTGGCTTTAGCAATAGCAGAAGCAACAAAAAAAGGTGCTTTTTCGTTAATTGGTGGTGGCGATAGCGTAGCAGCTATTAACAAATACAACTTATCTAGCCAAGTAAGTTATGTGAGTACTGGTGGAGGAGCCTTGTTAGAGTACATTGAGCAAGGTAGTTTACCTGGAGTAAGAGCAGTAGAAGCATAAAAAAACGCTTTAATCACACAATTAGCCGTTAATAAAATTAATTGGGCTTTAAGCACTTAACACTTATATTTGAACATTACATAAATTAAAAAACAAACATGGAATTATACTTAGATTCAGCAAACCTTAAAGAAATTGAAGAAGGTTTTAAATTAGGATTCTTAAATGGTCTTACAACTACTCCAACCTTCATGCAAAAAGAAGGTATTACAGATATTGATGGAACTATTGTAAAGTTAAGCAAAATAGTTCCTGTGCTTCAAATTGAAGCTTTAGGAAACACGGCAGAAGAAGTTTTAGCAGAAGCGGAACGTCAGTTAGCGTTAGGATTAGATCCAAAGAAAACCGTATTTAAAATCCCTGTATCATTAGAAGGTGTTAGAGCTTGTAAGATGTTACGCGATAAAGGCTATTTAGTGAATGTACATTTAGTATATACTTTACAACAAGCTTATATGGCTATGCAAGCGGGCGCAACTTATGTTTGCCCATTAGTTGGTCGTTTACAAGATCAAGGACATGATGCTTTAGCTTTAGTTGAGCAATGTGTAAACGCAGTTGATTTATATGATTATGATACAAAAATCATGTTCTCATCTGTTCGTAATGCAGAGCACGTGCGCAATGCAATTAACTTAGGGGTTCACACAATTACTGTTCCACTAAAAATCATCAAACAATTAACGGAGAATAACTTCACAACTTTAGGTACGGATCAATTTATTCAAGATACGCGTTTAATGATGGTGAAAGTGAAAGAAGCTATTAAAGCTACTAACCCTTTAGTTTCTGAAAACACTTCTGTTACAGATGCGATTGTGAAAATGACAGAATATGGTTTTGGTGCAGTAACTGTAACAAAAGCAGATGGCAGCATTAAAGGTGTATTTACAGATGGTAGCTTACGTAAATTAATCGGAGAAAAAGGAAGAGATATTTTATCTAAAAACTTATCTGATTTAGAATACCGCGAACCAATTACGATTGAAGGTGGTGTATTATTAAATGATGCTTCGGCATTATTCAAAAAAACAAATGTAGATACGATTGTTGTAACAGAAGGCGGGAAACCAGTTGGAATGTTAGACATTCAGGATATGAAGGGATAATTTTTATATCCGTTTAAATTAAAAGCGTTATCAATTTGGTAACGCTTTTTTTATTTTTAATTAATATCTTTATATCAAACAAAACACCATGTCACACCTCACACAAGTATTTACCGAAATAGGCGGAGAGTTTATTATACCCGAAGCAAGTTTAATTGAAAAAATGAAACACATTAAAGCGTTTGTATTTGATTGGGATGGTGTGTTTACGGATGCCGGGAAGGATCACTTATTACAAAGTCGTTTTAGTGAAGCTGACAGCATGGGAACAAATTTGTTGAGGTTTTCGTATTATTTGAATCATAAAGAGTTGCCGATTACAGCTATTATTTCAGGAGAAAAAAACTCCGCAGCTTTTACCTTTGTAGATAGAGAGCGCTTTCATTCTTCTTATTCTAAATTTGCTAATAAAATTGATGCAGCCAAACATTTGTGCGAAACACACACTATTGAATTGAATCAAATAGCGTATGTGTTCGATGATGTATTAGATTTAGGTTTAGCAGAAGTGTGTGGCTTGCGCATGTTTATTCCACGAAAATCAAACCCTTTATTTAATGAATTTGTGTTGAAACACCATTTAGCTGATTACACAACGGGTTGCACAAGCGGACAAGGTTCTGTAAGAGAAGTTTGCGAATTAATGATTGGCTTAAATGGAAATTATGATTTAGTAATTTCTGAACGAGCTAATTTTTCTGCTAGCTACAAATCCTATTTAGATTTGAGAAAAGCAACCACTCCTATTTATTATGCAAATCAAGAAGGTGTAGTGACAGAGGTTAAAAACTCTTAGTGGCTGGTAGTATTAAATTAGCTGCAAGTTTGCGAACAGAAATACAAACAAGAATATGGCAAGCACGAGAATAATGTACATAGAAAACAAGAATGGTGTAAACGACCTAATTGGTGACGCTAGAATTGGACGAGTAACGTTTTCGAAGACTGGTAAGTCTATTCACTATAACGGGCGGACATTCCAAACTTTAAGTGGAACTGGATTTAAAGCTAACTACTTTGACGTTGAGACTGGTGGAAATTATTGGATTTCGGGTTGTCACAAAGACGGCAATGACAGACTTTATGGCGAAAGACTTCCAATATATATTGACGACGATGTCCGCGAAGAATATTGGTTAGAAATAAGAAACTTGCCAAACAACAAAGACATCAAAGTTATTAATGGCAAATAAACTGTGTACGCAAACCTTCAGCTAACATTCCCTAAAACTTCACCCACAACTTCTTCGGATTAATTTCCTTTTGTGTTTTTATTAGTTTAATGCCTTCAATGGCTTTAGCTTTATTTTCTGCTATCACAATAACTACAGCACGTTTATTTTTATCTAAGAAACTCACCAACATGTTTTTTTGTGTTGGAAGATTCATTAAGTTTTTAAACATCAATTTAAGCTTTGCTACATTTTGTAATTGATTTTTATGAATAATAATTACTTGTGTTTCTTTAGAGTGTTTGATGTTATCTAGTGAAATTTTATCCATCATAGGGATAGAGGTATTGCTGCTGTATATCCTAAATGTTTGATGCAACGTGGTTTGTAGCTCATCTATTTCCTTGGTCACGTCATCTTCAAAATACAAATCCGACGTCATGAGTAAAGGCTCAAAATCGTACTGAGCATTTGGAAACGTTAGTTTAAATAAATCAATGGCTTTTAAAATAAAGACTTTGTCCATTTGTTTTTTATTATCAACGTACTCTTCTACTAATGGAAAAATGGCTTTAGCATAGGCATTAATGTAAGCGTCGTTATACCAATCCGCAGAATCTATTTCGCCGGCTAATTCTTTATAAGCATAACCATTTCCTAAGGCGGTTGCCAAAGCTTCATCTATATAATGATAGGCAAATTTGGTATAAGGCGTAATCGTATCCGTAAAAATGCTATCCAATTGCTGTTGTAATAGTAAAGGTTGTTCTTCAAACAATACATGACTCATTTCGTGCATACCAATCGATAATAAACTAAACACATCTTCTTCGTGCGTTAGTACACCCATCTCTAAACAGTTGGCGTGTGGTGTGGCGGTTGTTTGTCCGCTACGACCAATAATAGGATAAATAGTTAAATTAAAGGGCATCGATTTATCCCAACTGCTTCCGTAAAATGTTTTAAATTTTTCAAATAGTTCGTTTAATTTCGGACTTAAACCTTGAAGTTCGCGAAGCTTATCGTCCACATTAGATTTGTATTTTGTATAGATAAAGCGATCATAAAAAGGTTCTGTTGCTGTTACAACATGTTTTAATTTTAAATAATCAACGTTTGGATAAACACCAATTAGTTTGTTTAGAAATTCTTCATTCGTACTTGAGGAAATAGCCGCTACACATAATAAATCCCAAGTTGAGGTTGTATGTTTTCGACTGTGCGGATATTGTTCTTTAACGTAATTATAATCTAGTTGCATCGATTGATATTCACTTACTAATTCTTGAAAGGCGACATCTTTCCCCAAAAACGAAGTGTCTATTTGATGTTTAAAGGTGATGGACGTTCCGTGACCACCTTTGGTGGTTTCTAAAAATTTTATGATAGCAAAAGGTTTACTGAACTTAGTTTGCACCAATGGTTGACTAATGCCAAAGTGAGCCAAAACAATCGTTATAAAAAGAAGATAATAAACTCTCATATTTGAATATATACAAATATACGAGTATGATATTATATGTAAGAATTTTGAATATTGAACTTTCACCACAGTTTCTACACCCCCCCCCCCCACCCCCCCCCCCCTTTTTTCCCCTTTTTTCTGTTTTTTTTTTGCCCCCCCCCCGGCCTCGCCGGCGGGAACTTGGGCTGCCAAAGGCTTTTTTTGTGGGTGGTTGGTTTTTTTTAAAAAAAAAAAAAAAAAAAAAAAAAAAAAAAAAAAAAAAAAAAAAAAAATTTTTTTTATTTTTTTTTTTTTTTTTTTTTTTTTTTTCTTTTTTTTTGGAGGGTGGTACCAAAAAAGAAAAAGGTTGTGGTTGGAAAAAAAAAGGAAAAAAAAAAAGGAAAAAAAAAAAAAAAACCCAAAAAAAAAAAAAAAAAAGGTAAAAAAAAGGGTTAAAAAAGGGGAAGGGGGGGAAAGGGAGAAGAAAAAACAAGAAAGGAAGGGAGGACCCAACCAAAAAACCCCACAAACCCCCCCCTTTTAAAAAAAAAAAAAAAAAGGGGCCCCAAGGAAAAAAAAACCCCCAAAAGGTTTTAAAAATTTTTTTTTTTTTTAAAAAGAAGAAAATTTTTTTTTTTTTTTTTTTATATTTAAAAATTTTTTTTTTTTTATTATAAATTTTTTTTTTTTGGGCAAAAAAGGCAATTTTAAAAATTATTTTTAATAGTTGGAGTATAATACTTTTTTCTAAACCAAAAAGCGAGTTTCACTAAGGCAATTAAAGCGGGCACTTCTACTAAAGGACCAATAACACCAGCAAAGGCTTGTCCGCTATTGATACCAAAAACACCAATAGCCACCGCAATGGCTAATTCAAAATTATTTCCTGTAGCAGTAAAGGATAAAGCCGCATTCGTTGAATAATCAGCCCCTAATTTTTTCGCAATAAAAAAAGTAATTACAAACATCACGGCAAAGTATATCACTAAAGGGATAGCAATACGAATAACATCTAATGGGATTTGAACGATTAACTCTCCTTTTAAACTAAACATCACAATAATGGTAAATAGTAAAGCCACTAAGGTGATAGGAGAAATGAATGGAATGTATTTTTGCTGATACCATTCTTCGCCTTTTAATTTGATTAAAGCATACCTGCTTATAATTCCTGCCAAGAAGGGAATGCCTAAATAAATAAAAACACTTTCCGCTATTTGAGACATGGTGATGGCAATGTCTAATCCTTTCATTCCAAATAAGGCAGGCATTTTAGTTAAGTAGAAGTAAGAGTATGCTGAAAAAAGCAAGACTTGCATAATACTATTAATACCAACTAAACCAGCAATGTATTCGCGATTGCCATCTGCTAATTCATTCCAAACAATAACCATGGCAATGCACGGAGCAATGCCAATTAAAATTAATCCTGTCATGTATTCGGGATAATCTTTCAAGAAAATATAGGAAAGAATAAACATAAAGAACGGAGCAATAACCCACGTAATCACTAATGACATGAGTACTAACTTTATGTTTTTAAATATCTGTGGAATTTTTTCGTATCGTACCTTTGCTAAAGGTGGATACATCATTAAAATCAAACCAATTGCTAATGGGATATTGGTGGTTCCGCTCGACATGGAATTGATCAATGTTGCCGTAGAGGGAACAAAATAGCCAATAGCAACACCAATGATCATAGCAGAAAAAATCCACAGAGTTAAATAACTATCTAAAAAACTTAATTTTTTTCGGTTGGCGGCTGGCGCACAGTTTGTACTCGACATATAATTTTATTTTATTTTTGAAAAAACATATAAGGTTTCTAAGGCAATTTGTTTACAACGCTCATCGTATTTAGCATCTTGTAAGGGCGTATTGTCAAATGCTTTTGGATCGTCGTAAGTGGTTCCTATTCTTAATTCTACACTAGGAATAAACGGACAATTTTCTTCCGCATCACTACAAGTCATGATAGCTGCAAAGTTAGTTTGAGGATTTTGGACATCATCATATACTTTCGAAAAACAGATGATAGGATTTTCTGTTTTGTCATATATAACATGATATTTTTTATTAGTTGTTTCATCCAGAGGCTTTACATTAAAGCCAACGCGTTTAATAGCATCAATCGCGTTAACATGAAAAGCAGTTGCTTCGGTGCCACCAGAAAAAGTAGTGACGTTTTTTACATTAAAATAATTAGCCGCTACTTGGGCCCATATTTGTCCGAAATGACTGCGACGAGAATTATGTGTGCAGATATAAACTAATTGAATAGCTTTCTTTCTTTCTTTTTTAGAAGAAATATAATTTGATATTTTTTCCAGTAGCGGTCGGCGTTCTTTGGGAATGGTATCAAACTCAGTAATGAGTTTATCGCAGTACATTTTAATTGGTTGCAACATAAACTTTTTAATTAAAGATTAGCAACATTTTACCGCCAGGCGTGCAGCAGCTTTGTTCGTTATTTGATAAATCCACCAAATTGATTTTCAATTTTTCAGGAGGAATACCACATTTATCTTGTGCTAAACAATTAGTTTGAGTAGCTACTAATAAGAAATTAGTTCCATCAAAATCTAAATGGTATTTGCCAATCGTATTGCTTTGATATTCTACTTCTATTTCTGCATCTTCTATGCCTAATGTTTTTTCGGAAAGTGCAATGATGTTTAATAATTTTTGCGGCGCTAAGCGGTGATCAAAATCTCCCGCTTCCCACAATTGAAAGTTGACTGTTTTTTCGTTACGAACAACGCCGCCACAATCAATAAATTTTTTGTTGATTTGCCCAACTTCTGTTACATGAAAGTGCGGAGGAACAATCGTTCCGTTTGGTAATTGAAAATTGACAGCAGTTACTGTGCTTAAATGTTTTTTAATGTCTGATAGGTTCATGGCTTTAGTTTTAGGTTAGCAACATTTATTATTTTTCTTATTCAATTTTAGAGAGAAGTTTGTGAAATAAGCCTGAAGTTTTTCTAACTCTTTTTCGTCGATGCAATAGCATACAGAAGTGCCTTCAATGCTCCCTTTAATGAGCCCTGCGTTTTTTAACTCTTTTAAATGCTGAGAAATTGTGGGTTGTGCCAATGGCAATTCATTCACAATATCCCCACAAATACAAGTATCTACTTTCAATAGATATTCTAAAATGGCGATTCTTGCGGGATGTCCTAGTGCTTTTGCCATTGTAGCAATGGCATTTTGTTTATCTGTGAAATGTTCGGTTTTAGTAAGTCCCATTTTAATATATTATTATATTGCAATATTACGATATATAAATGCAACTAAAACAAACATCACATATTTTAACAATAAAGTTTGAACTTTACATTATAATAATGGGTCTATTTTATCTGTACGCATCCTTTTATCCGTGTCTTTTTTATATTTAAAGCCCACTCTTTTGCAAAGTAGGTTAAGATAATTGATGCACCAGCGCGCTTCATACTTAATAAAATTTCGTCACGTACTCTGTCGCCATCTATCCACCCTTTTGCTGCCGCTGCTTTTACCATGGCATATTCGCCACTCACATTATAAGCTGCAATCGGTAAATCAAAATTAGTGTTGAGGTCTTTAATAATATCTAAATAAGATAATGCAGGTTTTACCATTAAAAAGTCTGCCCCTTCTTCTAAATCCAATTGCGCTTCAATTAATGCTTCCTTGCTATTAGCAGGATTCATTTGATAGGTTTTTTTGTCACCAAATTTTGGCGCGCTATCCAAGGCATCTCTAAATGGACCATAAAATGCACTAGCATATTTAGCCGTGTAACTCATAATAGAAACATCTTGATGACCAGCATCGTCTAAGGCGTCACGGATAAATCCAACACGTCCATCCATCATATCACTTGGCCCAATAATATCAATCCCACAATCAGCTTGTGCAATAGCCATTTTCGCCAAAATATCTAAGGTTTTATCGTTTACTATTTTTCCATCCTCCACTAAACCATCATGTCCGTCGCTGCTATATGGATCCATCGCAACATCTGTCATAATACAAGCTTCAGGAAACTTCATTTTAATTTGAGCTAGTGTTTTTAAATACAATCCGTTTTTGTTAGTGCTTTCGCTAGCGAACTTATCTTTGTATTTATCTGTTAAGCTTGGGAATACATCAAAGGTGGTGATTCCTAACTTCAAACATTGTTCAATTTCCTTTAACATTAAATCAGGACTTAAACGAAAAATTCCAGGCATCGATTTTACCTCCGATTTATTGTTTTTTCCATCAATTAAAAATAGAGGAAAAATAAAATCATTTACAGTTACATGATTTTCTTGAATCAAGTTACGGATAGCTTCTGATTTTCGGTTTCTGCGTGGACGATGTGTTATCATGGTTGATGTTTTGAATAATAGGAACACGGATGAAACGGATTGGGCGGATTTTCACCGATTCGTTTATTTATGTTCTTACGAGTGTTATTATATCTAATTTTTTTTAATAAATCCGTGTAAATCTGTTTAATCAGCGTTATCAGCCTTCCATTTCTTTTTCAGGTTTAAATTGTGCCACGCCTCTATACATCATATACATACTTAGCGCCATAAAGATATGACTTAAATCGGCATGATTGAACCATACAGAATACGCTAACTTTAATACATGACAAAGTACCGCAACAATCGCTAAACCAACACCATAAATCATATTAAGACTTAAAGGGGACTTTGTTTTTTTGTAATGAATCGATTCTAAAACAGTTACCATTAAAACTAATACAAAAGCAGAGTGTACTTCTACAACCACAAACGACCAAACTACAAAGGTTAGTAGAACGGACGTAATGACTTCAAGAATACAAATAACTAAGAGCGTTTTGAAAATTCTTTCACCAATGGTTTTGCGAGTATGATACAAAGCTCCGAATTGTGCTAAGCAAGTTCCGAAAATGCCGGTTACCCAACCATAAATTTTTGCTTCTATACCAAAGTGATATAAAAAAGCATGACCAATTAATGCTGCCACTAAAGTGGAAGCTCCTGTTAATAAGAAAAACCAACGATAAATGTTTGCTGCTTTTTCGTGAGCGACATGTTTGGTTTTGAAAAACGCCATAAAGCAAACACCGATAAATAGTAAATCAGTAAGTGTGGTTATTGGCTCATCTATTCTTAAATCGCCAATATATATGGTTGGATTTTGAAAGGGCGTCATTTATAATGTATGTAATATTGCTCGGTATAAACCTAAATCATCAAACGAATACGGTTTGTGGATTTGTTCGGCTTTTACTTTTGCTTTTAATAATGATTTTTCTGTGGCTTCACCCATCGCAATTACTTTTTGATGAGGATGAATTTTATTTTTTTCTAAATACGATTCAGCATTACTTGGACTCGTAAATACTAATATATCCGTTGTTTCGGCAACTTCATGAGGCACTTTTAAAGCCGCATAAATTGGCAAATCAATACAATTTTGTTGTTTTGGAAACTGCCATTGAATAGTTCTCATACTTTCGCGAGCTACAGGAAAAACCACTTTTCCTAAGCCAACTCTGGCCGAGAATTGTTTACCTACTAATTTTGTGTCGGTGCTTTGTCCAATAAAATCAGCTCGCAAGCCTAATTCGCGAATGGCTTGAGAGGTTGATTTTCCAATACAACCAATTTTTGTTGTTCCAATATCAGGTTTTTGCATAAAGAAAAACTCCACCGCATGTTTACTGCTAAAAAACAACCAGTCGCTTTTAGGCAATTCCTTAATCGTTAGTTTCTTTAAATCAATTAAACTTTTGCACTCAACATTAAACCCTAAATTTCCTAACCATCTATTTAAATGATTGCTTTCATGAGCATCACGAGAAATAAAAACAGATTTAGAACTAATACGTTGTAAGTGTTCTACAATTTTTTCAGGAAGCTCTTCGGTATTAGTGGTTTCGTAATACAATTGTTTTACCTGTGTGTTCCAAGCATCAGAAGCAGAAACCCACACTTTAAATAGTTTTCTGTCTTGGTCGTTCATTTCGGTGTCGCAAAAAACACCTAGGGGTAATTGGCAACCGCCATCTAATAAGTTTAATACACGGCGTTCGATGTTGATGTTAATCATCACATCATAATCACAAACCGCATCAAATACATCTCCTAATTTGTAATCATCTTCACGAATTTGCCATGCTAAAACACCTTGAGCAGGAGCAGGAACAAATTCAGAAGTCTCTAATTGTTCAACGGTAAACTCCGACAAATCTAACTCTAAACGCTCTAAACCAGCGGCAGCTAATATGATAGCATCATACTGACCTTCTCTTAATTTATTAATACGTGTTGGAACATTACCACGTAAATCCGTTATTTCAACATCAGGTCTAAATGATAATAATTGTGATTTTCTTCTAGCTGAAGACGTTCCAACTTTTGCACCTTGCTTTAAATTGAATTTTTTGGTAGTGTCTTCCGCTTCATCTCTCATGATTAACCAATCAGCAGGGTTTTCGCGAGAAGATACACCAGCAATGATTAATCCATCCGGATTTTCGGTTGGTAAATCTTTGTGTGAGTGAACAGCAACATCGATTGTTTTATTTAATAAAGCTTCTTCTAATTCTTTTGTAAAAAAACCTTTTCCTTCCAACTTATCAAAACTCGTATTCCATTGTTGAGAGGTATCACCTTTGGTTTCGATGATTTTAATCTCTACTTCGTGACCTTGTTTTTCTAATAAATCTTTTGTGAAATTAGCTTGCCAAAGTGCTAAATCGCTACCGCGTGTGCCAATGATAATCATAGTTTTGTAATAAAATTAGAGGCTACAAGATAAGTTATTTTTTGAATTTAACCGCAAAGAAAACAAAGAAATAGTAAAGTTCGGAGAGAGAAATAAATCTAAAAATGTTTTGGTTTTTGCGCTAAAAATTAGCGACCACTTTGGTTAAATGTTCTTATAAATCCTCTTCTAAAAAAACCTTCTTCGCTGTTTTGATAGCCAATGCATTGTATTTTTTTTCCATGTAGCTTAATACTTTGTCAAGTACTTCTTTGCCTTGTGGGTCAAGGGAATTCATTTCTTTAGCAAACACTTCGTTTAAAGCAGTTTCTTTGATGTATTTAATTTGCTTAGGTATTTCACCAAAAGCTAATTCTATTTTACGCTCCTGAAATAATTGTTTGAACTCTTCTACTTTATTATTGATAATGGCTTTACAAGCTTCAATCTCTCCTTCACGTTTCAATAAATTATCTGCAGCTTGTTTTTTCAAAGATTCAATATCAATGTAATGAACATCGTTTGATTCAATAACTTTAGTATCAATATCAGCTGGAATAGCTAAATCAATAATTACTTTTTTGCTAGTATCATCCCCAATTAAAGAGTTGTAAATATCGTTTGTAATAATAGCTCCTTGAGATCCAGTACAAGAAATTAAAACATCAAATCCTTCTTTAAAATCTTTGATATGTGATAACTCACGAGCCTTACCGTTTAATTCTTTAGCTAATTTTTCAGCGTTTTCTAATGTTCTGTTAAACACAGTGAAATTAGCATATTGATGCTTTTTTAAATATTTAGCCATGTTAGCATTGGTTTCGCCAGCGCCAACAAAAATAATACGAGCATTATTTTTAATTCCTAAACTACGTAACTGACGGTATGCTAAAGACACGATTGATACTGGGTTTTTAGCAATATCTGTATCTGTATAAACTTGTTTAGCGGTTTCAATAGTTTGCTTAATCGCTAAACGAATGGTATCACCCGTTAAGCCTAATAAATTACAAAACTCGTAGGATTTACGTACTTGTGTGATGATTTCTCTTTCACCTACGACTAATGAATCTAAGGAAGCAGATACTTCAAACAGATGAGTTAATGCGGAATCACCCTCGTAAGTAATGGTTTTTTCCACTAAAGCAGTTAAATCCTCTTTCGTTAAACGCGAGTTAATAGAGTAAAATAAATCTGATAAAAATTCAGGAGCAATCTCACGATCGGTATTTACTACAAACTCCACACGATTACAAGTGCTTAAAAACATCAACTCCTTTAATTCCATTCTGATTTTTAATCCCCCCAAGTAATCTTGTTGATGATTCTCATCTAAATGCAATTTTCCAATTAACTCCAAAGGAGCCAATTTATGTGTCAATGAAATTATCTTAAAAGAGTTCATAAATTCCGTATGTAAAGGTCGTGAACTCTTGTCTTTACTATGTCATCGTATTGTCATAAAACAGAATTTAAACTGATTCTAAATAAGAATTTGACAGATTTGCGCTTGTATTTGCCCAATCTTTTATGTTACTTAGGGTATAAATCTCCTACTATGCAAATTACCAGCCTTGAACAGTATCATAATGAATACCAGAAATCTTTAGAAAACCCAGAAGCATTTTGGGGCGATATTGCTAAACAATTTACTTGGAAGCAAAAATGGACAAAGACCCTTGAATGGAATTTTGAAGAACCAAAAGTGAAATGGTTTATTGATGGGAAATTTAATATTACGGAAAATGCTATTGACAGACACCTTCCAGCAAAGGCAAATAAAACCGCTTTTATTTGGGAGCCTAATTCTGTTGATGCAGAACATAGAATTATTACGTATCAAAACTTGCACGATGAAGTTTGTAAATTAGCTAATACCTTAAAATCATTAGGCATTAAAAAGGGTGATAGAGTTTGTATTTATATGCCTATGATACCAGAAGCCGTATTTGCGATGTTGGCCTGCGCACGCATCGGAGCAGTTCATTCGGTTGTTTTTGCTGGCTTTTCGGCATCAGCCCTATCTGGCCGTATACAAGATAGCGATTGTAAAATTGTATTAACAACGGATGGTGCTTATCGAGGTGTAAAAGATATTCCTATTAAAGCGGTAGTGGACGAAGCGTTAGAAGTGTGTTTAAGCGTAAAAAATGTATTGGTTTACAAACACACTAATACACCAATTACTTTGCAAGATGGAAGAGATTTAATTTGGCAAGACGTTGTGTCTAAAGCAGCCAACACCTGCGAGCCTGAATTAATGGATAGCGAAGATGTATTATTTATTTTATACACCTCTGGTTCTACAGGAAAACCTAAAGGTGTTGTTCATACTTGCGGCGGCTATATGGTTTATACGTGTTATACATTTCAAAACGTATTTCAGATGGATTCATCCGTGTCTTCTCTCCCTGAGGGAGAGATGCCGAAGGCAGAGAGGGAACTATTTTGGTGTACTGCCGATGTGGGTTGGATTACAGGACATTCTTATATTGCATACGGACCATTATTAGCAGGAGCGAGTGCTGTGTTATTTGAAGGGGTTCCAACTTTTCCAGACGCGGGGCGTTTTTGGAGAGTGATTGATAAATATAAAGTCACCCATTTTTATACTGCGCCCACAGCTATTAGAGCGCTAGAGGCAGCAGGATTAGATTTTGTAAAACCATACAAATTAGATTCGTTAAAAGTACTAGGAAGTGTTGGAGAGCCCATTAATGAAGAAGCTTGGCATTGGTACAATAAAAACATTGGAAAAGAAAAATGTCCTATTGTTGATACATGGTGGCAAACCGAAACAGGCGGCATTTTAATTTCGGCATTAGCTGGCGTTACACCAACAAAACCAAGTTTCGCAACATTACCGATGCCTGGCATTCAACCTTTATTAGTGGATGAAAAAGGAAATGAAATTTTAGGAAATAATGTAGAAGGTAATTTATGTATTAAATTTCCTTGGCCATCTATGATTCGTACAACTTATGGAGATCATGACCGTTGTAAGAAAGAATATTTCTCAACTTACCCTGGATTGTATTTTACAGGAGACGGCTGCCGAAGAGATGAAAATGGGTTTTATAGAATTACAGGACGTGTAGATGATGTGATGAATATTTCTGGTCACCGAATTGGAACGGCTGAAGTAGAGAGCGCTATTAATGCTCATGCAGACGTGGTAGAAAGTGCGGTGGTGGGATATCCTCACGACATAAAAGGGCAGGGGATTTATGCTTATGTCATTGTTCCATCTACTACTAAAGATCACGAAACATTAAAGAAAGAAATCATAGCCGAGGTCAATAAAATTATTGGCCCAATTGCTAAACCAGATAAAATCCAAATTGTAAGTGGCTTACCTAAAACTCGTAGCGGAAAAATTATGCGCCGTATTTTGCGTAAGGTAGCCGAAGGCGATGTGAGTAATTTAGGAGACACGTCTACATTGTTAGATCCAACTGTAGTCGATGAAATTGTTAAAGGCAAACTATAAATGAGGTTGTAATAGTTAAGAAGACTTTTTTAAGTATGCTATAAAGAGAAAAGGCACAATCTTTGTTAAGATGTATTGTCCTTTATTAAATAATAATCTAAACTTTAAACATGATCACAAGAAAATTATTACTAAGCACAAGCATGATGTGTTTAGGACTATTGATTACTTTTTCTAGCTGTAAGAAAAAAGAAGAGGAACCGAAACCTGACGAAAATGGACAAGCGTCATCAGATTCTCGTCAAGCAATTGGTGAAAACGATGCGTCTATTGACGATATTAACAAAACAGTTAGTGACTATCCTTTAATGCACGGCCGAGTGGCATCATCTGCTCAAACCAATACAATAGGAGGATTATCGATTGATACTACTGGATCTTATATGGGAACTATCAAATTGAATTATGACGGGATAACTGTTATTAATAACAGAAAACGTGGTGGATCTATTAAATTAACAATTATCAATTATGCTTCTGGACAACGTTGGAAAATGGCGGGCTGTGTAATGAAAGTGGAATACTTAGCCTACAGAGTTACGAGAGCTTCTGACGGACAATTTATTGAGTTAAATGGAATTCAAAATTTGACTAATATTAGTGGCGGTACTTGGTGGGAATTATTTATTGGCTCTCAGCCAAATTTATCTAGCTCGGTAACAGGCACAAATTTAAGTGTTAATTTTAATGGTGCAGGTACTGCTAATTATAATATTAACCGTCAGTTTACTTATACTTGGGCGAGTTCAGTTTTAACGTGTGTAGGCCAAGGTATTGGTTCATCTAGCGGCATTAGTAATTTAGAAAATTATGGTACTACTCGTGAAGGAGATGCTTTCACAAGTCAAGTAACAACACCTATGGTTTGGAATACAACCTGTGGTTCTTGGGCACCATTATCAGGACAATTAATAATTAAAGTACCTAGTAGAAGCCTTGAGTTAAATTGTGTATTTGGTGTTAATGTTGCTGGTACACCAATTACAGTTGGTTCTAATCAATGTGCTTATGGTTGGAAACTGTATTGGACACTTAATTCAAACACAGGCACTAAAGTAATTGGATATTGGTAAAATATAATTTTTGAAATAAAAAAACCCCGATGATATTCATCGGGGGTTTTTTATTCTTGTGATAATTTAAAGCTTATGAAAACGCATTAAATCCAGTAACATCCATACCAGTAATTAATAAATGGATATCGTGAGTTCCTTCGTATGTGATTACAGATTCTAAGTTCATCATGTGGCGCATAATTGGATATTCTCCAGTAATACCCATTCCACCATGTATTTGACGAGCTTCACGTGCAATTTGTAAAGCCATGTTAACGTTGTTACGTTTAGCCATACTAATTTGTGCAGGTGTTGCGCGGTGTTCGTTTTTCAATACACCTAATCTCCAAGTTAATAATTGAGCTTTGGTAATTTCAGTAATCATCTCAGCTAATTTTTTTTGTGTTAATTGGAATGCACCAATTGGTTTCCCAAATTGAATACGCTCTTTACTGTAACGTAAAGCGCTATCATAACAATCCATTGCAGCACCAATAACACCCCAAGCAATACCAAAACGCGCAGAGTTTAAACAACCTAAAGGTCCTTTTAAACCTTTGATGTTTGGAAAAATATTTTCTTTAGGTACTTTTACATTATCAAATACTAACTCACCAGTTGAACTTGCACGTAAACTCCATTTACCATGAGTTTCAGGAGTAGTAAATCCTTCCATTCCTCTTTCCACAACTAATCCTCTAATTTCTCCTGCTTCATCTTTAGCCCAAACCACTGCTATATCAGCAAAAGGGGAGTTACTAATCCACATTTTAGCGCCATTTAAGATAACATGTTTGCCATCTCCAGCATCTTTAAAATTAGTTAACATACCATTTGGATTACTTCCGTGATCCGGTTCTGTTAAACCAAAACAACCCATTAAATCGCCTGTAGCTAGTTTTGGTAAATATTTTTTCTTTTGTTCTTCGCTTCCGTATGTAAAAATTGGATACATCACTAATGAACTTTGAACAGATGCTGTAGAACGTAAGCCACTATCGCCACGCTCTAATTCTTGCATTATTAATCCGTAAGATATTTGGTCTAAGCCTGGTCCTCCATATTCTGTTGGAATATATGGTCCAAAAGCACCAATTTCTGCTAATCCTTTAATCCATTGTTTTGGAAAAGTGGTTGTTTGACAAGCCTCTTCAACAATTGGAGTTACTTCTTTTTTACCCATGCACGGGCAGTATCGCGAATTAATTTGTGTTCATCACTTAATAATTCGTCCATTAAATAATAATCGTGTGCTTGAAAGTTATCTGTAGCCATTTTATGTTTTTTAAAGTGTGTAATATTACGAAAATCCTACTGAACCCACAAAAGAAAAGCCGCTCTTTATTGGGTTCTCTTCTAAAAACACAAAAGCCCTACAATTGTTGCAGGGCTTTTAGTTATATATTAAATTTTAAAAATTAGTGGTGAGCGTGCTCTTCAACTTTAGCAGGTGCAGCAGTTGTATCGTGAGCCGCAGGAGCCGTTGTATCTGCAACAGCAGCATGTTCTTCTGCAGGCGCAGCTTCGTGTGCTTCTGCAGCATGTTCAGTACCATGAGCTTCAGTTCCGTGACCTGAATGATCTCCAGCTTCACACTTTTTCATACACTCCTCAGAGCAATCTTCTTTGCATTCGCAAGAACCGTGATGCTTGTTATCGCAAGTACTAACTGCTAATAAAATAATTAATATGGTAACTAAACCCATAATTAAGGGTGTACGAAATGCTACCTCTTTAGGTTCAGCTGAATGATTATCGTGGTCGTGATGAGAACTCATATAATTGGTTTTAGAAATTTTGTGGTAAAAATAAATTATTTATTTAGTATTCAAAACTATTGTATCGAAATTTTTAAGGATTGTTTGCCTTCTAAATTAGACAGATTCAAAATATAGATGCCTTTTGCTACACCAGACACGTCCAAAGTATGTTTATTAACTAGGTTTGTGTTGTTATTTAAATCGCTCATAAAAACTGTTTTGTCTTGTATATCAACCAATTCAGCTTTTATGGACTCTATGTTTTTAGAAGTAATAATGGTAAGTTGATTGCTTGTTGGGTTTGGAAACAAAGAAAGAGCCAATTGTTGCACATCTTCTTTAATGCCAACAAATGAGCGAAGGCGGTCTCTATATCTTGCTTGTGTAACTGTAAAATTATTCCCAATAAGATTTCCAGAAACTTCTAAATACGGTATTTTTTCGTTTACACTTAACCATTGGTAACTGCGGACATAGTTTGGAAATCCAAATTTGTTAAAGCCAGCAGGTAACGCAGGAATATGAATGGTATCAATTGAATATTGTGTAGTAACCACACGTAAACACGAATCTGTGCCATAAGGTGTAATAATAGTTCCCCAGCCATCTGCTTCTGTTATACGATACCCGTGTTTTTTGTAAGTAAAAGGAATAGCACTAAAGGTTGGAGTTGAAAAATTAAAGGTTGTTGAATCTCTATCTAAATAATTTAATGGAAACACATATAATTCATCATCGTTATTACCTTGAGCAGTTGTGCCAATGGGAATACCCGACATCGTTAGACCCAAACCTTCAGCATTAAAAGACGTTGTTCCGTTTTTTTTATAAAAACTGTAAATATCTTTAATGGAAATAGGAATTGAAATTCCAGGAAAGGAAGGAATAGGAACCGAATCTAAAGTTTGTTCACCATATTTTGGAGGAAAAAAATAAAAAAAGTAGGGAGTAGCGGATGAGGGTTCAAATTTTCGCATCATTTGTCCTGCGCTATCTAATGAACTAAAATCCCAAAGATGGTTAGCTCCTGTAGTTGTGTAATCGCCAACACTTGATAGAACAGCTCTACTATATCTACAAGTATCGCCACTAATAGGCATGTTTGCGGAGGTGATTGTAATTTGCGAAGTTACCGAAAGACTTAAGCTAACAATAAAAATAAAAAGTAAATGTTTACGCATAGTGTAGTTTTGTAATCATAAATATACAAATTTATTATTACCAACTACCACCTGAGCCGCCACCGCCTCCTGAGCCACCTCCGAATCCGCCAAAAGAAGAACCGCCACCGCCACCTCCTCTAAAACCACCAAAAGATGAACCTCCACCGTAATAGGTCATTCCCCCACCACTACCGCCGCCTTTAAACATAATAATGATAAAAAAGATGACTAGGATGATGAACAAAATAGGGTGATTTTTAATAAAACCTACAAGCCCTGTTGCTTTAGGCGCTGTTTTTTCGTTGTATTCGCCTTTGGCAGCTTGCATTAACGCCTGACAACCAGCTTCTAAGCCTTCGTAAAATTGTTGTTCCTTAAAATAAGGAACTATTTGATTTTCGCGAATATGTTTAGTCTGTAAATCGGTAATAGCGCCTTCTAAACCATAACCAACAGAGATAAATAATTTACGCTCTCCTGAGCCCCCTGTAGGTTTTACTAATATAACAACGCCATTGTTTTTACCTTTTTGTCCAACGCCCCAGCTATTTAAAATACCAACTGCAAAAGAGGCATCATCTAAGCCATTCAAATCATCAACTATAACAATACAAATTTGATTAGAGGTTTCTAAACTAAAATCTTGTAATTGTCGTTCAAGCTGCTCAGCTTGCTGAGAAGAAATGAAGTTGGGAAATTCTTTCGATAAATTATTATATAAACGTTCTGGATTGGGACGTTCGGGAATTTGCGCCAAACAAGGCTTCACAAACAGCGAAATAAAAGTGATTATCCAAAAAAGAGCTTTCAATTAGTAAGAAATAGTATTAGAAAGTTCGTTTTTATCATCTGTCTCAATGGGAAAGTATTGTTTTAATTTTTCTCCACATAATTCTACTGCCTTTTCTATACCTGAAACATAATCGTTTTGTTTAAAATAACTGATGGCGCAATCGGTAATACTTTTCCAAAACTCGTCACTTACTTTTTGATGAATGCCTTCGTCTCCCCAAACCGCAAAAGATTTGGATTCAATGGCTAGAAAAAACAAAATACCATTGCGGTCTTTTGTTTGTTGCATATTTAGCTTTACAAAATGTTTTTTTACATTCTTCTAAAGCATCTCCTTTGCAGGTTTTTTCGATATGTACACGAATCTCGCCTGAAGTTTTTGCTTCAGCAAATTGAATCGCTTTGATTAAGCGAGCATCATCTGCGGCGGATAATAATCGTTTTTTAAAAAACATAATTATTTAATATTCATTTCCACTTTAGGAGCTTTCTCAGCACCCGCTTCTGCTTCAAAGTAAATAGCATCGTTATAGCCCCATGCAAAGATACTGCCCGGTATTTTTTTAATACTGATATTAAATTCATTTACAGCATCATTGTATTTCATGCGTTCTACAGCAATTCTGTTTTCGCAACCTTCTAATTCTACACGTAATTCACTAAAAGCCTGACTCGATTTTAAGTTAGGGTAATTTTCGGTTACCATTAATAATTTAGAAATAGCAGATGATAATTCTCCTTGAACTTGCTTAAACTGATTCATGTTTTCAGCTGTCATATTTGTAGGGTCAATAGTAACTTGAGTTGCTTTTGCACGAGCCTCTACAACACCCTTACCGTTGGTACAGAAATTAACATATTTTATCCTGTTTGTGTTTTTGGCAAAACTGCCTTTAAAAGCACAGATTGTCTATAAATTGCAAGTGATAAACACCGATAGTGCTTCTGTTTTTAAAAAGATTAGCTACAAAAAACAGTTTTCAGACAAGGCTTTTATCGAAAAAGAAGCTAATAAAATATATATTTCTCTAATTGATGCGGGATACATTTCGGCAAGTGTGGATAGTATCACAAGGGATTCTTTAAACTATAAAGCATATATCAGTGCTGGCAAAAAATATAAATGGGTAAACTTATATTACTCTAAAAAAGACCAAGCCATCGTTAGTAAACTCGGATACAACGAACGTTTTTTTACAAACCGCCCTTTTAAATTTTCGGAACTATCAAAGTTTATGGAAAAAATTATTACCTATTACGAAAATAATGGGTATCCTTTTGCTTCAGCTAAATTAGATAGTTTGCAATTCGAAAACTCAAACGTTGCCGCAAAATTAAATATCGAAAAAAATGTATTTATAAAGTTGGATAGTTTAATTACCGAAGGCACAGGGAAAGTTAGTCAGAAATTTTTGCTGAGGTACTTTAGGTATTAAAAACGGAATGCCATATAATACAGAAGTGTTTATGGGCGTCTCAAAAAAAATAAAGCAATTGCCATTTGTTACAGAAAAAAAATCGCCCATTATTCAATTAACCGATAAGCAAAACAAACTGTTTTTGTTTTTAGAGAAAAAAAATGCCTCGCAGTTTGATGGTATTGTTGGGATTTTGCCCGACGACAAAGGTAAAACAGTTTTTACAGGAGATTTAAAAATTAAGTTAGTTAGTACTATTTTTAAAAGCGGCGAAACGGTGGATATTCAGTGGCGCAGATTACAAACACAAACACAAGATTTAAAAGCTAATTTAATTTATCCTTACATTGGAGGTTTGCCCATTGGCGTAGACTATAACATCAAAATTTACAAAAAAGACACCACCTTTTTAGATGTGAATAATGCGATAGGACTAAACTATTATTTTAATGGATTGAATTATGTAAAAGTGTTTTACAAACAACGCAACGCCAGTTTAATTTCTACTGCAGGTTTAGCAAATATTACAGTACTGCCAGAGTATGCCGATGTTATTACAAAAGCTTATGGTTTGGGGTTATTCATTGAAAAATTTGATTATAGATTTAACCCTCGAAAAGGTTTTGGGATTAATATTCAAGGCTCAGTAGGTAGCCGCCAGATAAAGAAAAACCCAAAAGTAAATGATGTGGCTTATTCTACATTAGCGTTAAAAACATCGCAATACCAAGTAGAGGGAACACTTGTTGGCTATATTAATTTAGTTAAAAATCATGTGGTTAAATTATCTTCTCAATTTGGAAGCGTATTTGGTAATACGATATACAAAAACGAGTTATTCAGAATTGGAGGCTTAAGAACATTAAGAGGATTTGATGAAGAAAGTATTTTTGCCTCATCTTATGTGATACCAACGATTGAGTATCGTTTTTTGTTTGAAAAGAACTCTAATATATTTGTGTTTTACGAAGGCGCTTGGTATCAAAATCATAGTGTGAATAGTAAAATTGACGACACGCCCATGAGTGTTGGCGCGGGCATTAATTTTGAAACCAAAGCGGGCATTTTTAATTTAAGTTATGCTATTGGAAAACAACAAGGCAATGGCTTTGATTTGCGAATAGGAAAAATTCACGCCGGATTAACCGCATTATTTTAGACGAAAACCTATATTTTATATATTTTTTTAGTTACACTTGTATAGGACAATTATTTGTGAAAACACGCTATTATATCATATTCATATTTTTATTGAACTTTTTTGTTGGGTATTCTCAAAAGATGAACCTTCAAAAATTTTCAGTTAAAGAGGGGTTGATACAATCTACCGTTAAACAAATTGAGCAAGATGATTATGGTAATTTGTGGTTAGCCACAAATTACGGCCTATCAAAATTTAATGGAAAAAACTTCGAAAGTTTTACAACCACCAACGGCTTACCATCTAATGAAATTTCTAATTTATTATTTACCAACGAAACATTATTTATAGGCACTAAAAAAGGCTTTTGTTCTTATAGCGGTACTAAAATTGAAAATAATGAATTGTATCAGAAAATCCGTGGTAACGTAAAAAAGATTTTAGTGAACAAAGGGATCATACATGTTATTACCACCAAGGGCTATTATTTATTAGATATTACTAAAACCAAATTTTCACTCGATTCTATTGCTATTCCTAATGTGGTATCGCAAATACCTACTGATGCAGAGTTTGACGAAGACGGTAATTTGTGGGTGTCAACTAGCAGAAAAGGATTGTTTTTTATGGAGAAAAATATTTCCACTAAAATCCCAAAATTTGTTTTAATTCAAAATTCAGTGGCTTCTACTACCATAAATAAAAAGTTGGTGAGAATTGTAAACTTTAATTCTTCAAATTTATTTAAAGGCGAATCGATTCAATCTATTGAATTTGATAAAAAGAAAAATCTATTAGTGAGTGATTGGAGTTTCGGATTAGCAGAAATTAAATTTGACTTTATTAATAATACGGGCTTTAATGCAAACTATTTTGATTTCGATTCTATTATTCCTGGTGTGGATTTAATTTACAGATTTACTAATATTGATAAGGACGAAGAGGGGAATATTTATTTAGCAACTGATGGCTTTGGTTTTTTAAAAATCCCAATTGATAAAAACACCAATGAAAGCGATTTTACTACCAAAAACGTTGTTTGGTTAAGCAATGGCCAAGGTTTTTTTGGAAGTAATCCTTTGTGTTTTGAACATGATAAATTCCAAAATCTCTGGGTAGGAACATTAAACGATGGATTAGTTTCTGTAAACAGTAAAAGCTCATTGAGCTATAATCAAAAGTCGGGTTTAGATGAAGAAAAAGTAATTAGTGTATATAAGTCATCAGATAGTTCAATTTGGAGCGGAACATACGGTGGCGGAGCATTTAAATTTAAAAACAAAAAATTTGATCGTTGTTTTTGGGAACAAGGGATTAGCGAGTCAATTATAAAATCAATTACCGAAGATAATTATGGTAATATATGGTTAGGAACAACAGGAGGAGGCATTAGCATCATTAGTAAGGAGAATAGTCAAAAAAAACTAAACGTTACTAAAGTTATTTCACAAACAAACAACCTTGCGTCTAATTATATTTCTTATTTATATAAAGCCCCTAACGGAGCAATTTGGGTTGGGTATCAATCAGAATCTAAATTAGACAGAATTATCTTAAACAAAGATATGTCATTTACTATTACCTCATTTCCCATTACAAATTTATTGACTTTTAATGTATCATGTTTATTAGAAGATACAAATGGAGAAATTTGGGTAACATCAAATGAAGGTGTTTGGAAATTAAACCCTAAAACTGGCTACGTTAATAACGAGTATGCTATTTTTAAAAACATTCAAACTATAGTTAAAGATTGGAATGGAAACATGTGGCTGGGAAGTTCAGATGTAGGAGCCATCATTTTAAAAAACAAATTAAAGGTTCGTTATTTTGAAAATGGTTCCTCTAATACTTTCGAAAAAGTTTCTACAAAAGAAGGGATAAATAGCAATTGCATTAATTCTATTTTATTTAGCAATGATGTTGTTTGGTTTATCTCAAATAATGGGATAAACGAACTAAAAATTGACACCTATTTAAATAGGGTAAAAGAAATTAAATCATATAACAAAGGTCAAGGGTTTGCATCATATGACAATAAACCAAACACTACTGTTTTTGATGATGAACAATTTATTTGGATTGGATCGGTAGAAGGCTTGACTCAATACAAACACATTAGTGATGTAGAGAAGAACACTAATCAACAGCAGGCTTCTGTTTTTATTAATGCCATTTTAATTGAAAACAAGCAAATTGATTGGACGGACGAGAGTCTTTTTACAACAGGAGATTATTCGGATATTAGTTTTGATGGTTTTTATAATTGGTATAAAGTACCTAATAATCTGACGTTAGATTATACGCATAACAGTATTCAATTTATTTTGAATACAGATAATATTGCCGATCAAAAAACGATGAACTATAGCTATAAATTAATAGGCTATGATAAAGATTGGATTGATCTATTTAATTTCAATGAAATTACATACCGTAATTTGCCATCTGGTGATTATAGTTTAGTTATTAAAACATCTGTCAGTAATGATTTTACCAATTCTAAAGAATACACGTATCACTTTAGTGTGATTCCTCCATTTTGGAAAACCACTACGTTTTACGTTGTAATTATTATTATTTCCCTAGTTCTTTTATATTTCTTTGTTATTAATAGAGAAAAACGATTGAAGCGCGAAAAACTAAAACTAGAGCTACAAGTAAAAGCACGAACATCAGAGATAGAAAATAAAAAGAAAGAAATTGAACTACAAAATGTATTGATTCAAGGTATTAATAAAGATTTAACGGATAGTATAAAATATGCAGAACGCATTCAACAAACCATATTGCCCAATACGGATGTGTTATCAAAATATTTTACAGATAGTTGTATTTATTATAAGCCTCGTAATATTGTTAGTGGAGATTATTACTGGATTAAAGAGCTCAATGGATTAATTTACATAGCAGTTGTTGATTGCACGGGTCATGGTGTTCCAGGAGCATTTATGTCACTCATATCAAGTAGTATTTTAAATGAAGCCATAGAGGAACACATTAGTCAAAATAACCCTGCAAAAATGTTAGAGCATTTGAGATATGAACTAAATATTAGGTTAACTCAAAATACGACAGATCAATTAAACGACGGATTAGATATCTCTTTAATTTGCTACAACAAACAAAAAAGCACTATCGAATATGTGAATGCGAATCGTCCATTATATATTATTTCTAATGACGAGCTAATTACTTTGGCTTCAGAAAACGTAAACATTGGTGGTTATGCAGATTTTAACAGTGTTATTCCTTCTAAGACAATAACGGTGAAAAAAGACGATTTACTGTTTTTATTTACGGATGGTATTACAGATCAATTTGGTGGGGATAGAAATAAAAAATATAATCCAGCACGTTTGCGACAGTTTTTATTAATGAATAACCACTTGAATTTGCATGACCTTAATTCAAAATTAAGTCACGATATTAAAGAATGGCAAGGCTCTTATGAGCAAACCGACGATATTTTATTAATAGGTCTAAAAGTATAACTACTAATTATTAAATTAGTATGTGTTTAATTTTAAATCCATACCATTTTTAAAAATCCTACTGCCATACTTAATTGGGATTATAGCTTTCTTTTATTTTGGGTTGTTTCAAAAATTACATCTGGTTTTTTTAAGCATATTAACAGTATGGCTCTTAGCTTTTTTCTTCCAAAAATTTTATAAGCCAAAAGAATACTTTAAAAAAGGAATTTATATTCTTCTCATAAATCTCTTATTGTTTTTATTAGCATTTGAAGCCTGTTATTTATACAATGATAAAAATAGTAACAGTCATTATTCACACCATGTCTCTTATCATACCCAATCTTTTATTGCAACAATAACAGATATTCCGGTAACATCCGAAAAATTTATTAAAATCCCAGTTCAAATTAACTGCATCGAAGAAAATAAGCAATGGCATTATGCAGAAGGGAATTCGATTGTTTATTTGAGAAATGATTCTAGTGTAAAATTTAACGTAGGGAATACGCTTTTATTGAACACAACGTTTAGCCATGTAAATGAGCCCAAAAATCCCAATGAATTTGATTATAAAGCGTTTTTAGAAAACAGAAACATATTTCATGTGGTTTATGCAACAACCAATAATGTACATGTTTTTTCTAAACCCAATAATAAATATAGCATTACTAACATTGGGGTTCAAATTAAATCGCATTTAATTTCTGTTCTTCGCAATAGTAATTTAACTCAAAGTGCTTTTTCTATTTGTTCGGCTTTATTAGTTGGTTACGATGATGAAATTGACAGCGAGGTGATGCAAAGCTTTTCTCATTCAGGCACTTTGCATATTTTATCTGTTTCCGGCATGCATACAGGTGTGCTTTATGCTATTTTAATTTATCTATTTTCTTTATTCGACAAATATGATCGATATAAGAAAACGAAATTTGTTTTCATATTAAGTTTCTTGTGTTTGTTTGTCGTCGTTACAGGTTTATCGCCCTCGGTTTTAAGAGCGGCTTTAATGTTAGGTTTAATATTATTTGGAAAAACATTTTATAAACAGGGAAACGCCTATAATACGTTATTGTTTTCTGCTTTTTTATTATTGCTTATTAATCCTTATTTAGTAAAAGATGTTGGTTTTTTATTGAGCTATTGTGCTGTAGGTGGCATTATGTATTTGTATCCTATTTTAGCTAAGCTTTATGTTTTTCAAAATAAAATAATTCAGTGGCTATGGACGAGCGTTTTAATTTCGGTTGCGGCCACTATATTCACATTACCAGTTTCATTGTATTTCTTTCATCAATTTCCTATTTGGTTTGTGTTTTCTAATTTATTAATTATCCCTATTAGTATGCTATTGATGCTTGGAGCTGTCTTGTTTTTAATTCTTTATAAAATTGCATTTCTTAATCAACTATTAGTTTACGGCATTAATGGAATTACATCTTTAATGTTATGGTTAGCTCAATTAACCGATAATCCACAATACGGCTTTGTTGATTTTATTCCTTTTACAAAAACTGACATATTGTTTTTGTCTTTAGTAACTGCATTAAGTTTATTAATTATTGCAAGTAAACAGCATAAGCATGTATTGATATTGTGTAGCATTATAATTACTTGGTTATCGGTTTCAATTTTTGATACATTTCAGCAAAAACAAGAAAAGGAGTTTGTGGTTTTTCATGTTAAACAAAAAACCGTTTTTGCTTTACGACTAGGCCAAACTATTTACGCTCATTTTGATGATATTAGTTCCAAAGAGTTTCAACGATATGTGAAGCCATATTTGTTAACCATTTCTAATTTAAAGGTAGTAGATACTAAATCTAATGTTTTGCAGGTGGATTCTATTTATATTGTAAATAACTATCAAAACGGGTCTTTATTAAAAACACTAACCGCAAAGTACATTTTGATAAGTAAGGATACGCCATTAGAACTCACAACTAATTATAAAAGTAAACCAATAGTTATTGCCGATTGCAGTAACAGTTATAAATTTGTAAAGCAATTAAAAAAGCAATGCGCTTTATTGGAAATACCTTTTTACTGGGTAAAAGAAAATGGAGCTATACAAATAACATTATAGAATATGAAGTTAAGGATAGGAGATAAGGTTCGTTTTTTGAATGAAGTGGGAGAAGGAGTCATTACTAGATTTAAAGATAAAGAAACGGTTTTTGTAGAAATGCAAGATGGCTTTGAAATCCCTTATTTGTGCAGGCATTTAGTGCCAATACACACCGAATTAATTTTAAATCCAGAGGTAGAAAACATGGAGATGGAATTAGAAACCATTTTATCTGATTCAATTTATTTTATCATTGAGCCAGACCATGATATGCCGGCTTTGGTGAGCGATTATAAATTTTACTTATTTAATTCATCTTCTTATAACGTAATGTTTTCTTATTCTGTTAAAGATGACGAGTATTTTCAAACATTGAAACATGGAGAGTTAGGAGCGTACCAAAAAATATTTTTGAAACAGGTTAAGAAAAATTTCTTTAAAGAATATGCTTATCATAAAATAGAATGTTTGTTTTATAAAAACATGCACTATAAATCACAAATTCCATTAGCTGAAATTTTATACATCAACGATAAAATCATGTCGCAGTCAACCTTAATTCAGCATAACGAATTTAAGTTTCCGGTGTATGCTTATATTTTAAAAGAGAACTTCTTAGATAAAGAAATTGTTGAGAAAACGATTACGATGGAAGACATGACTCGATTAAAAGCCATTAAGGAATTTAAACAACCACAAAAAACATCTGTTGCTAAGCAAAAAATAAAAGACCTTACTCGCGAAATAGATTTGCATATTGAAGAGTTAGTTGACTCTTATAAAAATTTAACTAATTACGAGATCATGTCTATTCAGCTCGAGCGTTTTGAGAAGGAATTACAATATTGCGTAAGTAATGGTATCAAAAAACTGATTGTTATACATGGTGTTGGAAACGGCAAACTAAAACAAGAAATCACTTCTATTTTAAAAACGATAGATGATATTGATTATTATGATGCTTCTTATAAAGATTATGGTTACGGAGCTACTGAAGTAAGAATATATTAAAACAAAAAAGCCTTGTAAATTTTACAAGGCTTTTTTAATAAATAGAAATATGTTTCTTATTTAATTACTCCTAATTCTTTTCCTACTTTTTCAAAAGCTTTTATTGCCTTATCAAGATGATCTTGATTATGAGCTGCACTAAGCTGAACGCGAATGCGAGCTTTTTCTTTTGGCACTACTGGGAAGAAGAATCCTATTACATAAATCCCTTCATCAAGTAATTTTGCGGCAAATGTTTGCGCTAATTTGGCATCATATAACATTACAGGTACAATGGCACTATCACCATCTTTTATTTCCAAGCCAATATCTTTCATCCCCTTTTTAAAATAGTTTACGTTCCACTCTAATTTATCACGCAAATCAGTTGAGGAACTTAAAATATCAAATACAGCTAAACTTGCCCCAACAATGCTTGGAGCCAAAGAATTGCTAAATAAGTATGGACGAGAACGTTGACGTAATAGTTCAATAATTTCTTTTCTACCAGAAGTAAACCCGCCCATTGCTCCACCTAGGGCTTTTCCTAAAGTTCCAGTAATAATATCTACTCGCCCTATAACATTTTTTGCTTCAATAGTGCCTCTTCCTGTTTTACCAATAAAGCCACTTGCATGACATTCATCTACCATTACCATGGCATTATATTTATCTGCTAAATCACATATTTTATCTAATGGTGCTACAAAGCCATCCATACTAAATACGCCATCAGTAACAATGATACGGTAACGTTGTGCTTGTGCTTTAATTAATTGTTCTTCTAAATCTGCCATATCGCAGTTTTTGTAACGATAGCGTTGAGCTTTACACAAACGCACACCATCAATAATTGACGCATGATTTAATTCATCCGAAATAATGGCGTCTTGTTCATCAAATAGAGGTTCAAATACTCCACCATTTGCATCAAAAGCAGCGGCATACAATATGGTATCTTCTGTGCCTAAAAAGTTTGCAATTTTTGATTCAAGTTCTTTATGAATGTCTTGAGTGCCACAAATAAAGCGAACACTGCTCATCCCAAACCCATGTGTATCCAAAGCTTTTTTAGCACCTTCAATTACTTTTGGATGAGAAGATAAGCCCAAGTAATTATTTGCACAAAAAATAATAACATCCTTGTTATTTACCTTCACCACGGCATCCATTGGAGTGGTAATAACGCGTTCTTTTTTGAACAAACCATTTTGTTCTATTTCGTTTAATTGACTTTGTAAGTGCTCTTGAAATTTTCCGTACATAATGCTAATTTTTGAGATACAAATTAAAGAATATTCACTGATTTTATAGATTTTTTGACCTTAAATATTCGATAAATTGTAAAATTTCGTATATTTGACCTCCTAAACGCGCACGTGGCGTAATTGGTAGCCGCGCCAGACTTAGGATCTGGTCCGTGAGGGTGGGGGTTCGAGTCCCTTCGTGCGTACAAAAAAGCCTCTCAATTTTGAGAGGCTTTTTTATTAATTTTTCTTAGTGTATTTGCAAAGTATCACAATTGTTTGATCGTTAATTTTGCCTTCGACTTGTTCAACGTTATCATGAACTAATTTTATTTTCTTAACTACTGTTCCTTTAGAGGCAGTAAAGTTCGTTCCTTTCACATTAAGAGCTTGTGTTAAAACAATGGTATCTCCGTTTTCTAAAGTATTACCAAATGCATCTTTGTGCACATCGGCTACTTCAAATGCGCTTAATGCCCATTGAATTACATTTTCATCTAAATCAACAGAACTAATTAAATTATTTGCCCAATCTTCTTCTTTATAGTTTTGTAAAATTCTATAACTTAAAGCTTGTACACTTGGCTCTACACTCCAAATACTGCCTTCTACACAACGCCAATGGAAACTAGCCTCCTTACTGTCAATTGCCTCTAAACAGGTATTGCATAGCGCTACTTGGTTTTCAATAGATTCATCATTTTTTGGACTCACCGTGTATTCATGCATGGCTGTTTCGCTATTACATAATTCACATAATTCTCCGTTGCGTTCTTGCATTTTTTGTTGATTGACATATTTTTGATTTAAAAGATCTATAAATTTTTGAATGGATAAAAGTATTAGTTTATTTTAGATATCGAGATTATTTTTTCCTGATATAAATCTCATTTTTGGCAATAGCAGTTAATTCTTTATTTTTAGAATAGACCTCAATCGCATAGGTCTTCACAAAAACACCTTTATTGTTAAGTTCTGTTTCTGCTTCTTTGATCATTTCTTCTGTAATGTTAATTTTATAAAACAAGTCCGTACGAGCAGGTTTTAAAAATTGAATACTTGCGCTTTTTAACCAGATAGTAATATGATAATTTTTGTTTCGTAGTATTTGCCCAAATAACATCGCATAAAATGGGTCGGTGCCCGAATAAATAGTGCCACCAAAAATTGCTTTGCCAAAGTTTAGTGTAAATAAGCTGCGATTGATTTTTATATCAGCACCTTTAAAATCTTTATAAATTTTTTGAACCCAAATGCGTTGAAGTAAAAGAGGTGGATACAATCGCATTCCCCATTTTAATATGTTTTCTGATACCTTCATTTGTTGAAATCGAATAAATTTAAAAATAAATTCCCGCTATTTATGGAATTTCTTTTTTCGAGGCATCTTAATTGAAAAAACTAACGATTATGGAAATTTCAATTAAAAAACCTTGTCATGAAAACTGGGACGAAATGACGCCAAACGAACAAGGTGCCTTTTGTGGTAAATGTATAAAAACAGTAGTTGATTTCAGTAGTAAATCTCTAGACGAGATCAAAGAGTTTTTTGCAGGTAAACAAGATGAAAAAGTTTGTGGCCGTTTTGAAAAAACACAATTAACGGCTTTGAGCTTTGATGCTTTTTATAACGAGTTTAAAGGATTTAATTTTACTAAACGTTTTGCCGTTATTTTGTATTTTACATTTGGTATGTGGCTCTTTAATGCATCATCTGTATCAGCACAAACTACTATTCACGAAAAGGGCGATGTTGAAGTTATAAATCCAATTATGGGAGGTGTAAGAGCCATGCCTCCAAAACAAGATACGGCAAAACCCTTTGTAAAGCCTCATTTAAAACCAACAGTTAAAGGAAAAGTAAAATGTGTAGAGCCAAAACCTGAAATACATCAAAAAATGGGAGAAGTAATGGTTGTTCCAGAAAAGAAGAAAACGCAAAGGACTAAGAACACTAAACCCGAAAAGTAAAAAAATAAAAAAGCCGCTAATGCATGATTAGCGGCTTTTTATATAGATGTTGTTTTAATCTAAACGTAAGCTTGTTCCGCCAATAATAACACCATCACAAGACACTTCGATAATGTAATTACCAGGCACTAAAGGCTCTTTACCTTCACAATATGTAACGCCGCTGATTTCTACATTAGCATAATTCAAGGCTTGTTTGCCTGCAAAGTAGCCGCTTGATTTATCAAAAGTAAAGCGGTAATTGTCATCGTAATTTTTTGCCATCTCTTTTCCATCAGGTGTTACAATTCGCACAAACACGGTTTTTTCGCCAGCTCTTGCAATTTTGTTTTCGCCTAAAGTAAAAGACACTTTAATTTTTTGAACGCGAGATGCTTTAGTAGTTTCAGTTTCTTTTTTACCACCACTTTTAAACTTAACACCTTTAGCCATTACATTAGAACAAGATAATATAGAGCCTTTTTGAATAGTGGCGCTTAATACTTCTTTCTCTTTACTTAAAGTGGTTGTTTTGCCTTTTTCGCTATCTAGTTCTTTTAAAACATTATCTTTTTCTACAATTAAGGTTTTATTTAAAGTGCCTAAAGAGTCAATCGTTCTTACATAACCTCTCATAATTTGACGAAGTGTTTCTGATTCTTTTCTTAATTTAGAAATGATATAGGCATCGCCTTTGTGTTTTTCAGCATCCACTAATAATTGAGCAATCTCTGCTTTCTTTGCTTCAATTTCTGCTTGTAAGGTTTTATCGTTTGTTTGAAGGTTATCAAAATCTTTTTGTAATTGCAATAAATCTGATTTTACATTATCACGCTCAACAATCACTTGCTCCTTCACAACAATTTCATTAGCAGCTTTATTTTTTTCTTGCCAGTACATCCAAAAGGTAACTCCGTTAGTAATTGCTAATAGAGCAATTAATATCCAAAGTAATCCTGATTTTTTACGATTTTCGTTCTGAGCGTTTTCTTCCATAATACAAATAGTTAATTCCCTCAAAATTAGTATAAAAACATAAGCGCTTAGCGAAAGTTTTTCACTAAGCATTCTTAATTAGTTTATTTTAACGCTTAAATAATTTGTATAAAAAGATGCGCGGTTATGATTATTGAATTCGAACCCCAATAATTGTTACGTCATCAATCTGTTCGAGTGCACCTACCCAATTAGTAAATGTTTTAAGAAGGATGTCTTTTTGTTGCTGCATAGGCAAATGAGAGTTTGTGGCTAGTAATTCTCGAAGGTTTTTACTCATAAACTTTTTGCCTTTTTCTCCACCAAATTGGTCGGGAAAACCATCTGTTAAAGTATACACCACATCGCCGCTTTGCAACAGTAGTTCCTGTTGGGTAAATGGAACATCTTGCTTGTCATGTTTTCCAACGGGCATTTTTTCGGGTTTAACTTCAATAAGCTCAGTTTCCGTATTTTCATTTCTTCTAACAATCCAAACTGGGTTATTGGCTGCAGCAATGCTGAGTTTGCGATTTAAAAAATCAAAAACAATGAGACTCGCATCCATACCATCTTTTCCGCCCTCAGCACTCCCATCTTTTTTTAAGCGTTCAATAATATTTTGACGAGTATAATTTAATATGTCAGCAGGTTCATGATGATACTCAATCGCTTTTTCTAAGCTAGTTATATTCAATAAACTCATAATTGCACCAGGAACGCCATGCCCCGTGCTATCGGCAGTTGCTAGTACAAAATTTTCATTATTTAATTTTTGAGCCCAATAAAAATCTCCACTTACAACATCTTTTGGTTTAAAGAAAACAAAATAATCTTTTAAGTTTTCATCTAATAAATCTTTTGTTGCTAAAAAACTTCGTTGTATACGTTCTGCGTAATTAATACTATCCGTAATTTCTTTATGTTTTTCTTCAATTAAATGCTTTTGTTCAACAACTTCGGCAGTGCGTTCTTTCACTATCTTTTCAAGTTGAGTTTTAGCTTTTACTAGTCGACGGATACTTAAACGAATGATTAAGTATATTAAACCAATAATTAACAACACATAGGTGATATATGCCCATATGGTTCTATACCATGGCGGAAGAATAGTAAATGAAAAGGAAGATTCTTTGCTTTCTATGCCATAGATATTTTTTGCTTTTACATGAAAAATATAGGTTCCTTCGTTTAAATCCGTGTATTCTTTGTCCTTTTTTGTAGACCAATCCGACCAATCATCACCATGACCTTCTAAGTAATAACTAAATAAATTCAACTGCTCGTCGCTGTAGCTGGTACATGAGTAATTAAACGTTAATGTATTGTATGTGTATTTTACTTGAGGTTTTAGATAATCTGGTTGTGAGCTAGCAGGGATGTTTAAACTACTTTCAGTAATACTATAATATCCACCAAATAATACGGAGTCTTTATCAACGATCACATTTCGTATATGTGTATAAAAAGGAATGGTAAAATCTTTTTTTACGTTAGCATCATACCTTAATAAACCGTCGGGTGTTCCAAGCCAAGTGATTCCATTTTCATCTGGAAAAATTGCATGCACTTCTCTGTCGGCTATTTTGCGAAAAGGTTGAGTGTACCAAGTGTATGAATTATCTTTTTGTAAGTAGGCAATGCCTGTTTCTTTAGTGAAATCTGGTTTAACGGTTACCATCCATATTTTAGCATTACCATCAGGAATAAAACGGTAAACTTGAGATTGAGCTAATTCTTGTTTAAAAAAAGAGGACTGATAAAATAATTGTTTTTTCTCGTCAAACTCATAAATGCCGTCTGTAGTTGCAAATACTATTTTGTTTTTATACAGGTAAGGGATATTATTATCCATGGATGGCAATCCATTTGTAGTATCAAAGTATTGAATAGAGTATTTCTCGTTCCAAGCTGTGACTAAAGTATCTTTTGAGTTTTGATTAAAATTTATTTTTATTAATCCGTCAACAGGAGTTGCTAACCACAAATTACCTTTTTCATCTTCTTCAATGTTTTTTATTTTATAATCAATTCCATTAAAGTAGTCTTCATATATCCAGTTTTTGTTTTCATGTTTTAGAGAAGTCAAGCCGTCATTCATTCCCATATAAATTCTATTAGGGTTAATTTTGGACTGCTTTAACACAAAGCCATATTCAGCTTGGATAAATTTGCTGTTGGTTTTATTTACTTCAAACAACCCGGTTTCAGATGACGCTAGAAGAAGCGTGTCTTTTTCAGTTATAAATGTTTTGAGCGACCACGTATGAGAATTAACGCCTTCTACGGAACTAAATTGGTTTTTGTTATAGGCATATAAACCTAAAGAGGTGGCAACATATAAAGTGTTTTTTACTTTTATAATATCTTCAATAAAACCATTTAATCCCTGTGCTTCATTATAAGAATTTAGTGGGGATGAAATTTCTGCTCTAGAAATCCCTTTTCCCATTGCAATCCATAAGTCATGATGGCTATCAACTCCAATATTTTTTACAATATCATCTTGTAAACCATTTTTTTTATTAAGTTGTTGTATTATATCACCTTTAGCATTTATTATTAAAACACCGTTTAGTAAAGTCGCGTAAGCAAATGTTTTATTGTTTAGTGCAACCCCCCCATAAACTTGACCATTTATTAAAGATTCGTTAGCTAATGCCTCTAAAGGAACAATAGAAGTAGATGGTTTAATATCTCTCATCAAATACAATCCTTTCTCACGGCTGGCAATCAGTGTTTTTTGAGCAGAGTAGGGCAGCATGCTGTATATTCTTTGGTTGGCAAATAATTCACCATCATTAATAAGATGCAATTGATTGCCCTGCATTTTTTTCAGGCCGACTCCTTTTTCATTGATATAGTAATGATGGTTCACATAGTAACTCAAATGAAACGTCGTTTCTGGTTTCCAAATCTCTAGTTTATTGTTTTTGAGTCGAAAGAGTTTGGTAAAGGTTTGAAAATATACGCCTTCTGGAGTGGCATAAGTTTTCCACACATCCGCAAAATCTTTTTCGGTATCTGGTAATAAATTTAGTAATGAATAATATTTTAAAACCCCTTGTTTATCAGAAGCTAGATAGCCAAATTCACCTACAGCGCCTATATAAACAACGCCACTGCTATCAATGGCTAAAGATCGTACAACTGAATTATTTGAGGTTTGAATTAGCGCCCAATTTGCTCCATCATATTCTAATACACCTTGTATATTTCCAAAATACATTATGCCATTTTTATTTTGGGCTATAGCCCAATTTTCAGATGAGGCTGCATAGTCATTTGGTTTGTAATTTTTTATAAAGGGAGTTCCTTCCTGTATTTGAGCTAATGCAAAAATGGGCAGTAGTAAAATACAACTGATAAGACAAACTACTATTTTATTTAAAAGATTCAAATGAGTTTTTTCGAAATAATATAACAAAAATAGCATATAAAATAAAAACCCATGTGATAAAATCACATGGGTTTTTAAAATCGCAGCCCTATGGCATGCTATTTCATGATAACTAATTTTTTTACCATCGATTGTTTGCCTATTTGTATATGAATAAAGTAAATACCAGGACTATAATAGTCGGTTGTTATTTTCTCATAATACTCTCCAGATAATGTAGAATCAATAACTCTCTTTACTAATTTTGCTTGAGCATCTTTGATATCAATAGTTACTTTTTCAACAGTATTTAAGTAGCCACTAATAGTAAATCGATCTCTAGCGGGATTAGGGTATAATTGCAGAGAGTTTAAAATAGTTGATTTCGAATTAATGAAAGTAGGAACTCCATTGCCATCATTGTCATTAAAGTATCTAGCATTTCCAGCATTACCAACAATATGACCTTTGCCACCTTTTGTTACGCGAAGTTGACTTTGGTCGTCTGTATAACCAACAGAATATCTTACCCAGTTATTACCATTATCAACGGTTTTGTAAACAATACCACCACTTCCTGTTGCCCAAGCTGTATCATTACCAGCCACGTCAACACTATTAAAGTTAACATCTACACCTGTTAATGAAGGTGCCCAAGAAGCGCCACCATTTGTAGTTTGTAAAATGTTTCCGTTAGATCCTACAACATATCCGTTTAATAAGTCAGAGAATCTTACATCTTTGATGTTGAAATTAATTGGTGAAGTTTGTGCCGACCACGTAGTTCCATTGTAAGATAAAATGGTTTGATTATCTCCCACCGCTAAAGCATTACCATTATTAAATTCGTAAATACCATTTAAATGTTCTGTGGTACTTGATGTTTCAGCTGATACTGACGATCCTGTAAATTTATGAATAACGCCATTTTTACCTACGATATGTCCACTTGTTGGTGTTGCACAATGTATGGCATTAAAATCTTCAGTTGTTCCACTAACAATTGGATTCCAGTTTGCACCATTGTTAATGGAGTGTATAACGGTTCCATTTTTTCCAACTGCCACCCATTTTCCTGGTAAAGCACAAACGCCAGTTAATGGTTCTGTATTTCCTGTTGGTAAAGGCGTAAACACTTTTCCACTATCAACACTTATTCCACAATTACCGTCTGTTAAAGCCATCAAACCAATTTCTGGATCTTGGAATGATACACCACTAATATCTAGAGTTGTTCCTGTTACTATACCAGTACTTGGGAATAGCTGCTCAACCTGAATATAATCTGGTTTTACTAACATTTTAGAGCAGCCTGTATTATCAGTAACCGTTAACGATACTGTGTTAAATGCCACTAAGTTATAAGTATGTGTTGGTGTAGCGGAAGCAGAAGTACCCCCATCACCAAATTCCCATAAATAAGTATAGGGAGCAAATCCTGTTGTGTTAGCTGAGAACGATGTAACTGCATTAGGAATAAATACTAATGTTGGAGTACCAGTAAAATCAGCTAAAGGATCATTAACCGCAATTGAAATACCAGAAGAGGTTGTTCCGCAATTAAAACTATTGTAATTAGTTACACTATAAGTACCTGCTGTTGTTACAGAAATTGAGGCGGTTGTTGCACCTGTATTCCATAAATAACTATCGGCTGCGTCTGAGAATAAAGTAACCGCATCTCCAATACAAATACTAGTAGCGCCACCAGCTGTTACAACAGGGGCATTAGGATTAGGATTAACAGTTATTGCAACAGATGATGTGCCTGTTCCACATCCATTTACATCATCAACAGATACACTATATACTCCAGTAGATGTTACACTAACTGTTTGTGTATTTGCACCTGTTGACCAAGAGTAATTTGTTCCAGTATTGGCAGATAGAATAACACTGCCTCCGTTACAGAAGGTTGTTGGTCCGTTTGGTGTAATACTAGTTGCAGCAGCAGTATAAACAGTAACTGCAATAACATTAGAATTTGCTGTACAGCTTCCGTTACTAACTGTTACGTTATAATTACCACTTGTATTAACTGTAATACTTGGTGTTAAAGCTCCGTTGCTCCAAGTATATGAACTTGCAGAACTTGTTGCTATTAAACCAACACTACCACCCGAACAAAATGCTGTGCTGCCATTTGAGGTAATACTAACTGTTGGCGTTGGATTTACAAAAACAGTTACCTCGTCAGTTGATGAGCAGCCTCCAGAAGCTGCATTTACAGTATATGTCGTAGTTACCGAAGGACTTGCATTAACGGTGTTTCCAGTTGTTGAACTTAGCCCAGTACTAGGTGTCCAAGTGTATGATGAACCGCCAGTAGCTATTAGCAATGCGCCCGCACCATTACAAATGGTTTGATTTATTCCCGCATCTACAATTAAGCTGTTAGTGGCGTTAACCGTTATAACATCTGTTGCACTACAACCGTTATTAGTTACTGTTACTGTGTAGTTAGTTGTTGCAGTTGGTGTTGTTATAGGATTTGCAATGGTTGTATTACTTAAGCCTGTGCTTGGCGTCCATAAATAGCTAGTACCACCCGTTGCGGTTAAAGTAGCAGAAGCTCCAGTACAGATTGATATGTCTGCTCCAGCATCCGCATTTGGCAATGGTGTAACCGAAACAGTTACTACATCATTTGCTGTACAGGTTCCATTGCCTACGGTTAATGTAAAGTTTGATGTTGATGCCGGGTTTGCTGTTGGATTTGAACTATTAGCGAAGTCAAATACAAATGAAGGACTCCAGCTGTATGTTGTACCACTAGTTGTAGGATTCATGACTACTGTATTTCCCTGACAAATTGTTTGATTAACACCTGCGTCAACTGTTGGTAATGGTTTAGCATTAACAACCATAATATCTGTCGCGGTACAACCACCAGCGGTAGTTACAGTTACTGTATATGCTGTAGTATTGGTGTTTGTTACTATTGGATTTGATATTCCGGTATTACTTAAACCTTGGGAAGGACTCCATACATAGCTACTTCCACCAGTGGCATTTAATGTTGCTGATGAACCATAACATAAGTTGATATCATTTCCTGCAAAAGCAATAGGTGTTGTTTCAACTGTTACAACAACAGCATCATTTCTAACACAAACTCCATTACTAACACTAACCGTATAAATTGTGGTAGAAACAGGATTTACATCTGGATTAATACTATTAACATTACTAATATTTATAGCAGGACTCCAAGTATAGGAAGTTCCACCACTAGCGGTTAATGTTATAGAATTACCTTGACAAATAGCTACATCACTTCCTGCATTTGGATTTGGTGGAGACACTTTTGTAACGGTTACTACATCAGATGCGGTGCAGCTTCCATTGCTTGCTGTTAATGTATACGAAGTGGTTCCTCCTAAATAGGGGAATGCTTTTGGTGATACACTGTTAGGGAAATCAATAACAGGATGAAATGTAAATCCATCAAAATAAGACGTTGGCGACCAAGTATAAGTTAAGCCACCAGAGCCATTCAATATTGCCGAATCACCTGTACAAATTACTTTATCCGTTCCGGCATTTACCAATGGTAATGATAACACATTTACATTTACGGCATCAGTAGATGAACACGCACCATTTGATACGGTTACTGTGTAAGTAAGGTTAACAGTTGTATTTACTATAGGATTAGCAATGGTATTAGAACTCAATCCAGTTGCTGGACTCCATAAATAACTAGTACCGCCACTGGCGTTTAAACTAGTAGTAGATCCTAAACACACATTTTTATCAGTGCCTGCATTTGCAGTTGGCGCAGCTAATACGTTTACACGTATCACATCATCTTTACTACAACCATTATTAGTTACAGTGACAGTATAATCTGTAGTAACGGTTGGGTTAGCTACTGGATTAGCAATGTTTGTAGAACTTAAATTTGTATTTGGAGTCCAATTATAAGATGTTCCTCCAGTTGCAGTTAATGTAGCAGAAGAGCCAACACATACGGTTGCATCTGTGCCAGCGTTAGCTAAAGGTAACGGAGTAACTGACACAGTAACAACATCTTTTGCTGTACACGTTCCATCGCTAGCCGTTAATGTATAAATAGTTGTTGTTGTTGGCGTTGCTACAGGGCTTATACTGTTTGGAAAGTTTAAGCTTCCACTCGGTGTCCAAGTAAAAGAACTACCACCAACAGCTGATAAAGTTGCAGAAGTTCCTGAACAAATGTTTTGGTTAGTTCCCGCATCAATTACTGGCAAAGGTTTTATAGTAACAGTTACAGCATCAGCATCACTGCAGGCACCATTACTAACGTACAACGTATAGGTAGTTGTGGATGTAGTTGTTACTACAGGATTGGCACTAGTAGTAGAACTTAAGCCTTGTGCAGGAGACCAACTATAGGTACTACCGCCGCTCGCATTTAAGGAAACCGTAGAACCAGTGCATAAATTCAAATCTGGCCCTGCATTAGCGATAGGCGGAGCTGTTACAGATATGGTGACTGCATCTGTTTTTGAACAGCCATTATTAGTAACGATTACTGTATAAATAGTAGTTGCGGTTGGATTCGCAATAGGATTTTGAATAGTAGTTGAACTTAGTCCTATTGAAGGAGTCCAACTATAAGACGTACCACCAGACGCATTTAACACGGTAGAATTTCCGGTACAAATACTGGTATTATTTCCCGCATCAGCTACCGGAATAGCATTTACAGTAATGTAGTTAGACATAACAACTGTATTATTGCCATTACTATTTACGGCTGTTAAAGTAACGCTATAAACACCAGGTGTATTATAAACAACATTAGGATTTTGCAAGGTTGATACGGATGGTGTGGCACCTGCAAATGTCCAGTTCCAGTTTGTTGGTGAGTTTAATGATTGATCCGTAAATGATGTACTTGCACCAGCACAAATGGTTGTTGAACTTGCGGCAAAAGCTGCTACTGGTGGCGAAGTAGAACATAATGTTAATGTTCCTACACTTTGCCCGTCATCATTACCACCCATGTATGCAAAAAATTGGGAAGGCGTAGAGCAAGTAGTTGTTATAATGGTTTCTAGATGGGAGCCATCTTCTGAGCCACCCATGTATGCAAAAAACTGTGGTGGAGTTGTACAAGCAGTTAAATTAAGCTGATGTGTATTTGCCCCATCTTCTGAACCACCCATGTACGCAAAAAATTGCGGTGGGGTAGAACAGCTTGTATAATTAGCTATATTGATACTACTTGCTGTTGACATTCCGCCGAAATACGCATAAAACTGCGGCGGAGTGGCACAAGTGGTATTAGTATATGTTTGTGCTTTAGCCCCTGAACCCAAGCCTCCATTAAATTGGGCATTGGTATTTAAGGGAATCAAAAGCAGCGCTAAAAATACAACTATGATATAGTTAGTAATTTTTATCATTTAATTAGTTGGTTAGGTTTATGTAAAATTAAATTATAATAGATTTTATGTTTACTATTACCTAACACCTCTTCCTCCCATAACGTATGTTCTAGCTGCATCAACAGCTGTTATTTGTGATCTATCTGAAGTACGAACTAACGTGGCAGCACTTACCCATTGACCACCTCTTTGTCCCACGCCAGTAGCGGTTGTAACACTTGGCCAGTTAGTAACATTTGCTTCACCACTACTTAATAATGTCCCATCTCCTAATAAACCAGTAAAAGCTACTCCACTTGCATTGGAGGTTACAATAGTTCTTTCGTATACGTTTCCTCCCATTTCCATCACACCATAATAAGTTGCACCAGCTGATTCGCGACCTGAACTACCTGTTGCAAATAAACCTGCACGTAATGGCCCATAGGCACCAGCTGCTGAACCAACACCATAACAGCACATTCCGTTAGCTACAGGTGAGTAAGACTCTGAAGCAGTATTATCGTTTACTAAACCGCCTAATGTGCTATATACTTGAGTAATGTTAGTGCTTCCCCAAGGATATTCGCCAGCTATACGAGGCAATGGGCCACGACAAATTTTTTCATATTCTAATTCCGTCATTGGTCTTAATGCTGCCCAATCTAAGTAAGCTGCTAAATCGCCCCAACTTAAATAAGTACAAGCAACGTTTTGCCCATCATCGGAATTGTTTTCGATACCAGGTGATAAATCGCAAGCAAATACTGCTGGTAAAGCCGCGTTATTTCCTGGAACCGAAATACGGATACCATTACGGTGAGCGTTAGCAAAAGCATAAGTTCCAGCAGCGTCAATAGGATCCGCAGTTATACGAGCCGCTTGTTGCGTATAAGTTAATGAGTTTAAAAATTCAACATATTGTTCTTGTGTAATTTCATACTTCATACAGTATAGTGCATTGAATCCCATTGGAAAAGTTGATGGAACTGCCACTGAAGCGCCGCCTAAAGTAGCTGATGAAATCCCACCTGATTGTGATGTAGCATTAATATTAATACTATTGTATGTGGAAGTACTAGCTCCATCGCCAACATCAAAAGAACCTTGTGGAACACTTACCATTTCTACACCAAATACTTTGTAATTATATGTTCCAGCAGGAATTGTCATTTTTAAAGTAATAGAAACGTTACCTGTGCTTCCACCACCTAAAGAACTCCTACGAATAAAAACTCCTTTGCCGTCAGATACAGGATCAACTTGTAATGGTGAGCCTGCAGAATGATCGCCAGCTAATGTACTTAGACCAGCGTGATTCCATAAACGAGTGGCACAGTCTTGGTATTTTACAAATACCCAAACAGCGTCCCAGTTATTTGGCGCTACGTTGGCATTCCAACTGTTATCCCAGCTGATATTAAATGTAACATTTGAGCCAGCAACAGAGGTGCCTGTAATGTTAACGTTATTAGCTTTAACGCTAATAAAACTACTTAATACTAATCCAATAAAAAGTTTAATTTTTGTTTTCATGTTTCTTTTATTTGTTATGTTAGAGTTTATTTCTTGCTATTTCGTAATCAAAAATATAAATAAAAATAGACCATCAATCATCTTTAACACAAAATACCCACCAGTACGGATAGCTTAATTAGAGTTTTATAAAAAACAAAACCACCAACCTTACTAGATTGGTGGTTAATTGTATTATATTTTTGGCTTACTGAACGATTCCTAATTTTTTAGCAATAGCAGCAGGAATAGCTTTTTTGTGCAACATAATGCTAGTTGTTTTGTATAATACGTAGCTTTCTGAAGCATAAAAATAGCCGTCACATTCATTTCTATCTTTACCCCAAGAATTTTTTACGATGTAGTACGGCGTAGAGTTTTGGTCTTTTACGATACCAACCACATGCATTCCATGGTCATCTTGTGTTTCGTAATTATCAAACGCTTGCTGACGATTTTCTTGAGTTACCTTAAATTGAGTGTGTGGCTTTTTTGTTAAATCCGCTTTTTCATCATCACTCATTTCCGAGAAAGGCATTTCTGGAACAACAGCTAAACCATCTTTAAATTTAAATCCTTTTTCGCTTACATCAGAAGCCCAAGCAAATGTAAAGCCAGTGTTAATGGCATTTGTCATTACTTCTTGAAACTCATTTAATGGTAAATTATACATTTGATCCCAGTTCCAGTTATCTGGCACTTCTAAAGTAAATTTGCTGTAAAAAGGATGGTGAGTAAAAGACGTTAAGAATACATAATCATCAATATTTAATCCAGTTGCTTCGTAGTATGATTTAGGAGTGTATTCTTTTCCTTTATACATAAATTTTTCTGGAGCTTTTCCTAAAAATGCATCACAAGTACTTTCTACCGCTTGGTGCATAGCTTCAAAATCAATTTTACTATTATTGTCATTTGCTACAGCACTAGTAATTCCCTTTAAGGTTGCTTCTAATACCGAGTGATTATGATTTTCTTTCGGATTTTTTTTACCAGTATAAACTTCTTCTGGAACCATACCGTATTTTTTAATCACATTTACAACGTCAGAAAAACCACCGCCTTCAGCCATGTTAGCTCTACCGTGCATACGCACATAATTATCTGCTTTTAATGGATAAGCTTTGCGAGCCACAAACATTTCTGCCATATTAAAATCTTTTCCTTTTCCCATTCTAATTAATTCGCTTTCAAAAAATGACATAGAAGAAAACGACCAGCAAGTTCCAGTGTTGCCTTGATTCTGCACGGCTGTTGCATCTAAGCTTTTTACAACGGTAAATTTGTATTCGCTACCTTTCATATTGGTAAGCGGACCTTGATACGGTGCTTGTGTTTGCGCTTGAGAAAATGTTAGCGAGCAAACTGCTAGTGATGATAGTATAAATTTTTTCATGGTGTTTGTATTTGTTATGTTAAAGGTAAGTGATTATGAAAGTGGAATTTTATATAATTGGTTGATTGGCAATTTTAACCCTTAATCGGCTTGTTTAATATATTTTAATAAGAAGGACATTTCGAAAATGGTGAACAATACATATTGAATCATAAAATGACAAGTGAAAGCCAAAGCTTCTGGTTTATTTACTAAGGAATAAATAAAGACAAAAATCATACATACTAATAAACGTGCCATGCTCATGGCCAAAGTTTTAAAAACAAATTCTTTCGATTGCTTGTCGCCTTTAGTTAATAAAGCATTTGTACCTAATGTAGCTAATGCAAAAAACAAAGTTGGAATCCAAAAATGAGAAGTGCTAAAATATCGATTTTGTAATTGGCTTAAGCCATAGGATAGCACTAAAGCACCTATGCAAATAGTAATAAATTGTAAATAGTATTTTTTTTGATTTTGCATATTTTGGCTTACTTGCTTGGCTTAATAAAATCTTTCAGTACAATGTACATTGCCAAGCCAATGGAAACTAAACTTAAAATGATGGTAAAGATAGGGGTTGTGTTTTGATAATGCTCGTCTAATTTAAAACCACCATAACAACCACCGCCAATAATTACTGCCATTTGAACACCTAATGCGCTATACTTTGCGTAAGCACTAAGCGGTTTGGGTTGCGGCTTCTCGTTTTTCGCTGACATTAGTTATGTTTTTTACTACGGCACCCATATTACAAGTACCAGTAAATGTAGCGTTAGGTTCAATAGATATTTTTCCTGTAACGATATCACCTAAAACTTTAGCGCTTGCTTTTAAAGATAGTAATTCGCTAACAGTTACTTTTCCGTGAATTTCTCCAGAAATATCTGCATTTTGACAAATAATATTTCCCTCAATATTTCCTGAGGGACCAACTACTAATTTGCCAGAAATAGAAAGATTGCCTTTTAACGTACCATCAATTCTAAGATCACCACTCGATTTAATATCTCCAATAATGGTTGTTCCGTTTCCAATTAAGTTAATAGATGTGGCAGTTGAATCCGAAGTTTTATTTGCTTTTTGAAACATGCTGTTATTTTTTGAATTACGAATATATAAAATTACTTCTGTAATTTGTAATGATCATCAAAAAAAGGCTTGTAGTAGCTCACCTGTTTTTTTCTATACAATTTCGGCAAGTTATCAGCAGAAATGGCCATTAAGGTAAACATCTCTATTTTTACTTTACCCGAAAACACGGTTTTATCTTTTTTCAAGTTATCAATGTATTCCATCGCTTCCTGCGCATTTTTAAATGTTTTTACATTGGTAATTTGATCGGCAGCGCCAAACAAACTACTTGAGATGGATAAATTAGCGTTGCTGTAAAAACTATTATTATAATCGGCTAAAGCAGATTTAAAAGCATTTGCAATAGCAGCATCATCTGGGCAAATAGCTACAACAAAGTGTTGAGAATTTAAATCTAAACTAAAGGTGTCTGTTTTATTAATGTTATTAGTTCCATTACCCGTTGCTTCGCTAGGATGTTTGGAATTATAAATTAATTCAATAATATTCTGTGCTTCTTTTGTTACATCGTCTTTAGGATATAGTACTTGTACCATTTTTAAAGCTGCGTCTAACGAATCAACACCTTTTAATTTACCAATAGAAATAGCGCGAATGAAGGCGAATTTTGGCGAAAAATCATTTTTTCCAAACTTTGCATCTGCTTCGTTACATTTACTATAAGCCGCGCTGTAATTACTAGTTGTGTAATCATTATACACATCGTTGTAAAACAACTCAACCTCTCCTTTTTGCGCGGCTTTATCCGAAATGTATTTTGGGTTTTTAATAATTTGAGCATACTCACTATTAGGATACTCATTTAAAATTTTGTTTTTATAGTAATCAGCTTGCGATTGATTTTTGACAGATGTAAAAATTCGGTACAATTGAAAATAAGTAGATAGCTTGTATTTATTATCAGCATATCGCGAATTCAACTCTTCAAAAGTAGCAATGGCTTTTTTGTTATTGTTTAATTCTTCTTTGTAGGTGCTTGCTAAATTATAATAAGCATCAACTATGCGCTTATCAGAGCGTTTAATTAAAGAATCATTTAAAGGCAAATCAGATAAATAATAATCAACACTCTTTCTATCATTTGTGTTTTTTATTTTTGTCCCTCCAGCCACTGCATCAGCAACACTATCGTTAGTGTTAGTTTGATTTTCAAAAGCTAAAGCTTTTTGACTTCTTCTCCAGTTATCTTCTAATTTTCTATTTCCCCATTTTTTAATGAAATCATTTAATCCAAAACTTAAAGTGGTTTGGTTATAAAAATACCATTCGCCTTTTTGGCCGTTACTTACTGTTGGCAAACCATTATTTGTTATAGGAGCGGGGGCGTTTGGATTTGGATTAGCATTTTGTGCTTGAAGGGCTTCAGCTTCTTCTTTTTTTCGCTCCTCTTCCTCTTCAATTTTAGCAATCATTTTAGTGATAAATCGTGTTCTATCACTTTCGCTCATTTTGGCAATACGCTGTAAACTATCTTCGCGTTGAATTGTTCTAATATATCCAATTAAAGTTTCTAAAGTTTCTTTTCGTTTACTAATTACTGTGTAATCTTTATAATCTTTAGGCAAGGTAATCATGGTACTGTCATAATAAGCGCCAGAGGCAGTATAATTAGCTTGTTCAAAACTAATTTCTCCTAATTTAAGATAAGATAAAGCTTTTTGTTTTGGGTTTTGGATGCTATTTTTTACTGATAATTTGTAATTAGCAATAGCATCTGTTTCGTTTTTTTCTCTTTCAAAAATTTCACCTAATGTATAATAGATAACATCTAAGTATTCTGCGTTTTTCACATCACGCGTCATTTTCAATAACTCACGCTTTAACTTTGCAATGTTTCCTGATTTAACATCAAATAATCGTGCTTGTTTAATTTTGGCGTTAAACACAAATTCGTAATCAGGTTTTAAATCAATTACTTTTTGGTAATACTTAATCGCTTTTTTGTTGTCTCTTTTTTCTTCGGCTAACTGGCCTAAAATAAAATTATACCTAGCCCTTGTTTTTTTAGAAGGACGTTTAAATTTCAATAAAAACTTCGAAACAGCACTGGCGTTTTTAGCATCGCCACCTTTTAAGGCATTTTCTAAAGCATCTTGCGCTTCCTGATACATGCCACGCTTCATGTAATAATCTGCTTGTAAAGCAGGCAATTGTTTTTTAGCGTAGTTTGATATTTTTTTATCTTCTTTTAATAAACTAATTATAGGTTCTGCTTGAGAAGGCGCGCCAATTTCGTTATAAGAACGTGCTAGCCAAATTAAAGCCTTGTATTTATCCCTTGATTTGTAACTTCTAATTACATATTCAAAAGCTTCTATCCCCGAAAAAAATTCGCGTTTATAAAAGTGAGATATACCAATCACATTCCAGTTATTATCAATCCATCTTCCGGCCGTCGTAATTTCTGTCCCTTTTTTCTTGTCTTTGATGGTATGGCGGCTAATGCAATTAGAAGATTTTTTAATGGCTTTATCAAATTCAGGGAAAGTAGCCTTTGCGCTTTCATTTGTTGGAACTAAATAAACCGGTAGTAAGCGATCATAGTCGTATTTGTAGCTAGTTCTTATTTTTTCTTCCCCTTCTTTAATACTTTCTGTTGCGTAGTAATAACCATTATAACGAGCCGTTAAATTGTGGTAACCCCTATGAATAAAGGTGTTTTTATTGGTTTTACAGCCTGATAAAAGGATTAGTAAAGCCAAACAAGAGATGATATGTGTTTTTATAAATTTCAAAAAAAGATGCAAAAATAAGGTAATAACGTCAAAATCGTAAATTTAGTATATTTTTGTGCAGAACCTATGTCTGAAACCAAAAATAGTCGTTGGAAAATTTTTACCGATCAATTGCGGAATAAATACCGTTTGGTAATATTAAACGACGATTCCTTTGCCGAAAAGTTCTCCTTACGCCTTTCTCCCTTGGGATTAATCATATTATTAGGTTCGGTTACAATTGTGATGACCACTTTAGTGATTAGTTTAGTTGCCTTTACGCCATTAAGAGAGTATATTCCTGGGTACGGAAATGTGGATGATAGAAAAGATATTTTATCATTAAGCGCCAAGGCAGATTCCTTAGAAAATACGCTGGCGGCCAGAGATTGGTACATTAATAACCTATTAAATGTGTTTTCTGGTAAAACAGAAGGTAGAACAGCAAAACCAGCCAAGGATTCAACAGGTAAATATGCTAATATTGATATTAAGCCTAGCGATCAGGATATGAAATTGCGTTCGGATATAGAAAGTAATCAGCTGGAATCAACTAGTGATAAGGTTTCGGCTAATAAAATTAATGCTTTGAGTAATTTCTTCTTTTTCACTCCTATTAAAGGAATTATCACTACATCTTATAATATAAAGGAAGAACATTTTGGAACCGATATCGCCGCCAAAGAAAACGAATTTGTTAAAACCACCCTTGATGGCACTATTATTTTCGCAGGCTTTACCACCGAAGACGGCTATGTTACTCAAATTCAACACAATAATAATATTACAAGTGTTTATAAGCATCAATCAAGTATTACTAAAAAAGTGGGGGATTTTGTGCAAGCTGGCGAGCCAATTGGCGTAGTTGGCAATACAGGCGAAAATAGCAAAGGACCGCATTTACATTTTGAGTTGTGGTATAATGGTTTCGCTATTAATCCTCAGGATTACGTGGTGTTTTAAGAATCTTCAAAAAATTTCAACGGATTATGTAGTTTCTTTGTCTAAAACCTTAAAAAAAGTTTCGGTTTTGTCATTTTATCCCTACATTTGCACCCGAATTTTAAAGCTTACAAATACCTTTTTTCGTAATGACTAGTAAAATTAATACATACAAACGCTTTACAAGTATCTTTTTATTGATATTTTCCCTATTTATTGGGTTTTCTAATAATTTATCGGCTTCTGAACCTCTAGAGGACACTATTGAGCATGGTCATTCTGCAGACACTGCGGTTGCAGCTCATGATGCCCATGGACATGATGCTCACGAAGCTAATGGTCCAATCGACATTTCTGCTATTGCCATTGAACACGTTTCTGATTCTCACTCTTGGCATTTTTGGGGTGAAGGTCATGATGCAGTTGCTGCTCCATTACCAGTTATTTTAAAAGGGAATAATGGTATTGTGTTTTTATGTCATCAGAATTTCACCATGATAATGAAGGAAAAACCATCGTTGAAAAAAACGGAGAGCGTTTTGTGATGTTTGAAGAAAAAGTATATTACGCTAATGAAACACCAAACGAATATGGTCAATACGTTACGTTAACAATTGATGAAAAAGAAGTAAGTGTTTCAAACGCTGCTCCATTAGATTTTTCAATCACTAAAAACGTAGCTCAGATGTTTATTTCGGTGATTGTTATCATGTGGATATTTATGTCAATTGCTAAAGCTTACAAAACACAAGGCGTTACATCTGCACCAAGAGGAAAACAATCATTTTTTGAGCCATTAATTTTGTTTGTACGTGATGATATCGCTAAAGGAAACATTGGACATGGTTCTGAAAAATTCGTTCCTTATTTGTTGACGGTTTTCTTTATGATTTTAATTAATAACGTGTTTGGTATGATTCCAATTGGAGCTAACTTAACAGGTAATATCGCTTTCACTTTAGTATTATCAGTTGCTACTATGATTGTAACTAATATTAACGGTAATAAAAACTACTGGTCACATATTTTTTTACCTCATGCACCAAAAGCAATTTGGCCAATCTTAATTCCAATTGAAGTTGTAGGTATTTTAACGAAGCCTTTCGCCTTAATGATGCGTTTATTTGCTAACATGACAGCAGGACACATTATCATTATTTCATTAGTAGGTTTAATTTTCGTTTTCAAAACCATTTACATTGCACCAGTATCTGTAGCATTTGCTTTATTTATTGATGTATTAGAATGTTTAGTAGCATTTTTACAAGCGTATGTATTTACGATGTTAACTGCTTTATTTATTGGTTCGGCAGTAGCTGACCATAACGAAGACGGTGCTCATACAACAGATGATGATCACGCAACAGCAGGACACTAAGAATTTAAAGATTAATTAATAACCAATAAAAACAAAGAAAAATGACAGGTAGTATCGCAGCAATCGGAGCAGGCTTAGCAGTAATAGGCGCTGGTATCGGTATCGGACAAATTGGTGGACACGCAATGGATGCCATTGCACGTCAACCAGAAGCTACATCTAAAATTCAAACAGCAATGATCATCGCGGCAGCCCTTGTAGAAGGTGTTGCATTATTCGGTGTAGTAGTTGCTTTAATGTCGAAGTAATCTTCAACAAACAAACCAAAGCTATTACGGTTGGTAATGGCTTTGGTTTAAATTACAAAATCACCTCTGCGTAATAACAGAATAAAATATCGTACAAAAACCGCATTTAATTTTTAAAAGATGACAAGTACATTCATTTTAGGAAGTTTAATCGAACCAGCAATTGGTTTAATATTTTGGACAACAATTACGTTTGTCTTATTATTAGTATTATTAGGCAAATTTGCTTGGAAACCAATTTTAACAGCTATTAAAACTCGTGAAAAAGGAATTGAAGATGCTTTAGCAAGCGCTGAAAATGCTTTAAACGATATGCGTGAGTTAAAATCTAATAACGAAAAGATTTTAGCAGAAGCTCGTGCTGAACGTGATAATTTATTAAAAGAAGCACGCGACACAAAAGACGCAATCATTGCTGAAGCAAAAGCTAAATCTCAAGCAGAAGCGGATCGTATTATGTCATCTGCTCGTGAACAAATCACTAACGAAAAAAATGCAGCAGTTGCTGAATTAAAAAATCAAGTAGCTACTTTATCAATTGAAATCGCTGAGAAAATTTTACGTAGCGAATTATCAAGCGATGAAAAACAAAAAGCATTAGTAAACAACTTAATGAAAGACGTAAACCTTAACTAATCATGATAGTTGCATCAAGATACGCTAAATCATTACTCGACTTATCAGTTGAAAAAGGCCAATTAGAGGCTGTTTATGCTGATATGCTTCAAGTAAAAGATGTATGCGAAAACTCTAGAGAATTTATTACTTTTTTAAATAGCCCTATCATTAAATCTGACAAAAAAATTGCGACAATTAAAGCAGTTTTTGATGGAAAGTTTAATGCAATTACTTCTGGATTTTTAACTATCGTAGCTTCTAAAAGAAGAGAGAATGTTATCCCAGAAATGGCAAATGAATTTATTGAGCAATACCGTTCTCACAAAAATATTTTAACAGCAGTAGTTACATCGGCTAACGGCTTAGATGCTGCTACTAAACAAAAAGCATTAGATTTAGTAAAATCTCAATTAAGCGGAGAAGTTGAGTTGGTAGAGAAAGTAGACGCGAATATCATTGGAGGATTTATTTTAAAAATTGGCGATAAACAATTAGATAAATCAGTTGCTCGTCAGTTATCGAACTTGAAAAAAGAATTAACAAACAAAGCATTAAATTAATAATTAACCATACAATAAAATGGCAGAAGTAAAACCAGCAGAAGTATCTGCAATTTTAAGACAACAATTATCAGGTTTCAAATCGGAAGCTGAATTAGAAGAAGTTGGAACTGTATTACAAGTAGGTGATGGTATCGCTCGTATTTACGGTTTATCTAAAGTTCAATCAGGTGAGTTGATTGAATTTGAAACAGGTTTACAAGGAATTGTATTAAACTTGGAAGAAGATAACGTAGGTGCCGTATTATTAGGTGCAAGTACTGGAATTAGCGAAGGCTCTTCAGTAAAACGTACAGGCCGTATTGCTTCTATCAAAGTTGGTGAAGGCATGTTAGGCCGTGTTATCGATACTTTAGGAAATCCTATTGATGGTAAAGGACCAATTCAAGGTGTAACTTACGAATTACCTTTAGAGCGTAAAGCTCCAGGTGTAATCTACCGTCAGCCAGTTACTGAGCCTTTACAAACAGGTATCAAAGCAATTGACGCGATGATTCCAATTGGACGTGGACAACGTGAGTTAATCATTGGTGACCGTCAAACTGGTAAAACTACAGTAGCGTTAGATACTATTATCAATCAAAAAGAATTTTATGATGCAGGAAAACCTGTATTCTGTATATATGTAGCAATTGCTCAAAAAGGTTCTACTGTAGCGAACGTTGTTCGTACGTTAGAAGAAAATGGTGCAATGGCTTATACGGTAGTAGTTGCGGCTAACGCTTCTGATCCTGCTCCAATGCAATTCTACGCTCCATTTGCTGGTGCAGCAGTGGGTGAGTTCTTTAGAGATACTGGTCGTCCCGCATTAATCGTGTATGATGATTTATCTAAACAAGCAGTTGCTTACCGTGAGGTGTCATTATTATTACGTCGTCCTCCTGGACGTGAGGCGTATCCTGGTGATGTTTTCTATCTTCACAGTAGATTATTAGAACGTGCTGCTAAGATCAATGCTTCTGATGATATTGCTAAAAACATGAATGATTTGCCTGAGTCGTTAAAACCGATTGTTAAAGGTGGTGGTTCATTAACAGCTTTACCAATTATTGAAACACAAGCAGGTGACGTTTCTGCATACATTCCAACAAACGTAATTTCGATTACGGATGGACAAATTTTCTTAGAGTCGAATTTATTTAACTCTGGTGTTCGTCCAGCAATTAACGTAGGTATTTCTGTATCTCGTGTTGGTGGTAATGCTCAAATTAAATCAATGAAAAAAGTAGCAGGTACTTTAAAATTAGATCAAGCTCAATACCGCGAATTAGAAGCGTTTGCAAAGTTTGGTTCTGACTTAGATGCTGCTACAAAATCAGTATTAGACAAAGGTGCTCGTAACGTGGAAATTTTGAAACAAGCTAACGCTTCGCCACTACGTGTTGAACAACAAATTGCTATTATTTATTTAGGAACTAAAAACTTATTACGTAACGTTCCAGTAAACAGAGTAAAAGAATTTGAAAAAGAATTCTTAGATGTTTGCGAGCGTAAAAACAAAGAGCAATTAGATGCTTTAAAAGCAGGTAAATTTGATGATGCTATTACAGGAGTTTTAGAAGCAACTGCAAAAGAATTATCAGCTAAGTATGCTTAAAATTTAGAATTGAGAATGCAGAATTAAGAATTGGCAAACGAGAGAGACACTTTAAACAAAGGAAATCGTAATACAAAACAACAAGGCGCCCCTTTCCCCCCCGGGGCAAATTTTTTTTTTTGGGCAAAAAAAAATAACGGGCAAATAATAAAATTACTAGTTTCAATTATTAACTCAAGTAAAAACAAATAATTCTGAATTCATAATTCATAATTCTTAATTAAACGAGATGCCAAATTTAAAAGAAGTAAGAAATAGAATTGTATCCGTTGGTTCAACCATGCAGATTACGAGTGCCATGAAAATGGTGAGTGCTGCTAAATTGAAACGTGCGCAAGATGCAATTACGCAAATGCGTCCTTACGCTAACAAATTGCAAGAAATTTTACAAAACGTAAGTTCAAGTTTGGATACTTCTGAAAATGCTTACGCACGTAAATCTGCACCAAAAAACGTATTATTAATTGCTATTTCTTCTAATCGTGGATTAGCAGGTGGTTTTAATGCTAACGTGATTAAAAAAACCTGGAATTTAATTAATAACGAATACAACGGATGCTCTATTACTGTATTACCAATTGGTAAAAAAGTGACAGATGCTTTTAAGCGTACAGATTATATTATTCATGGTTCTCATTTACCACATAATGTAAACGAAGTATTTGATAATTTGAATTACAATACAGTTGCACCAATTGCTGAAAGAGTAATGGATGCCTTTGTATTAAAAGATTTTGATAAAGTGGTGTTGGTGTATAACCAATTTAAAAATGCAGCTGTACAAATTGTACAAGCTGAACAATTTTTACCAGTTGAAGCAACTGCGTCTGCAGGCACATCATCAAACACAGATTATATTTTTGAACCAAGCAAAGAGTTTATCGTAAGCGATTTAATTCCTCGTTCATTAAAAACTCAATTCTATAAAGCTTTATTAGATTCATTAGCGTCTGAGCATGGAGCTCGTATGACTGCTATGCATAAAGCAACAGATAACGCTAAAGACATGTTACGTGACTTAAAAATTAGTTATAACAAAGCTCGTCAAACAGCTATTACAACGGAAATTTTAGAAATTGTAGCTGGTGCCGAAGCATTAAACGGATAGTAAAACCATTTTTTAACAAAAAAACCCTTTACAATTGTGAAGGGTTTTTTTGTTAAAATCAAACAAATTCAATTTACAGATGTTTAACTATTGATTTACATCATATTTCAACAAAAAACCATTTTAAATGCTGACCTTTGCAGCGAACTAATTAAACACACAAACAATGATCATTCTATTATTCTTAATATTACACTGGTACCTTTCTCTTTTCGGACAAACATTTTTCTTACATCGTTACAGTGCACATAAAATGTTTACCATGAATAAATTTTGGGAAAAATTTTTTTATGTTTTTTCTTGGGTTACACAAGGCTCTTCTTATTTAAATGCACGTGCTTATGCAATTTTACACCGTATGCACCATGCTTATAGCGATACTGAAAAAGATCCTCACACACCACATTTTTTTAAAGATGTGTACACGATGATGATGCACACAAAAAAAATATACAATGATGTATTAAACAAACGCGTAGTAATTGAAGAAAAATTTGACCGTAATTTTCCTGAATACCCAGCCATTGATAAAGTAGCAGATAGTTGGTTTACACGTATTGGCTTTGGTACATTGTACTTTGTAGTGTATTTGTTAGTTTTTATTTACGTACCAGGTTATCATTGGACCATATTTTTATTATTACCAATCCATTTTTTAATGGGGCCAATACAAGGTGCTATTGTAAATTGGGCAGGACATAAATACGGTTACCGTAACTTTGAAGAAGGTGATAAATCAAAAAACACCTTGTTTTGGGATTTTTTATTGATGGGAGAGTTATTTCAAAACAACCATCACCATGCAGGAGCTAGACCGAACTTTGCCGCTAAGTGGTATGAGTTTGACCCAACCTATCCAATCATTTTATTTTTAGATAAAATCAAAGTAATTAAATTAGTAAGAGTAAAGAAATAATATTAATGCAAATAAAAAGCCCTCTGTAACACTTTACAGAGGGCTTTTTATTATCAAACGTAGCTGAAGGAAGTTGAAGCTAAGCCACATGCAACTGAGTCAATCTCGCACTTTTTAATTTCTCTAAAGCGTAATCTAAAGTAATTGTTAAGTTTTTAGGAGCTTTCTCGTCGCTTGGTGCATCAAACATAAAGTCAACCATAATCGATTCGCAAATACCACGTAAGCCACGAGCACCTAATTTAAACTCTAATGCTTTGTCAACTATTAAGTTTAAAACATCTTCTTCAAACTCTAGTTTAATACCTTCCATTTTAAATAAATGCTTGTATTGCTTAATTAAGGCGTTTTTTGGCTCAGTTAATATGGAGCGCAACGTTTCTCTATCCAAGGGCTTTAAATAGGTTAAAACAGGTAAACGACCTATTAATTCTGGTATTAAACCAAAAGATTTTAAATCTTGTGGAGATACGTATTGTAATAAATTAGCTTTATCAATTTCGTCTTTAGCTACCGATGCCGAATAACCAACTGCTTGTGTATTTAAACGTTGCGCAATTTTTTTGTCAATACCATCAAAAGCACCACCGCAAATAAATAAAATATTTTTAGTGTTTACTTGTATCATTTTAGCATCTGGATGTTTTCGTCCACCTTGTGGTGGTACATTCACTAGTGAGCCTTCTAATAATTTCAACATCGCTTGTTGCACACCTTCACCGCTTACATCGCGCGTAATAGAAGGATTGTCACTTTTGCGTGCAATTTTATCAATTTCATCAATAAACACAATACCGCGTTCTGCACTTGGCACATCATAATCAGCAGCTTGTAATAAACGAGTTAATACATTTTCAACATCTTCGCCCACATAACCAGCTTCTGTTAACACAGTAGCATCGGCAATACAAAAAGGTACATTTAATAATTTAGCAATGGTACGAGCCATTAAGGTTTTACCTGTTCCAGTTTCACCCACTAAAATAACGTTTGATTTATCGATTTCAATTTCTTCTTTGGCATCAGCTACATGCGCTACACGCTTGAAGTGATTGTAAACCGCTACACTTAATATTTTTTTAGCCTCGTCTTGTCCAATAATATATTCGTCCAAATGTTTTTTAATAGCATGAGGTTTCAATACGCTTAAAGCATGTTGCACTTGTTGATTGCCTTGAGCTCCTGCTTCTTCACTCACAATTTTAAATGCTTGCGAAATACACACATCACAAATATGACCGGTTACACCTGCAATTAAAACTTTTACTTCTTTTTTGTCTCGTCCGCAAAACGAACAAACAATTGGACCTGCTTTTGCCATTCAATTAAAATTTGGAGTACAAAGGTACGTAAATTAGGCTCAACTAGGCTAGCCTTAATTTGTTTTTTTATCTCCAAAAAAGCCCTTACTTTTGAATGATGACAACGAAAAAGGTTTTGTATAGTTTAGTGATGGTAATGCTGTGCTTTTATTTACAAGCGCAAAAGGACACGTCTAAACTTAAAAAATTAGCTTCGGAGTTCGACCTTAAAAACTATAAGGCTGATCCTAAAGACCGATTGATTTTTGAAGCTAATTACACCAATTGGTTAGGTGCGCCTTCAAACATTAAAACAGATTGGAAATGTATTGGTTTCGGATTTTATACCTTGTTTGATAAACCTATTAAAAACTCCAATTTTAGTTTTGGATATGGACTAGGATTTTACAGCCACAATTATAGTTCTAATGCTAATTTCGTTTATCAGTTGGATAGTTCAAATCAAAATGTAACAACATTGATTGAACCTAAAACTATCCCATATATTGCTAATCGATATAACGAAAGAAGTTTTGAAATACCATTAGAATTAAGGTTTAGAACAAAAACAACTACGGTATTTAAAATGATGTTAGGAGCAAAGATTGGCTATGTCGTTTCTAATTTTAAAAAGAGTGATGATGCTGATGGAAGAATACGAGTATACAATATTAAAAATGTAAATCCTTGGCGTTATGGAGTAGTATTTAGAATTGGTGTGGAACAAGTGTGTTTAACAGCTAGCTATTATTTTAGCGAAGTATTTACAAGTAAAGGACCAATAGGCATCAATCCTTACTCTATTGGGATTGCTATTATTCCTTATTAGAAATTAAATAATTTCGATAGGAACTTTAAGTAAAAATAACACAATTAAAATTCCTCCTACAATAATTCTATACCAACCAAAGCCTTTAAATCCATACTTGTTTAAAAATCCAATAAATGATTTAATTGCTAGAAGAGCTACTATAAAGGCTATTACATTTCCAAAAATCAAAATATTAATTTCTTGTCCGTTTAAAGAGATTCCTTCTTTATAAAAATCCAATAATTTTTTTGCGGTAGCGGCAAACATGGTTGGTACTGCTAAAAAGAACGAAAACTCAGCGGCGTTTTTGCGTGTTAAACCTTGGGTCATTCCTCCAATAATTGTGCAAGCACTTCGGCTCATGCCAGGCCACATCGCTAAGCATTGAAGTAATCCAATTTTTAAAGCTTTAGGATAAGTAATATCTTTTTCTGCATCTTGGTTATTGTTCTTAAACCATTTATCTACAAATAGTAATACAATTCCTCCAATAAATAAGGCAACAGCAACTCCCATTAAATTTTCGAGAGCTGCATCAATATAATCGCCTAGCAATACTCCAAAAATTGCAGCAGGAATAAAGGCTACCACTAATTTGGTGTAAAAATCAAAGGATCTAAAGAATCGTTTAAAATATAAAACTACCACAGATAAAATAGCACCTAATTGAATGGCGATGGTAAATAATTTTACAAAAGGAGTTGCTTTAATGCCTAATACGGCAGTCGCAATCATCATGTGTCCAGTTGAAGAAATGGGTAAAAACTCAGTTAAACCTTCAATAATGGCAATAATTAGCGCTTCGAAATACGTCATGAAAAATAGAATAAAAAAGAAGAATTAAGCTTCCTCGTTTTTAATTTTTGGACGCCACATAATGGCAACAATAATCGTTACAAAACCTAACAAACAAACCATTGGAGCAATGGTAATACGTTGTGTATCAAAAATAGCAGGATTAAACACATTTGGATCTTCGCTACCACCACCAATCATTAATAAGTATCCAAGAATAATTAATACAACTCCTCCAATTAAGATTTGATAGTTTTGTTTGCCAAATGTAGTTTTCATTCAATAGGTTTTAGAGTAGCAAAGCTATTAAAAAACTTCGTTTTTCAAAGACTTAATCCCTTAAAAATCGCATCATTTTTTCGTTAATTTTTCGTAATATTGCTATTCTATAACATAAAATATTGGTAAAGTAGCATTAATTACAGGAGTAACAGGTCAAGACGGCGCATATCTGTCGGAATTACTATTGAGCAAAGGGTACACGGTACACGGAGTAAAACGCAGAAGTTCATTATTTAATACAGATAGAATTGATCATTTATATCAAGATCAACATGAAAAACATGTCAACTTTAAATTGCATCATGGCGATTTAACAGATAGTACTAATTTAATTAGAATTGTACAAGAAGTTCAACCTGACGAGATTTACAATTTAGCGGCGATGAGCCACGTAAAGGTAAGTTTTGATACACCAGAATATACAGCTAATGCAGATGGTATTGGGACTTTAAGAATTTTAGAAGCCATTCGTATTTTAGGATTAGAAAAGAAAACTCGTTTTTATCAAGCGTCTACTTCTGAGTTGTATGGTTTAGTTCAAGAAGTTCCTCAGCGCGAAACAACTCCATTTTATCCTCGTAGCCCTTATGGTGTAGCTAAATTATATGCTTTTTGGATTACTAAAAATTATCGCGAAGCATACGGAATGTTTGCTTGTAATGGTATTTTATTTAATCATGAAAGTCCATTACGTGGCGAAACTTTTGTAACACGCAAAATTACGCGTGCAGCTGCTAAAATTAGTTTGGGATTACAAGACAAACTATTTATGGGAAATATTGACTCGGAAAGAGATTGGGGTCACGCAAAAGATTATGTAGAAGGTATGTGGCGCATGTTGCAGCAAGATGTTGCAGAAGATTATGTTTTAGCAACAGGTATTAAAATCACAGTACGCGAATTTATTAATATGTCTTTTGCCGAAGTTGGGATTACTTTAAAGTGGGAAGGTAAAGCAGAAAACGAAAAAGGAATTGATGCTGCTACTGGTAAAGTACTAGTAGAGATTGATCCAAAATATTATCGTCCTGCTGAGGTTGAATTGTTAGTAGGTGATGCCACTAAAGCAAAAACTAATATGGGTTGAACCCCAACTTATACAGTTTCAGAACTTTGCAAAGAAATGGTAGCCTCTGATGTAGAAATATTTAAACGCGATAAATATTTATTAGACGGCGGGCATAAAATTTTGAATTATAAAGAATAAAATTTAGCCCCCGCCAGCTGGCGGGGGCTTTTTTAAAGTATAGAAAAGACAATATGGAAAGTAATTCCAAAATATACATAGCCGGTCACCGTGGAATGGTAGGTTCTGCTATTATGCGTAACCTACAAAACAAAGGTTATACAAATATAATTACACGTACATCTAAAGAGGTAGATCTACGCAATTCGCAAGCCGTTAGTGATTTTTTTGCTAACGAAAAACCAGAGTATGTTTTTTTAGCAGCAGCGAAAGTTGGAGGCATTCAAGCCAATAATATTTACAGAGCAGATTTCATATACGAGAATTTAATGATTCAAAATAATGTGATTCATAATGCTTATGTACATGGAGTTAAGAAATTAATGTTTTTAGGTAGTTCTTGTATTTACCCAAAAATGGCTCCTCAACCCTTAAAAGAAGATTATTTATTGACGGGTCTTTTAGAAGAAACAAACGAACCTTATGTCATTGCAAAAATTGCTGGTATTAAAATGTGTGAAAGCTACAAACGTCAATATGGTTGTAATTTTATTTCGGTGATGCCAACAAACATGTATGGCCCAAATGATAATTACAATTTAAATAACTCACATGTGTTACCAGCATTAATCAGAAAGTTTCATGATGCTAAAGAAAATAATTTACCATCTGTAGAAATGTGGGGGACGGGAACACCAATGCGTGAATTTTTACATGCCGATGATTTAGGAGACGCCTGTGTGTTTTTAATGAATACTTATGATGGCGAACAATTTGTAAATATTGGTTCAGGCACAGATTTAACTATTAAAGATTTAGCCTTATTAATTAAAGATATTGTTGGTTACAAAGGAGAGATTGTCCATGATTTATCTAAACCAGATGGAACGCCCCGAAAATTAATGGACGTGTCTTATTTGCATTCTTTAGGATGGAAACATAAAATTGAATTGCCGGAAGGCATTAAACAAGTGTATGATGATTTTAAGAAAAAAGAAGGCGTTAAAGCTTGGTAGGTTTTAGTATTAAAGTAAAAGTATTAAGATAAAAAAGACTAAACAATAGGTGATCATTTTACATAAAATAAAAATTCAATTGTTTAGATGTATTAAGTTTACACCTTATATCTTGCTCCTTACAACTATTTCTTTAAAATCTCAATTCTACAATTTACCAAACGATTATTTTTTTAATAACCTTACTCAAAAACAATTAGCCAGATTAGATTCTGAACAAACGCATTCAAGCATCCAACCGTATATTCCTTTTTTTAATAAAAAGTATGAATTTGTAGCAGACACGTCGCATAAGATATTTAAATATGTAGCGGATGATATTGCCATTCAAAAATTCTTTTTCGATCATTTAATTCATATTAAATCAAAAACTGGTAAATATGAATTTAAAGTTGATCCGCTATTGAATGCCGAACTCGGTTTTGCTTATTACGATACGGCTCAATACCAAAGGATATCAACAAATACGCGTGGTTTTATAGCGAGTGGAAGTATTGGTAAAGATTTTTATTTTGAAACCATGTTTTCAGAAAACCAAAGCCAGTTTCCGTATTATATTTCCAACTTTAATAAACAAACAAAAGTGGTTCCAGGGCAAGGACGTTATAAAGTATTTAAAGTAACAGGGTATGATTATGCTTTTTCTTCAGGCTTTATTTCCTATCAACCTATCAAAAGATTGAACATACAGGTAGGGCACGGAAAACAAAAAATTGGAAACGGCTATCGTTCAATACTCTTGAGTGATAATGCCTTTAATTATCCATATTTGCGCGTTACCTCCGAATGGTTGAAAGGCAGGTTGCAATACACTAATATTTATGCTGTATTGATGAATTTGACTACTGGCGGCGCATTAACGCCAAAATATACAGAACCTTTATTTCAGAAAAAGGCAGTATCGTTTCAGTATTTAAGTTTTAATGCTAGTAGACGAATTAATATAGGATTATTTCAAGGCATGGTTTGGAATGCAGCAGACAGTATGAATCGCCACCGCCTAGAGTGGCAATATTTTAATCCAGTTATTTTTTCTAATCTTGGATTTTACGGCTTAAATAATAAAAACAATATTGTGATTGGCGCCACTGCTAATGTAAAACTAACAAATAAAATTTCTGTATATGGTCAATTTATGGGAGATGATTTTAGCAATACCTTTGCCATAGGAAATGCTTTCGGGTACCAAGTAGGAGCTAAATATTTTGACGCCTTCAAATTGAAAAATTTAATGTTGCAAGTAGAATATAATGATGTCGCCGAAGGTTCATACAACAGTCCGTTTGGAACATATAGCAATCAAAGCTTTTCGCATTATAATCAAAACCTAGCATACACTCCTGGTTACGGGAAAGAATTAGTATTATTAGGAGATTATAAATTTCGAAGAGCTTTTTTAAATGCAAAATTAAATTTGCAATATATGACATTTAAGAACTACGCTTTGTATAACAATACTTTTACAAAAATTCAATTAGGGTATACCATTAATCCAGCATATAATTTTAATGTATCTTTAGGGTATAATTATAGATTTCAAGATTTTGATGGATTTGATGCTTCCGACAATAAAACAACATTTTATACAATTAGCTTAAAATCAAATTTATATAACACCTATTACGATTTTTAAAAAATAAAATATGGCAATATTAATTTTAGTATTTATTACAGCGTTTTCAGTCGTTTTATACTCGACTCCAGCACTTATTAAAGTGGCTGTTTTGAAACGATTAATTGATTTACCAACCGAAGATAGGAAGGTTCATAAAAGAGCTATCCCAACTATTGGAGGTATTATTATTTATGCGGCCACATTGTTTTCTTTTTCTTTATGGTATAATATTGATGACTTACATGAATATGATCAAATTTACGAATCTGTAAAGGAGTTTAAGATTTTAGTAGCTACAAGTTTGGTTTTATTTTTTGTTGGTGTAAAAGATGACATTATTGGAACGTCGCCAGTTAAAAAATTATTTGCTAATATTTTAGTAGGATTAATTTTAGTATTAATGGGCGACATTAGAATTACAGGACTTCATGGAGTTTTTGGAGTAGAAGAAATTCCTCAATGGGGGAGCGTGTTTTTATCTTTGTTTACATATATAGTTGTTGTAAATGCCATGAATTTAATTGACGGCATTGATGGGTTAGCTGCTGGGGTTGGTTTTATTGCTTCTTCTGTTTTTGGTGTTTGGTTTATTTTTGCTAATGAATACACGCTAGCATCTTTATCTTTTTCTTTATCAGGAGCATTACTAGGATTCTTGATTTTTAATTTTTCACCCGCTAAAATATTTATGGGAGATAGTGGCTCGCTAATTATTGGAATGTTTATTTGCGTATTAAGTATTAAATTGATTGAATATCCATTAACAAGGCTGGATGACTTTTGGATTCATATTTCAAAACCAATTATTGTGATTGCAGCATTAACATACCCATTAACGGATACTCTTAGAATTTTTATCATAAGAGCAGCTAAAGGACAATCGCCTTTTGCCGCTGACAGAAATCATTTACACCATCGTTTATTAGATTGTGGATATACTCATGTGAAAACCGTTATCATTATTTATGTGTATAGTTTCCTTACCGTAATCGCGTCTTTATTAAGTTATTTTTTAAATCCTAGTTTATCTTTATTAGCTGTTTTGGCCTGTAGTGGATTATTTATATTGTTTGTTCATTTCTCATATCAAGCAGCTCAACGTAGAAAGCTATATAAGTCTGAATAAGTTGAAAAAATTTGGGTACATAAGTTGGCTTTTCAAAAACTTTAACATAATCATTATGTTATTTGTTTTTTCGTTATGTATGTCAGCAAAAAACCCTCAAGCACAAAATATTTTCATTAATCAGGAAACACAACAAACGATAGATACTTGGGATATTACAAATCCAAGTTTCGAATTACACGCTTCCTTTAAGCCATACCTTTCGTCAACTCTGCAAGAATTTTCGGATACAGCAATTGGTTATTTGCATTATCCTATTAAAAATTTCTTTTTGAGTAAAACTTTTAACGAAGGACCAAACAAACACAATCAATATAATGTTCAGGTGTTGCCAATAGTTGATTTGCAATCCGGATACGATGTTTTAGCTTCAAAATTTGTTTCTGAAACATTTGGTGGCGCTCACGCTAAACTAAACATTAATAATGATTTTACGTTTGCTTTAACCGCAATTGGTGGGCGAGTAATTTATCCAGGATTTATAGATACACTTGTTCAATCCACAGGACTAATAACAGGATTAGGGAGAGCATTTAATAACAAAGATGGGAGTTACAGTTTTTCTAATGTAACTGGCTATGTATCCTATAGTCCAAACAAAATATTTAATTTTCAGGCAGGTAACGATAAACATTTTGTTGGTGATGGATACCGCTCGTTATTGTTGTCAGATTTTTCAACAGCTAATCCTTATTTTGGTATTAATGCTAATATTTGGAGGATTCAATATAATGTTTGGTATTCTTGGATGAGAGATTTTTCGAGATACGATGGCTCACAAAAAAGTTTGCAAAACAAATACGGAACTTTTCACTATTTAAGTTTCAACGCGCTTAAAAATTTAAATATTTCTTTTTTTGAAAACGTTGTTTGGCAAGGAACTGATACAAATCGTGTAAGAACTTTTGATGTCAATTATTTAAATCCAGTGGTGTTTTATCGCCCACAAGAATATTCGGTTGGATCTCCAGACAACTCCATGATGGGATTAAATGCCTCATTTAAAGTGTTTAAAAGTTTAAAGATATATGCGCAAGCAGTAGCCGATGAATTTTTCTTTAAAGAATTAAGAAAACGAAATGGTTGGTGGGCTAACAAACAAGGCTGGCAATTTGGAGCAAAATATGTTAACGCTTTTAAAGTAAAAGGGCTTTCGTTGCAAGTAGAATATAATCAAGTACGACCTTATACTTACACGCATGGAAGTGTGCAACAAAATTACACGCATTATGGTCAGGCATTAGCACATCCTTTTGGCGCAAATTTTAAAGAGTATTTAGCTTTTATAAGTTATCGAGCAAATCGTTGGATGTTAAGTTTTCAAGGAGTTTCAGCGGTTATAGGCATGGATGCATTTGGGTCTAATTTAGGGCAAAATGTTTTTGTTAGCTATGTCACTAGGCCTTTTGAGTACGGACATAAAACTACACAAGGCAACAAGTTAAAATTTATGCAGAGCGACATTAAGTTTACTTATTACGCCATTCCTCAAATGAATTTACGTTTTGAGTTGGGATATATTCAACGTAGTGTGAAGGACGAATTAAACTATGAGTTACAGTCGCCTTACATTTATTTTGGAATTAAATCCAGCATTCATAATTTTTATAGAGATTATTAATTGGAAGACATTATAGATAATTATTATTTGTCTTTACCGGAACCCGAACAGTCGGTTCTTTTATTTCTGCATCAATTTTTAGCGAATGATATGATGCTTCAACATCAACGGAAATTTAATACTCCTTTTTATTATTTTAATGGAAAATGGTTTGCTTTTATAGATTACCACCCAAAGAAACGGAGTGTTCACATCAGTTTTGTAAAAGGTAATCAAGTGTCCCACCCAAAGCTTCTTTCTGAAGGGCGTAAACAAATGAAAATTTATAAGATTGTTCCTGAAAAAGATATTGATGTTGAGGAGTTGACTGAAATCTGTAATATATTAAAGAAAATTTATAGCTAATTATTTTGATTGATTAATTTAGCCAACCCCTTATCTAGGATACTCAATCCTTACATGATAAATATTCATCAATCGTTTTTTAAATATTTTTTTTATTTGATTGATATCTCTGAAAGTAATATCCGCATTCATAAATTGATTTTCATTTATTTGATGATTGATAATTCTATCTACCAACTCGTCAATAGCAATAGCATCATATTTTTTTAAACTACGCGAAGAAGCCTCTACGCCATCCGCCATCATTAAAATAGCAGTTTCTTTGCTAAACGGAATTGGGCCTGGATACCTGAATAAATCTTCGTTAATTATTTCTCCTTCGTGTTCTTTTTTATAGTTGTATAAGAAATACCTTGTAGTTGTTGTACCGTGATGTGTTCGGATAAAATCGATCACGGTTTCCGGCAGTTTATTTTCCTTGGCAATTTCTACACCCTTAATTACATGACCAATAATAATTTGCGCACTTTCCTCTGCAGATAAATCTTCGTGTGGGCTGACCTCACCAACTTGATTTTCGGTAAAAAAACGAGGGTTACTCATTTTTCCAATGTCGTGATACATAGCACCAGTTCTTACTAGTAGAGCATTGCCGCCAATTTTATAACAAGCCTCTTCAGCTAAATTTGCTACTTGTAGTGAGTGCTGAAAGGTGCCGGGGATTTTTTGTGATAGTTGACGTAGTAAAGGTGAATTTAAATCACACAATTCTAACAAGGTAAAGTCAGACACAAAACCAAATAATTTTTCAAATATGTAAATGAGAGGAAATGAAAATAAGACACATACACTGCTTAATAAAAATGGTACATAACTTTGAATATTACTAATGGCTAACGGGGTATTATTTATTAAATGGTAGGCCACAAATGCCAACACGTAGAACACAAAAGTAAGTAAGGCCGACACAAATAATTTAGAGCGCTTGCCCATATCAGCTACACTAAATATGGTTCCTATACCAGCAATGAGCTGTATAAATACGAATTCGAATTTATCGGGGGTAAAAAAAGCGCATATTAAAATGATATTTAAAAAATTAAATAGAGAAGTTCGGCTATCAAAGAAAACCCTAATCAATATCGGCACTAAACAAAAAGGAACGGCATAAATGTAGTTAACATTGTATTTTGCAACGATGCTTGTAATAATAATAATCAGTAAAATGATTAAAAATATAAACGTAACCTGTGTGTTTTGACTGAAAATAGATTTTCTAAAAAAAGCCAAGAACAACATCATGATGCCTAATACTAAAACACAAGCTAAAAATTGACCTATAATAATTGATAGTTGTGATGTTTCTATTTCTTGTTCGGTTAAGGCCTGATGATAGCTTTTTAAAATTTGAGATTGTTCCTCTGTTACAACATCATTTTTATGTAACAACACATCGCCTTTTACAATTTTAGACTTATAAATGTAATTTACTTCAGGATCTTCTGTTGCCATTTCGTTCGACAATATTTCATCATAAGTAATATTTGGCTGTATTTGGGAAACAATTTCGTTTACAACAGTGTTATTAGCAATTTGCTGTGATAGAATATGATTTAATTTTTGTTTATCAAATAATTTTTGTCTTTTGGTAAGTACAACTTCGTTATTACTCACTATATACATAACTGAGTCTTGATATATATTCTGTTGGTTTGAAAAATAGATGCCGACATTAAACACACTGTCTAAAAGAACTTTTACGTCTATTGCTTTATTATGAGGTAAATTAGATAAATTTGAGAGTAAGGCACTAATGTTACCAGGTGTTTTTTTAAAATAGACGATTTGTTTTTTTAACTCTTTTTTTTCTGTAGTTATTTCTGCATTTGTTTTCTTAACCAAAAAATCAATTGTTGAAATAAAGTCATTATTTAACCAAACGTCTCCAACGTTAACGTGTGCCGTTTGTGAGGAATTGCTTTTAGGAAGAAGATATGTGCAAACGGCGACGCAAAAAGCAAATACAATTCCTTTATACCAAAGCGCATGCTTGTCTCTTATTTTTGTAAATAAAATGTTCACCTAACAAAAGAAAGTAATTTTTTTAGATGAAATCAAAAAAGTAATAGGGATTATGAACAACCATTTATTAATTCAACGCGCGTTATCTAACTAATGTCACATGACCAACATGAGATTCTAGTTCTTGTGACACGATGTTTTGGAATTCGCATTTCCAAATATAAACATCGTCGGTACAAGGTTTACCTTTATAGGTGCCATTCCATCCAGCTTCGGTATCATTTGTTTTATAAATTAATTCCCCCCATCTGTCAAAAATCATAAAGGTATAGTCTTTTACGCCAAAAACGATTGGTTTAAAAATGTCATTCAAATTATCTTTATTTCCTGGTGTGAAAGCATTTGGTATCCAAAATCTAAACTCAGGTAAAACACGAACTAATAGAGTAGTTGTATTAGGGCAAGCATAAGAATTAGTAATGGTTTGAGTTACGTAATAATCACCCCAGGTAGTATAAGTGTGAATTGGATTTACGTCTGACGATCCAGATCCATCTGCAAAGTCATAGTACCAACTTACGATATCTGTTGTAAGGGACATATTAAAAAAGAAAATATCAGGATCAAAAATAGTGGTTACCATTGGCGTTGCGGTAAAGCTAGCTACTGGCGACGGATTTACTGTTATACTTGATACAGAGACAATTTGACTACTATCTATACATTGGCTGTTTGTTTTTATACTTAGAGTATAATCATAAGTACCTGGCGGACTAAATATATGAGTTGGACTTGCTTCAGTTGAACTTGTTCCATCACTAAAATTCCATAAATAGCTTAAGTTTGAAGCCGCAGTGCTCGTGTTGAGAAAACGAATAGACATAGGGTCGCAACCAACAGCAACTATTGGATCTATAGATGCTATTGGATTTTCATAGAGTTCAATTGTTTTAGTAGTGGTATCCGAACAATTGTTGTCTGTGGCTACTAACGTCACGGGGTATAAACCTGCAACACTATAGGTTACATTTGATATAGTTTGACTCGTAGATGTTTGAGTAGAAGCTGGACCGCCAAAAGTCCAAAATAGTGTTCCAGTGGCACTCAATTGCTGAGAGGTATTTGTAAACGAAAAGTTATTGTTATTAAAGCATAAGCTGGAGGCGGAGACATAATTAAAATCTGCTATTGGAGTTGTAATTACGGTAATACTATTTGCAGCAAGTATTTGGCTAGTTGCTACGCAATTTTGATTTGTACTTATTGAGAGTGAGAAACCATATACACCTGGTGGAGTAAAAACATGAGTTGGGTTTTGTGCTGTAGAGATAGTGCCATCACTAAACTGCCATAAAATAGACAAGGGAGTTCCGGAAGTACTGGTATTATTAAAATTTATGGTGAGAGGGTCGCAACCTAAATTTGGATAGGTTCCAATAGATGCCACAGGACTTTCCCAAACAGTAACGGTTTTTGTTGCTGTTGCGGTGCAACCGTTTTCGGATACAGTGAAAACAACAGGGTAATCTCCTGGCGTATTAAAAGATACATTATTAACAGTTGCCGTATTGGCGGTTTGTGGAGTCGCATTTACTCCAAAGTTCCAATTAAATGTTCCATTTCCTTGAAAGATACCGCCTCCATTAAAGTTAAAACTATTGCCATTTAAACATTGCGCAGATGGGGCTAGATAATCGGGAGTAAGTAAAGGGTTAACATTAAAAACTTCGTAGGCAGTATCTCTACATGCACTATTTGGATTAACAATCAAAGTAACTGTGTAGGTTCCCGGCGAAGGGAAGGTATAAGTAGGGTTGTAAGCGTTAGATGTATCTGCCAATGTATTTGGATCGCCAAAGTTCCAAAGGTAACTAGTTCCATTATAACTATTATTGGAGTAGGATATGGTAAAACCATTACAATATCCTGTGCCTTGCCCATTATTTGTAGTGGTTTGAGATATAATATCTGCTACAACCACAAATGGACAGGGAATAACATTAAATTGAAAATCGCGATGATGGACGCCAATCAATTGCCCGTTTCTATATTCACTCACACAAACCCCAACAACCCACTGCCCTTGAATATTTGGAACCCCATCTAAAAATCCAGTGCTAGGATTTATATTAATAGCTGGACTTGATGCCATTGGGTAAGATGAACTATAAGGAGCAATAAATGGTACACTTATGTATGGTTGCGGCGTATTAACGTTTGGACAAGAAGAAGGTGGATTAGAACATTGTGCCGTCGGCAGTAAAGGTGGATTTGTGTTTATAATTGGGCAACACGCATCTAAACCATTAAATGGATCACACAAGCTATAAACTAATGAGTCTCCATCTGGGTCTGATGCAACATGGTTAAAAGCAATTGGAATTCCATCACAAATATATATTGGAGGTCGGTTTGTAAAACGTGGACTATTATTACTCGACACGACCTCCGGACCAGGAATATGTTCCCAATACGAAGCGCCAACAGTTCCTGGATTTACCAAATTCAATATTGTCCCATTTCTACAACATCTCTGGTAAACGACATAATATCCTCCAACAGAAGGAGGTAAGTTCACTATTTTTTCATACAAGGCTTCTTCCACGCAAGCATTGCCTGCAGTAGTTGGAGCACAAGGACTGTTATTGGTGGGAGGAACTGTTGAAAAAGAAATTGCATTAAACGTACTCGAGATAATTGGATTATCAAACACATCATATATGGTAAAATATGCTGGAATAATATTTCCAAAACCATCAGGGAAGCCGTCAAATGGTGGAACACCATTTATACAGTCCCTGTATACCTTCATCGATATTTTATAATTATTCCCTCCTAAATAATCATAGTAAATTTCACCACCAACAATATGAGTTGCTTCTGCCAGTTTAAATAGCAGCAAAAATGAGATGATTAGATATGTCTTTAGTTTAAAAATCTTTTTTAATTGCTAAACACTTGAAAAAATCCATTAAACTTCCTGCCGTCAGACACATTAAGAATATAAAAATAAGTGCCATCGCTTACCTTTGGCGACCAATCATTTTTATAATCATCACTACTGTAAATTTTGTTTCCCCATCTATTATAAGAATTTAATGATGAACCTGGAAAATTTTCTAAACCATTAATTCTAAAAAAGTCATTGATGCCATCACCGTTAGGGGTTACTACGTTAGGCATGATAATATCACAATCAATACTATTAATGTCAATAGCTAAGGTGTCAGAATATAAGCATTGATCAGTCACAATAATAGTGTAAGAACCACTACTTGGGGTATTACTTTGTGTAAAGTAATACGTATAACCAGTAGTGTCAAATGGGATAATACCTCCTCCAGGAATTAACCAACTTACGTTGTAAGGTTGATTGCCGCCATCAATTCTTACAGTGATTGCTTTTGTTGAATCCAAACAAAATAATACAGGAGATGTATTAATGATTTGTGGAGAGCTAGTTATAACACTTGGCGAAAATACCGAACTACTTGTACATGATGGAATACTTGTTCCGATAACAGTATAAGAAGAAGTGCCAATTGGAGATACAACAATGGAATTAGTTGTTGAACCAGTGCTCCAAGTGTAACTAGTAGCTCCAGTTGCGGTAACGGTTGTTGTTTGGCCAGCACAATAAGGCGTGCCAGTAACTGTAAGCGTTGGTGGTGGAGTAACACTTACCGTATAAACAGCGGTATTTGAGCATGATGCTGCAATAGAACTTACCGTATAATTTGTAGTAACTGTCGGAGAAACAATCGTTGAAGCATTTGTTGTGCCATTATTCCAGACATACGTTGTTGGGCTACCAGAGGCGGTTAACGTCGTACTTTGACCTAAACAAATAGAGTTGTTTCCTGTGATTGAAAGGGAGAACCCAATGACAGTTACAGTTGCAACAGCAGAGTTTGTACAAGCGCCATTTGCTCCTATTACTGTATAAGTTGTATTTGATGAAGGGTTCACAAACAAACTATCATTTGCGGCGCCATTGCTCCAAGTGTACGTTGTAGCACCGGAAGCAATTACAGTTGCAGTAGTTCCTGCACAAATAACGGTATTGGTACTTACTACTGTTGGGGTAGAAACAGGATTTATGGTGATTTGCTGTGTAACAGGTTTGTTACATATATCATTCACCGTTATGGTATAAATTTGCGTAGAGTTTATAGGTCCTGTATTAAAGGTAGGTGTATTTACAGCAGGAGCGGTCCAAGTATAAGTATAAGGTGCATAACCATTTGTAGCACCTGCATTCAAAACAATTGAGTTTCCAGTACAGACCGATGTGTTATTTTGTCCTATACCAATTGGGGTATAATCTTTAATGTATAAGTTAAATTTAATTGCATTAGAAGATAAACAGGATAATGTGTTGGTTACAAAACTCGACATGGCAAATTTAATAGTATCCGTCCCTTCAATTAAATTATCTTGTAAAGCATTGATGTTGCAAATTTTAATTGTGTCCTGACCAACTCCAAAAATTAATTTAGTTGGCCAAGTAAAACCTGCATTTCCAGATTGAATATAATCAGGTCCTAATAATGCATTTCCAGTAACTTGTAAATTAAAAGAATCTACGTTAGCTAAATTTCCATTTCTAATAAAATAAGCACAGTAGGTATTACAATCTTCTACTAAAATAGAATCTGGTATGTTAGAATTTGAATTAGTAGTGAATACATTTAGTGGAGGTAAACTACTAAAAGAACCACCTTCTAAAAATACACCTGAATCCCAAACGCCATCACCACCATCTGCAATCGCAATTTTTATATGGTAGGTTTGTCCGCAAACTATTTTCTCTAAAGCATATAAAACAGTTGTTAAACCATCAAACTCGCAGTTAATAGGACTTCCAGTATTGCTTCTATAATAAGTTGCATTTAATCCAGCATTTACATTATCGATAGATACTGCAGTGCTAGTACCTGGCAATAGTGCCACATTTTTATTAACGTAATTTCCTCCAGCGGGATTAGGGCCGCTTAAAAAGAAAGCAAAGGCATCATTTACACCTGCATTTACATATTCAGGATATTCTTCAGAACCAAAACAGTATCTGAATTTTACCGAATCTCCTGTTGGAATAAAATCAAATTCTAATACAGCCGCATCAAAGGTGTTTACACCGGAAACTACATCTAGTAAAGCATCGCCTGGTCCACTCCAGTTGGTTCCTGTACTTCCAGAATTATTTGGCCCTTGAGGTCCATTGGCATTGGCTGTAGAAGCGTGACCAGTGCTTAAAAATATTCCAGACGGAATCCCTAAATTAGTGCTTGGGGTAGCAAAGAATTGAGCAATTTGAAGCGGATCACCAGAAAAAGTAATGTTACTAGCTGTAACCCCACTTCCCAATAAAACGTTCTGCACAAGCTGCTGAGCAGTTAATGTTTGTGTGGTTGTTAATTGAGCTTTTAAAGACCCAATAAAAAACAAGCTTAAAAAAATGGTTGTGTATAGTGTTCTCATAATCTCAAAAATAAGCTATAAACAACTAATTCACAATTTTTTCAATCATTCAAAAGCACCTTTTAAATAAAAAAAGTACATTAGTACCAAAATTCTACAATAATGGAACTAAATCAGATACAATCCTACGTTAATTCAAACAAAGAACGTTTTTTAAATGAACTTTTAGATTTGTTAAAAATCCCATCAATTAGTGCGAAACCAGAGCATAGACCCGACATGTTTACCACTGCCGAAGCAGTTAAACAACGTTTAATAGAAGCAGGAGCAGATAAAGTGGAAATTTGCCAAACAAAAGGCTATCCAGTAGTTTATGGAGAAAAAATAATCGATTCTTCAAAACCAACCGTAGTGGTTTACGGACATTATGATGTGCAACCTGCAGATCCATTGGATTTGTGGGATTCGCCACCATTTGAGCCTGTTATTAAAAAAACAGACATTCATCCTGAAGGTGCCATTTTTGCTCGCGGAGCGTGTGACGATAAGGGTCAAATGTATATGCACGTGAAAGCTTTTGAAACGATGATGAAAACTAATACCTTGCCTTGTAATGTGAAGTTTATGATTGAAGGGGAAGAAGAAGTAGGTTCATCAAACTTAGGTCCATGGATTATTGAAAATAAAGAAAAACTAAAGGGAGATATTATTTTAATTTCAGATACCTCTATCATCGCTAATGATATTCCAAGTATTGATAGTGGATTAAGAGGGCTGGCTTATATGGAAGTGGAAGTGGTTGGACCAAATAGAGATTTACACAGCGGTGTGTATGGAGGCGCAGTGGCTAATCCAATCAATATTCTATGCAAGTTAATTGCTTCTTGTCATGATGAAAATAATCACATTACTGTTCCTGGTTTTTACGATAAAGTGCAAGAATTAAGTGACGCTGAAAGAGCTGAAATGGCAAAAGCGCCATTTGATTTAAATGACTTTAAAAAAGATTTGAATATTGACGAAGAGCGCGGAGAAAAGGGCTATTCAACAAACGAAAGAACTGGTATACGCCCAACTTTAGATGTGAATGGTATTTGGGGAGGTTATACTGGCGATGGCGCAAAAACAGTGTTGCCTTCAAAAGCATTTGCAAAAATATCGATGCGTTTAGTACCAAATCAATCTTCAAAAGAAATTAGTGATTTGTTTATCAAACATTTTGAAAGCATTGCACCAAAATCAGTAAAAGTGAAAGTCACTGCCCATCATGGTGGAGAACCTGTTGTTGTGCCAACCAACTCAAAAGGATTTTTAGCAGCAAGCAAAGCGATGCAAGAAACCTATGGTAAAAAGCCAGTACCAACACGCAGTGGAGGCAGTATTCCAATTGTAGCTTTATTTAAAAAAGAGTTAGGAATGGATAGTATTTTATTTGGTTTTGGTTTAGATAGCGATGGCTTACATTCGCCAAACGAACATTATGGTTTATTTAATTATTACAGAGGTATTGAAACCATTCCTTTGTTTTATAAATATTTTACAGCTTAGTTTTGTCTAAACAAAACATAGCAATAATAGGTGGCGGGCCAGCATCATTGATGCTGGCTTGTTCGTTAGATGCGAATAAATTCAACATTTCTATCTATGAAAAAAACGCCGCACTAGGACGCAAATTTTTAGTGGCAGGTAAAGGAGGATTTAATTTAACACACTCTGAGGATTTAGTCCAGTTTGCAAAACGTTATCAGCCCAAAGAATTTGTAGAACCTTTTTTAAGTCATTTTTCAAATACAGATTTTAGAAATTGGTTGAAACAAATTGGAATTGAAACCTACCTAGGAACAAGCAAACGCGTGTTTCCGGTAAAGGGAATAAAACCTATTGAAGTATTAAATGCACATTGAAAACAGTTAAGAAAAAAAAAGTGACTATTTTATACAATCATCTTTGGCAAGGTTGGGCAGATGATGAATTAGTATTTTCAAATGCAGGAGAAACAAAAAAGGTAAAAGCTGATGTGGTTGTTTTTGCTTTAGGTGGCGCTAGTTGGAAAGTAACAGGCAGTGATGGCAATTGGACAAATTATTTTAATGAAAAAGGAGTTAATACAAATAAATTTTTCCCTTCTAATTGTGCTTATCAGGTTAATTGGAATCCAAATTTTATAAAAACGTATCAAGGAAGTCCTTTAAAAAACTGTGGGTTTACTTGTGGAAATATTTCTCGAAAAGGAGAGGCTGTTGTTACTGAATTTGGAATTGAAGGAAGTGGTATTTATCCTTTAAGTCCTGAGATTAGAAAGCAACTTATTCAAAATAAATCCGCTAACATTCAAATTGATTTCAAACCCGATTTGCCTTTAGAAGAAATCATCGAACGTATAGAAAACAAAGGAAAATTATCGATTAAAGAGGTGCTTGAAAAAAAGATAAATCTATCTACAACTCAAATAGAATTATTGAAACTCTCTTCTTCTAAAGACGAATATAGTAATGTTCAATTTTTAAGTGAACTCATAAAGTCTTATCCATTGCACATTACAGGCTTTGCTCCTATGGACGATGCTATTTCTACCGTTGGAGGAATTGCTTTAGATGAAGTAACCGATAGTTTAGAATTAAAAAAACTTCCCAATCATTATTGCCTAGGCGAAATGTTAGATTGGGATGCGCCAACAGGCGGTTATTTGTTACAAGCTTGTTTTAGTATGGGTAAGTTTTTAGCAGATAAATTAAACACAAAATAGTTTTAAGTATAACTACTCCACAATTACTTTAATACTGCTGGTTTTTTTATTGCTTGTAAAATTAAGTATATACAATCCTTTTCCAAAAGGGATTAAATTAATTTCTTTTTTAAAGGAACCATTAACATTAGGAAATTGTTCGGTGTATACCTTCTGGCCAACCACATTAAAAATCTCTAATTGATAATCTTCTTTTGTAGCTGAATATAAATCAATAGTAATGTGTCCCGAACTAGGATTTGGATATACCTTAAGAGTTGCACCATTATCTAAATCTTTAATATTTGTCGTTAACAAACTATACAAATTTACATTATCTAAATACAAAGCTTGCCCATAAAACCCTCTGTTTTGAAATGCAAACATAACGCTAGGCTGCCCAGCGTATGCTAATAAATCAATAGTATCTCTTTTCCATTGTGTTGAGGTTGGAATAAATAGTGAGCCCGTGTTATCTGGAGCAGTTGCTAATGTCGTATTTCCCTTTACATAAAGTGGCGTATAGTTTGTTCCGCAATCTGTTGATATTAAAACAGCAAGAGTGTCGTTGTTTACACTGCTATATCTTGCATAAGCTCTATCAAACGTTAGTATAGGATGAATAGAAGAACTAAAATCATATTTTGGTGTTCTTAATTCATCTCGTTTTCTATTCACATCATTATTATAATTGTCAAAATAAACCGATTGAGAACTTGTGCCAAATCCGCCTGCTAAACTACTATGCTCCCATACAGTACCATCGTTACCAGCATCATAATTTTCCCAATTGGCAGGCGTAACTGATGTTGCAAAGCCTTCGGCAAAAGGAATAGCTTGCGGTGCTGTAACATTAATATAGGAAACTTTTGTAGTATAGTTTGTGCCATTACCATTTGAAACCGTTAAGGTTACATTATACACACCAGTTGAAGAATAACTAACTGTTGGATTTTGAAGGTTAGATGTTGATGGTGTTCCTCCAGCAAAAGTCCAATTCCAAGTTGTTGGATTACCAAAACTTAAATCAGTAAAGGCTACCGATTGATTAACACAGATGGTGTTTGTGTTTGACGCAAAATCTGGAGCTGGACCAAAGCTTGTATTGATAGGTAATTCCCATACACCTCTACCATAATAAGCAACACGTAATAAACTTGCCGCTGTTCCTGGATTATACATCATAAAATCTCTAATGTTTGCAACGGAAGGTAAATTATAAGTTATGTTTACCCAATTCGTCATACTCATATCTTTATAATACACCGCATTGGCAGAGCAAACATAAATAGCTTCGTTAGTACTAAATTCATCATGGTAAATTTTTATAATATTTACGGTTGGTAAGTTTGAAGAAACATTTGTCCATGTAGCGCCTTTATTTACCGAACGATACACTCTGTTCCCACATGAAATATAAACCACATTAGAGTTTGTTTTTACACTTGCAATGTTTGCTATTAAGCTTGTTGAGCTAGGTGTTGTATAGTTTGTAAAAGTTGGCGATGTCGCTAAAGCATTATCACTCCTATAAATTTTATTATTTGCTGTAATAACATATAGGATAGTTGAGTCTGCTTGCGACGAATTGATTGCTTTGACCGTTTGATTAAAGGTACTTATTTGGCTCCAAGTTGGGCTTGCATTATTTAAGTCCGTTGTTCTCCAAACATTTTGCTCGCCGCTAAATGCCAGGGTGTTTATTTTTTTTGTAAATTCTAATACAATATCGTTATCTGTTGTAAATGGTAAATTGTAATTTGTCTCGTTTCCATTAACAGGCCTTCTTTCTCCGTTTTCATAATAGTAAACGACATTATTAGTTAAGTAGTCAAACGATGATCTACTTCCCCAATCGCCACCTCTATTGGTTCTCCATGAGTTTGATTGAAAATATAGTTCACCATTATCTTGTGTGCCAATACTGATCATATCTCTTTTAATTGGACTTTGACTTGCATGATAGATTTCAGTTGCACCTAGTTCATCACTTTTTGGCGCCCAATTATCTCCTAAATCATTACTCAACCAAACACCACCATCATTTACATTAAACAATTTGTTTGGATAATTTGGATGAAATTTAATACCGTGCATATCTGTATGTAATTGATCCCACCAATCTGTAAGTTGAGTCCATGTTACTCCTCCATCAGTACTTCGCCATACAACATGTGCCACAACAAAAACCGTATTAGCATTCGTTGGGTCGGCAGTCATTCCAAAATTATAATCACCTTGTCCGCCACCTGTAGCATCATAACCAACTAAACTTTGAGCTGGGTTATGATACACCGTTGTAAAACTTGTGCCGCCATCGGTAGATTTTAAAATAGTTCCTTCATCTGTAATCATTCCTAAATACACCACATTTGGACTAGCAGCACTAACGGCTAATCGCATACCGTTTCCGCTGCCACCTCCTGGAATAACAACGCCGTTTGTAATTTGTGTCCAAGTGCTTCCAAAATCGGTGGAGCGCCAAAACTCTGAATAGGTGCAGGCATAAAGTGTAGTTGTGCTTCCTGGTTTAAATAGCATATCTGTAAAGTCACCACCAGCTTTTACTAAATTCCAATTAGCGCCAGCATTTGTTGATTTATAGATCCCATTATCTGTAGCAGTAACTAAAACGTTAGGATTCGTTGGATCCATTAAAATTTCTATGGGTAATCTATTTCCCATGCCAGTGGTAGATTGGAACCAATTTTGTCCACCGTCTATACTTTTCCAAATACCAAAATCTGTACTATAATAATTTGGATCACCTGTTCCTAAATAGATAATATTGTCGTTGGTGTAATCTATACAGGCAGATGCACAAGCTGTTGAAGGTAATTTATCTGTTCCTGTTTTTACCCAAGTAGCTGAACTATCATTGCTAATCCATAAACCCCCGGAGGCACTAACCGCATACATTTTTAATGGATTAGTGGGATGAAACTTTAACTGACAAACACGTCCAATACCATTTACTTGTCCGCTTTCGTTTGTTGGGAAAAGATTTGGTCCTGTTTGTTGCCAAGTTGTTCCTGGTTGAGAAAAACAGATGATAAAAACTAACAGAAAAAAAGTTGTGAATGTATATTTGATTTTAAGTGCCATGATGGAATAATTTAATAGATAAACTTAGTTTTGTTTTTGTTCCTCTTGCCATAATTTAAGCCGAGCATCGGCATCTAAAATGGAACCATCTTCTTGCACGTATGGTTCCGTTTTTAATTTCCAATGTTTGAATTTCTTTACATCTAAGGCATATTTTTTTATATCCGCCTCATCACGTTCTTCTTTAGATTTAAACCAACGACTTAAAAATCCTCGTTTTGCTTCAACTGTTTTTGATTGCCCAATAATGTCATCTTCATCCTTTGGTTTTTTTCTATTTTCCCAAAAGGCATCATACGCTTTGATGGTTTCAAAGTAGTTGGCTTTAGGATCTTTCATCATTTCAATCCAATATGGTTTTTTGGAATAGTTGACTGATTTTTTTTGAGTTTGTGAGCACATCACTATACTGCTAAGCATGATGATGGTTATTACACATAAATGTTTTAGGTTCATTATCATTTTCTTGAATTAAATCACACATAGCAAATTTATAAATCCTTTTAGCTACTTTCCCGTTTAATTAGGATGAATATGATATTCCTAAGCCACAACTACAGGTTTTATACAAAATATCACTATAAATGTGGGCGTTTTAAGCATCTTTTTTAAATTAAACTTGTAAATTAGCTTTCTTAAAAAAATTACATTTTGCAGAACATTAAAGAATATTTTAACATCATTGCCTCTAAAAGAAAAGGACGTGGATTATCCAATTACTATTGGAACGAAATTACGAATTACTGTAATTATTTTTCTCACGAAGATAGTTCTGTTTTGGAAGTTGGTTGTGGAAGTGGCGATTTATTAGCGGGAATTGCTGGTAGTAAAAAAACAGGCATTGATTTTAGCGAAGGACAGATAGCTTGGGCTAAAGAAAAACATGCAGGTAAAAATATTGAGTTCGTTTTGATGGACGCTAATAACATTACTCTAACAGAAAAGTATGATTTTGTTATTATTAGCAATTTAATTGGTTTTGTGGATGATATACAGGCGGTATTTGAACAAGTTCAAAAAGTTTGTCACCCAAATACAAAAATTATTGTTCAGTACTATAACTCCCTATGGGAACCTGCTTTAAAATTTGCTGAACTTGTAGGGCTAAAAACTAAAACGCCTACTCAAAACTGGTTAAACACAAAAGACGTCAACAATTTATTATTTGTATCAGGATTTGATGTTTATAGAAATAGTAAACGATTTATTTTTCCTTTTTATATTCCGTTAATTGCCGAGTTACATAATTTGTTTTTAGCGAAGTTCCCTTTCTTTCGGTTCTTTAGTTTAAATACCTATTCGTTTGCAAAACCTTTACCATTAAGCAATCCAGACGATTATAAAACAAAATACTCTACAACGGTTGTTATTCCTGCCCGTAACGAAAGTGGTAATATTGAAAACGCCATTACCCGTTTACCGAAATTTGGGAAGCATGTAGAGATTATTTTTATTGAAGGAAATAGTACAGATGACACTTGGCAAAAAATTCAAGACATTCAACAAAAATATAAAGACACACACGATATAAAAATTGGCCAGCAAAAAGGAAAAGGAAAAGCTGATGCGGTGCGTGAAGGGTATAAAATTGCAACTGGCGATATTTTAATGATTTTAGATGCAGATTTAACTGTGCCACCTGAAGATATTCCTAAATTTTATGATGCCATTGCAGGAAGCAAAGGCGATTTTATTAATGGAACACGTTTAGTATATCCAATGGAAGGTGAAGCCATGCGTTTTTTAAATTATTTAGGAAATCATTTCTTTAGTTGGGTATTTACTTGGTTGCTTGACCAACGCTTTAAGGACACCTTGTGTGGAACGAAGGTGATGTTTAGAAAAGACTATATTAAACTAACTAAGAACAGAACATATTTTGGAGAGTTTGATCCCTTTGGAGATTTTGATTTATTGTTTGGCGCACATAAATTGAATTTAAAAATTGTTGAAATTCCAATTAAGTACAGAGATCGAACTTATGGAGAAACAAACATCTCTCGTTTTAAACATGGCATCATTTTATTGCGTATGTGTGCCTTTGCAAGCAGAAAATGTAAATTTATTTAATTGAAATAAAATGAAACAAATTGTGTTTTTATGCCTTTGTTTTTTGTCATTACAAACTTTGAATGCACAAACTATAAAAGTGTATTTCAATCAGGCGGTTGATAATATAGTTTCTAGTATTGCCGATGCTCAAACCTCTGCTCATTTAGATGACACTATTTGTGCTTTAATCAATTCATCTAACACAACACTTGATATTTCTGTTTGGGATAATGGAAGTACAAAAATTGTGACAGCTCTCAACAACGCCCATTTAAGAGGAGTTCAAGTGAGATACATTTCTTCAACAAATAGCTTTAATTCAGCTTTATCGGGCTTAAATTCAAATATTCCACTTTTAAAACGCACCTCTACTTTAACAAGCAATGTGATGCATAATAAATTTGTGATTGCTGATAATGCTAAGTTATTAATTGGATCGATGAACTTTGGGAATGGAAGTATATTTGATGATTATAATAATATTGTGATTATTTCAAATTCCAATTTAGCACAAAACTACACAGTTGAGTTTAACGAAATGTGGGGCTCTTCTGGAGCACAGCCTAATTTAACTAACAGCAAATTTGGTCCTGCTAAATCAGATAACACTATTCATAGCTTTAATATTGGAGGTTCAACTGTTGAGTCTTATTTTTCGCCAACTGATGGCACTGCTTCTAAAATTGTAGACGCAATTAATTCTGCAAATTTTAGTTTGGATGTTGCTATGTTTACATTTACAGATAATGATTTAGGTGATGCTGTAGTTGCCGCTAAAAACCGAGGTGTGAACGTGAGATGTATCATTGAAAATGTGAGTTATTTTGGGTCAGAATATAATAAACTAGTGGCTGCTGGAATACCTGTTATTTCGCATGAAAATGTGACTAATGATTTTCACCATAAGTATTGCATTATTGACGCGATGAATAGTGCTTCAGATCCTATTGTAGTTACTGGATCACACAATTGGTCTAATTCTGCAAATGACGAATATGATGAGAACACTTTAATTTTTCATGATGCTGTTGTGGCAAATCAGTATTTAGAAGAATTTTCAAAAAGGCATTCTGTTTTGTCGGGGATAAGAGATTACGATAATAAAAATGAACATATTGTTCTATTCCCTAATCCAAGTAACGGAAGTTTTTCAATTACAGGATTAAAACATGCTATCGATAAATTAACGGTGGTTAATAGTGTAGGTCAAGTTGTTGAAACAATAGAAAATACAGGTAATACCATTCATCTTGAATTAGAAAGAGGAATGTATTATATTACACTGATTTCTAATGATGAAGTCATCAATAAAAAAATAGATATCGAATAATTATATAATCATGGACGAACGTATTTGGATTTATACTTTAAGTAAAGAGTTAAGCAACGAACAATTAGTTGATTTCAAAAATCGTTGTCAGAATTTTGTAAGCACTTGGACAGCTCATGATGTGAGCTTAGACGCCTCTTTTGAGCTATATGAAAATCGATTGTTAATTTTTAAAGTGAACGAAGATAAGTATAATGCAAGTGGTTGCAGTATTGATAAACAAGTTCGTTTTGTAAAAGAATTAGAACAAGCTTTTTCATTTGAACTTTTAAACCGTTTGTTGGTTTCTTACGAAAACAATCATCAGGTTGAGGTTATGAAAGCATCTCAAGTAAAAGAGTTGTTGAATTCTAATACAATTTCAGCTAACACTTTAGTGTTTGATAATACCATTACACAATCATCGGAATTAACTAGTAAATGGAAACAACCATTACAAGCAACTTGGTTGGTTAAGTATCTAAATTAGAATTAATAGTTATCTATCGCCATACAATCTTTTAGCCTTATCAATAGTAATACTTGTGTGATTTGATAAATCTAAAAAATAATTTAGCTGCCAATTCTGTGTTTTGATGGCTTGTTTGTTTGTTGTTTCGTCCCAAGGCGGATAAACTCTAAAACCACGTTTACCTTCTTTATTATTAACGGTTAATATACCCTGTTTGCATAAAACAGATTTAGGAAAGACAAACTGTCCAAATCGATTTTCTTTTCTAACACTAATGATAACGAGGTCAATTGAATCTGAAGCTTCAAAAGGCGCAATGATTCCTGTGGCTCAACCTTTTCCAAAGCGTTACAAATTGCCCAGTTTTTGTTGGAGTAATTTTGGCGGTTCTAAATTTTACGTGTAAATCATTTAATGTAAAAGAACAAGCATTATATTCTGCGCTTTCTATTTCTTGTATAGGTTTTGTGTAATCAAAACTACAAGCATCAAAAATGTATTGTTGAATAACTGAAAGATCATCAAAAGCCATAATGTTTTAGTTTTAATTTTTATTGGAAGTTTCGCAAAGGGTATAAAATCCTTAACCTTGAAGGACTTACTTTTCCAGTTCCTTTTTTCTTCTATCTAAAGTGCGTTCATGCCATTGAGTTTTTTCTAAACTTAACATGACATCAGCAATTTCTAATTGTAAAAAGGATGCAATTTTATGATCTGCGGAGTTGGTTAGAATAATAATGCCTAAACTATCATCTGGGAATAATGTTATTTGTGACCTAAAACCGTTGATCGCACCACCATGTTCGCTCATCAAATGATTTTTGTAAGTCCTTAATGTTCTACCCATGCCATATAATTCAAAAGATAGTTCTTTATCTTTTATAGAGCTCGAACTTACTGTAAGGGGCTTCATTGTTTCCCGTATAACAGAATTAGGAATAATTTCTTTTTGATTAAATTTTCCTGTTGCTAATTGACAAATAACCCAATGTGATAAATCGATAATGTTTGAATTGATTCCCATTGCTGGTGTAGATGCCTTTGTTTGCCTGTAAAAATCAATAGGTTCAAACGTTTTCTTAATAAAATCTGTTTTATAAGGTTTTGCATAATCCAATGTCTTTTCTAGTTCTTCTATGGAAAAGACCGTATGACTCATGTCAAGAGGGGAAAGTATTTTTTCTTTAACATACTCTTCCCATGTTTTATTTATTTTCAGTTTGATGAGTTCGCCAAGTGCTATATACATGGCATTCGAATAGATAAATTCAGTTCTGATAGTTGCCTTTGTCTCAAGAGATTTAATTTTAGAAAACACTTCAGCTCTTGTTGAATTTGAACCATACCATATATCATCAGTTCCTGAAATACCAGTCCTGTGACATAACATATCTCTTAAAGTAACTTCATTGTTTAGTGTAGACGTATTAAATTCTATTTCAGGAACGTTGAATTTAATAGGTTTATCGTATTCTAATTTACCTTCATTTACAATTATTCCTATGGCAGTAGATGTAAATAATTTTGAGTTAGAGGCTATTGGAAATAATGTATTTGGAGTAACGGGGAGTTTGTTTTCTAGGTCTCTGTAACCAAAACCTTTAGCGTAAATTAATGTTCCATTTTTAATAATTCCAATAGCACAACCAGGTACTTGCCACTCACTTATTATTTTTTCAATACGTTTATTTATTAAATTGACTGTATCAATTTGTCCATAAATGAATGCAGGAAGGAGGAATAAAATTAGCAGATTACGCATATAGTAGTTTAAGTGCCATTATTAAAACCCACTTTCCTCACTATCACAATGGAAGTGATGTTGTTTTTTAGCTTGAGGTTTAATCACTTTAGCGCCTTTATTTTTTTCTACAATTAATTTAGCAATAATACGAGCGCGTTCTTTTTTAATGTCTTCTTGTAATTTTGCGTCATCGTTTTTATCGTAGTAAACTTGTCCGTCGATGATAGTTGTATTTACTTTGGCATAAATACTTAAAGGATTATCTGTCCATAGCACTAAATCTGCTGATTTGCCTACTTTAATACTTCCTACTTTATCATCAATGTGTAACATCTTTGCTGGATTTAAAGTAATTAACTTTAAAGCTTGCACTTCTGTTAAGCCACCATATTTAATAGTTTTAGCTGCTTCTTGATTTCAGCGTCTTCCCATTTCAGCATCATCTGAGTTGATTCCCGTGTTTACACCCACTTTAGTTAACATGGCTGCGTTTTGAGGAATGGCATCCATTACTTCTAATTTATAAGCCCACCAATCGGCAAAGGTAGAAGCGTTAGCTCCATGTGCTTTTAACTTGTCGGCAAGTTTGTAGCCTTCTAAAATATGTGTAAAAGTATTTACTTTAAATTTCATACTATCTGCCACGTGCATTAACATGTTTACTTCGCTTTGCACATAACTGTGACAAGTGATGAAACGTTTAGTGTCTAAGATCTCTGCTAGAGCTTCTAAATCTAAATCTCTGCGTGGAGTGGTTGTTTTACTTGACTCTATTTGCTTTGGAGTAAGTTTACCAAAATCTCCCATTTGTTTTTTATAAGCGGTTGCTCTGGTAAAATAATCGTAATACAATTGTTCCACACCCATACGTGTTTGAGGAAATCTTACTTGATCAGGATTTGTACCGTTTGAATGTTTTACGTTTTCTCCTAAAGCAAATTTGATAAAGCCAGGTGCATTTTCAAATTTAAACTCATCAGCACCTTTTCCCCAACGTAATTTAATTAAACAACTTTGTCCGCCAATTGGATTTGCTGAACCATGTAATAATTGTGCAGTTGTTACTCCGCCAGCTAACTGACGATACACATTGATATCATCAGGATTAATCACATCGCTCATTCTAACTTCTGCACTGCTAGCATCAGCACCTTCATTTACACTAAATAGCGCTATATGCGAATGCTCATCCACAATACCAGGAGTTAGATGCATGCCTTTTCCGTCAATCACTCTTGTATTTCCTGTGGCGTTTAAATTTGCGCCTATTTGAGAAATTTTTCCATTTACCACATACACATCTTGGTTGGTTAGGATAGAATCTTTTTCATTCGTCCATATAGTAGCGTTCTTAATTAAAACACCATCATAAGTCTTTTTAAATTTTGGCCAAGTATCTTTTATTAAACCAGCAGTTGCTTCGGGTTCGCCATAGGCACCAAAAGGGTAATAGGTTTTACCATAATCAACAACTTCTTTTTTAGGAGTGGGATTTTTTGCTGTATCAATTACGTTTAAATTTGTCAATTTAAAATCAATCCAGCTCCCATTAGTGTATTGACCTTTGCCCGAAAATGATTTGGTGTTTTCGTTATAATTTCCTGATAAGCGTATAGTAAACGTAGAATCGTATGGGAAACTTAAAGTCAATAAATTATTTTTAAAAGTCACGTTGGCTTTTGCTTTTAGGCTGTCTTTTAATTGCACTAAGCCTGTATAATTTTCTTGCTCTTTGTTTATGGTAATTTTATGTGAATTTGAACCATACACTAATTGATATGTTCCATTAATATGTGGTAATGATAAATCGTTGTACTGATGCTTTACGCCATTACTCCATGTTTCATAAACTATCGCATCGTCTTCAAAAATAGATTTAGAAGCAATAAAAAAGTTGGCTAGCATGCCTTGTTTTAAACTGCCAATTTTAGTTTGCACACCAATAAAATTTGCTGGGTTATAAGTTAATGCCTTCAATGCCATTTTCTCAGATAAACCATGTTTTACTGCCTTACGTAAGTTTTTTAAGAAAGCAGATTTATCTTTTAAATCAGCTGTGGTAATGCAAAACGATACATTGTTTTTTTCTAGCTCTGCTAAATTTGCAGGAGCCATTTCCCAGTTTTTTAAATCGGTTAAAGATGCTTGTTCTGCATCAAAAGGATCTTCCACATCAATGGCTTCTGGAAAATTGATAGGAATAATGAAATTAGAAAATGAATTTTGTATGTCATACATTCGCTGGTATTCGTTGCCACCACCTTTAATAATATATTTCACTTTAAATTCATCACCTACTTTTTTTCCGCGAATATCATTGTATTTATCATTGCCTTCAAAAATGGATGGTAACTCCTGTAATTTATTAAACGCTTCTAATGAAATATTGTACTCTGTTTTTGACGCATTCGTTTTATACCAATTTGCATCATAATAGGTTTGTCTTAACAAGGCAATAGCGCCCATTAAAGAGGAAGGATAATCTTGAGGAGAACTTCCTTTGTTAAAGGAATAAAAACCAGCTGCTCTATCTTTAATAATGCTTTCATTTTCTTTAGCATTTACTAAATTCACTAAAGCACCACTTCCTCTTACAATACCATCTTTTTGATGAGTTAACACAGCTCCAAAGCCTAATTTACGTAACTCATCTGCTTTTTGTTGATTATGTAAAAATACTTTTTGTGCTTCTACTTCGCTTTTAATAGCCTGATTCCAGCCGAAAGCGCCTTTTTTTGGAGCATCGTCATTCTGCATTCTTTTTACTTCAGGCATGCCATAATCGCTGTATAAATCAATAAAGGCAGGATAAACGTGTTTTCCTTTTGAATCTATGGTAACGGCATCTTTGCTCGACACTAAATTAGCGCCTGCATTCACAATCACGCCATCTTTTACAAATAAAGTAGCGTTTACAATCGTCACTTCCGCATCCACATGCAATGTGCAATTGGTGAAGGCATAAAGTGTGTGTATGTTGTTTGGCGCTCCATTATTAGGAAAAGTAGTTTGAGCCACTAAACCCTTATTGATAACAAAGGCGGTAGATAATAATAAAAGTAATTGACGCATAATATGTTTTAATTGTAACAAATATAGCATTATCGCTTATTTATAAAAATTACTTTAGAGTTTTTGTTTTAAGATAATTTGTTAATTTTGAACTAAAAAAATTATACAATGGCTACAGGCATGCTTCATTCACACACCTTATTTGTGGTGTTATTTACATTGATCTACTTAATTAAAACTATTTTATTATTAAGTGATAAGGAAGAATTATTGGAGAAATTTAAAAAGAAAACTAAGGTTGCAGAAATGATTGTGAGCTTTGGCTTTTTAGCAACAGGCGTTTTCTTAATCACTCAAGTTCCCGAAATCAATAAGTTTATGATTATTAAATTGGTTTTGGTTTTCTTATCAATTCCTTTAGCGGTGGTTGGTTTTAAAAAGAAAAACAAAATATTAGCAACTCTATCTTTCTTCTTTATCGTAGTATCATTTTCTTTAGCATACAAATCAAAAGGAGCGAAGGCTGGAGAAAAAATTGTAGCTGTTAATGGCAAAGAAATTTTTACAGATAAATGTGCTTTATGTCACGGTGATAATGGTAAATTAGGATTAAGTGGCGCTAAAGATTTATCGGTGACTCAATTGCCACACGCTGGTATTGTAGAAATTATTGCCAATGGTAAAAACACGATGGCTGCTTACAAAGATGCTTTAACCGCTGAACAAATTGAAGCAGTAGCTTCATACATCGAAACAGATTTAAAAGGAAAATAGTACTATTGAAATCAGAACTGCACTCTACCGAAACACAAGCAAATACCGCCGTATTAATTGGCGTTATTAATAAACGACAAAACGAAGCTTTATCTTATGAATACTTAGATGAGTTGGCTTTTTTAGCCTTGACCTATGGCGTTGAAACTAAAAAAGTATTTACTCAAAAATTAGAAAGACCAGATAAAGCGACTTTTTTAGGAAAAGGAAAATTAAGCGATGTTAAAACGTACATTAAAGAAAACAAAATTACCGTTGTTATTTTTGATGATGAGTTATCGCCTTCGCAACAACGTAATTTAGAAAAAGAGTTAGGCGTAAGAATATTAGATAGAACTACGTTGATTCTGGAAATATTTTCGCAACGTGCGCAAACAGCTCATGCTAAAACGCAAGTGCAATTAGCGCAATTGCAATATTTGTTGCCACGCTTAACAGGTATGTGGACTCACTTAGAGCGTCAACGTGGCGGCACAGGAACACGTGGTGGAGCGGGGGAGAAAGAAATTGAAACAGATAGACGTATTGCTCGTGATAGAATTGCTCAACTCAAAGAAGATTTAAAAGTGATTGACAAACAAATGGCCACACAACGTAAAAACCGTGGCGAATTTGTACGTGTGGCTTTAGTAGGTTATACCAATGTTGGTAAATCAACCATCATGAATATGATTAGCAAAAGCGAAGTATTTGCGGAAAATAAATTATTTGCAACATTGGATACAACGGTAAGAAAAGTAACCATTGATAATTTATTTTTCCTGTTATGCGACACGGTTGGTTTTATTAGAAAACTACCAACGCAGCTAGTAGAGAGTTTTAAAAGTACATTAGATGAAGTTCGTGAAGCGGATATTTTATTACACGTCGTAGATATTTCACATCCTAATTTTGAAGATCATATCAATGTAGTACGCCAAACCTTAATTGACATTGGTGCTGGAGATAAAGAAACGATTTTAGTATTCAATAAAATTGATGCCTTTAAATATGTGAAGAAAGACGACGATGATTTGACGCCAGTTACTAGAGAAAATTTATCCTTAGATGAATTGAAAAAAACCTGGATGACGAACTTAGATCAAACTTGTGTTTACATTACAGCTAAAAACAAAGACAATATCACAGACTTTAAAAAACTAGTGTACGATACCGTGAAGAAAGTTCATGTGATTCGTTTTCCCTACAATAATTTGTTTTATTAGAAATTTTCAAGATCGCAATTTGCGACCTTGAAAAAAACAAATATTGCTATATTTCATAGCAAAGACCTGCTATTATATTATTTAATTTTATACTGAACAAAGGTGTCACATATTGTGATACCTAGATTATTTTAAAATGGCAAAGCAAATAGTAACAGTATTACTTCCTGAAGAGGCAATAATTAATAAGATTTTTGTATTACGAGAAGAAAAAGTGATGTTAGATATTCATCTTTCAGAAATTTATGGAGTAGAAACAAGAGCATTAAAACAAGCTGTTCGTAGAAATCGGGACTTGTTTCCTAATGATTTTATGTTTGTATTAAGTGAAAAGAGGTTGGGATTATGGTATCACAAAATGTGATACCTTCTAAACAATCTTTAGGAGGAGCATTTCCATTTGCTTTTACTGAAACCGGCGTAGCTATGTTATCAAGTGTTTTAAAAAGCAAAAAAGCTAGAGAAATTAATATTGCTGTGATGAGAGCTTTTGTTGCTTTGCGTAAAATGATTTTGAATAACGCTGAGTTAAGACTCGAAATAGAATACATCAAGAAAAAAGTGAGTAATCATGATAAAAATATCGAATTAGTATTTCAGTACTTAGATGAGCTATTAGAAAAGAAAGAAAACAAAAAGGAACGACCACAAATTGGCTATAAACTTCCTAAGAAAAAATGATTCGTTTTCCTTACAATAATTTGTTTTATTAATCTTTTACAAACTTTATAGTTCGTTTAGTTTCCTTATTATTTATGGTTATAAAGTAGATGCCTGATGGTAAATCAGAAATATGGATTTGATGTGCATACACATCAAAATAAACGATTTGCCCTAACGTATTTTTCATTTCTATAGTGGCATTTTGCAATTGCTGATTATTACTCTCGATATTTAAAATGGAGTTTGTTGGATTTGGATAAATATCAAAACTTTTTCCTTTATCTAATTCATTAAATCCCACTGTGGATTGGTCTATTAAAGTAACGTCATCTATGTAGTAGTAAGCATATTTAAACGTTGATGGGGTTTGATTAACACTTCCAACAAATAATGTATCTGTATTTGCGTTTGAGTTAAAATTACCGATGGTTATATATTGCTCACCACCTAAAGCAGTAAAGCAACCTTGTATTTCCGTCCAAGAAATTGTATCAGTAATAAAACCACTTTGGTTTAGCACTTGTGGTGTAGCATTAACATAATAGTTAGAAACTAAAGGGGGTATTGATGCGGAAAAATAAGCGCCAATGTTATTGACTGCATGCGTAACTCCGTCGGCTCTAGATGCATAAAAACTTAAACAATATATTTTACCAGCTTGCAATGGCACACTTAATTGTTGATATATGTATTCTTTGGTTTCATAATTTCCAGTAAATGCTATTCCGCCAGCGTAAGCATTTCCTTGTTTTGAATAACAGTGCCCAAAATAGCTATATGGAACATTAAACCCTCCCGCAAAACACGTTGAATTAAAATAATCTGGGCTATTTAAGGAATACCAGTTATTTACAACATGAGGCGTTCCTATCATTGAATAATTATCAAATCCACCACCACCACAATCTATGCTATCAAAAATTTCAAAACTGCCGTTTTGGATTAGATTTTGCGCCTGTGGTTTAGCCACAAAATAAAATAGGATGAATGATAGAAAAACTAAACGTCTCATAATTTAAAGATACAAAAAAGAAAAGGTATTTTGAATCTTACTGCTTAGAAAGCAACTCCCCAATTAACTTTTCCGTCTTAATGGTATAGTCTTCATAAGCTTTTCCAGTTGCAGGGCCGCTAAATCCTGTGTAAACTGATTTTACCACATGGTTAGCATCTAAAAAAATAGTGGTAGGAAATGCCATCACGCCATTTAAAAAAGGTAAGCTTTCTGAGGCTTTGTCTTTGCCTGTTAATCCCGTTAATAATATATCGTAGCCAATATCAAAACGTTTGGTTAAGCGCGTTAAGTTGGTTTTAGCGCGTTCTGCATCCGATGTTCTTTCGTAAGCTAAGGCAATAATTTCTAAACCTTGTTTATTGTATTGTTTGTAAACTTTAGATAAATAAGCACTTTCGTCCATACAGTTAGGACACCAGCTTCCCATAATTTGCACAATCACTGCTTTGTTTTTGTATTTAGGATCGCTTAAACTTATTTTTTCGTTTTTGGTATTGTAAAAAGTGAAATTAATTTCTGCGTTGGGATTTTTTAAATAGGTTAAACTTTCTGGGTCGTGTAATTCAAATTTATCATTACGCTTCCCAATCCAGCTTTCATGCCACGTGGCGCCCGAATAAAAATCACCTTTGGTAATTTCTGTTCCATTATTTTCTGCAATAAATAAAAAGGCGTGTGAACCGTCAAAGCAGCTTAAGTATAACTTACCATTATGCATCATGCCATCCAAATAACGGTAATCGCCTGTTTCAGTTAAAAATGTTCCATACACATAAGCGCTTCCGTTAGCATGAGTAAACATGCCAATAGCTTTGGAGCTATCGGCAGTACTTGGACTAAAAGTTACCTCCCATTTACCTTCATAAAAGGAATTTGGTTTTCCGGGCACATATGGAAATCGTTTGGAGTCGCCCGCTTTGGCTGTAAAGGCAATGATGTTATTTTCTTTTTTTGTATGATTAATCCAAAGTCCAGTTAAGATGGAATCGCCAATTAATTTGGTTCTAAATTCAGTATCAAATATGGGCATCTTAAAATTGAAGGAATCTTTTTTCAATTTTATTTCATCCACTACAATTTGTTCTTGTGCATTACGGATAATTAATTGGTGTTTGCCTTTCAGTTTTTTTATTTCAAAATTAAAAGGGAGTTCAATTTGTTTTTCTGGATTTAGAGAAAGCACGCCGCGCCAAATTCCTAATTTGGGTTGAGCAAAGCTTAAAGTGGTAATAAAAATAAGTACCGAGGCCAGTTTTAACATACTGCTAAATAAAAATTATTTTTCGATAAAACCTATTTATCTGACCTCTATTTCATCAATAAATATGAACGCATCGCCTCCATTTCCTTGGTGCCAGTCTGGTAATTTACCAAAATTGGTCGCTTTTATTTTAACAAATCTAGCCTTAGCATTTACTTGATTATTATGTAAAAATGTACGCATTTGTAAATTGTAATCGTCGGCTGCTACACCATTCTCTATTACACCAAAAGGCTTGTAATTAATGCCGTCTTCAGAAATTTCGTAGGATACTTGTTTTGGGTACAAAATCCAGGAGCGAGTGTCTTGCAAAAACTCAGCCGTTACATATTGTATAGGAGTTACTTTTCCTAAATCAACAATGCAATTGAAATCTTGTCCTTGAAAACCTTGCCATCCGCCACTTCTCCAATTAGTGGTACCATGTTGCCCGTCAATAATACCTTCATCACCGCCAGCATCGTATTGTTTGTTGTATTGACTTTGTATGGCTATTTTCCAATTATTTGGTTTGCGATAAGCAGTGGCCGTAGTTACTGAACTGCTTTCTAAATTTAAAAACGCTTTGGCTTTAATGGTAATTGAAGAATCAGAGGTAAAAGGACCAGCATATATTTTGGAGTTAGCTTTTGGTTCTGAGCCATCGATGGTATAAACCAATTTTACTTTAGGATTGGGATGCTCAATGCTAATGGTTTTTTCTGTATCTGTTAATTTCGCAGGCGTAATAATCACAGGCACTTGTATAATTTGTTTTGTAGTAATGTTTGTAGAAGGTCTCAATAAAGCAGATTTACCAAATAGATTTTTTTCATCTAATTTTTCTTGCATTATAAACTCTAATTTTCCTCCTGTTATAATGGTGCTGTGAGATAAAATAGAACTGTTAGATAGTTTTCCATTAATGCTAGACGATTGAATATATTGAAATGTAGTAGTTGGATTTTTTTTAGAAATCTCAAAAGTTTTTCCGTTTTCTAAATGGATTTTTACATTGTCAAATAACGGAGAACCAATGGTGTATTCTGCTTTACCCGGACAAACCTGATAAAATCCCATGGAACTCAATACATACCAGGCGCTCATTTGTCCGCAGTCTTCGTTGCCAATTAATCCATCAGGATTATTTTTATAGAATTCGGTTAAGATTTGATAGATTTTTTCTTGTGTTTTTTGCGGCTTGCTAACATAGTTGTATAAGTATGCCATATGGTGGCTTGGTTCGTTGCCATGTGCATACTGACCAATTAAACCAGTGATGTCAGCTTGTGTTCTGCCTTCGGTTTCGCTTTTAGCACTAAACAAATCATCTAATTTTTGTTCAAACTGTTTTTCTCCACCCATTAGTTTTATTAATCCAGAAACATCTTGTGGAACAAAGAAAGAGTATTGCCAACTATTAGCTTCTGTGAAATGGTTGTTGACTTCTCGAGGTTCAAAAGGAGAAAGCCAATTCCCATTTTTACGTGGGCGCGTAAAACCTGTTTTTTTATCGTACACATTTTTGTAGGCTTGCGCACGTTTCATGTATAAATCGTAATCTGTTTTTTTATTTAACTTTTTGGCTACTTGAGCAATACACCAGTTATCGTAAGCATACTCTAATGTTTTAGATACACTTTCTGATTCATCATCTATTTGTACGAAATTGTTTTTATTAAAAGTTGGGATGCTCCAACTCGTATAATTAGAAGCAGCTGCCATAGATTCGTAAATAGCATTTTTATCAAAGCCAGTAATGCCTTTTGTCATCGCATCAGTAATTACCGAAACACTATGAAAACCAATCATGCAATTGGTTTCATTAGCTGATAGTTCCCACATCGGTAAACGACCGCTTTCTTTATGTTGTTGTAAAAAGGTGTTGATGATATCGGTTGTACGTTTTTGTTCAATGATTGTAAATAATGGATGCAAACCTCTAAATGTATCCCATAATGAAAAAACAGTGTAAGGCGTAAAACCATTTGCTTGATGAACTTTTAAATCACGTCCTCTGTATTTCCCATCCACATCGCCAGCTAATGAAGGATGAGTGAAACAATGATACAAGGCTGTATAAAAAATAATGTTTTGTTCATCGTTTTTAGTTTGTATTTCTATTTTGGATAATTCTTTTTCCCAACTAAGTTCTGCATCTTGTTTGTATTTCTCAAAATTCCAATGTGTCGCTTCAGTTTCTAAATTTAATTTTGCTCCATCCGTGCCTGTTTGTGAAATCCCTACTTTAATTAGTAGTGGTTTGCCATCGCGGTTATCAAATTGAAAGTAAGCCCCAACATTTTTTTCTTTTTCAGACATTCCTTTTGAAAGGGTTTGAGCATTTATTTTTTTAGAAATAATGGGCTTATTGAATTTGATGATATAATACACATGTTGTTCATTAGCCCAAGCTTCGCTGATACGAGAGCCAATCACTGTGACACTATCTACAATAGTTAATGAGCAGTTTAATGTTTTATCTCTGTGCAATAAATCAAGCACAATAGTCGCAGTATCCATTTTAGGAAAACTGTATTGATGAATACCTACGCGTTCTGTTGCTGTTAATTTTACATTCACATTATTGTTTAGCGTCACTTCATAAAAACCCGCACTTGCTTTTTCTTTCAAATGAGAAAATTTAGTAGCGTAAGTTTTATTTTTGAAATTACTTTTTTGAAGCGTTGGCATTATTAAAATATCACCATAATCACTTACGCCTGTTCCGCTTAAATGTGTGTGTGTAAATCCATAAATAATTGAATCAGAATAATGGTAGCCACCACAACCTTCCCAACTGCCATCAATACACGTATCTGGACTTAATTGCATCATGCCAAAAGGCACCACAGCTCCTGGAAACGTATGCCCTGCACCGCCAGTTCCGATAAATGGATTGACGAATTGGGCATATTTTGTTTGTGCTACAAAAGTTGAGAAGCTGAGAGTGAAAAATATAAGTAATAGGCTCTTCATAAGGTATAGTAAAGTTACTCAATTAATAAGTTTAATGATTGATATCGTATAAGGAAATGTATTGTATTTGCTTGTATAATTCCATTCCTACGTTTGTTTTTATTTCGATGATTTGATTAGGCTCGAGGTCTATATAATTATCGCTAAAAGAAATATTGGTGTCATTTGAATACAAATACAAGTCTTTGACAAAGGTTTTGCTGGAGAGTAGCAGACATTTTTTTTCTTTAGAAAACTGGATGTTGATTTCTGGCACTTGTAATTGCAATGCTTTTGGTTTTACAAAATATGAAATGTGTTTAGTAAGTAATTTTCCTTTTGAATCGATAAACTCAACTGATAAGTAAATTTCATTTTTCGTAAAAAGCTCCATATCGCTTTTATTTATTTTAAAATATACTTTGCTTTCATTGGCTGAAACAATAACAGTACTCTTGTTTGTATATAACACATGTCCTTTCATATTTTTTATTGAAACTGTTAATGTTCCTTTTAGTTCGGTTAACTTATCTGATATAATATAAATTTGATACTCATTTTTCTCTTCTTTTACAGAAATAGTGATGTCGTTAAATAATTTTTTTGTTTCATAGTACAAGGCTTTTGGCTTATAGTTATAATCAATAGCGCTCCAAGAAGTAACAGGCCAACAATCATTTAATTGCCAATACAAGGTTCCCATGCAGTATGGCTTTGCTCTATGATGTGCTTCAATGGCTATTTTCATTCCATCGCGTTGTAGTAGTTGAGACACATAATTATATTGCATAAAATCTTTTGGAATTTTATAATCACGTTCCATATAAGTTTGAATGGTTTCATAACCCTTTGGATGTTTTTGATGCGCCTTCACAGACTTAGAATTTAAATTTAATTCATTGCTATCGCAAAAGGTTTTAAATGTATTGATGTCAGGCATTGCTTGAAAACCATATTCACTCATAAAGCGCCCGACTTTTTTGGTGTAAGTTTCAAAAGGTTCATTACCCCACCAAACACCCCAATAGTGTGAGTCGCCTTGCTGCAAACTTTCTTTATGTCCCCAACCAATAGAAGGAGAAGAAGGCCAATAAATACCTCCCCCTGCCCCCTCCAGAGGGGGATAATATTTGTTTACAATGTTTGGAATTACCTCATGAAATAAGTTTTGGTAATCATTCCAAATTTTTGCAGAATCCTTTTTTGAGTATTTGTATTGTTTTTGCCATCCCCAATTTTGCCATCCTTCGTCAACTTCATTATTTCCGCACCATAATGCTAGACTCGGATGTGATCGTAAACGTTTTATTTGCTCTGTTATTTCTTGTTTGAGGTTTTCTACATAGGCAGAATCTCCAGGATACATCGCGCATGCAAACATAAAATCCTGCCACACTAAAATTCCGTTTCTATCACATTCTTTATAAAATTCATCATTAGCGTAAACACCGCCACCCCAAACTCGCAGCATATTCATATTAGCATCTTTAGCCATTTGAATTATCTTTTTGTAATCGAGTTTGGTGGTCCTTGAAACAAAATTATCTTGAGGGATATAGTTTGCTCCTTTCATAAAGACAGGCTTACCGTTTAGTTTAAAATAGAAACTTTGCCCTACAGAATCCTTCTCTTGAATTAACTCTAAGGTTCTTAAACCAATTGTTCCATAATGATTAATGGCTAAACCATTATATCTGAGATTGACGTCGTAACCATATAAATTAGCTTCTCCCAAGCCATTACTATTCCAAAGTTTTGGGTTACGAATAGAATAGCGAAACGTATCGACGTTAATTCCCTTTTCTAGGTTTAAGGGGTAATTAGTATTGTATTGAAGTTTTGCGTTGTTTATTTCTCCACGATAGGTATTAATGTTGAGTCTTCCAGAAATAGCAGTATCACTTTTTGTTTCTACAATAAATACAATATCGGCTAAGGAATCACTGATGTTTTTGATAATTGGATTAACAGAAATAACATTCACATCATTCCAACAATTTAATTTTATTGGCTTGTAAATACCACAGGTTACAAAACGCGGTCCCCAGTCCCAACCATATTGGTACTGAGCTTTTCGAGAAAATACCTTTTCATCACCCGGTAAAATATATGGTAATTTAGCGGCGTCTGCTTTTCCTTTTTTGACAGCAGACTCAAAAATAATCTGTAGTGTATTTTCTCCTGCCTTTAAATATGGCTTCACATCAACGCTCCAGGAACGGAACATGTTGTTGCATTCTAAGATTGGTTGCCCATTTAAAAACACTTTCGCGTAAGTATCTAAGCCTTCAAAATTTAATTCAAGATGTTTGTTTTTTAAAGTGATATTGTCACAGTTAAATTTCCCTACATATTCCCAACTTTCGTTTTCAATCCATTGCAAACTTTTTTCATTATCTGAATAAAAAGGATCTTTAATTAATTTGTTATTCAATAAATCAGTATGAATAGTTCCTGGCACAATTGCTGGATAATATGGATTGGAACCAGATTTTTTGAATTGCCAACTTGCATTTAAATCTACGGTTGAGTTTTGTGCTATCAAAAACACAGAGCTTAAAGTAAATAGATATATGAAGTATTTTTTCAAAACAAGGTTGCTTTTAAATATTTTATTTCATTTGCATCTGCAATGTCCGAACTATTAGTAAGTGCTGCCGAATGAAATTGGATGCAGCCTGTTTCCTTTGCAATTAATCCTATATTGTTACTTCTGATACCACCTCCTGGAATAATCGTAATTTTTTCTCCATACTTTTCTTGACATTTTTTTAATGTGTCAATTCCGTCTAAAGCGTTTTGTTTTCCGCCTGATGTTAGTACTTTGTTAAACCCAAGTTCAATAATTTCCTCCAATGATTTTTCTATATTCTCACATGAATCAATGGCTCTATGAAATGTTACCGACATTGGTTTGGCGAGTTCAACTAATTCTTTATTTGCTTTTACATCAATAGTATTGTCAGAATTTAAAACACCAAAAACTACGCCATCTATGTTATGTTCTTTACAAAATAAAACATCATGCTTCATCATTTCTATCTCTTTCGTATCATAAACAAAATTTCCTCCACGCGGACGAATAATCACGTGTAAAGGAATATGTAATAATTTTTTTGCTTCAATAATGTCAGTTTGTGATGGAGTAATTCCTCCTAAACTATAATTATCACAAAATTCAATTCTGTCTGCTCCAGCCTCTTGAGCTTGTGCACAAGATTGCACATTAAAGCATGCAATTTCTAATACATATTTAAAGGATGTGTTTAGCATCAATTAATTGATTGTTTATTTCAGGAGAATAGACTGCATAGTTAAAACCTTTCTGTAAGCAGTAGGCGCCATGTTCTCCTTTTTTGTTAATGGCAATGAATCCAATTTGTAATTCATCTAATGGTTTGTTTTTTCTTTTTGCAATGGTGATGATTCTCTCTACTGCTTTTCTGCAAGCTTCTTCAGGAGCCAATCCTTGACGCATTAATTCTACTACGGTATGACTTCCTACAATTCTCATGACTTCTTCACCATGTCCTGTAGCAGTTGCTGCGCCAACTTCATTATCTACAAATAAGCCCGCGCCAATAATGGGTGAGTCTCCAATTCGTCCGTGCATTTTAAAAGCCATGCCACTGGTTGTGCACGCACCTGATAAATTACCGTTCATATCTAAAGCTACCATGCCTATTGTATCATGGTTTTCGATATTGGCTATCGGCTTGTATTTTGATGTTTTTAACCACTCTTTCCATTCCTCTTCAGATTCTTTGACCAATAAATTTTCTTTTTTAAAGCCTTGTGATAAAGCAAAATCTAAAGCGCCTTCGCCAACTAACATGGTATGTGGTGTTTTTTCCATGACGGCTCTTGCTACCGAGATAGGATGTACAATATGTTCCAAACAACCAACGGAACCAATATTTGCGAAATCATCCATGATGCACGCATCTAAAGTGACTCTTCCATCACGGTCAGGCCTGCCGCCATAACCAACACTTCGTTCCTTAGGGTCGGCCTCAGGAATTTTTACTCCAGCTTCCACCGCATCTAATGCTCTTCCTTTGTTCGATAAGATTTTCCAAGCCTCTGCGTTGGCTTCTACACCAAAACGCCAAGTAGAAATCACAATTGGTTTGATTTGTTCTTTAGATGCATTAGTTATAACCTCTGATGCTTTACTTTTATTAAAAGCAAACAAGGAAGTTGCAAATGCTGAAAGCTTTATGAATTGTCGTCGGTTTGTATTCATGTTATTGTATTTGAATTTCATCGCAAAATAGCCAAGCGGGTTCTCCAGCGCCAGGATTACCTGTAGGAATGTTGCCAAAGTTGGTTGCAATAATTTTAACGTAGGTCGTTTTAATTTTAGTGACTTGTAATTTTGCAAAGCGATTATCTTTTACGGTTGTTTTGCCAATAGATGTAAATGTTTTACCATCGTCAGAAATTAAAAATTCAATTTCTTTTGGCAAGTAAATCCAACTTAATTCTTCATTTAGAAATCCAATTTGTATTTGTGAAATTTCTTCTTTGTTTTCTAAATTAATAATTGCCTCTAAATCATTTCCGCCCCAACCAAGCCATTCGTTATTGGCTCTCGGTAGTTTGGCTACAATACCATTTACCAAATTAAATCCACCACCATAATTGTAAGATTTACTAGGAGGTGTTTTTAATGTAATGGGTTTGTTGGTGGCTTTATTAATCGAATAATTGCGAGAAGCTATTTTTCCTTTCAATTCTTTGCCTTTAAATAATGCACTTGTAATGGTAATATCTTTTTCTAACTCTATAGGCGATTGATATAATAAGGATTCAGTCGTTGGTGTTGTGCCATCAGTTGTAAAACGAATTTCTCCAAGAGACGAATTAGCATTTAACTCTAAGGCAATATGTTTGGTTGTTGTTGACGGTGAAACTTTTGATTCTACTTTATATAAGGCTTTCGCGTAATTGATATTTAATTTATCTAACAATAAAAAGTGTTTTTGAAGACGAGTTAAAAAAGCAGTTTCATTTTTTATTTCTTTTGGTGTCCATACTACTTCGGCTAATGCTGCCATACGAGGTAGTGCCATATATTCTAAATGCTTTTCATTTAAAATATATTCCGTCCATAGATTGGCTTGTGCTCCTAGAATATAGTGTTGTTCTTCTGTATTCAGTTCATTAGGAATTGGTTCGTAACTGTATACTTTTTCAATAGGAGTATAACCGCCAATTGCCAAAGGTTCATCTGATGCAGGAGCTTGATAATGGTCAAAATAACAATGTGAACCAGGAGTCATCACTGCCATATGTTTTTGTTTGGCTGCTGCTATTCCTCCTTCAATGCCTTGCCAACTCATAACCGCAGCGTTAGGCGCTAAGCCTCCTTCTAAAATTTCGTCCCATCCAATAATTTGTTTGCCTTTACTATTTACATATTTTTCTATGCGTTTAATAAAATAACTTTGTAACTCATGTTCATCTTTTAGGTGTTCATCTTTTATTCTCTTTTGACATTGCTGACAAACCTTCCATCTCGTTTTAGGACTTTCATCTCCGCCAATGTGAATGTACTTTCCAGGGAATAAAGGAATCACTTCATCCAGCACATTTTGTATAAACTGAAAGGTTGAATCTTTTGTACAAAATACGTCTTCAAATACTCCCCAACCTTTTTCAACATCTATTTGTTTTCCAGTGCATGATAGATAAGGATAAGAGGCAATAGCCGCAACAGCATGACCAGGCATTTCTATTTCAGGAACAGTGGTAACATGTCGCTTAGCAGCATAAGTGACAACTTCCTTAATTTGTTCCTGTGTATAAAATCCACCATAGGGGATACTATCATATTTATGATCGCTGTATTTACCAACCATGGTTCCTTTTCTCCATGCACCCACTGTAGTTAGCTTTGGATATTTTTTAATTTCAATGCGCCATCCTTGGTCGTCGGTTAGATGCCAATGAAAAGTATTCATTTTATACATCGCTAAAATGTCGATGTACTTTTTAATAAAACTAATTGGAAAAAAGTGACGAGATACATCTAAGTGCATGGCTCTCCATTCAAATCGGGGTGAATCTTTTATTTGAACGCATGGTATTAAAAGTGCATTACCTTTTTCAATTGGCAATAATTGAATCAAAGTTTGAAGGGCATAAAAATTTCCTGCACTATTTCCTTCTGCTAAAATTGTAATAGCATTTTCAGAAATGGTTAGATGATAATTTTCTTTGTAGCCAGCTTCCCAATCAGGAATTGTAAATTGAATGTAGTTCCCATTTTTGGGCTCTTTATCGACTACCTGAAGCGTAAAACCATAATAGGTTTTTAAATAGTCGTTAAACCAATCAATTTCATTTTGTACTTTTAGCGAAGTTGCGACAATTTTTGTAGAAGAGGACAGCACAAAATTTCCTGGCAACTGTTTGCACTCTTTAGGAAAAGGAATAATTGGTAATGAAGATTGTTGTTCTTGAGAAATAATTCTCAACGATATAATAATTAATAGTATGAAGAATAATTTATTCTTCCTCATCGTTATTTACCAATTCTGATAATTCTTTCGGAAAATCATCTGCTAAAATATAAACGCCAGTCATAGGGTTTACCACCTGACGAACACTTTTTAAATACACATTAAACAAGAAGCTGTCACTTGATTCAACCTTATCTGTTTTACTCACTGCTTTTTTAGAAAAAGGTAGTTGCGTAATTGAGCCATCATCCATGGTGCATTCTACAATCATCATGTCGGGAATTTCAAAACAAAATTCATCATCGTTAGGGTATAAACCTCTTAATAAATAAGTAGCATTATTAACCACTTTAAACTCTCTTACATTGCCTTGCACATCAAATTCATCTTCCCATAAATATTTGATATTGTCTTCTGTTTCTTCTCCTTCATTATCTTTATCGGCGTAAGCTTGACTAAATTTTGAATTTACTAATTTGACGTTAATCGTTACTTTCATTTCTTGCTATGTTATAAATTTATATTAATGTGCTGCACTAGAATTAGAATCTAATTCAATGCCTTGTTTTTTAAAGATAGAAGTTACTTTGTAAGCGTACCAAGCTAAATAAGCAAAGCAAAATACAGTAACAATATAGGATAAATGCGGATTTAATACATCTACTAAAAACCCTTGAAATGGAGGAATTAAGGCTCCGCCTAAAATCATCATTACTAATAAAGAAGAACCTTGATTGGTGTATTTTCCTAAACCATTAATAGCTAATGCAAAAATACAAGGCCACATCACTGAACAAAATAATCCGCCGCTAATAAAAGAGTATAATGCTAAATTTCCTGTGCTCACTAATCCAACAACCATCATCACACAAGCTGTTAAACTGAGTATCATTAAAGTTCGAGCAGGATTGTCGCCCGAGAAAATGAATATTAATGTTGCTAATAAAATATATGGGATGTAAAATATATAATCGTCCACGTTGCTTCCTCTTAAATAGTTAATACCATAAATAACTCCAAAAGCAATAAATGGCGTAATAAACTGCATAATGATTTTAATTGTTTTACTAAAATTAAAAACCGCTAAAGCACCGGTCCAACGCCCAATCATTAAACTACCCCAATACAAGGAAATAAAATGAGAAATTTTTGTATGGTCAATACCTTTAATTTCTGGCATCGCTAATAAAGCGCCCATGTTACTTTGTATAGTTACTTCAACGCCCACATATATAAAAATGGCTACCATCCCTAATGTTAATTGCGGATATTTTAAAGCGCCTAAGTCTTTATCTAACTTTTCGGAATTGGTGACTTCTGGTAATTTAGAAAACCATAAAATGCTAGCACACAAAATAAACAAAGCAAATAAAATGAGTGCAGGAATTTTCACTGCCTCTAAGCTGCTATCTGCTGCTGCTGGCGCACTAATGTTGCCAAATAATGCATAACTTAAAATTACGGGACCAATGGTTGTTCCAAAAGAGTTAATACCCCCTGCTAGATTTAAACGTTGCGCCCCAGTTTCTTTAGCGCCAAAGTTTATTACAAAAGGATTCGCTACAATTTGTTGTAAGGCAAATCCTAAACCAATGATAAATAAGGCACATAATAATAATGGGTAGGAATTTAAACTAGCTGCTGGAATAAAAAATAATGAGCCAATTGCTGAAATTAATAAACCTAAAATGAGGGCTTTTTTATAACCAATTTTATTTACAGGATCTCCATATGCACGTGAAGCAAAAAAATAAATGATAGAACCTACGGCATAAGCCGCATAAAAAGCTAAATCAACTAATTGAGACTGAAATTGTGTGAGTGTAAATTTTTCTTTGAATAAAGGAATTAAAATTCCGTTACTAGCCGCCACAAAACCCCAAAAGAAAAACACACTTATAAGTGCAACAAACGATGATTGTAATTTCTGCATAAAAATTAAATTGATATGTATCTAAAGTAGAACTTTTAGTTCAGTAGAGTTTCTGTAGCTAAACCCTTTTATTAACAACCTTCTTTTTACTACTTCTTTATAAAATTTATAACACATAACACATAACTCATAACTTCACAGAATGCAATTATTAACTCCAACCCACTGGCAAGACTATGAACTAATAGATTGTGGTGATTTTGAAAAACTGGAACGTTTTGGTAAATACATTACTATTCGCCCTGAACCACAAGCTGTTTGGAAAAAAAAATACTCATATGCTGAATGGGAAAAGCAAGCGCATGTGAAATTTGTGCCTAAAAGCAGCTCAAGTGGAGAGTGGAAGGCCTTAAAAAAAATGCCTGATCAATGGACAATTTCTTATCCTTTGGGGAATACAGAAATCACCTTGCGTTTAGGTTTAACCTCATTTAAACATGTGGGGGTGTTTCCTGAACAGGCTTGTAACTGGGATGTGATTTTTGATTATCTATCTCCTTTAGAAAAACCTAAATTCTTAAATTTATTTGCCTACACCGGAGGAGCTTCTGTGGCTGCAAGAGCAGCTGGAGCGGATGTAACACACGTAGATAGTATTAAGCAAGTAGTGAATTGGGCTAACGAAAACATGCAAAAATCTAATTTGGATAATATCCGTTGGATGATTGATGATGCTCTAAAGTTTGTAAAGAAAGAACAACGCAGAGGAAATTTATACCAAGGCATTATTTTAGATCCTCCAGCTTTTGGGCACGGACCAAATGGTGAGAAGTGGAAATTAGAAGATAATATTTTAGAAATGATTGATAGTGTATTGCAAATCTTAGATCCTAAGCAACATTTACTGATTCTTAATGCTTATTCATTAGGCTTTTCGGCATTAGTACCTCAAAATTTATTAGAGCCATTTGCTACCAAACATAAATCCAATTTAAGTATCGGAGAATTATATCTAGACGCAAAAAGTGGAATTAAATTACCACTTGGTGTTTGGGGAAGATTAGAGAAGAAATAAAATTATTTAATTATATCTTTAATCAACTCAACTTTAGCAAGATTTAATTTCTGTAGTTTTGATTCTCTAAATGTTTCGTTCCATTTAATAGCAATCTTTGATTTTTGAAGATCTCCAGCACCAGGTACTTCATTAAACACTGCTGTAAAATCATCAGTTTTACCTCTTTCTAAAATCATCGTTTTGTTCTTTTTAGCATTTGGATTCTCAGCTCCATTAGGCATAATGGCTACACACTTATTTGGACTCATGATGCCAATACCATCACCAGTATAAATGCATTCAAATTTACCGTAGGCTTTGGCTGTAACGGATTCATTCTTTTTTAAAGTGCAAGTAAAATTTCCTTCCGTAAATTCGTTTTTAGTGGGAGGTAACTCAAAGTTTGGAATTTTAGTTACCTGGCCACCAGCCGAAGCTTTGTAAATACCTTTTAATTCTAAAGTAAATTTATCAGCTTGCATGTCTGTCCCTCTAAAATCAAGCACTTCTGTTTCCTCTTCATTTGGTTGAACTACAAAATTTTTATCTCTGCAAAAAACAGTTTTACCGTCTACTACATAATTAATTTCGTTTGGTTTGATTAATAAGTAATCATTGGTTTTATTAAAAATTTTAATTTTAAATTTCACTTGTTTTCCAACAGCAACAGCATCAATAATGTAAACATTATAGTCATCTGTTTCTAAGGTAGCTTCCTTGTATATATATTTTAAACCTGGATCAATCTTTTTTTCTTTTTTTTGTGCCAAAGAATGTAACCCAATTAATAAAGTAATAGCTAGTAGAATATGTCTCATCTTAAAATTTAATTTTGTTAAACAAATATAGTTTAATGGGATAATTAAACCGCTATAATTCCTGAATTTTTTGTTAATTTTGAGCATGCATATTGATATCATTACGGTTCATCCGCCTTTATTGGAAAGCCCATTTAGCCACAGTATTTTAAAAAGAGCCGCTCAAAAAGGGTTGGTGTCGGTTAATGTGGTTGATTTACGCGATTATGGCATTGAACCACACAGAAAAGTAGATGATTATGCTTTTGGTGGTGGTGCAGGAATGGTAATGATGATTGAACCCATTGCTAATTGTATCAACGATTTAAAGAGTAAACGTACTTACGACGAAATTATATACATGACTCCAGACGGAGAAACACTCAAACAAAACACTTGCAATCATTTATCGACTTTAAAAAATTTAATTGTTCTGTGTGGCCATTATAAAGGAATTGATGAGCGTATTCGTGAGCACTTTATTACCAAAGAAATCTCCATTGGAGATTATGTATTGAGTGGTGGTGAATTGCCAGCTGCTGTTTTATGTGACGGTATTATTCGATTAATTCCAGGCGTTTTAAATGACGAGACATCGGCTTTATCCGATTCATTTCAAGACAATTTGTTGTCACCTCCAGTTTATACTCGTCCCGCAGATTATAATGGATGGAAAGTGCCAGAGCTTTTAACTAGCGGAAACACCAAAAAAGTAGAGGAGTGGAGGCATGAACAGTCTTTAGAAAGAACTAAATTAAGAAGACCTGATTTATTATTGTAGTTTTTAGCAACTTTCTCATACGTTGGTAATAGTACGGCTGGTTCTGGCGAAACGGTGCGAACTGCAATTTTTTCGGTGGCATTGCGTAGGCTTTTTGTGGGAGAAAAAGATTGAAGTTGGCGTTTCGCCTTGATTTTTTGTTTCTTTTTCATCAAGGAAAAAGAAAAGAAGAAAAATTGTGCACGTGCTAGTTAGCGTTATAAGCTAACAAACAACCCTCTGTTAATTATTCATTATTATATCTCAGTTGCGTTTTTATATACTGCTTATTTTTAGTAGATATTAAAATTAGTAAACGTGTCGAATAGAACAGCTACTCAAAAATTAAAAACATCTTCGGTTACCGTTGTCATTAGTTTGGCTTTGGTTTTATTTATGCTTGGCCTTTTAGGATTGGTGGTTATCAATGCTAAAAAATTATCCAACCATATTAAAGAAAATGTAGGGTTTCAAGTAGTATTAAAAGACACAACAACACAAGCAGAGTTAGACATTTTAAAACAAGAAATTAGTTCATCCGCGTTTACTAAGGAAGTAGCCTATATCAGCAAAGACGAAGCAGCTAAAAAATTACAAAAAGACTTAGGAGAAGATTTTATTACATTTTTGGGATATAATCCGTTACTATCCTCTTTGGATGTGAAATTAAATTCAGATTACGCTAATATTGATAGTTTAGCAGGTTTCGAAAAACAGATCATGCAAAAACATTTTGTGAAAGAGGTAATCTATCACAAAGACATGATTAAGCAAGTGAACGATAATGCAAAAGTCATTAGTATTTACATTTTAATATTTAGCGGCTTGTTATTAGTAGTAGCCATTGCTTTAATTAACAACACCATTAGGTTATCCATTTATGCGAAACGCTTCTTAATTCGAACGATGTATTTAGTGGGTGCTACGCAAGGCTTTATTCGTATGCCATTTATTTTAAAAGGGGTTCGTCAGGGAGTTATTGCAGGCTTACTAGCAGGTTTTTTATTAGCTGGCTTTTTAGTGTTGAGCACAAATTATATCCCGGATTTATTGCAGCTACAAGACCCTAATTTATTAGCGGTATTGTTTGGAGGCATTGTGGCTTTGGGTGTTTTAATTTCAGGCTTAAGTGCAGCACTTTCTGTAAGCCGCTATTTACGTTTAAAAACGGACGATTTATATTTTTAAATCATCGTAAACAAAAACACATATTTTAAATTTGGTGTTTTAACCTGTGTGGTTTGTTTGATTTCTGTTTTTGCTTTTCGTAAACAACAACCGTCTTTATTAGTTATTGCTGCTGGAAAAACAGTTGCTGAACGTTTCTCAACGCCTGCAGGTTTTGTCAGAGTAAAATCTGAAATAAATTCTTTCGGAGCATTTCTCCAAAGCACTTCTTTAAAACCAAACGGCACGTTAGTTCATTTTTATAACGGACAAGAAAAACCAAATAAAGTGGCTGCCGCAGTTTTAAATGTTGATGTCGGTTCAAAAGATTTACAACAATGTGCAGATGCAGTGATGCGTTTGCGCGCCGAGTATTTATATCAAAATAAATTGTATGATGCCTTGCATTTTAATTTCACCAATGGATTTAATGCAGAATATGCTAAGTGGAGAAAAGGTTATCGCATTGCAGTAAAAGGCAATAATGTAACTTGGGTAAAGACAACGAAAGAAAGTGTTTCCTATACATCCTTTAAAGAATATTTAAATATGGTATTTACTTATGCAGGCACAGCGTCTTTAAGTAAAGAATTAAATAAGGTTGCTCAAAAAGACATGCAAATTGGAGATGTATTGATTTTAGGAGGAAGCCCAGGACATGCGGTTATTGTGGTGGATATGGCAATTAATACAAAAACCAATAAAAAACTATTTATGGTAGCACAGAGTTATATGCCTGCGCAAGACATTCATATTTTGATTAATAAAAACAATCCTGCTATTTCTCCTTGGTATGAGTTGAATGCAGATGCAGAACAAATCAATACGCCTGAGTGGGATTTCTTTGGGAACGAGCAATTGAAACGATTTTAATATTTTCTTCCTTGTAATTTATGTAGGCCAGAAAAAAATGCAATTACCCAATCCATTAAGAACGGCATTTTATAATAGAGATTGGTAATGGTTGTTTTGAAATAATAATTTCTGAAATATTTTTTATGAATGTCTTTTTCATAACCTTTCATAAAGTCGGCAGAGAAATTATTTTCTTTAAAACATTTTTTAATTTGCCAGGCGGCGAATCTACCTGATGACATGGCGGGAGCAATACCTTCGCCAGTAGCTGGTTCCACAAGGCCTGCTGCATCTCCGCACAATAGTATACGATTGCCAGAGATTGGCAATTTACCATCAAAGTAACCGATAGGAATTGACCAACCTTTTTCTTCACCAACTAATTCAGCTTCAGCAAAACGTTCTTTAAATTGCGGAGCTTCATTCATCAAGTAGTGAAATTCTTTTCGCATGTTGATGTTGTGCTTCGCTAACATTTTTTTATTAGCAGCAATTCCTACATTAGTTAAACCATCCGTAGAAGGAAAAATCCAGAAGTAACCTTTTGGAATGTTTGGTAAAAAATGAATCTCCAAACAGTCTTGTTCTACACCCTTTACATTTTTGTAATAAGAACGAATGCCAGGATAGGTTTCAACTAATGCTTCACGCGTATTGGTTAAAGCAGATTGAACGATGGAGTGTGCGCCATCACAACCAATTACCATTTTTGCTTTTAATTGTGTTCCGTCATGAGTTGTTATAATTACACCATCTTTTTGCACATCTATTTTTTTGCACAGTGGTATTTTCGAAGATGGTCGTTTTTGTTTCTTCTTTTACCATCTGCAGTAAAAAATTGTCAAACACAGTGCGTGGCAGACTAGAGAAAAAACCTTTTAAGCGAATTTCAACTAAGTGTTTTTTAGGAGACACAAATTTGGCACGTTTAATAATAGCACCTTGATTGATGGCTAATAATTTGGCTCCGAACTTTGGAGAGATTGTATTTAATATTTTATAGGCATAACCACCATAAGCATCGCCACAAATTTTTTCTCTGGGAAAAGATTGTTTATCCAACAAAGCAACATTCAACCCTGCCTCAAACAAGCCCAAAGCACAAGTGCTTCCAGCTGGGCCAGCTCCGCATATGATGACGTCGAATTGTTGCATATTGATGGAGGTTAATTATTGCTTAATAATTTGCTTAACTATTGTTCGGTCTTCTTGCATTACTTTTATATAGTATATGCCTTTTGCTAGTCTACTCACATCAATGCTTTCTTGCATTACTGATTTTAAAACACATATCCCAAGCACGTTATATATTTCTACCTCGTAGTCACCAGAGTAATTATTAGCTTTTATGAAAATTGCATTAGATGCTGGATTTGGGAATATAACGATTTCAGTATGTTTCTTATTATTATCAATATGAGTTGGAATTACTTTTTCTCGGAAAAATATTTTGAAGATACCTCCAACTTTTTTATGATAATATATTTTAGAATTGTCGGAGCTAATGGTAGCTGCTTCTGGCAATAAATTGGGTGATCCTATTAATAACATTGGTAAGTTAAATGCCTGATTGGTATTAGTTCTTACGGATACCATAATTTCTGTTTGCGTAGCATAATGTAATAACCTAGTATAATAAAGTTCTAACCCGTCTTTTGAAATACTTGGCGCGTAAACAATATAATTAGTGGTATCGTTTATGTTTGTAAATAATGCAGATGTATTTATTAGTTTATTAAAAGTAGAATCATTTAATTTTTGCGCCATTCCCATTGATGATTTACAAGGAGCTCCTCCCAAACAATTATTAAAAAAGGCATTACAGTATATAAGTTGTTCACCGCTGTAGTTTGTTGTGGCATCCATAATAAGATGGCCAGGAGAGTTGATGTAAAAATCTCCATAAACTGAACCAAAATTTGTGTAACTAGTTCCTGTAAATTTAATGCGTTGCAAATTATTATAGGAAGCGGGATAATTTCGAGTGGATACCCAGTATAGATTATTTGATGAGTCTAATGAAGCTACCCCATCTAAGTGAGGTGTAACAGTTTGGTTAATAATAGGAACAAGCCCAATAAAATTAAAAACAGAATCATTTACTTTTGCCGCATAGTAAATGCTAGTTGTTATACCATCATTTAAACTATTAAAAAACAAGGCATTACCATCCGTTGACAATGCTGGTTCCATAGCATCAAATGTTAGTCCGTTAATTGTTACTGGAATATCATTGCCAAACATTGGATACGTTTGACAGTAACCATTCATTTTCAAAAGGATCATCAATATAAAAAAAACAGAAACTTTTTTCATTCGAAAAATATATACTAAAGGTATATAAAATTAACAAAAAAGGCTGTCCGCTAGTTAGCGGACAGCCTTTTTAGAAGGGTAAATGAAGGGGCTCGAACCCTCGACCCTCGGTACCACAAACCGATGCTCTAACCAACTGAGCTACATCTACCATTTTGGGCTACAAATGTAATGTTTTTTTTGTTTTTACTAAAATTTATAGAAAAAATTTATTTTACTGCATCTTTGCTATAATTCACCATATAATGCAAACCCACAGACTCCTTGCGGCGCATAGCGTGTTTGATGATTAAATAGCCAATACAAATTAAATTGCGCAATTCGCCTAGTTTTTGGGTAACCGTTGTTTTTTCGTAAAGCGCTTCATTTTCTTTATATAAAATCTCCAAACGATCAAAAGCACGTTTTAAACGCAATTCGGAGCGAACAATACCTACATAATTGCTCATAATTTGCTGTACTTCGCGTTGCGACTGGGTAATTAATACCATTTCCTCGGCATGCTCAGTTCCTTCAGCATCCCAATTAGGAATATTTTCGGTAAATGAAATGCTTGGTAAATTTTCGGAAGTCAATTTAGCCGCTCTATGCGCAAACACGACTGCTTCTAGTAATGAATTACTAGCTAAGCGGTTAGCCCCATGAAGGCCCGTGCAAGCGCATTCGCCCACGGCAAATAAATTACCTATGGTTGATTGTCCGTTATTATCAACCAAAATGCCGCCACATAAATAATGCATGGCAGGTACCACAGGAATTAAATTTACAAAAGGGTCAATATCCAAATCCATACATTTATTGTAAATGTTGGGGAAATGCTCAATGAATGCTTTTCTATCTAAATGGCGACAATCTAAATACACAAAATCTTCACCTCGGGTTTTTAGTTCATTGTCAATGGCACGAGCAACAATATCACGAGGCGCCAAGGATAAACGCTCATCATATTTTTGCATAAACTCTTTACCATCGATGGTTTTTAACACGGCACCAAATCCACGGATGGCTTCTGTAATTAAAAAACTCGGGTGCTCTCCTGGATTGTATAAAGAGGTTGGATGAAATTGTACAAACTCCATATCCTTTACTCTTCCTTTGGCCCTGTAAACCATAGCAATGCCATCGCCAGTAGCAATAGTTGGGTTGGTGGTAGTAGCATATACATGACCTGCGCCACCAGTTGCCATTAAGGTGATTTTTGAAAGAACGGTTTCTATTTTTTGTGTTTTAGTATTTAAAATATAAGCACCAAAACACTTAATATCTTTTGAGTGAGAGGTGACAACTTCTCCTAAATGATGTTGAGTAATCACATCAATAGCGTAGTGATGATCAAGAACGGTAATGTTTTTATGTTTACGAATTTGTGCAATTAACGCACGTTCAATTTCATAACCCGTAATGTCTTTATAATGTAAAATGCGGTGTTCGGAGTGACCACCTTCTTTAGCTAAATCGTAAGTGCCTTCTTTATTTTTATCAAAATTAGCACCTAGTTCAATTAATTCGCGTACTCGTTCCGTGCCTTCTGTGACTACTACCCTTACCGCTTCTTCATCACATAATCCTGCGCCTGCAATTAAGGTGTCTTGTATATGTTTTTCAATCGTGTCTTTATCATGCCACACAGCTGCAATGCCGCCTTGTGCATATTTAGTATTCGATTCGTCTTCGTTGCTTTTAGTCACAATAAAAACAGAATTATTTTCTGCAACTTTAAGCGCATAACTCAAACCAGCAATACCGCTACCAATAATTAAAACATCTACTTTTTGTTGCATGATTTATTTTTTAAGTAAGCGAGCCACATATTTCCCAACAATATCAAACTCTAGGTTAACAACATCGTTTACTTTTAAATGTTTAAAAACGGTGTTTTCAAATGTATATGGAATAATGCAAACGGAGAACGCATCGTCTTTTGAATCCACTACCGTTAGGCTTGTTCCGTTAATAGTGATACTTCCTTTTTCTACGGTTACGTTCCCTAATTTATTATTATATTCGATCGTATAAGTCCAGCTGCCTTTATTATCAATTATAGAAGTTACAATTCCTGTTTGATCGACATGGCCTTGCACAATATGCCCATCAAATCGTCCATTAGCGGGCATGCAACGTTCTAAGTTAACTTCATCTCCCACTTTCAAATTCCCTAAATTGGTTTTTTGTAAAGTTTCATCAATAGCGGTAACTGTATATTGATGCCCGTTAATTTTTACAACTGTTAAGCACACACCATTATGGGCTACGCTTTGATCTATTTTTAGTTCGTGAGTAAAAGCACAACTAAATGTAAAATGCACATTAGTATTTTCTTTTTCAATAGCTTCTACTTTCGAAAGTCCTTCTATAATTCCTGTAAACATGATACAAATATATAAGGGGCGGAAACACATAAACACTGTTTCACAATGTATTCCCAACAAATTACTAATTGGCAATGCTCTGCATATAATTTTACTGTATGCCCGGCAATTTCGCCATGAAATTGATACTGTTGGTATTAAATGTTTTCTCCCCCTTTTTTTTTCAAACACCAATTCAATTGTGGGAATTGATGGTTGTGTTGTGAAATCAGGAAAGTTAGAATCATCGATTAATGATGTACAATTAAATAATTTACCAGCTGGAATGTATTTTATTTCTTTTAGTTTAAACAACTTGGTTTTTGAAACAAAAAAACTGGTTATTACAGATTAATATTAAAAAAACGCCCTTACTTGAGCGCCGCCAATATTTATAATTTTACTATTGGGCGATTTTCTGCCATTGTAATTAATACTAATTTGTATGTTAGGGGTTCCCCCGTGTGTTTTACCCCGTTTTTTGGGCGTTCCACCTTTCGGCCCCGGGGGGTTTTTCCGGGGCTTATATGATATGTTAATGAAGTTAGCTTTACCAGTGATACTTCCTTTTTCTACCTGATTAAATTTAAATTCTAAACCAAAATCGTTGAGTTCAGCTTTTTCAGCATTACCAATCGTCATGGCTTCTGTTCTATTAATAATATTTTGTTTTTTGTTGTGTTTATAAAGGACGCTAATTCTAAAGGCAGTATTAGGTTGATAGCTTAATTTTTGTTCTAAGTCATAAGACTCTAGCTTATAATTTCGAGTACTAAAAAATTCAGATACCGTTGATTTAATGCCATATAAATTAGTGCTATTTAAACTCCAAGCCTTGGTTACATTCCATCTCCAACGCCATTCATGTGTCGTATTTTCTCTTGTTTCAAAGCCATTGGTTAATAGTTGTTTGCTTAAATTACTTTGATAGGTGTAATCTGTGCCAAACACAGCGGCACTTTGATTGAAAAACAAGCTTTGACGTAACGAAGAATTTAATGCGGTTAGTAAAGAGTCGTCTAAACGAATATCCGTAGGATTAAACGTAAATAATTTTCCGTTATCGTACGATTTTTTATCAACTCGGTAAACAGATTGCGTAGCAAAACGGCTAATAAATTTAAGCGCTTTGCCAGAACTATCTTTTAAAAATACAGCGGGGCGAAGGTTTAATGAAAAACTAAATTGATCGTGCAATACCTTTACATATTGGTTTGTTGGCGTATACACTTTAATGTACAATGCTTGATCGGAAAACTGCGCAATTTCAAATTCATTTAATTCGGCTATGCCGTTGTCGTTATAATCTTTCCAAGCATACGTTCCTTGCCCTGCTGCTACTAACAAATAGTAGTATTCTTTTTTATTTTCTAAACCATAACCTGTTTCGTAAAACATACTCGATGTGATAAAACCTTTAATTAATCGTGGCGAATATTCTATTCTGCTTAATAGGGTATTATCAGGCTTAATGGTCATCGAGTCTCTTTTTAATTTCAATTCACGGTAAGTAAATACGACTGAAAACGGATGATTACGAATACTATTAATATTTGCCGAGAAACCCGTGTTTTGTGCATAAGTAGAGTCTTTTAAGATGGAATTGTAGGCTTGCTTATCTCTTCGCTCTCGATAAAATAATTTGTATAAATTCCCGCTAGTATCTTTATTGGTGATGTTTCCTTCCCATTCCCAAAACTGATAACTGCGAGATAATAAACTATCTGAGGTGTTTTTTCGAAACCTATTTTGTTCAAACTCATCCAAAAAATTTACTCTTAATTTCCAAAACGATTGAGAGAAAGCTGTTTTGTGTCGATAAAAATTACTGAGTTGAGAGTTGTAATTACTAGTTAAATAAGAACCGTTGTAGGTAATATTACTTGTTTTGGTATTAAATAAACTTTGTACACTATGCTTTAATCCATCATAAAAAACACCTTCTTTGAAGAAGTTAACACCGTATAATAATTTTAATTTATTATTTTTTTGAATTCCTACCTGAGCAAAACCTACATGTTGGTCGGTATTGATGGGGGCATTAATTGGCCGATTCCAGTCGCGCTCAAATTCAATAGCTCGGTAGCGCTCTATAGGATTAAAATTTTGTTGTACATATTCGTAACCTATATTATAAACTGCATTTAGAGATTGTTTACTGACCGTGTCTTGTTTTATAACGCTTTGGTTATTGCTGTTTAATTTTAAGCCATAACCATCATCGTTTTGAGAATTAAATTTACTAAAGGTATTGATGTCATTTTTGGTATACACACCTTCTAAATCTAAATTATGATTTTTATTAAATTCATAATTTGCACCTGCGGCAAACATTTGTTTTTTCTTAGGGGTTACTAAAGGTATCACTGGCTCATAATTTCCTTGCAGCACGCCGCCTACTGGAGCTACCCATTTGTAAACCTTGCCGTTTGCTGTGGTTGATACTTGAACATAGTAACCATTATTTTCGCCTACATAACTATATTTAACGGTGTACTTAGCGCTATCGGGATTTGTTGAATAAACAAAAATTCCAGGATATAATATTGCAGAAACAACGGTATCTTTTTTCCAATAAAACACATCGGTTGTGTTAAATGTTGCTAGGGTTGCTCCGCTAGTTACTGCTTTGCTCAAAGTATCGCCGATGTTAAACATCGTAAGTTTTTGTGGTTCAGTTAAGCTTTGTTGTAGGGTTTTGTTTTTGTTGTCCTGCTCACCAAAAAAGTTAAGTCGCACTTTTAATTTCTTTGCTTCTATTTCTTCACTAAAAAAATATAATGAACGCGCGTAATTTCGTTCGGCGTATTGAAATTCTGCAATAATACGTTTGTCTTTGGTAATAATTTGTTTGGCGGTAAAGGTTAATTCAGAAGTATTATAATCAATGATGTAATCATTCTCTTGTCCACGTTGAAGCAGTTTTCCATCAATATATATTCGTTCGGTACCTGAAAGCACAATGATAAACTGTTCATTGTTATCGCCACGCAATCTGTAAGGCCCTTGATTGTTTTCTGTTCCCTGAATTACATTCCTTGCAAATTTTCCTCTACTAACAGCGCCACTCACTTGAGTTTTAAAAACCACTTGTTGTTTGTTAATCGTGTCGTAATAATTATTACTAAAGTAAGCGCCTTGCGAACGTTTATAGAAGTTCATGAAATAACTAGTGGGACGTTGTAATTGAAAATCTCCAACAATGAGTTTTGAATTTTTATTGGATAATTGCACAAACACTTTATCAAACTCTTGCAACTGAGCCGTAGTTCCATCTGCTTGAAAAGGAATATTGTCATCCGTGGCAGCTAATAATAAATCTACTTCTTGCGTTAATTTTCCGCTCACTTGCAAGTTTAAACTCGAATTAACCACTACATCTTGGTTGTTTCCAAAACTAATACCACGACTAATACTTCCGTTTTTATTTAATCCGTCAGACACAAACGATTCACTTGCCGGAGCTGAACCTGCAAAAGCTAAAGTAAGCGGGTTTTGTGGTAGCGATAAATCTTTAGTGAGTTTTGATGTGCTTTGGTGATAATATGATTTCTCGAAATTATAGGGGAAGGTTTTATAAGTAACCAATAATGGGTCGCTAGGCTTTACTTTAAAGATGATGGCTTTTAATGGGTAGTTAATGCGATAAGTAGAAGAATCTAATGGGTTATTTTTTGTAGAAAGATTTAATGTACCAGGAATTAAACTTAAACTATCTAAAAAAAGAGTGTCAGATTTGACGAAAAAATATTTTTGTTTTAGGTTCGTTTGAGATTGGGCGGATATAAAACATCCACACAAAAACGTAACTATAAAAATAAATCTAAAACTCACCATGCTTATAACGGTTTATAAATATAGAAATTGTATTTTTATCCTTTAAATTGATTTTAAATGAAGATAATTACATACAATGTAAATGGCATTCGTGCCGCCATGAATAAAGATTTGGTTGGCTGGTTAAAAGCTGCAAATCCAGATGTTTTATGTTTACAAGAAACAAAAGCTACATCCGATCAAGTGGATGTTAAGGCATTTGAAGCCTTAGGCTATCATTTATATTGGTATTCTGCTCAAAAAAAGGGATATAGCGGCGTGGCCATTTTCTCTAAAATCAAACCAAAACATGTTGAATATGGCTGTGGAATTGAAAAATATGACTTTGAAGGTCGAATTATTCGATTGGATTTTGACACTTGTTCGGTGATGAGTGTTTATCATCCAAGTGGAAGTAGCGGCGATGAAAGGCAAGTGTTTAAAATGCAATGGCTTACTGATTTTCAGAATTACATCGATGATTTGAAGAAAAATTACCAAATTTGATTTTGTGTGGAGATTATAATATTTGCCATAAACCAATCGATATTCATAATCCTAAATCAAATGCCAACACCTCAGGGTTTTTGCCTGAGGAAAGAGAGTGGATGGAACAGTTTATTCAATCAGGCTTTATCGATTCTTTTAGGCACTTTAATCAAGAACCCCATCAATACAGTTGGTGGAGTTACAGAGCAGGGTCGAGAGGCAAAAATTTGGGTTGGCGAATTGATTATAATTTAGTGGCTAATCACCTCGAAAAACACCTCAAACGAGCAGTGATTTTGCCAGATGCGATGCATAGTGACCACTGCCCAGTTCTTCTAGAAATCGAATTTTAAGAAATTCATCTAATTTTTTAGTTTTTTTAGTTTTTTAGATTATATTTGTCCTTACTATAAACTTATGTACCTAGGTATGAAAAAAATATTTATTCCACTAGCAGCAGGCTTATTCACATTAGGATTAGCTTCTTGCAGCTCATGTTCAGACGAAAACAAAGGTAATCACGACGGTGCAGAAGGAAAAGGCGGCGTTTATATGGGCGGAGTAATGCGCATGAACGAGGTTGAGGCTTTTAAAAGCTTAAATCCTATTGCTGTTAACGAAATTGTTGGTTTCCATATTGGTTCTCAATTATTTGAGGGCTTAGTGAAGTTTGATCAAAATGATTTATCTATTAAGCCAGCAATTGCGCGTTCTTGGGAATCAAATGCGAATCAAACAGAATGGACTTTCCATATCCGCCAAGGTGTTAAGTTTCATGCAGATGCTTGTTTTTCTGATGGTAAAGGAAGAACTGTTACAGCAAATGACATTAAATTGTGTTATGAAAAATTATGTACTGCTGACCCTAATAATGCTCAGTTTGACGTAACGTTTAAAGACAGAGTAGTTGGTGCTAATGAGGCTTTTGCGTCATCAAAGGCAGGAAAAAACATGCCTGTATCAGGTATTAAAGTAATTGACGATACAACTTTAGTTATTTCATTAAAAGATCCATTTGCTGGATTCTTGAACATTGTAGCTATGCCAGGATGTTGGGTATATCCTAAAGAAGCTATTGATAAATACGGGGTAGATTTACGTATTCACCCAGTAGGAACAGGCCCTTTTTACTTAGAAACAGTAAAAGAAGGAGAAGTTTTAATCATGAAGAAAAATCAAGATTATTATGGAGTTGATAAAGACGGCAACAAATTACCATACTTAGATGGATTAAAGTACACATTTATACGTGAGAAAAAAGCAGAGATTTTAGAGTTTAAATCAGGTAATTTAGATATGGTATATCGTTTACCTGTAGAGATTTTCCATGAGATTATGGGAGATTTAGAACATGCTAAAGATCGTAAAACAGAATTCCAAATCTTAAATTCAACAGCTTTCAACACCAATTACCTTGGATTTAACAATACAAGTGCGGTGTTTAACAAAAAAGAAGTTCGTTTAGCATTTAACTTTGCAATTGACAGACAAAAAATTGCGGATTTCACAATTCAAGGTGAAGGTAATTCAGCTGATTATGGTATTGTGCCTTACGTTGAAGCATTTGAAAAAGATGGGTATGATTTTAAAGGATTAAAAGGATATACTTTAGATGTTGCTAAGGCGAAAGAATACCTTAAAAAAGCTGGATTTGCAGATGGTAAAGGTTTCCCTAAAGTTACTTTAGAAATCAACGGTGGCGGTGGAGATAGAAATATCTTAATTGCTGAGGTAGTACAAAAAATGTTGAAGGAAAATTTAAACGTGGATATTGAAATCAATACAGTTCCTTTAGCTGAGCATCTTGAAAATGTAACATCAGGAAAATCTGATTTCTTCCGTTTAGCATGGGTTGCTGATTATCCAGATCCAGAAACATTCTTAACCATTTTCTACGGTAAGCACGTTCCTGCTGGAGCTACAGAAAAATCATTCATTAACTACACAAGATTTAAAAATGCTCGTTTTGATTCATTATTTGCGGCGTCATTTACTGAGCCTGATAAAGCAAAACGTTATGCTATGTTAGCTAAAGCAGAGCAAGTGTTATTAGATGAAGCACCATTTATGCCAATATTTTATGACGAAAACTTCCGTTTAGAGCAATTAAACGTTCGTAATTTCCCTGAAAACGCAATGAATTACATGGATTTATCAGTGGTATATTTAATACCGAAAGATAAAATGCCTAAAAAATAAATTAAAAATTAATGAATTTGAAACCGTCCGCTAACTAGCGGTCGGTTTTTTTTGTTTTAATTATATAAGATTGTAAATAAACTTGGCTCATATTTTATCAAATCATTGATTTTTAGTAAATTCGCATATATGACAACCATTTCTAAAAAAGTAATATCGATAGTAAACAAAGTTTAGCTATCGTTTGCAGTTCATTTAAAAATAAATCAGAGTATAATTTAACGAAAGAACAAGTTGATTATATATCTAACGACATAAAAACAAATGATAAAAAATTTGTTTGCATCAACACCTTATCTCGTTTAGTTTTTGTGATTGTAGTAGATGATAAAAAAAATCATTACTCCATGTTAGAGGCAATTCGTAAAAACGGTGCAACTATAGCAGATACAATAAATAGCGAAAAGCGTACATCTGTTTGTTGTGTAAATGAATTATCAAATACCGATTATTCTTTGGCTTTAGCAGAAGGAATTGCTTTAGCTAATTATCAATTTATTAAACATAAGCCAAGCGCAAAAAAAACAGCTAATACATTAAAAGATGTATCTGTAGTTGATTCAAAAATTTCTTCACAACATATTTCTAATTTATCTATTGCTATTGATGCTACATTAAAGGCGCGTGATTTGGTAAATGAACCTGTAAATACTTTAAATGCAACTGATTTAGCAAATGCATTTAAGGCTATGGGAAAAAATGCCGGTTTTAAAGTAGACGTTTTAAATAAAACTAAAATTAAACAATTAAAAATGGGCGGTTTGTTAGCCGTTAATCAAGGAAGCGTTGATGAACCAACATTTTCTATAATGGAATACAAACCGAAAAATGCTAAAAACAAAAAACCATACGTATTAGTTGGTAAAGGAGTTGTATACGATACAGGCGGATTAAGTTTAAAGCCTACTCCAAACAGTATGGATTTAATGAAATGTGATATGGCAGGAGCAGCAGCAGTTGGCTGTACGATGTATGCAATTGCAAAAGCAAAATTAAATGTTCACGTGATTGCTTTAGTTCCAGCAACAGATAATCGTCCTGGCTTTAATGCCTTTGCACCTGGAGATATTATTACGATGATGGATGGCAGTACGGTTGAAATGTTAAACTCAGATGCGGAAGGGCGTATGATATTAGCAGATGCTTTACATTATGCAAAACGTTTTAAGCCAGAGATGGCTATTGAATTATCAACGTTAACTGGCGCAGCGGCAGCAGCTATTGGACAATATGGTATTGTTAGTATGGGAACTGCAACTGATGAACAAAAAACTAACCTAACAGTAAGCGGATTGCGTATGCATGAGCGTTTAGCTGAATTTCCTTTTTGGGATGAATATGATGAGTTAATAAAATCGGATATTGCTGATCAGAAAAATTTAGGTGGACCTTATGGTGGAGCAATTACAGCTGGTAAGTTTTTAGTGAAATATACTGATTATCCTTATATGCATTTTGATATTGCGGGACCTGCATTTGTTACAGCTAAAGATAGTTATAGAGGAAAAGGAGGCACAGGTTACGGAGTAAGATTATTATTTGATTTTTTCTCAAATTTATAGAACATAAATACTTAACCATAAATATATTCTTTTGAAAATTTTATTACATATTCTTTTATTTCTTTCTGTTGTTAGTTTTGCTCAAAAGGAGAATCTTTGATTGTAGTTCATTATGATCAAACAAAAAAGCTAATTTAGGGCAATTTATTTACCGATATAATTTTGTAAATAATGTATATGCAGGCAGAGAACAAATAATGTGGATTGAGGGAAGAAAATTGGGAAAAGATTATGTGCGATGTGACGTTGCAAACAACACTTTGTATAAAGACAGATATTTAATTTCTGGCATTGGAAATATTATTGATTTACAAGAGAAAAAAGTATTGTATGATGGTTCTGCTAAATTAGTGCGTTGCTCTAATGATAGCATTATCTTTTATACGAATGATATATTTAAAGGAAAGTATTATGCTTTTTGATTTAAAAACAAATGTTTATTCTGAAATTAAAATTTAACCTTTAAGCCTAAAATTGGTCAAGATGTAGAATTCGATAGAACAAAATCTCCTTATAAATTATTATACTATCCTCAGAACAAACCTAAAGTGGTTTTAATAGAAGATGCTGGACATGGTGGGTGAGTTCAAAAGCACAAAAGCTGATATTCCAATTTATTGGGTTGATAATAACACTTTTATATTCCCTAATATAAAAATTACTGATTTAGAAGGCAGCATTGTAAAGTATAATATTGCTACTAAAACATCTAAGGTAATCGGAACATTTAATTCAACCGCAAATGTTCCAGCAACTTATCAGTTAGTAAATAGTGTGGATTGTTACATTGAATTTTATTTTAAAAATAAATTGTATTGTATTAATCCTGCCAAAGAAACCATGTTGACTTCGAATTTCAAAGAGGTTGATAAAAATTTTTCGGTTGAGGTTGAACCAAAACCAAAAGGAAGAGCTGTTTATTATAAAGGTAAAGAAATTGGAAGGTACCACTTTGATTTAAAAAATTTTAAAGCCTCCTAATTATGCGGTATTAGTGAAAGAAATTATTATGGGGGATGAATCTTACCAGCAAGGCATGTCTGTTTACAACGTCACTAATTCTAAATGGGAAAGTGTAGATGGAGAAGAAGTAGCCTCGTTAGTAGGTTGGATAAAAAAATAAATTATGATAGAAAATAAAGTAGTAGTAGGAATATCTCAAGGAGATTTAAATGGTATAGGATTAGAAATTATTTTAAAAACATTATCTGAACCAGGAATATCAGAAATATGTGTCCCTATTTTATTTAGTTCTCAAAAAACAGTTTCTTATTTTAGAAAGATGTTAAACTTAGAAGAGTTTAATTTCAACCCATTACGTGACTTTACCAATGTGCACACTAAAAAACCAAACGTTTTTATTTGTTACGAAGAAGAAGTAACCATTGAAATGGGCAAGCCAACCACCATGAGTGGTAAGTATGCTAAATTGTCTTTAGAGGCCGCTACGATGGCTTTATTCGATAAAAAAATTGACGTTTTAGTAACAGCTCCAATCAATAAACACTCTATGCAAGAAGCGGGATTTAATTATCCTGGCCATACCGAATATTTAGGAGATAAGTTAGGAGGAAAGCCATTAATGCTTTTATGTTCTGGGGATTTACGTATTGCTATTGTTACAGGGCATGTTCCTATTAAAAATGTTGCTGAAAAAATTACTACACAAAATGTGTTAGAAAAAATTAATCAGCTACACGCATCTTTAGTTAAAGATTTCGGGATTCGTAAACCAAAAATTGCTGTCTTGGGATTAAATCCTCATGCAGGAGAAAATGGAGCAATTGGTGACGAAGAAAAAACAGCCATTATTCCAGCGATAGAAAAAGCAAAAGAAACCATGATGGTTTATGGACCTTATTCTGCTGACGGATTTTTTGGAAATAACACGCAAGCTAAATTTGATGGTGTTTTAGCCATGTATCACGACCAAGGTTTGATTCCGTTTAAAACATTAGCATTTGGACATGGCGTTAATTTTACAGCTGGTTTAGATTTTGTTCGTACCTCACCAGACCATGGAACTGCTTATGAAATTGCCGGAAAACAAATAGCCGATGAATCTTCTTTTAGAGAAGCTTTATACGCAGCCATTGATATTTATAAAACAAGAAATTTGCAGGAAGAAATTTCCGCTAATCCTTTGGCATTTTCTCCAATTAAAAAAGAGAGAGGGTAGTTTTTGATTTTATTCAACAGATTGAGCTATTCGTTTTAAAAGTTGATCGGTTTTATCTGAGGAGATACCAATTTCATGGGTTTTGTCTATTACCAAATAACCGCCGTTTGATTTAACGTAATCGCTGATGTGAGTAAGGTTTACGATAAACGATTTATGGCATCTAAAAAATTCTGAATTGTCTTCAAGCAGTGTTTCAAAGCTTTTTAAGCCTTTACTGATAGTAAGTGTTTTGTTGTCTTTTAAAATTACTTTTGTATACGAACCATCTGCTTGAAAAAATAGAATATCAGAGGTTTCGATAAACGAAGTGGTGTTAAGTGTGTTTAAAGCAATTTTTTTGGAAGAAGAATTTTTTAAATTTTCTTTTAATACAGAATAAGTGGCTTTGTTACGATTTTTATTTCGTTCAAATAATATCATCGCATTTTTTAAATCTTCAACTTCAATTGGTTTTAGCAAATAATCAACGGCTGATAATTTGAAGGCTTGTATCGCATAGCGGTTATAAGCTGTTACAAAAATGATTGAAAAATTGATTTCATTTTCATCAAAAAAATCTAACAATTCTAAACCACTGTGTCCGGGCATTTCAATATCTAAAAAAACAATATCTGGTTTATGTTTTCTAATGGCTTTTACACCAGTTGGCAAATCTTTACATAATTCAACGGTTTCAACATTGTTACAGTATTCGGCAACCATACCTTGTAGTAAGGTTCTTGCCATTTCTTCATCATCTATAATAATTGCTTTGTACATCTTAAATAATTGGTATGGTCAGTATTACTTTTGTTCCCAGCGATTGTCCACTGGCATCCACTTTGTCGTTAAATTTAACAACTATTTTATCGTTAGTTCTGTTTAAAATTTCTAATCGTTTTTCGTTGGCTTGTGAAGAAAAAGATTGATACTTATCGTTTTTTATTCTATTTAATTCTTCCGAACGTTTTCGTCCAATACCATTATCATCAATAGTGATGACAAGATGATGGTTAATCTCTTCAAATAAAATAAATAATTTTCTGTCAGATTCTTTATGCAGCAAACCATGCTTAATAGCATTTTCAACATAAGGCTGTATCAACATTGGCGGAAATTCAATAGTGTCTTTATGTGTATCTGTCTTGTGTTCGATGTTATATTCAAACCCTTCTTTAAAACGCATTTTTTCAAGTTCTAAATAAAGGGTCAGTGATTCGATCTCGTCGCCTAAAGAAATGGTTTCTTTTCGGATTGTTCTAAAATGACACGGGTGAGTTTCGAAAACTTTGCTAAATAACTATTAGCTTTTGTTTTATCATTTGTAAAAATATATGCTTGTATCGTATTAAGTGCATTGTAAAAAAAGTGCGGATTCATTTGCGCTTTAATAGATTTTAAAACTGACTTATTTAAGTTATGTTCTAATTCAATTTTTTCGTTTAGCAATCTGTTTTTGTCTTCTAGTAATTTATTTTTATTTCGTAATTTATTAAGTTGCCATCTGTAATAGGTAAACCTAAAGCAAGTGCTAGTAAAAACATAAGATCATGAACCAAATGCTTTGCCAAAAAGGTGTAATCATTTTAAAATGAACGGTTGATGCGGTTATAGTTTCATTAATTTTAAATTGTATGTTGTATGTGCCAGGTTTTAGAGAAGCAAACTCAATAAGTCGAGTTTCGTTTGAAACCTTTTTCCATGGATCATTGTTCACTTTATAAAATACATTATTTTCAGTGGAGGTTCCAAAGTCTAACACCGAAAACCGAATCGTAATATCGTTTTGATTGTAAGGTAAATTAGTTGATTCGTTTATATTGATTGATTTTCCATTGGCAGATAAGTTTGTTATTTGTAAAATGGCTTTTTCTTTTTTAATAATGGAGTTATTGATGTCAGCTTTAATGATGCCAGAATTTGTGAGCAGTAATAAAGTGTTGTTTTTTAAAAGCACATCATTTACTTCGTAGGAGTTAATATTCACGTCTATTTTAGATAAGTGTTCGGTATCTAAATCATATAAATAAGCGTAGCCGCTAGCAATCACAATTAGCTTTTTATTGTATTGCTTGATAAATTTTATATCAAAGTTTTTAATGTTGTTTTTAGTATTTAGCTGAGTAAAATTTGTTTCGTTTGTAATGGTATATAAATCGCCTTTTGTTGACAGCGCATAAATGATGTTGTTATAAAAACTATTTTTGAAGCATAAAACGGTGCTTCGTTAAATTTTATTTCTTGAGTTGATGAAGGAGTGCATTTAAACAATCCAATATTGGTGGCAAAATAAATGGTTTTTTTTGTTTGTTATATGCTACTGATTTTCCTCGAACGCCTTCAAGTATTGAAGAAGTATTAGGAACTTCAACTTTTATGTGATTTGTAAAATAGTTGTTCCAAAGTGAAGTGTTTTCTTTTTCATTGTTAAATGTTGCTAGGCCACAATAGCCGCTGGCAGCAATCGCATAGTATGCTCCATCTAGTCTTGTAATTTCTTTAATAGCAGTTTGGAAGATGTTACAATTTTGAAAGTTTAATTGCGGCGCTTGTGTAAAGCCTTTAGAAGAATAAAATAAATCGTTACTGGTTGAGTCGAAGTTTAAATAATAAATTTCTGAATTATCTATTTGCTTATTTAAAATAGATTTAAAATTTAATAAGGAATCATATAGGCATATTTCTCCTTTTTTGGTAGCGATTAAAAAGCCTTGCTTTGCTGCTACAATTTTATTGGGTAATAAATTTTGTTGTGCGGACACGATGTTATTTAGGTTTGGCGCCATAAACACACCTTCGTTAGGGCTACTAAACCAATAGTTGTTTTGCCTATCTTTTTTACGCAAGAGATACTTTTTTCCTTAAATAAAGTTTTGTACAAACCTGTTTTAGTTTTATCATCATGATACGCATGAGACCCTTGTGGCGTATGAATCCAAACAAGGCTATCTGTAAAATTAAGACCTTGTATAAACTCTGGTTCTTTTATGGAATCGTATATAGATGCTTTAAATTTTCATCAAAAACGTAAACAAGTTTTGTTTTATTTAATTTGCTTACAATATAAATTTTATGATTATGAACGTACAATTGCTTTAGCACTGTATTTTTAATTTTGAAAAATTTGTAGATGAAAGGATCATTTTTTCATCTAATTTGTATAGCACATCACTTTCTATAAAGTAAGAATTGTTTTGACTACTGCCTGAAAACTCTACAATTTTATGAGGAAAAGATTTAGTAGCAATTCTATTTAATGTTTTTAAATCATATACGTCAATGCCTTTTTTTTGAAATGCAAATAAATGTGTTTCTGTTAATGTGATAGGTAGATATTGAATAGGATCATTTTGCAGAAAGGCATGTAAACTATCGTTTTGGATATAATACATATAGCCATCAAAATTTTCGTACCAAATTCTTCCGTATTTGTCTTCTACAATGCTACTGCCTGGCGTTGAGGTTTGTGCAGTTGATGTATAAGTCTTGTATTCAAATCCATCATAACGTGTGAGCCCTGCATTTGTGGCAAACCACATAAAACCTTTACTATCTTGAAACACATTAAACACAGCATTTGATGGCATACCATTAGATTTGTTATACTTAATGGTATAAGGTTCTTGCCCTATCGCTACAAACGATAACGCAAAAAAAGATAGTATGTGAATTAAATGTTTCAAAAAATATTCAACAAAGATAATGTTAAAGTTTGGTATCAGTCTATCATTTCACCAAAGTAGCTTTTCAATTAACCAAATGTTGTTTTGGGTTTAGGTATTCTCTTAATTCTTTATAACTTACGATGATTTTAACAAATATAGGTTCTCGTTTTGCAGTTTATATAAAGCTACAAAAACTCAAAGCCCATTTTCGTCAATTCAAAACAAGGTTTTGTAAAAGGACTTAAAAAATGCCGTTGTATTAAAAGAAATTTGGCTTGAATATTTAAAAATTAAATTATGAAAAAATTATTACTCTTTACAATCACTATGATTGCTCAATTGGGAGCAATAGCACAATGGACAAGTGTTCCAACTATGTTTTCCCCATTTACTGGACAAGTTAGATCTATTGATGTTGGGTCTACAAACCTAGTTGTGGAACCGCTGCCCATACAAACGGCTCTGCTATCAGTGCGCTTATAAGTATAATTTTGTAACAAGTCTTTGGGATATGTACCAAGATGGGCAGGGTTTAAATGTTAATTTTCGAATGCAGCAATTGCTTCTGATGGAACAATTTGGACAGTTGTTGGTAGTAATTCATATAAAAATGGCGCGGTAAAAAATTATTCATTTGCAGCCGTTAGTGCTGAGTAACTCGGTTGCTGTTGGTTGTGCAGGTGTATTTGCAGGCGAAAACGTTTACACAACAATAGTCCAGCTGATATTTTGGATTTATTTCCAACTGGTGTAAAGTATGATAAAGTAGATATTGCGCAGGATGGGACCATGTGCGCCTTATACACCTATCTTGGCACTAAATATATTGTTCGTTATAATACTGTTACAAGTCAGTGGGATAATTTAGGCACAGGTCATACAGATATTGCTGTAGGCGATGCAAATAAAGTTTTAGTAGTTCTAGGAGGTCAGCTATTTTATTTTCATGTCGCTTCTAGCACATGGATTCGTGATATAACAGCACCAGCAAATGTAACATCTATATCTCTTGCAAGTGATGGAACAGCTTATTTATTAACGGGTAATCATCAAATAATGTGTATAGAAATACATGGTACACATTGCTTGTGGCGCAGATGATTTAGCTACAAATACTCCTTTATCTCAACAAACAATTTGCATCACTTCTAATACAACTACACTTACAGCCTCAGCTACTGGTACTATAAGTTGGTTTTCAAATACAACTACTTTAACGCCTATAGCCACAGGTACCGCCTTAACTACAAATACTATGGCAATAGGATCATACACATATTATGCAGCAAATACATTAACATGTGGCACTTCACCAAGAATTCCTATTGTTGTTACAGTAGAAGCTTCCTGCGTTATTTAATACTAGCGCTGCTGCTGATTTAATATCTGTTCTGGTAGTACAACTACACTTTCCGCAAGTACTGCGGGAGGTTCTACTTTGATGGTATGATGTCCCAACTGGAGGTAATTTGTTAGAACTGGTGCTACTTATATAACACAACGCTTACTAATACAACGGTTTTTATGTAAAAGCTACGTCAGTTGGAGGATGCGTATCAACAAGAACAGCGGCTGTATCAGTTTACAAATCGCCTATTGATATTTCAAATGCTGGCGCACAAAGCATTTGTTTTGGACAAAGCACTATTATATCAGCAAACACCAGCCCTGGTTCTATTAGATGGTATAACGCCGCAACTGGCGGAACCTTATTAGCCTCAGCTCTTTCTTTAAACACAGGTACTTTAGCTACTACCACCACATTTTATGCAGAAAACAATAATGCGTATTGTATTCCACCAAGAACTCCGTTTACAGTTACTGTAACGCCAATTCCTACAGCACCTTAAACACAACACCCGCAGGCAATCAATCTGTATGTTATCCAAATACAACAACTACTTTAAGCGCCTCAGGTGTAGGCACATTAAATTGGTATGCTAGCGCTACGGGAGGTACAGTTTTAGCTACTGGCACTACTTTTACAAATCCAGGTATTATTAGCAACACAACATATTATGTTGGTGATAATGTAGGAAATTGTGTTTCGCCTACTCGTACACCAATTACAGTAACTGTAAATATTGTATCTACACCAGCATTTACAGGACCAGCATCTATTTCTATTTGTTCTGGAAATACAGCTTCTTTAACCGCAACTAGCCCTGGACCTATTTCTTGGTTTGCATCACCAACGGGTACTACAGCTTTAACAACGGGTACTGTTTATACAACACCAACCTTAACCAGTAATACTTCTTATTACATATCTACAACATCAATGGTTGCGAAAGTGCTCGTGCTGTAAAAACAGTAACTGTTAAGCCTATACCTGTAGCACCAATAGATATGACAGTTTCTCAAGGAGGTTCGTTAAATATTTGTTCTGGTCAATCAACAACTATCTACACTGATAATTATGATAATTGGTTTACTGTTCCAAACAAAAGATCTATGATTGCTGGTGGTTCGCAATATAGTACCCCAAGCCTTACAACTAACACAACGTATTATGCTGAATATAATCCAAATGGATGCCCTTCGTTACGCACAGCCATTACGGTTACTGTATCAGCTTCACAGGCATTATGGAAGCACAAGAGTTGAATTCAATTTCATTACAACCAAATCCAGCTTCAACATTTTTTACTTTAAGTAATGTAGTTGAAGGAACAACTGTAAATGTAATGGATGTAACAGGAAAGGTTATTGTTTCAAGTCCAGTTAGTGATGGAGACAAAACAATAACTATCGAAACTAGTAATTTATCAAATGGTGTTTACATGATTCAATTAAAAAATAATGGAGCGGTAGCTCATAAGAAGCTTATTATAAGTAAGTAGCTTCGACAGGCTCGGTATAGCTCAGTGGGAGTAGCTCAGCTCCAGTTAGTTAATTTTCATGTGTGAGAGTCCGCTGTAAGAGAAATCTGGCAGCGGATTTTTTTATTATTCGTATGGTCATGCAAATAACGATACCTATCTAAGCCTCGTTTTCGTCAATCTCGGAAATTCTGAGCCATCAAGTTGGCGAAAGATGACTAAAAACAACCATCAAAACGGGTTGGTAAGGCTTAAAAAACGATTTGAAGAAATTTGGGTTGAATCTTTAAAAATAAATTATGAAAAAATTATTACTCTTTACAATCACTATGATTGCTCAATTGGGAGCAATAGCACAATGGACTGTTTTTCCTGGTGCAGCATCAGAAATTTCATGTGGTTCAGCAACTGAGTTTGCATGTATTGGCGGCTCAGCAATTTTTAAATATAATTTTGGAACTAGTGCTTATGTGCAAATGACAGGGGCTCCTGCTTACAATCTTAAACGGAGTAGCTTTAGCTGCAGATGGAACACTGCTAGGAAAAAGCAATTTAAATTTTAATGCAAGTTCAAATTTAATAAAGTTTAATGCTATACCAGCTGTTGCAAATGCGTTCAATACATTTAATGGTGTACTTAACAATAACATTTCTGCCTTAAATCAAAACTACTATATTGGATCTACTGGCGGTAATACCGTTAATAATATTTATTTATGGAATGGAAGTACTTGGAGCGTTCTTCTGGTAGTACTGCTACTGCGGCCAAAAAGTTGTTGGCAGGTGCTGGACCTACTATTTATGCGATGAATTGGAGCGCGACAGGAAATAACATTATTGTGTATACAGTTGGCGCTAATCTTTGGACAGCCTTATCAAATTCAACACTAAATGCAATTGATATTGCTGTTGGAGATGCGGGAAAAGTTTTGGCGGTTGATGCGTTAGGTAAATTATATTTCCGCTTTGGTGGAGCCTGGGTTTTAGATGCAACAGCTCCAGCTGATTTGATCAGAGTTTCTGCTGCTTCGGATGGTACGGTTATGTTATTAACTTCAAGTGGTGTCATATACAAAAATACTTGGGCTAATATTAATTGTGGAGCAAGTTTACCAGTTCCGGTTAATACAACTGCTTCTCAAAATTTAAATATATGTAGTGGACAATCAACTACATTAACTGCCACAGGCACAGGCACATTAAATTGGAGTGGTCCATCAAGCGGAACAGGAGCTACTTTAGTTACTCCTTCCTTAACCACTAGTGCTACATATAGTATTACAAATACCTTAGCTGGCTGTACTTCGCTACCAACTGTAGTTACAGTAACGGTAAATTCACTTACACCTCCTTTATTTTCTGGACCATCATCTATATCTATTTGCTCTGGCACATCAACTTCATTAACGGCAAGTGGTACTGGAACTATTTCTTGGTTTGCATCGCCAACAAGCACAACTGCACTAACAACAGGTACTGTTTATACAACACCAACTTTAACCAGTAATACATCGTATTATATATCTGCGATAACTAATGGTTGCGAAAGTACTCGTGCAGTAAAAACAATAACTATTACACCACTTCCAGCTCAGCCAGTAAATATAACAACTAATATAGGTTTGCAAAACAGTGTATGTCAAGGATTCAGCTGTTTAGTTTTAAATAGGACAGCCAATGGTAATTGGTATACAACTGCTACTGGCGGAACATCGTTTTTGTTTAGCACGCAATATACAACACCTACAACACTTACAACAAACACAACATATTATGTAGATCAAACAGTAAATGGTTGCACGTCGACACCGCGTGTTGCTATAGAGCTTACGGTTACTCCAATTCCATCCGTGTTAAGCCAAACAGTCCAAAACTTAACATGTAATGGTTCAGGCAATAGATCAATCTCTTTAACTTTAAATAATCCAAGTTCTTTTATTTATGATTGGACGCCAAATGTAAGTACAACTTATTCGGCAACAAGTTTAGCAGCTGGAATATATACTGTTCAAATTTCATCTGGTGCTGGATTATGCGTTACAACTCAAACTTATAATGTAACCCAACCTGCGGCGTATAACGTACCTATTAGTATAATTGGAGGAAATATTTTAAACTTTAATGATTCTTATGCAGGAGGAACAACCTTTCAATGGTTAGATTGTAATAATGGTAACGCGCAAATTAGTGGAGCGGTTAATGCTCAATTTACCCCAACGGTAAGCGGTAGTTATGCATTGGTAGTTACAGATAATTGTGCATCAACATCAACCTGTACTTCAATTTTAATAACTGGTTTAAATGAAAACGCTGAATTAAATAATATTACTTTACAACCAAATCCAGCTTCAACATTTTTTACTTTAGATAATGTAATAGAAGGAACAATGGTAAATGTAATTGATGTAACAGGAAAAGTGGTAGCTTCGACAAGCTCAGCTACCGTTGGAAATATTGCAGATAAAACAATGACGATTGAAACTAGTAATTTATCAAACGGTATTTATGTTATACAATTAAAAAACAATGGAGCAGTAGCTCATAAGAAGCTTATTGTAAGTAAGTAGTAAATGCTGGCTTAGTAACCCAGTTTATTTTTCATGATGAGAGTCCGCTGTTAGAGAAATCTGGCAGCGGATTTTTTAGTTGTCAAAGTCACAAAAACTCAAACCCTGTTTTCGTCAACTCAAAATGAGGTTTCGTAAAAGAGTTTATAAAATTTAGAAGGATTTATTGAATTTTGATTAAAAATTAAAATAATAAATATGAAAAAAACTTTACTTACAATTTCTTTAGGATTAGCGATGCTATTTACAAAAGCCCAAAATACAGGATGGGTAGTAGGAGATGGCGGTTTGTTGAGAAAAACAACAGATGTAGGTTTAACTTGGACAGTCATGAATACAACAACAGTTGGGCAGCAATTTGGTAGTGCAAATATAAAAACAATACATTTTACAGATTTGAATAACGGTTGGATAGCAGGAGACGGCGGTTTGTTAAGAAAAACAACAGATGGAGGTTTAACTTGGACTGTCATGAATACAACAACAGTTGGTCAGCAATTTGGTAGTGCAAATATAAAAACAATACATTTTACAGATTTGAACAACGGTTGGATAGCAGGAGACGGTGGTTTATTAAGAAAAACAACAGATGGAGGTTTAACTTGGACAGTCATGAATACAACAACAGTTGGTCAGCAATTTGGTAGTGCAAATATAAAAACAATACATTTTACAGATTTGAACAACGGTTGGATAGCAGGAGACGGTGGTTTTGGGGCAAATATAAAAACAACTACAGTGAACAGTGGAGCGGGACGGTTGTTAAGAAAAACAACAGATGGAGGTTTAACTTGGACAGTCATGAATACAACAACAGTTGGTCAGCAATTTGGCAGTGCAAATATAAAAACAATACATTTTACAGATTTGAACAACGGTTGGATAGCAGGAGACGGCGGTTTGTTAAGAAAAACAACAGATGGAGGTTTAACTTGGACAGT
>JADJFB010000017.1 GCA_016708845.1 Bacteroidota bacterium | reverse complement strand
AGTAGTTTTAATTCAGCACGTGTTACTTTTTGTTTATCTGTTTTACATAAGTATTCAAGTATTTGAATATTTTTCCGCCGTGCTTTAAATTGTTTTATCTCCCAAGGATAGGTTTTCAGTTGATAGTCATAAGCAGCCTTATTTTTGCAGCTTAAGGAACAGAATCTTTTTTTAGGATTCTTAATTTCAAAAGTTTTTTCACATTGTGTAAATGCACATTTTTTTGTTTTCATCTAATTAAAATTTAACGGTGTTTTTATTTAAATAAGCGAGGATACTTTTTCTTGAATAGAGAATGTTTCTACTATTTGGAGATTGAGTAAAAACGATTGTTCCGGTATCTCTTAAGTTTTGCCAAGTAGATTTTGCTTTATATGGCAATAATTTTCGTGCTTCATCGATTGATATCCAATCTGAAGATTCTGCCATAAGTTTTTCTTGCATAAACTCTCTAAGAGCCTGCTTAACATAGCCTTGAGTTCAGATTTTAATTGCTCAAACGCTTCACTATCTAATACGATAACTTCCATGGCGTAAAATTACCACTTGGAATAAAATGAGTTTGTAAAAGGTTACGAAAAAAGATTACGATTCCAAACCTTTTGTTTGAAGGATTTCTATCTAAAAAGGTTTCAATATTTGCATTTTTTCTGAATGTATTCTGTGTTTTTAAAATTGGGAACGTTCTAGAAATGTTATTCTCAAATTTTCGATTGTTTTTTTCTTTTGAATGCAAATAAATGATGTGCTATTTTTCTTAATTATCTTTTCCAAAATAGTCTTTCCTATCGTTTAATCTATATAGTAAATAGAATAGTTTAGAGTATCTGCTAACCATAACGTGCTTTTTATTTTTGAAGTTTTATGTTGACTAATAAATGTATTTTCAAAATCTTCATTAGCCTCTATGTATTTTAATTCGACCAACTTACATGAATTTGTTTTAGCAGAGGAGCTTTTTAGGAAATAGAAATTTGGTTTGATATATTTTTTGTATTATGGAATTTATGTTTGGTAATGATAATGAATCAATGTAATCAGTAGCTGTAATTAATTTTTTTTACTACTATCCGGATTTAGAAATAAGTTTTGAGTTTCATAATCCGTTAAACAACTCTTGATTAAATCTATTTTATTGTATCATCCTAAATTTTCCAGTAAAAAATAAATGCTGATTTAATATTTACTTCAAAGTCAAATCTTTGTTTTTTTATTTTCTGGTAACAGGTTTGCATTTTATAAATTTATTCTTCCAAGAAGTCCTCATCACTAAATTTGGAAAACAAACTAAAATTTCCAGATAACATTAGATTGTTTTGATAATTTTAAAACAAGATCATCTGCAATCTTAGCAATATCAATTGTATTTTGTTAGGTATAGTATTGAAATATTAAGTAATCCTCAAACGAATTAAATCCAACCTTAACAGAAGTGATTTCTTGCAGTTTTACTTCATCATCATTAAAATTTTGAAGTAATTGTTTAAATTCTGAAAATGATATTAAGTTGGTAATGAAATTCATAATTGAATTTACAAATTAATACTTTAACCGCAATTTCTCTCCCAGACGGGACTTGAACCCGTACGTCCGCGAAGACACAGGATTTTAAGTCCTGCGTGTCTACCAATTCCACCACCGGGGCATTTACTTTGGTATTTTGTTTAAAAACAAGCTTTAAGGCTAGTTTTCGAGCGAAAGACGGGTCTCGAACCCGCGACCTTAACCTTGGCAAGGTTACGCTCTACCAACTGAGCTACTTTCGCTTGTAATTTGATTTAAAAGAACAACCAATTTTATTAATCGGGAGTGCAAAGATATATGTTTTTTTGCTTTGACAAAATTTTTTTTCAAAAAAATTAAGCCCCTAGCATTCGCTTGATATCATTGAGTTTCATGAGCGCCTCCACGGGGGTTAGGGTGTTTATATCCACTTTTATGAGCTCATCTTTCACAGATTCCAAAACTGGGTCGTTTAACTGGAAAAAACTCAACTGATAGTCGCTCTTGCTCTTGGTTTTAGCTGTCATGGTATCAATGGCATCGTTAGAACTTGTCATTTCAACTTCCGATAGCTCTAATTCATGGTCTTTTTCTAATTTCTTTAAAATATCGTTAGCTCTATCTACCACCTGTTTTGGCATACCCGCCATTCGTGCTACATGAATACCAAAACTATGCTCGCTACCGCCTTCTTGAAGTTTACGCAAGAAGATAATTTTATTGTTTAACTCTTTTACCGACACATTAAAGTTTTTAATGCGAGGGAAATACGTCGTCATTTCATTTAACTCGTGGTAGTGAGTGGCAAATAACGTTTTAGCTCTGTTTTTTGGTTGCGAATGAATGTACTCGGCAATAGCCCAAGCAATAGAAATTCCATCGTAAGTAGAAGTTCCTCGCCCAATTTCATCTAATAAAATTAAACTACGTTCACTTAGGTTATTTAAGATACTAGCCGTTTCATTCATCTCCACCATAAAGGTTGACTCTCCTGATGAGATATTGTCACTTGCACCCACACGCGTAAATATTTTATCAACGATTCCAATTTCTGCGCTCTTTGCTGGCACATAGCAACCAATTTGCGCCATTAAGGTAATCAAGGCAACCTGACGTAATAAAGCTGATTTACCACTCATGTTAGGTCCGGTAATCATCATCACTTGTTGCGTGTCGTTATCTAAGTATACGGAGTTACTAACGTAGTCAGTTCCAATCGGTAATTGTTTTTCAATAACCGGGTGACGACCATCTACAATATTAATCGCAAATTCATTAGTAAGAGCAGGACGCACGTATTGATTGTCTCTAGCTAATTTTGCAAATGACAATAAACAATCTAAACGAGAAATTAAAGATGCATTTAATTGAATTGGAATAATGTAATCAATTAAATCTCTTACTAAAGCTTCGTATAAGGTTTGTTCTAATACAGCAATTTTATCTTCGGCACCTAATATTTTTTCTTCGTAAATTTTTAATTCAGGAGTAATGTATCGCTCAGCTGTTGTTAAGGTTTGCTTGCGAATCCAATCGGTTGGTACTTTGTCTTTATGCACATTGGTTACTTCTAAATAATAACCAAACACATTATTATAAGAAACTTTTAAAGAAGAAATTCCTGTGCGTTCTACTTCGCGTTGTTGTATTTGTAATAAATAATCTTTTCCACTAAAAGCAATAGCGCGTAATTCATCCAGTTCGGCATTCACTCCTTTACTGATGACATTTCCTTTGTTTAATAATACAGGCACTTCTTCGTTTAATTCATTTTGTAAACGATCACGCATTAACAAACAAGGATTTAATTGCTCTGCTATTTTTTGAAGCGAATGATTTTCGCAAGCACTCGTTACACCTTTAATCGATTCAATTAAATTTAAAGCACGCTTTAGTTGAACTAACTCACGAGGATTAATTTTACCTGCCGCTACTTTCGAAATCAAACGTTCTAAATCACCAATTTCTTTAAACTGTAAAATTAAATCACTTTGTAAAGTAGTATGAGTTCCAAAATAATTAACGACCTCTAATCGCTCATTAATTAAATCTAATTGTTTTAATGGTAACGCTAACCAACGTTTTAATAAACGAGAGCCCATTGGTGTAACCGTTGTATCGATTATATCAATTAAGCATTTGCCATTATCGTGGCTACTGCCAAACAATTCTAAATTACGAACCGTAAATCTATCTAACCAAACATATTGGTCTTCTTCTACACGACTAACTGCCGTAATATGTTGTAATTTATCATGTTTCGTTTCGCCTAAGTAATGCAAAATAGCACCACAGCTCATAATGGCTAAATTCAAATGTTCAATTCCAAAACCTTTTAAAGAACTGGTTCCAAATTGTTTAGTTAAGGCTTCGTATCCAAAGTCTTGTGTAAAAGCCCAATCATCTAATCCGAAAATATAAAAACGGTCGCCAATTAAATTTAATAAAGTCTGACGTTTATTTTTCTCAAATAAAATTTCGTTTGGCTTAAAACCTTGAATCAGTTTTTCGATATAAGTTAAAGATCCTTCGGCAACTAAAAATTCGCCAGTTGAAACATCTAAAAAACTAACACCTGCTTTATCTTTATCGAGATGAATACTCGCTAAAAAATTATTAGTTCTATGTTCTAAAACTTTATCATTAAATGTCACGCCTGGAGTAACTAACTCGGTAACGCCACGTTTTACAATAGTCTTCGTTAATTTAGGGTCCTCTAATTGGTCGCAAATGGCAACACGGTAACCAGCGCGTACCAATTTTGGCAAGTACGTATCTACACTGTGGTGTGGAAAGCCCGCTAACTCAATATGTGAAGCAGAACCATTAGCACGCTTAGTTAAGGTAATACCTAAAATTTGAGAAGATTTAATGGCATCTTCGCCAAAGGTTTCGTAAAAATCGCCCACTCGAAATAATAAAATGGCATCAGGGTATTTTCCCTTGATGTCGTTGTATTGCTTCATTAATGGTGTTTCTTTTACTTCCGTTGTCTTAGCCATAGAGGGTTAAAGATACAATATCCATGGGCTGTTACTTGATTTAATTTTTAACAGAAATACTGAAGTTGTTAATATAATTTGTGTAATTAGGAACACGGATTGAACAGATAAAACAGATTTTCACGGATTTTTTTAGATGGATTCGTTTAATAGACATTCTGATTTTTCATCTGCGTTAATCCGTCCAATCCGTTTCATCCGTGTTTCCATTAAAGGTATTTGTAATAATTGGGACACGGATTTGGCGGATAGACCAGATATACACGGATTTTTTTTATCAAAATTTATCTGTGTTAATCCGCTTCATCCGTTTTATCTGTGTTCCAATTCCAAAAAAATCCTCATCTTTAACTGTGCAAAAACAACAACTCATACAAGCTTGCCGTGATTATTTAAAAGATAAAATAAATTCTTTGAATGCGATCATCAACGAAGTAACAGAATCATCTAATTCGGAAAGTAAAAGTTCTGCTGGCGATAAGCATGAAACTTCCAAAGCCATGATGCAGTTAGAAATTGAAAAGCTAGGGACACAACTAAAGGAAGCTGAAGAACTATCGGCAGACTTTGAGAAAATTAATTTTAATAAACCGTTTCAAACGATCGAGCAGGGTAGTTTAGTTGAAACTAATAGAGGTTGGTTTTTAATTGCCAGTTCTATTGGGAAATTAACCATTGATGAGAAAATAGTTTTTGTAATTTCCAATAGATCGCCATTAGCTTTAAAACTAATTGGTCATAAACAAAAAGACACCGTTGTATTTAACGATGTCTCTTATTCAATTATTTCTATTAATTAATTACCTCTTTAAAACAACTCTCTTAATCACACTTTGTTTATCTGAAACAATTTTCACGAAATAAACGCCATTGTTTAATTTAGATAAATCAACGTTCTTATAATTGCTAGTAATAGTTTCTTCTAACACCGTTTGACCAATAGAATTAATCACTTGAATTTGACTTTCTTCTTTTACAGAAGAAGAATTAACAATATATAAAGCTCCTGTACTTGGATTTGGATATATATTCCATTCGTCGTTATTAACCGAAGAAGATTTAATTCCTGTGATTGTTTCAATGGTATTAATGGCAGTATTAGTAACAACTGGTTCATTGAAGTCAAAATAAATGTAAGCCGTATTTTTTATTTGAGTTCCTGGTGTATTGTTGTTAGTACGTTTAATGCGATATTGAATATAACCATGACTTCCAGGTTCGTTACTATTACTATCAGGTAACATAATATTATTGAATTTCCAACGCAATACATTACCTTGTAACACATCAATCATATAATTGTGACTAGAGCCTAACATTTCAAATGTATTGATATCAACGTTAGGAGATAATGTATCTTTAATGAAAATATTTACCGCGGGACCATTACCTGTATTTTGAAAACGAATCAAGTAAGTTAAATCTGTTTCAGTAGCAGAAATGTCTCCATTAGCTCCAATACCAACGGGGCTTACTGTTTTGTCGTTAGGATCGTATGAACCTGTTACCATACGTTGATAACAAGTTGTATTGTTAACGTAGTTCAAATCAGTAACGGTTGGTTGCGCCCACATGCAAGTTGTGAAAATACTTCCTAAAGGGGTAGTTAATGGAGTTGTGAAAGATATTGTAAAATAATTAGTTCCACCAGTATATGTTAGATTGTTAAAATTCCATATAACAGTATCACCTGAAATTGTATAAGTATTCGGATTTCCTGTTGTTATGTTAGGAATAAACGCAGAGGGTAAAACCGCTTTAAATAATCCTGTAGCGGACACGTTATTCAAATTACCTAAATTATAATTTACATAACATACAAATCCAGGAACAACTCCATTACTGTAAGCTGAAACATTCAAATCAGGATTTGTAATAGAATTAAAACCTACTGAAAGATTGTTATTTATAGAATTTTGATTTCCAGAATTAACGGTTGCATTTAATGTTGTTGTACATGTTGGGAAAATAGGTGTATTGGTTGATGTTATTAATGTAACCGAGTATGTTCCATAAGGTAAACTATTTATCGTATAGCTTCCATTTGTATTTGTATAACCTATTCTGTTACCAGGATTTATTAAAACAATAGCATTTTGATAATCATTATCTCCACTGTTTTTTAGACAATCACTATTGTTATCTACATATACATTGCCATTAATTGTCCCACAGTTTATTCCAATTGAGCTTATAGTATCTTTAATAGTAATACAATTTGCACTCCCATCAGTAATACTTAAAAAATAAATGTTGGATATAACATTTGAAATATCTTGAGTATTTGCACCGTTACTCCATTGATAGGTAAATGGACCGGGATTGGAACCTGTAATTGTTACATCAATGGCACCATCTCCCGTTAGATGACACATTTCATTATAAGATGTACTAGTAATCGTTGCGTTAGGTAGAGGGGTGCCGATAATTATACTTAAATTCATTACAGCAGCTGCCTGACATCCCATTGCGTCCGTTACAATTACAGAGTAGGTACCTGGGCACATACCCATAGGATTAGAGGTCGTTGAGCCTGAAGCGATTCCGGGTCCTATCCACTGATAGGTATTACCGCCGCTACCGCCGGTTACACTTACACTTGCCGAGCCGTTGCAACTATTTTGACATGAAGCATTAGTAACTGTTGACGTTATATTAATTGGTGGCGGAGCATTTATTCCAACTGATGTTGTGGCCACGCAACCATTTGCATCAGTAATGTTTACTTGTGTTATACCCGGACATAAATTTGTAACTTGAGGCATATTGCCACTAAATGGGGTATTCCATGAATACATATAAGGTGGGTTTCCTCCTGATACAGTCACAGAAGCACTACCGTTGCACCAGCAAGCTGCACTACTTTGTGCTACTGCAATAGCAGTCAACTGTGTGGGTTGCCCGATATTTATTACCAATGAATTTGTATTAGCTACTGCATCTTCTACAATAACTGTATATTGTCCAGCCGCTACATTTGTTAATACATTAGGAGAGGCAGTGCCAGTTGGAAGCCAAGTATAAGTATAGGCGCCAGTCCCTCCTGATGCTGTTATGGTTGCACTACCGTTACTGCCACCAAAGCAACTTACATTAGTTACGGTTGAAGTTATTGTTATTTGAGAAAATGCGACAAAAGATATTGCAATAAATAAAAAGGAAAGTAAATGTTTTTTCATAAGAAGTATGTTATACCTCGAATTTAAAACATTTATTAATAACAATAATAGCTATTTATTGAAAGTAGGTTTTGAATGAGTAACCTATTTTTGTCAAATTACTTACTCAAAACAACTCTCTTAATTACACTTTGTTTATCAGAAACAATCTTCACAAAATAAACACCATTATTTAATTTACTTAAATCAATGTTTTTGTAATTGCTAGTAATGGTTTCTTCTAATACCGTTTGCCCAATAGAATTTATTACTTGAATTTGACTTTCTTCTTTTACAGATGAAGAATTAACAATGTATAAAACTCCCGTACTTGGATTTGGAAATACATTCCATTCGTCGTTAGTATTAAAAGAAGATTTAATTCCTGTGATTGTTTCAATGGTATTAATAGCAGTATTAGTAACAACTGGTTCATTGAAGTCAAAATAAATGTAAGCCGTATTTTTATTTGAGTTCCTGGAGTATTGTTGTTAGTGCGCTTAATGCGGTATTGAATGTAACCATGACTGCCAGGTTCGTTACTATTACTATCAGGTAACATAATATTATTGAATTTCCAACGTAGTACATTACCTGGTAACACATCAATCATATAATTGTGACTAGAGCTTAACATTTCAAATGTATTGATATCAACGTTTGGAGATAATGTATCTTTCACATAAATATTTACCGCGGGACCATTACCTGTATTTTGAAAACGAATTAAATACGTTAAATCAGTTTCGGTAGCAGCAATGTCACCGTTAGCTCCAATACCAACGGGACTTACTGTTTTGTCGTTAGGGTCGAAAGAACCAGTTACCATACGTTGATAACAAGTTGTATTGTTAACGTAATTCAAATCAGTAACGGTTGGTTGCGCCCACATACAGCTTGTAAATGTGCTGCCTAGTTGAGTGCTTAATGGTGTTGTAAAATCAACATAAAAATTTGGATACCATCCAGTGTAACTGATGTTTGCAAAATTCCAAATAATTGTGTCGCCTGATAAGGTATAAGCTGCAGGAAAAGCATTTGTAATGTTTGGAATAAATGCAGAAGGCAATGTTGCTTTAAATATACCGTTAGCATTAAAGGTATTGTGATTATAAACTAAGTAATTTACTCGACACACAAAACCAGGAACAATTCCTTGGCTCCAAGCCGAAACATATATATCGGGTTGCGTAATTGGGATATATTCTTTCGCGAAATTATTATTAATTGAATTCGGAGTTACTGAATTTAAAGTTGTATTTAAAGTAGTAACACATGTTGCAAGCATATTTGCTGTGGTTGACGATGTAATAGTATAAGTTGCAAATGGTAAATTATAAAAAACATAATCTCCATTAAAATTTGTGTAACCAATTCTATTTCCAGGATTGACAATTATTTGCGTGTTGTTTGAGTTATTATCACCAGCATTTTTTATGCAATCGCTATTGTTATCAATAAATACATTTCCTGAAATAGTTCCGCAATTTGTACCTGTTGCATTTATGTTACTTGGAAATACTTAGGCAGTTTAAACTAGCATCAAAAACAGTAACATTATAACTACCTGTTGGTATATTTGTAATATCTTGCGTTGTTGCTCCATTACTCCATTGGTATGTAAACGGACCAGGGTTTGTTCCACTAATCGTTAAATCAATACCACCATCGTTTGTTAATAAACAGGTTTCATTTATTACAGTAGTTGTTAGTGTAGCGTTGGTAATTGTACTTACTCCTTGATTGGCAATAACAAAAGTTTCTGTAGTGACACATCCATTCTGGTCAGTTACATTAAGACTACATTGACCTGCACATAAGCCATTTGCCGTATTTCCAGTTTGTAATGTTGGTAACCATAAAAATGTAAATGCACCACTTCCACCGCTAACATTTGCAAATGCTTGTCCATCGCAATTACCGCCGCACGTTACATCAGTTTTAGTAATTATTGCAGTTAGAGGTGGGGGATTTAAAATTGCAACACTAGATGTTGCTATACAGCCATTATTATCTGTAATTGTAACTCCATAATTACCTGCGCATAAAGGATTTGTAGTTGGAGTATTGCCACCTCCCCCTGTCCAAGTATAAGTATATGGAGATGCTCCACCAATTGCCGCAGCAACAGCTGAGCCATTACATGAACCAAAACAAGAAGGGTTATTTGGATTGACAAAAACATTAAGTGCTGTTGGTTGTGTTAATGAAATAGAAGTAGTTCCTATACATCCAATTGCGTCTGTAACATTTACTGTATAAATGCCTGCACATAAATTAGTTGCTATTGGAGTAACTTGTCCATTACTCCAAGTATAAATAAATGGTCCTGTTCCCCCAGATAGAGAGGTAGTAGCTATCCCGTTACATAAACCAAAACATGTTACGTTAGTTTGACTTGAAATTGAAATTATTGGACCTCCAATATTGTTTACTGTTCCAACATGTAAATATGTACACAGGTTTGGGTCGGTTACAGTAACCGAGTAATTTCCTGCAGGTACTAATGAAAGGCATTGCGCCGTAGATGAATTACTCCAAAGAAATGTGTATGGACCACCAGCACCGCCTGTGACGCTTGCACATATTGAGCCGTCAGCTTGTCCACAGTTTGCATTTGTTACGGTTGTGGTAGCAATTAATTGCGTTGGTTGAAGAACTGTTATACTGTTACCAGTAACACAACCATTAGCATCAGTTACTATAACAGTATAAGTTCCAATAGCAACATTTGGAACGGTAGCCATTGTTGAAGCAAGTGTTGGCCATAAATAAGTATAAGGAGCAGTGCCTCCAATTCCTGAAGCGGTTACTGTGCCAGTTGAAGTTCCAAAACATTTTACATGATTAACATTAGTAATAGAATTTAATTGTGTTGGTTCAGTTACCAGAACAGTTTGAGTTCCAATACAACCATTTATATCTCTTACTCCTGCGGTATAAATTCATGCAAATGCATTTGTGAAAACTGGAGAGCTAGTAAAAGCACCACCATTTAAATTATATTGGTAAACTGGATTTCCACCAATGACAGATGTAATATTTATAGTTCCAGTTGGTGTTCCATTACAAAGCACACTAGTGGATGTCACAGTTAAATTGATACTGTATGAAATGACCGAAATAGAATTTTGAACCACACAATTATTTGCATCCAACGTTTGAACTGTATACGTGCCAGCACATAAATTTGGCACTTGTGATGTCGTACTTCCATCTGACCATGAATATTGATAAGGAGCTGTTCCACCAAAGCTATTAACATTTGCAGTTGCACTGCATACTCCGTTACAAGCAGGAGTTGAGCTTACATTTGAATTTACTTGCGTTGGTTGAGTCACTTGAACCGTTTGAGATCCAATACACCCACTTGCATCTTTTACGCCTACCGAATAAAGACCAGCTAGTACATTTAGGAAAGTTGAAGAAGTTTGATATGAACTAGCATTTAATTCATATTGATATGGTGCATTTCCTCCAGATACATTTGTTACATTTATTGTTCCAGTTGCTGCACCAAAGCAAAGCGCTGGTATAGATGTTACTGTTGGAATTATTTGTGGAGGAACAGGTATTGTCAATGCAATAGTAGCAGTGAATGATGCAGCGTCTTCAACTACTACCGTTTGTGTTCCCGAAGCTAAGCCAGTAAATGTTCCCGTTGTATTTTGTGTAGCAGATAACGTAAAAGAATAGGGGGCAGTGCCACCAGTTGCTGTTATTGTTGCTGTGCCATCGCTGTAGCCGTAGCATGTAGGCGCAGTATGATTTTCTGTTAATGAAATTTGAGAAAAGGCTATTGAACCAATAAATAATAAGGTAATAAGTGAAAGTAATTTTTTCATAAGAGTAGTTTGATGCAACTAAAGTATGACAATTACTTTGACCAATAATGGCTATTTAGTAAAGAGTAAAGATTAATGAGTAAGAAAAAAAGTGACACACTTGAATTAGTAAACAACTACATTCACCGAGTGAAAAATTAGTGTGTGTTATTATTTCCTTTAACTTCTTCTTTCTTTGCAAAATATTTCTTGAAATTATAAGTAAAGGTCAACATAAAATAACGATTCAAAACATTGGTTTGCGAGTCTTGGATATAGCTATCAGTGTTAGTTCGTGAAACGCTATTGTTTTGATTTAAAATATCATAAACCGTTAAGCGTAATTCAGCTTGTTTGTTTTTTAAGAATTTGTATCCGATAGCGGCATTCCATAGAGAGATGGATTGATTGAAGGCGCTTGTTAATCCTGAGTAATAGGTGTTACTATATTCGCTTTGTAAAATCAAGCCCTTCCAAGGGTTTGCAGTAATTTTTAATTTTGATACTTGTGAAAAATAATTGGTGTTAGAAGATGTTTGTAAGGTGTTTTGGATATTACTGTAGCTAGAGTTGGATGATAAGGTAAAGTCAAACTTCTCACTGATGTTACTACTAAATACCAAGCCTAAACCACCCGTTGCTGTTTTGGCATAATTGATATTCGTATTAATCATACCAGGTACATTGTTGTAATTTCCGGATACGTTTACACTTAAATTGGTCTTAATTTTTTTAATAGGAAAAGTGTAATTAATAAAGGAGCGTAAAGAAAAATAGCCATCCAAATTTACAGGTCGTATAATTTGAGAGCCTCTTTGTAAAAAAATATTATTATAAACGGTTGTATCTTGGTTAGCAATTAAAGTGCTATTACCTATGTAATTGTTAGAATAGTTACCGCCTATTAGTGCAAAAAAAGAAGTTGCTTTGTTGGTATTCACTCCGGAGTATCGTAAAAAAATATTTTGTTGAAAATCTTGTTTCAAATCGGGATTACCAGTGCTTAATTGTAAAGAGTTACTGTTATTGATGACATCTTGTAATTGATCGATACTCGGCGCGTTATTACTAGTGCGGTAATTAAAGCGTAAATTCTTTTTCTGAGAAAATTTATATTGTAATTGCGCGGATGGTAAAATAGACTCAAATGTTTTACTGAGTTTATAGCTGGTAGGTATTTCTTGTTCTTTAGATAATTGTGCCCATTGATAAGCTGCATTTAGTGAGAAGTTAAATTTTTCTTTTTGATAACGATAGCCTAAACTTCCTGATTGAGATTGGTATTGATTTTTAAAAACGTTCGTCAGAGTGCTATCTAAATCACGATAACTGTATTCAATATAATTTTTATCAAATGTTCTTTTCGAAGAATAATTATCTGTGTAAACAGCTGTATAATTAACTAATAAGAAATTGTTTTTATTTAATGGTTCGGTATAGGATACATTACCATTAATGCTGTTTCCTGTTTTTAATATTTTTGATTTTTGATCAATCGTATCTCCGTAAAATAAGGTATCTCTGTAATAAGTATTTAAGGTATATAATAAATTTTCGCCAGAGTTTTTGGTAATGGTTGGTGTGGCGTTAATGCTAAATGTTCTTCCTCTTTTTGCAAAAGCATGTCGGTATAAAATTGGAACAGAAATGTTATAACCATTTAAATTACTAGAGCTACTGTTTTCGGTATTACTTAGTGTTAAAACTTCTTTTGTATTTAATCCTATTAACTCCTTAGCGCCTTTATTGGTTTGAAATGATAATTTAGGTTGAAGAACAATAGAATTCATAGAATCTATTTTTGTTTCTATTTTAAAATTAATTCTATTATTAAAATTGTCACTGTTAGTATTATTGTTCTCATTATAAACTAAACCATTATTAGAACCTAAAATATATTGTTGAAGTAAAGAAGACTTTGAATCGTTTTGTGTCCAGTTAAAAAAGTAGCTAGCCGTTACTTCCGTTTTCTTTCCCCATTTATCAGCATAGTTTAATCCAAATAAAGAGGTTGTGTTAATCCCATTTTGTGTGTTTGATTGAAAATTTTCACTGGGGTTGTTTCCTCCGCCCATTCCACCTTGTCCGCCGCCTCTTCGTCCGCCACCACCAGAACTACTGCTAGAAACTCCCACTAAATCTTCCGACGAAAAATTTTGTTCGTTAATATTGTTTGATTGTGCTAAAACGGTGATGCGTCTGTCACCTTTAAAAATGTTTACGGTACCACCTCCTTTAAATTTATCTTCGTAACCATAACCGCCATATACTTTTCCAAACACACCATTTTTGAATTGAGCTTTGGTAACAATGTTAATGGTTTTACTCGCGTTGCCATCATCAAATCCTGTAAACTGTGATTGATCACTTTTTTTATCAAACACTTGTACTTTATCAATGACTTCGGCAGGTAAATTTTTTAATACGGCACTAGCATCATCTCCAAAAAAACGTTTACCATCTACTAGCACTTGTTTTACTTCTTCGCCTTGAGCTTGCACCTTTCCATCTACTAAAGTTACTCCCGGCATTTTACTCACCAAATCTTCAGCAGTAGCATCTTTATTTACTTTATAAGCATTGGCTTTAAAACTTGTTGTGTCGCCATTTTGTGTTGCTAAGGCTTGTTGGGCTTCTACGGTAACTTCTTTTAAGTTAGTTAAGTTTTGTTTAAGAGTAATGGTTGGAATAATTAAATCTTGATTCTTGATTTGAATAGATTTAAAGACGGGTTTATATCCTAGCGAAAGAATTTTAAGAATGTAATTATCAGAATTAATGTTTTCTAAATTAAATTGCCCATCTACATCAGTTGTTGTTCCTTTTACAAAAGAAGAATCGGTTTTTAAAAGAAAAACAGAAGAACCAATGGCAGGTTGTTTAGCTTCATCTATTAATTTACCATTTATAGTAAAAGTTTGCGCTCTTAAAAATTGGAAGGAGCAAAAACATAAAAAAATATATAGATATTTTGAAAACATGTAAGTTTTAAATATACGATTTAGGGCTTGAGTAGAATGTTTAAATTAGTTAAAAACGGTAAGACTTGATTTATTGAGGTAAAAAAAATGCTCACAAAAAGTGAGCATTTAAGATTTATATATTGAACAACAATTATACTAATGCAGCTTTAATAAAACTCACAAATAAAGGATGAGGATTTTCTACCGTACTTTTATATTCCGGATGAAATTGTACTCCAATATAAAATGGATGCGTTGGAATCTCAACAATCTCGGCTAATTCCGCTGTTGGATTTAATCCAGATAATACCATTCCTGCATCTTTATATAATTTCGTGTACTCGTTATTAAATTCATAACGGTGACGGTGACGCTCATTAATATCTGTTTTACCATATATTTTATGAGCCAATGTTCCTTCAATAATACGGCAAGGATAAGAACCTAAACGCATAGTTCTGCCCATGTGAGAAATATTTTTTTGTGCTTCCAATAAATCAATTACTGGTGCACTAGTGGCAGGATTCATTTCGCGACTATGCGCATCTTTTAATCCTAATACGTTTCTTGCAAATTCAATTACGGCACATTGCATTCCTAAACAAATACCAAAAAATGGCACATTGTTTTCTCGTGCATATTTAATGGCAGATATTTTCCCTTCAATACCGCGATTACCAAATCCTGGAGCAACTAAAATTCCTTTTAAGCCTTTTAATTTTTCCGCAACGTTTTCGTCGGTTAAACTTTCACTATGTATCCATTCTACATTTACTTTACAATCGTTTACCGCACCTGCATGAATAATGGCTTCTGCAATGGATTTGTAAGAATCTTTTAATTCAACATATTTTCCAACTAATCCAATAGTGGTTTCTTTCGTCGGATTATGAAATTTATTTAAAAATAATTTCCATTTATCTAATTTAATTTCTGTAGGCTCACTAATGTTTAATTTCTTTAAAACAATTTCATCTAACTTTTCTTTTTCCATTAATAATGGAACTTCATAAATAGTTGATGCATCTAAAGCTTCAATAACAGCATCAGGAGATACGTTACAGAATAAAGCAATTTTTCTTCGAATATCATTACTAATGGCATGTTCAGAACGGCATACTAAAATATCTGGCTGAACACCATACTCTAATAATAACTTAACAGAGTGTTGTGTTGGTTTTGTTTTTAATTCACCAGACGTCGCTAAATATGGTAATAAGGTTAAGTGAATCACCGTACAGTCATCACCTAATTCCCATTTCAACTGACGAACCGCTTCAATGTATGGCAAGGATTCGATGTCACCAACCGTTCCACCAATTTCTGTGATTACAAATTGAAACTGACCAGTTTTTCCTAAAATTTTAATACGGTTTTTAATTTCGTCGGTGATGTGAGGAATAACTTGTACCGTTTTTCCTAAAAATTCACCTTTACGTTCTTTATCAATTACGGATTGATAAATACGACCAGTAGTGACATTATTAGCTTGTGAAGTCGCCACGTTTAAAAAACGCTCATAGTGACCTAAATCCAAATCGGTTTCAGCGCCATCATCCGTTACATAACATTCGCCATGTTCGTAAGGATTTAAGGTTCCTGGATCGATATTGATATAAGGATCTAATTTTTGAATGGTTACAGTAAATCCACGAGCCTGTAATAATTTGGCTAGAGATGCTGCGATAATTCCTTTTCCGAGAGATGATGTTACGCCACCGGTAACAAAGATATATTTAGTGTTGATTGACATACAGTTTTCTATAAACTGTACGTAAAGGTATGTTATTTTTTTGGAATAGAATTGGAGTTTTTTTCACTATTTTTAAAACAAGCACTTTTTAATTGGCAAAAACAGATAGATTGCTTTTAAATGGCGATAACATTGGCGCTTAGCTAGTCAGAAATTACTTTAATTTATCCAATTCATCGTCAGTAAAATGCTTTTTCGATTTCTCTTTTGAAAACTTATCGGCATTATAATCGTTTGACTTATTTTTTGGGATGGATAAACTAGTCCATTCTGATTTTTTAAGGATTTTGGCATAAAATACCATTTGTCCAACATGATAAGGATAATGTGCTAATTGACGATTAATTGCTTCTAAAACAGTATGACCTTCGTTACGTATATATATAGTTTTTGATAAGTCTTCAGGTTTTAAACTATTGAGTGTATTAAATAAACATGCCCAACCTTCATTCCATAAACTTAAAATTTGTTCTTTAGTTTGTTTGCTGAGCGCAGTCGAAGCATCAAATTCTCCATCACGGTTACGTGATTCTTTTTCTCCATCTGTTGTCAAGAAGTCTGTCCAACGAGATAGCATATTGCCATGTAAATGTTTTACAATGGTAGCTATACTATTTGTATCATCATTTAGTGAAACAAATAGCTGTTCAGGCTCTAATTGGTCTATGGCTTTTTCACCTAATGTTTTATAATATAAAAACTGGCGGTTGGCGCTTCTTAAAAAATCTTCTGGTATGGTCATGTTCTAATAAAAACGCCTGATGTTTTAGCATCAGGCGTTAGGGTTAAATTAGTAATTAATCAATTTCATTAATTTTTCTTTGAATCTTTCTTTTGGTAAAAAGTTAATTTCTAAATCAGCATTCATTGGCACAGGCGTATCTAAACTACCTTCGCGCATTACAGGCGCATCTAAATATTCAAAACAATGTTCTGTAATTAAGGCGCTTAATTCACCTCCAATTCCACCAGTTAAGGTGTCTTCATGCAGCACAAATGCTTTCCCTGTTTTCTTGACTGAATCATAAATAGCTTGTGTATCTAATGGAGCTAATGTTCTTAAATCAATTAAATCAGCAGAAATTTCTGGATGAGCATTTAATAGCTCTAATGCCCAATGCACACCTAGACCATAAGTAACAATAGTAACATTAGTACCTTCTTTTACTAAACGCGCTTTCCCAAAAGGAATTGTATAGTAGCCATCTAAAATATCTTCATCAATACTTCTGTATAATGCTTTATGCTCAAAGAACATAACCGGATTTGGATCTTCAAAAGAGGCTAATAGTAAACCTTTAGCATCACTTGGGAAAGCAGGATAAGCAATTTTTAAACCTGGTGTTTTAAAGAACCAAGCTTCGTTACTTTGGCTATGGAAAGGACCCGCAGCAACACCAGCACCTGTTGGCATACGAACAACTACGTCAGCATTTTGTCCCCAACGGTAATGCGATTTTGCTAAGTTGTTAATGATTTGCGTCATTCCTTCTGATACGAAATCAGCAAATTGCATTTCAACCATCGCTTTGTGTTTATTAATCGATAAACCAAAACCAGTTCCTAAAATAGCAGATTCGCATAAAGGTGTATTACGAACTCTTCCTTTACCAAATTCTTCTACAAAACCATCGGTGATTTTAAATACCCCGCCGTAATCAGCAATATCTTGTCCCATCAACACTAAGTTATCATGCTTGCGCATCGCTAAACGCATACCATCACTAATCGCATCAATTAAACGCTTATTAGTTTTAGGGCCTGATTGAGTAGACGTATCTTCAATCTTACAAGGCATAAATAATTCAGTAATTTCTTTTTCTGTATTTGGAGGAGGCAAAGTTTCTGCATAAGCTAATTCTAAACCATCATCAATATCTTTTTTAATGTCGGAGCGTAATTTTTCGATAATGTCATCCGTTAAAACACCTTCATCAATTAAAAATTTCTCAAAGGTATTTACAGGATCTTTTCTTCCCCACACATCAAATAATTCTTTTGGAACATATTTAGTGCCTGATGCTTCTTCATGCCCACGCATACGGAAAGTCACACATTCTAATAAAATAGGACGAGGATTTTCTCTCATCGATTCTGCTAAATTCTTAACGGTTTCGTATACTTTTAATACGTTATTTCCATCAACGGTTACACCTTCAATGCCATAACCAATAGCTTTATCAGCAAAAGATTTACAACGGAATTGCTCATTGCTTGGAGTTGATAAACCATAACCATTATTTTCAACAACAAAAATTACTGGTAAATCCCAAACAGCTGCTGTATTAATACTTTCGTGAAAATCGCCTTCACTAGCTCCACCATCACCACTAAATACAACCGTTACTTTTTTCTCTTCTCTCAATTTATTACCTAAGGCAATTCCATCAGCTACGCCCATTTGTGGGCCTAAGTGAGAAATCATCCCTACAATATTATATTCTTGTGTTCCAAAGTGAAAACTTCTGTCGCGGCCTTGAGTAAAGCCACTTGGTTTGCCTTGGAACTGACAAAACAAACGATTCATCGGAATACCACGAGTAGTAAACACACCTAAGTTACGGTGCATTGGTAAAATAAACTCATCTTTGTTTAATGCGGTTGCTACCCCAACGGAAATTGCTTCTTGGCCAATACCGCTGAACCATTTGGCAATACGCCCTTGACGAAGAAGGATTAACATTTTTTCTTCAATTAAACGAGGGGTTAAAATATTTTTATAGAGTTGTAATAACGTATCGTCTTTTTGTTTACGTCTATCAAACTTAATTGGAGATTCTGCTGTAATCATTGCTTGTAAATTTGTAGCGAAAATACCAATTTTAGGTTACTTTTGACCATAATTAATGAACTATTTAAGTCAAATAATAAACAAAAGTACGTTCCTAAATATCAAATTTTGGATAATTGCTTTTTTTATTTTGAGGCTTTTCCATATTACCAATCCTCCTTTAGAAGTTTCCCATAATTGGCGACAAACAACCGTGACTATGGTTGCTAGAAATTTTGAGGAGGTAAATAACAATATTTTTTACCCTCGTTTAGATATTGATGGCGATAAAGCAGGTGTTACAGGGATGGAATTTCCTGTATTTAATTATTTAATTTATTTAATGTCGTTGCTTTTTGGTTATGAGCATTGGTATGGACGATTAATAAATTTAATTGTATCAAGTTTTGGAATTTATTTTTTTTACAAACTCATTAGGAAACATTTTGATGGCGAGTTAGCCTTTTTTTCAGCCATTATTTTATTGTGTTCTATCTGGTTTCCCTTTTCAAGAAAAATTATGCCAGATACCTTTAGTTTTTCTTTCATGATAATGTGTTTGTATTATGGCTCAAATTATTTTGAAAATGGGCGCTTTAAAAACTTGTTATTTTATTTTATTTTTTGTGCTTTAGGAGTTTTATCAAAATTGCCATCTGGTTATATTCTAATTATCTTTTCTTTCTTTTTGTTTGATAAAAAACAGGCATTCGATAAAAAAATAATCTTTTGCGCCGTTTCTGCAATTATTATATCGATGGTTGGCGCTTGGTATTTTTATTGGGTGCCGCGATTGAACTCTGTGTTTTCGTTTCAGCATTTTTACATGGGAAGTACCATTTATAATGGCTATGTTGAGTTTAAAAATAATTTATTTGATACCATTGCTAAGTTCTTTGATAGCGCATTAAAGTATGTTGGATTTATATTTTTTGTTATTGGATTTTACAAAGCTTATAAATTAAAATCAGATCAAGTTTTTTATGTTTTTCTAGTAGCTTTTTTTTGTTTTTTAATTGTGATGTTTAAAGCAGGTTTCGCCTTTCATCATCATAATTATTACATCATTCCTTTCGCGCCAGTGATGGCATTAGTAAGCGCTTATGGGATTCTAAAATTAAGTTTCAAAGCAGTAAATATAATCAGTTGAAGTATGTATTCTTAATTGCTATTTCATTAGAAGGAACTCTTAATCATATTAATGATTTTTTTATAAAGGATGATGATTATCGAATATTTTTCTTGGAAAAAGATTTAGATAAATGTGGTAATAAAAAAGATTTGATTTTAATAAACAGTGGTAATAAGCCTACACCTATGTATTATGCTCATCGCAAGGGATGGGTTACATTTAACGACAGTATTAGAAATCCTATTTATTTAAATAAACTTAAAAGAAAAGGATTGAAATTTATTGTAATTTTGAAGAAGTCTTTTGGCGACGAAATCACCTTAGATTATCCTATATGTTATAGTAATGCTTATTACACAATCTATGAACTCAAATAAAATAAAGAATATTCTTTTTGTAATGGTAGCAATATTTTTCAGCAAAGTAATTTGCTCACAAGTGATGTGGCAAGTAAAAAATACCACTTCAAAAAAATGGTTTTTACAAGTTAGCGATGAATTTAATGAGGATGTATTAAATACGGATTTATGGAAATATGGTTTCCCTTGGGGGAATTACGTTTACAATTTAGATTTATTATATAAACAAGAGAATGTAGAGTTTGCTAACGGAGTTGTATCAATCAGCACTAAAAAACCTGCGCAGCCAGAGCCTATTATTGGTGAAAATTTAGACGTTGAATTTTTGAAAAAGAAAAATAAATTCCCTAACGATAAAGGAGAATACACTTATAATTATTCGGGAGGAGCGTTTTGCTCTTTGCGTCAATTTAAGTATGGTTATTTTGAAATGCGTTTTAAAGCAAATGCTGAAAAGGGTGTGTGGCCAGCATTTTGGTTATATGGCGGAAATCCAAATGAAGAAATAGATTTTTATGAAGGCAAGGGAGAAAGAGATAATCAAATTCATTTAGATGTTCATTGTCCTAAAGGATGTGAAGATTTTAAAGGTGGTTTTTTAAACTTAAAAAAGAATTGGGGAGCTTGGATTAAAACCAATGAAAGTTTAGCGGATGGTTGGAATATTATTTCGGGAGAGTGGCAACCCAATTATGTAAAGTTTTTTTTAAACGGCGAACCTATTGGTTATTTTGAAGGAGAATTTAAGACTTCACAAAATTTAATAATTAACAGTGCTGTAGCAAAAGATAATGAAGCGTTTAATCCAGGACCAGATGAAAAAACGAAATTCCCAAATGCGGTATTATTAGATTACGTGCGAGTTTGGAGTCAGGATGATACAATATATAATATCAAAGATAATTATAAGCTATTTCAATATACACCAAGTACTATTACTAATAATGACTTATATCAAACATCACCAAAAAGAAAGGTGAATTTTATTTATGATAAAGTTTTAAAAGAAGAAGAAGGTACAATCACTCTTTTACCGGTGTTTTATAATAAGTACAGTATATCTATTGCAGGTAAAAAATTTGGTAAAATACAAGTAGATGTAATGGATCGATTTAATACAAAAGTAGCAGGCTTTGCAATAGAAAATACAGAATACTATGTGATGGATTTAAGCGCTTTGCCAACCGGGCCTTACGATGTAAAGATCACCGTTTTAAATCAAACACTCACTCACAATGTGCCAGTTATTAATCCTGAAAAAATAGGAGAACAAAAATAATGCAAGAAGCGATTGTTATCATATTAGTTATTGGGGCTATATTTTACATAGGATATAGAGCCTACAAATCCTACAACAAAAAAAAATGTGGGGATGGTGACTGTGGTTGTAAATAAATTACTTAATCGCTTTCAAACTCAAATCCATGCTTTTAACATGATGTGTTAATGCGCCAACCGAAATAAAATCTACACCACATTTAGCATAGCTTGCAATGGTTTTTTCGGTAATACCTCCCGAACTTTCAATTTCAAATTTATTTCCAATTAAGGCTACCGCTTTTTTAGTATCTGCAATGCTATAATTGTCTAGCATAATACGCTGAAATCCGCCCTTATTTAAAATCAACTTCACATCATTTAAAGTGCGAGTTTCTACTTCAATTGGTAATTTCTTTTTTGTTTTCTTGAGATAAGCATGTGTAGCATCTAAAGCTTCGATAATACCTCCCGAAAAATCTATATGATTGTCTTTTAACATAATCATATCATATAAACCAAATCGATGGTTGGAGCCACCACCAATAACAACGGCCCATTTTTCGAAAAAGCGAAACCAGGAGTTGTTTTGCGAGTATCTATGACTTTAGTTTTAGTGCCTTTACAAAGGGTTTGTAAATAATTGGTTTTTGTGGCAATTCCACTCATGCGTTGCATCACATTTAAAACAAGGCGTTCGGCAGTTAATAATTTTTGAGAGCTACCTTCTACAATAAATGCAATGTCACCAACTTTTACCTGAGAGCCATCTTTAATAAAAACGGTTACTTTAAATTTCGGATCAATGATTTTGAAAATTTCTTTAGCAGCGTCTACTCCAGCCAAAATACCATTTTCTTTTACTAATAAATGACATTTCCCCTTTTGTTAGCAGGAATTGTAGCTAAAGCTGAATGATCTCCATCGCCTACATCTTCGAGTAAGGCATTTTGGACAAAAGTTTTAAAATTGAAATGTTTTTTGTGTTGTAAAATGTAATTAGCCATTATCGTTCTCTATTCTGAACTGCGAAATTACACTTCCTCTCACTAATATGGAAATTCTAAATTTACCCGTATTAGTATCTAAAGCACCCGTAATAAATTGCTGGTCGCCATTAACAATACTGGTATGAGAAGTTTGGTAAGATTTTACTTTATGTTTACTAAAAAAATCTTCAATAAGTGCTTGAGCTTGGGATTTACTTAATAAATCTTCTTGATTTAATACTTTAATAGATACTTTTTCAGCAAAGTGCTTAACTAATTCAGAGGCATTACCTTGTTTTAAAGCATTAGCAACATCGTCTGTAATATCTCTTGATGTAAAAGAAAAACTGAACAAACTAATAAATAATATAACTAGGGCTTTCATTAATATTGTAGATTTACGCCATCAAAGTAGCAATTATTGTGCCTAAACTAGCTTAGATAATGAAAATTTTATTGATTCAGATAGAAAAGACAACTGATTCATACCTCGTGGAAGGCGTGAAAGTGTATACGGAAAGGCTAAAAAATTATGTGTCTTTTAGCACCGAAACTATATCAATGCCAAAAATTGTTCGACAAAAGCCATTTGAAGAGCAGAAAAGGGCAGAAGCTCTAGAAATTCAAAAACTACTGGAGCCATCTGATTTTTTGGTTTGTATGGATGAACATGGGAAGCAATTTACCTCTGTTCAGTTCGCTGATTTTTTAAATAAACGCATGGTTTCGGGTTGCAAAAGGGTGGTTTTTTTAATTGGTGGTCCTTTTGGAATCGATAAGTCCATTTTAGATAAGAGTTCTTATGTATTGTCCTTATCAAATATGACATTTTCTCATCAGATGATTCGTTTATTTTTTTGCGAGCAATTATATAGAGGCTTTTCTATTTTAAAGAATGAAAAGTATCATCATGAATGATTTTTAACCACAAAGACGCAAAGTGTTTGCAAAGAACGCAAAGAAAAAGAGCGACTTCATAAGGAAATCGCTCTTTAATTTTGTTGACTTTGACTTCGTTCAAACGGATAAAATAGTTGTCACGCTGAGCGGAGTCGAAGCATTATTTTCTCTTTATCACTTTATTCACTGCATTAATAATATCAATGGTATCTAATTTATATTTTGTCATTAATTCATCAGGCGTTCCGCTTTCTCCAAAGCTATCATCAACAGCAACAAACTCTTGTGGAGTAGGCGTGTGACGAGATAATAATTGCGCTACGCTATCACCTAAACCACCATTCATTTGATGCTCTTCGGCAGTAACTACACATTTAGTTTTTGCAATAGATTTTAAAATTGCTTCGTTATCTAAAGGTTTAATGGTATGAATATTAATAATCTCTGCAGAAATTCCTTGCTCTGCTAATTTCTCTCCAGCTTCAATTGCTTTCCAAACTAAATGACCTGTAGCAATAATGGTTACATCTGTTCCTTCATTTAACATCACCGCTTTACCAATTTCAAATTTTTGATCGGCAGGTGTAAAGTTTGGAACTGTTGGTCTTCCAAAACGTAAATATACAGGACCTTCATAATCAGCAATAGCAATCGTAGCGGCTTTGGTTTGATTATAATCACAAGGGTTAATGACACACATGTGTGGTAACATTTTCATCAAACCAATATCTTCTAAAATCTGATGAGTCGCACCGTCTTCTCCTAACGTTAAGCCAGCGTGCGACGCACATATTTTTACGTTTTTACCTGAATAAGCAACACTTTGACGAATTTGATCGTACACGCGACCAGTACTAAAGTTGGCGAAAGTTCCAGTAAAAGGAATTTTACCACCAATGGTTAAGCCAGCTGCAATACCAATCATGTTAGCTTCTGCAATACCCACTTGAAAAAATCGCTCAGGATTTTCTGCTTTAAAAGCATCCATTTTTAATGAGCCAATTAAATCGGCACATAATGCTACAACGTTTGGATTAGTTTGACCTAAGTGTTGTAATCCTGCTCCAAATCCAGAGCGGGTGTCTTTTTTTTCTGTGTATGTATATTTTTTCATAGTCATATTTTTTGTCAGTCTGAGCGGAGTCGAAGACTAATTAATTTTTATGTTGGTTGTAACGGCTGAGCTTATTGTAAATTTTCTTTCAATGGTATTAGTGGTTTGTTTAGCGTTTTCGTATCTAAATTCTAATTTATAATTTCCGGGTTGAAGATAAATAATTTCGTTTTGTAAACTCGTATTTAAATTGCAAACCCACGTTACTTTTTTTCCATCGTCCACAAAAATGCTTCCATAACCCGTCCCACCTTTTGTAATATAAGCATTGCCTGAGGTAGGTACTTTAATGTTATTGGTAGTGCTTTGCTGAATCTCTACATCATTTAATTTAACATGAGGAAGCGTTAAAATTTCTAAATCATATTTACCTACAATGTATTTATCTGTTTTTCCGAAATCTTGAATATTTAAGGTGTTCATTTCGCCTTTTTTTCTAATCACAGTCGTTGGAAAATATTTGCTTAAAGCACCTTCTAATTCTAACTTCAAATAACCTTGGGTGCATCAACAGGAATTACATTGTGCTTGCCTTGTTGAATGGTAATATTTTTCTTTTCAATTGGTGGGATGGTATGTACCATTAAATCATAAGTAATATTCGGACTCAATACTAAAGTATCTGGATTACCTCTGTGATTTAAGGTATGTAAATAATTGTATTTTATTTGTTTTGTATTTGAGTCGTAAAACGTCATGTTCACATCTGTTTCCGTTGGTTTTTTTAAGATGTCTAATAAGTCAACCTGAACCGTTGTTTGCGAAATAGCTTCTGTTAATACTAAATTTAAAACGTCTTTAAAATTGGCTTCATTACTCACGTCATAAAATTTGCCCATGCACCCAAATACATCCGCAAATTTTACATCAAGCCCAACACCAATAACAAAAGGACGCAGGAAAATTCCTTTTTTTTGTAAAGCAGCAGATACTTCGCAAGGCACTCCGTCGCATTCTTCAATACCATCTGTAATTAAAATGATAATGTTTCGGCAATTACTACATGGTGTAAAATCAGCCGCACTTTCACCTAACGAATAAGCAATAGGAGTTGTTCCTAATGGTTCTAATTTTTGTATGCGTTGTTTAATTAATGGAGCTGATTTAGATGCAACATTAAAAGGAACTTCTAATTTTGTGTCTTTACAATTTCTTGTTGGTTTAATAAAAGTTTGATGTCCGTAACAACGCAGCGCTAACTCTAAATTTGGGATAGACTTTAAACTATCCAAAAACTCACCCATAATTTTTTTAGCGACTTCTATTTTGATATTGCTGTTCCATGGAGCATACATGCTGTAGGAATCATCAAAAATAAATAGGATACGATTAGTAGGCTGCGAGCGAAGATTGACGAACGACGAAGTTAGAATGAGTAGTAATAAAAAATATTTATTCTTTAATTTCAATTAAATCAATTGTTATTCTACGTTCGTAATTCGTAGTTTTTTATTAATAGTCTCCTAAAGTTTCTTCTAGCTGACCTAAAGCTTTTGCTAATTGCTCATCATTTGGTGCAGAACCATGCCATTTGTGAGTTCCCATCATAAAGTCAACACCAGCACCCATTTCAGTTTTCATGATATTCATTACAGGTTTTCCTTTTCCAATAAATGTTTTTGCTTTCGCTAAACCTTCAATTACAGAAGCCATATCATTACCTTTTTCAGTTTCAATAACTTGCCAGCCAAAAGCTTCAAATTTTGCTTTTAAGTTTCCTAATGATAGTACATTTTCCACATCACCATCAATCTGACGGCCATTGTAATCAATGGTTGCTATATAGTTATCTACTTTATTTGCCGAAGCGTATAAAGCAGCTTCCCAAATTTGCCCTTCTTGTAATTCTCCATCGCCATGTAAACTGTAAATGATAGAATTATCTTTATTTAATTTTTTAGCTAAAGCAGCACCAATGGCCACACTCATGCCTTGCCCTAAAGACCCACTGGCGATACGAACACCTGGTAAATGATCATGAGTAGTTGGATGCCCTTGTAAACGCGTGTTTAAACGACGGAATGTTTTTAATTCTTCAACAGGAAAATAACCGCAACGTGCTAATACACTGTAATATACAGGAGAAATATGGCCGTTACTTAAAAAGAATAAATCTTCATTTTTACCGTCCATCGTAAAGTTTTTCGGGTTATGATTCATAACGCCGTTATATAGAGCCACTAAAAAATCTGTGCAACCTAAAGAACCGCCTGGATGACCTGAACTTACTGCGTGAACCATACGAACGATGTCGCGGCGAACTTGAGTTGATAGTTTTTGTAGTTGTTGAATATCTGCCATAAGTATTGATTTTGCTGCAAAAATAGCATTTGCTTAAGGCTTATAACGCTAATGTTGATAATAATAACAGGATGTTAAAAAATAAAGGGATTCAGGTTTTATGCACAATTAAAAGAACCTAATTGTTAAAAACTGCCCAAGAATGCTATCAATTATAGCAAAGCTTAGTAATCCATTTTGATATATTTGCAGATTAATTATTAATTATTCCTAGTTTGAGGTTTCAGCTTATTAGCCAGAAACACGAAATTGGAAACATCAAATAGAAAAATATGGCTTTAAAATGTGGAATTGTTGGGTTGCCAAATGTTGGAAAATCGACCTTGTTTAATTGTTTAAGTAATGCAAAAGCGCAAGCGGCAAATTTCCCGTTTTGTACAATTGAACCAAATGTGGGAGTTATTACCGTTCCAGATGAACGTTTAAATAAATTAGCGGAATTAGTAAAACCACAAGCACTACAGCCAACTACTGTTGAGATTGTTGATATTGCTGGTTTAGTAAAAGGTGCTAGTAAAGGCGAAGGTTTAGGAAATAAGTTCTTAGCAAATATTCGTGAGTGTAATGCTATTTTACATGTTTTACGTTGTTTTGATGATGATAATATTATTCACGTAGATGGTAATGTAAATCCAGTTCGTGATAAAGAAATTATTGATACCGAATTACAGTTAAAAGATTTGGAAGCTGTTGAAGCTAAATTAAAAAAGTTTGAAAAAGCTGGTAAGTTAGGTAATGATAAAGAGGCTGTAAAAACATATTCGGCTTGCTCTAAATTAAAAGAAACATTAGAGAGCGGTAAATCGGCTCGTGCTTGTGTTTTAGAAGATAGCGAATTACCTTTTATTCAAGACTTACATTTGTTGACAATTAAACCAGTGATGTATGTATGTAATGTAGATGAAGCATCTGCAAAAACAGGTAATAAATACGTTGATGCTGTTAGAGAAGCTATAAAAGGTGAAGGCGCTGAATTATTAGTAATTACTGCCGCTATGGAAAGCGAAATTTCTTCTTTAGAAACTTACGAAGAAAAACAAATGTTTTTAGGTGAAATGGGATTAGATGAACCAGGCGTTAATAAATTAATTAAACAAGCGTATAGCTTACTGAAATTACAAACTTACTTTACTGCTGGTGTAAAAGAAGTTCGTGCTTGGACTATCGAAAAAGGAATGACGGCTCCTCAAGCAGCAGGGGTTATTCATACTGATTTCGAAAAAGGATTCATCCGCGCTGAGGTAATAGGTTATAACGATTATGTAACTTATGGTTCAGAAAATGCTTGTAAAGAAGTTGGTAAATTAAGAGTAGAAGGAAAAGAATATGTTGTGGCAGATGGAGATGTGATGCATTTCCGTTTTAATGTTTAAAAGTTATTAGTTTCTGGTTTGATGTTTCAAGTTGTAGTAACCAGAAACATAAAACTAGAAAACAGAAATTAAAATATGGCAACAATTAAAAAGTTTGAAGATTTGGATGTTTGGCAGTTAGCAAGACAATTAAATATTAAAATTGTTCCATTATTAGAAAAACTAAGTGAAGCAAAGAATTATGATTTGAAAAGTCAACTAGATCGTTCTGCAGGTTCTGTAATGGATAATATATCGGAAGGATTTGAAAGAGATGGAAATAGAGAATTTATACAGTTTTTAGCAATATCAAAAGGGTCGTTAGGAGAAGTTAGGTCACAGTTATATAGAACTTTAGATAGAAGGTTTTTGGAAAAAGAGGAACATGATTTACTTCAAGAAGAATGTTTATTATTGGCAGGAAAACTAGGAAAATTTATATCATATTTAAACAACTCGGAGATAAGAGGAAACAAATTTAAAAAGTAGAACTAACAAGAAACTAACAACAAGAAACTAAAATTTAACAATGAACAATCACGAAATAGACTACAAATTATTTGGAGAAGAAATGCAATGTGTGGAGATTGAATTAGATCCACAAGAAGCTGTTATCGCAGAGCCAGGAAGTTTTATGATGATGACCGATGGCGTTCAGATGCAAACGTTGTTTGGTGATGGTAATGAAAGTGGTTTTATGGGTAAATTATTTACAGCAGGTAAGCGTTTGTTAACTGGCGAAAATTTATTCATGACTGTTTACACAAACAACTCACAACAAAAACGTCAGGTAACTTTTGCAGCACCTTATGCTGGTAAAATTATTCCGATGGATTTAGCGCGCTTAGGAAATAAAATTATTTGTCAGAAAGATAGTTTTTATGTGCAGCAAAAGGTGTGCAGGTTGGCATTGAATTTCAAAAGAAATTAGGAACTGGTTTATTTGGTGGCGAAGGATTCATCATGCAAAAGTTAGAAGGTGATGGAATGGCTTTTGTGCATAGTGGAGGCCATGTAATTGAAAAAGTTTTGCAACCAGGCGAAGTTTTAAAAATTGATACAGGTTGTATTGTGGCATTTACGGCAGATGTGAATTACGATATTCAATTTATTGGTGGTGTAAAAAATACGTTGTTTGGTGGCGAAGGCGTTTTTTACGCAGTACTTCGTGGACCAGGAAAAGTATGGATTCAAACATTACCAATTAGCCGTTTAGCTGGTAGAATTTTATCATACGGCAGAGGCGCAAGAAAAGAAGAAGGAAGTATTTTAGGTGGCTTAGGGAATTTATTAGACGGGGATTAAAAAATTAGTCAAAGTTAGAAGTTAAAATTTATAAGTAGGTTCTCTTTTAAATTTTGACTTTAAATTTCAAATTAAAAAGATATGGCAAAAGAAATAGCAAGTTATAACGAAGACAGTATTAAATCCCTCGATTGGAAAGAGCATATTCGTATGCGACCTGGGATGTATATTGGTAAGCTTGGAGATGGTTCCGCCTTTGATGATGGTATTTATGTACTAATCAAAGAGGTGATGGATAACTCTATTGATGAGTTTATGATGGGTGCTGGAAAGAAGATTGAAGTTGCAGTAAAAGATGGCGCTGTTTCTATTCGAGATTATGGTCGTGGTATTCCTTTAGGAAAAGTGGTTGAGGTAGTTTCTAAAATCAACACGGGTGGTAAATATGATAGTGATGCCTTTAAAAAATCAATTGGTTTAAATGGAGTAGGTACAAAAGCAGTAAATGCTTTATCTATTAATTTTAGAGTAACGGCTTTTCGTGATGGTCAATCTAAAACCGCCGATTTTTCTTGTGGTAATTTAGTTAAAGAATCGAAGCTTGAAAAAACAACGGAAGCAAATGGTACTTATGTAGAGTTCAGACCAGATGACACGATCTTTAAAAAATACCATTATGTTCATGAGTATATTGATAAGATGTTATGGAACTATGCGTTCTTAAATACAGGCTTAACTTTATTCTTTAATGGACAAGTTTATAAATCAGATAATGGTTTAAAAGATTTATTAGAAAAAAATATTACTGGCGAAATTTTATATCCTATCGTTCACTTAAAAGGTGATGATATAGAATTAGCTATGACGCATAGTAACGAACATTATTCGGAAGAATATTATTCTTATGTTAATGGTCAATATACAACACAAGGAGGAACACATCAAGCGGCATTTAGAGAAGCGGTTGTAAAAACCATTCGTGAGTTTTATAAAAAAGATTTTGATCCAGCGGATGTTCGTAAATCAATTATTGCCGCTATTTCTGTTCGTGTACAAGAGCCAGTGTTTGAATCTCAAACAAAAACAAAATTAGGTTCACAAGAAGTTGCTCCAGGTGGACAAACCATGCGTTCATTCGTTGGAGATTTTATTAAGCAGCAGTTAGATAATTACTTACATAAAAATCCAGAAACGGCCAGAGCTATTGAAGCTAAGATTGTTGCCAATGAGCGTGAACGTAAAGAATTATCTGGTATTCAAAAATTAGCGCGAGAGCGTGCTAAAAAATCGAACTTACATAATAAAAAACTACGTGATTGTAGAGTGCATTTGGATGAAGTGAAAAATCCTCGTGCTCACGAAACTACTTTATTTATTTGTGAGGGTGATTCGGCAAGTGGTTCAATTACTAAAACACGTGATGTTAATACGCAAGCCGTATTTAGTTTAAAAGGTAAGCCATTAAACTCTTTTGGCTTAGGTAAAAAAATTGTTTACGAAAACGAAGAGTTTAACTTATTACAAGCCGCTTTAAATATTGAAGATAGCTTAGAAGATTTAAGATATAACAATGTGGTGATTGCTACCGATGCCGATGTGGATGGAATGCACATTCGTTTGTTGTTGTTAACCTTCTTCTTACAGTTCTTCCCTGATTTGGTAAAAAATGGGCACGTCTACATTTTACAAACACCTTTATTCCGTGTTCGTAATAAAAAAGAAACAGCCTACTGCTATAGCGATGAAGAGCGTAAAGCTGCCATTGCTAAGTTAGGGCCTAAGCCAGAGATTACACGATTTAAGGGATTAGGTGAGATTTCGCCAGATGAGTTCAAGCATTTTATCGGAAAAGATATTCGTTTAGAACCAGTATTATTAGATCAACAAGCGTCTATTCAACAATTGTTAAGTTACTACATGGGTAAAAATACGCAAGATAGACAAGAGTTTATTATTGAGAATTTACGTGTTGAGGTGGATGCAGAAGAAGAGTTGTTGAAAGCGTAATTAAAATAGATGTCAGTCTGAGAGGAGTCGAAGACTATTTTTAAAAGAATGATTTAGAAAAATGGAAGAAAATATAAATAACGAACACAACGAATTAGGTACAGTAAAACATGTTTCAGGCATGTTTAAAACCTGGTTTATTGATTATGCCTCTTATGTAATTTTAGAGCGTGCTGTGCCAGCCATGGAAGATGGCTTAAAGCCAGTACAGCGTCGTATTTTACATAGTATGTGGGAATTAGAAGACGGACGTTACAATAAAGTAGCGAACTTAATTGGTAATACCATGAAGTATCACCCTCACGGTGATGCCAGTATTGGTGATGCCTTAGTTGCTATTGGACAGAAAGACTTGCTAATTGATATGCAAGGAAACTGGGGTAATATATTAACTGGAGATAGCGCTGCTGCTCCTCGTTATATCGAAGCGCGTTTATCTAAATTAGGACAAGAAATTATTTTCAATCCTAAAACTACTAATTGGGGAATGAGTTACGATGGTCGTAATAAAGAACCAATTACATTACCTGTTAAATTTCCATTAGTATTAGCACACGGTGTTGAAGGTATTGCAGTTGGTTTAGCAACAAAGATTTTACCACATAATTTTAATGAGTTAATTGATGCATCTATTCAAATTTTACGTGGACGTAAAGCGGTTATTTATCCTGATTTTGTTACAGGTGGTATTGCCGATTTTAGCGATTACAAAGACGGATTACGTGGCGGTAAGGTTAAAATTAGAGCTCGTGTTAAAGAATTAAATTCTAAAACATTAATTATTTCTGAAATTCCTTTTGGTACAACAACAGGCACTTTAATTGATTCGATTATTGCGGCTAATGATAAAGGAAAAATTAAGATCAAAAAAGTAGAAGATAATACTTCCGAAAATGTTGAAATTTTAATTCACTTACAACCCGGAATTTCTCCTGATAAAACCATTGATGCGTTATATGCTTTCACGAATTGTGAATTAAGTATATCGCCAAATGCTTGTATTATTGAGGATAAGAAACCTCGTTTTGTTGGTGTTAGCGAAATTTTAAAAATCTCTACTCAACAAACGTTGGCTTTATTAAAACGTGAGTTAGAAATTGAATTAAGTGAACTTCAAGAAAAATGGCATTTCTCTTCTTTAGAAAAATTATTTATTAAAGAAGAAATGTATATCGACTTTAAGAAATATTCTACAAGAGAAACCTTATATGAATATTTATACGAACGCTTTAAACCACACCGTAAAAAATTAATCAGAGAAATTACGGATGAAGATTTGCAACGTTTAACTCAAATTCCAATGATTCGTATCACGCGTTTCGACAGTATTAAAGCTGAGGAACACATGAAAGAGTTAGATGCTAAAATTGAAACTGTAAAAGGTCATTTAGCTAACTTAGTAGATTATGCGGTTGAGTATTTTAAAAATTTAAAGAAAAAATACGGAGCAGGCCGAGAACGTAAAACAGAAACCAAAGAGTTAGAAACTATTGTTGCTACTGAAGTAATTATGGCTAACGAAAAGTTATATGTGAATCGTGCGGAAGGTTTTGCTGGTAAGAGTTTAAAGAAAGACGAGTTTGTATGTGATTGCTCAGACTTGGATGAAATCATAGCCTTTACAAAAGAAGGTAAAATGAAAGTGTTTAAAGTAGCTGATAAAGTGTTTATTGGAAAAGACATCGTTTACATCGCCATCTTCCGAAAAAATGACGAGCGTACAACGTATAATATGATTTATACAGATGGACCAAAAGGCGTAACCTTTATCAAACGTTTTAATGTAACGGGCGTTACACGTGATAAAGAATATGATTTAACGAAAGGTTCTCCAAACTCTAATGTACATTGGTTTACTATTAATCCAAATGGAGAGGCTGAAAAAGTACAAGTGATTTTAAAACCAGTGGCTGGTTTACGTAAATTTGAGTTGGATGTTGACTTTGCTGAAATTCCAGTGAAAGGAAGAGCATCTACAGGAAACATTGTAACAAAGTATGCAGTTAAAAAAGTATTATTAAAAACTAAAGGAACTTCAACCTTAGCTGCCGAAGATTATTGGTTTAATGATGCCGTACATCGTTTAAATAAAGAAAGTAAGGGAACATATTTAGGTAAGTTTGCAGGCGACGATAAAATTCTAACTGTTACTAGTAAAGGAATGTATAAATTATACACTTACGATGTATTAAATCATTTTGATGATGATATTGTACTTATCGAAAAATATTATCCTGAGTTAGTATTGTCTTGTATTTATTATGATGGCGAAAGTAAATCTTATATTACGAAGCGTTTTATTCCAGAAAATACAACTACTAAAACATTAATTATTACTGAGAATGAAAATTCTCGTATTGAGTTAGTCACTTCACAAATTCTACCAATTGTTGATATTAAATTCAATAAGGAAAAAGATAAAGTGATTCCTGACGAAGCGGTTAATTTAGTGGAATTTGCTCCAATGGTGAATATGAAAGCTAAAGGAAAAAAATTAACATCTTATAAAGTAAAAGAAATTAATTTAAGAGTGTCTGGAGAAATTGTGATGGATGATTATGAGGAAGAGGATGAAAATATTGGTGAAAATGGTATGTCGCCAATGGAACTGCATCGAAGAGCCATGGAGAAATTAGATCCAAATAATTTTAAAGGAAAAGACGGACAAATTAATTTTGAATTTTAAATTTTCTTAACGCTGCCAGAGTTTTATATTCTGGCAGCGTTTTTTTTATTAAATCATGTTTTTATACAACCTCGGCATACACTTATTTAAATTGGGATTACAATTGGCTTCGCCATTTAATCCTAAAGCTAAGTTGTGGCTAGAAGGTCGAAGAAACTGGCAAGTGAATTTGAGAAAGAAAGTTGAGGTTTTAAAATTAGAAAATGCCATTTGGTTTCATTGTGCGTCTTTAGGAGAGTTTGAGCAAGGCAGACCAGTCATTGAAAAAATCAAAAAAGAAAACCCTCAGCAAAAAATAGTCTTAACATTTTTCTCGCCGTCTGGTTATGAGATTCAAAAGAATTATCCTTTTGCTGATTTAGTAACGTATTTGCCTCATGATACAACTTCTAATTCAAAAGCGTTTTTAGCAATCTTAAAACCTAAACTCGCTATTTTTGTGAAGTATGAATTTTGGTTAAATTATCTATTTGAATTAGAGAGAAAAGAAATTCCCACTTTTTTAATTTCGACGGTTATAAAAAAACACCAATCCTTTTTTAAATGGTATGGTGGCAATTTCAGAAGAGCTTTAAAAACCTACAAAACAGTTTATACACAAGATGTTCATTCAATAAAATTATTAAGAGTATTGAAAGTAGGCACTGGTGTTTTGGCTGGAGATACTCGATTTGATAGAGTTTTGCAAATTTGTTCATCTCCAAAACAAATAAAGGAAATCGAAGATTTTGCTAAAGATTCTTTTGTGATTATAGCAGGAAGTTCTTGGCAAAAAGACGAAGATTATTTAATTGAATCGTACGTTCAATTAAAAGAAAAACATCCTCATATAAAATTAATTATTGCTCCCCACGAAATAGATAAAAAGAATATTGATCGCTTAAAAAATCTTTTGTACAAAAATCAATTACCTTTTCATTTATTCTCTGTTAATCCTCCAGCATATACAGATTCAATTTTAGTAGTGAATGCCATTGGTTTTTTATCTTCTATTTATCAATATGGCACGGTTGCTTTTATTGGAGGGGGTTTTACGAATGGTATACATAATATTTTAGAACCAACCGTTTATGGCTTGCCAGTTTTATTTGGACCAAACTATAAGAAGTTTAACGAAGCATTTGAAGTGATTGATTTAAATGCGGGCTTTGTTGTGAATGATGCTAATGAATTAACAAAACAATTAAGCACACTCATAGAAGATAAAAAAGTGTTGTCTGAATCCTCTCGATTAGCTAAAAACTATGTGCTTAAAAACTCTGGGGCTACACATAAAATTGTTGAAGACTTAAAGTCTTATCTATTATCCTAAATAGAGGTAACAAAATAGGGTGATTAATAAAATCCCGATCGCATCTAAAACTAAACCGACTTTAAACATATCTTTTATATCAATGCGTTTTGTTCCAAATACGATGGTGTTTGCGGCTGTAGCAACAGGTAACATAAATCCTAAAGAAGCCGCAAAGGTCGCTGGAATCATTAATAACAAAGGTGGTAAGTCTAAATCTTTTTGTAAGGCAATCATTACTGGAATAGCTAACTGAATACTGGCAATGTTAGAAGCAAATTCACTAATAATAGTTACAATCACACATATTCCTAATATGATAAAAAAGATAGGAACACCTTTTAAAGCAGTTAAACATTGAGCCAACCAATCACTTAAGCCAGATACATCAAAACCATAAGCCAAGGCAAAACCACTACCAAACATTAAAATGATATCGTAACGAATTTTTTTAGCGTCCTCCCATTCTAGTAAAGCTTCTCCTTTATTTTTTTTGCTGGGTATTAAGAATAAGAGTAGTGCCGCTAAAATTGCTACGGATGCATCGTCTACTAATTTTGGATTTGAAAACAAATGATTCCAACCTTTATACGTAAATGATTCAAATGCAATATCTGAGCGTGTAAACCATAATAGCATACAACTTACAAAAATACCCGCAATCCATTTTTCTTCATAAGAAAATTTACCTAGCGTGGTATAATTATTTTTAAAATGATTTTTTCCTAAGTTCGTAATAGTTACTTTTTTTCGTAAATAATAAAATCGTAATACGAAAAAAGTGGCTGTTAAAAATAACGCTGATAAAGGAAATCCAATTGAAGCCCATTTTAAAAAGTTTAAATCATTTAAATCAGGAAATGCTTCTTTGTAGGCTTTGAAGAAATACATGTTTGGTGGAGTTCCAACTGGGGTTGCCATTCCACCAATAGTTGCTGAAAATGCTAAGCCTAATAAGATAGCGGCTGCAAATCTTCCTTTACTCTTTTCTCCGTTAATAAACTCATCCGTTTCACTAATTAAAGCCATTACAGCGCCAAATAACATCATGGTGGTGGCAGTATTCGAAATCCAATTACTAATTAAATAAGAGGACAACATCACACCTAATAATATATGGTGAGGTTTGGTTCCAACGATAGATAATATTTTAATGGCAATACGTTTATGTAAATGCCATTTTTCGATGGCAAATGCCAACATAAATCCTCCTATAAATAAAAATATAATACTGTCGGTATATTGCTGTGCTACCGACTTAGTATCAGCTATCCCTAATAAAGGCATAAATAAAAAAGGAATTAAAGCAGTAACTGCTAAATGAACGGCTTCTGTAAACCACCATAAGCTCATCCAAACTGCCATGCCTGCCATTAAACTTACTTTTGGATTAGCTGGATCTAAATCCGTAAATAGCCAAATTAAACAAGCCGCTAATGGACCTAAAAGAATTAAAAGATATTTTGATATATTTTTATCCATTTTATAATATAACAAATTTAGTATTTTAACTTTACCAAAAAATTATTAATGCCGATGCGAATTATATTTATGGGAACACCTGAATTTGCTGTTGCAAGTTTAGATATATTAGTTCAAAACAATTATGAGATTGTTGCTGTGGTTACTGTGCCTGATAAACCAGCAGGACGTGGTCAACAGTTGCAACAATCAGCCGTAAAAAAATATGCGTTAGAAAAAGGCTTACATATATTACAACCCGAAAAATTAAAAGACGAGGCATTTATAGCTGAATTAAAAAAATTAAATGCTGATTTACAAATTGTTGTTGCTTTTAGAATGTTACCTGAAGTGGTTTGGAATATGCCGCCTTTAGGAACCTATAATTTACATGGATCTTTATTGCCTAAATACAGGGGAGCTGCGCCTATTAATTGGGCTGTAATTAATGGTGAAACGGAAAGTGGTGTTACTAGTTTTAAATTAAAGCACGAGATTGATACAGGTAATATGTTGTTTCAAGAAAGGTTTGTAGATAAGAATAATCAAACACTTGGAATTAAAATTTTTGTTTCTGAAATGGAAGAAAGTAATCATACTTTAACATCAGGTACAGTAATAAGCGATAGCAAAACATTTTTGAAAGTTGCATGCAGTAATGGATACATATATATAAAGGAACTGCAAATGGCTGGAAAGAAAAGAATGTTAGTAGAAGAATTTTTGCGTGGTTTTAAAATCGATTCTGATTTTAAATTTTTATAGTTTGTATTTGCCTGTTATTACTGGTGTTGCAGCTTTGAGTTGAAAAGCTTCTTTTCATTTTCAGTATCGAGAACTTTTACTCTCGATACGAAAGTCGAAGAGTGACAAGATTTCTTTTACCTTATATATATGTATACATTTATATATAAGTAAAGTCTTTATTAATAGTATATGACGTTGATATAAGGTTGAAAAGGGTTATTAATTGACATTTTAGAGATTTCTTGAATCCTAAAGCCCCATTATAATAGAGATACAGGGCATATTTATTAACAAAGTGCCATTTTATTAACAAAACAAGCGCTTTTTTTTATAAAACACTTGACAAATAAGGATTAGCGTATACATTTGTAATGTAATTAATTTAAAAAAGTTTAACCCTTAAAAACAAAACAAAATGAACAAAGCAGAATTAATCGAAGCAATTGCAAACGGATCAAAATTAACTAAAGCTGACGCAGGTCGTGCATTAGATTCAACTATCGAAGCTATTAGCAAAGCGTTAAAAAAAGGAGATCGTTTATCTTTAGTAGGATTTGGATCTTTCTCAGTAGCTAAGCGTGCTGCACGTTTAGGTCGTAACCCTCAAACAGGAAAAGAAATTAAAATTGCTGCTAAAAAAGTAGTAAAATTTAAAGCTGGAACTGAGTTAGCTACTAGCGTTAACAAAGGAAAATAATTAGGAAACTAATTAATCAACGAACCCTCAAGCTTTGCTTGGGGGTTTTTTGTTTTGTGTATTTTGAATAGGAACACGGATAGCGCTGATTAAACGAATAAGAACGGATTTATTGTGTTGTTATAATAGAATCTGCATTCATTTCTTTAATCCGTTAAATCAGTGTTCCTATTTTTGAATAAACTCTAATTAAATCGTATTTTTATAATCATGATCGACCGACAGCGTATAGAACCCTTTTCGAAATTAGAACTACTTGCCAAACAAGTGGTAGAAGGTTTTATTACAGGCTTACATAAAAGTCCTTTTCATGGTTTTTCTGTAGAGTTTGCCGAACATCGTATTTATAATCCAGGAGAAAGTACCAAACACATCGATTGGAAACTATTTGGAAAAACAGATAAGTTATTTATCAAGCGATACGAAGAAGAAACGAATTTACGTTGTCAAATTATTATTGATACATCAAATTCCATGTTGTTCCCTTTAGATCAAAAAAAGGATGGAACATTAAATAAATTATCTTTTTCGGTTTATGCAGCGGCTGCTTTATTGCAGTTATTGAAAAATCAACGCGATGCTTTTGGGTTGACTTTGTTTGATACAGAAGTATATAAACACTTTAACGCCAAAGCAAATCCTACTCAACAAAAAATGATTTATCATGAGTTGGAGGAGTTGCTAAATAAAACCGTTTATGAAGAAGCTTCTACAACTCAATCAGCAAAGGCATTAGACCAAATTGCAGAAATTATTCATAAACGTTCGTTGGTAGTTATTTTTAGTGATTTATTTGAAGATCAATCTCACTTGGAATCTATTTTTGCTGCACTTCAACATTTAAAATACAAAAAACATGATGTGGTTTTATTTCATGTAACGGATAAAAAGCAGGAGATGGATTTTGAATTTGAAAATCGTCCTTACCATTTTATTGACATTGAAACTAAAGAAGAGATTAAATTAAATCCCAATCAGATTAAAGAGATGTACACTCAAAAAATTACGGAGTACACCGAATCTATTAAGCTCAAATGCGGACAATACAAAATTGATTTCGTAGAAGCTGACATTAACCAAGGCTTTGACACAGTTTTACAAACTTATTTGGTAAAACGTGGAGCAATGTTGAAGTAACTATTTTAAGTAGTAGTTATTTTTTCAATCTGTTTACTCTGAATTTTACCTAATAGTATTACAGCACAAGTAGCACCAATACCAGCATATAGCATATCCGATTGCGTATCCCAAACATAACCCTGTGTTCCTAAAAAGGCTTCAGCAGATTGACCTGAGGCTTCAGCGACAGCCCATTCTAAAAACTCATAAAACACGCTAATGCTTAAGCAAGTGCACACCGTTAAAAATGCTAGCCAAGCACCTGGTTTAACGACTGCTTTTCTGATAAATAATTCTCGCACAATAATAGCTGGAACAAAACCTTGTGTAAAATGACCAACCTTATCATAATTATTTCTGCTTTGGTCAAATGCTTCTTTAATCCAATCAAATAAGGGAACTTCAGCGTAAGTATAATGCCCGCCAATAAATAACACATAGCAATGCACTAAAATAAGTGAGTAGGTAAGGAACGTAAATTGAAATTTCTTAAAAGTGAAAATTAAAATCACTAAACCAATAATAGCAGGAAATACTTCTAAAAACCATGTGAAATAATCGTGAGGATTGATGCCTGATACAATGAACCCAATCAGAAATAAAGTAATGAGGATATAGTATTTTTTCATGCTTTTCGTTTGTTATACAATGTAATAGTTTTAGTGCTATTCAACAGGTTTCTTTTTGTAAGAAATAACATTTATTTCAACACGCCTATTTTGAGCCATTTCACTTTCAGAATAAGCATCTGGAAAAAGCATTCGAGTAGCTCCATAACCTATCGTTGACATTCTTTTATCTTTGATACCCTTGTTAATTAAATAGGTGTAAACCATTTTTGCTCTTTCATTCGATAACCATTGATTAAATTCACCACGATTCATGCCTGGTGGAAAATAATGATTAGATGTTGCTGGCCTTTTAGAATTAGGAAAATGACTTGGGTCATTCACATGACCTTCAATTTGTATAATTAATGATTTATTTTTTTTCATTAATTTATATAGTGCTTCCAATGAAGAAAGTGATGCAGCTATTAGTTGAGAAGTATCTCCTTCAAAATTCAGGTTTTCAAGAGTATATTTATTTCCGTCTTTTAGTATCGGTAAAATAGTTTTAAGATTTTTGTACTGCTTTCTTGCATTGGATGCATTAATGATTTTTGACGACACGAATGAAGAATCATTTAAAAAGACTAATGAATAGTCTTCCTTTTTCTTTACAATAGCTTTGAAGGTGTATTTGCCATCTTTGTCGCTTAAAACGGTATTAATTTCGTTGCCATTTTTATCATTGAGAGAAATTTCAGCAATTAAAGGTTGCTTTTTTTCATTAAGTACAATACCATTTATAGTAATCTCGACTTCATTAGCTGACATACTTTTTTGAATAGTAGTACTTATTGTATCGGGCTTGGATGTAATAACTTTCGGTTTAATGAAGATTTCAATTTCAACCCGTCTATTAAGCGCACGTTCTGTTTGTGTGGCATTTTTATTTACTGAAGCTCTCTTTCCCAAAGCTTTAATTTCAAATAACTGTTCAGGAAATCCTTTTGAAATGAAATATGTTCTTACTTCATTCACTCTTTTTACAGAAAGAGCATCATTGAATTCATTATTGCCTATAGAGTCACAATGACCTTGCAGAAAAATCCTTTCAATATCATTAATTTTAGAAAGGCTATCTATTAATTGCTTAGATTTATTATCGAGAGAAAAATCATTTGATTTAAAATAAACGGATGATTTTTGACAAACGCCAATAGAAACAAAAAGAATAAATAAGATAGTCAATGAAAAAAAGTTATTTCTACTCCTACTCATCATAATTTTTTCCTTTTCTCAAATTTAAACTTTTTCATCACATAAAAAAACTCACCCACTAATTAGCAGGTGAGTTTTATAATAAAAAATTTAGAATATTATTTCCCTGCTGGTGCAGGAGCTGTATAATATTTTAATGCCTCAGGCATAAAGGCTTTTAAATCGGCTATACGTGTAGCATCGCTTGGATGTGTACTCAATAACTCCATTGGCTTTCCTCCACCACTAGCTGCGGCCATACGTTCCCAAAAACTTACTGCAGCATTAGGATCGTAACCACCCATGGCGGCAAATATTAATCCCATTTTATCAGCTTCTGTTTCGTGGTTACGACTAAATTTAAGCATCCCTAATTGAGAGCCAATACCAAAGGATTGTTGAAATAAAGCTTGTGTTAAAGCTGGCTTAGTTTGCGTGGCAGCTCCTAATGCTGCGCCTCCTAATTGCACTAACATTCCATTACTCATTCGCTCACTTCCGTGGCGTGCAATGGCGTGTGCAATTTCGTGCCCCATAACCACAGCTAAGCTAGCTTCATCTTGTGTTACAGGTAAAATACCTGTATATACTACTACTTTCCCACCAGGCATACACCAAGCATTTACTGCTGGGTCTTCTACCACATTAAATGCCCACTGAAAACCATCTAATTGAGAACTTAATCCTTTATCAGCATAATATTTTTCAACTGCTTTTTGAATTTTTATACCGATACTTCTTACCATTACCACACGTTTGTCTGTATCAGGTAATGGTTTATTGGTTGCTAAAAATTTATCGTATTCCGAATAGCTCATGGTCATCATTTCGCTTTCGGTTACCAAGTTTAATGAACGACGACCGGTAATAGCATTTTTTTGACAAGCAATGAATATAGCCCCTAAAACAGAAGCAGTGATTATTATTTTTTTCATAAATGATTTAATTTATTTCTGCACTTAAGCCTTTTTCTAAAAGAGCTTCGCAAATGGGTTTTAATTTGTTTATGGGACCTTGTTTTACAGCGCATTTACCTGTGTAATGAACCAGTGTAGCACATTGCTCTGCTTGTATGGTATCATGCCCACAATATTTTGTTAAGCACTCAATTACCCATTCAAAGGTATTTACATCATCGTTAAATAAAATGATGTTATTTTCTTGTTTTTCTTTTGTAATGACATCGAGTTCTAGTAACTCTTCCGTGTCTGTATAATTATTCGTCATCATCCTACAAAATTAATAAATAATGCTATGCAGAGGTTGTTAATTTATTGCATTTTTTAATGGTAATAGAACACGGATGACACAGTCCTTCTCCTCTTTTTTTCGGGAAGAGTTTGTCCCCCGGGATTCCCACCCTTTTCCCCCCCCTGGGGGGGGGGGGGCCGGTTTTGGCCATTCGGGGCGAACCCCCTTTCTGGGGAGCTAAGCAATGCTAAACTGAAAAATAAATGGAACTTAAAATTATCGACTCAAATACTGAGTAGCCTCAGCACCGTATAACTTCTTACCGTCTTTATATACGGTAATGAAGGCATCATTTATGCCCACAGAAATAGCTTCATCTTTTAATTTTTTAGCAAATGAAGCTGCTGTAAAGTTTCCGATGGTATATATATATAAGCCATTAATTACGACATTTTGTACTGGCCAGGTTTTAATATTTAAGAATTTAGAAGCCACTTCATTTGGTACTTGATTTTTGTATGCACCAATTTGTACTTTAAAGGAAATACCAGCTTCATCAGTTTTTACACCATTTTCGGCAGTAGGAGCAGGACCAGACGTAACACCATTTGTGAAGGCAGCCACCGATGGAGTAGGAGTTGCGTTAGTTGTTACAGCAGTAGTATTATTTGTTGGAGTGGTAACAGTGTTATTAGTATTTATTGCAGGACTAGAAGCGCCACCAAAAATAATTGGATTTTCTGTTTCCATTTTTAGGTTAGTATTTTCTGTTTGCAGTTTTTGTCCTTCTGCAAATGGAATACGCTTAGCATTGTAATAAGCTGATACAAAGGCATCTTTTACACCTAAGTCAACTACTTTACGTTTATCTCCTAATAATCTATCTTTCTGATTATATATACCAGCTGTGTAACGGTATAATCCATTAGGTAACTTCTCCGTATAAATTGGTTTTAAATTAAATAATTGTCCGCGTGTTACTTGTTTTGAGTAAACTCCAATTTGAACAGTGTATAACAAACCATTCATTTTCTCTAATTCGTTAGTTACTTCAGCTGGTTGAGAGTCCGTAGCATTATTAGTAGCGTTAGCAGTAGGTGTTGTAAATGTATTTCTTGGTACGTTTGAATTAGCTGTAATGCCAGCACTTGTGTTGGCTGTTGGTTCAACAGTTTGTCCTGCCGCTTTTGCTTTGTCGGCTGCTTCGCTTAAGTTAATTCGTTTGCCATTATAGTAAGCTACTACAAAGGCATCATTATAACCTAAATTTCTTAAATCATTTTTAACGGCGTTTGCACTTCCGTATTGTTCAAAATTACCAGCCATATAACGGATATATCCACTTGGTGTAGTTTGCGCAATTACTGGCGTTAACCCTTTAAAGGTATTGTTTGGTAGAGGGGCTTTAAAGGCTCCAATTTGAACCTTGAATACAAGGCCATCTGGAATTTTTTCGTCAATAGGAATTGGTTTATCTGCTGTGTAAGCGTTACTTGGTTTTACTTCTAAACCTTCTACTTTTATTTTTATAACAGGCGTGTTAGCGGCTGTGTTATTTCCAGAATTATTAGTTGTTGTGTTGTTTGGTCTATTAGTGTTTGATGCTGTAGTGTTATTGGCCGCATTATTATTAGTGGCATTGTTGTTATTAGCAGCAACGTTGTTATTTGTGGTTGTTGTGTTAGTGTTAGTTGCATTGTTATTTGCAGCATTAGTGTTGTTATCAATAGCTGAATTTGCATTTGTAGCAACGGCATTCGGGTTTGTAATTTGATTTAAATTGTTCAATGCCTCGATGCCATATTTATTAGCGTCAATGAACAAATTCTTCTTAGCACCTAAATCGCTCGTTTGGTTAGCTTTTGTAAATGCATCTTGTTTTTTAGTGAATGCTGTTTGCGCTTTTGCTTTTAAATTATTTTGAGCAGCAGTTAATGTTGCTGGTACTGCATTTAAACGAGTGTTATATTCTTTATCATTAGCTTGTGCTAATGTAGTTAAACCATCTACATGCGCTTGATTATTTGTATTTAACGTAGATTTAGTTTCATTTAGCTTAGTAAGTGCTTCAGGATTTTCTGTAGCTACATTTGGTTTTTTAGCAACATAAGTTGGGAATTGTTTTTTGTAAATATCTAACAGGGATTGTTGTTTAAATAAAGCTTGAAATTCTTTTTCTTCGGCATTACTATAACCACCAAGCTTTGCACCATCACTTGGGTAGGCATTAGCTTCTTCTCTTAATTTAATTGCTTGATTTAAAAATAAATTAGCTTCATTGGTAATCATATCAGCTGAACTGAGTTCAGGAATATTTTTGCCTTTTGCCATTTGAGCTAATTCTTCTAAGCTTTGTTTATTAGCTTCAAAAGTTGCTTTATTTAATTGTTGTTGTTTTTGACTAGCTTCTACTTTTTTACTTAAGGCTGTTGCTTCTAATGTTTTTGCTTCATTAATATCTTTATCTTTTTCTGCTCCAGTTTTTACGGCTGCATTTTTTCTTAAAGTTGCGGCATCATCGTTTAATTTATCGGCTTGAGATAAGATTGCTGTAATAGCAGTTTGATCTAATGTTCCGCCCGAAGTAGTATTAGAGGCTAATTGATTTACCTTATCTAAACTGGAAGCAATAGCTTTGTCTTGTTCTAAAGCGGCGTTTATTTTTTCTGCAGCTTGGTCTTTTAATGTTTTTGCTTCCGAATCAATATATGGATTAAAAGTTAGTAGGTTTGATTCATTAGGGTTGTTTAAATTACTTTTTAAAGCTAATGCTTCAGCTCCTGCACCATTTCCTTGTACATTTGATGGATTAGTGGTTTCGTTAATTGGATTTGTTGAAGTGGTATTGGCAACCTCATTATTAGGAGTTACGGAATTTGTACTATTTGAATTTGTGTTGCTACTACTATTATTATTTGTTGAGGCAACAGAGTTAGAACTGACAGCATTTTCATTAGTGTTTGAAACGTTATTGGCAGCTATAGAATTAGTACTAGTCGCATTGTTATTAGTTGTAGTTACAGAAGTATTAGCAGCGTTGTTATTAGTTGCGGCTATTGAATTAGTACTAGTCGCATTGTTATTAGTTGTAGCTACTGTATTTGTAGTTGTTGTATCTGGATTATTTGTTCTATTAGCATTTGTAGCATTAACCGTATTGGTGTTAGCTGCATTTGTAGTATTTGCGGCAATGGCACCAGTATTATTTTTAGTTAATTCTGTTGCATCAGATAATGCTTTAATAGCAGCGATTTCTTTTTCGTTTGCTTGTAGTAATAAGTTTGCTTTTTCAGCTGGAGTTTTTGCAGTTAACGACTGACCGATAAATGCTTTAGCTTCTGTGTTTAATTTGTCGGAAGTTGCTTTTAAATCTTGTGCTTGTTTATTATCTGTTTTACTAAATGCTGGATTTTTCGCGAGTTTATCGCTTTGTAATTTTAATTCGTTTTGATTGGCCTTACTTAATGCTAAGTAAGCATCTACTTGTAATTGAGTGGTTTTTGTGATTTCGTTATTGACATTAGCAATAGCATCAGCAGGATTGGATCCTGTATCTAAAGGTTTTACTTGATAAGTAGGGTTTGCTTTAGATAAAATATCTAATGCTTTTTGTTGTTTAGCAAGCGCTTCATTTTCTTTTTCTTCTGCATTACTTAGTCCGCCAAGTTTAGCGGCGCCAGATGGATAAGCATCTGCTTCTGTACGTAATTTTTGTGCTTGCTTAAAGTTTAAGGCGGCTTCATCCACTAACATATTTGCTTGAGAAATGGCATCACTCGTTTTGGCTCCATTTACTTTTTGAAGTTCTGCTAAATTACTACTGTTATTTTCAAACGTTGCCTTGTTCTGTTTTTGAGCAAGAACAGAAGCTTCTAGTTTTTTCTCGACGGATAGTTTTTCGTTATCGGTAGCTTGTTTTATTAAGGCATCTTTTTCGGCACCTGATTTTGTAGCAGATTCTTTTCGTTGTTCAAAAGCTTTATTATTTAAGGCTTCTGCTTCGTTTAGTAATGTTTCGGGTTTGCCATTAGAACTGTTTTTAATAGCAGTTTCGGTTTTTGAGATAGTGTTGTTTAATGCTATTTCACTTTGCTTTGCCGCATCAAATTTTTGAGTAGCCGCTTGCTTCAAAGTAACCGAGGTATTCTCTTTATAATCATTGTAATTAAAAATTTGATTAGCCGCACTTGAATTGGCGTTTAATCCATTTTTTAAATTATTTAATTCGTTTAAAAATGCTGAATTATCTGTTCCTGCACTCGGATTAATTGGTTTAATGGTTTCATTACTAGTTGGTGCATTAGCGCTAATAGCATTGTTATTTCCATTAGAAGTATTATTGCCGTTGTTATTTATAGCATTAGGGTTCTCGTTAGCAGCATTGTTGTTATTTGCAATTGTATTATTGTTTTCGTTACCTGTTGTATTGTTAGCACTGCCGTTGATATTATTAGCACTTACAGATGTGGTATTGTTACTTGTAGAGTTAATTTCATTGCTATTGTTGCTAGTGGCATTATTAGAATTTGTTGCAATAGCATTTTCGTTGCCATTGTTATTTTTATTATTGGCGGCTATCGTATTGCTGTTTGTTGCGTTGGTAGTATTATTTTCGTTTGTAATGGCATTTCCATTAGTTGTATTGTTTTCGTTCGCCGAATTAATGTTTGTTGAATTTGTGGTGGTGCTCGAGTTATTATTTGCAATTGCATTACTTTCTAGTTTGTTGATAGTAGAATTGTTTGAAGCTATTGCTTTATCATTATCAATTTTTAGTTTTTCTAATTTTTTTATTTCATCATTAATGTTCTTTTTATCTGCAGTATTCGTTGTTTTAGATAATTCATTTTTGTTAAGAGCAATTAAATCATTTACATCTTTATTATATGTTTTTAAAATTTCATTTTGTTTAGCAATACTTTCTTTATTTGAATTATCAATAGGTGTTTCATTTATTTTTGACGCGTATTTGCTAGTAATACCTTCGTATGATAATGCTGTTGCGTTTTTGTTGGTATTATCAATGTTTGAATTTGAATTATTAGGATTTGAAGTTGTGTTGTTGTTGCTTATCGATGTTGCATTTCCATTCTCATTTCCATTTGTGTTGTTGCTTATAGCAACGCCATCAGTTTTTTCGTTTAATATTTTAGCAGCAATTTGCAGTTCTTGATTTACACCTTCAACTTCATTTTTAAGAGATTCGATTTTTTGGTTGTTAGTAGCAAGGTCTTTGTTTTTTAAATCAATCTCCGAGTTAAGTTCGCGAATTTGAGCAGATATATTTTCTTTAATTGATTTATCGTTTTCGTTTGCTAAATCTTTTTCTAAATTTTCAGTTTCACTTTTCAGCGCATTTATTTCCGTAACGATTCCATTATTTTTCTTTTCCGAATTAATTAATTCTTGTTGCTTTAATTCAGATTCTGCTTTTAAAGAAGTTAATAATTCGCTTGATTGATTTTTTTGTTTAGATAAATCATCTAATTCTTTTTGAATGCTCTCTAATTTTGTTAATGCTTCTTTATTGTTTTTGTTTTTAATGACAGTTTCTAACTGTGTAATGTATTGATTGGTTAAATCCGCTTCTTTTTGTTGTGTATTAGCGTCTACTTCAAGCTTTTTAGCCATGTTTGTAGCTGTATTAGCAACAGCAGAAGCAATTTTAGCATCTTCTTTTAATTGATTGGCTTTGGCTAATTCTTCATTCTTTTTTGCTACATCAGTAATAGCATTTGCATTTTCAATAGCTGTTTCTGCTTCTTTTTCTATTGCAACCGATTCCGCCGTTTTTTGAGTAGCTAATCCAAAAGCATCCTGAGCTTCTTGTTTTAATTTAGTTGCTTCGTCGCTGGCTTCCTTGGCATCCATTTTAGCAATGGATAGTAATTGTTAGTTTGTTACATTTTTATTAGTGTTAGTTTTTGGTTCTGTTTCGTTACCGCCACTAACAGTTGGGTTATTGGTGCCAACAGCATTTAAGTTTTTATTTTCATCACCAGTTGTTTGATTTTTATTAGCGTCTTTAATTAAGTTATTGTTATAAGGTTCATTTTCATTAACTTCTAGTTTTGCTTTCTTTTCAATTAAATCTATCATCATGCTGTAATTTTTATCAGCAACAGATCCATCAAAGTAGTTAATGATTTTTAATATTTTTTTATCATAAGAGATTACTTGTTTATATGGCTTTAACGTATATGCAACAGGAATATTGACTACATCTGATTGAGTAGGAATACCAGGGGTTTCAACGGTGAAAATAAATTTACCACCATTTGGTAATTCCATATTATAATCACCATTTTCGCCCGCTTGAAACGTACCAGCAATTTGTCCGTCGGCCATATTTTTTACTGTAATTTTTGATTTAATACTTTGTGAAGCTTCTTCTTTCACAACAGTACCTTTCATCACTGCAAAGTTCATCGGACGACGTTCCGTATTTATTTTTAATACATCTAGCTTTCCAAACGGGCTATATCTTCCTGTACTAAAGAAAGCGGTTTTTTCAAGAGAATCCGTTACAAATAAGATATCGTCATCTGGTGAGTTGATAGGAAACTCTAAATTCTCAGGCTTAGTCCAAGTTTGAGTTTCGGCATTGTATGTTGTTTTAAAAACATCATAACCTCCCATGCTGTTATGACCTTTGGAACTGAAGTAAAGTGTTTTGCCATTTGGATGAAGAAATGGATAGTCTTCGTCAAATTCTGTATTGATAGAAGCTGGAAGCATAGTTGGTTTACTCCAACTACCATTTGGCAATTTATTGACATAAAAAATATCTCTACCATTTCCACCACCTTCGCCGTAGCTTGAATAATAGAGTCTTTCGCCGCTGCGCGGCAAATAAACGACTGATTTATCTTTTTTCTTTTTATCGTAACCCGATTTGTACTCATCGGGTTTTACCAATAATTTTCCGCCAATTTCTTTTACGTCGTAACCTTTAAAATAATCAGCTTCGTTTAATTGTTTTTTTGTAATAACCACTAAGTCGGTTAAATTTGAGAGTAAGCGTTTCCCGTTTTTACAAGCTTGTATTTCTCTATCTACTTGCAGTCTCTTTAAAGAGGCAGCGCTTCCAATAGCTTTATATTCAGTGTAAAGCTTTATAGCTTCATCAAATCTATAGTTAACGTGATAAGTTTTCGCTAAATAGAATTTCGCGTCTTTTGGAGCGTCTGCTGGGTTTTTAGTAGCAAGTTGTAGATAGGAATAAGGTTTCTTTTTATCGGGTTCTGTATACAACATACAAACTCCTAATTTATAATTGTAATCAGGATCTTTTGGATAGAGAGAAACGAGTTGAGCGAATAATTTATAGGCTAAATTATAATCTTCATCTTCAAAATATTTTTCGGCTTGTTTTTTAAGGTCATCTTCGTTTTTAACTTGAGAATAAAAATCTGAACAATAAAAAATTGCCAAAAAAATAAATAAAAAGCTAAAACGCATTTTACTTATACGAAGTTTATGACTAATATGATTCAGATTCAATTGCAAATTTATCTAAAATAGCTAAAATATTTAGTATAAAGATGCTAGTTAACAAGAATTTGCATAAATTTTACAGTAAAATGTAGTTTTTATTCAATAATGCATGTTTAAATGATTTTGTGAGATGGACAAAAAAAGCTCCCTAAAATTAGCGAGGGCTTTAAATTTTATTTAAGAAATAAGATTATTTGCTTAAAACAACTTTTTTAGTTGTGATTGAACCATTAGAGTTTAATTTAACGAAGTAAGCTCCGTTAGCTAAACCTGATAAATCAACAACATTATTACCTTTAACTAAAGTGTTAGTATAAACTTTTTCTCCAATAACATTGATAACTTCTAAGAAGAATTAACTTCAACTGCATTGATGTTTAATAAACCTGTTGTTGGGTTAGGGAAAATAGAAATTGAATTGTTAGCAGAGATTGATTTAATACCAACACCACTAGTTACTTTTTCAATTTTGATATCATCAAAACGAATATTAATTTGCTGACTTGCTGTTAAAGCACCTTTTCCACCAATGCAAAATAACGAGTTTCAATAGCTGTTACTACGTAGTTAACTGAATCTTTTAACCATCCAGCAGTTGCAGGTAATGCACTTGGAACTAATGCTGTATATGGTAATAATACATCAGTCATAGAAGCGATATCGTTAACTAAACCTGAGAATACACCTGTTTGACCATTTACTGCTAAACCAGTAGCTGTAGAAGATTTTTTCCAGAAAGAAATTTTATAAGTATCTCCTGTAGTTATATCCATACAAGGTAAGATATTCATAGTTTCATAAGTACCATTTGGTGCACCCATTGAAGTGTTATTTAAAGTATAAAAAAAAGCAGCAGTACCTGAGTGAACATTAGCTGTTAAGTTACTGAATGCTATACCTGAACCAGCCCATGATTGAGTAATACTATTGAATCCATAAGAATTCTCAATACCATTTATATAAGTTGTAGATGTTAAAGCTACTGAAATAAAATTTGTAATTAACACAGTTACAGTATCATTTACTAAGCGATTATCACTTACATTGCATTCCATGCTTTAACGCTATAAACGTTTTGTGAGAAAAGTTATATGGAACTGGAAAATAACAAAAGCTGAATCTCCAGGAGCAATACTACCTGTATAAGTAGTAGCTATTGAAGCCATTCCGTTAACACTATAGTTTACTGGAATGTTAGATTCAGTTATATTTCCTAAATTATTAATTTGAGAAGCAATAACACATTCCATTGAACAGTTTTGCGCAGCAGCTTGGTCAAAAGTTACAGTATTTGTAATAACTGCTACAATCTTTGTTTGCATGTTATAAGCTGGTGCACTTGCATCAAGGATGTTAAATGTACCAGTGAAATTACCTGGAGTTGAGCCAAATTGATCGCCGCTAACACTATAAGTACAAACAATATTACCAGTTGTTCCTGGAGGAACTGTAATGTTGATTTGAATAGTGTAACCACCTGCAGACCTCCAACATATCCTGCTGGACAATACCACCATAAGTGTTGTCATCATTTCCCCAAGAAATTGTTTGGCCTGTAATTCCATTATATGCTTCTGGGCCATCAGATGAAGAAACTCCATCATCTGGACCTAAATCAGGTGTATTTGCAGTACCGTTTATGGTAATACCTGCAGGGAAAGTAATTTCTAATTTATCACCAAATTCTTGATCAGCATTTGATAAATTTAATGTCATGTTAATGTTTTGTGTAGCACCAGCAGTGTAAGATGTACTAACAGCCATGTTAGCTGCAATTGCCATCGGAGTATTTGGGCCACCAGTTTTTGCAGTTGCTGCTTTTTTAGGTAAGTTTAATTCGCTTACATTAGCATTTTGACCAATTTGTAAAGGCTTATTAACTTTCAAAGTTGTTTGAGCAGTAGCTGCTAAAGCAAAAAATGAAGTTAAACCCATTAAGTAGATTTTTTTCATGTTGTTTATTTGTTATTTGTGTTTATATAATTTTGCATAAATATAATGATTAAAAAACAATTTGGCAATGTAATTGTTGCAAATAAGATTAGTATTTGTTTTTAGGAGACTAATAATCAGTAAGTTATTTTATTTAACATTTACTTTTTTTGCTTTCCAGATTTTAAAGATGTGATTATCAATTTATCAATATCTAAAATAGGAACTGGCAGTTTTAGTTTTAATGATTGATCACTCTTTATTGTTTCTGTTATTATTTCTGTTTCGAATTATTTTTTAGAATAATTCAATTTATATCTATCATCCTCACATCCTTTTATTAAATATGGTTAACTTATTTTCATCTAGCAATCCAATAATAGTAAGGATATAAACAAGAAGAAAATTAGCTCTATATATTTCAAATTTATCATTAACTTTTCCTGTCGAATCGACTTGTCTTAAAGAAAAATCCCATAAAATTTCTTTTTTTTGATTTATTTCAACCACTCTATTACTGCTTCCTTCGCTAATCAAATAATTTCCATTTGGCATTATTTTTACTCCTCCCATTCTTTTTACTTTACCACTGCTTTCATTATCGTAATTTAAGTCGAATTTCCATTTTAATTGAAATGAATCTTTTTTGGAAATAGGAAAATGTACAATTTCTACTCACGATGTTTTACCGTTATCAATATAATTGTTATTAAAAATAAGCATATCATTATTTTCTAATAACTGAATATCATATTGTAATCTAAATAAATCAGTTTCAATCACATCATCTTCATCTTTTAGTTTAGCACCATAAGATGCAATTATTTTTTTTGTTTTTTTGTCAATTTTTATAATTCTGCTAATGTCACGGAAACTTAAATAAATGACATTATTTTTTTCGTCGATTGTAAATGAATTAGCATGAGGATCAGCAATACCTTTTCTTGTTGGTATTTTACTATTAATTAGATATTCATACGGGAAGTAGTCTTTCATTCGCCAAGACCAAACAATCTTACCAGTAGTATCAAATTCAATAATGTTACAAAAATCTACAGCATCACTAGTTACGGTATCATTTGAGAAATTCACTTTTCATTTCCTAAAATCATATAGTTTCCATTAGGTAACATATTAAATGCATGATGATAATCTTCTCTATCAGATTCAGAAACAGTGCCTTTATACGGAGCTGTCCAAATTGAATTAAGGTCAATATCCATGCGACTTGCGTAGGGTTGATGGACAAAAGTCATACTTCCATCAGGGTATAATTTAATATCCCTAACTGTTTTTGAATTTATTAAATCCTGATGTTCCATAGCCATAAACCAAACTATATTTCCATCTCTATCAACTGCACAACGATATATATCGCACCAAATAATGCCATCTTGAATTTTATTTTTTTTATTATAGTGCTGAACAGCTTTATACAACTTCGGATTAGTCATTTTGGTATTTAAAATAGAAAAATAAAAATAGCTTGATTTTATTTTCTCATTACTATGGAGTGTAGTTTCCGCAAACCATTTATATTTTTTACCTAGCTTTAAATTTTTAACAAGCAATAGGGGCGATTTTTCTTGTTGTTTTACTACGAAGTCTTTATCGGTAGGATTTGCAATTGAATCAAAGGTGATATATACCGTATAAAATTTAGCATCTTTGTTAAATGGGTATTCAAAATAAATTTGATTATAATTTAGTTTTGCTCCATCTTTGGGTAAATATTGCCCATGTATTGGCAGTATAAAACTGACCATGAAAAAAAACAGTATATATTTATTTTTAAGTTTTTCCATTTTATTTTTAACAATTAACCGCTGTACTAATAAAGAAGTAACAGAACACAAAGAAACTACGGAACTTGCTAATAAACAAACAAAAATGATACAGTAACCAACGAAGAATTATGGACTCCTCCAGATACTAGTACCATTCCTCATGATGAGTTTGGGGAGATGGTGAGATACGGAAGAGAATTAATTGTCAATACAGCTTATTACATTGGACCAGAAGGAAAGCAGGTAAGTTTCTAGGCAATAAAATGAACTGCACCAATTGCCATTTAGATGCGGGAACAAAACCTTATGCTTTTAATTTTTTATAGCACTTATTGCGTTACCTCCAATACGTGCTCACGTGAAAATAAAATATTATCACTAGCAGATAGAGTTAATAATTGCATTGAACGACCACATAATGGAAAACACATGCCTTAATAATAAAGAAATGATTGCCATTATTAGTTATATGAAATGGTTAGGCGAAAATGTACCCGTAAACGCCCATGTAAAAGGAGATGGACCGATAAAAGTTGATTTTCCATGAGAGAGCGGCAGATCCATTTAAAGGAGAAGAGGTTTATAAAAGAGAATGTTTAAGTTGTCATGGAGCAAACGGCGAAGGTAAAATGAGAGCTGATAATGTTTGCTATGAATATCCACCATTATGGGGAGAAAAAAGCTATCAATCGGGTAGTAGTGTGCATCGTTTAATTAAAATGGCGCCCTTTGTTTATGCAAATATGCCTAATAAAATAGCTACTTATCAAAATCCAAAATTAACTATCGAAGAAGCTTATGATGTAGTAGCATTTATAAATAATGATACCATTCATAAACGCCCGCAGCCTATTACTAAAACTGATTATGCAAGTTTACCTAATAAGCCAATTGACTATGATAAAGGCCCTTATTTAGATCCTTTTTCTGAAACTCAACATAAATACGGTCCGTACAAAGAGATTGTAGATTATTATAAAAAGATAGGAAAAAAGGCTAATTATTAGAAGATAAATTTTAATAATTGTAACTTTACTCCATGATTTTAGAAAGCCCCGAAGAGTTAATTTTACAATCTACTCAATTAAGCAATGAATTAAAAAACATTGCTAAAAAAGTATTTAATGGCGAACGTATTTCTTTTGATGAAGGCGTTTATTTATTTGAACACGCTGAACTTTCTTATTTGGGAGTTTTAGCTAATTATGTAAGAGAAAAAAAGAATAAAAATTTCGTTTTCTTTAATCGTAATTTTCATGTTGAACCAACAAACATTTGCGTTTATACGTGTTCCTTTTGTGCTTACTCTCGTTTAATAAAACAACGTGAAGAAGGTTGGGAATTATCCATCGATCAAATGATGGATTTGATTAAAAAATATGATGGACAACATGTAACCGAAGTTCATATTACTGGAGGAGTTATTCCAAAACAAGATTTAGCTTTTTATACAATTTTATTTAAAACGATAAAAGCTCACCGACCAGATTTACATGTGAAGGCATTAACACCAGTGGAGTGTCATTATATATTTAAAAAAGCAAAAGTTACTTACGAAGAAGGTATGAAGCTGTTGAAAGAATCGGGATTGGATTCGATGCCAGGCGGAGGTGCTGAAATTTTTGACAAAGAAATTAGAGATAAAATTGCTGGTGGAAAATGTAGTGCCGAGGAATGGTTAAGTATTCATGAAATTTGGCATGGACTAGGGATGCAATCTAATGCAACCATGTTATATGGACACATTGAAACCTTTGCTCATAGAGTAGATCATTTAGAAAGATTACGTAAGTTACAAGATAAAACTAAAGGATTTAATGCATTTATTCCTTTAAAATTTAGAAATGGCAACAACGATATGTCGGATGTGCCGGAAGTAAGTGTAATTGAAGATTTAAGAAACTATGCTATTAGCAGAATTTATTTGGATAATTTTGATCATATCAAAGCTTACTGGGCAATGATTGGCAGAAGTACCGCACAATTATCTTTAAATTTTGGAGTGGATGATATGGATGGAACCATTGATGATACTACTAAAATTTATAGCATGGCTGGTGCCGAAGAACAAAATCCTAAATTAACTACGCAAGAGTTGGTGGATATTATCTCTCAAGTAAAACGCACGCCAGTTGAGCGAGATACATTATATAATATCGTTAAAGATTATTCGATTAATTAATTTTTGATGGCGTATTTTTTTCTAATACTTTTTTTAATTTGTTTGTTGGTTCCAGTATTTAGTTATGTGATATTTCCGTGGCTCATGAAACAAGCAGCTTCTAAAATTAAGTATGATAAAAATGACTATTCCAAAATCGCAGAATGGCCTGCAGTAACCATTGTGTTTTCTGTTTTTAATGAAGAAAAAGTAATAAGGAGAAAGTTGGAATCAATTTTAAATTCTGATTATCCAAAAGATAAATTACAGGTTTTAATAGGCTCCGATAATTCAACAGACCAAACCCATCAAATTATTGAAGAGTTTATTGCGAACAATTCTAATATTACTTTAGTTAAGAAAACATCTCGTAATGGTAAACTTAAAATCATTAATGAGTTAATTGATTTAACAACAACCGAACATTTGGTGTTTACAGATGCCAATGTGTTTTTTGAACCAATGACTCTTAAAGCTTTAGTGTATAATTTACTTGCAAAGAATGCTAAAATGGTTTGTGGAAATATTTTAAAATTCTCTCCAAAAAATCAAGGCATTTCCGACCAAGAAATTTTTTACATGAATTTCGAAAATCAATTAAAACATCACGAGAGTTTAAAATATGGCTTTTGTGTAGGTGTAGAAGGTGGTTGTTATGCTATTTTGAAATCTCATTTTGTAAAAGTGCCAGATGGTTTTTTAATGGATGATTTTTTTATTACGTTGGATGTTATTTCTAAAGGCGGTAACGTGTTATTTGAGCCAGAAGCTTTGTGTTATGAGGATGTGAACGATGCTCCGATGATTGAATTTAAACGTAAAATCAGAATATCGTTGGGTAATTTTAGAAATTTAAAGTTTTATAAGCATTTATTATTTCCAATACATAAAGGTTTTGGTTTTGCATTTTTATCGCATAAAGTGTTACGTTGGATTACGCCATTTGCTATCATATTTTCTTTTGCCCTAACGCTTATATTGATGCTGTATTGTCCATTTTTAAATGGATTGCGTTGACTTATAGCTTATTAATTGTGTTACCAATTTCGACCATTTTTCTAGAAAAAGTTAAATTGAAGATTCCTTTTGTGAATGCTCTAGGCCATTTTATTTTAATGAATTTTGCTTTACTGTTGGGCTATTTTAAATTTATTTCAGCCTCACACGAAAGTGCTTGGGAGCCGCCTAAACGTAATGTTTAATGTTTCTGACTGTAAAGTCCTATTTAGGTGAATTTCTAATTGGCTAATCACCTATTTTTCACTATCTTTGCGCCCTTAAAAAATCTTTATAATTAATTGCAATGGTTTCTGTTAATAGTGTTACGGTTTCGTTTGGAGGATATAATTTATTCGATAATGTCTCTTTTTTAATCAATCCAAAAGATAGAATTGGTTTAGCTGGAAAAAATGGCGCAGGAAAAAGTACTATGCTTAAGCTATTAGCTGGGCATCAATCTCCAACTAAAGGAGAAGTGACTATCCCAAAAGATTGTAAAATTGGTTATTTGCCGCAAGACATGACTCATCAGCATGGAAGAACTGTTTTTGAAGAAACAGAATCTGCCTTTGCTGAAATTAAAGCCATGCAAGCTCGATTAGACGATATTAATCATCAATTAGAAACTCGTACGGATTACGAAAGTGATGCGTACATGAAATTAATTGAAGATTTAACCGAGATTAATACACGCTTAGACATAGTTGGAGCAAGTAATACAGCAGAAGAAATTGAAAAATATTAGGTGGATTAGGTTTTGAAAGAAGAGAATTTACTCGTCAAACTTCAGAATTTAGTGGTGGTTGGAGAATGCGTATTGAATTAGCTAAATTATTATTGCAAAAGCCAGATGTATTAATGCTCGATGAACCAACTAACCATTTAGATATTGAAGCAATTCAATGGTTAGAGGAATTTATGGAAACGTTTAGTGGTGCTGTTGTATTAATTAGTCACGATAAAACATTTTTAGATACAGTTACTAAACGTACGATTGAAATTGTGAATCAAAAAATTTACGATTATCGCACTAATTATTCTCACTATTTAGAATTAAGAGCAGAACGTAAAGAACAACAAGAAAATGCAGAAAAATCAACAACAAGTATCATTGATCAATACGAAACGTTGATTGATAAATTTAGAGCTAAAGCAAGTAAAGCTGCCTTTGCACAATCGTTAATTAAGAAGTTGGATAGGATGGATAGAGTGGAAGTGGACGATATCGATACCGCTTCTGTTCGTTTTCGTTTTCCTGCGCCTGCTCACAGCGGTAAAATTGTTATTACTGCAGAACATGCTGGTAAAAAATATGGCGAAAAACAGATTTTTTCCGATGCTAATTTCATTATCACAAAAGGAGAAAAGATAGGTTTAGTTGGACGAAATGGAGAGGGAAATCAACCATGATGAAAATGATTGCAAAGAAAATTCAATTTGATGGAACGGTGCAATTAGGTCATAGTGTTTTGATGGGTTATTTTGAACAGGATCAAGAAGAGAAATTAAATTTAGATAAAACAGTTTTTGAAACCATAGATGAATTAGCAGTGGGTGATGTTCGTCGTCAGGTTCGTAGTTTATTAGGATCGTTCTTATTTGGAGGAGAAGATATTGATAAGAAAGTAAAAGTATTAAGTGGAGGAGAACGTGGACGTTTAGCTTTATGTAAGTTATTATTGGAGCCCTATAACCTATTGTTATTAGATGAGCCTACCAATCACTTGGATATTAAATCGAAAGAAGTTTTAAAGCAATCATTAATTGATTATGAAGGAACTTTGGTGATGGTAAGTCACGATCGAGATTTTATGACTGGTATGTGCGATCGTTTATTCGAATTTAGAGATGGTCATGTAAAAGAATATTTATGTGATATTAAAGAGTTCATGGAAATTCGTAAGGTAGAACGATTAAACGAACTAGATTTAGATAAATCGGGTGTGAAAGCAGTTCCGGTTGCAGAAAAGAAAGTTGCTCCTTCATCTGATTTTGAAGCGGCTGAAAAGAAAAAAATACAAACTCAAATTGCATCTCAAATAAAAAAGTTGAAGAAAATATCACTCGTTTGGAAGCAGAAATAAAATTACTAGACGACTAAGTTAGCTATTCAAGCTACTATGAAGCTTTAACTAAAGATCCTCATTTTTTAGTTCATATAATACATTGAAAAAGAATTAGAAATTGAAATGGCTAAGTGGGAAGATTTGAGTTCTAAGTTAGGTTAGTTAGACAGAGTCACTTAATGTTTATTGAAAATAAAAGAACCACCTCATAGAAGTGGTTCTTTTTATTTAATAATAGTTTCAATTTAGTGAAAAACTGAATTAATATCTTGATCTTTATTTATCCCTAATTTTTGACGTATGGTAGATGCTAGAATATTTATGGCAACAGTATTTTCTCCACCCAAAGGCACAATGATGTCGGCATAACGTTTGGTAGGTTCAATAAATTGCTCGTGCATTGGTTTTACAGTATCGATATACCTATTTAAAGTTTGTTCCACATTTCTTCCTCGCTCAATAATATCGCGTTTAATAACACGCAATAAACGCTCATCAGATGGAGCATCCACAAAACTTTTACATTACAAATATTCCTAATGCGTTCGTCTGAAAACAATAATATACCTTCTATTAAAATTACTTCTTTACTTTCAATTTGAATTGTTTCAGAAGAACGAGTACAGGTTATATATGAATAGACAGGCTTTTCAATACTATTTCCTTTTTTTAATTCATTGATGTGTTTATAGAGTAAATCAAATTCAATAGAATCTGGATGATCGAAATTGATATGTTTTCTTTCTTCAATAGAAATATTTGAATTGTCTTTATAGTAAGAATCTTGAGAAAATATAACAACATGATTTGCAGGTAGTATTTCAATATTTTATTTACTACAGTAGTTTTACCTGAACCTGTGCTACCGCATATACCAATAATTAACATAATAGATTTAAAAAGTATGATGTAAAAGTAGCAAATTATTTAAACGGATTATGTTGAAGAGGTAATTATAAAAAAGTTTAATTTTTCTTTTTTACCTATTAACTAAAACTTTCCATTCTTGATTTATAAGTAGTAATGGCAGTATTTTGATTATCAGATTCTACTTTACCATCTTTTAATCTTACAATTCGATGGGCATGAGCCGCAATATCTTCTTCGTGCGTAACAAGGATAATAGTATTTCCGTTCTTATGAATGTCTTCCAATAAACCCATAATTTCTACGGAGGTTTTACTATCTAAATTTCCTGTTGGCTCATCTGCTAAAATAATAGCAGGGTTATTTACTAATGCTCTGGCAATAGCCACACGCTGACGTTGTCCACCTGATAATTCATTAGGGCGGTGACTCATTCTGTTTTCTAAACCTACTTGTTTTAAAACTTTAGTGGCCATTTCTTCGCGCTTACTTTTTTCAATACCTGCGTAAACTAAGGGTAACATCACATTTTCTAGTGTTGTAGAACGTGGTAATAAATTAAAGGTTTGAAAAACGAATCCTATTTGTTTGTTTCTTACTTCTGCTAACTCGTTATCGCTCATTTTAGCAACCGCTAATTTGTTAAGGATGTATTCGCCTGAAGTAGGGGAGTCTAAGCAACCCAACATGTTCATAAGGGTTGATTTTCCGCTACCACTTGGTCCCATTAAGGCTACGTATTCGTTTTTGTAGATGTTAAGAGTTACGCCGCTAAGTGCATGAATTTCTTCTGTACCAATTTTGTACTCTTTCTTAATGTCGCTTAATTCAATAATGGGTTCCATAGAATAAAGGTAAAGATTTTAAATTATACTATAATTGAATTATTTTATTGGTAATTATAGCAGATTAAGGGTTAATTAAATCTATAGCCTAATCTCGCAAAATTTCCCGAAAACGAAATACTCGCTTTTTTCAAAAATGGATCTAGGTGTTTTTTACGATTGCGATTATTTAAAATTGTCATAGCCATGTCAAATACCATTAAACCTGCTCCTTGGATGATCACTGAATTTCCAAAACCATGATACATCTGTTGTTTTTTTATGTCAGTTTGATTATTTCCATATTCTTTTAAATAAAAGCCACCCGAAATATAGGCTACATCTAAAATGGCATTGGCTAAAAATAGTTTCTCGATTTTTGTTTGATTTTTTTGTAAATCATAAAGAGTAGGGGTTGGCTTTGCTTTTGATAATAATCCAGGTAAGGCAATTCCTAAATTAATAATTCCCCAAGCACCATTCATGAGATAAAATTCTTTTTCTTCGTAGCTGTTGGTTAACGCATATCCTACACCACTGCCAATAATGTTAGCGCCTGCCCAGGAGCTTAGTACAATCATACCATTATGGTTTAAGGTGTTTTTTCTATTATCAAATTGCTTGATGATAGAATCGGTTTGAGCAATTGAATATTTTAGTGAAAAGAATAAAGTAAATAGTAAAATCTGTTTCATGTTAGTTATTTCTATATCAAACATACGCAAATAAAAAAGGTTCTCAAACGAGAACCTTTTTATGCTATTTAATGCATGAAATTACTGTTTAATGATTTTATAAGCGTTTGTCACTTCGTTTTGACGAACATATAATATGTAAGAACCCTTATCCATATTTTCAATATTTATTTCTTTTTTTGAAGCATTTGAATTTTCAATAGTACTTAAAACTAATCGTCCTGAAATGTCATATAATTCAAATGATATAGGAGTGTTCCTTTTTTGATGAAATGTAATCGTTAATTGATTAGTTGCAGGATTAGGGAAAATCGAAAAATGATGGGTGTTTTCATATTCTTTCACGCCAATAACATTACATACAATATCTCCTGATTTTTTTAATCCTACTCTTAATGATGAGGATGTATTGATTGAATCCATAAAACGTTGGCCTTCATTACAATCACCGTAAAGTTGACTATTTAGAAAAGGCTCTAAGTAATTCATGTAGGATGAAAAGGCTAAACTATTGCTAATTTGATTTCCGCAACCTGATAAGGTTTGCCCTAAATTACAATTAGTGTTTGTTCCATTACTAAAATCACAATGTGTTACATTTTTAAAATCACATGAAATTTATTATTGAAGCTAAACTATCGTAATGAGCATTTTGCACAGTAGTATCAACTACACAATCCTGTTCACCCGAAAATACTAAAGCAGGTGTTGTAACAGATTTAGCATAAGTAATGGAAGAGGGAGTGATTTCGGCAGCAGCAAAATTAAACAAACAAGATACAGTACTATTATTAGCCGCAGCAAAAAACGAAGCGCCTCCACCCATTGAGTGCCCTCCAATGGCTGCTTTTGCTAATACTTTACCATTGAATTTAATTAAGCTGTACGGGGTACTCCAAGTATTTAAATTTATTCCAGCAGTTGCTAAAAAATTTAAATCTCTTCCAAAGTAACCATGGTTAGGTGATGCACCTCCTTCGGTTATTGGAAGCATAACAATGTAGCCTTTAGAAGCCAAATAATAATAAATGGTATTGTACGCAGAATAATCCATTAAAAAACCATGACCTAAAACTACTATAGGAAATTTTCCATCTGCAACTAAAGTATTATAACCAGTTGCTATTGCAGGGTAATAAACTTCTGTTCCTATAACACGACCTGTTCCAGCAAAATTTACACCATTAGATATAGAAGTGCCGCCTGATCTGGAGTTATCAATAAAATTAATACTTAAATGACCTACACTGTATACTTGAGCAGTAAAATGTATTGAGATAGCAATTAGTAAAAGAGTTAATAGGTATTTCATAATTGGTGGTTGTGTATTTAATTTGAGTAAAATTACAAATTAGTTTTTTATGATCTTAAAAGCTTTCTTACTGTTTTCGGAACGAACAATTAATACATAGCTTCCACTTTCAATACCTTCAACATTTATTTCATGTGTTGTTTTCTGAGATGATGCTTGCTCATCTAAAACTAATCTTCCCGAAATATCATATAGTTCAAAGGTAATTGGAGTTGTAATTTCTGAAGAAAAAGAAATATTTAATTTTCCTTCCGTTGGATTTGGAAACACTGTTAAATTGTTTGAAAAAGATTGTTCTTGTATTCCGGTAACAGAACAAGCAATGTTTCCTACTACTTTTCTTCCAACTCTATCAGCTGAAGGATTTAAAATTAAAGTCATAAAATTATTACCGGCTACGCAATCATTTTTAAGTTGATGTGCTAAAAATGGTTCAATATAACTCATATATCTATTAAAATAAATCGTGTTACAAGATGGAGTGTTGCAAGCGGCTTGTCCAATAGTGCAAGTGCCACTTGTGCCATTCCCAAAATCGCAATGTGTTACGTCTTTAATGATGGAATGAAATTTTATGGTAGAAGCAGTAGGATTATAATGACTGTTTTGAACAGTAGTGTCGGCAACGTTATCTTTTTCACCAGAAATTACTAAAGTTGGCACAGTTACTAAACTTGCACCTGCAACCGAAGAAATACCTGCTGTATTTGATGTAGCGGCCGCTAGGTTAAAAACACAAGTAACAGTGCTGTTATTTTGTGCTGCTATATATGAGCAGCCTGCGCCCATAGAGTGACCGCCAACAGCTGATTTTTGTAATACTTTTCCGTTAAAGGTTGCTAAAGCAGTTGGTGTATTTGTTGTGTTTAATAATAAGCCTTGAGTTGCTAATAATTTCATATCGTCAGCAAAGTTTGCATGGCTGGGAGTTGGAAAAATAGAGCTTTCTGTGCGTGGTAATAAAACAATATATCCTAAAGCTGCTAAGCGATTGTAAATATTGTCATAGCTATCCCAAGTCATCGCAAATCCATGTCCGAAAACTACTACGGGAAATTGACCATTTGCGACGTTTGTATTATTTCCAGCAACTGTAGCTGGATAATAGACTTCAGTACCAATATTTCTTCCAGTTCCTGGCATCGCAATTCCACCAGAGATTGAAAATCCACCGGTTCTACTAGCATCTTTAAAATTGATACTCATGTGTCCCACTGGAAATGTTTGCGCTTGACTAACTAATGTAAAGCATGTAGTAATAAGAAGTATTAATTTTTTCATATGATTTAAGTGTTTGGTTGAAACAAAGTAACAGACATAAAACTGTATAATAAATTCCCTAAATTTTAAAAAACAAGATGAGCGATAATGCGGTTCAACAAAAAAGCCTGGTCTTTTTAGACCAGGCTTTTCAAGGCTTTCTGTAGTAATTCTGAATTATTATTCAGTAATAATTACTAAATATTTTGAGTTTGACCAGAAATCTTCTGCATTTAAAATTTCAATTTTTTCAACAGTTTTTTCTCCAACTAATTTATATGAACTTGTTGGGTGACTAGTGATGATTTTTGCTTTTTTAGCACCAATATTAATTGATGTAACTTGAGAAGCATCTACTTTAGTAAAGTATTCTTTATTGAAATCATCTTTCAATTTAGTTGATTTACCCATTCCAATAAATCCGCCTTCTTTTGTAATTACATTTTTTTCTTTTAATTCTTTTGAAGTACCAAAAGCATAAAAAGCTGTGTTTAATTTTTCTGTTTTAGCAGAACTTTCAGCTTCAACGTTTTCTAAATTCATAACAATATTGCTTAATTCAATGTTTTTAGATTCTAATTGTGCTTTTAAATCAGAAATTTCACCATCTTTAGCATCTATTTGAGCTTGTAAAGTTGCAATCATTTGCTCTAAACCAGCAATTTTTGAGTTCGCATTTTTTAATTTCTTGCTTAATGAACCAATACGGTTTTTGTTTTTAGCCATTAAATCGTAAATCGCTTGAATGTCTTCTTTAATAGTTTCTTCTTTGCTTTTTACGTCGCCACTTTGAGAACTAGCTGTTACAATTTTTTCTTTTTCCTTAATAGCATTTAAGTTTTCTTGAATTTCGTTGAATGAATTAACAAATTCTTGCAAAGCCACTTCTTTTTCAGATAACTGACCGTTTAATTCTCCATTTACAGAAGCTAAACTATCCGCTAAAGGGTTTGCTTCTTTTTCTGAACCACCGCAAGAGATGGTAAATAAACTTGATGCAGCGATAACTGCGGCAACTACTACTAATTTTAATGTTTTCATTTATATATTTATTTTAAGGTTGCAAATGTAGGTATTAATACCATAAGCTTGTAAAAGTAACCTTAAAATTCACATTTTTTTGTTTTTTAGTTTTAGCTACATTTGTTTTCACCATCCTTATTAATTAATATAAACATGAATCAAACCACTAAACGCCTTTTTGCTATCGTTTTAGGCGTAGTGTTGTGTTTTCATTTTATGATGATTTTGTTTTATTGTTATCCGAATAAAATTAAGCATGAGAAGTTCAATTTTGTAAATACTCTGTACATCTATCCTGCTTTTCATCAAAATTGGAATTTATTTGTTCCAGCCCCAAATGTTGAGAGAAAGTTATTTGTAAGATATAAAACAAAAGAAGGTTTTACAAATTGGCAAGATATTTTAAGTCGAGAAATTGTTCATCATAAACAAAACAGATTATTAGGAAATGAAGCTCGAGTGTTATTACTTTCTAACTCCTTAATTTACGAATTGAATTCAATGGATGCTAAAGAATCGTGTGTTTTTAATAGCAAACCAAATAATAATGAATTCAAAGTGTTGCAATTTGAAATTGAAAAATATGTAAGATTAGAATTTCAATTAAAGGGTACTATAAACTATGAATTACTATTAGTTTCAGCTGGTAAGCCCAAAAACAAAGCGTATTATATAAAATCACTAGTCGCAAATTGATTTGAATTATATAACTACATATTTATTTAATGCAAAAAAACAAACCAAAGAGGTTGGTTGGTTTAGAAATGCCTTGTACTTGTTTTTATTATACAAGGTTATGGTGTATTTATTTCAATTTAAAGCTTTGTTTTCTGAGCAACGATTTATTTATCATCATGTAAAACATATCAATCCAGTTGTTGATTCCGTATTTTTTCTCAATAATCATTATTCGGTTTTATTGGCTCTTGTTTTTATTTTTAGTGTAGCCGTCTTATCTATTATTGGTTTACTTAAAAAATCAAACTATATCACTAACCTTATTTTGTGGCTATTAATCATGAATTTAACCAGCTTTTTGTACCCAACCTTAACCGCTGGCGATTATTTATTAAATCAATTATTGTTTTTTAATTGTTTTTTTATGCCTCAAGCATCCAAAAATTCAGTTTGGAATGATATTAAAATTGCTTTGCACAATACCTCTTTATTAGCTATTAAATTGCAGGTATGTTTAGCGTATTTTTTAGCAGGCTATTTTAAAATAATCGACGATTCATGGATGAGTGGTGCCGCTATTTATCAAACGTTCCAAATTCCTGAATTTTCAAATGCACTATTAGTTTCTATCCCATACTCAATAACAGTAGCTCTCACTTATTTTACAATAGCCTATCAATTGTCTTTTGCTTTTTTAGTGTGGTTTCGTCCGTTTAAAATTTATTTATTTTCATTCGGAATTATGCAGCATCTGCTTATTGCTTTTGGAATGGGATTATTTCAGTTCGGAATCATTATGTGTATCTGTTATGTTTTATTTTTGAAGTATGACGCTAATTTTAGAGAACCATAAAAGTCATAAAAGAACATAGAAGCATATCATCTTTGATTTATGAACTTTTATGTCTTTTATGGTTGATGTTCTCATAAATTTAATAATTTCGCATTATGTTTACAACAGACCAACTAAAGGACCTTCACGAACGACATACCGCTCTGAAGGGATTTCTTTGACTATGATAAGAAAGGTCACGAGCTAAGAGAACTCGAAGAAAAACTCTTGATCCAAATTTCTGGACCGATTCCAAAAAGCAGAAGCCGTTTTAAAAGAAGTCAAAGCACGTAAATCATGGGTAAGCGCTTATGATAAATTAACGGCTGCTATCGATGATTTAGATACTATGTACGAATTTTTTAAAAGTGGAGATGCAACAGAGGCAGATGCCGAAGAGTTATATCAAGCCGCTTTAAAAATACTAGATGATGTAGAGTTTAAAAATATGTTGAATTCTCCTGACGATGCTTTAAGTTGCGTACTACAAATTAATGCAGGTGCAGGCGGAACAGAAAGCTGCGATTGGGCTAGCATGCTCGAGCGTATGTATATGATGTGGGCCGAAAAACAAGGCTTTAAGTTATCTGAATTAGATAGACAAGATGGTGACGTTGCTGGTATTAAATCAGTATCTATACAAATTGATGGCGATTATGCTTATGGTAATTTAAAGGTGAAAATGGCGTACATCGTTTAGTGCGTATTTCTCCATTTGATGCCAATGCTAAACGACATACCTCCTTTGCATCTGTTTATGTTTATCCGCTTATTGATGATACCATTGAAATTAATATTCACCCAAATGATATTGAAATTCATACTTCGCGAAGTGGCGGTGCTGGTGGACAAAACGTAAACAAAGTAGAAACTAAAGTTCAATTAACCCATAAACCCACTGGTATTGTTGTGGTTTGCCAGGTAGATCGTTCGCAATTAGGAAACAAGGAAAAAGCGATGCAAATGTTGCGTTCTCAGTTATATGAACTAGAAATGCGTAAACGTAACGAAGCTCGCGATGCGGTGGAAGATGGAAAAATGAAGATAGAGTGGGGCTCTCAAATCCGTAGTTATGTGTTGCATCCATATAAAATGGTGAATGACCACAGAACAGAATTGAAAATTACAGATGCTGAAAGTGTATTGGATGGAAACATTGATGAGCTATTGAAAACCTTTTTAATGAGCCAGGGAAAGAGGAAATAAATTATTAAAATTGGAACACAGATGAAACGGATTCAACAGATTAAAACGGATTTTTGTACAAGTGATAATAATTTAAAATCTGTGTAAATCAGCCTAATCCTTATTATCCGTGTTTCTATTGAATTATACAACATGAAAAAAGTACAAATATTATATAACCCACGTTGCAGCAAATGCCGCGAAGCATTAAGCTTTTTAGAGGGCGAAAACTGCGAAATTGAAGTTAAAGAGTATCTCAAGGAAACTCTCACTAAAAAAGAATTAAAAGACATTTTAACCAAATTGGGATTAAAGGCTTTTGATATTGTTCGTCAAAAAGAAGCCTTTTTTATTAAAAATTTTAAGGGTAAAAAGTTTACCAACGACGAATGGATTCAAATTTTATTAGAAAACCCTACTTTAATTGAACGTCCTATTGTGATTGATGGCTATAAAGCCATTATTGGCAGGCCTCCCGAGCTGGTAATTGATTTAGTTAACAGGAAGAAATAAATTGTGAATAAATCAGTCATTTTATTCGACTAAAATGCACTTTTAGCTTTGCATTTTTAACTTTAAACCCTACATTTGCACCCGAATTTAAAAAATACACATAACATGTCTAACCAAGTTGGTAAAATTGCTCAAGTTATTGGTCCCGTAGTGGACGTTAGTTTTGATTTAAATGGTGGGAAACTACCTAGTATTTTAGATGCATTGGAAATTGCCCGTCCGGGTTCAACTCCTTTAATTCTTGAAGTACAAAAACATATAGGTGAAGATATGGTTCGTACCATTTCAATGGACAGTACTGACGGTTTATGCCGTGGTATGGAAGTTAAAATGACAGGTTCGGCTATCAAAATGCCAATTGGTGATAAAGTAAAAGGACGTTTATTTAACGTTGTTGGTGATGCTATTGATGGTATCAACACAGTTAAAAAAGACGATGGTGTATCAATTCACCGCCCTGCTCCTCGTTTTGAGGATTTATCTACTTCATCAGAAGTATTATTTACAGGTATCAAAGTAATCGACTTAATTGAGCCATACTCAAAAGGTGGTAAAATTGGTTTGTTTGGTGGTGCAGGTGTAGGTAAAACTGTATTAATCATGGAGTTAGTAAACAACATCGCTAAAGCTTACGCTGGTTTATCAGTATTTGCTGGTGTTGGTGAGCGTACTCGTGAAGGAAATGACTTATTACGTGAGTTTATCGAATCAGACGTTATTAAATACGGTGATGCGTTTAAACATGATATGGAAAAAGGTGGATGGGATTTATCTAAAGTTGATTTAACAGCTTTAGAAGACTCAAAAGCAACATTAGTTTTCGGACAAATGAATGAGCCTCCTGGAGCACGTGCTCGTGTTGCCTTATCAGGATTAACAATGGCAGAATATTTCCGTGATGGAGATGGAACTGGTCCAGGTCGTGATATCTTATTCTTCGTTGATAATATCTTCCGTTTTACTCAAGCTGGTGCTGAGGTATCTGCCTTATTAGGTCGTATGCCTTCGGCGGTAGGTTACCAACCAACTTTAGCTTCTGAGATGGGTGCGATGCAAGAGCGTATTACTTCAACTAAAAAAGGATCTATTACTTCAGTTCAAGCGGTTTATGTACCTGCGGATGACTTAACCGATCCAGCTCCAGCAACAACATTTGCTCACTTAGATGCTACAACAGTATTAAGTCGTAAAATTGCTGAGTTAGGTATTTACCCAGCGGTAGATCCATTAGATTCAACTTCTCGTATCTTAACTCCTTCAGTTATTGGTGATGCTCACTACAACTGTGCTCAAAGAGTTAAATTAACTTTACAACGTTACAAAGAATTACAAGATATCATCGCCATCTTAGGTATGGATGAGTTAAGTGAGGAAGATAAATTAACAGTTCACCGTGCACGTCGTGTACAACGTTTCTTATCTCAACCTTTCCACGTAGCTGAGCAATTTACAGGTTTAAAAGGAGTGTTAGTTCCAATTGAAGATACTATCAAAGGATTTAACATGATTTTAGATGGTAAAGTAGATGAGTATCCTGAAGCAGCATTTAACTTAGTTGGTTCTATTGAAGAAGCAATTGAAAAAGGTAAGAAAATTTTAGCTGACGCTTAATATTTGCAACAATGAACTTAGAAATTATAACACCAGATAAAAAATTATTCGAAGGACAAGTGAAATCAGCCGTATTTCCTGGTGCTGAGGGTTCTTTTGGATTAATGAATAATCATGCCGCTATGATTGCTACTTTAAAAAAAGGTAACATCGAGTTAATTGAAGAAAACAATACAGCTCATACCTTTGAAGTAAAAGGTGGAGTAGTTGAGGTGTTTAAAAACAAAGTGATTGTTTTAGCAGAGTAATTTGTCATCATAAAAATATAGAAAGCCTTCAAATAATTATTTGAAGGCTTTTTTTATGCTTAAAGCAAAAATTAGTATAAATTTGAGTTAACTTGAAAAACAAAATTTATAAATATTATTTTTTCTTTCTGACTTTTTTAGGTTCGTTGCTTTTTGCGCAAAATCCAGATTCATTAAAACAAGTTTTAAAAAATGCAACACAAGATACTGTGCGTGTTAAATTATTAGTTGAATTAAGTGATGTTTGTGAAATTGAGGAAGTTGATAGTTATGTTAATCAAGCATTAGCGATATGTATTCAAAAACTAAAAAATAAATCAATTACTTCAAGAGAACGCTATTTGATTTTTAAATATACAGGTGCTGCCCTTAATAACAAAGGGTTTATTAATGATCAAATTGGTAATGCCGATAAGGCCATTGTTTATTATGAGTTGGCTATAAAAATGCAAGAATTTATCAATGATCAAAAAGGCATGGCTTACTCATTAAATAACATCGCTTTTATTTATGATAATAAAGGAGACGTGCCTAAATCATTAGAATACATGCACAAAGCCCTTAAAATACAAGAAGAAATACAAGATAAATTAGGAGTCGCAATTTCTTTCATTAATATTGGTAATGTATTAAGAGCGCATGGTGAAGAGTCAAAATCCATCGATTATTTTAATAAAGGACTTAAAATAACCGAAGAATTAAAAAATAATTCGCACATGGCTGTTGCCTTATTAAATATTGGCGACGTTTATTATACCAAAGGAGATACTGCTAATGCATTAAAACATTTTAATAAAGCCATTGCTTTATATGAAAAAGAAGGGGATGAATATGGTTTAGCTTATGCTTTAGTTAATCGGGGGCATATTTTAAAAAAACAACATCAGTATGATAAGGCTTTAGACATTTTTGAAAGAAGTTTAAATATGCTTGAAAAACAAGGTGATAAAGCAGGCGTAGCAAAAACATTAGTTAATATGGTGGAGGTTTTGCTCAAACAAAATAAAATAAACAAAGCTTCGGAGCTAGCACAAAAAGGATTAAAAATTTCTCAAGAATTGGGCTATCCTATAGAGATGATGGCATCAAGCGAGTTGCTCAGTAGAATTTATGCTACAAACAAAAAATATGAAAAAGCATACGAAATGCATGTTTTATATAAACAAATGGCAGATAGTGTAAATAGACAAGAAAACAGAAAAGCATCTATTCAAAAAGCATTTCAATATGAGTATGAAAAAAAAGCTGCTGCGGATAGTGTCATGGTGGCAGACGAACGGAAGTTGTTCGAATTAAAGATGCAAAAAGAAAAAACTCAACGTTTTGCTTTGTATGCAGGCTTAGTTCTCATTGTTGGATTTTTAATATTTGTAATAAATAGATTCCAATTATCACAAAAACAAAATAAAGTAATTGAGTCTCAAAAATTTTTGGTAGATGAGGCTTATGAAAAATTAAATGAAAAAAATAAAGAGGTGATGGATAGTATTTATTATGCGAGAAAGATCCAGAGAGCATTAATTACCAGCGAAAAGTATATTGATAAGCAACTAAATAAATTAAATAAACAGTGATTGTTATTTAAGACTTTTAGAGAAGATAATTCGGTCTGCTACCTTTCAATTAATATTGGTGTATTTTTTATGAATGTACATAATTAAGAAAAAATAACTGTAAATTTAGTTATTAGAATTAGCCTAATTTATTTGAGGAGAAACAAACATATTTTAGCTTTAGTAATTTTATGTTTTGTTACGTATTATATTATGGCGCAAAATACCGATCCTCGTGTTAATTACATAAAAGATTCATTGAAACTGGAGCTTAAAAAAGCTAAACATGATTCGACTCGATGTAATATTTTGAATTATTTGGTAGAGGTAGAGTATGACGAATCTATTTGGCCAAAATATAATGAAGAAATTAAACGCATCTCAGAAATCAATTTAAAAAATCTGGATCCTAAATCTAAATTGGGTGTATTTTTCCAAAAGCGATTGGCTGATGCTATTAATAATATTGGTTATTTGCAAAATAATAAAGGTAATATTAAGGAATCGCTTAAGAGTTATAATTTAAGTCTTAGTATTCAAGAGAAAATTAATTACAAGAGGGGATTAGGAGCTTCCTATAATAATATAGGAAATGTTTATCAGAATATGGGTAAATCTGATACCGCCTTGATTTATTTTTTTAAAGGTTTGAAAGTAACCAAAAGCATTTCCGATATACAAGGTATGGCTTATTCTTATGAAAACATTGGTAATGTCTACTTAAATAAAGGGATTGTTAATAAGGCGCTCGAGTTTTTTTTTCAGGCATTAAAGCTGCAAGAAACCTCCGGTGATGAATTTGGATTAGCAAATGTACTGAATAATATTGGAATCGTTTATGATAATCAAGGTGATTTAGAAAGAGCATTAGAGTATTATTTTAAAGCCTTAAAAATTAATGAAGCTATAGATGATAAAATGGGAATTGCAAATTCCTTCAATAATATTGGTGTTATCTATCAAAAAAAATATGATTTTGAAAATGCGATGATTTATGAAAATAAGAGTTTGGCTTTGTATGAAGAACTTGGAAATGTTGATGGCATCGCAAACACGTCTGGGAACCTTGGATTGGTATATTATGAAAAAAATGAGTTAGATAAATCGCTAAAATTATATTTAAAAGCTTTAGCCATTCAAGAAGAATTGAAAAATTTGGACGGAGTGGCAAATACAATGACTGCTATTGGTGGAATTTACTTTTATAAGCACAATTACCAATTGGCGTTACAATACTCCCAAAAAGCTATTGAATATAGCCAAAAATTAGGTTATCCGGATGCCATCAGAAATGCCTCGTTGCGTTTATATGAGATTTATAAAGCCAAAGGAGATTATCAAAAAGCCTTTGAAAGTTATGATTTATATATTTTGATGCGAGATAGTGTTAACAATCAGGAAACTAAAAAAGCATCTATCAAATCGCAGTTAAAGTACGAATACGAAAAACAAGCTGCTGCGGATAGTGTAAAACATGCTCAAGCACAAAAAGTAAAAGATGCACAATTAAGGGCGCAAAATGCTAGTTTAAAACAACAAAAAACACAACGCTATGTATTATATGGTGGATTATTGCTAGTTGTTGGTATTTTGATATTTATGATTAACCGATTCAGAATAACGCAAAGGCAAAAAGCATTGATTCAAAAACAAAAGGTATTTGTTGATGAAGCATATGAAAAACTTCACGAAAAAAATAAAGAAGTGTTGGATAGTATTCATTATGCTCAACGCATCCAAAAGGCTTTAATTACCAGCGAAAAGTATATTGATAAGCAATTAAATAAATTAAATAAGAAGGATTAAACTTATTTCCCTTTTTCTTCCAGGCGTTTTTTAAACGCCTCCCAATCAAAATTCCAAGGGTCTGTTTTACGCACAGGAGCAATGTCGCTGTGGCGTAACACATATTTAATAGCGTATCTTTTTTTAATGTTATTAATTAAATGTAATAAAGCTTTGTTTTGTTCTTCAGTTGGACTCTCCGTATAAGATGTCATCAATTCAATTCCAATAGAGCAGGAGTTCACATTTGTGGTGCCATCAGGTAAAGAGCTTTTACCAGCATGATACGAATTATCTTTTTCATCTACTAATTGATACACGGTGCCATCACGCCCAATCACATAATGCGCTGATACGCCATACGTAGAAAATTGTTTGATCACTAAATCAATATCGTATTTATCACCCCCCGAATTATTAAAGGTAGAGTGTACAATAACCGCGTTGACGTTGCGGTTACTATTAGGAGCAAAACCAAAGCTCACTTTTTTATTAACGATGTTTAAGGTATCTCCAGCAAAAGAAGGTAAGCTAGATGTGATTAAAAATATAAATAGAATTATTAATGGTTTCATTATACTAATTTTTCTTATCAAAGATAATTGTTTTAAGAAAATTGAAGGATGATGTTTAGTTATATTGTGTTAACGAGATTGATAGTAGGAAATGTTAGGCGTAGTAATTATTTATTAATTAGATAATAATAGTCATTGTCGCAAGGGTCTGGTGCACTATGTTTTATTTTATATTTTTTTAAGCCTCTTCCAGAAAATGCCATTATAGGTATTCCGATAGCAAGTCCGCCTGCACAACCCGTTAAAACAGAATAATATCTATTAGTATTAAAGTCGCCATTTTTATAATTTATACTAATTAGTGGAGCAATAACTAAAGCTGTAATACCAGAAACAAAAACAAAAGCAGAACCAACACTCACAAGTTTATGTCCTAGATTTGGTTTCGATGAAAATGAAATACTGCTTATTTTTGAAAGGTCTATATTTCTCATTTCAGTAAACTTAAATTTTGACGTGTCTTTTACGTTATAATCATTCCTTAAATTCGTTTCTGTTCCATTTAAAAATTCAGTATTAATATTTTCATAAGTTACATTCATAATTATTTCTTTTGAAACAACGTTGATAAACGTACCAGTTAAATTATGTTTTCTAGTTGATCCCGGTGCAAATGTTGTGTCTGGATTTAGTTCTAAATATATTTGCTCACTAGGAAGTATTTTTACAATTTTATTTGGTTTCTTATAACTGTTTAATAATAAAGGGTCTTGTGCGAATGACATTTTCGCTAAAGTCATTAAAATTATTAGTGATAGATATCTCATATAATTAATTTTAAGTATTTTTTTGATTATTGTTTTCACGTTTTGTTTGTCTGTATTATTACGCCTAACTAGTCGCTTGGTGCTACTTATTCGTTTGCAATTAACAACAAACGAATACAAGCACTTACAAATAATTCGTATATCAAATATATTAAAAAAATCCCCTTCAAATTTCTCTGAAGGGGATTCAACTTTAATTAAACCAGAACTGAAAATTATTTTACTTCTTCGTAATCAACATCAGTTACGCTTTCGCCTTTATTGCTATCAGCATTAGCGTTTGCATCAGCTCCAGGGTTTGCGTTAGCGCCACCTTGTTGCTCATTCATTGCTGCATACATTTCTTGACTAGCTGTTTCCCAAGCTGCATTTAAAGAGGTCATTGCTGAATCAATACCTGCAATGTCTCTTGCATCATGAGCAGTTTTTAATCCTGCTAATGCAGTTTCAATGGTTGCTTTTTTCTCTGCAGGAATTTTATCTCCGTAATCTTTTAATTGTTTTTCTGATTGGAAAATTAAACCGTCAGCTGCGTTAATTTTGTCTGCTTCTTCTTTTGCTTTTTTATCAGAATCCGCATTCATTTCTGCTTCACGTTTCATTTTCTCAATTTCTTCTTTGCTTAATCCAGAAGAAGCTTCGATACGAATGTTTTGTGCTTTACCAGTTGCTTTATCTTTAGCAGATACTGATAAGATACCGTTTGCATCAATATCAAATGTTACTTCAATTTGTGGAACACCACGTGGAGCTGGCATAATACCATCTAAGTTAAACTGACCAATAGTTCTGTTATCTTTTGCCATCGGACGCTCACCTTGTAATACATGTAATTGTACACTTGGTTGGCTATCGCTAGCTGTTGAGAAGGTTTCTGTTTTTTTAGAAGGAATCGTTGTATTTGATTCAATTAATTTAGTGAACACTCCACCATAAGTTTCGATACCTAATGATAAAGGAGTTACATCTAATAATAATACATCTTTAACTTCTCCAGTTAATACACCACCTTGGATAGCAGCACCTAAAGCTACAACCTCATCAGGATTCACACCTTTGCTTGGTGCTTTTCCGAAGAATTTTTCAACCGCTGCTTGGATAGCTGGTATACGAGTTGAACCACCTACTAAAATAATTTCATCAATATCAGAAGTTGATAAACCTGCATTTTTTAAGCTGATTTACAAGGCTCAATTGTTCTGTTGATTAAGCTATCTGCTAATTGTTCGAATTTAGCACGAGTTAATTGTTTTACTAAATGTTTTGGAATTCCGTTAACTGGCATAATGTAAGGCAAGTTAATTTCAGAAGTCGTAGTACTTGATAATTCAATTTTAGCTTTTTCAGCAGCTTCTTTTAAACGTTGTAAAGCCATTGGATCTTGACGTAAATCAATTCCTTCGTCTTTTTTAAATTCGTCAGCTAACCAATCAATGATTAAGTTATCAAAGTCATCACCACCTAAGTGTGTATCACCGTCGGTAGATTTTACTTCAAATACACCATCACCTAATTCTAAAACAGACACGTCATGAGTACCACCACCGCAGTCAAAAACAACAATTTTCATGTCTTTGCCTTTTTTGTCCATACCATAAGCTAAAGCAGCTGCAGTAGGCTCATTGATGATACGTTTTACTTTTAAACCAGCAATTTCACCAGCTTCTTTAGTTGCTTGACGTTGAGCATCGTTAAAGTACGCAGGTACTGTAATAACCGCTTCATCAACCGTCGTTCCTAAGAAATCTTCCGCTGTTTTTTTCATTTTTTGTAAAATGATAGCTGAAATTTCTTGAGCAGAGTAGTTTCTGTCGTCAATTGTAACACGTGGTGTGTTATTGTCGCCTTTTACTACTTTGTAAGTCATACGAGAAATCTCTTTTTGAGCTTCGTCGTAAGAGCTTCCCATAAAACGTTTAATTGAAGAAATCGTTTTTGTAGGGTTTGTGATAGCTTGACGTTTAGCAGGATCTCCTACTTTACGCTCGCCACCTTCTACAAACGCCACCACTGATGGAGTTGTTCTTTTACCTTCGTTATTTGCAATAACAACAGCTTCGTTACCTTCCATTACCGCTACGCAGCTATTGGTAGTACCTAAATCTATTCCTATAATTTTTCCCATAATATATGTTTTTTTAATTGTTTACTTTTTAATTGTGGCATTACTTAGTCAATGTTTATGCCAATCCAAAATACTTCGGTAATTATGACAGGCTGGCACAAACATAAAAAAACCACCTAAAATTTGTCATTTTAGATGGCTTAAAAGTGGTTTTTTGTCAGATTTATTAAGGGCAAACGCCAGTTTTGACTCTGATTAGCAAAATCCATAAGTGAGCTGTTCTTGGTAGCGGAAATTTCATCAATAAAATCATTCCTTAACTCGTTAGTAACTGTTGAAATTAGCGGAAAAACACCAACGCCACCATTAATATTGGTATAATTGGGTTTATCTTGAGCAATGCATTTGATGGTTCGTTTACTTGTAAAAATGTATTCTAACGTTCAGCTCCCGCCATAAATAATGTATTCCATGTAATGCGAACTTCTTATTTTGATATTAGCACCACGACTTGTTTAGGCATTTGACTACCAATATTAGATAAAAGTCGTTTGCCAAAAGAAACTTCCATGTCTTCTCCACCAATTATACTGGATGATTTTGATTTGGAAAATTAAGATCCGCATAAATCTTTTTACCGGTTCCGCGCCTATCAAAGAGTCGATATAATGAAAACGCATAACTACACTATATAATTTTGGCATTTGCAATTGATTTGAATTTAATTTGAGTTGCCGTTAAAATAGAATAATCGATATACGCCACTTGTTGTGCGTTGCAGTAAGCCAGTAACTACCATTCAATTCCGCGTGAATTGGATAAAGTGTTGGGTGATAAATAAAAGGTTTTACTGAATTTGGTCTTACACTATCCACCACAATTGTTTGTGCTGTAAATTCTTTTCCAGTGTTAATGTTTTTTATAGTTAATTTATACTCGCCACTATTGTAAAGTTTATCAGTCGTTTGCCAAATACGTTGTTGAGTGCTAAAATTACCGCCAGCTGTAGTTACAACTGTTTCAGTTAGTACAATTTCTTTTTTAGCAGCAATGGTTCCTGTTCCAACTGAGGTGACAGTTGGAGTTGTACTTCCGTTAACAAAACGCTGTAAACTTACTCTCAATTCACCTGGACCATAATTAATAGTTTCTCCGTTTTGACCTGCTGTTAAACCATCACCATCTGTTAAATAAACCTTATTAATTCTAATGTTTTGAACAGGTTCATTTGGATTAATAATTCCATAAACAGATACAGATTCTTCTCCTGGTGCTAGAACGTCTAAGTCGTTTTTACATGAACTTAAAGTAAAGGCAGTAATAAACGATAGTCCAATATATAATATGCTATTTTTCATTTTATTTTTTGAGTAAATACAAAGTTACCATTTTTAAGCTAACTCCAAATTAATTCAGTAATTTTACATTTTTTTAACGACAAATGCCTCGATTTTTTTCGGGATAGGAATATAGTTAAGATTGAATGTTAAAAACCATTATTATGTCAGTACATAAAGAAGTTAAAAAAGTTACAACCCATCAATTGCAAGAAATGAAACGCCGTGGCGAAAAAATTTCGATGCTTACAGCCTACGATTATACTATGGCTAAAATCATTGACCATGCCGGTATTGATGTGATTTTAGTAGGAGATAGCGCCAGTAATGTGATGGCAGGACATGAAACGACTTTGCCAATTACCTTGGATCAAATGATTTATCATGCTTCTTCGGTAATTAGAGCCATTGATAGAGCTTTGGTGGTGGTGGATTTACCTTTTGGATCATACCAAGGAAATTCAAAGGAAGCATTAACCTCTGCCATCAAAATTATGAAGGAAAGTGGTGCACATGCTGTTAAATTAGAGGGTGGACGAGAAATTAAAGATTCGATAGAACGTATTTTATCTGCCGGAATTCCAGTAATGGGTCATTTGGGTTTAACTCCTCAGTCTATTTATAAATTTGGAACTTATACCGTTAGAGCAAAAGAGGAGGAAGAGGCTGCCAGATTATTGGAAGATGCCAAAATATTAGAAGAAAGTGGTTGTTTTGCTTTGGTTTTAGAAAAAATACCCGCCAAATTAGCTACAGAAGTGGCAAAAAACATCAGTATTCCAGTAATTGGCATTGGCGCTGGTGGTGGTGTTGACGGACAAGTACTTGTAACACATGATATGCTGGGCATGACACATGAGTTTAGTCCACGTTTTTTAAGAAGATATTTAAATTTATACGAAAGTATGAGTAACGCTTTTCAGCAATACATTAAGGATGTGAAGAGTAAGGATTTTCCTAACGAGAGCGAGCAGTATTAAAGCTTAACCGCAGAGAACGCTGAGTTTTTTCGCGAAGAACGCTGAGAAAAATATATAAAGTATTACTCTGTGCACTTTGCGAGAACACTTTGCCTCTTTGCAGTTAAATGCCCTTAACCGATAGCCTCATTTAAATCAGGTAATTTTCCGAAGCTAATAATTGCTCTTACGTGTGATTTTAAAGCCGTCCAAAAGGTTGGGTTCTCTAAATACGGCACTCCAAATTCTTCGGCAGTAGCTTTTACAATTTCAGATACTGCAGGATAATGCACGTGACAAATAGTAGGAAATAAATGGTGTTCTACCTGAAAGTTTAAGCCTCCAACGTACCAAGAGATCCATTTGCTTTTACGCGAAAAATTAACGGTTGTATTCATTTGGTGAACTGCCCAATTGTTTTCAATCGTATAATCAACATTTGGTAATGGATGGGTTGTGCCTTCAACCGTATGTGCTAATTGGAAAACAACTGTTAAAACAACTCCTGAAATAAATTGCATTAATAAGTATCCCCATAAAATTTGTATAAAAGGAATATGAAATACAAAAACAGGAAGCGCAAACATAACTGCCCAATAAAATACTTTACTTAAAAATATTTTAAACCAAATAACACGATTTTGCTCTTTAGTACTTGTGTTTACACCTTGTTTGGTGTATTTATTAAATTGAATAAAATCCTTTAATACTGACCAATATAGAGTTAGGATTCCGTAAAATAAAAAAGCGTAAACTACTTGTAGTTTGTGATACCATTTTACTTTGGTGTGAGGATTAAATTTTAAGATTAATTTATCAGCAATATCATCATCGTAATCTATGATATTAGTGTATGTATGATGCATCACATTATGCTGTAATTTCCAGTTAAATACAGATCCTCCAACTAAATTTAAGGTATGTCCCAACCAATAGTTAGTTTTATGATTTGATGAATATGCACCATGATTGGCATCGTGCATAATACTCATGCCGATACCAGATAGAGCAAAACCCATAACAGCCCATAATACCAATGCAATACTAAAAGATGGATTGAAAACTAAAATAGCAACAAATGGTAAAATGTATGCTGATAAAAAAACAACAGTTTTTACAACCATGGTTGCATTATAATGTTTTGAGATGTTGTTTTCTTTGAAGTAAGAATCAACACGTTTACGAAGCGTTGCAAAAAAAAGTGCTTTATCTTTGTCTTTATCAACAAAGCGGATAGGTGAAAATGCCATAGGTTTTAATTATTTAAAGTACAAAAATACTTATTTTTTAAAATTACTCAAAAAAGCCGAGTTTTATGTAATTTTGTTTTAATATTGACTATTATCACTCATCAAAAAACATATTCACCCATTGGAGTCTTTGATTCTGGTTACGGAGGTTTAACAATTTTGAAAGAATTAGTTACAACTTTACCACAATACGATTATTTGTATTTGGGAGATAATGCTCGCGCACCTTATGGCTCACGCTCGTTTGATACAGTGTATGAATATACTTTGGAATGTGTTAAAGCATTATTTGACCAAGGATGTGAATTAGTAATATTAGCTTGTAATACCGCGTCGGCAAAAGCCTTAAGAACCATTCAGCAAAAAGATTTACCAAAGATTGCACCCAATAAAAGAGTGCTAGGTGTTATTAGACCTACAACAGAAATTGTTGGAAATTATACTAAAACAAAAGAGGTAGGCATTTTTGCAACAAGCGGAACTGTCACTTCGCAATCGTATGTAATTGAAATTGAAAAATTTTTTCCAGATATTAAAGTGTTTCAAGAAGCTTGCCCTATGTGGGTTCCATTAATCGAAAATAATGAGTTGGATGGAGTAGGCGCTAATTATTTTGTAGAGAAACATGTGCGTCATTTATTTTCTCAATCAAAAAATATCGACACCGTTATTTTAGGCTGCACACATTATCCTTTACTTAAATCATTAATTGAGCAACATTTGCCAAGTGGAGTTAAAGTATTAACTCAAGGACAAATAGTAGCTGAAGGCTTAAAAGATTATTTAGTTCGTCATCCAGAAATGGAAACACGTATTTCAAAAACGTCTTCCTTAAATTTCTTAACCACGGATAGTACAGAATTATTTGACAGCCATGCTTCTTTGTTTTTTGGACAGGAAGTGAAGTCGAAGCATTTGGGGTTGTAGTATATTTTGAACATCCTAAAAATTAATCCCTAAGTATCCGCAAACACCCAAATCTTCTTCGTAATATTTTGCATTCAAGAAACGTTCAAATATGCTGACACCTAAGACTAGGTTTTTTGCTTTTTTAGGGTAATAAAATAAATGTTGTTCAAGGTGACCGCCCGAAATAATTTGATCAGTATTGCGCTCACTATAATTATAAGATGTTGCAATGCCATACTGGTTATAGCTTGCAGGAGTTGAAATTAATTGAGTGATTTGTTCTTGGCCAATCAAAATAGAAAATTCGGGTTGAAAAAACAATTGATCATTTAATTTAAACTGAAAGTCTAGACCGACTATACCAAATAATACATTTGATTGAAAATTGGTAGGTACAACTAGATTATCTGTGGGCCATATTTTTTCAGAAGCTAAATTAAAACCAATAGCACATTTTTGGTGATTCTTTAAAACTACAACTCCTGTGTATTTAAGTCCTACCGCTTTTGTGTTCGATGCATAATGGCCTTTTAGCATAATTGAACTTTTGTAATTTTTTTCTTTTGTTTCTTTACTAGGCAGAGCGGTATTGGTTTGCGCAAAAAATGAAAAGGGGGAAAGCAAAAAAGTAATTGCTATTTTATATGAACTTAAAGACATGCTTTTAGGTGTTTGCGTATAATCTTGCATATTAAAATTAGCAAAATATTTCGCAAGATATTATTTATTGGAAACAAATATTTTCTCAAAAAAATAATTACATTTGCCGCAGATCTTTAGGGGTGCTTTAAATAATTTTTCATTTAAAGCTGAGATTATACCCATTACATATTAACGCCAAACGTTTGTATGTATGCACCTGATCAGGGTAATGCCTGCGTAGGGAAACAGTTAACAACGATGTCGCATCCCCTTGCGATGTTATTATTAACAAATGAAAAAAGTAAAAAATGAACTTTAAATCAATCAAAAAAGCAATGGCTTTAGCCTTGTTCACGTCTTGCTCGTATAGCTTGCAAGCGCAATCAAAATTAAGTGGGTTTGTATCGGACCCCGACAAAAAACCAATTCCTTTTTCGGTCATAGGAATTAAAAACACCTTCTTATCAACTCAATCAAATGCTGATGGATTATTTGAGTTTGCCAATTTAAAACCTGGTAAATATGTGTTGGTTACAAAGTGTGTGGGTTATAAAGTAAGAGAAGATTCATTAGATATTAAAGATCTGATGACAATTGAAATTACCATGACTCAAGATAATAAATCACTAGATGAAGTTGTTGTAAATGCAACACGTGTAGATAATACTTCCGCTTTTGCGTATTCTAATTTAAGTGGAGATGACATAAAAAAACAAAACGTTGGTCAAGATTTACCATATGTGTTAAATTCAATGGCATCAGTGGTTATTAATTCGGATGCTGGTAACGGAGTAGGGTATACTGGTTTGCGAATAAGAGGAACAGATGGAACTCGAATTAACGTAACGGTTAACGGAGTGCCTATTAATGATGCCGAAAGTCAAGGAACATTTTTTGTGAACATGGCTGATATTTTATCATCAACTAATAATTTGCAAGTGCAACGTGGTGTTGGTACTTCTGCTAATGGGGCAGGTGCTTTTGGAGCGAGTATTAATATGCAAACCAATGAACTAAATGAAAAACCTTATGCTCAAATAAATAATAGCATTGGTTCCTTTAAAACGATGAAAAATACAGTAGCAGCAGGAACGGGGTTAATAAATAATCATTTTACGTTTGATGCGCGTGCTTCACAAATTATGAGTGATGGCTACATTGATAGAGCTGCTTCTAAATTAAATTCGTTTTATGTTTCGGGTGGATATTATGGTAAAAAAACGGTGGTAAAAGCAATTCTATTTAGCGGTTGGGAAAAAACATATCAAGCTTGGTATTATGTGCCATCAGATAGTTTAAATAATGGTAACCGAACATTTAATCCTAGCGGGCAATACACTTCAATCCAAGGGCAAGATACATTAACAAAATATTACAATAACGAAACTGATAATTACCGCCAAGACAATTATCAATTACATTTCATTCATTCGTTTAATAGCAAACTAAATGTTAATGTTACAGGGCATTACACAAAAGGTAAAGGCTATTATGAGCAATTTAAACAAGCCGAATCATTAACGGATTATAATATGCCAGAGGTTATAGTAGATAGTAATACCACAATATCATCTACTGATTTAATTAGACGACGTTGGTTGGATAATGATTTTACGGGTGTTATTGCTAATATTAATTATAAGCCAAGCACATTATTAAATTTTGTATTAGGTGGTGGTTATAATACGTATTTTGGAAAACATTTCGGTGAAGTCATATGGGCGCAATACAGCAACCCAAACGATTTTAAGCCTGTGTATTATAACAATCAAGCTAACAAATATGATGCGAATGTGTATTTAAAAACGACCATTCGTCCAACAGATAAATTAACCGCTTTTGTTGATTTACAATACCGAAATGTGAATTACAATTTCTTAGGTTTTGATACATCGTTAATTGAGAAGAAACAAGTATATACTTCCTATGGATTTTTTAATCCTAAAGTGGGTGTAAATTATTTGCTAACTAAAAACACAAATGTGTACGCTAGTTATGGCATCGCTAATAAGGAGCCTAACAGAGATGATTTTATTAATTCAAGTAAAAAAAGCCGACCAAAACATGAGCAATTAAATGATTTGGAAATTGGAGCAACTCATCGTTTTAAAAATGTAAGTATTGGGTTAAATTTTTATGATATGCAGTATAAAAATCAATTGGTATTAAACGGACAAATAAATGATGTTGGTGCATACAACAGAGTAAACGTGGAAAGTAGTTATAGAAGAGGCATAGAGTTGGAGCTAAATGCGAATATCACTAAATATTTTACGTTTAATGGTAATATTACTTTATCTCAAAATAAAGTAAAAAATTATTCGGAATTTATGGACAACTATGATATTTATCCAGGCCAGGATACGATCAAACATTCTAATACGGATATTTCATTTTCACCAAATGTAATTGCAGCAGCTAATTTTATTTTTAAACCAATTAAAAATTTAGAAGTTGGATTTTTAAATAAATACGTCGGTAAACAATATTTAGATAATACTTCTAACGGACAAAGAGCTATTCACGATTATTTGGTGTGTGATTTTAGAGTGAATTATACGATTCATACTAAATTAATTAAAGAAATAAATTTGATTGCTGTAATTTATAACTTATCAAATACAGTTTATGAAACTAACGGTTATAATTATACCTATTCCATGTCGGATAGTAATGGTGATAAACAGATGTATTCATCTAACTACTTAGCGCCTGCTGCACCAACTAATTTTATGGTAGGATTGAATTTGAAGTTTTAATGATTGAATGGGAACACGGATGAAACAGATTGAAAAGATTAACACGGATTTTTTTTTGATTACATAGTTTTGATTTGTTACATGTATTTAATCTGTGTTCCTTTTTTATTAGGCTTTATTAATTGAAATACGGATAGAACTAATTTAACCAGATTTTAATTTTATCAGCGTTAATCCGTTGTATCTGTTTAATCCGTGTTCCTATTGTGGAGGGGGTGTGGTTAAAGCTTCTTAACTTGTGGCCAGATGTTATCTTTACAATAGTAAAGAAACATTCTAAACCAGATTTTAATTTTATCAGCGTTAATCCGTTGTATCTGTTTAATCCGTGTTCCTATTGTGGGGGGCTGGTGGTTAAAGCTTCTTAACTTGTGGCCAGATATTATCTTTTACAATATTAAAGAAACATTCAGCGGCCTTTTTTATTTGTTCGGTATCGTTTTTAGGAATGCTAAACTCAACCGTTTCATTAAATATAATTTTCGCTAATCCAAAATCTTTAATGTTGTCAAGATAATAGGTGTTGTTTAAGTCAATTATAAAGTAAGCTGAGGTTTTATCAATTATATTAAGAGTCGTTGATTTAATATAAATCTGTTTTTTTACAGATTGTAATAGTAACGAACCCTTTTTTCCAAAACCTAAATCATCTTTAACGATAATTTTTAGATAATTTTTTTTGTCTTGTTTAATGAATTGAACTTGGTAATTGTTTTTAATTTTCACTTCCATCATTTCAACTGATTCTTCTTTACCTGGCGCAATTGCAGTAGTTACAGCACCTAAGTTATAAGCACAAGTAGTTTGTGCAAATGATGCTATTGAGAAAAATAACGAACAAACAATAAAAAGATGTTTCATATGTCTAAGTTGTTGTTGTTTTAAATATCAGATGGTTTATCCAGTTTATTAATTGCCTTTTGAGATTTAGGTAAACTTGGATATTTCATATTCTATCAGTTTTTCATATTAAACAAAAAAGGATAAAGCCACACAGTACTTTATCCTTTTAAATGTTTGTGTGTTGAATATTATTTTTGTTTGAATCCAATTAAAATAACTGCGCAACCAGAACCTGCATTTTTATTTGCATCTAATTGAGCTTCAATTGTACACTCTAAAGTAGACTTTACTCTAAAATCCCAGTGAGGTGCATTAGCGTAGTTTTTATTTGTAAATAATAAATGACGATCTTGATCGTAAATATTAAAAATTAAATTACCATCTGTTTTTCCGCTACAAGCAGCAATACGGTAAGTGGTTTCTCCAAAAAATGTTGTGTGAAACTCCGCCATTTCTTCTGAGTTTAATAATAATGAACGATAAGACTGTCCATCAGAAATAAACTGAGCAATAATGTGTTTTGAACATAAGCTAGCAATTGAATCGCATTGAGCTTTTGCTGTAGTTGATAAACCTACGATAGATAAAATTAATAGGCTTTTGTATAAATTCTTCTTCATAATAATTAAGTAGTTAATTAAGATTATTTTACATTAATAATTTTATCACGGATAGCCATAATTTTTGTAGCTATTTGACCTATTTGCTCTTCGCTAATAGTTATTTCAGTAGTACTGTTAATGTAAGTTGTTTTTTTAGCTTCGTCAGTGGTTGGTTCAACAAAATTGTATTTTGTAGTGATCCCTTCATAAACTTTAGCTAAATCTTGCAAGTCAGTAACTAAGCCAGCTGCATCAGCCATGTTGTGAGAAGAAATTAATTTAATAATACTTCCTAATGCTTGTTTTTGTTCTGCAATACGGTATTTAACTTCGCTCGTTGGTTTTGATTTATAAGCAGAAATAGAAAAATTCATACTTTCAATCCAACCACCAGTTAAAATTAAACTACTGATTTCTGTACGTTTGTTTGTTTTTAAATAAGCATCACTTGCTCTGTAAGCAATACCTACTAATACCAACATACTATCTTTGTTAGAGATATTGTCGTTGATACGTTTCATAGTACTTTGATCAAAAGCAGATGATACGCCTAATTTATCAGCTAAATTTTTAAGAGCTCCTAAATACAGCATTTAAAATAGCTTTATCATAAGTAACTCCAGATTTTTGAATCAATAAAGCCGTTTGAATAGGAGATGGAATACTAAATAGTTCTCCACCAACATTTAACACTACAGCTTTAACTGTGTCTGTATCAGGTAATTCTTCTCCAGTTTCACCATCAGCTGGCTTTGGATCGCCACAAGAATAAATTAATAAAGAAGCTAAACCTAAAGCAATTACTTTGGCATTTAACTTAAAATTTTTAGTGTTCATCGTCATAATTTAATTGTTTATTGCTAAAAAACCTATGCAAGTAAATAAATTTTAGCGACATAGCCAAATAATAATTTATCCAATTATCGACAAATGTCTATATAATCCCTAAAGCCTCTTCAATGTATTTAAAAGTAGATAAAATCTCCGGTTTTCCGTCAATTTGAGCTACATCGTGCTCAAAATGAGCAGATGGCTTTCCGTCGGCTGTTAAAATCGTCCAACCGTCTTTTAATTGCTTAATATTTCGGGTTCCCATATTAATCATAGGTTCAATGGCAATTACCATCCCGTCCTTAATTTTAGGGCCATCGCCACGTTTACCGTAGTTTGGTACTTCTGGATCTTCATGTAATTTTTTTCCTAATCCATGTCCACATAATTCACGAACTACGCCATATCCGTTATTTTCAGCATGTTGTTGTATGGCAAATCCTATATCTCCAATTCTGTTGCCACTTTTAAATTGTTCAATTCCAATATAAAGGCATTCTTTGGTTACATCTAATAGTTTTTGAACTTCAGGAGTTACTTGCCCAATAGCAAATGTGTAAGCATGGTCGCCATGATACCCATTTTTAATAACACCACAATCAACTGAAAGAATATCTCCTTCCTCTAAAGGTTTGTTATTTGGAATACCGTGAACTACCGAGGCGTTTAACGACATGCAAAGCGTATTAGGAAAGCCATACATTCCTTTAAAGCCTGGTACGCCACCATTATCTCTGATATATTCTTCTGCAATTTTATCAAGGTAAAGAGAAGTTACCCCTGGTTTAATTTCTTTTGCTATAACACCTAGTGCACGAGAAACGCTTAACGCAGATTCGCGCATTAATTCAATTTCCTCTCTGTTTTTTAATATAACCATTATTCTACTTTTTATTTTCCAAATAGTTTTTTGAAAAATGATTTTTCTTCTTGTTTGTAATTATTATGCGCTTCTGGGTTTTTTACCATGTGATTAAAATCGCCACCTTCTGGGTGAAGAATTTGCCATGTAGCGCTCCATCCTAAAAATCCACCAACATTTCTGTCATCAATAAAAATATCTACGTTTAATTTTCTCGGAGTATCTTCTGTAATCACTTCTTCTGGATAATTCTTATTAACCGCATAAAATTCAACACCATTTTGTTTGCAATACTCAACAGCTTCATTTAATAAACTTCCAGTGCGGTATGTATGCAAAATTAATTTATGCCCTTTTTTTTGCAACTCTTTTATCGTTGCAAAGGCAAATAACATTTCTTTACCTATACGCGGATATTGATGTTCCACTATGGTTCCATCAAAATCAATGGCAATTGTTTTACTGTTATTCCCTATAAAATTTTGTTCCATGTTCTTAAAGATTCTCTGCTTTTAAAACTTTTAAATCAGCATCTAATTCATAGTGACGAGGAATAGCAGTGCCAATTTCAAACTCTAATATTTGTTGAGGCGTCATGTTTTCTAAATACATAATCAAGGCACGTAAACTATTGCCATGTGCTGCAACAACTATGTTTTTTCCTTCTTTCAATTTTGGTTCAATTTCAGCTTTAAAATAGGGGATTACACGTGCAGCGGTATCCTTTAAACTTTCGCCATTTGGAGGGGCAATGTCATAGCTTCTTCTCCAAATTTTCACTTGCTCATCACCATATTTTTCGGCAGTAGCTGTTTTGTCTAAGCCTTGTAAATCGCCATACATGCGCTCATTTAAAGCTTTATTGTATGTTGTAGGAACGTTAGGTTGATTAGAAACTTCTAACGCTAATGTTAAGGTGTTTTGAGCGCGTTTTAAATCAGATGCAAATGCTAAATCAAATTTGAAAGGTTTTAATTTTTCTCCAGCATTTTTTGCTTCTTGCATTCCTTTTTCGGTTAATTCAACATCTACCCAACCAGTAAATTTGTTTTCTAAATTCCAAACGCTTTGTCCGTGACGAAAGATAATTAAAGTTGCCATTTTATAATTCTATTTTTTTAATAATTAATTTTTAATATGCTCTTGCAAACATAACGCGCTGCGTACTAGGTTTACCGCTATAAATACAAACTCCAGCTTCCTGCAAATTGTTTAAAGGAATACAACGAATAGTTGCTTTAGTTTCTTCTTTTATTTTTTCTTCAGTTTCAGGTGTTCCATCCCAGTGCGCATAAACAAAGCCAGTTTTTTCGTCTAACACTTTTTTAAATTCTTCGTATGAATTAACCGTAGTTGTTAATTCTGTATTACGAGCTTTTGCTTTATTAAATAAGTTTGCTTGAATCTCATTTAATAAATTATCCACTAAAGTATCTATTCCTTCAATGCTTACTGTTTCTTTGGTTAATGTATCTCTACGAGCAACTTCTACAGTTCCGTTTGCTAAATCTCTTTCACCAATAGCAATGCGTACAGGCACACCTTTTAATTCATATTCTGCAAATTTCCAACCTGGACGTTGAGAATCTCTATCGTCGTATTTTACAGAAATACCTTTTGCTTGTAATTTCTTTTTAATCTCATTCGCTGTTTCAGATACTTTTGCTAAACCCTCGTCACCTTTATAAATAGGAACAATAACCACTTGTATTGGCGCTAATTTAGGAGGTAAAACTAGTCCATTATCATCGCTATGACTCATGATTAAAGCTCCAATTAAACGTGTTGAAACACCCCAAGAGGTTGCCCAAACATATTCTTGTTTGTTGTCTTTAGTTACATATTTTACATCAAATGCTTTTGCGAAATTTTGACCTAAAAAGTGAGACGTGCCTGCTTGTAAGGCTTTTCCGTCTTGCATTAAGGCCTCAATACAGTATGTGTCATCAGCTCCAGCAAAACGTTCGTTAGCTGATTTTACTCCTTTTACAACAGGTACAGCCATCCAATTTTCAACAAAGTCAGCGTATACTTCTAACATTTGTTTGGTTTCAGCAATTGCTTCCTCTTTGGTAGCATGTGCTGTATGACCTTCTTGCCAAAGGAATTCAGCGGTACGCAAAAATAAACGTGTACGCATTTCCCAACGCACTACATTAGCCCATTGATTTACTAAAATAGGTAAATCACGGTAGGATTGAATCCAACTTTTATAAGTATTCCAAATAATAGCTTCACTAGTAGGGCGAACAATTAGTTCTTCTTCCAATTTGGCTTCTGGGTCAACAATTAATTTTCCTTTATTATTAGGATCTGTTTTTAAACGGTAGTGCGTAACAATAGCACATTCCTTAGCAAATCCTTCTGCATTTTTTTCTTCTGCCTCAAATAAACTCTTTGGAATAAACAATGGAAAATACGCATTTTGATGTCCTGTATCTTTAAACATTTTATCTAATGCTTTTTGCATGTTTTCCCAAATACCGTATCCGTATGGTTTAATAACCATACAGCCTCTAACGGCCGAATGGTCTGCTAAATCTGCTTTAACAACTAAATCGTTATACCATTTACTGTAATCTTCTCCGCGTGATGTTAATTCTTTACTCATCTTTATTAACAAATGTTAAATAATAAATTTAATAATCGGGTTGGCACTTAATTTGGTAACTTTACAGTGCATTCCCCGTGCAAATTTAAACTTTTATTGGACGTTTTCGTCTGATATTTAAAAAACTAATAAAATGAAAAAATTAGTTATCATATCAAGCATTGCTTTGGCAGTTTTATCATCATGTGTAACTCAAAAAAAGGGGACTTCTACCTATAATGATGACGTATACGCAAATCCTAAAGAAGATAGAATTGAGGAAGCTCGTTTAGCAGCAGAGAAAAAACAAAAACAAGATGCTATTGATAAACGTTACAACGATTCAATAGCCGCTGTAAAACAGGCTCAAAAAGAGAAAGACGACGCTAATCCTTATTATAAGGATAGAGAGTTTAAATACGATGATTATTATGATTATGAATATGCTACTCGTGTAAAACGTTTCAATAATAATATTGATGGCTTAAGTTATTACGACAATTACTATACTAATTCATATTGGTATAGCCAAAATCCTTATAACTATGGAGTGAGCGTTTACAATGGATATAGCTGGTGGGGTTCTAATTACAATAACTATAGTTATAATCCATCTGTTAATTTTTATAACAGTTGGGGTTGGGGTTACGGTAATCAGTTTAATTGTTATAATGGTTATAATCCATATATGGCTGGATATGCAGCAGGATATAATAACGGTTTTAATAATGGAATGTGGGGTAATTATTATGGATTTGGAAATCCTTATGGTTACGGAAATGGTTTTGGTTACGGATTTCATCACGGCTATGGTTATGGAAATCCATACGGTTATGGATATAATAATCCATACAATAATGGTTGGGGGTATTATAATGTGTTTGACAACAATAGTAGTTATACATACGGGCCGCGCTCGTCAAATGGAGGAGGAAATAGCAGAAGAACTTCAAACCCAGGAATGGCTCCAGTAAAAAGAGATTTATCTGCTTCAGAAGTATACATTAGAGATGTAGCTGTTCGACAAGATGCTGCCGTGAAATTTACAGAAATTAAACCTTTAAGACCTACTGGTAATAACGATCCAATTAGAGTAAATAATGCTGGTACGCCCATTGGAACGGGTGGTGTAAAACCTATCAGAAATATTAGTACAGATACAGAACCGGTTCGCAATCCAATTAGAGATCATGAAGGAACTGCCCCTGTTAAGGAACCAACCACAAATCCTGTAAGAGTGTTTGAACAACCTGTAACTGAGCCGGTTCGAAATAACCCTATCAGAAATACGGAACCAGTTAAAAGCCAATCGGAAACTCCGATAAGACAAACGCCTATTAGAAATACTGAGCCTGTGAGACAACCTACACAAACACCAAGGCAGGAAGCGCCAATAAGACAAACACCTGTTTTTCAAACGCCTAGTGTGCCAAGTAATAATGGAGGAGGAAGTGCTCCATCTAATAATGGTGGTGGACGAAGACCAAGATAAATTAAACATCCCCTATTTAATTTTAATAATACGTTATGAAACTTTTATTTAGTGTAACAACATTTAGTTTGTTATCTATATCGCTTATATCTCAAAATGACATTGATGCGATGAGATATTCCCAAACATTTTTTGGAGGAACTTCTCGTAGCAAAGCAATGGCAGGTTCTTTTGGCGCTTTAGGAGCCGATGGTTCTTGTATGGGTACTAATCCTGCTGGCATTGGTCTGTATAAAAAAGGAGATATCAATATTTCCTTTGGATTAAGATTTTTTTCGGTTGATGCCACTCACAACGGAACATCCAACAAAAATTTTAAAGCCAATGTTCCCTTTGATGGACTAACTTTAGTAGGTGCTTGGGATAGTAAACAGCAGCCAGATAATCATCATGCTATAGGCTTATCATGCAATCAAATTGTTAATTTTAATAGTAATACAACTATAGAAGGACGATCTAATTTTAAAAGTATTGCTAACGATTTTTTATCATCAGCCAATGGCAAGGGATTATCAATTTAGATAATGGTTATTCAGGCATGGCATATGATAATTATTTAATTGACATGTACGATACATTAAATAACAAATACGCTAGTATCATTAATACAAAATATGATGTTCTGCAATCAAAAACCATTGAAACAACGGGTAGAATTAATGAATGGAATATTAATTATGCTTATGGCTATAAGGATAAATTGTATTTAGGTGTTTCATTAGGAATACCAATGTTAACTTACAATCATAATTCGGTTTATTCAGAAGTGGATGATAAAGATTCGATGAGGCTTTCAACTAATTCCTCTCCTACTTATAGTTATTCGGGTGTAGGTGGATTTAAAAGTATGTCGTATCAGGAAACTTATAAAACAACAGGCACTGGCTATAATTTAAAAGTAGGTTTAATATACCGTGCAGCCGACTTTATTAGATTAGGAGCGAGTTTCCATTCGCCAACCGTTTATAATTTATCAGACGGTTATTTGTATAAAATGAATGCCAATTATGATGAGGGCGGAGCCTTTACCACTCAATATCCTCCAGATAATGGTGGTAAATTTAATTATCAGGTAATTACACCTATGAAATTTACGGGAAGTGTGGCTTTATTGTATAAAAAAATGGGAGCTATTAATATTGATTATGATATTATTAACTACAAGCAAGCATCATTGCAAAGCTCTCCACAGGTATTTACAGGTGTTAATACTACCATAAGAAATAAATACAGTCAAACCTCTAATTTACGAGTAGGAGCCGAAGCAAATCTAAAACCCATGTTTGTGAGATTAGGTTATGCGATGTATGGTAGCCCATTTGGAGAAACTTTTTCTGGAGATTTTGTAAGAACCTTTTTTACAGGTGGAGTTGGGTTTAAAAGAGAGAAAATGTATGTAGATGTATCATTTACCAGAAGTATGAATAGCGAAAATTACTATATGTATAACCCAAATTTCGTCGATAAATCCACTATAAAAAATTATGGCACGACAATTGCTGTTACAGTTGGCAGTAAGTTTTAGTGTAGTTTTGTTCTAGATTAATTGGTTAGAAAGTCTCGGGGTAGTGGCCGGGACTTTCGCTTTTTATAGACTTTTGTAAAAAAGAAATTTTTAAAACTCTCTTTTAGCAGCAATTAAGGTGTTTTTTTACACTGAGTGCGTATTGGACTAGTGCTAATAATTAAATGCAAGTACTTTATATTTATTTAATATTGTTTACCAAACCCAAACAATATGATAAAAAACAAGTACGACACCTCTGTTATTTTTTTGTACGCAATTGGTAAAGAAAACTTATTGCCAACCGAATTCCGAAAACAAATCCCTTATTCCACAATCTCTACATGGCGAAAAACCAATTATAGTAAATACTTAGGGCACGAATATAGGTATCATTTTGACGATGCTTTTAAAGCATATGAAGTAAATGCCGAAAATAGACAACTTCGTTTACTATTATTTGGTTTGGCTCGTTCTTGGATTACATTGTCACACATACTAATGCCTTTAATAAAACAAGCAAATGGTAATAAGGAATTACAATTAAAAGTTTTAACAGGGCTGCTTCACCTATCCTGCAAACCTTTACGGCCACAAGTACCAATACCAGCCGCGATAAATTTGCAACCGTGGAAGATGAAACTGCTAAAGGTAATTTAGGTAGTGCGGGAAGCGTTAATGCAAGCATCAGCCCAACCATTGGTATTGAAACCAATCACAAGGATTTTTATAATGTATTACTGAATTATGCTAATCAGACGTTAACCACAGCGGATAGTATCACGGTTGTAACCTTATCTAACGGCTGTCCGTTTACGGATGGCTCGGTAGTTTACCAGGCGCGTGCTTTATACAATGTGATGTTTGATACGTATAAAGTGTTCCTTGATAACTGTGAGGAGGAGAACAATAATAACAGCCGTTTGATGAAACCTGAAGAAGAGGAAAACAAAGATCTTTCTTCTCTGTTTGATGCTGCTATTTTCCCTAACCCAGGTACGGCTAACTTCAATATCGCAACCTTTGGGTTAACTGAAGGAAACGTAGATGTTACCATCAGTGATGTAACTGGTAAAATTGTTTATCAAAACAAATTACAGGTAACTAATGCTTTAACTAATTTTGATATTGATATAATAAGTGGTGTTTACTTCGTGAAAATTCACGACAGCTCACTTAACAAAACGCTCATCAAAAAATTAGTTGTACAACAATAAAACATTTAAAGCCTCTGAATTTTTCAGAGGCTTTTTTTGTATATTTATATAATGAAAAAAATTGCTTGTATAGTTTTTGCACTAACACACTTCTTTTTGAGTGCGCAAAATCTTGTACCTAATGGAAGTTTTGAAAATATAAGTTCTTGCGGCACTCAGGCTACGTTAGCTGTCAATTGGTCGAATCCAACGCAAGCGGGAACTCCAGACTTGTATAATATCTGCGCTCCCAATCGGGTACCTAGCCATACGATTGGTGGGGGAGGGTTTCAAATTCCTAAAACAGGAGTTTCTTACGTTGGAATGTTCGGTTATTCGAACCCTATAGCTAATGCAAGAGAATATATACAAACTCAGTTAACAACAGCATTAACTGCAAATGCTCTTTACTTTGTGAAATTTTACACAGTTCTTTCTAATTTTTCAAAATATGCGATAAATAATACGGGGATGTATTTTTCTAATAATAATACTTACCAAACAGGTGGAACATATTTATTAAACTATATTCCTCAAATTAAATTATTTAATAATGCTGTAATAACAGATAGTTTAAATTGGATAGAAGTATCTGGAGTTTATACTGCAAGTGGCGGTGAAAATTTTTTAATAATAGGGAATTTTAATGCAGATTTGACTACTGACACTGTTAGTGTTAATTATGGCACTTATCAAGGTGCATATTATTACATCGACGACGTTAGCGTAGAAAATATCACAACTCCTAAATGGCAATACCGGGATACCACTATTTATTTAGGAGATAGTGTGCTAATTGGCCCTGGTGTTAGCGGTTTAAATGTAGATTGGTTTGATATGAGTAATACTTTTATAAAAAATGCTCCCGGCATTTATGTAAAGCCAATAGTTACAACACCTTATCAGGCAACCGAAACATTTAACAGCGTGGTTTATAATCATACAGTAACGGTTACCGTATTGCTGCCATCTAAAGTAGATGAGTATAATAAACTGCAAAAAAGTGTCACTATATTTCCCAACCCTAATAACGGGAACGTTAGTTTACAGTTTGCAGAAATTACTAAAGGTAATGTGGATGTAACCATCAGCGATGTAACCGGTAAGATCGTTTATGCAAATAAATTATCGGTAACAAATGCTTTAACCAACTTTGATATTGATGTGAAAAGTGGGATCTATTTTGTAAAAATCTACGACAGTAGCCTTAATAAAACACTTATCAAAAAATTAGTGGTGCAACAATAGCTAAAAATCTATACAACTAACATATGTTAGTTTACATTATTCTCAAGCATGTTAAATTTACATTAACACGTTTTTTATTTAGTAGGAAATATCCCCTATTTTATACTAAAATCATATTCTTAATAGATTCAATAATTTGGATATCAAAATAATAGTTATATATTCGTTATAACTATAACTCATTTTTATGAAAAAACTTAAATTATTATTATTGTTTATTGGCTTGGTAATCGTTAGCTTGGTAAAAAGCCAGACGGTGAATGATGTAACTGGTAAAGTAATATTAAATGATAAATTAAGTGTAGTAAATGCTTTATCTATGTTTAATTTAAACACGCAAAGTGGCATTTATTTTGTGAAAATTACTAGTTATGATAAAACAGTTGTTAAAAAACTAGTTGTGCAATAAAATTGTAATAATGAAAAACGTTATAGCCCTGGTTTTTATAACTACCAGTTTAGTTTCAAACTCGCAAAATTTGGTACCTAATGGTAGTTTTGAAACCTATACCATTTGCCCAAATTCTGCAAGTCAAGTTTACTACGCGGTGCCATGGACAGGAAAAGACAATAATAGTGTAGATTACTTTAATTCATGTTCTCCCACTAGGAATGTGCCTTATTCTGGGTCTGGATTTCAATATGCAAAAGAAGGAGTGGCATATTCTGCCCTATGGTTTCTTAATGGATTTGGCAATGACTATAGGGAGTATCTACAGGTAGGATTAACCAGTCAATTGACAAATACCAAATATTATTTATTAAAGTTTTATACAAACAACTATATAACTAAATATGCGGTAAATAATATCGGAGCTGCTTTAACAGCTTCCGCAATTGGTGCGAGTGGAGGATCAGGAAGTGTAATAAACATTACCCCATCTGTTGTGAAATTTGGTAACCCTATTATTAACGACACCTTAAATTGGATTGAAGTTAGTGGCATTATTCAAGCAAATGGCACGGAGCAGTTTTTAACTATAGGTAATTTCAATGATGACAATTCAACTGATACTTTATCTGTCAACTATTCATCATATCCTGGCGCATATTATTATATAGATGATGTATCATTAACAAACATCATAACTCCCCAATGGCAATACCGGGATACTACCATTTATTTAGCGGATAGTGTTTTAATTGGTCCGGCAATTACAGGCTTAAATGTTGATTGGTTTGATATGAGCAATGCCTTTATAAAAAATGCACCAGGCATTTATGTAAAGCCAATTGTTACAACTCCCTACAAAGCAACCGAAACATTTAACAGCGTGGTTTATAATCATACTGTAACGGTTACGGTATTGCTGCCATCTAAAGTAGACGAATATGACAAACTGCAAAAAAGCGTCACTATATTTCCTAATCCCAATAACGGAAACGTTAGTTTGCAATTTGCAGAGCTTACAAAAGGCAATGTAGATGTAACCATCAGTGATGTAACTGGTAAAATTGTTTATCAAAACAAATTACAGGTAACTAATGCTTTAAAGAACTTTGATATTGATGTGAAAAGCGGTATTTACTTCGTGAAGATCCACGACAGCTCACTTAACAAAACACTAATCAAAAAATTAGTGGTACAACAATAATTTTAAATTTCTTGAAACGGTAAAGTGGTGTTCCTCAGCAGGGGCAAAGCAAAAAGATGCGCCAAACCAAAATAGCCCTTGCTTTTAACTATGTCTTTTCAAGGCATTAAGCAAAAGCTATTTTGCCCTATCGGGCTTTGGGTTTGTCACACATTTTGCAATTTGCCGCGGTCCGGACGGGACCCGAAATAATTTTAAATTTAACTAAATTACAGTAATTTCCGCTTTTTCTGAATGAAAAACTACGGTACACCGAAGTTTTTACAAATTCGTTTTATAAAATTGGAAAATTCTTACCTATTTTGAATGGTAAATCCTGAAAATTTTAGTTCTATTATCGAACCAAGATTAAAACTCTCGTTTAGCAGCAATTAAGGTGTTTTTTAACAAGGAGGCAATAGTCATTGGGCCAACACCACCTGGAACAGGGGTAATATAACCTGCTTTTTTAGAAACCTCTTCAAATTGTACATCGCCCACTAATTTAAATCCGCTCTTTTTAGTAGCATCATCCACGCGGTTAATACCCACATCAATAATAACAGCACCTTCTTTAACCATATCAGCTGTTACAAAATTAGGTTTACCAATAGCAGCAATAATAATATCAGCGTTTAAAGTATGTTCTTTTAAATTTTGAGTATGGCTATGACATAGTGTAACCGTACAATTACCCAAATTGGTGTTTTTAGCCATTAAAATACTCATAGGCGAACCTACAATGTGACTTCTTCCAATAACTACACAATGCTTACCATCGGTTGGAATATTGTACCGTTCTAATAATTGTACAATTCCAAAAGGAGTAGCGCTTACATAAGTTGGTAAATTCAACACTAAACGACCAACGTTTATTGGATGAAAGCCATCAACATCTTTACTTGGTTTGATAGCTTCAATAATTTTTTGTTCGGAAATATGACGTGGCAATGGTAATTGAACAATGTAGCCGTCAATATCATCGTCGTTATTTAATTCTTCAATTTTTGCTAATAATTTTTGTTCAGAAACATAAGCTTCAAAAGTGACTAAGGTTGATTTAAAACCAACATTTTCACAAGCTTTCACTTTACTTCCCACATAAGTTTGAGAAGCAGGATCATCACCCACTAAAATAGCCGCCAAGTGCGGTTGCTTTTTTCCTTTAGTAATTAATTCTTTTACTTCTAATGCAATTTCAGATTGAAGTTCAAGCGATATTTTTTTTCCGTCGATTAAAACCATAATTCAAATTTTAGATTTGCGAATTACGAATTACGAATTCATATCAAATCGTAGTTCTTAAATCGTCATTCGTACTTACATCTTCGGCATTCCGCCTGGCATATTTTTCATCAATTTTGCCATTTGGTTTTTATCGCCCATCATACGCATCATTTTGCGAGTATCTTCAAACTGCTTTAATAATTTATTGACTTCTTGTATAGTTTGTCCGCTACCTTTTGCAATACGCTGACGGCGAGAACCATTCATGATTTCAGGCTGTGAACGTTCTTTTGGCGTCATAGAACCGATAATAGCTTCAATGCCTTTAAATGCATCATCATTGATTTCAGCATCTTTCATGGCTTTACCAACTCCTGGAATCATACCAACTAAATCTTTGATATTTCCCATTTTTTTAATTTGCTGTAACTGGCTTAAAAAATCGTTGAAGTCAAATTGATTTTTGGCAATTTTTTTAGATAATTTTCTAGCTTCTTCTTCGTTAAATTGTTCCTGAGCACGTTCTACTAAAGTAACCACGTCACCCATTCCCAAAATACGGTCGGCCATACGCTCCGGATAGAAAACATCTAAAGCTTCCATCTTTTCACCAGTACCAATAAATTTAATGGGCTTATTTACGACTGATTTAATAGATAAAGCTGCTCCACCACGAGTATCACCATCTAATTTAGTTAATACAACCCCATCAAAATCTAAACGATCATTAAAGGCTTTTGCTGTATTAACAGCATCTTGCCCCGTCATGGCATCAACAACAAATAAAATTTCGTTAGGATTAATTGCTTTTTTTAAATCAGCAATCTCGGTCATCATTTGTTCATCAACTGCTAAACGACCTGCGGTATCTATTAATACAATGCTATTGCCATTTTCTTTAGCTTGTTTAATAGCAGCTTCAGCAATTTTAATTGGATTTTTTTCTTCTTTGTTTGAAAAAACATCTACTCCAATTTGCTCTCCTAAAACGTGTAATTGGTCAATAGCCGCTGGACGATATACGTCACAAGCAACTAATAATGGTTTTTTGCCTTTTTTCGTTTTTAAGAAATTGGCTAATTTTCCTGTAAAGGTTGTTTTACCAGAACCTTGTAAACCACTCATTAAAATAATGGTTGGATTTCCACCAAGGAAAATCTCTTCCATTTGTCCACCCATTAATTGGGTTAACTCATCATGAGTAATTTTTACTAATAACTGACTTGGAGAAACTGCTGTTAAAACGTTTTGTCCTAAAGCTTTTTCTTTAACGGTATCCGTAAATGTTTTTGCTACTTTATAGTTAACATCGGCATCTAATAAGGCTTTACGAATTTCTTTCAACGTTTCGGCAACGTTAATTTCAGTTATTTTTCCTTGACCTTTAAGGGTTTTAAGGGCTCTTTCGAGTTTATCGGATAAATTATCAAACATGGTGTTTTATTTTGAGGCTGCAAAGATAAAAAAAATAGTGACTTTTATACAGCTTTTGAGGGCATAAACCATTAAAAACGAATATTATACCAAGTTTTATACTCATACTTATTAAGTTTTGCGCCACCTTGATGAACAAAAACCATTTTTGAATCTATGTTAACTGACTTTTTTATGTTTCCGCTATAAAAATCTAACACTTCTTCAAGCGTTTTAAATCTTCCGTCATGCATGTAGGGAGCTGTAAAAGCTAAATTTCTGAGTGAAGGGATTTTAAATCTTCCGTTATCTGATATGTTTTGTGTGGTTTTGCCTAATCCAAAATCGGTATAATTTAACGGGTCAATAACTTCATCTAATCCATTGTTACTAAACTCGCCAGTAGTACCAAGTCCATGAGCGTCTGTTGGGTGACAATGTGAGCAAGCTCCTTTTGTAAAATCATTAATTAATTCTAAGCCCTCTAGTTCTTCCATTGTAAATTTTGCTTCCTTTCTTATTACTTTATCGTATTTCGAATCGTAAGATATTAAGGTCCTTTCGAACTGAGCTATTGCTTTTGAAATTAACACACTATCAATTTCTTTATTTCCAAAAGCTTTGTAAAACATTTTTTTGTAAAAAGTACTGCGATTAATTTTTTTTGTGATGCTTATCCAATCGTTACTCATTTCAGATTCAGTTCTAACTGGATGAAATACTTGTTCTTCAATTGAATTTACTCTGCCGTCCCAAAATAATTTTGGATACCAAGCTAAATTAAATAACGCTAAAGTATTTCGTTGTTGTGTCTTTTGCTGAATACCTTTACTGAATTGATTTGGAGAATCGCTAAAGGCATATTGTTGAGAATGACAACTTGAACATGATATGGTACTATCTGCACTAAAAATTGGATCATAAAATAGATACCTACCTAAAGTTACACCTTCCATCGTAACTTCATTATTAGGATTTAATGGCATTTTTGGAAAATGCGATACCTGTGGAAATATATAGGGCTCATTTTTTTGCTCTTTTATGAATGAGAGCATTAATAAACAGATAAGAAGTACAAAACTTGAAAATAGGATAAACTTAATTCTTTTCATAAATCACTTTAAATAACTTAGGCTTGTTATTAGTTGTGACTCTAAAATAATATAAACCTGGCTTATGTTTTTTAATATCTAAGACCACTTTTGTAAAAGTTTTTCCAAAGACTTCAACCACTTTTCCTGTTTCATCAATCATTTCAATGTTTTCGATTTTATCAGTTGCTTTAGTTTTTTTCATTTCAATATTTACCATTCCTGTTGAAATGTTTGGATACACAACAATATCGTCGATTTGGCTAGTTTCTTTTACTGGATGAATAACAGTTGTTCTAGCTTGAAAGTTATCAATCATCCAGCCTTCCTTGTTAGTGTTTATATTGTCTGATATTGATGTGAAGCGAAAAAATAGTGTATCGTTTTGGTGACCATAATTAGGGTCTATACAAAGCCATATATCACGCCAGGTATTATCAGTTCCAGTAAATCCATATTCGCAGCATCCGAATGTGTTTAAATTAATAGGATTATATCCATAAAACTGATAGGAATATGGAGACCAACCAGCATTTTCCCAAGTAACACTGTCGTTTGAAAACTCAACTATTCCGCCATCTAAGTTCATGTCGAAATTTATTTTTTGAGTCCATTGCAGCGCTATTGGAGCCCATGGGAAATTAGTAAGTGGTATTGCAAATGAAAAAGTGGATGTATCATTTATTGGGTAGTAATTTAAAGTGTCGGTAACAATAGCCTTTGGCAAAGTATTAGCACTGTTAAAAAGAGTTTTTGAGGGCCTTCCAATTTGCCAACTATTTTCCGAAGTGTTATCAATATGTATAGTTATTGAACTATAAGGAGGTGTAAGAATCCCGCCATCAAAATATTGATTGTAAAATTGACTTTTTGAAGAATAACTTAATATTATTAATAGGAGGGTGATACTTTTCTTCATGGCGTTTTGTTTATATAAATGTAAACAAAATATGTTATACATATTTATTTTTTCACCTTATAAATAGAATTTATTTTACTTTTTAAAACATAAAATGATTTGACTTCTTTTACTCCTAATGTATCATAATCCTTGGGGTGCCATCTATAGGTTACAATAAAATAATCGGATTTATGTATTGAATCCACAAACAAAATTCGTTTTTGTTGTTCATCCGTTAACATTTCTGAATTAGCAATGATCACAGGATTATCAGGAGAAATTTTTATAACATCCGAAGAATCAATTTCTAAAAGAGCCTCTAAAGATTTGTTATAACTACCCCAATAATCCATTTCGTAGTTTTTTCTAATAAAATCTTTTCCGTTCAAGAAATAAATTGATTAAAATACACATGATGAAATGGAAATAATTGATAATATAAACCAGAAATTATTGAAAGAGTAGTTACAGATAAGTCCGCCTTTTTAAATTTTGAATTGATACAATAATTTAAAAAGTAAATACCTAACAAAATAAAAGATGGATAAATGTAAAATAAATGCCTCCAAGTATCATATAGTACCGACTTTAAAACTATGATTGATAAAATTGGAGCGACAAAAGAAAAAACGAATAATAAATTATTTTTATCTATGGATTTTAAATCAAAGTTTTTGAGATTTTTTAATAACCGAATTGTAAAAAAAAGTATTCCAGAGAAACCAAGAATTAAAAATACAATAGGTGTGTTGATACAAAACCAAGTTGGAATATAATCCCATCCTATTTTTGTGGCGTCAATAATTTCGCCTTTAAATAAGTTGGAACCACCCCATGGATATTGAGATAAGTTATTAAAGGTGTATTTGAAGTTTTCAATTAAATTATGCCATAACAAAGGCCATGTAGCAATTGTAAAAAGAATGGTAAAAAATAAATACAAGAGAGTTTGTACTACCTGCTTTCTTATGATTTTTTTTTCTTTACGGTAAATTATAAAATCGAGTACTAAAAAAAAGATAACAAAACCCACAAACAATATTCCCATCAATCGGATGTTTATCACGAAGGAAGTGAATAGCGCTAACCAAATAAACTGAATGTATTTTTTATCTCTAAAAGCTAACGCAAACTGGTAAAAGCAGATAATAAATAAT
>JADJFB010000016.1 GCA_016708845.1 Bacteroidota bacterium | reverse complement strand
ATTATTACTAGCTTTTAAATATCCTAAATTTATGTTGTTATGAAATTTTTTAATTCTGTGATCTGAATAAGAATCAATAATTTGTTTTGTAGAATCTTTGAGCAATCATCAGCTATTAACAACTCAAAATTCGTATAAGTTTGATCTAAAATAGAATTAATAGCCTGCTTTACAAACTTTCGCAATTATATGCGGGCATAATAATACTAACTAAACCCAACATTACTTAATATTTTGAATTGACGTTAACAAAGTTTTCATTTTCAAATTAACATCAATTTGTTGTTTTGAAATCTCAAAAATTTGCGCTTTATGATTTTTATTACTTTTCATTTTAGTTACAAAATTAACAACGCTATTAAAATCTATAACGTTGCCATTATTAGGAAATGTTAAGCAATACTTTTTAATTCCAAATTATCAGTGATATCAGTATCCTCATACCCTAATTACAGGAAGCCATTCACCAAATAATCTCTAACTTTTAAAGGAGAAGCTTCATTTATATTTTTTAAGTATGCCGCCATGGTTCCTAAACCAGCGTCATAATAACACAATGCATCTGCCACTGCGCTATATGACAAGGTATTTAAAAAGTTGACTTCCTTGTTTTCTGAATTTTCAAAAGGTATAATTTAGGGTCAATTTTACCTATTATATCTATTTGAATTTTTGTTTTTCCAGTATAAACCTTCAAACTATCAACAATTCGCTTAACTCCATGCCAATCAGCATCGTAGCCAATAAGCATAGCCAATTTAACGTCACTATTAATTAATTGAGGATGGATTGTAAAAATTTTTTGGGAACAAAATACCATTAGATATCACAAAGCAATTATATGCACTTACCGCCCTACTCTCCTCATAGTTTTTAATCTCATGCGTAACAGCAACTCCTGCTAAAGCATACTTTGAAATTTTTTAAAATACTTGCTCTCAGCGATTATTCTATAATACCTCACTTCATAATAATGCGCTAATACACTAGGATTAATAGCTAATTGAATATTCTTTGCTTTTTGTTTAGCAACTAAAAGTAAACTCATCTATTTCAATGGTATTATGTTCAAACACTACTTTGCTTGGAAATTTTTACAAAAATCAAGTAAAGAGCGGCTTGCTCCTGGATACCTAAAATAAAACCAATCGTAATTACTTTCATTTTGACTAACCCATTTAGTCAGTAATAAAACATATACTTATTTATATTTATTTCATTGAAATAAGTGTGCCTAATTGGTGCATGTTTTAAAGTAATAAATTTAATTCCATCTTTTATTACTTCTATATCTTCAGCACCAAAAGTAATTATATCAATTTCGTAGCCATTATTAATAATAGCCTTAGCCTTGTTTAACACCTTCAACCCAACGCCAGATGTCACATCACTGACAGCTGATGAAAAATAATATATAAAATTTTACGCTTACTCACTAAATCTTTCTTCCAATATTATGCATTATATTAGCGTTTAACAAGTTATTATAAAAATGTTCAATTCTTTTATTTGACAAAATAGTTGATAAAATATCTCTATTTTTCAATTGAAACTCTTCATCTAAAAAGAAGTCAATCCTTCTTCGTTTAAATCATGTTCGATACTATAAACTTTCAATCCCCAACTACTAAACAATAAATGAAGTGGCGCTTTGTCTTTTAAAAAACCTTAGCTCAAAATATAGCTGTGCAATCAAATTACCAAAAGATTGTTGTCGACTATGAGCCATAACCACAAATCCAATTTTACTAATTTTCTGAAAATACTCTTCCTTTGGCATGAGTACATCATCAATTTGTAACTTCTCTTTGGAAACCAACCCGCAACATCTTCTTTTAATTTTTAGCGTAATGCAAATTACCATAAGAAAGTGGGCAATAAATTTGTCCCATAAATTGTACATCTTTTAACTTTTTAAAAATTTCAAAATGATTATTAGATGGGTCGGCGAATTTCCTATTTGCAAAATATTTTGCTTTTTTTGATTAAAATCGATGTTACTGCTACTCACAAAATCATCAATACCTGATATAACAAAATCAATAAGTTTAACTTTTGAATTCAATTTATTTTTAACCAATTGGTAATCGCTTGATGTTAATGTGGCGCAAATAGTTACTTTTTTGATAGCCTCGTAAATATGGCGATACGTTCTATGACGATGTAAATAATGCTTTTTAGCTAATTGATATTGCTTAAAAATGTGACTTTTTAAATTTATATTCAAAAATTCGAAGAATAAGTGTCATAATTATTTCGCCAAATTTTGGCAAATAATATAAATCTGCTCCCCAAATAATCCAAATTATATTTACTTTTTTATTAGTAATTAGCTCTATAATGTGAGCGGCAGTTTCATCTAAATAACTAATAATAATATTTTGATACATACCACTATTTACATCTGCCGCAATATTTTTTAATGATTTCTATCGAATTTCGGCGCACTTCAATTTTAGTGTCGATAATGTATTTTGGCGAATCACTTAAACAAACAAAGTGGTTTGTTGAATTTGCACTAAATTTAATACATCTTGCAACAAACCAATTTGAATGCGGCCCGTCTTGAATAATATGTAAATTATTCATTAAAAAAAATTAAAATAGAATTTAAAATTTGAGAAATATTTTGTTGCGATAACTCGTAATACATTGGCAACCTTACTAAGCAATCTGTATATCTGTCGGATTGCATTAAATTATCAGGTCAGCAATACTTTGTTGATAATATGGACTTTTATTTAACGATAAATAATGAAATACTGCTTGAATATTATCATTTTTTAAATGCTCAATAAGTGCTGTTCGTTGTTCGAGACTATTGCAAACTAAATAAAACATGTGTGCATTATTGGAGGCAAAATCTGGAATTACTGGTAATTGTATACCCTTATTTTTTAAACATTTTAACGCTTCATAAAGTGCAACCAAATTTCCTTTCGTTTTTCTGAATATTATCTAGGTTTTCTAGTTGAGCAAATAAAATGCAGCAATCATATCAGAAGGTAAAAAATGAACCTAAATCTACCCAACCGTATTTATCAACTTCTCCTCTAAAAAACTGAGATCGATTAGTTCCCTTTTCTCTAATAATTTCGGCGCGTTCAATAAACCTATCATCATTAATCACTAACATTCCACCTTCACCAGAAACTATGTTTTTAGTTTCATGAAACGAAAACGCTGATAAGTGTCCAATACTTCCTAATGGTTTACCTTTATAAAACGAATCGATGGTTTGAGCAGCATCTTCGACAACAAATAAATTATGTTTGGCTGCCAACTCCATAATTTTATCCATGTCGCAAGCAATACCTGCGTAGTGTACCGGAAAATGACTTTGGTTTTATTAGTAATGGGCTCTTCATTTTAGTAACATCCAAATTTGGATTTTCTCATTACTATCAACAAAAACAATTTTAGCTCCTCTCAACACAAAAGCATTAACAGTTGATACAAATGTATAAGAGGGTGCTATGACCTCATCACCTGGTTGTATATTTAATAATATAGCAGCCATTTCTAAAGCATCGGTGCAAGATGTAGTAAGCAATACCTTTTTGAAATTGTACTTTTCAAAAAATCATGGCATTTTTGGTAAAGATACCATCACCAGAAATTTTCATGGAAGCCACAGCTTCTGCAATATAATTTGTTTCGTTACCCGAAAAATATGGTTTATTAAATCCTATCATAACATTTTAATATAATATTTTAATCATTTACAGGTTTGATTTTTGAATAAAACGTAAACTTTAAACAGAATCATCTTTTGACAAAGTGATATTTACTTTAATTTTTTGACCATTGTCATCATAAAAATAGGCACTTGTATCATTGTTGAATTTTTTGATCTTATTATGTTAATGAATTCAAGAAAAGTTCCTCTTTGATTTAAGTCAATTTTACAACTTTTATAAAATCACTTTTACTATGGTAAGATATTTTTTCATTTTCTTGTGGCACTGTTTTCCAATCACTTCTATTATCCCATATTTTTTTTAAACAGCTTTAATGCAAGAATATCAAGTTTTTGAATAAGAGAAAAGGCATCATCAAAAACAGAAATTTTTTCAGTCAATTGACCAACAATGGGGCCATTATCCACTTTCTCATCCACGATATGAAAAGTAATTCCTGTTTCTGTATCACCAGAATAGATAGCCCAATTTACAGGATAAACTCCTCGATGTTTTGGAAGTAAACTATAGTGCAAATTAACCGTACATACTTTTACATTTTCTAGAATATTTTTCTTAATTAAATGTTTCCAAGATAATAGCAATAAGTAATCAGGGTTCGTTTTTTTAAGCTCTAAGTATGTTGTATCTGGATCAAATAGCTTTATTTTTATAGGGTAATAATTTTGCAGTAGCCTTAAATCATCCCACCAAGCGTTTGCAGTTTCATTGGTGTACACATCAGCAATAAAATAATTTTTTTGATTTTGTAATAAATATTCTGTAAGCCAATAGCCAATTGTATGATCAGCAAAAATAACCACTTTATCCATTTTTTCTAACTATAATGGTAAATTCATATAAATTATAATCATGTAGTATAGCTACATTTCTCGAAAAATTAGTTTTACAATAATCAAATAAAAACAAGGGATCTGCATAGTACAAATAATCTTTCATAAATTCTTTATCAGAATATTTAGTAAGTACATTAAACGAAAATCCTTTTGAAGAATGACTATTTAATTTTTGTAACGTTTCTAATATATAATTTAGCCAATCTTCGTTTGTGTTTTTAGTTTAACATTAAAAATACCACTCGCTATAGTAAAGTCAAAACATCGTTATCATCTAAATTGGTAATCCATTTACTAGAGGAATCATTGGCATGTAATCTCAATGCTTCGGCAATCATTTCTTCCGAAATATCAAAACCAGTAAAATTAAATTGGAATATTTTTGTAAAAAAAGTCATACATCGAGCCAAAACCGCAACCATAATCCAGTTGAAAATTTTTGTTTTCGTTAATAACAGTAGATAAAACTTCAAATCTTAATTGTTGCGATTCGACAGAGTTCCAATCAACCCCTTGAGGGTTGCTCCATTTGAATAATTTTTTGTGTGTAGTAAGAATTTACTTGTTGTAATATATTATCGCTCATTTAAAAAGTTTTCATGTAGTTTTTGCATTATGACCAGTGTTAAAATCAAATCTAATATAGACACGTAATGAGAAAATTCTCCATGCAATTGCGGATATTCGGGATAATTAGAATAATCAAAATAATGAATATAAATTTTGTCTTTTAAAAAAAGTTCTCGTCCATGTAACTTTAGCAGCGGGACCAGTAAAGTAATCAAGGTTGGCATTACATTTTTCCAAATATCAACTAACCTTTCTGTTTTCCCGTCAACTAATTCAAATTCTCTTGAATCGGTAATTTTAGTATTAATATTTAAAACAGTATTTATTGTTTTAATAAAACTTACGTTTATTGATGTAATATTATCTAAAGATTCATCTTTATATATAGCTTCAAAAACCTCCTTGTAATTTTTAAAATATGGAGCTTTAGAATAATTAGTACTAATAGTTTTCCAATGCTTTTCTCCCCAATTTTTTTCAGAAACTTGAGTTTCATTTATTTTTGAAAAAAACTTCCTTTTACTTCAACTGATATTGTAAGCCATAGCAAACCTTGTGGCGTTTTTATTTGGTTTCTGTTTCTCCAATCACGCTTAGTGTATTGCATGTCGTCATAAACAAAAAACTCATCTACTGAATTAATGTTATCAAAATATCCTTTCCATGGGATATAGTTTGATTGTGATATTAAATTTTTTTTAGTTCTTCAATCATTTAAGATATTCCAATTTAATTTAGGTCTTACAACCCCATTAATTTGCCAGTATGATTATTATCTCTTTTTGCATCATCTAATTCAAATGTTATAATTTCTTGTTTTGAATATAAGTTCAAAACATTTTTATTAAAAAACATTAAGTAAACAGAGTAAATATCATTATTCAATAAGTTGGCTGGTATACTGCATTGCACCGTATTTAAACTTCCTCTTTTTGTACTTAAATTTTTACCTGTACTAAACACATTTGCGCCCGATATATGAAACAAATCAAAACCAATAAGTAATTCGTCAAAATCAGTTAAGTTCCAAAATTGGATCTCAATTTTAAATTCTTTTATCAATGCTTAATATATCTCCTTCAAAAACTAATTTTACACTTTTTACTTTATAAATTCATTTCCTATGGCGTCAATATTATCAAAATAAAGTTGATTTCTTAGATCGTTATTTCTCAAATATTGATTTACGCTGAACCAGTATCGCCGCTAAATATTAAACTACCATTCTTTAATACAATCGCATTTTGGGTTAAATTTTTAACAGCCTCCATATTATGACTAACAAATAAAACGGTTCTTCCTTGCCCACTCACATCTTTCATTTTACCCAAACATTTCTTTTGAAACTCGGCATCACCAACTGCTAATACTTCATCAACAATTAAAATTTCCGGGTCTAAATGCGCCGCAACAGCAAATGCAAGGCGAACGTACATTCCACTACTATATCTTTTAACAGGGGTATCAATATACCTTTCAACTCCGCTAAATTCAACTATTTCATCGAATTTGCTTTTATTTCTTGCTTAGTCATCCTAAAATGGCTCCATTTAAAAAATATTTTCTCTTCCAGTTAATTCTGGATGAAATCCTGTTCCTACTTCTAATAAACTTGCAATACGGCCTTTTACTTTAATATCACCAACAGTTGGGCCAGTAACACGAGATAAAATTTTTAATAAAGTTGATTTTCCTGCTCCATTTTTACCAATAATACCTAATACTTCTCCCTGTTTAACTTCAAAGTTTATATCTTTAATAGCCCAAACTAAATCACTATCCCCTTTTTTGGTTCGATCATTTACTTCTCCAATTTTCAAATAAGGATCTTCTTTGCCCAGTTTTGCAAAAAGCGATTTAAGTCGTGAGAAATAGTACCAGTGCCAACACTACCTAAACGGTATTGTTTTCCCAAATTTTCTACTTTAATTACTACATTACTCATATTAAACAGTATCCATAAAGGATTTTTCTACTTTATTAAACACAATAACCGAAATACTTACCAAAACAGCCATAAATCCAAAACTATAAGGCAAATATAAAAGGATTCTATTGACCCACTACCTAAAAATATATACTTAAATGCTTCAATAATGGATGTTAAAGGGTTAAATAGCATAATTTTTTTTATTTGTGGAGACATCGAAGAGATTGGAATAACAACAGAACTAGCAAACATCATTAGTTGAACACCAAAACCAACCAAAAAGTAAAATCTCGTATTTTGTAGTAAGTGATGATATTAAAACTCCAAAGCCTAAGCCTAAGCCCGCCATCATTAAAATTAAAATTGGCAGTAACCACATTAATTCCCAATGTGGATTAACCGCATTGCTATTTAAAATATAATAAACCCAAACAGTTAAAAATATAAGTAGTTGAACGCCTAATTTAATAAGGTTTGAAACTAAAACTGAAAATGGCATGATAAGTCGAGGAAAATAAACTTTACCAAAAACCCTGCATTTGCGATAAAAGTAGAGGATGTTTTTTTTAAACAATCCGAAAAATAAGTCCAAAAGGTAATGCCAGATAAATAAAATAAAAATTTAGGGTTCCCATCGGTACTAATATTGGCAATATTACCAAACATTAAAACATAAGTAAGGGCGGTAATGATTGGTTGAATAAAAAACCAAAGTGGACCCAAAATTGTTTGTTTGTATACTGCTACAAAATCTCTACGAACAAGTAACATTAATAAATCTCGATAATTCCAAATAGCAATTAAATCTATTTGATACCATTTACTTTTAGGTTTTATTATTAAATCCCACTGTTCTTCTTGCATTTAATATAAAAATCTTTATTTTTTATAGCTTCGCCACCTCAGTCAAATGACTTAGTGGTATTTACCTGTATTTTTGCGCCTATTGTTTAAAGCAACTTTTGTTTTTCTTTTATTTTGCCACAATAAAGTGGATTAATTTCGGATCTTGTTATGAACTAAGTTTAAAATCATTTTCTTTATAATTAATGTAATGTATGGTTTTATGAATTTTATTTTCGGCTTTTAATATTAATTCTTTTAAAATACTTCGTTAATATCTCCCACTAAAATTAAATCAATAATTTCAGAGTCTTTCCTTTAGACAAATTGCCAACCAAATACACTTCTTTTAAATTTCCTAATGTTCAAATACATAGTCTATAACATGATCAAAACCTACTAATTTTTAAAACAATGCTATTAATATCTTTAAAAAAGTGGGTGTTGAGTATTTACTCTAAATATTTTTTTGTTAGCAAAACTATGCGAAGATATAAAACCAGCTTTCTCAAAACGATTAAGTTCAATGCGAATAGAATTAGTAGATTCGCAAATTCTTCTTCTAAACCCGTAAATATGCAGTTGTGTTGCTGTTTAAAAAAAACTAACCAATAATTTTAATGCGTGTTTTAGAAGATATTAAATTTCTCATTTTGAGTAACAAATTTACTCGTTTTTAATAAATTTCCAATTAAATATAAATCTAATATAGCACGCAACAAAGGACATAGTATAATTCTATGTCCTTTCATGTAAAACTATTTTATTGCTTAACTATTTTTGTCGTTGATACATTGCCATTGTGATGCAATTTAACAAAATATATACCGCTATTCATTGAGCTAAAATCAAATTCATTTGTGTAATTTAATACTTCGGAGTTAAATACAACTTGGCCTAAAGTATTAACAATTTCCAATTTAGTTCCCATCGAATAATTAGAGACTTCAATTGTTATTTTACCATTAGTTGGATTTGGCCAAACACTAAATTTTAAATCATCATTCAAAATAGTAGTTTCACCTTTATTTAACCTGTAAGCTTCAAGAATTAACAAATTCATTGTCACCTTTAGCCGCTAATGCTGTAACTTGGCATATACTTCCATAGCTTGCCCAAACTCCGCCTACGTAAGCTGCAACCTGAATGTCGTAAGCAGTACCTACTTGAGTAGCTGCAACATAAGATAAAGCAAAATTTGTATTAGAACTATTTCTAGTATTAGTTGCGGTGAAAGAAGAAGCTGTATTAACAGGTTTTAACTGATAATTGGTAGCACCAGCAGCAGCATCAAATTTAAAAATAGTGAATCTACTTGCCACTGATGTGTTACAAACAGTAGCTGTTAAGTGGGTTAAAGGCACACTAGCAGGGTTGTTATTTGACACATCGAACCATAAGGCTGCCAAGCACTATTTACATAAGCTGCAATTCTAACATCATATGTGCGGCCATATTGAATGCCAGATACCCACGACATTTGAAAGCTGGTTAATGTATTATTTCTAGTATTTACAGTTGTAAAGACTGGGCAGAATTAATAATTTCAAGTCGATAATTTGTAGCGCCAGTTACAGGGCAAAACTTAATGCTTGATTAAGAGAAGTTAATGTTACATTACAAGAACCTGGATTAAATTGAGTAGTAGGTATAGTAACTGCATTTGGTGTTGTTACATTACAAAAGCATTACCATAGGCTTGCCAAGCTCCAGCTATATAAGCACTGATTCTTACTGTATAAGTTCTACCATATTGGATGCCCGCAATCCAAGACATTTAAAATTTACAGTGCCATTATTTCTAACATTAACGGTTGTAAAGATTGAGCGGCACTTATAATTTTGTAATCTATAATTTGTAGCACCATTTGTTGGAGTCAATATAATAATTGGTCTAATGACGTTAATACTGCTCCACAGGAAGTGCCTGTTAAAACTGGCCTGGACAATTTATAACACTCGCCGTTTGAGTAGCAGAATTTAAACAGCCATTGGCATCTGAAGCTGTTACAGTGTATATGGTAGTTGAAACTGGATTAGTTGATTGCAATGCCCCAACTAAATTACAGGCATCAGAAGTATAGGTATAAGGCGCAGTGCCTCCTGAGGCAGAGGCTGACAAATTATAATTATCCCCTAAACGCAAACTATAACCTCCCTAGCTGTAACAGTAACAATTGAAGGTTCGGTGATGACAATTGTTTGAGAAGAAAATAAACCACATTGATTGGTTGTAGAGCAAGTATAATTGCCTGCCACTAAACCGGAAGCTGACGATCCATTTCCACCAGCAGGTAACCAAGTATAAGTAAAAGACGTCCCTCCTGTAGCAGTAACAGATGCTGCACCATCAGATAAACCATTACATGTAGTGTTTGTTTGAGATAAAACAGAGATAGTCGGTGTTGGACATGTATTTATTCGGGCAACTCTCGTTCTTGAAACTCCGCTGTAAGATGTCATATTTCCGCCTAAAATAACATTTCCATCTGCTTGAATGGAGGTACAATAAGTTATTCCATTTGCACCTGCACCAGGGTCAAAACTAGTATCTAAAGTTCCATCGTCATTTAAACGAGCGATTCTATTTCTACCAACTCCATTATATGTTGTAAACTTCCTGAAATAATAATTTTTCCGTCGCTTTGTACAGATATATTATTAATCACATTATTGGCGCCAGCGCCTGAGGCATTAAACGATGCGTCAACAGATCCATCTGTATTAAGTTGAACTAAGTTACCTATTGTGGTACCATTAAAACTTGTAAATGCTCCTGACGCTAAGAATTTTGCCTGGAGACAAACTTTAACATCTCATAACGCGGTTGTGGGGGAATGAGCAGCACCTGTACCAATGTTAAATGTTGCATCAACAGCTCCTGCCAAAGTTAATCTCGTTATTTTATTTTGAGGCACCGCATTGGAATGAAGAAAAAAACACCACCAACAATCACACTTCCATCTGACTGCATATCAAAAGCATAAGCAATACCATTGGCCCCTGTTCCAGTATTAAAAAGTATTATCTATTGTTCCTGTAGTGTTTATACGCGTAATCCTTCCTCTGGCGGTAGAAGCATAAAATGTAGACTCTCCTCAATAATATATTTACCATCGGACTGCACGGTAATAGCGTTTACATTATTATTTGCACCAACAGTGGGAGTTAAATCCTGCGTCTACTGAACCATCGGAATTAATTCTCGCCACTCTGTTTCGATGATACACTGTTGTATGTTAAAAGTTTACCAACGCGGCCTTAATATCACCATCAGATTGTAACAACATTTCATTAACCTGTGCAGAAGTAGTTGGAAAACCGTTCCGACATTAAAAGTAGCATCTATGAATCCTGATTGTAGTTAACCTAACTATCCTGTTAAGAGATGTGCCGTTGAAACTGTTAAAACTTCCGCCTAAAATTATTTTTTTTCCATCAGCTTGTACTAAACTTGAAATGCTGCTTGCCATTTGCGCCAGCTCCAGGATCAAAACTAGCATCACTACTACCTATTTGTGCGGTAACACAATTGAAGTGGATGCTAAGCAAAATATGCGTAATAATTAAGGATATAAATGTTTTCATTTTAAATATTTTAAAGTTAATAAATCAAAATCTGTGCCTACCTTATCAAATTTAGTAAATAAATTTTTCCTATTTTGTTAAAAAAATCCTTTAACTTCGATTTGATTTATACTGCTCGATAGACCAATTATTCCTGTATTTAAATCGACCAATGGTGAGTATCCTAAAAGCTCCTTGGCTTTATTTATATTAGCTAAACTATTTTTAATATCTCCTTTTCTTTCTGCTTTATATTCTGGACTTTTGATACTTTAAATTTTTTTTTTTAAATCAAACAATTGATTAAAGCTAGTTGACGCACCATAAGCTACATTATAAACTTGATTGATAGCCTCCTTATTAGTAGTTGAATTGCTAATACATTAGCATAAACAACATTATTAATAAAGTAAAATCTCGACTAGTTGTTCCGTCTCCAAAATAGAAGGAGTTTGATTTTTAATAAATTAGAAATAAAAATAGGAATTACCGCAGCATAAGCCCCATTAGGGTTTTGTTTTGGTCCATACACATTAAAATATCGTAATCCTATTATCTCCATATCATATGTTTTAGCAAAAACATCTGCATACAATTCATCGGTTTTTTTTGAAACAGCATAAGGTGATAATAAATTACCTGTTATATGTTCTTGTTTTTCCGGTGCTTTTATCATCGCCATAAACGGAAGAAGAAGAAGCATAAACAACTCGTTTTACATGTTGATTTTTGCAGCAAAAAAACATTAATAAATCCTGAAACATTTGCTTGATTTGTTGCCATAGGATCTTGCATACTACGAGATACTGAACCTAAAGCTGCATTATGAAAAACACCATCTATATTTTTCACAAGCATCAAAACAAGTTTCGTAATTAGTAATATCACCTTATATAAAAAAAAAGCCGGATTTGATTTATGTTCTTTAAATTAGCTTTAAATCCAGTAGATAAATTATCTAAAACCCTTACTTTTTGGCACCATTTTTAACAAATAACTTGTAAAATGAGAGCCAATAAAACCAGCCACCTGTTACTAAAAAAAATTTATCTTTAATTGATTGTATTGTTGGAATTGTTGAATGCACCTTTTTATTTTTAGAATTATTTTAATATATGTTTGGAATTTTACTTTAATGTTTTGATTTAAACTTTCTAATTCTATTTGAACATAATTGTATTTTGAATTTGAATAATTGTTCCTTTTAATCCTTTTAAATGGCCTTGGGTTATTTCAACATCGTCTAATATTTTAAATTCACTAGTTCCTTGTGTTACATCATAACCACTTACTTCGATTGATTTTAAAATAGCAATTTCGGTCCCTAATTTTAGCTTCAATACCATTAAATTTTATAAAAAAAAACCCTGGAGTTTTTTAACTTTTCTTTTTCAGTGTCTAAATATTAACAAATACATAACCACTTAACATAGGAAACTCAACCCATTTTTTTCGATCACTCCATTGTTGTAGTTTTTTTATAACTGGAGCATAAGCTAAAATATCTTTCCAATAATTTATTCAACTTTTTTTTCGTGTTTACATTTACATAAATAGCATACCAATTTGACATAATCAAGTTAATAACAATTATGATTTTTTTTATATCCGTAACCATATCAGCCATAACCGTATCCGTAACCATAACCATATCGAGAATAATAATAACGACTACGTTTTCGCTTAACTCCATTTAATACTAAATACATGTTTTTATAGAATTATCTTGAACTAATTTATGAAATAAATTTAAAACTTGTTTATTTGCAAATTTAGTATTTAATACCATTAAATTAATATCTGAATATTGCATTAAATAAGCAGCATCTGCTAACATCCCAACGGGAGGCGTATCAATTAAAACAAAATCAAAATTAGCTTTGGCATAATCCATTAATTCTTTTAATTTTTCTGATAACACTAAATCTGAAGGATTTGGAGGAATTGGGCCTGATAAAATAGCATATAAATTATTAACTACTGTTGGTTTTACAATTTCATCTAAAGTATTTGCGCCTACCATAAAAGTACTAATACCAATATCAGCATTCATTTCTAAGGCTTTTTGAATACGAGGTTTATGTAAATCTAATTCCAACATCACTACTTTTTTCCACTTTTGCAATAATGGCTGCAATATTAATGGTTGTAAATGTTTTTCCTTCTCCTGGAGAATTAGAAGTTAATAAAATTGTTTTTTTTATAGAATTTAAAATAACATATTGAAGATTAGTTCTTAGGGCTCTAAAAGCTTCGGATATATAAAGAAGAAGGGCTATCTTCTACAATAAATCCTAAATTAGAAACTCCTTTTTTGAAATGGTAAATCACCAATAATTGGTAAAAATGTATTTTCTTTTAATTCTTCAACTGTTTGAATAGTGGTAAAAAAAAGTAACCTTATCAAAATAATTAAAATGAAATAATGCAAACCAATCATTAAAAAATGGATTGAATTTTATTTTTATCAGGTTTAATAACTACCTAAATTTCTAGGGCTATCAATTACCTTCATTTCAGGAACAATAGATGCTTTCCCAATTTTATATTAGCTTTTCGTTGCAATAAGAAATTATATAATTGTTCATTAACAGATACTTTTCGTTGAATATTTAAAAAATCTCTTTGTTGAGGTGGGATGTCTTTAATTTGAATATGTATTTAGATATTTCATTATTTATATTTTCAATAATTTTATAGGTAGCATTTCGAGTATTATTTAAATACACTAAAATATTTTGTTTTAATTTTTTACTTTTTCTCGACTTCAATGATATTAGGATTAATTTCTTTGGAAAAACTTAATTGCTCATTAATTGAATTTGAAGTTATATAATTCATTAACAGATTTATTCATAAAGCATCATCATCAACCAAATAAGCATTTGGAGGCAAAAATTCAGGATCTTTATCTTCAATAATATATTTTTCTAAATCATTAATTGCATTAATTTTAAATTTAAAGTTAGTTTTTGCCTCATCATAATTGCTAATTTTTTAAAAAAATCTTCTTTTTCCCAATCTAAATCCAAGATATTATTTTTTTGTTTATAAGATTGCATTGTATCTTCAATTTCATTTAAAGAAAACTTACTTCAATTAATTGTTTATCAATATAATTAATAGTTCGTTCGTTTAATTCAAACCGAGCATTTAATGATTTATTTAGATATACTTTTGATAAAGTGTCTAAAAATAAAACAGCTCTTTCAGGTAAAATATCATCAAATTTAAAACTAATACATTTGTATAATCTGGATTTTCAACCTTTAAAGCTGATTGAAAATTGATGAACTAATCTATCAATATCATGAACAACAATTTGATAATCTAATTTTGATAATTCATCAGCTGTATTTCTATTAAAATTTTCTCTCTTTCAACAAATATATTAAAATCAATATCAATTAAATTTTCTCCAAACTTACCATTTTTTTAATTTCAGATCCATTTATATTATAAGTTAATTCATATTCATTATAATTTAATATTTTAAAATTCATTTTTTTTCTCTTAAATTTGGATTAATAGTATTAATTCTAACCATAAAAGGCATCCCATTAAATTGTTCGGTAGTTCTAACCCTTCCTACCAAATAATAAGAAACTTCAAGTCTATCTTTTAATTTAAAACTGTTTCTTTCATTAAATCAAAGATTTAATAATTCTAATTTCATTTGAATTATCAACATAACTTTTATTTGATCCATAAAAACCTTGATCTGAAACTAAATTATCTTTATAATAGTATCATTTGTTTTAAAAGTTCAACCGAGGCTTGATAAACATTGGTTAATTTATAAATATAAAAATAACCAATAAGAAAAAAATAGGAACAATTAAAATAGGATGTACCAATTTTTTAAAAAAATTCTCCAAATACTTTAAATCATTTCCCACTATTAGTGTTGTTTTTTTTGTTCCACAGATAATTTTATTGTAACACAAATATAATAATTTGGCATGATTTTTATACAATTATTGTTAATTTCAATATTTTTTGTATATTTACAGTCAATAATTATTTAAAATGAATAAAAATTTTATTTTTATTATCATTTTTGCATTGTTTGCAACATTTTGTTTTGCTGCACCTCCTGCCCCATCTGGTGGTGGTGCACCGGAAGTTTGGCCACCTTAAACTCTACAAAAATCAACAAGAAAAAAATACTTTATAATTCAAACCCTCCGCCAGCTGGCGGAGGGTTTTTTGTGTATGTTTGACAAAATCCGAAACAATAAATTTCAATTTTTTATTTTAAAAGCTGGTGTTTTATATGGGCTTTGCTATTTTTTATATGAATTTATTATAAAACGTAATACCAGAGGTGATCAGTTATTTATTAGAGAAATCATTAATTTATGTAAATGGATTTTTGACCTAATGGGTTACAAAACCTTTGCTAGTAAAGAAGTCAATGATTTTCAAGTATTTGGCATTGATGGATCGAATGGGGTTTGGATAGGAGGCCCATGTAATGGCATCACCCTCATGTTTTTATTTGCTATTTTTGTAATTGCGTATCCTGGAAATGTTAAAAACAAACTTTGGTATTTTCCATTAGGAATACTTATTGTTCACACCATTAATATTGCGCGTATTATTGCTTTAGCTCTTATTGCCAAATATGATTATACGTATCTTGATTTTAATCATACTTATACCTTTACGTTTTTAGCTTACAGTGCTGTGTTTGGACTTTGGATGATTTGGGTAAATAAACTTTCGGGAACTAAACTCAGTGAAAAATAGCCTAAAATACATAGTTTTTATTGCCATTTTTGCTATTTTAGGCTTTAGCAGAGAGTTTTTATTTGTAAATACAAATAATCAACTTTTTAAACTCTATTATCATAATGAGGATATTAAAATCCCTACTAGCCTTGATTTTATAACGCATTTTCAATACTCAACGCTCTATTATTTAAAATATCTTTTTACTATTATTTACTTTTTAGCTTATTTATTAACTAGCTATTTTGCCGTTAAACTGATTTGTAACGATAAAAAAAATGCCAAATGGATTATTTATATCTACACAATATTGTTAGTTTTGTCTAGTATTTCAATGGCATATAATTACTTAATTAATAATCAATTAAATGGAGATGAATACACCTTTAGCCGCTGGTTAATGGGTATTGCTCAATCGCCACTTGTTGCGTTTTTTATGATAGCCTCAAGCAAACTATACAACAAATTTCAAACTGAACAATAAACTACTTACACAATTATTATGAAAAAAGACACCGCCATTTTTAAATTAATAAAAGAAGAAAAAGACCGTCAAACACGCGGTATTGAATTAATTGCCAGTGAAAATTACGTGAGCGATCAAGTGATGAAAGCGATGGGTAGCGTTTTAACTAATAAATATGCAGAAGGTTTACCTAACAAACGTTACTACGGTGGATGCGAGGTAGTTGATAAAGTAGAACAATTAGCAATTGATAGAGCTAAAGAATTATTTGGTGCAGCATGGGTTAACGTACAGCCTCACTCTGGAGCACAAGCAAACGCTGCAGTAATGCTAGCTTGCTTAAAACCAGGCGATACTATTTTAGGTTTTGATTTATCACATGGTGGACATTTAACTCACGGTTCTCCTGTAAACTTTTCAGGTAAATTATACCGTGCTACTTTTTATGGCGTTGAAGAAAAAACAGGTAAAGTAAACTACGATAAAGTTGAAGAAACTGCTAAAAAAGAAAAACCAAAAATGATTATTTGTGGTGCGTCTGCTTACTCTCGCGATTGGGATTATGTGCGTTTACGTAAAATAGCAGATAGCGTTGGTGCTTTATTATTAGCCGATATTTCTCATCCATCTGGCTTAATTGCAAAAGGTATTTTAAATGATCCATTACCTCACTGTCATATTGTAACAACTACTACTCACAAAACATTACGTGGACCAAGAGGTGGTATGATTATGATGGGTAAAGATTTTGAAAATCCAATGGGAGAAAAAACACCTAAAGGAGAATTAAAAATGATGAGCGCTTGTTTAGATATGGGCGTTTTTCCTGGAACTCAAGGTGGCCCATTAGAACATGTGATTGCTGCTAAAGCAGTTGCTTATGGGGAGTGTTTATCTGATGAATATATGTTGTACTGTGTGCAAGTGATTAAAAATGCACAAACGATGGCAAATGCTTTAGTTGCTAAAGGATATAAAATTATTTCAGGTGGTACAGATAACCACTGTATGTTAATTGATTTACGTAGCAAAGGCTTAACTGGTAAAGAAGCTGAAAAAGCTTTAGGTGAAGCAGATATTACCGTAAATAAAAACATGGTTCCTTTTGATGATAAATCTCCATTTGTAACTTCTGGTATTCGTATTGGAACTCCTGCTATTACAAGCCGTGGCTTAAAAGAAAAAGATTGCTTAAAAGTAGTAGACTTTATTGATGCTGCTTTAAAAAATAAAGACAATCCAAAAGAATTAGCCAAATTAAAATCAAAAATCAATACGATGATGAGTAAATATCCTTTGTTTAAGGATTAGTTTTTTTGTTGTATTGGAACGCGGATGACGCGGATTAAATAGATTTACACTGATTAAAAAAAAAGAGCAGCTCAAATGAGCTGCTCTTTTTATTTTGATATAATTAAAAATCATTTTTAAATCATAACCAATCTGCGTTATCGGCGTTCTATTAGAAATTGAAATTAATAACCAAACACATCTTTCAACGTTAAGTACTTCACAGTACCATACTTCTCTAATGTTTTAATATCTAACATTTCTTTTTTACCTAAAATTAAAATAGTAGTTGGTTTGTTTTTAATTTTTTCATCTTGAAATTTTTTCACATCGTCATAAGTCATTGTTGCAACTGAATTATAAATATCTTTTCTGATATCAGTTTTTAAACCAAACTTTTCGGCATTGATATAATCAAATAAAATTCCTGCCTTATTAATGCGTTCCGTTTTGATGTCTTGTAAAATAGACTCTTTAGCTGCACCAAATGAAATATCAGATTTCGGAACATTATTCAATAAATTCATCATACCTGCCATAGCTTCTGGCAATTTATCTGCTTGAGAACCGATATAAGAAAAATTATAATATGGCAATTTTGGGTCTGCAGATTTTCTGTATACTGAATAACAAGAATACGCTAATGCCTTCGACTCTCTTAAATCTTGAAACACTACCGAACTCATGCCGCCACCAAAATAACCATTATACATACTCACTAAAGGAATATTTTTTGCATCAAATTTATCTCCTTCAGTTAAAATTACAATTTCTGCTTGCTTCATATCATAATCAACCACATACACTGTATTATTAAATGTTTGCGCCACAAAATTAGCTTCTGCTGGAACTGGCTTTAATCCAGTAGCAGGCACAGCATGAGTTGTGTTTAATGCTTCTTTTACATCGCCTATCAGTTTTGGGCCATAGTATAAAATCTTATGCTGATAGGTCATTAAAGATTTGATCAACTCAGCAATTTGAGCAGGCTGTAATTTATTTAATTCTTCTTCAGATAATAGATGAGTAGCAGGATTAGATGAACCAAACTTTGCATAGTTCACCATCATCTTTTGTAAAATAGTTCCTTTATTTTGTTTAGCATCACTACGTTTTTTTAAGATGTCTGATACTAAATTTTTAAGTGTTGCTTCTTCCACTTTTGGATCGGCAAATAAACTTTCAAATAAACGTGTTGCCTTTTCAAAATTTTCATTTAATCCTGTTAAGCTAACCCAAATTTGGTTTTCGGAATTAAATACATTAAAAGAACAGCCTAATTTATAAAACTCTTGCTGAACCTCAGCTGGTGTCATTTTACTGGTTCCTAAATAAGAAATATAATCAATAGCAATTGGCAAGGTTTTATCATTGTTCGTTCCCATGTCGAAAGCATAATACAAATCAAATAATTGATTTTCGGTATTTTGACTATACAATACTGGAATGTTTCCATTCATGGTTGTTTTCATCACATCCTTTTCGTAATCAATAAACTTAGGTTGTATATCAGCTGTTTTATTAGCTAAAATATTTTTCACAAAAGGTGATTGATCATCTCTATTTACTTCCACTGGTGTAATTTGAGGTTTCTCCACTTTTTGAATATTTTTATCTTCACCTATTCTTTTGTATACAACTACATAATTATTTTCGTTGTAAGTAGCCTTAGCAAAATCTATCACCTCTTGTTTAGTGATCTTAGATAAACGCTCTACCATATTAACGGATTGCTGCCATTTAGTATCATTTATAAATGCATCTACAAAAGCCATAGCACGAGATTGGTTATTCTCTAGCTCTTTTGTTTTTTGCAATTTCATATCCGTAATTACAGCATTCATCAACCAATCTGGAAATTCACCTTTCTTTAATAATTCTAATTGACTGAACAATAATTTTTCAGCTTCTTCTAATGTTTGTCCTTCTTTTGGTTCAGCAAATAAAATATGGGTTGAATAGTCTTTCAATACATAAGCAAATCCGCCACTGTTTAGTACTTTTTGCTTTTGGTTCAAATTTAAATCCAATAAGCCGGCTCTTCCATTTGACAACAATAAGTTAATCAAAGTAATCATGTCTGCATCTTTACTTCCTGTTCCTTCAAAACGCCAAGCCATTGCTAAATTAGCTGCATCTGGCCCAATAATTTCTTTAGAGATTTTTTCTGTAATAGGAGCTTCTTTTGCAGCTGTGTATGGCGTTACTGGCTTCGACGGCATTGAACCAAAATTCTTTTCAATTAACTTAATGGTTTCATCAGGATCAAAATCACCACTTAAGCAAATAGCCATGTTATTGGAAACGTAATTTGCGTTAAAGTATTTCATAATTTCCTTCATAGAAGGATTTTTTAAATGATCAATTGTACCAATGGTTGTTTGTGTACCATAAGAATGATTTTTAAATAATCCAGAAAATACAGCTTCCCACAATTTACTATTATCACTATCTAAACCTCTATTTTTTTCCTCATAAACTGCTTCTAATTCTGTATGAAATAAACGCAATACTGGTTTACGGTAACGCTCTGCTTCAATTTTTAACCAGTTCTCTAATTGATTTGATGGAATATCATTTACATAAACGGTTTGATCAAATGATGTAAACGCATTGGTTCCCTGTCCACCAATACCAGCCAACATTTTATCATACTCATTTGCAATGGCATATTTTGCAGCTACTCCAGAGATACTATCTATTTGATGATAGATTTTCTTACGTTGCGCATCATCTTTAGTTTGACGATATGTTTCATATAAATTTTCGATTTTAGTTATTTCGGCTGATTCTTTTGCAAAATCTTTTGTTCCAAATTTATCAGTGCCTTTAAACACCATGTGTTCTAAATAATGAGCTAAACCAGTTGCGGTTGCTGGATCATTTTTACTACCTGCCCTTACTGCAATGTAGGTTTGAATACGTGGTGCGTTTTTATACACACTCATATATACTTTCATACCATTTTTTAAAGTATAAATTCTTGCTTTAAAAGGATCGTTTAAAGCATATTCAAAATTTAAAGATGGAACTGGTGAGCCATCTTTGGCACTTGGTTTTGTAGTGGATTTGGTTTGAGCATTTGCAAAACTAACAACAAGTGCTAAAGCAACTGGTAAAAAGGATTTTAATTGAATCATGTGTTAAGGTATTATGTAACGAATGTAAATAAAATTGTTGTGTTGTACTAGCCACTTATACAAATAAAGAGCCCTACTTTTCAATAGGACTCTTTTTATAATATTTTATGATAAGGTATTATTTGAAGTCTAATCCGTCTTGGTTACCTTCTTGGCCACCCATTCCTTTCATTTGTTTGCCACGTTTAAAGATAGACGCATCCATTTTTCCAAATAAATAAGTAATAGTAAAACGGAAATAACGCGACTCTCTGCGGCGAGATAAATCTTGATCATAATATGGTGTTTCAAAGTGTGTTCCCATTCGGCGAGTATTAAATACATCACTAACCGTAGCATTAAAAATTAATTTAGTTTTATACATATAATTTAACGAAACATCCATCGAATAAATTTCGTTAGCAACACCTAATAATAAAATTTTAGGAGACTCGTAATTACCGTTTACTTGTAAGGTAATATTTTTAGGGAATTTGTAAGAAAGTGTTGTTTTAGCATTCCATGCATAACCTTCTGTTTTCACTTCTGGTTCGGTTGGTACCACTTTTCCTTTAATGTAAATATAGTACGCGTTAGCATTGACAGTCCAATCTAAGTTTTTAAAGAAAGTCCATTTAAACGTATTTTCAAAACCATAACGAATGGCATTATCACCATTTATTGATGTGTTTACTAAAACATTAGTTTTAGCAGGGTCTGGATCTGGATAAGCTACATCTGTAATTGGTTGTTCTTCGTATCTAAAATATCCAGATGCTAAGTAACTTCCTTTCGAAAATATTTTATTATAATTTGCTTCGGCAATATTTTTAAACTCAGGTTTTAATTCAGGATTACCAATACGGTAGTTTTGTTTATCTGCAAACATCACAAATGGCATTAACTGAAAAAAGTTAGGGCGTTGAATTTTTCTACTAAAGTTCAATTGCACTTCTTGACTCTTTTTTAATTTTTTAGAAAAATAAATAGCAGGGAACAATGATTTTAAAATATCGTCAGAAGTAGAGGGGTAATTATAAGAGAATTTTTTATTTTGATCAGTGATATTACCAGCGTAATAAGATTGCTCAAAACGTAAACCTGCTTGGTAACCAATATCCCAAAATGTTTTTGCACTGTAATTTACGTAAGCTGCATTTACCATATCGTCAATCACATAACGATTACTCAAAATACTATCTCGTTGATAATTATCTTCGTTTCCTGAGGCAACACTCGTATTATTTGAACTAATTGAGTTTTTATAAAATGCTTTAATCCCTGCTTCAAATTTTTTAGTTTCTGATATAGGGTTTACATAATCCATTTGAAATACAAATTGATTGGCTGTTGTAGATCCCACATTTTTCTGATAAAAAGTAGGGTCAGCAATAGTAGTATTAGCCAATCCTAAATAAGTATTAGAGTTTCTAGTAAATAAATATCCGTTTTTTGAAGTTGTATAATTATAGTTCCCATCAACCGTTAGTTCTTTCCCAAATTTTAGGAAAGGTTTTTTTATACATTAACTGGGCATTATAATTTTGAAAAGCTGCTTTTTGAGCATTAATCTGATCACCTGCTGATGAAGCATCAAGTGCATAAATACCGCCAGAATAATTTTGTACATCGTTCGTATTAAATTGTCCCGCTACAATCATCCCATTCAATGAAATGGTATTACGATTATCAATATTATAATCAATCCCTAGTCTTCCAAAATTAAATAAGGTTTTCATTTGCGTTTTATTATCCTGATTAAAAAAACCAGTTGCATCTCCGCTATCTAATTGTGTACGCTTTGTAAAACCTTCGGTGTTATTAATAGCTTGATTATAAGAATACATCAACGAGGTGTTCCATTTACCTTGCTTTACATTGATATTTGCCATTCCGCCGTAACGGTCGCCAGTACCAACATACGCCATTATCATTCCGTTATAACCAGGTTTCCCGTTTTTCTTCATGATCACATTTAATACACCGCCCGTTGCGCTTGCATCAAACTTAACGGAAGGATTTGTAATAATTTCTACACGGTCGATTTGATCAGCAGGAATTTGTTGTAATGTTAAAGTCGTTGGTCTTCCATCTACAAATATCATCGGTGATTGATTTCTTAACTGCACATTTCCATCCGCATCCACTGTTAATCCCGGTATATTTTTCATCACGTCAACCGCTGTTCCACCTTTCACTGATAAATCTTTTTCCACATTGTAGGTTCTTTTGTCAATTGATAAAACCACGGCGCTTTTTTCAGCAACAACGTCTACCTCACTTAGTAATTTGTCATCCACTGCTAGTTTAATATTACCTAAATCCTGATCTACTTTATCCGGTGGAACGATGTATACTTTTTGATTATAATCTTTATACCCTACAAATTTCACTCTTACTCTCACCTGACCAAATGATGGCAAGCCTTCTATTGCAAAATCCCCATTTTCTTTTACTAATCCACCGCCTAACAAACTATCTTTGCTAAACCACAATACTTGCACAGAGGCATATTCTACTGGCTTGCCAGTATTAGCATCTAATACTTTACCATATACCCGTCCTAGCTTAGGATCTTTCATTCCTTTGCCCATGCCGCCCATGCCTGGCATTTGGGCTTTAGCTATTAAACCAATAAAAAGGGTAATTATAAAAAACAGATTCTTCATGTTGAATTTAAAAGTGTAAATGTATAAACAATACTTGCTTGGTTATAACAATTTATATGAGCGGTAGTTTAGCGTGACACGCTATATTAAAATGATGGTAATAACTGGAAATCAGATCATAAAAAACCCCCGTCGATTGGCGGGGGTTTAAATATTAGTCTGGTTTTTTAGCTTCGTCGTGCTTCGCTTCCTTCTTTTTATCTTCGGCGCCGGGTGGTGTTACCTGAGTGCTTTTAGAAGCTGAGTTTTTCTTAGTTTCTGTTTTTACAGAAACTCCGCTTTCATTGATTGCTCTTTCCTGTCCTCTGCTTGGCGGAGGAGTTGATGAACTTTCTTTCTTTTTCTCTGGTTCCTGCGCATTAGCTGTATAACAAACTGTTAATACGGCAAGAGTTAAAACTAATTTCTTCATGTTGATTAAAATTTTATAGAATAAATGTAAGGATTATTTCAGAAACAAATTAAACTATTTATACTTTCTTCTTTTTCCTTGATGAAAAAGAAACAAAAAATCAAGACAATTCGCCAACCTCCATTTGCCGACATTTTGTTTAAAACAAAAACATCGAAGAATAAGCCACCGCTTATTTTAAAAGCTCTTGAGCTTCTTGAATAGAAATAATTTCGCCTTTAAATACCGCAATCACAAATGCTTCTACCAAGCCTTTATCAGCCAATTCCTGACGGTATTTATCAGCTTTTGAATAGTCACTAAATGAACCGGCAGTGTATCTGATCATTCCTGATCCCGTGCCTTGTTTTTCAACACCTTGTAGGTCTTTAGTTTTTTCTTCCATATCGTTAGAACCCGCTTTACGAAGCGCTCCTAACTGAACTTTAAAGCTTACTAAAGATTTATCTACTGAACTAAATGATTCGATTTTAGTAATATCTTCTTTTTCAGTTGTTTCCATGGTTGCTTTTGTTGCACTCATCGGGATTCGTTTACCGTCTTTATAAGCCGTAATAAAAGCATCTCCATAACCTTCTAGCACTAAATCAGCCTTTAAATTTGCTGCGCCCTCAATTGTTTTAAAACCTTTTGTAGCATAACGATACACATCATCATCCGTTTTTAGCTCGATGATTGTTCCTGCATTTCTAAAAACACCTTTAGAAATTCTATTTTTATAAGCGCCTAACTGAACACGATAAACTATGTCTCCCTTCGCAAATTCATTGGCAACAGCATCCATATCTATAGTAACAACGGAATTTGTTTCAGATGCATTCGTTGATGTATTAACGGCAGTTGTCGTGTTTTTCTCTAATAATTTCGCTAACTCTTCGTCAGAAAGGGTAACTATATCACCATTTTTAAAATAGCCAACTTTTGCATTTTTATTTCCTTCCTTAATAAATTCATCTCTACGATTAACCGCATTTTGAATTTCTTTGTAAGTACCTGCGGTATATAAAACGGTTGAATTATCAGCTAAAGTGGTTGATTTTACATCTCCAATACTTAATAAATAAGCCATTTCGTCGTTTGGAACTGGTCCAGAGTATCTTGCTAATTCAACCGTATACTCCTTCTCATTTTTGCTAGCATCTGACGCTGATGTAGAATCTTTTTTAACCGCATAGAAATTTTCAATCACCTCTTGTTTCACAACATTACCACTATCCATGTACACATTGTACCAGTTTTGCCAATACTCATCGGTTAATGCTACACCTTGTGAATTTACTTCAACGCCTGCTGGTGATGCTAATTCATCATCTGCATGATTTGGTACGCCATCATTATCATCATCAAACGGACAACCATTCGCATCAACCTTAACACCTTTTGGCGTTCCGTGACATTTATCATCCCAATCTTTTATCCCATCTTCATCATAATCACCATTATCAATTGCTAACCAATCTATACCATCATAATAATCGTCAGGCAAAGTATCTGCTTTCGATTTTTTCTTCAATACTAAATCGTATTGCAAAGCAAAGGATGTGTATACAAAATTATCTTTCTGTTTTGTTCCTGCTCTCGTTCCCAAACTCTTATTTGAAATCCCATCGATATAATCTGTTGTGGTAAAATAATATTGAACCCCAATTTTAAAATCAAATCTATCTGTAATTTTCATTAATGCACCAGCTCCCACTGGAAATGCCCAAGCTCTTTCTTGATATTGCCCGAAACCATCTTTGTTTAACTCTCTAATATCCGTTTCATAAATGTAATCTCTATTTAAATTAACGGCTAGCGAAGCAGTTGGTGCAGCCTCATCTATGTTTTTAATAGAACCATCAGTCCAGTAATAATATTTATTACCATATCTATCGTATTGGTCCGTTTTAGATAAGAATTCAAAAGAATTAACTCCAAGGGAAATCCATGGTCGAATACGGCATCTATCAGGAATAAAATTTCCAAAGTCGTACATTAAACTTAAACCACCTGAACGAATTTCGGATTGAAAATTTTCTTGACGATTATCAACCCATTCATTAGCTCCTAGTTTGCCAAACAACACATTAAAATTTAATTGAAAAGATTTAAATAAACGTTGAGAAATATTTAAATCATAGCCAATACGCACGGTCCAAGGAGCTTGATAATGCTTTGCGTATAAATCACCATGAAAAGATAGCATTCCCACTCCCAAAGAAACCTTTGGTTTAAAAATATCGCCTAAAGATGGGGGATCTGGTTGAACTTTTTGTGGTTTAACTGTTGGAGTTGGAACAGCGGTAGGTTCAGTTTTTGCAGAAGTGTCCGTTTGAGCTTTGGTAAAAGAACAAATTAAAATTAGAGATATAAAAAGTACTTTTTTAAGCATTGATGTGAACTTATACGCAAAAAACATAAAATGGTTTTATTTAAACCATTTTTGACTTGTAATCATTAACGCTTCTTGTACTGTAATTCTTTTAGCGCCATTATAAGCAACTACAAAAGCACTACTGCAACCTTTTTGTTTAACATTTTCTCGGTGTGAACGAGCTTCTTTATATTCATTAAAATTACCAACCATAAATTTATTATAGCCTTGAGCCATTTCACTTTTAATTGTTTCGGAAATATTAAATTTTCTCGCTAATACTTCCGACTGTATTGCGTTTGTAAATGCGCCGATTTGAACGTTGTAAACTACATTTCCTTGTTTTTTTGCTACAGTTTGCGTCGGTTCTGTAGTTGCTACAGGTTCTGTTTTATAGGCTCTGTTGTAGTTGTTGGTTCTGTTTTTACTGGCTCTGTAGTGGTAACAACAGGCTGAGGTGTTGGCTCGGTAGCAACTGTTGGAGTTGGAGTTGGTTCAGTAACTTTAGCAACTGCTGCAGAAGTAGAATTTCCAAGAACATCAATTGGCATTTTCACTTTTTTACTTTGGTCGTTTTCTAAATAGGAGAATTCACCGTTATCCAGTTTAGCATCTGAAGCCGCGGAAGCTGTTTTTTCTAAAACATAAGACACTACTAATTCTTCATCTGTAGGTAATGATACCCAAACAAATTTTAGTTTACCATCAGATACAGAAAAAGAACTACCGTTTAGTTTATCGCCTTTTGCATTATATCCTGCAGGTAAAACCTCTTGGTATTTTGCAAATCCTTTAACACCACCCTTTTTAATTTTCACTTCAACATTATACTCGTTTGCATTTGCACCCGAAGTAATATTTCGTGCAGCAACAATATTTGAGTTTGGTTCCGTTGGATTATCGAACGACTGTGTTGAGGATGTAGCTGCGGGAGTTGTTTCGGTTACTGGAGGAGTTGTTGATGAAGTTGTTTCTGCAGGCGGCGTTGAAGAGGTCGCCACAGGAGTATTTGAACCATCGCCAATCATAATCTCAGCAGGAGTCATTTCAACAACTTCTTTATTGTTATTATTGACATAAGAAAATTTAGAAGCAATCGTTTTGGCACCTGCTGCTGATGCATCAGCAGAAATAGTAAACTTTACTGTAAACTCTTGATCGCTTGGCATGGAAGTCCAAATGATTTTAGCAATGTTAGTTGCAAAAGAAAAATTTCCTGTTTTACTATCTAATTCTTTAACGGTAAATCCTTGAGGTACTTCTAACTGAAGCTTTGCAAAACCACCAGTGCTCCCTTTATTGATTTTATTTCTGCTGTAAATTCTGTTGCTACATTAGCATTTTTTGGAAAAGAACCTGAAATAGTTACAGGGGTATCGCCAAAGAAAAAACTAAATAAAAATACTGATACAGTGTTAAATAAAATAATAAGTGGTTTTATCATATGCTTAGTTTACTGCTCAAAGAAATAGTCGATGAGCTTATTTATCTTCTCAACATTAAATGAGTTTTCTCCTTCAAAGAACCCATCAATGGTTTTTGTAATTTCTGCGGCGGAAATATTACCGTCTTTATTATAGTCTGCTTCAACAAACTCAGCTGGTATTTTAGATGTTTTACCTGTTTGCGCTTGATTTTGTTTTGCTTTTTCTTCTATTTCCTTCAAATAAGATAAACTAGGTGCATTGTTAAATCCTTCGCTTCTTTCGCTAGATAAACTATCCCAAGCTAATTGACGTTTTGCTAGTGCCTCCTCATCAATAGTAACACCATTTCCATCTACTTTTGCACCTTTTTTAGAGGTTAATTCTTTATCCATGTAATCAAATACACCATCATCATCTTTATCATCAGGACAACCTTTTCCATCTACTTTTACTCCTTTAGGAGTTCCTAAACACTTATCATCTAGGTCTTTAACGCCATCGCCATCTGTATCCGAATTATCAACTGCTTTAAAATCTACATTACTGTAAGCATCTTTTGGTTTTTTACCAAAATTAATATTAAGTCCTACATTTGCTGAAGCCCAACTATCATTACCACCTTTTTTATAGTTGTCGATATAATCACTCAAACAAATATTGTAAGTTACACCAACTCTTAAGCTTGCACGGAATCCCATTTTAAATTTAGCCCCTAAACCTACAGGAATATAAAAAGTGTTACGAGCATAATTTGCTATATAATCTTTTAACTGAGTTTCATATTTATAATCTCTCTTCAGAGAAACAGATAAGGGATCATTAGCAGTAGATTCAGTTAAATTACGAATAGAGCCATCGTTCCAATATTGATAAATGATTCCGTTTTTATCTCTCAAATCTCCGTAAGGATCAAACATTAGATAACCAAAACCAGCATGAATATATGGAGAAACATCTTTTTCCTTTTCCCCTAACTTATCAAAAAAGGCAAATAAATTAAGTCCACCACCCATTACAGTTGACTGAAAATTTAAGTGAGAACTTTGGTCATTATCAGTACCAGCTAGTTTTCCATACATTCCATCGATGCCAATCCCTAAAACTTTACCTATACGATACTCTACACCAAGGTTATAGCCCAAACGCATATCACTGAAAAAGTTAGCATTATTTTTTTGACCAACATCACCTAAAAATTTTAGGCCGCCAGCTTGCGCTGTAACAGATAATTGGGCAAAATAAGAGGATGCAACAACTAAGCAAATCGCTAAAAAAGATAGTTTTGTAGAAATTCTATTCATAAATTTATCGTTTAATAATCGATTAAATTAGTTGTTTTCTCGATAAAAACAAAACTAAATCAAAAAAAACGTTAAGTTTTAACTTATAGAAGCTACTTGTAAACAGCAATTTGTTAGTTAAGGGAGTTTTAACCATTAAAAAGTCGATTTCTTGAAATTTTTAAGCCTTTTCTGAGTTTAATGGCTTTTAAAAAGCCTGGAACATCCGTTTGGTTGTCTTTTAAAATAATAGCGATGAGCAAAATCTCCATTTGCACAAAAATGCCATACCAAAATGAGATGATAAAACTATAATGGCTTGCATTATTTAAAATTAAGTCGATAAAAAACCATAAAAGAAGCAATGCCCAAAATTTTGAAAAAATAGTATGATAAGAAATGCGTTCTTCAAATTTCAAAAAACCAAAGGCAATAATAAATAATTCAGAAAAAACTAAGATAGAAATTTTAAGCAAATGTATTTTTAAAAAATGAGATTGTGTGATACAGATATAAAATAAACAACTAAACCAAAACACGGTATCAATTTTTGTATCCAATTGTCTCATCTCAATAGTTGAGATTTTTAATTGACGAGCAATAATTCCATCAAACACATCGCTTAAAATTGCATAAATACTTAACGCTACAATAATTGTAGGAGAAACAGCTGTGAATGAACTTATAATAATTAAAATAGCAACTACTAAACGCGAGTAAAGTAATGCATGTGGGATTTTATGTAAGATTTTTGTTTTCATGATTTTTAAAGAGAGTTTAAAAATTGTATTATTTAATAAGAACAGTAGTCTTTTTGCACACGTCAACAGCAATTGTGTCTTTACGAAAAGGATATTTAATGATACATGTTACAAACGCTTCTCGTGAAAACGATTCTTTAATAATTGTTCGGTAATATATGCCGCCCAATGTTTTGATTTTCACTCTACACCTATAATAAGGTGGGCCAGCCCAGCCTAATCTTTTTTGAATGTGGGTTTTGTATTTTTCTGATTTCCATTCGCCCACTGTTGTCTTTTGATCTATACTCATTATTAAAGCGCCAACATATAAACAAGAATTAAACGCAGTTAGTATTCCTAGCAAGAAAACAATAATTACCAGTCGTTTGAGAATAAAAAACATATTCAGAAATTATTTGTTTTTCGCATTAAACTCCAATGAAGCTCCTATTCTAAATCCATCCTTACTAGGAATAACATATATGTTTACCGGCAAGTTTAATTTCCCAGATTTAAAAGTTCGACCAAATGCTAATACAAATCCGGTTTGAATGGCATAGTCGCCTCTACTATCTAATCGTTCTTTTACGGTAAATGGATTTTTTACGCCTTCATTTTCAGGATTATTTGTCCATTCCTGTTCTCTACGCCAGGTATTCGTTGTATCATAATAACCACGAGATTTTGGCGATAAATTAATAGTTGGCCCCAGTGCAAATTCCCAACCGTTAATGTTACTTCTTAAACCATGCAGTAAAGAAAACCCTAGAATAAAATAACCTTGATCAACACCCGTAATCATCGGCACAAACTCAAACAAAGCTTGTACTTTTCCTTCATTCAAATATTGTTTCTCGAACTGATATCCAAATTGAAACATCATGGGAAAGGCCTCAAAACCACCAACCGATTTATCGGCTTGCAATATATTTGCTGTATTTCCTGTAAATGTTACAAAGCCTAATCGAGGCCCGTCTAATCTTAGTCGATCTTTTTTTGGATTATTTAACGCGTTATCAAAACCATTACGCTGTGTTAGTTTTGCTAACAAGTTTTGATCAACCGATTTATTAAACATGGTGCGAACTGTTACATTAGTAAATGCTTGCAATTCTTCGGGTAAATTTAAAAACTCCATTACCGTTGTCTTTTCAATAGATTTCGTTTTTACATCAATTAAACGTAAGGTGTAAATAATTGATTTTGGATATAACTCAATACTACCACTCAACATTTTGTCAGCATGAATCGTTTCCCCAATTTCGGTTAAACATAATTTACCGTAACAGTTATTAATGCTTAGTTTATTTTTTTCGACCATATAGGCCACGTCATATCTGTCCATGACTTCAAAGGTGTCGAGCTTTTCCAATTCTGTTCTTACCAAGTTACCCATTTGCTGTGGATCACTTTTTAAACCATTTATATCAATAGACAAAATAGTTAAGGTTTGTTTTTCTTTTTTCACATCTTGAGCTACACTTGAATTTATATACAAACAGGCTGCTCCAAATAAAACGATTGATTTAAAAGTTGTTTTCATAGTACTATTTTTTTAGTGATTAATAAATTAAGTCCGAAAAACATGTCATAGCTGTGTAGTTAGCTTTTTCGGAACCATACAACTGTTTAATATTTTTTACAGTGCTATTGGTAATAATAACGGTTGCTATTAACATCAGGCAAAATAGTGCGATGTGAATTGCTTTTTTTAGAGTTTTTGGTTTCATGGGTTGTTTAATTTTATGGTAAATGTTAATGCGTTATTAGTAAATAGCTGTCATAGTTGTGCTCATATATAGAAGACACCATATAAGATAAGAGAAATACCTATAAGTAATGTGATTATGGATATAGCTATTGCTAAGTTTACTCTTCGGCTATAAACTTTGGTGTTTTCTTGAGGAAACTTCTTCTTGTAATTTTTAATCTTCTTCAATGTTATTCTTGAAAAAATAATACCGCAAAAAGGAATTACTGAAAACCATAAGCACAACTTTGACATACTTTTAATTATTTTCAATTCATTTTCTTTAACAACTACAGGATCTTTGACTTTAAACGAAGATTTATTTTTTGGGATCACTTGTAGATTTTTATTCATGTAAATTGTATCATTTTTCAATCCATTTTTAATAACTGTTTTTTTATCTCGTCCGGGTTTTCTAATGATAATAATGCTATCCTTTTTAATAATCGATTCAACTTTTTGATTAATAATTTCTTTATCAGGAATGTTATTTAAACTAATCGATGATTTTTTCAATTCTATTCGATTAGATACATAGGCATAGCTTTTTGTTGTATCCACATAAATCGTATTATGTTTTAATGATTTTACATTTTCAGTAAATCTTCCCATAGTATATTTTCTATTCAAAAATTTACCACTCGAACATGAACTCGTGATAACAATTAAACAGAAAATAAAAAATGTATTTTTTAACCCTAATAGTTTTTGAATAATTGTATGAAATGCATGTTTTTCTGATTTTTTTGTTCTTTCAATTAATACAAAAAGGTTAGCTAAACAAACAATACTTGTACTAACCAATAGAGTAATTTTTTCGATAGTATTTAAAGCTTCCATGTTGATTTTGATTAATAATTTATAGGTCAAAATTAGGTGGATGCCAAGCGCTATTGAAACGGCTTTACAGACCATGGCGCTGCTTAATTGCAGAAAACAGTAAAATGGGAAGCTTTAAAAGCTCCAAAATTTGATTTATTTGCAAAATTTCATAATCCAAGATTGAGATTTGCATTTTTCGCAAATACTTAATATCTTTATTAGTATATAATACAACATTATGGCTGCTAAAAAACCGCATCAGATACATCTTTTGAAATGCAAGAAGTGTTTATTAAACACTTAAAACAGGTTGTTCCAGCAAATGTGTCGCTGGTTGATGATATTGCCGATTTATTAAAAATAAGTAACGATAGCGCTTACCGCCGTTTGCGTAACGAAACCGAATTAAGTTTAGATGAAACTTATAAAATATGTAAGCATTACCGCATATCCATAGATTCGGTTTTATCAAACAAAGGCGATTCAGTAACTTGTAATTATATTAAGTTAACCGACTCTGAAGAAAACTTTGATAATTACTTAACTGGATTACTAATGCAATTAGAGCGTTTGCAAAAATCAGAAGATGCAAAAATTATCTATGCGGCAGAGGAGATTCCTATTTTTCATTCTTTCTTCTCAAAAGAATTAGCCGCTTTTAAATTATTTTACTGGCAACGTTCTGTTTTAAATATACCAGCTTATCAAACCAAAAAATTTGATTGGGAGGTGATTTCTGAAAAGCAATTAGAAATAACAGATAAAATTCATAAAACTTACCTAAAAATTCCTAGTACCGAAATTTGGACCGATGAAACCATCACCACAACTATTAAACAAATAGAATATTATTTTGAATCGGGAGCCTTTAAAGAAAAAGAAGACGCTATTTTAGTTTTACAAGAATTAAAAAAAATGGCTCAAGCAATTAATCAATATGCTGAAGAGGAAAATAAAACAAAAAACTGTTCTTTTAATTTATATAATAGCGATTTAGTTATTGGAACAAACTGCATTCATGTTACCGTTGCTGGGTCTGCTATTTCATATATCTCTTTCAATACTATGAATTCGTTAACCACAAGTAATAATCAATTTTGTGAAGAGATTGAACATTGGATGAAAAACCTTATTAAAAAATCGACCTTAATTAGTAGCATTGCAGAGAAACAACGCTTTCAGTTCTTTAGTAAAGCATACAAAGCGATAGATAATTGTATTGAACGTATTAAAAACTATTAACATGAATTCACAATATAACGTTATCATCGTTGCAGGCGGAACAGGCTCCAGAATGCAATCAACCGTTCCAAAACAATTTATTGAAATAAAAGGAAAGCCAATTCTAATTCATACCATCGAAAAATTTATAGAGTTTGATGAATTCATCAACGTGATTGTTTGTGTTCATAAAGATTATATGACTGATGCTAATTTTATGTTAGCTGAATATTTTCCTGATAAAAACATTCAAATTGTTGTTGGAGGAGAAACCCGTTTTCATTCTGTAAAAAATGGATTGAATACAATTACCAATAAAAATGATGTTGTTGGAATTCATGATGCTGCAAGACCTTTTGTAAGTGTAGAAACCATTAAACGTTGTTTTGAAACAGCTGCTCAAAAAGGAAATGCTATTCCTATTTCACCTATTAACGAAAGTTTGAGAATGGTAACCAACGGCATCAATAAAGCGGTTAGTCGCGATGATTATAAAATTGTACAAACACCTCAATGTTTTTTAGTATCAAAAATTAAAGAAGCCTTTGAACAAGATTACTCTCCGTTTTTCACAGACGATGCAACTGTATTAGAAGGTATGGATGAAACCATTCATTTAGTAGAAGGAAATTTTGAAAATATAAAAATCACTAATCCTTACGATTTAAAATTTGCTGAATTGTATTTATGAAATAGCCATGCGCCATTTTAATTAATAAGACCATGGCGTATTCGATATGCCAATTAAAAACAAATAAAATCACGTATCATGACAACCGAAGATATAGCAGACGCTTTAGAAATCACCGCCAAATTAATGGAGCTGCATGATGAAAATCCATTTAAAATAAAATCAATTAATAGTGCGGCTTACAAATTAAGTAAAACTCGCATTGATTTAAGTGCGCCAACTGTTGAAGAACTAACACAATTAGAAGGCATTGGCAAAAGTTTAGCTGAAAAAATTATTGAATTTAATACTACTGGCACCAGTAAAGAATTGCAAGACTTAATATCTAAAACTCCTGCTGGAGTAATAGAGATGTTGGGCATTAAAGGATTGGGACCAAAAAAAGTGCGTCAGTTATGGCAAGAGTTAGAATTAGAAAGTGTTACTGATTTGCTATATGCTTGTCACGAAAACCGATTACTAGAATTAAAAGGATTTGGAGCAAAAACCCAAAATACCATTATTCAAAACATTGAATTTAAAATTAAAAACACTGGCTGGTTTCATTTTGCTTATGCCGAAAAAATTGGACAGCCAATTATTGATGCTATTAAACAACAAACCGATTTTGTGAGCTTTACAGGCGCCATGTATCGCCATTGCGAAGTCATTGAAGAAATAGATATTTTGGTTGGAGATGAAAGTGTTGATTTAGATGAATTTATTTCTGAAACTATTCCGCTAAATTTTATACAATGTAACTCAAATGTATTTTACAGAAAGCTAGTAGAAACCTCTTCAACTAAAGAACATTTAGAAGGCATTAACTTTAAAGCATTAGCCACCAAAAAATACGATAACGAAGAATCTATTTATTCAAATTTAAGTATTCAATACTGCGAACCTGAGTTGCGTGAAGGATTATTTGAATTAGAAAAAGCAAAAAATAATCAGCTACCTAAATTAGTTGAACTTAGCGACTTAAAAGGCATTTTACACAATCACTCTACTTATAGTGATGGAATGAACACCTTAGAAGAAATGGCTGTGTATTGCAAACAATTAGGTTATCAGTATTTAGGAATATGTGATCACTCAAAAACTGCAAGTTATGCCGGTGGATTAAAAGTAGAAACGGTTTTGTTACAACAACAAGAAATAGAAAAACTCAACAAACAATTATTTCCATTTAAAATATTTAAAGGAATTGAAAGTGATATTTTAGGAAACGGAGATTTAGATTATGAAGAAGATATCTTAAAAACATTTGACTTCATTGTTGCTTCAGTTCATGCCAATTTAAAAATGGACGAAGATAAAGCAACGACTCGTTTAATAAAAGCCATTGAAAATCCTTACACTACTATTTTAGGTCACCCAACCGGGCGTTTACTATTAGGTAGACCAGGTTATCCTATTGATCACAAAAAAATAATTGATGCGTGCGCAGCCAATAAAGTAGTAATTGAATTAAACGCACATCCTTATCGTTTAGATATTGATTGGCGTTGGATACCTTATTGTTTAGAAAAAGGCGTGATGATTTCTATTAATCCAGATGCTCATCAATTAAAGGGCTACCATGATATGCGTTATGGAGCTTATGTGGCTCGTAAAGGGCTTTTAACAAAAGATAACTGTTTAAATGCGATGGATTTAAATACATTTGAAAATTATCTGTCAACAAAAAAATAGTTATTTAATTCTTCTTCCTCTAAAGTAAGGATTATTTTATTGTTTTTGGGTATTCACATAATTTCTTTTTCCCAAACGGATAGTTGTAGTTTTTTTGGCAACAAGCCTATTTTCCCATATTACCATCCCACTTCGCCAAGTAATGGCAAAGATTTTTATACTGTAAAAAAGAGTTTCATAAAGCCATTACGGCTCAAACAACATTTAATGGAATTATTACCGTTAACTTTTTCATCAATTATAAGGGAGAAACTGATTTTTATAAAACTCAATTATGTAATTTAAATTATCAGCCATTACTTATTACAAAAGATATTGAATTACTATGTTCGCAAATACTGCAAGCAGTAAAACAAACTTCCCCGTGGAACCCTCAATTAGACGAGCAACGGAATCCAATTAATTCTCGCAAATTTTATTCATTTAGATTTAATAACGGTAAACTCATTGAAATACTTCCTAAATAGTTGTTTGATCTTATGCGTGTTGTGCTGCTTTAATACTAAAGCTCAAAACGACTCATTGACTTTAGCTTATAAATTAGAGCGTTGTCATAAACCCATCAAAGCTCAAGAAATTTTAAAATACTTAGAAGAAAAACATTTTACTAAAAAGCAAATTTTAGAAATGGGAACTTATATTTCTTATCACGGAGATGATCAATGTGGAAATGAATTAATGAATCTCTGTATTGCAAAAAACGATAGCGTCACTGCGGGCGACTGGCACGCCTACTCGGTTCAAAATACCAAACACGGAAACTATGCAGAAGCTATACAAGCACTTGAAAAAAGTTTAGCCATTAATGCTAAAGAAATGGAAGGCTATTACGGCTGGGTATTATTGTATTATTATAGAGATTATGAAAAATCTTTAAAGCACTTAAACCATTACGACAATTTAACACCACAAGATGTAGATGCACCTGTTGGAGAAAATATTCATTTTTTAAAAGGACTTTGTTATTACCAATTAGGACAATACCAAAATGCGATAAAAGAATTTGAATTAAACGAAAAATTTGAAGTGAGTCATTTCGGACAAAAAAACTGTAACACCTATATTTATTTTTATATAGCACGTAACTATGAAAAATTAAATGAATTAAAGAAAGCAGAAACCTATTATAAAAAAGCCATCAAACAATCTCAATTTCCTATTGAAGCTAATTTTTATTTAGGATTGCTTTATAAGCAATTGAACAAAGTTGAGCTTAGTAAGAAATATATAGAGAAATCTTTAACAGATATTAAACTTGGCTACAAACAGCAAGATATATATGCAGAACTATTTGATGAAGTTTATCAAACCCAAATAGAAGAAGCTTTGAATAACAAGTAATCTTCGTTACCTTTAGTAAAATTAATAACTATGGCTACTAACTACTTAATTTGTGATAATTGTCAGCATAAAAATACAGTGACTTCAGAACGCATTGTGTTTTGCAAAGGCTGTCAAAAAAAACTAGCTAATAATTATTTAGATTGGAAGAAATCGAAATTTAATTCTTCTTTTGAAACATACGTTGATGGGTTAAATGAATACAATGAAAGTGTCCCAAAAAAAACAGTATTAGAAAATCCAATACAAAAAAAGAATCCTGTATTCAAATCATCTATTTCCTCTCCATCTAAAACTTCACTTCTTTTTATTGCCACTGTTTTCATTCAACTACTTATTGCTGCTATCATTATTCAAAGTACAGATGAAAGCATTACAACAGTAGGAAGCAAAATATCCTATCAACCAAGCCTTACTTCTAATTATTTGGATGAAGTAAAATGGGGAACATATCCAATAACACAAACATTATCTTTATCCGTGCCTTTTGAATTAAAAGAATCGGAGTCTGTTTTACCATGTTATATGGAAAACTATATCACAAATCATAAAAGTAGTAAAGCCGAAGCTTCACAATCGTTTTCATTAACCGTGGAAAAATTGAATTTTGATTCTTATTATAAAATACAAGATGCTGATTTTGTTTCTTTAAATGATGATTATATGAATAGTCCTGGAGTTGATGTTTTAAAGGAGGAGGGATTACACACGATTATCAAAGGTTACAATACCTATGTAGAACATGGAAGTTATATAAAAGATGGAAATGAATACTTATATGAAAATTATACCTTAACAAAAGGAGATGAAGGTATTAAGATAATTTTAAGCTATTTAAAACATGATGATTTATTATGTAAATATGCGGATATTGTGACTCAAAGTTTATTGAATAACAAACAAGTGATTTAGTTCTATGGCCATTCTTAATTCAATAGCATCATGGCTCATGAAAAAGCGCATGCATCAAATTGAGCTTTTTATGAAATACCCTAATGATGTGCAAGATGAATGGCTGCACGAATTACTAAAATCCGCAAAAGATACCGAGTTTGGAAAATTGCACGGCTTTAAATCCATTAAAAATTACGATCAATTTAAACAACAAATTCCAACTCAAGATTATGAATCTTTAAAGCCATATATTGAACGTACACGCCGAGGGGAACAAAATTTATTGTGGGATAGTGAAATTAAATGGTTTGCTAAAAGTAGCGGCACGACCGATAAAAGTAAATTTATTCCTGTTAGTAAAGAATTTTTAAATGGTTGCCATTATAATGGCGGGCGTGATATGATTACGTTTCAATGTGTGAATAATCCTGCCACCAAATTATTTACTGGAAAAAATTTAGCTTTAGGCGGAAGTTTTAAAACCGATCAATTTGGTGAATACAATTCCTTTCACGGCGATGTGAGTGCTATTATTATTCAAAACCTACCTATGTGGGCTGAATATTTTAGAGCGCCAGACGTAAACATTGCCTTAATGGAAAATTGGGAAGATAAGCTCGAGAAAATGGCAACTTCGATGGCTGATGAAAATGTGACTAGTTTAGCAGGCGTGCCAAGTTGGATGCTAGTTTTAATTAAACGTATCTTAGAATTAAAAAAAGTAGATAACTTAAAAGAAGTGTGGCCAAACTTAGAAGTTTATTTTCACGGAGGAGTTAGCTTCACTCCATACAAAGAATTGTTTGATCAACTATTCAATAATAATAAAGTTGCATTTATGCAATTATACAGTGCATCAGAAGGATTTTTTGGCATTCAGGATGAACGTGTAAGCAATGAAATGTTGTTGATGTTAGATTATGGAATTTACTACGAATTTATTCCTGTATCTGAATTACAAAAAGAAAATCCTCGCACTTATAATTTATCTGAAGTGCAAAAAGATAAAGATTATGCTATGCTTATTACCACCAATGCAGGCTTATGGCGTTATCAAGTGGGCGATACGATTCGTTTTACAAATTTAAGTCCTTCCCGTTTTATTATTACAGGAAGAACAAAACAACACATTAATGCCTTTGGCGAAGAGTTAATGATTCACAATGCAGAACTTGCTTTAAAAACCGCTTGCGAAAAAACAAAAGCTCATATTGTTGATTTCACCGTAGCGCCTATTTTTATGAACGAAAATACAGGCGCGCACGAATGGCTCATTGAATTTGAACAAGAACCAAATAACTTAGATTTTTTTAAGAGCGTATTAGATGATACCTTAAAACAAATTAATAGTGATTATGAAGCGAAGCGGTTCAATAATTATATTCTTCAATTTCCTGTAATTAAAGTATTGCCAAAAGGTGCATTTTACAATTGGCTTAAAATTAATAACCGCTTAGGTGGGCAATTTAAAGTGCCGCGCTTAAATAATGATAGGAAGATTTTAGAAGATGTATTGAAAAGTGTTTCTATTTAATTTGGATTTTGCGTGAGGGATGCGAGCGAAAATCCTTTTTTTATTTTGGTAACTGAGCCTGCTGAAGTGTCAAAATAAAAAAAGATTGAAGTGACAGCCCGACGGCGCATTTTTTGTGGTGCGAAGATTAAGTAGATGGCGCCGGCACGCCCAAATAATTTACCTAATAAAAAATATTCGGACTCGTATAGCCATTTAAATACAATTTCGCTTTTTTAATTTTTTGTTCAGGACGATACAAGTATTGATTCCCCGCTGTATCAATCATCGGCATGTGATAATTTTTAGGCAACACATCATGCAAAGCTTTATTTTGCAATGCGTTTCTAATTTTTTCGGAATCCATGCCGGCATTAGCCTGCAAATATTGTCCATATTCATTAGCCCATTTCACTTGCGCACTCAATAAACCATGTGATAAATTTTGATACAACCCACCTTCGGTGTTAATATATCCATGACCTGGAAACAAAGAATCATTTTTAACGATGTTACCTAATTGACCTGTCCACATTGTAGCGTTTATTGCATATTGAAACTCCTTAGTTTGATACTGTAGCAGCATTGCACCCGTTCTAAATCTATCTAATATTGGTTTAGCTAGGATATCATTTTCAGATATAATTGAAAAGTGATTAAACTGAAACGCTATAATTCCTGTAACCTGCGAGGTTTTTACTCTATTCCGCCAAATATTGTAACTATAAGCCACTGAATTTTTATAGCCTGTTTGGTTGCTAATAGAACTCATAAATAAATTCTTTTCAGTTGTTTTAGTTCCGTATCCTATGCAGAATCCCAAAGCTGCATTAAACTCGGTATGTTCGCCTTCAGGTCCAAGATTTTTAAAATTATCATACACTCTAAAAGATGCATTGATTTGCGCGAAGTCATACACACCGTATCCTTGAAAACCAATTCCGAAACGCTGGAAATGAGTACCCAAAGCACTTACAAAACCAACGTTAAAACCATAATGCTTTTCCAATTGTAATTGAGAAAACATGGTAGAATAAAATCCTATTATTAAAATAATACTACATTTTATTCTGTTCATGTATTACGCTATATGTTTTAAAACTTCATTCTTTAAAGCCTCAATATCAACAGTTACTCCGCTAGTAATAACATCTGCCTGATTATAAAACTCTTCTCTAACTTTCAACAAATTTTCAATATACAAAAGCATTTCTTTCCCTTCTTTATCTTTAATTAACGGACGCTCTTGTTTTGCATTAAACAATCTCTGATATAAAGCTTCCGCATTCATTTTTAAATAGATCAATTTACCATTGTCTTTCATTAATTTTAGATTATCATTGAAGCATGGTGTTCCACCGCCTGTTGCAATAAATGCTTTTACATTATCGTTGATGCATTCTTGCAAAGCCTTTGTTTCAATTTTCCTAAATTCTTCTTCACCAACTTCCTGAAATAAATCAGTAATTGTTTTATCATGTTGATCTGAGATGTAATCATCTAAATCAATAAAATAATAACCTAGTTCTTTCGCTAGTTTTTTTCCTTGAGTTGTTTTTCCGCAACCCATAAAACCACATATAAATAATAATTTTTTCTCTTGCATTATTTTATATTCATTAATCGTATTACTTTTTCTATATCATCTGGCGTGTCAATACAATGACTATCAAAATCAGTCACCACACATTTTACTTTAAAACCATTTTCTAACCAACGCAACTGCTCCAACGACTCCGCGTTTTCTAAAGAAGAAGGTTGAAGTTGAGTAATTTGCTCTAACACATCCGTTCTGTAAGCATACATTCCAACATGTCTAAAATATGGATGATGTTTGTGCCATTCTTCTTGTGGTTTTCCTTTAATAAACGGAATCACCATTCTACTAAAGTATAAAGCTTCCATCTCTTTATTTAACGTAATTTTCACTTCTCCCATATCAAATAACACTTCGTGCGAATCTACAGGAATCATCAAAGTAGCTAATTCGGTAGTTCCAGTGCACACTTCGCAGAGTAAATCAATTTGAGTGGGGTCGATAAAAGGTTCATCACCTTGTATATTAATCACATATTCAAAATCATCTTCCATTTTTTGAAAAGCTTCAAAGCATCTATCTGTTCCACTAGGATGATTTTCTTTTGTATAAACGACTTTACCTCCAAAAGATTCTACATGCTTATAAATTCGCTCGTCGTCAGTAGCCACAACAACATCAGTTAGTAAAGCAGATTTCATAGCTTGTTCGTAAACTCTCTGAATCATACTTTTACCTAATATATCAATTAACGGTTTTCCAGGAAAACGACTAGAGGCATAACGTGCGGGAATTATTCCTAAAATAGGGTTCATATAATATCTGTTAAAATTTTCCACTAAATTACGAAAATCTGTAAACATTGTTTGTAATATCTTAAGCGAAGCTTATCTTCGTAAACATGTATAAATACGTTTTTATTTTATTAATAGTTGTTTCAAACAATGCTTTTTCACAGCATTCTAAGAAATATGTGAAACGTCATTTAGGGGATAATCAAAAAGAAGTTTCTCACGAACATTTTAAAGACTTTAAACTGATTACCGACATGCTTGATTCGGCGAAAAAAGTTACTTATTTGCGTTATAACATGAGATCGATAGAACGTATCGAAAGTGGTTATGCAACTGCCAGTACTATTGTTAAATTACAATGCCATCCTCGAAGATCTTATTTTGTAAATACGCAAAATAAATTAGAAGTACTTTATAATGAAGGCGAACTAGGCGGTAAAGCATTGGTTAAACCTCATGTTTTTCCTTATTTTACTATGAGTTTAGACCCCAGAGGAAATTTAATGCGAAAAAATCAACACTTTACTATTTTAGATATTGGGTTTGATTTTGCAGCGAGAACCATTGCTGTTGCCCTTAGTAAAGAAAAAGATCAAATCGCAAAGCATTTAACTTATGCTGGAAAAGTGGAGAAAAACAAAATGAACTGCCATTTATTAATTTACGAAAATGTTGATTTTTCGTATCGCGATTATATTGTACAAAACAAAGAAACCGTTTCGAGTATTGCAGGAAAATTGACAGTGAATGATTATATGGTACGTAGTAAAAATAAGTTATATGATGATTATGGCTATTTAAAAGAAGGCTCTACAATTAAAATTCCTACATTTTATTGTAAGAAAGCCGTGTTTTACGTCGATGAAAAAACCATGCTTCCAATAAGCGTTAGTATTTACGATGAAATTGGCTTATTTGAAACCTACGACTTTTTTAATTTAGAAGTCAATAAACCTATTCCAGCTGCTGAATTTAAAAGAGATTTTAAAGGCTATGGTTTCTAGAAATAGGAACACGGATTAAGCAGATAAAACAGATTAACACAGATTTCAAAACATAAAGTACAAGTGATACGGTCAAAAAAAATCCGCATTAATCGGTAACATCAGTCAACTCCGTGTTCTATTAATTTTTAATAACTCATTCCTAAATTAAAAAACACAAAACTCCACATATCAGCAAACTCTGCAATTTGCTTATCTGTCGGCTTTCCTGCGCCATGTCCTGCATTTACATCAATCCTAATTAATGTAGGGTTAGTTCCAATATTTGCTTTTTGTAATGTAGCCGCAAATTTAAAGGAATGTGCTGGCACTACTCTATCGTCGTGATCACCAGTTAAAATAAGTGTTGCGGGATAGTTTGCTCTTTTAAGATTATGTAAAGGCGAGTATTTATATAAACAATCAAATTCTTCCTTACTCTCGCTGTTTCCATAATCAACGCTCCAAGCTCTGCCAATCGTAAATAAATGAAACCTCAACATATCTAACACGCCAACAGTTGGTATAGTAACTTTTGCAATATCAGGACGTTGAGTCATAACTGCTCCAATTAATAAACCGCCATTACTACGACCATGTATGGCTAATTTTTCGTGCGAAGTGTATTTATTTTCCACTAAATAGTCGCATGCTGCTATAAAATCATCAAATACATTTTGCTTTTTACATTTCGTGCCGCTCGTGTGCCATTCCTCACCATACTCGCCACCGCCGCGTAAATTAGGTACACAATAAATGCCACCTGCTTCTAAAAATACAGCTCTATCAATTCTAAATTCGGGAGTATATGAAATATTAAAACCACCATAACCAAAAACAAAACATGGATTATTCCCATTTAAAGTAATTCCTTTTTTATGAGTCATAAACATCGACACATTAGTGCCATCTTTACTTTTATAAAACACTTGTTTGGTTTCATATTCAGCAGAATTAAAAGAACTATTTGGTTTAAAAATTCGTCTGCTAACTCCCGCTCTCATATCATAAAAATAAATTTCTTCAGGGCTAGTAAATGATACTGTACTATAAAAAGCAAAATCATCGCCACGCGAAGAGTTAACGCCGTTGACTTTACAAATGCCTGGTAGCTGAATTTCCTTTTCTAATTTTCCTGTAATAGTATGTACAAATAATTTAGAAGACACATTTTTCAAATAATTAGAAATTATTTTATTTCCGCAAAACGATACACCTTCTAATAAATCTTTTTGTTCAGATAAAACATCTTCCCAGTTATCCTGAGCAGGATTATTTAAACTTACTTTTACTAGTCGGTACCGTGGTGCTTTATAATTTGTAAATACATAAAATTGATTGCCAATATTTTCAACTACACTATATTCATTATCAAAATTGGTAACAATAGGAACGAATTTGTTTTGTGGATTCGATAAATCCTTAATTACCATGCTTTGTCCACTAGTGCTTTCACTGCCATAAATCACCAAATAACTTTCATCATGAGTAACCTGTGCCGAAAAATTTCTGTTGGCATGCGTTTTATCTTCATATACCAATTCATCTTCACTTTGATTTTTTCCTAACGTGTGATAATACACCTTATGAAATTCATTTTTTTGCGTAAAGGCTTTTTCATCACTTGGTGCATCGTATCGGCTATAATAAAAACCATTTCCCTTCCACGATATGTCAGAAAACTTTACCCATTGAATCACATCTTTTAAATCCTCCTTGGTTGCAATATTTTTTACATGAATTTCAACCCAATCACTTCCAGATTTAGAAATGCCATAGGCTAAATAAGTGCCATCTTTACTAATAGATGTGCCGCTTAAGGAAGTTGTGCCGTCTTTTGATAAAATATTAGGATCTAATACTACTTTTGGTTCATCTAATAAAGAAGCTTGAGAATAAAATACCGATTGATTTTGCAAGCCATTATTTCGGAAAGAAAAAAACAATTTTCCTTTTTTAAAGATTGTACTCATTTTTTCATAGTTCCATAATTCCGTCAATCTTTGTTTCACTTTTTCTCTGTAATTAATTTGAGATAAATACTGATTAGTAGTTTTATTTTCACTTTCCACCCAAGCCTTTGTTTCTGCAGAATGATTATCTTCTAGCCAACGATAAGGATCTTCTACTTTAACACCATGATAATCATCTACTTGTTTCACCGTTTTAGTTTCGGGATAGCTAATTTGACTAAATGTATTTAAACATAAAATTGTGAATAGAAGGCTTAATAAAACTGCTTTTGATGCGCTCATAGTCGTTACTTTTGGTAGAATTAAATGAAATCTGCTATAAACAAATATACCAAAGAAGTAGAAGATACCCTAAACCGTTTATCAATAAAAAATGATAAAGAAAAAGCGGCTAAGCTAAAAAAATACATTGGAACCAATTTAAATGTGCTTGGGATGGTAAGCAAAGCACAAGTAGATGCTCACAAAAAAGGTTTTAGTTTCTATTCGGAACAAAAAGAACAAACCTTTTTAGTCTATCATCAGATTTATACTCAAAGTGCTATTTTCGAAGCAAAAAACTTAGCTTTCATTTTTTTAGATAAACATCACAAACACATTCCTTTAAAAACTCAATTAAAACATTTGACTCAATGGGTAAAACACGTTGATAATTGGGCGCATTCGGATAGTTTATCAAAATTCATTAGTCGATTAATTGAAGATAAAAGTACTCAACAAGAAATACTTACTATTATTAAAAAATGGAACTCCTCTAAAAACTTATGGGAACGCCGTCAATCTTTAGTAGCCTTGTATTATTACGCCCGTACAAAAAAAGAGCATGTAAGTTTTGAATTAACTCAACAATTGGTTTCACCATTATTAAAGGATAAAGAATATTTTGTACAAAAAGCAGTTGGCTGGACTTTGCGCGAAAGCTATAACGTGTATCCAAAACAAACCTATCAATTTATTGAAGAAAACATTAAACATATAAGCCCAACAGCTTTTACTACTTGTTTAGAAAAAATGACAGAAAAACAAAAACTAATTTTAAAACAAAAGAGAAAAAAAAGAAATAAACTCAGCGCACTTTGCGGTTAAACTAAATGAAATTTAAACTAATCTACATATTAACACTCATCATTTCCACCTCTTGGGCTCAAACAAAAATGACGCCCGAAGATTACATTGCAGCATTTAAAGATGATGCTATTAAAGAAATGCACTTACACAAAGTACCTGCCTGCATTACTTTAGCGCAAGGTATGCTAGAAAGTGGAAATGGAAACAGTGCCTTATGTAGAAACGCGAACAATCATTTTGGTATTAAATGCCATAAAGAATGGGGTGGAGAAACCTACATCATGGATGATGATTCGGCTGGAGAATGTTTTAGAAAATATGATAATGTATTAGATTCTTATAGCGACCATAGTTTGTTTTTGTTTTCGCGTTCGCGCTACGCTCCCTTATTTGAATTGTCCATAAACGATTACAAAGGCTGGTGTTATGGTTTAAAAAAAGCAGGCTACGCAACAGATCCAAAATATCCGGAACGATTGATTGAATTGATTGAACGTTATAAATTACAAGATCTCAATGCTCGTGCGATTGAAAGCACTCCTAATAAAAGTTTACCATCCAACGATGATTTAAATCTGATTTGGCTTTGCGCGAAGTATATCGGTTTAACCACATTCGTTTTGTGATTGCAAAGGACAATGATTCATTCTATAAAATAGCGCATGATTTCAATATTGAGTTAGAAGATATTCTAGAATATAACGACCTTTCCAAATCAGATAAACTAGTTTATGGACAAAAAATTTACATCGAAAAGAAACGTCGTAGAGCATTAGAACCCTACCATGTAGTACAAAAAAATGAAACATTAAAATCTATATCTCAACTACATGGTATCCGTTTAAGTTCTCTTTGCAAAAAAAATAGACTTAAAGCGGATGATAAATTAAAAATTGGCGATGTATTGTACCTGAGACAGAAAAAGAATTTGCCGGAAATTATAATCTATTACATAATATATATTACTCAATATTAACGCAATAAAAAAATCCCCGAAGATTTCTCTTCGGGGATTTTAAATTATAAGGTAGTTAAAAATTACTCTTTAATAATACGTTGCGATACTTGTTTACCTTCAGATACGATTCTTACCGTATAAATACCTTTCGCTAAAGCATCAATTTTGATAGTAGTTTGTACATTCACTACTTTCTCAGCAATTACTAATTTACCAATTGCATCGTATAATTCAATGGTTGTATTATTAATTAAAGAAGCATCCATCATTACATTGAAAGCATCTCTAGCTGGATTAGGGTAAATAGAGATGTTAGTGTTAGTTAACTCAGTAACACCAGTACATAAACTTACGTTCACTGTTTTAGTGTCGGTAGCAGAACAACCATTTCCATCCATGTAATCATATAATAAACTAAATGTTCCTTGTCCAGATACAGATGGATCAAATGTATTACCAACCACACCTGTTCCTGAGAAAGTACCACCAGTTGGCGTACCAGATAATGTTACTGGAGCGTTAGCCACACATAATGGACTTGAAACTGTACCCATTGTAACAACTGGTAAAGAATTTACCGTTACTGTAGCTGTTTGAGTAGCACCAATAGCACAGCCTGTTAAGTTACCAGATACAGTATACACTGATGTACTTGTAGGACTCACAGAAATACTAGTAGCGTTCGAAGTTGTATTCCAAGTATAAGTTGTTACACCGCTTGCTGCTAACGTTGCTGTTGCTCCTGCACAAATAGTAGAAGAGTTAACTGAAATAGATGGAGCAGCGCCTACTGTAATAGAAGCTGTTGTTGTTTTAACGCAACCTGCAGCCGATGTTCCAGTTACAGTATAATTTGTATTAGAAGCAGGACTAGCTGTTAAGTTAGCCGTTGTTGCTCCTGTGTTCCAGCTATAAGTACTTGCACCGCTAGCAGTAATAGTTGCTGTCGCACCAGCACAAATAGTTGCAGAAGTTGACGCTACGTTTGGCAATGGATTTACAGTAACCGCTAACGTTCTAGTATTAGAACAACCTAATGTATTAGTACCAACTACAGTATAGTTTGTAGTTATGGTAGGCGTTACAGATATAGAAGAAGTTGTAGCTCCTGTATTCCAAGCATAAGAACTAGCGCCAGTTGCTGTTAAAGTAGCAGCTGCACCTAAACATACTGTTTTTGAAGTTGCAGCAACTGTAGGAGTAGCTCTAACTGTAACACTTAATGTTCTGGTATTAGTACAGCCTGTTGATGTTCCAGTAACTGTATAGTTTGTAGTTGTAGTTGGAGTTACTGAAATGGAAGCAGTAGTAGCTCCTGTATTCCAGCTATACGTTGTAGCGCCACTTGCCGTTAAATTAGCTGCGGTTCCTCTACAAACAGTAGCACTAGATACAGCAACTGTCGGAGTTGGATTAACCGTTACACTTAACGTTCTAGTGTTAGTACAACCCGTGGTTGTTCCAGTTACTGTATAGTTTGTAGTAATAGTTGGAGTTACAGAAATGGAAGCTGTTGTAGCTCCTGTATTCCAGCTATACGTTGTAGCACCACTAGCTGTTAAATTAGTAGAAGTTCCTCTACAAACCGTTGCGCTACTTACAGCAACTGTTGGCGTTGGATTAACAGTAACGCTTAACGTTCTTGTATTTGTACATCCGGCAGCATTTGTACCAGTTACTGTGTAGTTTGTTGTAATAGTAGGTGTTACGGAAATAGAAGCCGTTGTAGCTCCTGTATTCCAATTATAAGTCGCAGCACCACTTGCTGTTAAACTAGCTGCAGAACCTCTACAAACTGTTGCACTACTTGCAGCTACTGTAGAATTTGCACTAACAGTAATGGTTGAGGAAACTGGTGTACTAGTTCCAGAAGCGTTAGCTGCTGTATGAGTAATAGTATATGTACCAGCAGCCGTATAAGTTACTGAAGGACTTTGTAATGTAGATGTTGGTGTTGATGAGCCAGGGAAAGTCCATGTCCAACTAGTTGGCGCATTTGTAGAACCGTCAGTAAATGCAATTGGAGCACCTACACATCTTGTTGCAGCTGTTGTAAAACTTGCTACTGGTGGAGATGATGACGGAGTAAATTTCACATTGATATTATCTAAGTATAAATTATTACCCCAACCACTGCGTGATTCAAATTTTAAATACACACTTGGTTGACCTACATAAGCCGATAAACTAACGCTATCTCTTACCCATTGTGCATTTGAAGTAGGAGTGAAAGCTGTAGTTAATGTAGCAGCAACGGTTGCTAATTGAGTACCACCTCTAGTCCATATTTGATTCCAAGTACCACCACAATCTGTAGAAATATAAATGTTTAGTGAATCAATATCTACAGTACTATATCTTCTGTGAGATCTATCAAATACAACTCTAACAGAACTGTTTGCACCACTTAAGCTTATCGCAGGAGTGCGTAAAGCATCTTTTTGCCCAACGATATCAATAGATCCTGCAAAATTATCCATTTTAGCACAAGCTGTTGTTGTTGGCACTACTGGAATACCCGTTGTATTCGCTAATCTTGTCCAATTATAGGCAGCATCAGCAACATTAACGTTAGTTTCAACCAACCTGTTGGCGGAAAAGTCATACCCATCAAATCTTTCAGTAAATGGTAATGCTTGCCCAACTGGAGCAGCAATAACCGTAAATGTAGAAGTTAATGAATTGTTAGCTGCATTTCCATCAGGTGTACCGTTTGGATTAATGACAGACGCAGAAAAAGTATGAGCAGCGTTCGTTAAACCCGTATAATTATTTAACGTTAACACTGTTGAAGTTCCTGATGCTAATGAGCCAGTCCAATTTAATGTTTGAGTTGCTAAAGCATCCATTCTATATAATATAGTAGCGGATGTAATTGTAGTTGAACCAGAGTTATTTAATGTGATTCTTGGTGTAACACTATTACTACAAGTAGAAGATCCAGCAACTGGAGCAATAATACTTGTAATGCCAGCATCTAAAGCGGATACTGGCGTACAACCTAAAGAAGTTGCTAAAATATTCCAAGGTGCAGTATTAACAACCGCTTCCATACGTGCTACTTGTTGTGCTGTAAACATATACATACAAGCGTCATCGGTGTAATCCATATAATTCATCCACATTGTTCCAGGGCTTGAAGGTGAACAAGCATCCGTTTGAATAGAACCTGCAGTAAAACAACCATAATGTTCACCTGCTTGGTTAGGTGTATCAGAACATTGATCTGATCCAGAACAAGCTGTACCATCATCTCCCCAAATATGATATAAGTTAAAACAGTGACCAAATTCATGAGTTCCTGTTCTTCCTAAGTTAAAAGGGGCTTGAGCTGAACCGCCACTTCCTGCGTAAGCATAATCAATTACTAATCCCCAAGTTTGACTGATTGTTCCTGTAGGAAATTCACCATAACCTAAAAGGCTTCCTGTTAAATCGCATACCCAAATATTTACATATTTAGTTACATCCCAAGGATCAGCGCCACCTGTAGCTGAAGATTTAACAACGTCGTTTGTTCCGAAGGAGGTAGCCGTCGTTGAATAATGAACTACACCAGTTGTTGGATTTCCATTAGGATCGCGCTGTGCTAAACAAAAACGAATTTGAGCACCAGAAGCAACGGTAGAAAACGTCGGCTGAGTTACCTTAATAGCATCTGCATTTAATTTCGCAAAGTCATCATTTAAAACTTGAACTTGAGAAATTGCTTGTGCATTAGAAATATTTTCGGCAGCTGTATTATATACAACGTGAACAACTACAGGAATTGTTACTATCGCATTAGTTTTACTTACTGATAAACCAGCAGCTTTATCAGCTAAATACTGATCAATCATTTGATTATATTGGTTCAAATCATTTTGATAATTTGGACGCGATTGCTGTAAATAGGCATGATGCTGCATTGTTCCGCAGTTTCTTTGCGCTGGCACTTGAGCTAATACAGCTAATGAATAACTAAAAGCTGCTGCAAGGGTTAGTAATGTTTTTTTCATAATTCAAACAATGTTTATTTGTAATGAAGTAAGTGAAGTCATCTGATAATTCAAAATTTTAAGCTCTTTTTTCAAAAATATTCACTAAACGAAGTTTAGATATAATTAATCGACATTTAAAATAATTAATCAAAAAAAAAATTCTTAATCGATGTTAACAGATGTTAAAACTTCAGGTTAATTTTGGATATTTGTAGGAATTTTGTAGAAAATAAAATGGCTCTTAAAAAAGTAAACCCAATAAATTATTTAACACTTAAAAATCACATCTAGTAATTTATAAACAAAAAATCCGCTTCATAATATGAAGCGGTTTTTAAATTTATGAAAGAAAAGACGCTACTTATTAATCACAATCTTTTTCGTAACTAATTTATCTGAATCTGTTTGAATCGTAATAAAATAAACTCCATTAGATAAATGAGATAAATTAACAGAGTGAACACCATTAGCAGAACCTTTAAAGTTTAAAGGTGATGACATCACTTGGCCCATAGCATTTAAAACCTTAACTCTAACATTAGCATCTTTGTTAACGTTTGAAATATTTACTGAAAAAACACCTGCATTTGGATTAGGGAAAACATCTAAAACAGGAAGATTGTTCTAAAGATTCAATACCAGTTGTATTTAAATTTGAAACATTAATGTTATCTAAATACAAATTATTTCCCCATCCACTGCGTGATTCGAATTTTAAATACACGCTTGGTTGACCAACATACGCAGATAAACTAACACTATCTCTAGCCCATTGAGCATTAGACGTTGGAGTAAATGCTGTTGTTAAAGTACCTGTAACAGTAGCTAATTGAGTTCCACCTTTTGTATATAATCTTGTCCATGTGCCGCCGCAATCGGTAGAAATATATATATTTAATGAATCAATATCCGTATTACTATATCTTCTATGAGATCTATCAAATACAACTCTAACAGAACTGTTTGCACCACTTAAGCTTATCGCAGGAGTGCGTAAAGCATCTTTTTGCCCAACGATATCAATAGATCCTGCAAAATTATCCATTTTAGCACAAGCTGTAGTAGTCGGCACCACTGGAATTCTCGTTGTGTTTGCTAATCTTGTCCAACTATAAGCAGCATCTAAAACGTTCGTGTTAGTTTCAACCCAACCTGTTGGAGGAAAAGTTACACCGTCAAATCTTTCTACAAATGGCAACGCCGCCCCTGCAGGTGCTGAAATTACTGTAAATGTAGATGTCAAACTATTGTTAGCTGAATTAGCATCTGCAGAACCATTTGGATTAATTACTGTTGCAGAAAAAGTGTGAGCAGCATTACTTAAACCAGTGTAATTATTTAATGTTAATACAGTTGATGTAGCTGAGGCTAAAGAACCTGTCCAGTTTAAAGTTTGTGTTGCTAAAGCATCCATTCTATATAATATGGTAGCTGATGTAATGGTAGTAGAGCCAGCATTATTTAAAGTAATTTTAGGAGTTACACTATTATTACAGTTAGAAGAACCGTTTACTGGAGCAATAATACTTGAAATACTTGCATCTAAAGCGGTAACAGGAGTACATCCATTAGAAGATGCTAAAATATTCCAAGGCGCGGTATTTACAACAGCTTCCATTCTTGCTACTTGACCTGCCGTAAACATATACATTGAATTATCATCCGTATAATCCATATAATTCATCCACATTGTTCCAGGACTAGATGGACTACAAGCATCTGTTTGAATTGAACCTTGAGCGAAAGGCCCATAATGTTCAGATGCCTGATTTGGTGTATCAGCACATTGATCAGAACCAGAACAAGATCCGCCATCATCACCCCAAATATGAAATAAGTTAAAACAGTGTCCAAATTCATGAGTTCCTGTTCTTCCCAAGTTAAATGGGGCTTGAGCTGAACCTCCACTTCCAGTATATCTGTAATTCAAAACTAATCCCCAAGTATTACTTAAACTTCCTGTAGGAAATTCTCCATAACCCAATAAAGATGATCCCAAATCACAAACCCAAATGTTAACATACTTAGTTACATCCCAAGCAGTTGCTCCACCAGTTGCACTATTCTTAACATTATCATTTGTACCAAAAGTACTAACAGTTGTAGAGTAATGAACAACACCTGTTGTTGCGTTACCAAGAGGATCACGTTGTGCTAAACAAAAGCGAATTTGAGCGCCTGCTGCAACTGTTGAAAAAGTAGGCTGAGTTACCTTAATAGCATCAGCATTTAATTTAGCGAAATCGTCATTTAATACTTGTACTTGAGATATCGCTTGCGCATTTGAAATGTTTTCAGTTGCATTTTGATACACAACATGCACAACGACAGGAATTGTAACTGTTACAACAGCCGTTTTACTTACTGCTTGATCGGCAAGGTACTGATCAATCATTTGATTATACTGAATTAAATCCTGTTGATAGTTTGGACGTGTTTGCTTTAAATATTCATGGTGTTCAAGTGTACCGCAAGTTCTTTGAGGTGGCGCTTGAGCCAACACAGCTAATGAACAACAAAGGCCGTTGCTAGGATAGTAATGTTTCTTCATATTATGTTTATTTTACAACCTTAAATTAATAAAAAAAATCTGAGAATCAAAAATAATGAGGTGAAATCCAATATTTTTCAATAACTTAAATTGATAATATGAATATATGGATGAATAAAGGTCTAATCAAATCGAATTAATTTATCGATAAAAGCTTAACTAATTTAATAAGTATACAATCCAAATACTGTAGGTTTTTTGTAGAAATCTGGAGTCTCACCTTTTTTCCAAGCAGAAATTGGTTTTACTAATATACATTCATCACCTAAAGTAATGTTAGTTGCTACCAATAAATACGTACTTGGCTGTAATGTTTTTAGCAAATCTTCAAACATGGTTCCATTACGATATGGAGTTTCGATGAAAAATTGAGCTTGTTTAAATTTAACCGCTAATTGCTCAAGCTCTTTAATACGCTTGGGTCTTTCAGTTTTATCAATCGGCAAATATCCATTAAAAGCAAAATTTTGACCATTAAACCCACTAGCCATGATAGATAAAACTATAGAACTTGGCCCAACTAAAGGCACCACTTTAATTTCTTTTTTATGAGCTAACTTAATAATCTCTACACCAGGGTCAGCAATACCTGGACAACCAGCATCACTCATTAAGCCCATGTTGTGACATTGTAATAGAGGTTCTAAAAAAGAATTTAATTCATCGGTTTTTACATGTTGGTTTATTAAAAACAATTCAGCTTTGCTAATTTCAGGATAAGCACATTGTTTCAAAAAAGCACGGGCTTCTTTTGCATTCTCAGCAACAAAATAGGTCAATGATTTTATCAGATCTAAATTACGTTTTGGAAGTACATCCTCCAAATGACTTTCTCCTAAACCTACTGGCAATAAATATAAAGTTCCTTTTGCTGACATCGTTTTATTTTAAATAAATATGTTTTTCTTCGTCTATCGATAATACATCATCATCAATTAGTTTATTAATTAAATCATTCAATCGCTTACTATTAACCGATTGAAATTTATGTATTAAATCACTCAACTTAAATGATTGATTCAATAATTCTAATTTGATATTCTCTATCAATCCTTCATCTGTTTCTAAATTACGTTTGTATTTCTCTACACACACATCACAGTAACTGCAATCTTTAAAATCTGTTTCATTAAAATAAGACAACAACAAGCGACTACGACATATATTTTTTTCGGTCACATAATTCACCACGCTATTAATTCGAGTTAAAGCTTTTTCTTTTAAAATAGGATAATTAATTAATCGTATGGATTCGAATTTTAAATTAATGCGATTTTGTAAAAAAATTAATTTAGGCAAAGTAGTTTGGGGTATAAAAGAAATAACTCCTTGCTTATGCAAATTATCTAATTGTAAAATTAATTCGTGTTCAGATATTTTAGCACGGTAAGCCACATCTTTCTCTTTAATATGACTATACTGTTCATATAAGCCTCCATAACTCCTTAATAATACTTTAACTAAAGGTTCGTATTTGGGGAATTTAATTTGAAAGTTATACAAATCATCTTTTCCCATCACCATCATTACTTTAGATGGCTCGTAACCACTATCTAAAAAAGAAACATAACCTTCTTTCTCTAAACACTTAATCGAATTAAATAAAGTAATCTGTTTTAAATTATAATTACGCGTTACTTCTTCCATATCAAAACTAACAGATAAGCCCTCTCCACTCTCAACAGGAATTTGATAAAAATTAAAGATAGCTTGATAGGATTGTTTTATTTCTTCGATGCTTGGTGTTTTTTGTTCGTACTGTTCTCTTAAATTAACAACGTCAAAATTATTACATAATAAAATAGCATAGGCTGCTTTTTCATCTCTTCCTGCTCTTCCCGCTTCTTGAAAATAAGCTTCTAAACTTTCTGGTAAATCTAAATGAACCACAAAACGCACATCAGGCTTATCAATACCCATTCCAAAAGCATTAGTAGCCACAATCACTTGTGATTTATTATCTATCCAATTTTGTTGAACTGCCGCTCTCTCATTAGTATTGATGCCTGCATGATAAAACGATGCCGATATTTTATTTTGAACCAACCATTTACTAATCTCTTCTGTTTTTTTTCGATTACGAACATACACAATTCCTGAACCACCAATATTATGTATGACTTTTAGTAAGCGCTCATATTTATTTTCTTCTATCTGAACAACATAGCGAATGTTTTTTCTTTCGAAAGATTGCCTGAATACACCCTGATTTTTAAAATTTAATTTTAACTGAATGTCTTCTACAACTTCCTTAGTAGCACTTGCCGTTACGGCAATCATATTTACGTTAGGAAAGTACTCTCTCAGTTCTGCTATCTTTAAATAACTTGGCCTAAAATCATAACCCCATTGCGAAATACAATGCGCTTCATCAATCGCAATTAAGCCAATTGGTAAATAAGATAAGCGCTGACGGAATGTTTCATTTTCGATTCTTTCGGGTGATACATACAAAAACTGAACATGCCCATATGCCGCATTATTTAAAGCAATGTCAATTTCTTTAGTGTTCATCGACGATGTGATGGCCACGGCACTAATGCCCTTATTTTTTAAATTTTGTACTTGGTCATTCATTAAAGCGATTAATGGAGAAACCACTAAACATGTGCCGCCAATGACTAAACCTGGAATCTGAAAGCATAATGATTTTCCTCCTCCCGTTGGCAATAAAGCCAAAGTATCTTTATTATCTAGAACTGATTCTATAATATCTTGTTGCAAAGGACGAAATGAATCGTAGCCCCAATGCTTTTTAAGATAGAAAAATATGTCTTGTTTTTGAGTCAATTAACAACAAATAGGGTTTCTAAAGTACAATTTTTATTGCAATAGATACTGGTAAAATAAAGTCACGCGCTTTAACGGCAATGCGAGAACAAACGAACATACAAATGAATCAAATTCAAAAGCAAGTTGAGTTGTTAATGCAACAAGCTAATGATTTAAAAGAGCGTGTAGAGATTTCAGAAAAAATATATTTAGCTGATTTATCTTTTGAACCTATCATTGGACAAACCTATCATTTATACCTAAAAGAAGGCGTTTATAAATTGCTATTAATCGGCCCTGATGATTGGGGGAAACTCCCTAAAACATTAGAATATGTTGGCACGGTGAAAATGTTGGGCGACCATACTTGGGATGTCATTTCTAAATAATACAAGAAATTATCGTACCTTAGGTTAAACAAAATGCTTATATAACTGTTTTTACTATTAAACGAAAAGTACTTATTATGAAACTTATTTTATACACATCACTCCTAATTGTAAGCATGAGTTCATGTGTATTATTTCAACCTTCTGCAAAAAAATTAAACCATCGCGCACTAACTGCTCATAAACAATATGATGCCGTTATTGTGCCTGGAGTGCCTTTTATGGAACCAAAATGGGACGCCACCATGCAAATGCGCGTTTTATGGGCTATTCATTTATATAAAAATGGTAAAACAAAAAAAATTATCATGAGTGGGAGCTCTGTTTATTCTCCTTATGTAGAAGCTCAAATTATGAAACTATACGCTATTGAATTTGGGGTGCCTGCCGAAGATATTATTGTGGAAGATAAGGCACAACATAGTACCGAAAATGTTTGGTATGGTTACAAACTAGCAAAATCATTAGGTTTAGAAAAAATTGCTTTATCAACAGATCCATTTCAAACACGCATGACTTATCGTTTTGGCAAACGTCGTTTAAAAGATTTAAAGTATATGCCAGTTATATTTGACACTTTGAAAACATTGCCGCGAGAAGTACCTGAGATTAATTATTTACCTCACAAAATAGCCAACTTTGTTCCCATCACCGAAACACAAAGTTTTGGGTATCGTTTTAGAGGAACAATGGGAAAGCACATTGATTTTAAAAACTAAATAGCATAAAAAAAAGCGAGCAGTATTTACTACTCGCTTTTTTTATTTGTTGACTAATTACTATTTAATAACTACAATCTTCTTCGTAGAAACAGAGTTGCCAGAATGAATTCTAACAAAATAATTTCCGTTAGGCATATCAGTTAAGTTTAATTTAACTTTCGATTCATTTTTTATTGAATTAGATAAAACAATATTTCCTAAAACATCAACTACTTCTACTTTAGTTACATTTTGATTTTTACTTTCAATAAATAAAACACCATCATAACTAGGAACTGGATAAGCTTGAAATTAGAGTTTAAATCAAAATTTATTTCCCTGTAACTGTTCCAGCCATAGAACCATCAAATACTACATTATCAATACTAAAAGTACCTGTTCCTGCTTCACTATTCCAAGCATAAAAACGAAAAGAAACAGATGTTGTAGAAGTAGCTCCAAAAAGAGTAATAGTACTGCCATTTTGAGCGGAAGTAATTGCATCTGAATTCCAAAAGAATTCATTAGTACCTACAACAGATAAATTTGTATTTGTTGTAACTGATGCTGGTAAATTATTAGCAAATCCATCAACGCTTGTTCTTACAACATAACTTCTAATTCCTGTACCAGATCTTTGGAGCGGTAAAAGCAATGCTGTTAAGTGTAAGGTATAACCAGCTTGGAGTAAGCGTTACTTCGTAATATTTACCTAAATCAATAGCTCCACCCATTGTAGAATAAGTGTCAACAGCTGTAGTTGCTCCTGTTCCCCATGAATTAAATGAAAAACGATTCCCAGCAGATGAGTTTGAACCAGTACCAACCGCCATAAAAGAACCGCAAGTTAAACCAGTAACCGCTGGTGCTGCAGTAGGATCTGTAGTGCCAGAAACTGAAGTAGTAGCAGCAAAATCATAAGTTGCTGTGAAAGATTGTGCATTTGCCATTAAAGCAGCAATCACTAAAGTAATAGTTGAAAGTAGATTTTTTATCATGTTATTTTTTTATAAATTATTATCAAAACTACAAAAAAAATTCCATTTTTGTATTATGAAAACGTTAAAAGTAATAGTTATCTTCTTAATACTAATCAACTCTAATACGTTTGCTCAATCAGAAGATGGGCTTGTAAAGTGGTTAACACTTAAAGAAGCGCAAGAGTTAAATAAAAAACAACCAAAACCTTTTTTAATAGATGTTTATACAGATTGGTGTGGTTGGTGCAAGCACATGATGAAAACCACCTATTCTAACCCAAATATTGCGGGTTATGTGAATCAGTATTTTTATCCTGTAAAGTTTAATGCTGAAACAAAAGACACAATTGAGTACAATGGCAAAGTGTACAAACCAACATCTCCAAACCCTAAAACACCACACGAATTAGCCATTAAATTTTTAGGAACAAGTTTAAGTTATCCTTCAACAATTTTTGTGTCCAATAATTTTGAATATAATTTATTATCGCAAGGTTTTTTGGAAGAAAAAAAATTAGAACCTCTTTTAATTTATACAGTTGAAAATGTATATAAAAGTGCTGCGTATGATGACTTTGCCTCGCAGTTTGAACATACCTTTTATGACACCGTATTTAAAAAAGGTGTTGTGAAAACTTATACTTTGAAAGAAATAGAAAAGCTACAAAAAAAGAGTCCGAAAAAAATATTAGTAAATATTTCAGCTGGATTTTGTAACGCTTGTAAAGTGCAAAATGCGACTACTATTAAAGATAGTGCTATTGCTGCTTACATTAATAAAAACTATTACCTAATAAACTTTGATGCCGAAAGTAATGATACCATTATGTTTAAAGGAGAAAAATGTTTTAAAACTATATTGAATGGCTATCCCTTACATACCTTTGCTTTAAGAGCAACTAATAATAGATTACAGTTTCCTTCGATAGCCGTTTTGGATGACAAACAAACTACTTTAGATGCCTTAAACTCATTTTTAAGCCCTAAAACCCTATTGCCAATATTGAAATATTATGCTGAGGATAAATATAAAACCACACCTTGGCCAGATTATATAAAAGCATACAATGAACCGCCAAAAAAATAAGCGATAATTTCTTATCGCTTATTTTCTAAAATTCAAATTTGTATCCTATTCCTTTGATGGTTTTGATATAATCATCACCTAATTTTTCTCTTAATTTTCTAATGTGTACATCAATCGTTCTATCGCCAACCACTACTTCATCTCCCCAAACTTGTTCTAAAATAAATTCACGGGTAAAAACTTTTCCTGGTTTACTAGCTAATAATGATAATAGTTTAAATTCTTTTTTAGGAAAAGCAATCTCTACATCATCTTTATAAACACAGTATCTTTCTTTATCAATTTTAATTCCACCTAAATCCAACGCTGTTGATTTTTGCTGATCTGGTGAATATCTTCTTAATAAAGCTTTAATTCGACTAATAAATACTCTTGGTTTTATAGGCTTAGTAATATAATCATCTGCTCCAACTTCAAAACCTGCAATTTGTGAGTAATCTTCGTTTCGTGCACTTAAAAAGGCAATCATGACGTCTTTTAAACCTGCAATATCTCTAATTTCCCGACAAGTATCAATTCCATCCATTTCTGGCATCATCACGTCTAAAACAATCAAATGTGGAATTTCTTTTTTAGCAATATTTATTGCATCACGCCCGTTAAGAGCTGTAAATACTTGGAACCCTTCTTTTTTTAAATTATAACTTAAAAAATCTAAAATATCTTGTTCATCATCAACAAGCAATATCTTATATAAACTATTTTCTGTACTCATATCTTTCTATCGGCACAAAGTTAACCTTAAACCTTGAGGTTAAAGTTAAATAAATATTAAGAAATCGTCTTATTTTTTAGCTTAACTTAATATTATGGTAATATATGGGCCTATTTTTAACGATAAAAAGGTCATAAATTTGATATTAGCTGTTAATCTTCGATTTATCTAAAACCGAGATTTCAAAAACATATTTAACACAAAGTTTACGATAGCTAAAGTAGATTCGCTAAAATTAACCCTATGGCAGTTATAATTAAACAACTCATCGAAAAAAACAAAAAGGCGTTTGACAACAGCTACTTTATTGAATCCATTAATTTATCCTATATTTTAATAAATAAAGCACTAAAACAAATTGTGAAGGATGATTTAATGCAAGAAGTAATAGATCAAAAAATAAAAACTTCCAATTTAATTACTCACATAAAAAAAGAGCTACTAAATAATCCTGCATTAAAAACCAAAGTGTCTAAAAAAGTAATTAAAGACATTGAATTGTTTATTGACCTGTATAAATCTATTGGCAAAGAATTAAAATATCAATATCCCGAAAAGAAAATTACAGAAACTGCTCAATTAGGAATTAACTGTATTGTTATTTTAAATACGAGTTTAGTGAAAATTAAGAATAACAAAGTGGAGTAAAACCATGTTATTAAATTGTTTTTTCGACAAACAAAACTAAATTCACTTTAAATTCTGTCTTTCTCGAGATTACTTTAAGTATTTAAAGTGAAACTTGGCGTCATACATTTTATTTAGTTTTAATTCATAATATTAAACTAATATAGCTTAACCGTTAAGGTAATTTGGAGTTCCGATGTTTGTGTTCATAAAACACGAACTTATGCTACAAACAATTTCTACTGAACACGAAAGTAGTTTAATTTATGCGCAAACTATTCAGCATGGTTTGTTGCCTAAAACTCGTCATTTCGAAAAATTTGTCACAGATTATTTTGTTATTTACAAACCACAAGATAAAATTGGTGGCGATTTTTATTGGCTCACTTCAAAAGGCGACACGATTTTCTTTGCCCTAGCTGATTGTACTGGGCATGGCGTTTCGGGTGCTATGCTTTCGGTATTAGGCATTAGCCTATTAAATTATGTGATTCAAAAAAATTTAAAAAATATTGGCGATTACCTCACTGAATTGGACAAAAAATGGATTGAAACCTTTAATAACGAATTAAGTGATTCGCAATACAATAATGATTGGCTGGAAATTACACTCATTTCATTTAACACAAAAACCCGTGAATTTCAATACGCTTGCGGTGGCGGCGAATTTGCTATTTATCAAAACAATTCCATAAATACTTATAAAGGAAATTCATTCCCATTGGTGGATGGCAAATAGAAAAAAACAGAACTTTTGATACGTACTCATTAAAATTAGAAGACAATGCGAAACTCTATTTTTTTTCGGATGGATTGAAACATCAATTTGATGCAGATAACCAAAAGAAATTCAGTCGGAAACGTTTATTAAACTTATTGACATATTCTGCTAATTTCCCAATGGAAGAACAACAAGAACTATTAGAATTTGTTTTTGAGGATTGGAAAGGCGATACAAAACAAACAGATGATGTGTCCTTGATTGGCATCGAATTTTAAGAGTATACCTTATGTTAAGCCAATGTTAATTTATTTACCAAATTTTTTTATTGATTTAATATTAAGGTAATATACGCTTGACATTAACCTTATGTTCACATCGTTTTTTTGCGGCGTAAAATCTAGACCAATATGTTTAAAAAATACATACTTACCACTACTTTGTTCTTATTAACAATTGTATCTCAAGCACAAACCGGAAAAATAATTGGAAAAATAGTTGACTCTAAAACAGGAGAAACTCTTCCAGGCGCAACCGTCTTAATTGAAGGAACAACCAAAGGCGCTTCGAGTGATTTTGATGGTAATTTTTCTTTAGGAGGATTGCAACCTGGAAAATACACAATCATTGCTAGTTATATTACTTATGATAATAAGAAATTTGTTGATGTTGTTGTAAAAGCAAATGATGTTACAGAATTTAATATTACCCTAGACCAATCAAGTTCACAAACATTAGGCGAAGTAGTAGTGCAAGCCGAAATGAATAAGGAAAACACCAATACTTTATTTGTAATGCAAAAAAACAATGCCAGTGTAAGTGATGGTATATCTTCTGAAAGCATTAAAAAGACGCCAGATAGAAGCACGAGTGATGTTTTAAAACGTGTGAGTGGTGCAAGTATACAGGATAATAAATTTGCTATTATTAGAGGAATGAGCGACCGATACAATGCTGCTTACTTAAATGGGTCTCCATTGCCAAGTTCTGAAAGTGATAGAAGAGCATTTGCCTTTGATATTTTTCCTTCTGGTATCTTAGATAACTTAGTTATTAATAAAACAGCAACTCCTGATATGCCGGGAGATTTTGCAGGAGGTATCATATTAATAAATACAAAAAATATTCCTGAGAAAAACAGCACCAGCGTATCTATTTCAGGAGGTTACAATGCATTAACTACATTCAAAAATTTTAAAACGTACGAAAGTGGTAAAACCGATTTTTTAGGATTAGATGATGGAACGAGACAATTGCCAGGCTCTATTCCTTCTACTAAAGAATACTCTGAAATAACTTCAAATCTTCAAAGAGTAGCTGAAGCAAAAAAAATAAATTATGATTGGACTTTGCAAAACAAGACAGCATTGCCAAATCTCAACTTATTTGTAACACAAGCTAATGTATTTAAATTATTTAAAAAGGATTTTGGAAGTATCGTAGCTATTACGTACAATAATACTAACAATACAACTATATCTGAAAGACGTGAATTTGAAGAACAAGGCGAATCTGTTCAAAAAACAAGAGAATATACAGACACAACCTTTTCAAATAATATTTTAACAAGTTTGATGTGGAATTTATCATACAAGTTAAACGACAATAATCAAATTAGTATAAAAAACTTATACTCTATTAACTCAGATGATAGAGTTATTGTAAGAAAAGGAATATATGATGCAAGTGACGTTTCTGCTCCTGGTTGGCAAAAATCAAATGTTCGTTTTTTTACTCAAAATAATATTTATTCAGGGCAGTTAAATGGTGATCACTTTATCCCTAAAGGGAAAATAAAAAATTAAAATGGATTGGCGGTTTTAGTGATATTAAACGTGATATTCCAAACTTACGCAGAATGGTGTATCAAAAAAATAGTGCTTCTGAATCAGATTCTGTGAAATATGCTGCACAAATTGGTGATGATGCAGTAACGCCAACTAGTTCAGGCTCCATGTTTTTTGCAAAAACTACAGAACGTATTTACAGTATTAAGTATGATGTATCTAAAACAATAGACATTAAAAACACCAAACACGAAATTAAATTAGGAGGCTTTAATCAACAAAGAAGTAGAGAATTTGCCGCACGTCTATTGGGATATACTAAATACAGACATCCACGTTCTCCAACAAATTCTAAAGACACTTTATTTAATAACGATTTATTGTTGTTAGATGAATCGCAAATTTTTTCTCCTGAAAACATAGGAGGTGTAGATGGTCCAGGAAAATATGATGGAGGATTTAAATTATCTGAATCAACTACCTATATCGATTCCTATGGCGCTTCATCTGTTCTTAATGCAGGATATTTACAACTAGATTCTCGTTTTTCTGACAAATTACGTTTTATCTACGGTTTACGTGCCGAATATTATATGCAAACAATCAATACACTTGATCCAGATTTCAATAAATTAACAAAAGACACGTCCGTTATTGATTTCTTACCTTCAATTAATGCGGTTTGGTCGCTTAACGAAAGAGCAAACATCAGAGCAGCATACTACAGAACAGTTAACCGTCCTGAATTTAGAGAATTGGCTCCATTTAACTTTTATGACTTTGTAACAGATTATCAAACTTCTGGTAACGATACTCTTCAAAGAGCTACCATCAATAACTATGATTTACGTTTTGAATATTATCCTAGAAGACCAGGACAAATTTTTTCCGTATCAGTTTTTTATAAAGACTTAACCAATGCTATTGAGCAAATTGCGGGTAATGGTCAAGTACGTTCAATTAATTATTCCAATGTTGCAAAAGCAACTAATATGGGCGCAGAATTAGAATACAGAGTTTTATTAGCAACTATTTTCAGAAATGATTCTTCTAAATTTTTAAATGGAACAACTTTATTTACAAATTTATCCTATGTAAAATCCGATGTGGATGTTTCAAAACTATACGGAGTTGAAGCAAGACCATTACAGGGGCAAAGTCCTTTTATTATGAATGCTGGTATTCAATACATTGATAGTAAATATGATTTTGGAGTGAGTGTATCTTACAACTATGTTGGAAAACGTATTATCATTGTTGGTAATCAAGATGAACCCAATATTTGGGAAAACCCTCGTCATGTTTTGGATTTACAACTATCTAAAACTTTTAAAGATAAAATAGAATTAAAACTAAACGTGCGCGATGCCTTAGCTCAAAATTTAATTTTTTATCAAGACATCAATAAAAACGGAAAATTTGATAAAGCTTCTTTAACAGATAATAAAGAGTTTACACATTCATCAAAAAGTGATAATGTGATGCTAAATACACGCCTTGCACCAACCATTAGTATATCTCTTAGTTATAAAATAAAATAACAAAAACGCTCGTTAAACAACGAGCGTTTTTTAATTCCCATAATTCCTGAAGTTTAATATTAATTATATGTTAAGTAAAACTAAAATTACTTTACATAAACTTAAGGTATAAGTAAGTATATCGTAAACTCATGTTAATCTAAAGCTAAGGTTGTGCTCGTTAATTTGCAGCGTAAAAACAAAAACACTTTAACAATTAAATAAAACAAAATGAAAAAAATCTACACATTAGCAACAGCAGCACTATTAAGCGTAACTGCTATGGCACAAACTCCATTTTGGACTTCAACTTCTTACAAAGGAGCGTTTCCAGTTACCGATGGTTTAACAGGAACAACATCAAACGACTGGACAGCTGGTTGGGCTAACTTTGACCCACAAATTACCGTTTATCCAGCAACAACTCAAACCATTACAGGTTCTATTACTTCTCAAACTTGGAGTCCAAGTAATACGTATTTATTAGTTGGTAATGTAAGCGTTGCTTCTGGTAACACTTTAACTATTTTACCTGGTACAGTTATTAAAGGTGACAAAAAACCAAAGCATGCTTAATTATAACTAAAGGTGCTCAAATAAATGCACAAGGTACTGTAACGAATCCAATTGTATTTACATCAAACGAGTCTAACAGAAACCCAGCAGATTGGGGTGGTGTTGTAATATTAGGAAATGGTATTATTAATACACCTTGTTCTACTTGTGGTACTAATCCAAATACTAACTTTATTGAAGGATTCGCAACTCAATTCCCAGAAACAGCTTACGGTGGAAATAATAACACTGAAAGTTCTGGTGTAATGTCTTATTGCCGTATCGAATTTGCTGGTGTAGCTTTATCTACAACTCCAAATTCTGAGTTAAATGGTTTAACAATGGGTGGTGTAGGTTCAGGAACACAAATCGATCATATCCAAGCTTCTTTTGGTGGAGATGATGCTTTTGAATGGTTTGGTGGGGCAGTTGATGCTAAATACTTAATTGCATTCAGAGGTTTAGATGATGATTTTGATACAGATTATGGTTATGCTGGTCGTATTCAATTTGGATTAGTGGTTAGAGATAAAGATATTTCTGATGCTGCTGGTGATTCTAACGGTTTTGAATCTGATAACTCTGGTGGTACTGGTTTAAATAGATTACCAATTACAAAAGCAATTTTCTCCAATATGACTGTAATAGGGCCAAAAAGAGATGGCAATACAGCATTACCTGTTGGAGAAAAATTTGAAAGAGGAATCTTCACAAGAAGAAACACTGCAATTTCTATTCATAACTCTATTATTGTTGGATGGGAAAAAGGATGGCATGTTAGTGGGCAACCAACTTTTGATAACTACAACGCTAACACAAATATGGATTCTTTAGGTTTAGTTCAAAACACACTTATTGCTAGTAACTTATTCCCAAAATTTGTTCATGATGCTGGTGGTGCTAACGCAACTTGGTATAATGCTTATGCTGGTTTAGCTTCTATCGATACAACAAAATCTGTTGCTCAAATTGCATTTGTAAATGCGTTCCCAACAGAATTATATGACCCAAGTGATTTCCGTTTATCGGCTGCATCTTCTGCTTCAACTGGTGCAAGTTTTTCAGGCCCTCAATTTAATGGTCAAGTTTTAGGAGTAAAAGATTTAGCAAAAGGAGTAATAAATTCATTTGTTTTATACCCAAATCCTGCAACAGCTAACACTACAATTTCTTTTAACATTGCTGAAAAAAATAAAGTATCTGTTAATGTGTATGATGTATTAGGAAATTTAGTATCTACTTTATCTCAAAGCAATGATTTTGAAAAAGGTAACAATACCATTTCTTTAAACACTTCTAACTTAGCTAGTGGTATTTACTACATCTCTTTAGATATCAATGGATCAAAAGAAACTAAAAAATTAGTAATCAATAAATAATTCTCATAAAAGTAAAGGCACGAACCTTGTTCGTGCCTTTTTTTATACCCATGCCTCAATCCTTTCACATAATTATTTGTTCTAATACTGATTCGTCTATAAAAAAAACGGCCGATTACTTAGAAGAAAAAAAATACCAAGTTAGCTTTGCTAAATCGGATGAAGATTTATATTCGTCCCTAAAAAAAGGCAATGTGCATTTGGTAATTGCAGAATTGGATTACACATTTAGAGATGGCATTAGTATCACTTCCGATATTAGGAACTTAAAAGACATTGAACAACCATATATTATTTTGTTTTCAAACAAACAAGATGATTACATTCAAATTACAGCCTTCAACTCTGGAGCAGATGATTTCATTATTACTCCAATTAAACCTATTTTATTAGAAGCACGGATTTCTACTTTAAAAAAACGCTCGCAAAGTAAAATAGAAGAAGCCACTGAACAAAGTAAGCATCCTATTTTTTTTGTAGATAAAGAACAATATTTAATTATTACACCTAAAGGAAAAATAAGTTTACCTCGTAAAGAATTTGAAATGGTAAACTTAATGTACACCAACACACACAAAACTTTTACCCGTCAAGATTTCGCTAAACTCATTTGGAACTCACCAGAAGTTGCCAATAGCAGAACCATTGATATTCACATCAGAAATATTCGTCGCACATTAGGCAACGACATCATTAAAACCAGTAAAGGTATTGGTTACTCAATAAATAGAGATTTACTATAATCTCATTAATTTCTTTCAATTTAATTTATAGGTGATTCACTGGATGCAAAATATATGCAGTCGAAATACTATATATAACCAATTCATAATCCGTTTTTTTGGACTATTTAATTTTGCTTGATTAATATTAAATAGATAAAATTGCTTCTTCGCTATCTACTTTCTTTTTACTAGGATAAGTATCAAATAACAACTCTAAGGTTTGGTTAATTTTATTAGCTTCAACTTTTGGATTATTATTATTTTCGGAAAACCATTTTTCAATCACTTCCGAAAAATTATCACCTATATCTTGTAATACTTTTACTCCCATTTTTTCAATGGCAGCGGCATTACACTGTTGTTCGTAATGATTTTTAATAGGGATACTAATTAATTTTTTACCAAGATATAAAGCCTCCGAAGGAGTTTCGAATCCTCCTCCGGTTATTAAACCATGGCAGCTAAATAAGCTTTTATTAAATAAGGCTTGATTAATGGGGTAATACGTAATGTTTTTTTCAGTTCTGATCGATTCAATAGATTCCAAAAACCAATGAAATTGAACATGTGGCAATTTATTAAACGCTTCTAGCAAACAATGCTTTTGAAAAGAAGGTAAATAAACCGTTACATGATTTAAATCGGTTGGTTGAGCATTAATAAACTCTTCTTTAATCACTGGAGGCAAAATAAATGAATCGTATTTTTGAAAATGAAAGCCAATGTGAATAGTGGCATGAGCATAGTGTTTTAATATCGTTTCACCCATCATACTTTTTTTATCAGGACGTGGCGTTGAATCCGATTGAAAACTTGCCTGGTGACCCAATTGAACAGAAGGCAATTTCTTTAATTTACAGGCCAAAGACGTTACAAAATCAAAATCATTTATAATCACATCATATTTTTCGAGCGGTAAAGATTTTGCATCTTTATACATCATAAACGGTTTAATGTTTTTAATCACATCAAAATAATTTAATCCGCCACATTTACTGTAATGTAAACTACAACCTTTACTTCTATATTTTATCGGTAATTTAAAATCCAAATTAGCATTGTTACCGCTGATAAAAAAATCAACTTCTCCAAATTGTTGTAAGTAAGGATACAATTGCTGAGCGCGGCTCACATGACCATTTCCTGTGGCTTGCACGGCATAAAATATTTTTGGTTTTGTCATAAATTAAGATGCTAAAATTTTAGATACAATGTCTTCTTGTTCAAAATTGTCTTTTGGATAGATTAAGTCTAAATAATTTTTGTCGTAATTAAATATTTCCCATTTACCATTATCATATTCTAATGCCGTTAAATTTTCCACCCAATCTCCGCTATTCAAATACATCACTGATCCTTCCTCTGTTTTCACTTCTTTTATCTGAGGCATGTGAATGTGACCACATACCACATAATCATATTTCTTTTCAATAGCTAGTTCAGCAGCGGTGGTCTCAAAATCGCTGACAAAGGCGACTGCTTTTTTTACACCATCTTTAACTTTTTTTGAAATACTCATTTTATCTTTTCCAAATAATTGCAAACACCAGTTTACAAAACGATTAATGAGAATTAACAAATCATAACCCTTGCCCCCCAACTTTGCTAAAAACTTTGCATAACCTTTGGTAGTGGCATCAAACACGTCTCCATGAAATATCCAAGCTTTTTTACCATCTAAATCCAATAATAACTTATCCACAATTTCTAAATTACCTAATTGCAAATCGGTGTACTTGCGCAACATTTCATCGTGATTGCCTGTTATATAATACACATGTGTGCCTTTGCTTGCCATCTTCATGATATGACGCATCACATCCATGTGTGAAGAAGGAAAATAATTTTTGCTAAAGTTCCACATATCTATAATATCTCCGTTGAGTACTAAAGTTTGCGGGTTAACTGTTTTAAGGTAATGTAATAATTCCTTGGCGTGGCAGCCGTAAGTGCCTAAATGCACATCGCTAATCACTAAAAGTTGCAATTCTCTTTTGCTATACATTATTAGTTTTTACAAATGTATAAGCACATTATTATCTTAATGTTTTTTATACATTAAGAAAACAAAAAGAAATTGCTTTTTAAAGTAGTGTGTTCAACTGACAATACTTTAAATATATAATCTAATGCTGCAACGGACGCTTCTTAATCATCCCGCCTTTGGTATCCTTAATAGTGTTCATCACCACAAAAGCATTAGGGTCTATTTTTTCGATTTCAGTATTGAGTTTATTTAATTCTAAACGAGTTACAACCGTATAAACAATATCAATTTCTTTACCTTCTCCTCTTTTGCCATAACCTCTTTTTCCGCAATACACTGTTACTCCCCTACCCATCGCATCAATAATCATTTGCCTGATTTCTTCGCTGTGAGAAGATACAATTGTTACGCCGTTATATTCTTCAATACCTAATACTACAAAGTCTAAAGTTTTAGAGGCCGCTAAATATGTTATCATTGAATACAATGCCGCTTCAATGGATAGAAAATAAGCAGCCGTTGAGAAAATAAAAATGTTAATCACAATAATCACATCACCCATAGTAATGCCAAATTTGCGACTTAAAAAAATAGCTAATACTTCCGTTCCATCAATCACTGCTCCACCCCTAACCGATAATCCAATACCAGAGCCCAAAAAGAATCCGCCAAAAATAGCCACCAATAATTTATCGTGAGTAACTTCCGGAAAATGAACAAAGGCAATACAAATAGCCAAACCAGTGATTGCAATGGCCGTTTTAATGGCAAATTGTTTACCAATAATTTTATAGCCTAAAAATACAAAAGGGATATTAATCCCAATAATTAAAAAGTATAGAGGAATATTGGTTAACTCTGTAATTAATAATGAAATACCAGTAGCGCCACCATCAATAAATTTACTAGGTAATAAAAAACTCTCTAAACCAAAAGCTGCCGCCAAAATTCCTAAGCCAATCAAAACTGTATCTTTTAATAATCGTGTTACTAATAACTTAAATTCCTTATAAGCTTTTGCCAAACGAAACTTAGAAGGCGATTCCTGCGGACTATTTGGTGTTTATGTTTGTTGTTTAATACGGTTTGTATAACAACCTGTGTTAAAAATGGATTCATGGTGCCAAAATTTTATTTTCTGTAATATAATAAAAATAATTAAACAAAAAAAATGGACTCTGATAATATTGCAGATTAGAATTAATTAACAAGTAGATGAACAACAACTATTCTTCTTTTCAATATGCCTTTGCTAAAGAAGTGAAAATTGTCCACCAGTTAGCTTTTCCCTCATTTTTTCCAAGCCTTACAATTATTAAATTCTTAGAAGGATTTACATATACAAATTGACCTAAAATACCTTCAGCCATAAAATCTTCGTTAGGTGTTGGCAACCACCACTGATACTGATAATAATCTACACTTCCGTCTGTTGTATCCAACTTTGTGGATTCATCAACCCATTTTTGAGAAACAATTTGTGTTCCATTCCAATTACCTTTGTTTTTGTAAAGACGGCCTATTTTAGCAAAGTCTCTTGCTCTTGCATTTAAACAGCAAAATGTTTTCTCTAGTCCATTTTTATTACGATCAATACTCCAAGATGCACTATACTCCATCCCTAATGGTGTCCATAATTTATCTTGCAAATATTGCGTAATTGTTTTTCCTCGTAATGAACGTTCTAATACTAAACCTAATAACTGAGTATTACCACTAATATACTCAAACTTTTTACCAGGCTCATGTTTTAACTTCATTTTTGCAATTTGTTTTCTAAGATTAAGTCCATAGTAAAAAGAAGCAGCGTCTCCAAAAGGGTTTATATAACTTTCATTAAATTTAATTCCCGATGTCATTTGCAGAAGATGTTTTATTGTAACTTTTTCTAATCCGTTTTTTTTCAATTCAGGAATGTAATTAGTAATCGATTCATCAACAGATTTAATTAAACCGTCATCAATAGCGCAACCTATTAAGATTGATGAGATTGATTTTGCCATTGAAAATGATGGAACAATACTTTCCTGCTCATAGCCTTTAAAATATTTTTCATATTGAATTGTATCATTCTTAATAATTAAAAAGGCAACTGTCTTATTATTTTCAAGGTATTTGTCGAATGTTGTATTATCTATTTCTTTAGGAAATTTTCCTTTTTCGGTCGAACAAAAATTAAATGCGATTGGACTAGCATTTAATGGCCTAGATTTAAATTTTCTATAATCTTTAATGTCCGCAAAATTATAAAACACAAAACGTCCTAATTGACAAGAAGTAAATAGTAACAAAGTAATCATTACCATAACACCTGCTTTAATTTTACTATCTAGTTTTATCATGAACATTATTCTTTATATTATGCATTTATAATACTACCAACTTCGTAGCAGTTTATTTAATTATTCTAATAGTTGTACGTCTATTTACATTTCTAGCATGGTCGCCCAATTTCTCTTGCTCTTTTTTTGAACGTATTGATTTGGTCTCACCAAAACCTTTTGCAACCAACCTATCTGAATTAATTGTTTGCTTGATAAAATACTCCTTGAGTCTGTTTGCTCTGTATTGAGATAATGCTAAATTTTTTTCATCATCTCCTCTGATATCAGTATGTGCGCCAAGCTCAACTTTTATATCAGGATGTGATCTAAGAAAATTGAAAATACTATCTAATGTTAGCTTACATTTGTCAACAAGAATACTATCCTGTCCTAACGAATATAAAATACCATAAGTCGTAAAAACTTGTCCAGCCTTTAGTTTTGGTCAGAAAGTGAGAAACGTTTTACTGAACAGCTGCAAAATATCAGTGAAATAATTATGATTTTGATTGTTCTCATAAACTGCTACTTAGTTTTACCCAACAAAAAAGCGACAATCTTGTTTTAACTAACAAAATAGGCGCTACAATGTAGCGCCTATTAAATTTACTTTGCAGCCTCTGCTGCACTTCTCGCTTTAGCGTCTTCTAATATTTTTTGGCTACGCACTTCTGCTTCATCCAAAACTTTTTGTGCCTGTTTGTCTACTTCTTTCTTCGCTACTTCTGCAGCTTTTTTAGCAGCAATTTTTGCTATTGGGTTTTTTACATCCTCCACTTGTTTATCAGCTGCAGCGTAACCTTCTGCTTTTAGTTTATCTGAAGCTACTTTCGCATCGGCTTTTAATTTTTCTACCTGCGCTTGTGCATCTGCTAATATTTTTTGAGCCTCTTCGTTTGCTTTGTCTTTTATCGCAGTAACCGCTTGGTCTTTCACACTTGCTCCTGCTTCACCTGCTTTAGTACCTGTTTTAACAGTTGGTTTCATAACAGTTCCGCCAAATCCTACATTTACCTTCACTGTTTTAGGCATACTAACCGTTGTACCAATAGCAGAACTAGCTTGTCCTAATAAACCAGCAACCATATTATTTGCTTGTGCACCAAACATCTCTGTTGGCACAGTCATTTTCCAATTATAATCAATGGTTTGATCAAAGCCTGTAGAACCAGTAATTTCTGCATCAATCTTATCAATTTTTACTTTTACTGGATTACGTAAATTTACTCTGCCATCTTTAAACTCATATTCAGCCATTACATTTTGGATGTTCAAGTTTTTTAATTGCTCAATTTTTAATGCTTCGCCTAATTTTACAAATGCCGGGAAACCACCAACCGTTACGCTACTCGTTTTAAATACACCATTACCATGCAAAGTTGATAATATTGGCGACATTGTTTGATCTAAATCAGCTTTAAAGTTTTCTAAAGTAGCTGTAAACATCCCTTTAGAATATTGTCCAATTGGCGCAATTTTTTGAACTGTATTAAATGCAGCAAATGTTTTTTGAATATCAAAATTTTCTACTTTAAAACTTAAATCAACGCTTGGTTTTTTAGGATTGGTTGTTTCGTAATAACCATTCATTAATACTTTACCACCTAACAAACCTAAGTTCAAGTTAGTCATATCTACTTTACGTTTTTTAATTTCGATATTACCATTCATGTTATCAATTACTAAATTATCATACAATAACTTGGTAATATTGGCATTCAAAACAAAATCAATATTTCCCGGCACCTCTGCAACGGTCATCGCTGCAGTATCTGCAGCCGCTGGTTGTGCTGCGGTTGTCGGTCCTGAAGAAGCCATTAATTCATTTAAATCCATTAAATTAGATTGTACATTAAAATGGCCAACAATTAAAGAGTCTTTAAAAATGTATTGCATAAAATTATCAATCTTCCCGCTTGCCTTAACATCCGATTTACCCATTAAGGCATCAAAGGCAGCTAACTCCACAAACTGATTGGTGAAATTCAATTTCATTGAATTCAACATCACGGCATAAGGCAAAGTAGTTGTTTTGTAGTTCATTTTATCAATTGCCAAACTACCATTCATTTTAAATTTATCGTATTCTTTTTTATCAATACTGCTCATTCTGCCAGCTGCTGCTATATCTGCTGTTACCACCCCGCTCATTTCATCTCCAGCTTCCATTGGTATAAATTCTTTTACCGACGCTAAATTGATGACTCCTTTTATTTCGGCTGCTAAATCTGGGTCAGAGATTGGTGTTTTAACATGTGCCCACATATTAATTGGATTTCCTGCCATTTCTAAATGAAATTTATTCACGTCAATGACTGTTGCATCTAAATAATCTTTTTTATTCTCCACATGCACATCAATATTAATATTGTTTACCGATTTTGGCAAAGAAGGATATTTAAACATCGCATTGGCAATTCCTAAATTAACTTCAAAGCTTGGATAAGTATCGCTTTTTCCATCTGCACTCGAATGCATGGTTCCTTTTGCCATACCATCTAACTTTAATTTACCTTCTGTTTTCACACTAGCAAAATCTTTAGAATATACACTTGGTATTAAAGATAAAATAGATTTGAATTCAGTTTGCTTAGCGGCAAATTTTAAATCCATTCCAATATCATCTTTAGGCATCGAAACAAATCCATCAAAAGTTAATCCTAACTCATTTAAATCAAATTCATTTTCTTTAAAGGTAAATTTCATGTTTGGCATATCCATATCTAAATCTGCCTTAAAGCGCGTTTTAGCTTTGGTTAAGTAACCAACTCCTCCCATGTTATAAGAAAGTTCGGCAATCTCCAATAAATTACTTAAAATAAAATTATCTTGGGTAAAATCTCCGCTCAAGGTATAATTCATATCTTTTAAAGCCGCGCTCATATTACCTTGCATATCATTGTAAGTAATATTTGCATGTTTAATTTGTAGAGATTTTAATTTTAATGCGAATTTAGTTGCACTCGTATCTGCAGGTTCAACAGCAGCTGTATCGGTACTTGCCTTTGCAATATCCCAATTGGCTTTACCATCTGCCATTACAATACCATTAATTTGTGGCTCATCAATTATCAAAGAATTGATTTGATATTTATCGCCACTAATCACACTCTTAATGTTCAAATCAAAAGATAATTCTTTAATATATGCTAATGTATCCCCTTTAAATGGTTCAATATTAACCACGCTTACCTTCTGAATTTTAAATCTAAAATCAGGGAACGAGCTAAACAAAGTCAAATCAAATTCACCAAAATCAACTTTTGCATTTAAATTTTTATTGGCTTCCTCTTTTACAATTTGAACCAGTTTATCCTTAAAGATAAAAGGTGCTGCAATTACTAAAATTAACAATAGTAAAAATGAAATACCAGTCCATTTTAAAATTCGCTTTAATAGACTTTTCTTTTGTTTAGGTTGTTCTGTGCTCATAATTTTTTTGATATGCTATTTATATTGACGAAGATACTAAGAAACTGTTAAATCAATAATTTATTGGGGTAGTTTATATTAAAATACTGTTAAAATTTAATTATTTGAGTTAAAAAATGTATTATCTGCTTTTTCCTCGACAAAAAGAAGAAACATTGCCAACTGCAATTTTCTCCCAAAAGCCTGCGCAGTGCCAACGAAAAAATGGCAGTTCGCACCGAATTGGCAAAACCAGCCGCACCTTTACCAACGTATGCAGTAATTTAATAATTACAGGAATAAAACGGGTTAATTATACTTAAACCTTAATTCAAAACAAGTGCCGTTATTGTTTGAAAAATTAAAAGAACCATCTAATTGTTCACTTAAAGACTCTATCACCGTTACTCCCAAAGATTGTTTTTGTTTGTAATCTTCAGGCAAGCCCACTCCATTATCTTCCACACGCATAACAATTGCGTTATTATCGTTTATAAAAGACACGTTAATGTGTCCATTTGTCTTATCTCTAAACGCATGTTTATAGGCGTTCGTCAGTAATTCGTTTAATATTAGACCACAAGGGATTGCTGAGTTAATATTAATGGATACATTTTTTATATCGGTATCTATTTTTACAGAATTAGCCACTGCTGGATAAGAAGCACTAATTTCTGATATTAACTCTTTAGCATATTCTTCAAAATTTACATTAGTCATGTTATCACTTTTATACAAACGATTATGAATTAAAGCCATCGAACGCACCCTATTTCTGCTTTCCAGCAATACATTTTTAGCATCTTCATGTAAATCATCGTTTATTTTTAAACTAAATAAACCTGAAATAATAGCTAAATTATTTTTTACACGATGATGTAATTCGGATATCAGAATATTTTTCTCGTCCAGTGCTTCCTTAACTGCTTTCTCTGATTGACGCCTCTCTTCAATTCGTTGAATATATAAATAGCTCTCTTTTAAGTTATTTTGAATCATAATATATACAAAGAACCCAACAGCAGATGCGCTAAATATTAAATTAAACATAAACATTTGAGACCGCTTTTCATCTGTTAAAAAGTACTCTAAACAATTCAGCATGTGTAATAACGTTGATGGATAAAAAAGCAATGATTAACAAAATATGAAATAACATTAGCCTTTTATCTTCTCTCATATCAAATATAAAGGCTATAGCTAAAATCAAAGGAAAATGATACAAATACGTGCCAGACAAAATACCAGAATAAGAATCAAAATAAAAAATAGCTAAACTAACGGTTATAAAAATAAACGAAATGGCAAATCGATGGTATTGCAATTTATTAAAGTAAAAGCCTAAAAAACAAACGCCTACTAAACATTCAATCAATAAACCTGAAAATAAATCTCCTAAAAAAATATTATTAATGCCACTAAATAAAAAAACTAAAATAGCAACAACACTAAAACGATTAGTTAGCGTAATACGCTTACTAAAATATCATCGTATTCGGGCTGAATACCAATTGAGGAGATATACTCCCAAGCGCGACGAAACATTTGAGTTATTTACTCAAAATTTTAAATTCTGTTCTTCTATTTTCTTGACGACCAGCATCTGTATCGTTAGTTGCTACTGGAACCGTTCCGCCATATCCTTTAGCCACTAATCTGTCAGTTGCTATACCTTTCCAATTAAATAAGTTACAACAGATTGAGAACGAGATTGAGATAATTTTTGGTTATAATCATCGCTACCTTTACTATCAGTATGACTTCCTAATTCAATTTTTAAAGTTGGATTTTCTGTTAATAATTTAATTAAACGATCTAATTCATTCGCAGATTCAGGGCGAATCGTAGCTTTATCAAAGTCAAAGAAAATATTTTTTAAGACAATAGATTGTCCAACTTCAATTTGTTTTAAAGCAATATTTTTTTCAACCTCTTGAAATTCTTCAGATGCTTTTAAATCGAAGTTTTCTGAGTGAAATAAATAACCATCTTTTTTAACAGCAATACCGTAGTTTTTACCTGATGGTAAAGACACTAAATATTTACCTGTTGTACTATTAGATTTAAAAGTTGCAATAACATCATTTAACGTATTATCAATTAATTCAATAGTTGCTTCCAATAAATTATAAGTTTTAGCATCAGAAATAACGCCTTTTAAAATCGTCATTTTAGGTCCTGAGCTTACAATTTTCTCTGCTTTAAATTCGCTTACTGGCGCTGCAACACTAGCTAATAAATTATCTTCGTTCATTACCACTGGAGGTTTTTCAGGACCTAAAAATGTAATTTTATAAATATCCTTATCACCATATCCTCCTTGTTTTGAAGACGCAAAATAACCGTGATTTCCACTACCACTGATTACAAAAAACACATCATCATCTGGTCCGTTAATTGGATAACCTAAATTTTGAGGCACACCCCATTTACCATTTTCAAAAGTTGATTTAAAAATATCACAACCTCCCATGGTGCCATGTCCTTTAGAACTGAAGTAAATGGTTTTTCCATCAGGATGAATAAAAACACCTTCTTCGCCATACTTGGTATTCAAATCAGGACCAGCATTCATGGCAGTACCCCAATCTCCTTTTGCATCTTTATCAGAATAATACATATCACCTGCACCCATATTGCCTTCCCTATCACTAATAAAATACAAACGCTTTGCATCATAAGATAAACTCACAGAAGACTCATGCCATTTAGAGTTAATATTTTTATTTAAATGCTCAGGCTTCGACCACGTATTTCCATTTAAATTACTCATATAAATATCTCCCCCATCTTTTTCTTTATATTTAAAGATAAACATGGTCGTTCCGTCGCTTGATAATCCAGCTGTTGCATCATGTTCAGGACTATTTACTAAAGGACCGAAATTTTGTGCAGGCGTCCATTTTCCATTTACTTTAAATGATTGGTACAAATCTTCAAAAGGCCAACTATCACCTTCATCTAATTTCCCACCGGTTGAATTTTCTCTACGAGCTGTTAATACCATCATTGATTCATCGGCAGAAATAAAGGCACTATATTCAGGATAAGACGTATTGATATTAGTGCCTAAATTATCTACAAACACACGTTGAGGATTTGCTGTTTCTTTTTTTCCTACTTTACACTCTGCCATTTTTTTATTTACATCTTCAATGGCTGCAGCGTTGCCTTTCGCATCTTTATTCAAAATAGTTAATTGCATTTGATAATACTTAATAGCATCATCCCACTTTAACTGAAACTGACAAGCCCAACCTAAAAAATAGGTTAAATCTTCTGGCAACTTAGGGTCGTTTAAGGATAAAGCTTTTTCCAAATATTTAGCCCCATTATCTGATTGAGGATTTAAGTTAAAACTAATAACACCCAGCATATAATTTAACTCCGCATTATTAGGATTAAAATCCTGAGCTTTTGCTAATAAGGGTTGGGCTTGTTTAAAATAAATATCACCCGCACGTTGATAATCTTTACGACTCACAGGATAATATTTATTTTTACTAACGTATCCTTCTAATACGAAATCGTACTCTTTTTTACCTAATGAAAACGCATCTTTTCCATCTTCTAAACTTCTTTTCGCTTCTTTTAATTGATCCTTTTTATCAGGAAAGTTAGATTTTTCGAATTCAATATTTTGGGCTAACGCAACAGAACTTGTGAAAAGAAAAATTGCTGCTATTTTATATAATGTGTTCATATTCTTTATTGGTATGAATGAATATTCTTTTGAATGATTGATTAGTCGCAGAAACCAGATGTATAACGTTTTCCTTCTGCAGCGCCAAACTCCGCTGCTTTTTTCCAATCTGCACAAGCGCCTTCTTCATCTTTCAACATTTGTTTAGCAATTCCTCTATTAACATAAGCAGCGCCTAATTTTGCATCAGCCTGAATGGCTTTATTAGCCCATTCTGTAGCTGCCTTATAATCTTTTTTCTTAATATAAACAGAAGCCATATTATTCATAGCTAATGTATAATTAGGTTTTTGTTTCAAAGCTGCATCAAAATCAGAAACAGCTCCTGCAAAATCATTCATATTTAATTTAGCAGTTCCTCTATTGTTTAAAGCAATATAATAATCGGCTTTTAAGGCAATGGCTTTGTTATAAGCTTCAATAGCTCCAGCATTATCACCTTTATTACGTTTACAAGAACCTAAGTTATTGTATGTGAAAAACAATTTATTATCAATCGAAACAGCTTTTTCATAATCAGCAATAGCACCTGTTTCATCCCCTAACATTTTTTTTGCAGAAGCTCTATCATTATAAGCATAAGCATAATCTGATTTAGCAGCAATAGCTCTGTCGTATTCAGTAACGGCATATTTATAGTCGCCCTGTTCAAAATTAATTTGTCCGCTTAAATAATACGCTTTTGCATATTTGTCATCTATAAAAACGGTTTTACTTAGATAACTCACACAAGAATCCTTTTTATTGATGGCATAAAAACTTTGTGCTTTCCCAAACATGGCATCCACATTTAAGGGATTTACACCCAATGCTTTATTATAGTCTTCAATAGAAGCATCAAAGGTTTTAGATTCATATCTGGCAAAGCCACGACTACAAAAAGCCTTATCAAAATTTGGTTTAAAAGAAATAGCCTTCGAAAATTGTTCGATTGCCATGTTGTAATCTTTTTTACCCATATACTCTAAACCAACATTATAAGCGTTTTCAGCTTCTTGTTCTGTAGTTAAAGCAGTTTTTACTTTTACGGTGTCTTGAGCCGATGCGTTTAAACATAAAAAGCCAAGACATACTAATACAATTTTTTGCATAGATAAATTTCTTAATGTTTTAAAGATAGGAAAATAAATGAAAAAATGACAATTATTTTATCAAAAATTAATGTAATAATCTTTGGTTAAATCCTTGTAATCATCAGTGTATTGGTGTCTTTCTTCAAGCTCAATAGCTATTGTTTTCTCGGAAAATTCAGTAGGTTTTACCTCAAATTGCATCAAATGGCGTTTATCAGTATCCTTATCTATTCTAGATTTTACTCGTAATAATTTAGATAAATGAAGCCCTCTTTTTTCGGCTAATGCTCTAAACTTAATTGCTTCTAAAGTTGGTAAAATAAGGCAAAATTTACCTTTTTCATCCAATAATTTTAAAACGCCATCCAATAACTCTTCAAACGGTAATACGTCGGCGTGTCGGGCATGTGAGCGCTGTTCGTCAGAGGATTTAAGCGACTGTTCAAAATAAGGCGGATTGGTAACAATCAAATTATATTTTTGAGTACTTTCTTTAGAATAGTGCTGTAAAGAAGTTTGAGTAACCGTAATTTGACTAGAAAACTTACTATCTAATGCGTTTTGTTTGGCCTGTAAAAAAGCCTCTTCATCAATATCAATCGCATCAATATGAGCTTGTGTTTTTTGAGCAAGCATTAAGGCAATAACACCTGTACCAGTTCCAATATCTAAAATGTGTTTGCTGCCATTTGGCAAAACCCAAGCCCCAAGCAAAACTGCATCAGTACCTACTTTCATAGCGCACCTATCTTGCTTGACAATAAACTGTTTAAAAGCGAACGACGTATTGGGCATAAACCATGTTTAGCGTTTTGAGTTGTATAAAGTTAAAAACAAAAATGAAAGTATAAAGTTTTATTTAAGTTAAGGAATTAATTTTATAACAAATTAACAATTGCAATGATAAAATTAATAGTCTGTACAATAGGTACTTTTCTTTCAATTAGTGTTTATTCTCAAAATACCATCGATGCAATTTTAGAATCCTATAAAAAAGATAAATCTTTGCAACATGCCACTTACAGCTTTTGTGTTTTAGAGGCACAAACAGGAAAAACTGTAAAAGAATATAATTCGGAAATAGCTTTAATTCCCGCTAGTACGATGAAAATCATGACTACCTCGGCAGCTTTGGGGATTTTAGGGAAAGATTATACCTATAAAACTAATTTTTTCACATTCACAAAAATAGATTCCGCTTCAGGAACGTCTACTAATAATTTATTAATCAAAGGTAGCGGCGACCCTTCTTTTAACTCCTCTTATTTTTATAATAGTGATGTTGATTTTTTCAATCCCATTCTTGAGAAAATCAAAGCAAAAAATATCAAAAAAATAAATGGTTCTATTATCGCAAATGTCTCCTATTTTAATAATACTATACCAAGCACTTGGATTTGGGGCGATATTGGGAATTATTTTGGTGCTGGAGCAAATGGACTTTCCTACCGTGATAATAAATTTTCGATATTTTATAATAGTGGTGCATTGAATACATCCGCCGAATTGGAAAGTATATCACCCAATTACTTTGCAAAAAAAATGACCATTCAATCTAATGTTATATCAGCCGGAACCGAAGATGATGCTTTTGTATTTGGCGACCCTAATGGTTACAACAGAAAAGTAACAGGCACGATTCCTCCAAACAAAACACATTATGAAGTAGAAGCCGAAATGCCAGAGCCAGCATTATACTTTGAAAATCAATTACAATCAGAATTACAAAAAAATAATTTAGCTACTACTGATGTTGAAATTTTAACTATAGAACAAAGCACTTTAAAAGGCAACGAACAATTAGTATATACGCATCAATCACCAAAGCTTGAAAAAATAGTTTACTATACAAATATTAAAAGTAATAACCATTATGCGGAAAGCTTATTAAATACTATTGGAGCAGCTAAATCAAAAAAGCAAGGAACCACATCTAACGGCATAGATGCTGTAAAAAACTACTGGGAAGGCAGAGGCGTTGATGTATCAGGCCTACACATGGCTGATGGAAGCGGTTTATCAAGAGCAAATAGTATTACCACTAAAATTCAGGCAACGGTATTATCAAAAATTTACAGAGATAGCTTAATGTATCCTGCATTTAATGCTTCCTTGCCAATTGCAGGAAAAAATGGTAGCATGACTAGTTTATGCAAAGGTACCTTTGCTGAAAATAATATGCGTGCGAAAACTGGTTATATTAATCGTGCAAGAGGCTATTGTGGTTATGTGAAAACAAAATCAGGAAAAGAATTAGCTTTTTCGGTACTCTTTAATAATTACGATTGCTCGCCAAAAGAAATGAAATTAAAGATTGAGAAATTGTTGGTGGCGTTAGTTGATCTTTAGATTTTCTTTCCTTGAAAAAAAACAAAATAAACAATTGCCAACCATTGCTCCTTAATGGCGGTCGCTCCATTTCAAAACCAGCCGCACTATTACCAACATATGAGAAGTGTTTTTAAGAAAGACTCTCGTTAATCGATTTCAAAATAATCTCACAAGCTTGTTTTATTTCTTCATCGGTAATAATCAATGGCGGTGCAATACGCATAGAATGAGAATTGAACAAAAACCAATCTACGATTAAACCATTCTTCACACAAGTTTCAATAATTTTAAAATTTAAATCGGTGTCTTCAAAATCTAAAGACAACATAAAGCCTTTACCTTTAATAGATTTAATAGCAGGATGAACTAATAAGGAACGGATCAGATTGGATTTACGTTCTATGTCATCCATCAATTTTTCGGACTGGATAGTTTGTAAACAAGCTAAAGAAGCTGCGCAGCAAACGGCGTTACCGCCAAAGGTGTTGATGTTTCCCAAAACTGGATTATATGTAAACTCATTTAATAATTTTTGAGAGCTAATGAAACAGCCTATTGGTAAGCCGCCGCCCATGCCTTTGGCTAATAATAAAATATCAGGCACAACACCGGTTTGTTCAAAAGCAAAAAAAGTGCCACTACGTCCAAATCCGTTTTGAATTTCATCTAATATCATTAAGGCACAATGCTCATCACATTTCTTTCGGATGGCTTTTAAAAACTCATTCGTTGCAATAGTATAACCCGTTTCGCTTTGCACAGGCTCCAAAATTACAGCAGCGGTTTTTGAAGTAATATGTTTATTAACTTCTTCGATCGAATTATATTCTAAAATTTTGACATCTGGCAGTAAAGGCCTAAATGCTTGCTTAAATTCTTCATTACCCATCACGCTTAAAGCGCCATGCGTAGAACCATGATAAGAATCTTTGAAACAAATAATCTCTGTTTTGCCAGTCACACGTTTTGCTAATTTCAAAGCGCCTTCAGTAGCCTCAGTTCCAGAGTTAGTATAAAAAACAGAATTTAAATTTTGTGGCAATAAATCAGTTAAGGCCTTAGCCAATTGTATTTGTGGCGCTTGCACATATTCTCCATACACCATTAAGTGCATGTAAGTTTCGCTTTGTTGTTGAATAGCTTTTACAACGTTAGGGTGACAATGCCCTACATTACTCACCGAAATTCCAGAAATAAAATCAATATAGGATTTTCCATTCATATCAAATAAATGGACACCTTTTGCTTTCACTATCTCTAAGTCCATTGGCTTAGGAGATACCTGAGCAACATGATTTAAAAATAATTGTCGGTTAGAAATTTGCATGTGATAAAGATACGAAATTAGACAGTTATTGATAAGTTAATTTAAGTCCATTTAACTTCTTTAATTTCTCTTCACAAGCTTCTGAATTCGCTTTACGAATACTAAAACTAATTTCACAATCATTATCAAATTGCTGAGCGATAATTTTGCAATCTGTTTGCTTCAATAATTTCATCACATCGTTTAAATGTTCAAAGGGGAAGCTAATGGTATAATTAAATGAAATAAATTTTTCAATGATGTTACATTCTTTAATCACCTCTGCTGCTGAACTTTTATAAGCATTAATCAATCCACTTACACCTAATAAGGTGCCTCCAAAATAACGAACCACCACAATTAATATATTAGTTAAGTCGTTGGATTGCATTTGCCCAAGAATTGGCTTTCCAGCAGTATTACTTGGCTCTCCATCATCATTTGCTCTGTAATTTAATTTATCGGCACCTAAACGATACGCATAACAATGATGATTAGCATTAGGATGTTCTTTCTTTAATTGCAGCAGTGCATCTTTAATTTGAGCATCATTTTCAACTGGAAAAGCGAAGGCTAAAAACTTACTGCCTTTATCTTTAAAAATAATATTGGCTTTATGTTCAATAGTTAAATATGTATCAGAAAATAGCATGAATTTTATTTCATCAACTGAGGTAATAATCCTAAAATTAAAATCGCCAATAAACTTAACCCAATACCAATCCAGTTTTTAGAAGATAGCTTTTCTTTAAAAACAATAACCGAAACAACAGTTGAAATGGTTAAAATGCTCAAATTATTAATCGGGAATAGTACCGAAGGTTCTAACACATTAGTATTTAAAGCAGAAATAATGAAATACATCGTTCCAAAATTAATCGTCCCTAATATCATTCCAGCAGGAATAGCTTGCCATTGAAATTTTTCTTTTTTAATAATTAACTGATACAACAACACTATAAAACCAAATATAAAAGCAGTTGCAAAAATAGTAGATAGAAAGGCGTCAAAATTTAAATCATTTAATAAATTACGTTGAGCATAGTTAATGGAAGAATCAATAATACCACTACACACAAAAATTATTAAGGGAAATAACCACCAAAATTTATCTGCTACTTTCCCTTGTGTTTCTTTGTGTGACACCAAATACACTGCCGTAATAGCTAACACAATGCCAATGATTTTTGAAACAGAAATACCATCACCATAAAACATAATAGCAATACTTATTGGTACTACCACCGACATACGATTAGCAACTTGCGCCACCGAAATACCTTGTTTCGCAGTAGTTTCAGAAATTACGAATAAGCTACTAATAAAGACAATTCCTAAAAAAACAGCAATAGGGAAAAACGATTCATTAAACACATTCATTGGTGTAACTGATGACTTAGTAGTTAAAAAACCTAAAGAACCCGCTACAACATAGTTTACAATAATGGCTTGAAACCCATTAATATTTTTCACGGCAATTACCTTAAAAGAAATACCAAATAAAGTGGAAATAATAATCGAAAGAATTAGAAAAATCATGTTTTATATGTTGTATAAAGTGTATAGTAAATCGTCACCAATTTTTATTGGAGTGATTTGATTAAAAGAAATATCAGGAGCAGGAATGCCGTGCTGAAATGTTTTATTTGGATTCACAAATATGTATGCTTCATCCCACTTGTTTTTTTTAATAAACTCATTAATGGTTTTTGTTCCTCCTTCAATAATAATACTCGAAATATTTAGAACGTAACATTCGTTTAAAATTTCTTGAATGGCATTTTGAAAATCTATTCTCACATATCGAATGTTGTCATTCTCGCTGGCTTTCATGCAATTAAAAACAATTGTTTTAGCCTCGTCATTAAAAATATTTAAGTTGTGAGGTAAATCCAAATTTTTATCAATAATTAAACGTATAGGATTTTTACCTTCTGCTAAACGTGTTGTCAATAAAGGATTATCAACTAATGCTGTATTGTATCCAATTAAAATAGCTTGCTCTTCTCCTCTCCATTTATGAACTAAGGCTTTGCTTTCTTTCCCAGTAATCCAATTATCTTCTTTATTCTCTGGCAAAGGGTTACGGCTGATAAATCCATCTTGAGTTTGAGCCCATTTTAAAATAATATAAGGTCGTTTTTTTTCGTGAAAAGTAAAGAAGCGTTTATTCAGTGCTCTACATTCTTTATCTAAAATACCATGCTCCACTTCAATACCTGCCTCTTTTAATTTTTGAATACCTCTTCCCGAAACTAAAGGATTAGAATCTAAATTTCCAATCACCACTTTTTTGGTGCCTTTACTAATAATTAAATCCGCACAAGGAGGCGTTTTTCCATGATGCGAACAAGGCTCTAAAGTCACATATAACGTACTTTTTTTAAGAATAGCATCACTTACTTGCTTAATGGCATTTGGTTCGGCGTGCCCACTGCCGTATTGTTCATGATATCCTTCTGCTACAATCTCACCATCACAAACAATGACGCAACCTACCATAGGATTTGGCGCTACATTGCCTAAACCTTTGGCTGCTAGTTCAAGGCAGCGTTTCATGTATGTTTCGTGTATTGTAATACGCTCTGTTTTAAGGAGTTTAAAGGTAAAACATTAATTTCAATTTGGTTCCAAAATTTGCCTTTAATTCACTATTTTTATAGCATGCTAAAATCAATGACAGGCTTTGGAAAAGCCACAAAAGAATTTGAAAACAAAACCGTTAATGTTGAAATTCGTTCACTTAATAGTAAGAACTTAGATTTAAGTTTACGTTTATCTTCAACCTACCGCGATAAAGAACATGAATTAAAAAGTGAAATCACTAAATTATTAGAACGTGGCAAAGTAGATTTATCTGTTTATGTAGAATCTAAAATAGAAGAAACGCCCGTTCAAATTAATACCGATTTAGCAAAATCATATTACAATCAATTAAAGCAATTAGCTATAGAGTTAAATGAACCAACAACAAATTTAATGGCGCATGTTTTAAAAATGCCTGATGTTTTAAAATCTGAACGTAAAGAACCAAACGAGCAAGATTGGAAAGATATACAAAGTGTAATTTTACTAGCGGTTGAAGGTTTAAATAATTTCAGATCAGACGAAGGGAAATCGATTGAAAAAGATTTTGAAACGCGTTTAGGAATTATTGCCGATTCATTAGAAAAAATTAAAGAACATGATGCGGCTCGTATTCAAAATATCAGAGATCGCATCAAAAAGAATTTAGAAGAAGTTGTTGGAAAAGAAAAAGTAGATAACAATCGCTTTGAACAAGAATTAATTTACTACATCGAAAAACTAGATATTAACGAAGAAAAAGTGCGTTTAAAAACTCACTTAGATTATTTTATCAAAACGATGAAAGAACCAGCTGGTGGACGAAAATTAAACTTTATCGGTCAGGAAATTGGAAGAGAAGTAAATACCATTGGTTCAAAAGCTAACGACGCAGAAATGCAAAAATTAGTTGTTTTAATGAAAGATGAATTAGAAAAAATTAAAGAACAAACTAATAACGTTTTGTAAGATGAACTTGTTTAAACTATCAGGCCTTGTGTCCTTAATATTTGGAACTTTAAGTTGTTTCATATTATTAAAGCCTCAATTTTTAATGTTTTCATTATTAGCCGCTATTATAGGCTTTACATTTTCTACTATTAATGTTTATTTAAACACAAAATTTGAAATCACAAAAAGTGCATTTAGCATTGGCTACATCGGAATGATTTTATCATCGTTCCCAGTTATTTTTTTAATGGTTCTAATTATCAGAGGTTAAATGTCTAGTATAAAAAATTATTTATCACTTGTAAAATTTAGTCACACAATTTTTGCATTGCCATTTGCTTGCATAGGATTTACATTGGCTCTGCAAGAAGGGTTTACATTTTCATTAAAATTATTTTTATTGGTTCTGGCTTGCATGGTTACTGCGCGGAATTCAGCAATGGCTTTTAATCGTTTTATTGATAGAAAATTTGATGTTTTAAATCCACGGACAGCCATCAGAGAAATTCCTGCTGGAATTATCAATCCAAAAAATGCCTTATTCTTTATTATTATCAATTGCTTACTATTTGTTATCGCCACCTATTTTATCAATACCATTTGTTTTTACTTATCACCTGTAGCTTTATTTGTTGTCTTATTTTATAGTTATACTAAACGCTTCACACCTTTATGTCATTTAGTATTAGGTTGCGGATTAGGTCTTGCTCCTATTGGGGCTTATTTGGCTGTGACTGGACATTTTGCATGGTTACCATTATTATTCTCCTTCACCGTTTTTTGTTGGGTAAGTGGTTTTGATATTATTTATGCCTTGCAAGATGAAGCCTTTGATAGAGAACATAAACTAAATTCAATCCCAGTATTATTAGGAACAAAAGGTGCTTTACGTTTTTCGGAAGTTTTGCATGTGTTTGCCATTGCATTTGTTATTGCAGCTGGTTTTATTGGACATTTTAATTTTTTATATTGGATAGGCACATCTTTATTTACAGGATTAGTGATTTACCAGCATACCATTGTCAAACCAAATGATTTATCAAGAGTAAATATAGCTTTTGGAACTACTAATGGTATTGCCAGTGTGGTTTTCGCAAGCTTTACAATAGTATCATTTTTTATATAATGTTTGACTTAATTAAATCGAAACGATTTTTAAAATGGATAGTATCTATTTTAGCAGTTTGTCTCATTTCGCTTTTTGTGTCTAACTACTGGATCAAATCAAATACTAAAACACAATTATATACCGATGTTAATGAAATACCATTTCGTAAAGTAGGTTTAGTATTAGGCGCCAGTAAAAAAACAATAAGAGGAACGAATAATTTTTATTTTAGTTATCGCATACAGGCAGCTTACGAATTATTTAAAGCTCATAAAGTACAATATCTTTTTAGTAAGTGGTGATAATCATATTAAAGGATATGATGAGCCTTCTGATATGCGAGAAGCATTAATAGCGCTCGGCGTGCCAGATTCGTGTATTGTATTAGATTACGCAGGATTTAGAACCTTAGATAGCGTGGTACGTTGTAATGAAGTTTTTGGAGAAGATTCCATCACCATTATATCTCAAGAATTTCATAATCAGCGTGCATTGTTTATCGCCAACAAAAATAATATCCAAGCCATTGGATTTAACGCAAAAGATGTCAATCAAAATTATTCATTTAAAACTCGACTTCGTGAATATTTTGCTAGAGTAAAATGCGTATTAGATATTTACGTGCTTTATACTTCTCCAAAATTTTTAGGAAAAAAAATAAAAATAGGATAATAAGAGGTGGTAAAATTAATTGGCATAGCACTGTTCACTATCACTTGCTTAACAAGCTCTACTCTCAAACTTGGTTATGATTTCAGTAAACCAATAGTAAATGATGTTTTACCAGCTTCCCTTCAAGAAATTTCCGGATTAGCCATTATCGATTCAACAACCATTGCCTGCATACAAGACGAAAATGGTATTCTATTTTTATACGACCTTAAAAAACATAAACTTACCAAACAATTCACTTTTGGATTAAATGGGGATTATGAAGGTATAACTCGTGTAGGGAAATTACTATATATTTTAAGAAGTGATGGTGTTTTATTTGAATTAAAAGATTATAGCACAAAAAAATTAAGCGTAAAAACCTACGCTACCAGAGTTCCAGCTTTTAACAATGAAGGGCTTTGTTACGACTCCATCCATAACCGATTATTAATTGGGGCAAAAGGAAAAATCAATAAAGATCCATTAAACAAAGACTTACGATGCATCTACGAATTTAATTTAACATCGAAAACACTTAACCAAAAGCCCGTGTTTAATTTCAATACACTTGATGTAAATTTATTTGCAAAAATGAATGACATCAAATTACAAAAACGACAAACGAAAAATGGAAAAATAGTAGAAATTGGCTTAAAATTAAATACCTCTGAAATTGCGATTCATCCAATCACTAAACAATTATATGTACTTTCTGCCACCGACCATTGTTTATTTATTTTTAATTTGAATGGGAATTTAGAACATATAGAGAAATTAAATCCTGTCTTATTTAATAAAGCAGAAGGATTATCTTTTTATCCTAATGGAGATGTTCTTATTTCTAATGAAGGTCAGGCACATCAACCAACTTTATTGAAGTTTAAATATCAACCTTAAAGTCATGCTGAACTTGTTTCAGCATCTCACAAATTAAAATAAAATTTGTAACTTTAATAAACACATTCACGTTTATGGCAAACATTACTGAAACAGATTTCACAGAAAAGCTTTTAAAGTTAAAATCACTTGTTTTTCAATTCGACCAGAGTTTTGATAAAGAAAAAACTCAGCTACTAAATGAACTAATTACGTTTGGTTCTTTTAAACAGCAATCCTTTCAGCAATATCATCAGCTATTAATGGCAATGATGGCTTATCCTTCTAGTAAGGCATTATTGGATATGGTTACTGCAACTATGCAGAAATTAGTGTTACAATTAGAAAAAAATGTGTCATTGCAAAACAAACTCATTGGTACTGGACTTTTACACACAGCCATTGAATGTAATTTTTCTTACGCAAAGATTCTATATGTAACACAAAAATTTCCTAGTCAAATTTCTATACATAGTGCGTCTTCTAATACAGAGACGCAAAAGTCTATTTTAAAATTATTACTGCCTTTAGTTGAATATTCAAAAATATTCGAGGGAGAAAAAGACTTGAAGCATCGTATTGCCCAATTTCATTCGTTAAAAACACAAACAGATTTAGAATGGTTATTACAACTCATTCAACAATCCAATTTAGAAGCCAAAACACAAGCTATTATTTATAATCAATTAGGAATTTTTATTCAATGGAAAGTTTCTGATAAAGAACATTCGGTTAGTTTTTTGAGAGGCGCCGCGTTGCCTATTTATTACCATACAAAACCTTTAGATAAAAAAATTAATCTTCAGGATATTATTCAGCAAAAATTACCTACGCCAGTAAAGCTTACTGATAAAGACAAAGCACATATCATCGACGCCGCTAAAATGACATTGTTTTATTTGTACAGAGAAACAGAACCATTTACCAATGCTAACAAAGATGATATTACTTTGTTTCAATTAGATAAAGGTATTTCGATTGCCTTATTTGGAAGTAACAACGACAAACGTTATTCATTAGAATCTTATATTGGTTATTTAGTGTTTAAAAATAACATTCCTGCGTCTTATGGAGGTGGATGGATATTTGGAAAACGCAGTCAGTTTGGTATAAATATTTTAGAATCTTTTAGAGGCGGAGAATCTGGTTTAATTATTTGTGAATTATTACGTGTATATCACCAATACTTTGGGGCTACGAGATTTGTTGTAAAACCTTATCAATTTGGATTACATAACCCCGAAGCTATCAAAACTGGCGCTTTTTGGTTTTACTACAAATTAGGTTTCAAACCAGAAAACAAAGAGTTGCGAGAATTAGCATTAGAAGAAGAAAAACAAAAACTAATTAACCCAAATTATAAAAGTGCGATTGCAACTCTAAAAAAATATACCAAAAGTAATCTAGCACTAACACTCTCTGAAACTAGTTACCCGAATTATGATTCAGAAGTGGTAAGTCAAAAAATTACTAGTCATATTAATACATTTTTTAATGGCGATAGACAAAAAGCCATTACTGTTTGCTTTAAACAATTAAAAGAAAGTTTAGGTATAGATAAAACATGGAAGCCGGAAGATATCGAATATGCTAAACAATTAGCGATTCTCTTTCATATACAACCAAATAGTAAAGCCTGGCAACAAAAGCACAAAAAAAACATTCAATTATTGATTCAATTAAAATCTGCTAAAACAGAGCTGCTTTGGGTAAAGCATTTGCAAAAGTTTGATGCGTTTTGGAAGTATATTGATTCGATTTAACTGCTTTGTTTTAATTTTTCAATCAATTCAGTTGTTCCTTTATAATCTTCTTCAGAATACTTTTCTTTTTAGCAACCTCAATCGCTTTATTTGCCATTTGCAAAGCTAAATCTTTTACCAACCTTATATAAAACAGCTGCGTATGTATCTAAATTAGCATAATTTTTTTCTAATTCACAAGCTTTACTCGCCCATCCTTCTGCTTTCTGTAAAGCTTCTTTATCTTCTACTTTTTCGTAAAAATTCCAAGCTATAGAGTTTAACATATTTGCATCCTTTAAATAATAGGTGTCTACATGGGCCATAGCAAGCTTAGCATAATCCATCCAGTCTCCATTATGTTGGGCTAATTTCATATCCGCCTCTATAAAAATTAATTTGGTATTTGGCGTTTTAAAAGACTCTATTTTAGTTTTTGCATCATTATACTTTTTAGCATCAAAAGTCTTCATTCTAATAATAGAACTCAAAGCACTTTCGCTAACTCCATCTATTTTTCCGTTTACAGCTTTTTCGGTATATAAATCAATATACTTTTGTTTATTAGCAATCACAAAATCAAACACTTTAGAGTCCATATCATTAATATGATACACAATCATGTCCCAATTGGCTTTACTCGTTAAGTTTTCTTCTTTTTGTTGAACAAAATAATCTTTCACTATATCTTGAGATTCCAAACAGGTACTTTCCCTTGCCTCAATATACTTGGCCAAGAAATCAGCATTTGTTTTATTGGCTTCAAAATTTTTAGTGTAGTACGAAAAACATTTTTCAGGATACTGTGTCTCTTTACCTAGATTTATAAATTCTTTAGCAGACATAGAGCCAGCTATGCGATGAACTAAGTTTCCATCTCCATCAATAAATAATAAATTAGGATAACATTTTACCTCATATTGTTTTGCTATTTCAATACCCTCTCCTTGCTCCATATCAATTTTAGCATTTATAAAACTAAAATTATAAAAGTCAGCTACGGCATCATTTGTAAATACATTTTTAGCCATTTGCTTGCAGGGTCCGCACCATGTTGTGAAAGCGTCCACAAAAATAAGTTTGTTTTCTTTTTTGGCTTTGGCTTTTATTTCGGCAAATGTGCTATGCTCAAAATTGATGTTTTTAGTTTGCGAAATAACAGCAATTGAGCAGCTTAAAAAAGCGATTGAGAAAATTGATTTTAACATGATGTAATTAGTCTTTATAGGTTTTAGGCACTTTAGGATCAGTAATGATAATATAATCTCCTTGATTTTCAAATTTCTTCCAATCAATATTCGGAAACGATTCATCAGAACCTGAAGAAATAACTAGCACTCGTACTTTTGGATTATATTTTTTTAATTGAGTAACAGCAGCAAAATGTTCGTCGCTATGAAATCGGCCGTTAACTTGAAATACTTTTTTTGTAGGATTTTTCTCAAAATACTCATGTATAGAATAAGCCATGGTTGCATCCCAAAGAGATTGTGCCATCACTAAACTAAAAGATTCGCCCATGGATGGTTGCTTTTTCTTTTTAGAACTTCCTTGGTCAAAAAGACCAACTAATTTCTCATGGTACTTTCCAGAAGCTGTATCGTAAGGTAAGGGCGCGAAATATTTTTTTGATTCTTGGGGTAAATCCATCAATCCTTTTTGTCCTTTACGGCCTGCTAAATTAGAGTAACGTCCTGCTGCATTAGCACAAATCACATCTAATTTATTTAATTTACTAAATTCAACCATTGGTCGATAATCTTTATAATTAGACCAAACACGAGCATCTTTTTTAAAATTTTTCTCTCTCACATCAGAAGTCAAATATTCATTCATGATCGGTTGAACATCACGTTCAAACATTTCCATAGAAAGAGCGATACCTGAATTATATTTTTGAAATAAGGTTTCGAAAATTTTATGTTCTAAATAATGAGTTACCGAATCATTATGTTCTTCACCATAAAATAACACATCAGCATTTTTCATATCCTCTGAAATTTCTGCTATTGCAATTTCCTTAGCGGCTTTAACCGAATAGATACGGTAATTTTGCTCAGTCACTTGAGCATTATTTTTAACGCTTATTAAAACAAAAAAGCAAAGTGTGAAAAATCGTAAATGATTCATGGATAAATTATTGATTAATTAAATATAATATTTAAAAGTTTGATTTTTGAATTTTTTTATGAATTTCAGGAGTTTCCATTAAAGAAGCGGAACCGTACCATTGAATTAATTCAGCCTCTAAATATTTTTCTTTGATGGCTGTATCCCCTTCCAATAATTGATTAGCTTCCTCAAAAGTTGAGACGTTTAAAATAAATAATCCACGATGAGTGCCTCCTTTTTCAAAACTCAAAGACAAAACGAAAAGAAGAAATAAAATAACATGTGATTTTTTCATGGCAATATTAATTTAATAATTATTCTATAATGATATCGTGTCGTGTTAAAAGTCTAAATAAATCTTGTGATAAAAATTTCGCCCTTTTAATATTATTAATTTCTGGGTCAATAGCGAAATTACTAGAGCTTGTGAAATCGACACTACTTAAATTTGTTTTAGCAAAAACAGCTTCATACAAATCACAATCTGTGAAGGTTGATTTAGATAAATCGGCATTGGTAAAATTTACTTCATGCATTTTGCAAGACTTAAACTCGCTTTTATTCATTTTTTTGCTATCAAAGGACGCGTAATCCAACAAACATTTTTCAAAATACACTTCAAAAGCGAAATCTTTGGCTTGAAAAAAATTAAGTCCTAATAGTTTGCAATCTACAAACTCAACACCTTGCAATTTAGCATTATTAATTTTGCAATTACTTAAATTACAGTTCTTGAAAGAGCAATTGATGAAATTCAAATTGGAAATATCTGTTAAGGTACAATTAACGAATTCGCATTTTTCATAATCTTCTCTGTCGAATGACTTAGGAAGAATAGTCAAATTTGAAATAGTTTCTACAGGTTTTATTAAAATTCTTAGTGATACTACATCATCTATCTGTTCGATACCTTTCCATTTTCGAATAAGGTAATTAAAAATAAAACAAGCTCCATTGCTCTAATTTCTTTCTTTGGCCGCCAAACTAGAATATAGGCTAAAACTTTGGTAAATTAGTAAAATATTCATTTACCAATGTTTTTTGACCTTCCCTGTAACTTTTTTTTTTTTTTTTTTAATTCCTTCTTTTAAAAAACGATTTAGCCAATATTCAAACAATTAAAGTTTATTAAAACCTAGCCCTTTCTGTGAACTCTTTAGTAGTTTCATAGTTAATAAGCTCTCGTTCATGCACATTAGAAATTGCTATTACGTGCTTCAATTCAACAACTAGGCAATTTTCTACAAATATATCACATCTAAAATCTACATCAAGTTGTTTATCTTTATAGATTTATTAATATTTTAACCTCCTTGTTAAAAATTAACTTTTCATTTTATAACTTCTGTATATAAAGAAGACCAACACAAACAACAAAACAGATCCTATTATAAATTCTCTGATAAACCTTATCTTTAGTAAAGACTCATTTCCTCATTATTTTTGTTGAAACTTTTCAAGTTAGATGCACCAACAAGTGCTTCATAAGTAAAGTTCATCCAAGTATTATTTTTAAGTCAGAAATTTCTAAATTTTGATAAGCCTAACTATATTTTCGAACTTTAATTAAGTCTAATTACTTGTTATTTTGGTTGCATTATATTACAATTAAATAATTCTAAACCACATAGAGACATATAGGTTTGTAAAATAGCTGCAGTTGGGCGATAGAAGCTACGCTTAACCTAGCAACCTATGTGTGAAAAAAATTTTTATAAAATCTATCTTAGCCTCCAAACCCTTTGGATTTTTCTATGTTTCTATGTGGCTAACGTTCTGTTAAAACAAACTCAATTGCATATCACCTGCTTTGTAATTAAAATCAGCACAATTAAATTCAAATTTAGATTCGGCTGACATAAACTTATCTCTTGATATTTTAAATAGCTGCATGATGGATTCCGCTATTTTCCCTTCACCTTTCATACGAACGCTTTTGCGGGTATCACTTACTTTTCCACCATGGCAGTCCATAATTTGATGCCACACTTTATCAGCTCTATCAGGAAAATTTTTCACCAACCAATCCTTAAAAATATGTTCTACTGAGCCGTTTAAACGAACAATGGTGATTCCTGCGCTGGTTGCGCCGGCAACGGCTGCTGCTTCTAACACATTTGGTATTTCGTGATTATTAATGCCAGGAATAATAGGCGCTACCATGACGCCACAAGGAATACCATGTTTAGATAAAGTCTCTAAAACTGCCATCCTGTTTTTATAAGTGGCAGTTCTTGGTTCTAATAACTGACGCATTTTTTCGTCAGTCCCGGTTATAGAAATCATCACATGAACCAAATTATGTTCCGCTAGCTCTGTTAATACATCAATGTCTCTTGTTATTAGTGAATTTTTTGTGATAATCGCAATTGGATGCTTGTATTTTAAACAAGTTTTTAAAATATTTCTTGTAATCTCTGTTTCTCTTTCAATAGGCTGATAACAATCGGTATTACCAGATAGCATAATCGGTTTGACCTTCCAGTTTTTTTGACTGAAATGTGATTCTAATAATTCAACGGCATTTTTTTTAACAACTATTTTTCTCTCAAAATCTAGCCCCGCGCTGTAACCCCAAAACTCATGCGAATTACGTGCATAACAATAAATACAACCATGTTCGCAACCCTGATAAGGATTTAAAGAATAACCCAACCCAATATCGGTGCTCTCTACTTTATTGATAATCGTTTTAGGGTAGGTATAAATGATTTCTGTTTTTTCCTTTTGTAAAAACTCTTCATCTAAACCTTCAACATGCTCCTGAACATATTGACTTTTCTGAAAACGACTATGAGGATTAAATTGTGCTCCTCGACCTTTGAAGTAATTAATGATTCTATTTTCCATGATTATTAGCCTTGGTTAAAGGTACTCTCATTCGATAGCAATTGATTGCTACAAATTGTAGCATTTTAATTTTTTGTAATTATTCTGGATTTTAATAGCTCGGATGCACTATTGCTAAACTCAAATCCCCTAAATGGATTAAATGTTTATGCTTTTTTGGAGTTATTTTGTAGAAACGAAAATAATTCAGTTAATTATACAAACGGTGTTGGCATTCATGTTTTAATCACTTAGTTTAGTTTTAACTAAACAATTTATCATGACTAAAACCTACTACACTTTTATTGCTTCATGTCTTTGTTCGTTGATTTTTGCACAGCAAAATACGTTCAAATTAGAAGGTGCTAAAATTGATTATTTATCAAGTACGACTAACTTGCCACTACAAGTTAGTTTCGACGATCATAAGCACTTATCAGAAACACAATTTATAGATTGGATGAAAAAAGAACTCGTTGAAACAAATGAGGTATCTTTTATTCCAACAAAATCAACCATTGACGCTTTAGGATTTAAACATCAACGTTTTGTACAATATTACAAAGGCTATAAAATTGAAAATTCTACTATTATAGTTCACGAAAAAAATAATGAAGTCAAATCGTTTAATGGAGATTGGTTTAAAAATATCACATTATCCAATTCTGTTTCGATTTCAGAACAACAAGCGCTGCAAGCTGCCTTAAAAAAAGTAAATGCCAAAAAATATAAATGGGAAAACAAAGCTGAAACTGCTCATATGCAAGAAGCTTTGAATAATCCTAATTTTAATTATAATCCTGTAGGAGAATTATTAATAGTAACTACAAATGATGCAAAAACTAAAACAACATCCTATCAGTATGCTTATAAATTTAATATTTATGCAGAAGAACCATTATACAGAGCCAATGTATATATTGATGCTACAAATGGAACTATCTTAAAGGAACAAAATTTAATTTGTACGATTGATGCTGTTGGAACTGCTAACACAAAATATAGTGGCGTTCAAACTATTACCACAGATAATTTTGCTGGAGCATATCGCTTAAGAGAAAGCGGAAGAGGTAATGGAATTGAAACTTATGATTTAAATAATGGCAGTAATTATGGTGCAACAACAGATTTTACAAACACAGTAAACAGTTGGACAATTACAACAACTGATCAAGCTGCTACAGATGCTCATTTTGGCGCTGAAGCAACCTATGATTACTTTCTGCAAGAGCACAATAGAAATAGCATTGACGACAATGGATACAAAATGTTAAGTTATGTTCATTACAATACCAATTTTGTAAATGCCTTTTGGGATGGACAACGCATGACCTATGGGGATGGAAATACATCTCAAGGATTTACAATCATGACGGGCCTAGATGTTTGCGGCCATGAAATAACTCATGGTGTAGTTGAAAATACAGCTAACTTAGGTAATGGAGAAGCTGGGGCTTTAAATGAAGCATTTGCTGACATTTTTGGCACATGTACAGAATGGTTTGCAAGGCCTACACAACACGATTGGATTATGGGGGCTGATATTACAACAAATTCTCAAGGTATAAGAAATATGTCTAACCCAAATTTACATCAAGATCCTGATACATATCAAGGGACAAATTGGGATGCCGGTGGAGAAGTTCATATCAATGCAGGACCTTGTGATTTTTGGTTTTATCTTTTATCAGTGGGTGGAAGTGGCACAAATGATAATGGACAAGCATATAATATTACTGGGTTAACTATGACTAAATCGGCAGCTATTGCCTATAGAGCATTAAATGTATATATGACACCTGGAACAACTTATGCCAATGTTAGAAACTTTACTATACAAGCCGCTAAAGATTTATATGGAGCATGTTCAAACGAAGTAATACAAACAACTAACGCATGGTATGCGGTTGGTGTTGGAGCGCTATATACGCCTGGAGCTATAGGAGCAAATTTTACTGCCAACCAAATCACGTCATGCTCCTTGCCTACAAGCGTTAATTTCAACAATACAACGTCTGCCGGTTTAGCATATACTTGGGATTTTGGAGATAATACAACAAGTACTACCATTAATCCTTCTCATACCTATACGGCTAATGGAACTTACTCTGTAAAATTAGTAGCAACAGGTTGTACAGCAAACTCAAAAGATTCATTAATTAAATCAAGCTATATTACCATTAATGCTCCTTCAAATCCAACAACAACTAATGATAATATTTGCTCTGGAACTTCAGCAACGTTAACAGCTTCAGGAAATGGCGTTATTAATTGGTACACTAATTCTAATATGTTAGTTCAAGTAGGATCAGGAAATACATTCACTACTCCTACACTTACTAATAACGCCACCTATTATGCGGTTAATACTATTACTCAAACGCCAGTTTATGGAGGCCCTGCAACTAATACAGTCTTTGGTGCTGGTTCCAATTTCAATGCAAATGCTGATAGATATTTAATTTTTGATGTGCTACAAGCTTGTAAGTTAAAAACAGTAAAAGTGGTTGCAAATTCTGCCGGTAACAGGACTATTGAATTAAGAAATTCTGCAGGAACTGTATTACAATCCACCGTAGTTAATATTCCAGCGGGTACACAAACGGTAACCCTAAACTTTAATTTAACGCCTGGTACTAATTACCAATTGGGTACCAGCACCTTGCCAGACATGTGGAGAAACAATACGAATACCGGTGCGGGATATCCATTTAATATTGGCGGCTTGGTAAGCATTACTGATGCAGATGCAGGAAGTGCTTACTACTATTATTTTTATAATTGGCAAGTGCAGCAAAACGACTGCGAGAGTGCTCCTATTGCAGCTACTGCTAGCGTAAATATTTGCACAGGGTTAAATGAAGCATTGGCTGAAAATAGTGTATCGATTTATCCAAATCCCGCAAGTGATAGATTAACTGTCAACTTAACAGAGGAACTATTTTCAACAACAACAAGTATTGAAATGTATGATGCTTTAGGCAAAATAGTAAAAGTAGTTTCTGTGTCTTCCGAACAAACCTCTATTAATATAGGTGATTTAGCTAGTGGTGTGTATACTTGTCGTTTAATAACCTCTTTAAATCAAACTATTATTAAACGTTTTGTGAAAGAGTAATTTAAACAATACTACAACCACTTAAATAGTTTTCGTAGAGTAGTTACTCTATCTTTATAAGGCGCATACCTTAAAGGCACATCTAACCATGTGCCTTTTTTTGAAATTGATTTTTTGTGTGAGAATGTATCAAAGCTATATTTGCCATGATAAGCTCCCATGCCACTATGACCTACGCCGCCAAAAAGGCAAACGTTTATTAGCAATATGCATAATGGTATCGTTTATACAACCACCGCCAAAAGAAAATTGATTCATGATTTCGTTAGCGAAATCAGTACGCTCTGTAAATACATACAGAGACAATGGTTTTTCGTAGCTTTCAATAATTGCTTTTAATTCGCTTTCGTTTTGATAAGAAATAATTGGTAACAAGGGACCAAATATCTCATTCTGCATAATATCACTTTTTAATTCAGGCTCATCAATTAAAGTGGGAGAAATAAATAACGTTTCTTTTTCTGTCTCACCACCAAAAATAACTTTGTCAGACTGAATGTAGCCGACTAAACGTTCCCAGTTTTTTAAATTAATAATACGTGCTAAATCAGGAGAGTTTTTTATATCATTACCGTAAGCTTTAATGATTTCATTTTTTAGTTCGGATATTAAATTTGCTTTTACGCTTTGATGTACCAAAATATAATCGGGTGCAATACAGGTTTGACCTGCATTAATAAATTTACCCCAAACAATTCTTTTAGCTGTTAAAGTCATTTTTGCTGTTTGATCAACAATACACGGACTTTTACCGCCAAGCTCTAATGTTACTGGTGTTAAATTGATGGCGGCCGCTTTAGCCACAATTTTGCCAACGGCAACACTTCCTGTAAAAAAAATATAATCCCAACGTTGACTTAATAATTCAGTTGATTTTTCTTGTCCACCTTGTTCAACACTCACATGATTTTTATCAAAAGACTCGGCGACTATTTTTGCAATAATAGCAGATGTGTGAGGTGTTAACTCTGATGGCTTTAAAACAACTGTATTGCCAGCAGCAACAGCGGCCACTAAAGGACAAATAGCTAACTGAAAAGGATAATTCCAAGGAGCAATAATTAAAACTTTACCATAAGGTTCGGAAATAATATAATCGTTAGATGGAAAATTTAATAAGTTGAATGTTACTTTTTGAGGTTTAGCATACTTATCAATAGTAGCAATGGTATCTTTAAGATCAGAAATAATATAAGACGTTTCGGTGGCTACTGCTTCAAAAGCTGGCTTTTTAAAATCATCATAAAGCGCTTTGATGATTTCATCTTCATACTTAATAACATTAGTCAATAATTTTTTTAATGAATTTTTTCGTGTTTCTATGTTGTGAGCAAAATTCATTGTAAGAAAATTTAGAGAGTTAATAGGCGTTAATAATTTCCGCTTTAGAAGTTCCATTGTATTGAATAATCAAATGCTTATTCTCATTCACAATAGTTTGCTCAGCGGAGAAGGCTTTAAAATCAAAGTCTAATGGTAATACCACGTAACGGTATTTATGGTGATTTAATTTTAATTCGTCAATTAATTTATTTTTCTCAGTGAAATCAATTTCTTCTAAAAACAAACTCTTAGGCTTTACTTTAAAATGTAAATAGTAATCTACCGCTATTAATTGCTGCAAAATAGCATCGTTTGGAAATGTTTGTTTTGAATAGTCAGTAATAATTTCAAACACATCGTTTAACGCATATTTATGAAAATCTTTCTGCGTTCCAAAATAATGACCTAAACCTAATAAAAATTCGAAAGATGCTATAATGATGGGTTACATATCTTAAGGTATTAGTAGCCTTTTTACCATTCCAATATATTTCAAGCGCATGTTCCAACTCCACAATTTGATGTAATTGTTCTTTACTTAAATAGTTACTTTCAATAATTTGATAAGGAGGATTTGGATCATATTTAAACCCATATTGCTCGGCTTTATGCCTTACAGGTGTACCTTTTAGGAATTTCAAAAACCCCAATTGCATTTCTGGAGCAAAGAGTTTAAATACTTCTTCAATACTGTATTTGATATCTTCCCAATAATCTAAGGCCATACCAACAATTAAATCCAAGTGCATTTCTACTTTGTAATCCAATTGCTTAATAATGCTAGTCGTTTTTTCGAAGCTTTGCTTGCGACTCACTTCTAAATTTGCTTTTTGATTAACGGTTTGTATTCCTATTTCGAACCTGAATAAATTATCAGGCACATATTCGTGAATAAATTTAATGATATCGGGATGTAAAATATCGGCTGTAATTTCAAACTGAAACACATTACCTGGACGATAATTCTCTAAAATGAATTTAAAAATATCAATCGTGAAATCTTTTTTGATATTAAAGGTTCTATCCAAAAACTTAACCACCTTACCATGTTGCATCATATACAACAAGGTCGCTTTAATGCTATCGTTTGGCAGATAGCGCACTTTATTATCTAAACTTGCTAAACAAAACTCACATTTGTAAGGGCAACCACGAGACGTTTCGATATATAATACTTTATTTCCTAGTTCCTCAGGATTATCAAAACGATAGGGCATGCTGTTTTCAAATCGCTTCAAATCAAACATAGGAGCCATTTTGTTTGTCTTTACCTCTGCTCCATTTTTCCAAACTAAACTTGAAACTAATTCAGGATTTGGATAAAACTCCAAGAATTCTTCAAACGCAGTTTCGCCTTCTCCTAAAATAATATAATCCACACAATCTAAAGCGATGATATCTTCGTATTCGTAACTGACTTCTGGTCCGCCTAATAAAATTTTAGTATTTGGATTTAGTGCTTTTATTTTATGAAGTACTTCTATAGTTTGAGTAATATTCCAAATATAACAGCTAAAAGCTACAACATCATAGACCAGCACATTTTGCAGCAACTTCATCTCTATTTTCTTTGATATTAAATTCCTTCCACGCCAAACCCTCATGTTTTTCATGATTTAATTCATACAATAAGCGAATAGCTAAATTAGTGTGAATGTATTTGGCATTAAGAGTCGTTAATAAAACTTTCATTGCGATAAATATACAAAAAAAGCCCCTGCTAGTTGCAGAGGCTCCTATTAAATTGTAGCATAGTCCTACCTACTGGCTACAATACTATTTGAATGTTGTTTTTCTATGGTTTGTATAGATTCATATTGTTTTCCTAAGGCTAATGTTTCTGTCTCTTCGGCATTACTCATAGCTCCAAATTTGGCTGCTGAAGTAAGTTGAGCATTGGCTTCTTCGCGCATTTCTTTCCCAATTTTCATCAAGCGTTCTGCTTCATCATTTAACTGAATTACATTGCTTACTAAACTTTCATTTTCTTTAACTTGCTCAATTAATAATTCAATCACTTTTCTATTTTGAGCGAATTTTTCATAATCCATGTTTGATTTTAACATCGATATTTCTACTTGTTTTGAAATAACATCATTTTCTAAACTCAATGCTTCAGCTAATAAAACAGCTTTTTGATTAGGAGAAGATGTTGAAGCATTCATTCTTAATTGCTGGGCTGTCATTTTCATTTCATAAGCTTGTTCAGCAGCATTGGCTAATAAATCTTCTGTAGTATAGGAGGCTTGAATTAAAGTGATTTTATTTGTTTCAACAACTTCGGTATGTTTAACTTCTTCTGAATTTATAACAACGAGAGCCTGAGTATGTTTTAAAAGTTGAGGATAAACTTTATCGAACAAACTCAACACCTCTTGTTGTTTACTTAAGGCCAATGCTTCCTTCTCCTCTGCATTGATCATTTCTCCGTATCTTGCCTGAATGGTTAGTTGTGCGTATGCCTCTTCGCGCATTTCTTTAGCAATTTTCATAAAGCGTTCAGACTCTGAATAAGAAACAGTGCCTTTTGTGTAATTGATATTATTTTTTGGGATTCTGGTGAACGCGTCTAAAATGATTATTTTATTTTGTTCGAATTTTTGAAGAGAGATTCTTCCAGATATTTCAGAAGCTTCTATGCGCTTCATCGTGGATTGAGTTTCAGCACTGATGGCTTCTTCTCTTAATTTGCTAGCATTTACTTTTAGTTGATTGGCTTGCTCCAATAGTTGTTCGTATTCTTTTATGCTTATGGTAACATTACTATTAGCGTAGTTCATTTTAACGGGTTCTTTTGGTCCCATAATATCTACTCTAATTTTACGAGCTTGGTTGCCTTGTGTTTGGCCGATTACCATTACCTGAATGGTAAGTGCCAACAATGTTGGTAGGTAGGATAAAGTTTTCATGGTTCAAATAGTTTAATAGGTTTATATTTTTCATTTTATAAATTAATTTAATGTTTAATAAAAATTGAATTGATGAGTTCTTTCAGTTTGGACCAGCCCTCACGTATATTTCTATAGTTTGGGTTTCGGGTAGGAGTATGTTTAGTTACTGGTTTTTTGTACGAGATAAAAACAAGAAAGTTCGCTTTTTTTAAAAGTAGTTATAAACCCCTTATAGTTAAAGGATTTCAGAGCATGATCATAAATAAACGAGAAATTATTTCTTACAATAAATATCAGATTGCTCTACGGGATACTTTTTATCTAAGTCGATATTATTGAAACTACTTTTTCCCCAGAAAAATAATTTTTCAAAAAAAGGCAACAACTTACTATCTTTTATTTGTTCTAAAAAATATACTTCATGCTCTTTTTCTTTCATTCCCATTTCATATAAAACAACATCATGTTTTTTTATTCCAAGTGAATTAAAATAGTGTTTCATTCTGAAATATTCGCAAACATTACCACTTTCGAGTCTTCCTGCAAAATAAAAGGGCATAAACCATCCTATCACAAAACAACTACCTGAAATTAATTTTCCTATGGCATGAAATTTAAACTCATACCATTTTGAAACGGGAATATCATATTCTTTCATCAGTAACATGACTTCTGCGCGATGATTCCACTCATCAATTTCAATTTGTTTGATGGCTATTTTTTCTTCTTTATTTTTAACTGAAGCTGCATGACCAATGTAAGCAAAAGCCGCCGCCTTTTCAGCTGAATAGGCCATTTTAATTAAATCAACTAATTGTGGATGTTGCAACTTCATGCTATTATTTTTTAATATAAAACTTCAGAAGACCAGTTTCGTTTTTATCAATAAATTGATAAGAGGACGGGATTTTGTTTTTAAAGGTGTAGTAAGTAACGAGTTTTGTTCCAGATTTACATTCATTTAATTTTAGCATCAAATCATCATGATACTTTTTATATTCACTTAACGACACTTTTGAAGTTTCGTCTAACACACAGGTTTCATCCAATTGTTCGTGAAATGAATTGAAAAAATAAATGCCATTAAATTTTTTAAAATCTAATGTTGTAAAATCATTATTAATGAAATGAGCATTTTTTAATTTATAATTCCTTTTAATTTTATTTGATAAATTCGTCAGCGTTTTACGTTTTTCAACACCATAAAAATGCGCATCAGTAACACTTGCTCCAATACAACAAAATTTACCAACTCCCGAACCAATATCTAATATTTTATCGGTTGGTTTATCTACTAATAACTTAGCAGCTTTAATGGCAATATTGACTGGTGTGAAATGGCGAGCTGAATGTTCTTGATATAACTTAGGATAAATCTTATCGAATGTAGAATTTGTAGGATATTTTTTTTGTTTGAGCTGCTCAAAAACCATGGTGTAAAATTACATTTATTAGTTCAAATTCATAGGTGTTTTATAAACCAACTATTAACCGATAGTTTAAATTATAATTGGTATCTTAGCCCTATGAACAATCGCTCAGAACAACTTAAGAATTTACGCTCAGTAATAAATGTAGATAACTCTAAATCTACTGATTTGGAAACATTCCAAACCAATACCATACGTCCTATTCTTAAATTTCAAAATGACTTAATTTTGACCTTAATCAATCAACATTTATCGGAAAATAAGATTGTTGTGAAAAATCTAACCGATAATAAAAAAACGGAGCGTATTCACGAAATTGTTAAAGGAAACTTACAATTAAAACAATTATTGACAGGAATTACAATTGCATTATTTACTGAAGAAGAAATGAACTATTACCACGAAAATAAAAAAGAAGTGGTGAAACGCACAATTACCATTTTATTGGAACGTGTTTGTTCTCAACTACAAAATCTTAATTTTTAAGAACCACAAACCATTCGAAATTAGCCGAAAAAACTTTAGTTTTTGATTCATCAAATAAATCAACAGGAGTAACAATAGACACTCTTTTTTTAGAGAGTAATTGTTCTGTCACTAAATCAATCGTTGTGTCTTTTAAACTTGCTGTTGATACAATGACTCCCGTAGCAGGCTTTTTATAACTTACTTCTACTTTTCTTAGAACAGGAATCACATTATCTATTATTTCTTCTGGAAATGATTTTAATAACAACTGAGCGCCAGAACCTTCTGCCAAGGTAAATAAAGCTGCCGCATGAACCGTTCCTAAATGATTCGTATAGTCTTCTCTGGCATCTAACTGCAACAAATACTCGGGATTATTGGCAAGCGAAATTCCCAAAAACTTATTAAAAGGCACTTTAGTAATGTCTATCATATCATTTATTCTTTTTCGAATTTACACAAATATTAGTTTATAAAAAGTAAGTAACCAATTTTATAAAGAGTCGTATAAAAAGCATGGGAACATTATCTGAAAATTGGTTAACTGAAGGCCTCATGGACTTTGAGTATAAAAAATATCGCATTTTAGGGTATTTACAAGAAGTAGAAGCGCATTTTAAAGAACAAAAACTCTATCCTGATTTTGCTGAGTTAATTGCTCACTACAAAAAACTGGTGCTATTAAAAAACAATGCCATTTCTTTAGAAAATAATTTCAAGAAAAATTTAAGCGGAATTGATTTCGCAAACATGACTTTAAAATATCAATCAACCATTGATGATGAATCACTTAATGAACTCAAACAAATTATTGCCTTTTGCGAACCTTTGTTTGCAGATGAATTAAGTAAAGGAAAAAACATTTTTGATTTTGCAGAACAACACATTTTTGTTGATCATATTGGTATTTTACCTCTTTATAAAAAAGAAGGTTACTTTATGCTGCATCCTTATCAATCAAAGCAAGTATCGGTTTACACCTACTCTTTCTCCAAAATAAATTTATTGCAACAAGATGTATATGGCTTGCAATGCAATTACTTTTCTACTTATACTTTATCCTTATCAAAACCCGTAGATAAATTAAAACTAGATATTATTCATCAAAACCCTGCACTTCCAAACCCTGCTGTTTACTTGTTTAAAGCCAAAGCAGCATTGCCAAAAGACGAAACCTTTTTGCCCATAGCAAAACGATTACTCTATAAAAATTTACAAACTAACCCATAAAAAAAGAGGCTTGAAATTACAAGCCTCTTTTTTATTTACCTAATTAACAACATTTGTTGGAGTTGCAATTACAGTTGCAATTGCAAGAACAATTACACTGACAGTTACATGTGTTTGTTGTGTTATTAGTTGTTTGGTTGTTACTAGTGTTACAAGAACACGTTTCATTTTGATTTCCCATGATGTTTGTTTTTATAGATTATACATTTATTGATTTATAACCTATAGACGTCCATCTTTTTAAAAGACGCAAATTAAGATTGACAACCGCAATCTTTTTTACATTCATGGTTCATAATATTTCCGTATTTATCCGATTCGATAGAGCAACACTCATTAAATAAAGTATGTAATTGCTGACGCGCTCTTTGAATGCGAGATTTAGCTCCTGAATAAGAAATACCTAATTTATCTGCATATTCTTTTTGAGATAATACACCTATTTCAGTTTGCAGGATAGCTTCTTTGTAGTTGTCAGGCAATTGCTCAATCATTGGTTTTAAGCAATTAGCTAATTCAGCATTAAATACTTTTTCCTCTTCAAGCTCTATCAAATTATCAGATAAAGACACTTTAGGTTTTTGTTTTCTGAAATAATCTAAAACACTATTGCGAGTAATTTGATATACCCAAGACGCTAATTTATCCTTATCACTTAAAGTTTTTAGCTTTAAGTGAATTTTGATAAATACATCCTGCAAAATATCCTTAGAGATATCTTTGTCTTTAACGCGTTTGTTTATAAAGTTAAACAGTTCATGATGAAACGCTTTCCATATAGTTTCAGTTGTTGTTGTCATAACTCTAAAGACGCATTATTTACAAAAAGACGCAAAATTTATTTTTTTGGTATTCTTACTAGTGTTTCTAGTAAAAAGCCCCAGTATTTTTGCACCGAACTAATTTGAACCGTTTCATCGGGTGAGTGAGCTCCACGAATATTTGGTCCAAATGAAATCATTTGCATATTTGGGTAATTAGTCCCCAAAATACCACATTCTAAACCTGCATGACAAGCACTTACTTTCGCTTCTTCGTTATAACGCTCTTTATATAAATCACTCATTAGTTTAACGATTGGTGAAGATGGTTTTGGTGTCCAACCTGGGTAAGAACCAGCTGCGGTGATTTCTGCTCCTAATAATTGAAATGCTGAAGTAATGGCAAACTGTAAATCTAATTTCTCAGAATCAACTGAGCTACGTGTTAAACATTGAATTTGATAAGCACCATCTTTTACAATTACTCGGGCTACGTTATTAGATGTTTGTACTAAGCCTGCAATATCTGGACTCATACGGTAAATACCATAAGGACATGCATAAATAGAACGTAATAATTTATATTGAAAATCAGCACTAAATACTTTTGCAGGAGTCTCAGTCTCTTCGATTGTAATAATTAATTTCGAATCAGTAGTAGAATGTTCTTCTTTCACTATTTTTTCAAATGCTTGAATTTGTGTTTTTAAAGCGGCAACATCTGTAACCGTTACGATCGAAACAGATTCACGAGGGATGGCATTTCTTAAACTACCACCATCAACCGAAGCAATTTCAATTTTTAAATCTTTACTTAATGACCATAATAAACGGTTCATGATTTTATTAGCATTTCCTCGTCCACGGTGAATATCCATTCCCGAATGTCCGCCTGTTAAGCCTTTTACAGTAACTTTAAAAGCAGATTTATTTTTTGGAGCTTCTTGATTGTATTTACCTGTTGCTGTAACATCTACACCACCAGCACAACCAATCGTTAATTCGTTATCATCTTCGGTATCTAAATTAAGCATTATTTGCGCATCTAATAAGCCGCCCTTCAACGCTAATGCACCCGTCATTCCTGTTTCTTCATCAATGGTAAATAACGCTTCTAAAGCAGGATGAGGGATATCTTTAGATTCTAATAAAGCCATGATTGATGCTACACCAATACCGTTATCAGCTCCTAAAGTAGTTCCGTTGGCTTTTACCCAATCGCCGTCAACTAACATTTCTATACCTTGTGTATTGAAGTCAAAATTAGTAGCGGCATTTTTTTGGTGAACCATATCTAAATGACTTTGCAACACTACGGTTACTCTGTCTTCCATACCTTTGGTGGCAGGCTTTTTTATAATCACATTTCCAACTTCATCAACGATTGTTGGTAAGCCTAATTTTTCGCCAAAAGCTTTTGCAAAAGCAATCACGCGTTCTTCTTTTTTGGAAGGGCGAGGTACAGCATTTAAATCTGCAAAGTTATTCCACATTGCTGTGGGTTCTAGTTTTCTGATAGCTTCGTTCATAGTAGTGGTTTTTGTAAATTTTGAGCTATAAATATAGAATTTCTTTTCTACTTTTTTGAAGACATTTTATAGCCGATTTTTGTTCTCGGAACGGGATTCTCTTTCTTTTCTAGGAGTTCATCTAGATACCTAAACACAATTTCCATGTTTTTATCCTGATTATCAAGCTTCTTTTTGATTTTCTCGATATCCAACCTTAACTCGGTATTATCGGTGAGCATTTGTCTAACGCGAGTAAAGATCCTCATAATCTGAATGTTAACCGCAATGGCTCTATCACTGTTTAGTATGCCCGAAAGCATGGCGACACCTTGTTCGGTAAATACTAATGGCAATTTTCTTTTACCTCCCCAACTTGAAGTCACAAATTGTGACTTCAAGTTTTCGAACTCTAATTGGGTTAACTGGAACATAAAATCATCAGGGAAACGCTTTAAATTACGTTTACACCAGTCAGGTTTTTGAAACCTGACAGGTGTAATCAGATTTCAAAATCAGGAATATTTACGTTCAACTTATGTGAACTTTTAAAGTTTTGAACGTCTTCAAACAAATTAATCACTTCCTGTCTTTTCAATTTAGTTACTCTATCGGAGATACAAGTTAAATATGAACTCCAAGCATAATCCATAGCATTTTCACAAATTTCATGGTTAACCGGATTGTTATGAATATAAATGATTAGTTTTTTGAAGTATTCTTCATTATCTACTAATTTTCGTTTAAACGAACGTTGGAAAAGACTACTATGTCTGTTATTTCTCTTATTGATAGCTTTTGTATATGCATTAAATAAATTAGAAAAACATTGATGAGGAGCTTTTATTATAGATAACTCGTTTTCCTCTTTTATTCTTACCAGAAAATGAAAGTGGTTTTTCATTAAACACCATGCATAAGTATCTGCAATCGGGTCAATATGATTTTCGTATAACTTAATAAAATATTCATAATTGTCAGATTCGAAAAATATATCTCCACGATTAATTCCTCGATTATAAATATGATAAAACTTACCGTGTTGTAAAGGTTCAATTTTTTGCATTTCTTCTCTTCCTAAACACCTGTCAGGTTTTAAAAACCTGACAGGTGTAGTTTGTTATACAAAGAAAAGTAATTTTACAACGCAGTTTTGCTACAGATTGTAGCATTTTGAAAATTTGAGGTCACAAATTGTGACCTCAAATTTAAACTACTCCTTAAAAATAAACTTCGCAAAACGATGCCCTGATTTTTTGGAGTAAGTTAAAACAAGGATGGTTTCTTTATTCATTTGAAAACTATACTTCATAAAAGCTAAGTCATCGTTTGATGAACTATCGAAGATTGATTTTGTGGTTACATTTCCATCTTTTCCAATTTCAAACTGTTTATTGCAATTATAGAGCAACTGTGCCGACTTACTATTTTGAAAAGGAATAAATGACTTCGTGCCGCCTTTGCATAAGGGTTTTTCGCCCTTCATGGTTGTTTCAATTTTTTTCAGTGTGATATTCTGTTTCGCTTTAAAGTCAAAATTTGCCAATAATAAATTACCATATTTTGTCTCACAATTACCATTGTCGCAAATTGTGTTTTGAAACTCACATACAACCGCTAAGTTATTTTCGTCTAATTGGAAAGTATTAGTTAAATAGTAATGATAGAAATTATCTTCAGGCATTTGTTCTTGTAAATGATATTGCCCTTGTGATAACACTTTTAATTGTTCTGGCTCAAGAGTACTATAAAATAAGCCCTTCAGACTATGATTTTCTTCCCAATTAGTGATTGTATTTTTATCAACTCCATAATTACCTGAACATACTAAATTACCTTGAGTGTTTAATTGCAAATTCACATCTAAAAAACGTTTTTCATTAATAGCAATTTCTGTTTTACATAATGTATCTTTTTCTGATTTGTAGCTAACGACAAACAATTTAGTGAAGTCTCCCGATTCGCCTTCTATCTTATAATACTGCTTTTCTGTAAAATAGACGTTTTGTTCGTCATCCATAAAGACGTTAGAAATTTGTGTTTTATTGAGTGGCTGAGCTAATTCTATCTCTTTTTCAAAAACAGCTCTTAAACCTTTACTAATAACTTTATAAGCTACTTTGCCTTTTACAGCATCTGACTCAGAGGTTTCTCTAAACAATAATATACGATTACTATCAGTAGATAATCGAATAGTATATTTACAATAATAATTTTTATCGCTAAACGAAACCTCATCAATGAGCGTGTGGTTAAGCGACAATTCTCCATTAGGTTTTATTTCGTTAATATAAACTGTGTACTTTTTTAGTTTTTTATCGTGATGAGAACTAAACAAATAAATATGAGAATTGAAATATAAAATAGTTTCAAAAGTATTGGTTTTACCTTCTATTTGAGGCATTTCAACTTGTCTTTTATAAACCCTTCTTAATTCTTTATTCGTAATACATTCAATATAAAATTCGTTTTCTGATTTTGAAGAGATAGTAAAAAACGACTGCTCGTTCATGCCAAATACTTCGGGGTAAGCAAACTCATCATTAACATCCGGACTTAATTGAACAGTCACGTTTTGCGAAAAGTAATTCAAATAAGTAAATACTAAAAAAATAAAGCCAAGAATTTTTTTCATAAGGACAGGTATTATCAAACATTAAGATAGGGAATTTTATTGATAATGCAATCTATACTTACTTCAATTGAAAATTGATAGGCAAATTAAAAAATACAGAAACGGCTTACCATTTTGCGTACCTGGTTTCCATTTAGGCATAGATTTTACGACTCTTACAGCTTCAGCATCGCACTCGGGACATTTGGAATTCCTTTTAGTACTTCTATATCAGATATTTCACCATCCGAATTAATAACAAACTTTAGAAAACATTTTCCCGACACGCCAATCTCCTTGGCTTTATGAGGATATACAATGTTTTTTTGAATATGTTTCATCATTTCCATTGGTCCACCAGGAAATTCAGGCATTTCCTCAACTACTGTAAAAATCTCCTTTCCGTTATTAGTTTGCGCAGAAATATCTTTTATTTCTAAAACATCTCCGAAATATTTTATACTTAGCTTATGTGCAAATTTTACAGATTTACCATTATAAATAGCTGGAGTCCAATTTGGCATATCCAATAAAATCTTCTTGAATTCTTTTGCACCGGCATCTTCTTTAAATAAACTACTTTTAACTTCCCATACTTTACCATTTTCATCTGTCGAAAGTTCTAAAAATGTATAAGCGCTAAAGTCTTTTTCCTTAATGTTTTTAATATATAGAGGATGAGTTCCTATATAATCAATTAAGCTATCTATACTTCCTTTATACATACTATTAGTCACTTCTTCACAATTTCTATAAAACAAAACATCATCAATTCTCTTTTTCGAAAGGATGCATTTCCCAGAAGTATCATGCTTAGTATACTCAAAATCTAAATTATATTTATATGACGTAATAAACTCTATATATTCAAAATTTGTTTTATCTACTTTTTCGCCACTCTTTTTTTTGTACACAGTATCGAGTTTTAGACACTGACGAAAATATATTTTTGATGATTCTCTATCTCCTAATGACGACGCACTATTTAAATCTAAACAATATCCTTTGAAATCATTTAGTTGTCGTCGACTAGCAGCCCTGTTATAATAACTATCAGGATGTGGTGCTATATTGAGAGATAATGTAAATAGCGAATCAGCTGTTCTATAATCTTTACGAGCAAACGCAGCATTTCCGCGATCGTAGAGAATAACTGAAGGATCTCTTTGCTGCGCGACAAAGTTTTGAAACACAAATAGTCCAAATACTATTAAAAGGTTTTTATTCATTTTTTAAATATAATAAAAACTACGACTTTAATTTAAATGCCAGATTAAACACTAAACCCATATCATTTTTAAATTGATGCGTGCCATCTATTTGTTCGCACAAGGAATTGATTAATTCCATTCCTAAACTATGACTGTTTTGTTTCCAATTTTCAGGTAACCCTTTTCCATTGTCTTACTTCTAACTCAACCGTAGTATTCGATTGACTCATTTTGATATCTATCACTAACGGCTTATTATCACTGCTAGCATATTTAAATGAATTGGTAATTAATTCGTTTAGTATTAAACCGCAAGGAATGGCCGTAGATAAATCCAACATCACTAATTCTGTATCTAAATGTATGTCGACTGGTTTATTACTACCTAAAGAGTTTTTGATTTCTGTTGTTAAACTTTCGATGTAGGCTTTAAAATTTAACTCAACAATACTATTATTATTAAAGATAGTTTGATGCACCAAAGCCATTGAAAATACGCGATTTCTGCAATCTTCTAAAGCATCTTTTACTTCTTGTGAATCCGAAATTTCTTTTTTTAGATTTAATAAACTAGTTACAATATTCATATTGTTTTTGACGCGGTGAAAAACCTCAGCCAATAAAATCTCTTTTTCTTTCAGCATTTTTTTAATTAAATTTTCTTGAGCAATCGACTCCATTACTAAGCTGATATTAAATGCCAGAGCCGACGAAAAACTAAGTATGATATTAAACAACTTGGCATTTTTAAAAGCGCCGTTACCCACTTCAAAATTATAGAGGTTGCCATTGTAACCAATCACAATCACTATAATGGTGCAGAAACAAAAGATACTAATCGCCACTAAATGTTTCAAGGTTTCTCGCCTACCCAATAACTGAATTAAACTAATCATCATGGGGAAATAAAACAAAATGATATAGGAATCGATGCCCATTTTTAGGCACATAGAAGCTAAAAAACTAAAGCCTATGATATAAAAACCGTAGGCTGTCCATATATAATTTTTGTAGCGATTTAATAAAATTAAAAAGGGCAGTACCAATAACGACAATAAACAATCTGTAAAAATATGCTTGTAACCTGTTATTTGGAAAAACACCAAGGCAATAATCATATTACACATGGAGATGGTTGCAATTAAATTAAGCTTACGGCTCAGGTAAATTTCCCAAGGCTGATAATTTGTTTTTACACCAACATTGATAAGCTTATTAAACCATGTAATCATCGCTTAAATGTAACAAAATTTATGGCATATAAAAAGATGAGAAAAGACAGTATTTAACAAAAAAGCCCAACGATTTTCATCATTGGGCTTTTCAATATTATTGAATAATTACAAATTTAAGTAGTGGGGTATTACCATTTTTTTTGATCATTATCTTTCTTCATATATTTCTCATAATTTGCTATTTCTGCTTTTATTCCTTGGTCTATTTTCCAAAAAATTAATGCAAATCGAGTTCTATATCTTTTCACTTTATACATTTTCTCCAAATCTTTCTTAATAACTTTAGCTTCCTCTATATTACCGGTTGAATATCCATATCCCCAATATTGTTGTTTAATTTTCGCTGGGAGTTTTTTCATTATAAACAAGTCTGTTATTTCATACTTGTATTTACCATCTTTAAAATAAAATTTTGCAGTGTACACAACATCCCACCATGTTTTATGAACAAAAATAGGAAAACCATACTTCAAATGAGGTGCCATGAATCTACCTTTAATGTAAATTCTCTCTCCTTGATCTTCTGCTATTGTTGGAAAATCTTTGCTTGTATAATTCAGTAATACATATTCCTTAGAATCTTTATATAACTTTTCTTGATTTTTTGAAGGAATATCTACTACTCCAGTATAACATATTTTACCCTCTGAATTAAAAGGTAAAATAGCATGTCTGCCTTCTTTAACTTTCACAACTTTTGGGATAGTATCGTCTATGTTTTCATATACTACTGCTGTATTTTGAGAAATCATTATCGATGCAGCTAAGATACATCCTAGAAATAAGACTTTTTTCATGCTTTTAATTATAAGATGTAAACTTAATGAAAAAAACGCAAAATGACGAATTTGTCATTAATTTAATCCTGACGTATTCGTCAATTTGACTATTAATGAGTCAAATAAAAAATAAAAAACTTCTTAAAGCAATTGCTATTCAATTAAAAGAATTGAGAAAAGCCAATGCTATTACTCAAGAAGATTTTTATAACGACACAAATATTCATATCGCTAGAATTGAAACTGGTAACAATAATGTTTCTATTAGCACGCTTGAAGTTATTTGCAAATACTTCGATATGCCTTTATCTAAATTCTTTTCTCGCATCGAAAAAGAGTAATAAAAAAAGCCTCTCTAAAAATTTCAGAGAGGCTTTTTTTCAGGGTTAAACTTATTATTTTATCAAATGTGCGCTTCGACTCCGCTCAGCGTGACATTTGTTTGTATTATGATCCACAAGCTTCACATCCTTCTGGATTATCTAAACTACAAGATAATTGTGCTTGTTGTTCTTCAAAGCTTAAGATGTGTGTTTGTCCACGCTCTACTAATAAAGCATCTTCGTTGCCTAATACTGGCACTGCTAATGCTGCTTGGTCAACTGTAAACTTAATAGCATCAGCTGCTGCTTTTGTACGTAAGTAGTACATACCTGTTTTTAATCCTTTTTTCCAAGCGTAGAAATGTGCTGAAGATAATTTAGCAAAGTTTGCATCTTGGATAAACAAGTTTAATGATTGAGATTGGCAAATGTAAGCACCACGGTCGGCAGCCATATCAATAATTGTACGTTGTTTAATTTCCCAAACTGTTTTGTAAATATCTTTAATGTTTTGAGGAATTTCAGGAATGTTTTGTACTGAACCATTTGCGCCAATGATTTTGTTTTTCAACGCATCATTCCACATACCTAATTTTACTAAGTCGCGTAATAAATGTTTGTTTACTACTGCAAACTCACCAGATAATACACGACGGCTATAAATGTTTGATGTATATGGTTCAAAACATTCGTTATTTCCTAAAATTTGAGATGTAGAAGCCGTTGGCATTGGCGCTAATAACAATGAGTTACGCACACCATATTTTGCTACTTCTTCTTTTAAGATGTTCCATTCCCAACGTGGGCTTGGTGTAACACCCCACATATCAAATTGCATAATGCCTTTTGATAATGGAGAACCTGGATAAGATTCGTAAGCGCCATCTTTAATTGCTAAATCTTTAGAAGCAGTCATTGAAGCGTAATAAATCGTTTCAAAAATTTCTGCATTTAATTTTTTAGCTTCTTCGCTTTCAAATGGGAAACGCATTAAAATAAACGCATCTGCTAAACCTTGTACTCCTAAACCAATTGGACGGTGACGCATGTTTGAATTGCGAGCCTCAGGAATTGGGTAGTAGTTACGGTCAATTACTTTATTTAAGTTTTTAGTGATGGTATAAGTTACATCAAATAATTTTTGGTGATCAAATGTTCCTTCTTTCTCATCTACAAAACGAGGTAATGCAATAGAAGCTAAGTTACAAACCGCTACTTCATCAGGGCTAGTGTATTCAACAATCTCCGTACATAAGTTAGAAGATTGAATAGTACCTAAATGAGATTGATTTGATTTTAAGTTACAAGCATCTTTGTATAACATGTATGGGTTACCTGTTTCGATTTGAGAATCGATAATTGCTGCCCATAATTCACGTGCTGGAATTTGTTTACGGAATTTTCCTTCTTCTTCGTATTTAGTATATAATGCTTCGAACTCTGCACCGTGAGATGTATATAATCCTGGGCACTCGTTAGGACACATTAAACTCCAAGTTCCTTCCGCTTCAACACGCTTCATAAATAAATCTGGAATCCATAACGCTGTAAATAAATCACGCGCACGCATTTCTTCTTTACCATGGTTTTTACGAATATCTAAAAACTCATAGATATCAGCATGCCAAGGCTCTAAGTAAACAGCGATAGAACCTTTACGTTTTCCACCACCTTGATCAACGTAACGAGCTGTTTCGTTGAATACTTTTAACATTGGTAAAATACCATTTGATGTACCATTCGTTCCTTTAATATAAGAACCAGTAGCACGTACTTTATGAATAGCTAAACCAATACCGCCAGCAGATTGAGAAATACGAGCACATTGTTTTAATGTATCGTAAATTCCATCAATACTATCATCTTTAGCTTGTAATAAGAAACAAGAACTCATTTGTGGTTTTGGCGTACCAGCATTAAATAACGTAGGCGTAGCATGTGTAAACCAACGCTCGCTCATTAAATTATAAGTTTCGATAGCTGCTGCAATATCTTCTTTGTGTATACCAATTGATACGCGCATTAACATATGTTGAGGGCGCTCAGTAACTTTACCGTGAGTTCTTAATAAATAAGAACGCTCTAATGTTTTAAAACCAAAATAGTCGTAACCAAAATCTCTATCATAAATAATAGAAGAATCTAACAATTGTGCATTTTTCATCACAATTTCATAAACGTCATCGGCAATTAACGACGCTTTTTGATTTGTTTTTGGATCAACATAATTATATAATATATCAATCGTTTTTGAGAATGATTTAATTGTATTTTTGTGTAAGTTACTTACCGCAATACGCGATGCTAACTGAGCATAATCAGGATGCTTCGTTGTTAACGATGCAGCAGTTTCAGCTGCTAAGTTATCTAAATCAACAGTGCTAACGCCATCATACACACCATCAATTACTTTTTTTGCTACTTGAATTGGATCTACAAATGCAGGATCTAAGCCATAGCTTAATTTTTGAACGCGTGCTGTGATTTTGTCAAACTTCACAGACTCTTGAGTGCCATCTCTTTTTATTACAAACATTGCCTTTAGTTTTTAATTGGTTTTACTTAGTTTTTGAGTATCGTTTTGGTTACAACAAGTTATAACTATAATCGTCTTTTTTTACTTTAGCCACCACTTGATATTAACAAAGTAGTGGTTAATTAATTTTTTTCTTATTTGGTGCGCCTTCAAGGGGCAGCACTAAAATTTAACATTTAATGAACGTGTTTCTGGAGGCTAGTATTCCCTTACAAGATTTAAACCTTGTTCAATGATTTTCAATGAGATACGAATTGGGAATTTTAACCGATGAATTTCTTACCTAAAAGTCTTCATCCAGATTAAACACATTATTTTCCTCTTTATTGTTCATCACACCCGATTTTTGGTATTCAGCAACACGTTTTTCGAAGAAATTAGTTTTGCCCTGCAACGAAATCATTTCCATAAAATCGAAAGGATTTGTTGCATTATAAAACTTGTCGCAACCTAATGCTAACAATAATCTATCGGCACAAAACTCAATATATTGACACATTAAATCAGCGTTCATTCCAATTAAACGTACTGGAATAGCGTCTGACACAAATTCTTTTTCAATCACTACCGCATCCGTAATAATTTTAGTTACGGTTTCTTTTGGTAATTTATTTTTTACGTGATCAGAATATAACATACACGCAAAGTCGCAGTGTAAGCCTTCGTCACGAGAAATTAACTCGTTACTGAAACTTAAGCCCGGCATTAAACCACGTTTTTTTAACCAGAAAATAGAACAGAAAGAACCAGAGAAGAAAATTCCTTCCACTGCTGCAAACGCAATTAAACGCTCAGCAAAACTTCCGTTGTTAATCCAAGTTAAAGCCCAGTCAGCTTTTTTACCTACACATGGTACTGTTTCAACCGCATGTAATAATTTATCCTTTTCAACTGGATCTTTAATATATGTATCTATTAATAAAGAGTAAGTTTCAGAGTGGATGTTTTCCATCATTACTTGGAAACCATAAAAGAAACGAGCCTCAGGGTATTGTACTTCGTTTAAGAAGTTAATCGCTAAGTTTTCATTTACAATTCCATCACTTGCAGCAAAAAACGCTAAAACATGTTTCACAAAATGACGCTCGTTGTCATTTAACTTATTATTCCAATCACCAAGGTCATTAGATAAGTCAATTTCTTCGGCTGTCCAGAAACTTGCTTCTGATTTTTTATAATATTCCCAAATATCATTGTGTTTGATTGGGAAAATAACAAAGCGGTCTTTGTTTTCTGCTAGTATTGGTTCTGTCATAAATCGGTCTTTATATATAAAGCTTATTATTAAAAAAATAGTAAGCGTATTAGTTTAAATCTTCGTTCTACAAATCTGATTAAAAATGATTGCATTTTTAGAAAATGAAATTAACATTAAGGCTGTTTTTTTAACATTGAGAAATTAACAGCCATCGTTGATAAGTGGCTAATTTCCTTATGTATCAAGCAATTAAAGAAATTATAAAAAAAAGTGAAAAAAAATTGTTCGTTGTATTTATTTTTTTGTTAAGGCATATAAGATTTTAGTCAAAAATGGCTCGAAACAATTGATTTCATTGATAAATTTACCTTTTTAGTAAAATGGTATTAACATAAAAGGAATTATTATTCAAAATTTTATGGAATAAATCCAATTCGTCTATCTAAACAAAGTATTAATCTTAAAAAAATAATCATTATGCGAATTTTAAATTCAATCATCATAGCAAGTTTAGTAACCTGCTTTGTAGCTTGTAGTAGTAAATCAGAAAATTTTAGTTCAAGCGATAAAGCTTACGAAGGCGTTGGCGGCGGTGGAATGGAATTAGATGCAACAACGGTTGATTTAACACCACCACCAGCCGAAAAATCAGTAGCAGAAGAGCAAAAAAACATAACCGAGCAAAAACTCATTAAAAACGGCGACATAAGTTTTGAAGTCAAAAACATCAAAGACACCAAAACTTTTTTACAAAAGGTGATATCAAAACACAAAGGTTATATCTCTAACGAAAAAATAGAAGATTACCGCGTTAACCCAACTGAGATTTTAACGGTAAGGGTGCCTAATTCAAATTTCGATCATATCATTAACGACATAGGTTTACAAGTTGGAGAATTTGATTCGAAACGCATAGACATTGAAGACGTAACCGCAGAGTTTGTAGATATTGAAGCGCGTTTAAAAAATAAAAAGCAACTAGAAGGAAAATATCAGGAATTATTAGCCAAAGCAAATAACATGACTGATATTTTAAAAATTGAAAAGGAGATTTCTTTAATTAGAGAAGATATCGAATCTACCGAAGGACGTTTACGTTATTTAAGTAACCAAGTTGGTTACAGTACTTTAATCATTACCTACTATGAAAAAAGAGCAACGGCTGGTTTTCATTTTGGTGGTAAAATGGCAGATGCACTTTCGGAGGGAGGCATGGGCTTTTTGTGGTTTTTAATTGGCATGACACAACTTTGGCCTATGTGGTTAATAGGTGGTTTAATATGGTATGTAATATACAAAATCGTAAAACGTCGAAAAAATCAGAAATTACAGCAAAAAACTATTCAATAGTTGATTTTAGTAGCGTAAATATTAAAAAAATGCTATTTTTGTTATCTAATTTTTTAAAAAAGAACGATGATTGATTTAACAGGAATAATTTCCATAAGCGGACAACCAGGATTATATAAAGTAGTAGCACAATCTAAAAACGGAATTATAGTTGAAGGTTTAGCAGATAAAAAACGTACTTCTATTAGCTCTACAGCTAAAGTTAGCTCTTTAGAAGATATTAGTATGTTTACAACTGGCGAAGACAAACCAGTTTCTGAAATCATGAAATCAATTTTTGATAAAGAAAAAGGTGGTGCAGCTATTGATGCAAAAGCAGATGATAAAGCAATTGCAGCTTATTTTGAAGCAGTTTTACCTGAGTACGATAAAGAGCGTGTTTACACAAGTAATATGCGTAAATTATTTACTTGGTATAATGGTTTACAAACTACTGGTAACTTAAAAGTAAAAGAAGCAGAAACTACTGAAGAGTCGGCTGAAAAGAAAATTGTAAAAGCAGCAACTGAGAAAAAAGCAGCAGCTAAAAAAACAGCTACTAAAGATACTACTAAAACTAAAACAAGCACAGGTGTTAAAAAAACAGCTGGTGTTAGAAAAACTGGTGTAGCTTAATTAGCTCACTTATATATATTGAAAGCCCTTTCGAAAGAGAGGGCTTTTTTTATTTAAGGTAATTGCTCATTAGTATAATTTCCTCCTTTGAAGGAGGTGTCCGCAGGACGGAGGATGTTTTGTATTAACATCCCCCGCCTTTCAGGCACCCCATCTAAAGGGGGAAAGTACTCTCGTTTCAAAAAATGAATAAAAACCTTTATCTTCAATCCATAAAACATTACAAATGAACAGACATTATTTATCCGAAGATTTTAGAGTAAGCAACTGGGAAAAATTAGAACCTTTTTTTGAAGAATTAAAAAATAGAAAAATTAATTCGGTTGCCGAATTAAAACAATGGATGAAAGATCACAGCGAATTAGATGCTGTACTAAATGAAGACGGCGCTTGGCGCTACATCAAGATGACTTGCAATACTCAAAACGAGGAATTGCAAGAGTCATTTAATTATTTTGTGACGTCTATTGAACCACATATTTCTCCGTACAGCAACGACTTAAATAAAAAGTTAATCGACTGTCCTTTTATTGACGAGTTAGAAAAAGATACATACTTTGTTTATGTACGTGGTGTTAAAAAAAGTATTGAGTTATACCGAGAGGAAAATATTGAACTACAAACAGAATTGCGCCAGAAGGAACAAGAGTATGGAAACATTTCTGCTGCGCAAACCATTACATATAAAAAGAAGAAATTACTTTACAAAAAGCAGCAACCTATTTTAAAAGTAATGATAGAGAACTACGCGAAAGCATTTATCATCAAATACAAGCGCGAAGAGCGGAAGATGAAACTGAATTAAATACATTGTATGATGAATTAATTGCTTTGCGTCATCAAGTTGCCTTGAATACAGGCTTTGCCAATTACAGAGACTACAAACACGAAGAATTAGGTCGTTTTGATTATAGTGTGCAAGATTGTCATAATTTTCAAGATGCGATTCAACAACATATTGTTCCCTTAGTGAAACAAAACGAGCAGGCTCGCAAAGATGCTTTGAAATTAGATGTTTACAGACCTTGGGATAAAGAAGTAGATGCTGAAGGCAAAGAACCTTTGAAACCATTCACCACTGGCGAAGACTTAGCAACTAAAACTATTGAATGTTTTAATACCATTGATCCTTATTTTGGAGAGTGCATTACCATTATGCAAAACATCAAACGTTTAGATTTAGAATCACGAATTGGTAAAGCACCAGGTGGTTACAATTATCCTTTAATGGAAACCGACGTGCCATTTATTTTTATGAATGCTGTTGGTTTACATCGCGATATGGTAACGATGGTTCACGAAGGTGGTCACGCTGTTCACGCATTTTTAGCTGCTGATTTAGAATTAACTGAATTTAAAAGTACTCCAAGTGAAGTTGCAGAATTAGCAAGTATGAGCATGGAGTTAATTAGCATGGAACATTGGGAACCTTTCTTTCCAAATCCAGAAGATTATAAACGCGCGAAGAAAGAACAATTGAATGATGTGTTAAAAGGTTTACCTTGGATTGCATCTATTGATAAATTTCAGCATTGGATTTATACCAATCCAAAACATACGTTAGAAGAACGTTATGCGTATTGGATGCAAATAAGCAAAGACTTTGGAACCGGCGTGGTGGATTATACCGGATTAGAAAGTAATTTACAACGCTCATGGCAAGCACAATTGCATTTATACGAAGTGCCATTTTATTATATTGAATATGGTATGGCGCAACTAGGTGCTATTGCTATGTGGCGCAGCTACAAACAAAATCCTAAACAAGCATTAGCTAATTACAAAAAAGCTTTATCACTTGGTTACATGAAAACCATTCCTCAATTATATGAAGCAGCGGGAATTAAATTTGATTTCTCTCCAGCTTATGTAAAAGAGTTAGCTGACTTTGTTAAGAGTGAGTATGAGAAGTTGTAGTTAAAGGGCTTGGGCGTGCCCCTGCGGGTCGGGCTTTGCGCTACTCACGCCTTGGCGTGATTTGCAAGAGGCAGGCAAAAGGATTTTCGCTGCAATCCCTCACGCAGCTAATTATTAAATACAATATTCAGTTTTATGACAATAAAAAAGCCATCTAAATAACAGATGGCTTTTTTATTTTAGGATTATTTTCCCTCTCTTTCCTTATCTAAATAAGAATGCACTACTTCAATGGCATTATCAATCACATCACTTAATGCAACGATGAAAGAACCTGGTTTTGCTATACTGAATGCATGATTTAAGGCTTCAATTTCTTTTGGCACATATTCGTAGGAAGTCATTGGGCTACTTGCTGAATTCCTTCTACTAATAATTTTACAATTTCTTCTGCTTGACGTCCACGTAAAAATTTATCCTGACGAATAATAATATGATCAAACATCTCAGCTGAAATTCTTCCCATATCTCTAATATCATCATCACGTCTGTCGCCAGTGCCTGTAATGATGCCTATTTTAGACGTAGACTCAATAGTTGATAAAAATTCTTTAATACCTCTAAAGCCATCAGCGTTATGCGCAAAGTCAATCATCACTTTATATTCTTTGAAATCAAAAATATTCATACGGCCTGGTGTTTGCGCTGCTGAAGGAATAAATGTTTCTAAACTAGTCGCAATATCTTCGGTAGCAAAACCATATACGTAAGTTGCCAATGTTGCGGCCAATACATTTTGAATCATAAAAGACACTCGTCCGCCAAAAGTTAAAGGCACATTAACCACTTTTTGAACTCTGAATTTCCAATCTCCTTTTTTAATGGTAATGAAGCCGTTTTCGTAAATAGCAGCAATACCGCCTTTTTTGCAATGCTCAAGGATTACTGGATTATTTTCGTTCATACTAAAGTAAGCTACGTTGCAACTCACTTCTTTTGAAATACCTGCGCAATATTCGTTATCAGCATTCAATACGACATAGCCATCACGCTTTACACTTTCTGCTACAACACCTTTTACGCGTGCCATGTCTTTTAGTGTATTAATATCAGAAAGCCCCATGTGATCTTCTTGAATGTTTGTGACTACAGCCACATCACATCTGCTAAACCCTAAACCAGAACGTAAAATTCCACCACGAGCCGTTTCTAAAACCGCGAATTCAACAGTAGGATCTTTTAAAATAAATTCAGCACTAATAGGTCCAGTTGTATCTCCTTTGGTTAACATCGAATTACCAACGTAAATACCATCACTTGTGGTGAAACCAACTTTAAATCCATTATTTTTTACGATATGAGAAATTAAACGTGTAGTCGTTGTTTTTCCATTGGTGCCTGTAATCGCAATAATAGGAATACGACATGATTTACCAGTTGGATATAACATATCAATTACTGGCGCTGCCACATTACGAGGTAAGCCTTTTGCTGGTGCTAAATGCATACGGAAACCTGGAGCCGCATTTACTTCTAACACAACACCTCCTGTTACTTCTAATGGTTCGCTTAAATTAGAAGCCATGATATCAATACCACAAATATCTAAACCAATGACACGGGAAATACGTTCACAAATAAAAATATTATGTGGATGTACAATATCTGTAATGTCTGTAGAAGTACCGCCAGTGCTTAAATTAGCAGTTCCTTTTAAATAACAGTGTTCATCTTTCTTTAAAATGGTTTTTAAATTATACTCTTTCTTCGCTAACTGTTCAAGCGTTTCTCTGTCAACAGAAATTTCGGTTAATACATTTTCATGTCCATATCCACGACGAGGATCTAGATTTTCTTTATCAATTAGTTGTTGTATGGTCGATTTCCCATCGCCAATCACATGAGCTGGCTCACGTAAAGCTGCCGCAATGAAACGATTATTGATGACTAGTACTCTAAAATCATATCCTGTAATAAATTTTTCAATAATTATTTTTCGAGAATATTTTTTTGCATGAGCAAAAGCTTCTACTGCTTCTTCCATGGTTTTTACATTAATAGAAGCGCCTTTGCCGTGATTACCATCTAAAGGTTTAAATACCAAAGGAAAGCCAACACTTTTCACAGCATCTTCTAAATCATCTGGATTTGAAATACAAACACCTTTCGCTACCGGAATCGCCGCGTCTTTTAACATACGCTTGGTTTCATCTTTATTACTCGCTAAATCAACCGCAATAGAACTTGTTCTATCTGTCATTGTTGCTCTAAAGCGCACCTGATTTTTTCCATATCCTAATTGCACCAAGGATTCTGAATTAATTCGAATAAAAGGAATATCTCTTGCAATGGCTTCATCTACAATAGAACCAGTACTTGGTCCAAAACGCACACTTTCGCGTAATTCACGCATGTGACGAATTTCTGCATCTATATCATAAGCTTCCCCTTTAATTAAATGTTCCGCAATTTTAACAGCTGTTTTTGCAGCGTATAAACCAACAGCCTCTTCCATATAATTAAATACAACATTATAAACTCCCTTAGCGCCTGTGCCTCTTGTTCTACCGTAACCGCATTCCATGCCTGCTAAAGTTTGTAATTCTAAAGCAATGTGTTCAATGACGTGCCCCATCCAAGTACCTTCTTTAATACGAGAAAACAAACCACCTTCTTTTCCTTCGGAGCAACGGTGTTGCATTAAACTTGGCATTAAGGCTTCAAGGCGAGCACCGAAGCCGTCAATTTTATTTGTTGGAAGCTCTTCTAATTCTTCCAAATCCAACTTCATCACAATTAATTTTTTTCTTTTGATAGACCAATAGTTTGGTCCACGCATCACTTTTGTTTCGATAATCTTCATATATAGTACAATTAATTGTGAATAATAATGTCTTTTGACTAATATAAGCCTAGTTTTTTATATAAACTATTTATTGTTCAAAATAATGGTATAAACAATCCTGTAATTCAATTAATTATCGCTCTTTTTACAATAGTTTTACATAAATATTGTTTATGAATCCAAAAGGGAAATTAGTCATCATTGGTGGCTCAGTAGATAGAGGTAGTTTTTCGGAAAGTGAAACCGACTTAAAGCGAAGTTTAAAATTTTTTGAAAAAGGTATTTTAAAACGTATCACTACCGAGGCCGCTAAAAATAGCGAGTCACGTATTGAGATTATCACTACAGCTTCAAGTATTCCTGAAGAGGTTGGTGAAGAATATGTAAAAGCATTTGCTCAATTACAAGTTTCAAATGTTGGTGTTTTAAATATTAAAACTCGTGAAGAAGCAAACTCTGAAGAATATTTAGAGCGCTTACGAAACGCTAATGTGGTGATGTTTACTGGTGGCGATCAATTACGTTTAACAGCTATTTTTGGAGGCACTGCATTTCATCATTTATTGCTTGATAAATACGAGAATGAAGATTTTTTAATTTCAGGTACTTCGGCCGGAGCAGCTGCAAGTTCAAACAATATGATTTACCAAGGTAGTAGCAGCGAAGCCTTGCATAAAGGTGAAGTAAAAATTACAGGCGGTTTAGGTTTTATTAATAACGTAATTATTGACACACACTTTGTACAACGTGGACGTATTGGTCGTTTATTATATGCATGTGCCAGCAACCCTATTAATTTAGGAGTTGGTTTAGGTGAAGATGCAGGGCTACTAATTACAAATGGCAACAATATGGAAGCTGTTGGGTCTGGTTTAATTATGTTAGTGGATGCAACACACATGCGTCATACAAGTATGAGTGATGTGGAAATGGGAGCGCCTGTATCTATTGATAACTTAATCGTTCATGTGATGGCCTTAGGTGATCATTATGATTTGAAAAACAAAAAATTAACGATTCAAAAACCAACTGACTTTGCTATTTAAATAATTAGCAAAAATCAAAAGATAATTACAACAAACAAAAAAGCGACATCAAAATTGATTGTCGCTTTTTTAATGACTTATTGTATTCTGCTATCTATTTATAAATCCCAATAAATATATCCTCGTTTTGTTTTTTACTTGCACGGTACATACCATCTGAATTAAAAGGCAACACAATGTTTCCCTTGGCATCTAAAGCAATTAAACCGCCTTCGCCGCCAATCTTCACCAACTTATCCATCACTACAATATCACAGGCTTCTTTCAATGACAAATTTTTGTATTCCATCAAACAAGAAATATCATAAGCCACCACTGAACGAATAAATAATTCACCATGGCCGGTACAAGAAATAGCACAGGTATTATTATTAGCATAAGTCCCAGCACCAATAATGGAGCTATCACCTACTCTTCCAAATTTTTTGTTGGTCATGCCGCCTGTTGATGTGCCAGCAGCAAGATTACCATTTAAATCTAATGCCACACAACCAACTGTTCCAAATTTCTTTTCACCATGTTCGATTTTATCTTCTGTATGATCTAAAATCATACTGTTAGATTGTTTGGCTTGTTGCAATTGATCATAGCGCAACTGCACAAAAAAGTACTCTTCATTTTCAAATGGGGCATTTACTTTTTTTGCAAATTCCATGGCACCATTACCAGTTAACAAAACATGTTCTGATTGCTCCATAACCGCGCGAGCTAAAGCGATAGGGTTTTTAACTCCTTGCACTCCTGCAACAGCTCCTGCCATTAAATCTTTTCCATTCATAATAGAAGCATCCATTTCATGTGTGCCATTATTAGTAAACACTGCTCCCTTGCCTGCATTAAACAGAGGGTTGTTCTCCAATTTAATAATTGCAGTCTCAACAGCATCAAAAGCAGAGCCTCCACTTTTTAAAATACTTTCTCCAGCTTCTATGGCATCTTGCAGACCTGTTTTATAAGCTAATTCTTTTTCGGGAGTCATAGTACTTTTTAAAATAGTACCTGCTCCTCCGTGTATTGCTAGAGCATAGTTGTTCATGTGTTGTCGTTTTAGTAATTAAATGTAGTGAAAAAATGGAATAATTAGACAATTATTTATGGAGACAAAGCTAAATATGAGGTTACTTCGCTATTATAGAATTGACGCAGTACTAAAAATCATCTTCGTCTTCTTCTTTCTTTTTAGGTTGAAGAGGCTTGTTGGCTTTAGGCTTTTCTTCGCCAACTTGTATTTGGAAATTTTGGTTGGCTTTTTGCGTTTCTTTCACTTTGATGCTATCTTTTTTAAAGAAACCAAATTCTTCTTTTAGAAGTTGTTTTAAATTTTGCTTTTCTTGTTTAATATCTTGCTTGATTTTTTCTTTTGCACCCTTTCTATCATACTTAATGATAGGATTATCAATTGGGCCTGTCATAACAATAAATACAGATCGTCTGTTTTCAGGATCGTTTTCAACTAAGGATAATCCTTCATCAAAATCTTTATTTGCTCTTGGTTTTTTTGCCAAAATTTCACTCAATAATAATTGAATATGATAATCAATGACATTATCAAAGCCATGCTTACCCCATAGCTCTAAATTAATCGCATTAGATTTTATAGAAGTTCTAGGAATCGTAATGACTTTATTTTTAATTTCAACAGCACTTTGCATAGTAGAAAATTTGATATGTTTCAATTCATTCACATCAATATACTTTGCTAGACTCTCTAAAGGTTTAAAGCCTATCAATTCTCCGCGTTCAATTAAGATACTACTCGTGACATTAATGCTTCCTAAATCCACATTCAACTTCTTATCCCAGGAACCTGTAAAATCAATACTCGTAGTTACATAGCCTTTTAGATTTGCATCTTGAATGGTGGTTTGTCCAAAGTTGTTTAACTGAGTAAATAATTTTTGCACATTGAGTTTATTCAATTCACAATCTCCAGATACTTTAATGTTTTCTCCGCTCGCATCAGCAAAGGCATTCAATTTCACTTCTCCATCGGTTACATTTAAACTCAAATCTTTCAAAGCTATTTTTTGATTTTTCAATAACATATTACCTTTGATGTTATCCGCTACAAATTTTGAAAAAGTCAAATGTTGAACATTTACAGAAACATTAATATCCAAATTAGCAGGAATATTAATGGAAGATGTTTCGCTCGATTTTCCTGCGCCAAATAAAAAATCTTCTAATTCTATTTTATCACTTGTTACTTGCGCTACAATTGTTAATGGTTCTTTAGAGTCAAATAAGTAACTTAAAAAATTAGGTAATTCTCCCACTAGCATCACATCAGAGTTACCTTTAATTAATTTTAAATTGTAAACATTTAAATGTCTGTTATTTAACTCTAATTTACCTTCGGGAATATTAATGACTTTATCTGTTTGTTTAAACGTTGCTTTTAAATCAGTAATTACTGCATTTCCATTAGCTTTAATACTTGGACTGTAGGCATTAGATTTCATTTCACTAATCAAGCCTTCAATTTCAGCATTTACATTAATTGCTCCGCTCAAATTTTCCAAAGTATCAATCGGATAAAACGCAATCAACTCTTCAAGTTTGGTATTTGCAGCTAACTTTAATTTCAAATATGGATCTTTAAAGTTGGTTAACTCCATATCTCCTGTAAAAGTGTTATTATTTAAATTCGCTGAAATATTTTTAAGAGTTAACGTACTTCTATTTTCATTCAAAATAATGTTCCCAATTAAGTTTACATTATTTAAAGTGGTATTTTTTTCTTTATAAGTGATGGTTGCTTTTTTAATTCCAAAATCTGATTTAATAACAATCGGAGTTCCGCTTTTGTAATGACATTCGCCCGACGCGTAGAACTCACCATCACTTTCATAATCATGAATTTGACTCTGAAACTTTTCTGGTAGCAAAGACAAGGTTGTTGAAATATCTAAGTTCTTTCCATTAAAATTAATATCTAAGGATTGTAAGCTATCTTTAATAACAAAAGCGCCATTACTTACAATTTGCGTTTCATTGATAGAGGTTTCCGATTTTTGAATGGCATAATTTGAACCATTGACGTCAAACACAATATCAAATTTTAATTTTTTATTATTTAAATACTTCACATTCTCAACCTGAAACAAATCAACATATGCATTTCCATCAGATATGAGCGTATATTGATCATCATTGAATTTTCCTTTAAAATGAAGTTCTTTGATGGAAGTGTTTAATTTAATTTTGTGTTTATTGTTCTTGTAAGTTAATTCAACATTTGATAAACTGATGTTTTCTAAAGCAAATTTTAAACTTGTACTTTCAGTACTTGTAGTATCTGATTTCCAAACCAAATAATTGGCATTACCTTTTTTATCAACCTTTAAATGACAATTTGCATCCTTTAAGGAGATTTTCTTAATGGTATAATTCTTATTAAATAGGTCTTTGATGTTAAACGCCAGAGATAAACTTTTAGCTTGCAATAAGGTATCGCTAGTTTTAAAGCCTTCGGCATCCATGGCAGTCAACTCTTTAAACTCAATAGCACAATTAGGAAAGGATTGGATAATGGTTAAATCAATGTTTTTTGGATCAATTCGAATTTCTGTTTTTAAATGCTTGTTAAGTTCTTTAATAATTAGGCTAACCACTTCCTCCTCATAAATAAATACTAACGACACACTAATCCCAACAATTGAAACAACGGAAATTACCAACGTTAAAATCAAACGTTTTAAAAATCTCCAAATACTTTTCTTCTTTTTGGGAGCTTCTTGTACAATATGTTCTTGCAAATTTTCGATACTCTAAATTTCCGCTTTATTGCTTGTTAATTTTAGCCAAATAATGCTATTGTTTAAACAACAGATTATTAATAATTAAACGCATAACGCATTTTACATCAATAAAGTACAAGTACTTTTATAGGAAATTAAACGCATATCGTGGAATTCGATTATTTCAGCTGGATTATACTACCAATTCTTATTTTCATATCGCGTTTAGGTGATGTGACCATGGCCACGCTGCGTCACATTTTCATTTCTAAAGGGTTTAAAAAGATAGTTCCAATTCTTGGTTTTTTTGAAGTATTAATTTGGTTGGTAGCTATGAGGCAAGTGTTTAGTCATTTAGATAATGTAGCTTGTTTTATAGCTTGGGCAGCTGGATTTAGTGCAGGAACTTATTTAGGAATGTATATTGAAGAGCGTTTGGCAATGGGCGCTCAAATTATTCGCATCATTAGTAATGAAGATATTACCCCCTTAACAGAAGCCTTAAAAGTTAGGCATCAAGGCATTACTATAGTTGATGGTCAGGGAGCGATGGGACCTGTAAAACTGATTTTTACGATTGTAAAACGAACCGATAAAGCAGAAGTTATTAATTTAATAGATACACTTACACCTAATGCTTTTTATTCGATTGAAGATGTAAAAGGCTCTGAACATGGTGTGTTTACAGATGATGGAAAGACCTCTGCAGTGGGTAGGTTGTTTTCGATTAGAAAAGGCAAGTAGACTATTTCCAAAACAACATTTTAGCGCCTAACAAAATAATGATGGCGCCAAAAATTTGTTTCACCGTTTTTTGGTCTAAAGAAATAGATAATTTACTACCAAAGTAGCTTCCAAAAATAAAAGTAGAACAGATAATCAATCCTGTTTTATAATCTACATAGCCTTGTTTATGATAATTCATCACTCCTAAAATTCCTATTGGCAACAAAAACATAAATAAGGTGGTGCCTTGTGCTTGATGCTGCGTAAAGCCAAGAAAATAAACTAATACTGGCACAATGATGATACCACCGCCAATGCCAACCATGCCACTTAAAAATCCAGCTGCTAAACCTACAGCTAATAAAATTAATAGAATTTGTATAGTCATTGGCTTTTTGTTTTGCATGATTACTAAAAATCAGTAGTTAAAGATAAATAGGTCATTCCTTTTTGAACTTTTTTATCATCTACCCCCCAAGCAAAATCAACACGAATAAAATAACCTAATAAACGCGAACGTAATCCGAAACCATAACCTCCAACAATTGGTTCTTTTTGATTAAAAATAGTTAGAGTGACAGGATTACCAACATACACATTTTTGTTTAATACATTTTCATCGCTATAAGGATTTACATCATACCAAGCCATTCCTAAATCTCCGAAGCCAATAATTTGGAAATTTTGAACAAAATCGGAACGAATTGGTCGGTTTAATAAATATTTAAATATTGGCCAACGTACTTCACTATTCCATACTACAAAATTATTTCCATTACGAATATTTTGTTTAAAGCCTCTCAAGTTAGTAGCTAAAGTTTGAAACTGGTATTGTTCTGGTTTTACAATATTAATACTATTATCAAACTGAGGGTTTAACCAGTTATCTACACCACCTAAGTAATACACTAATCTGTCTTTACCCAAAGAAGTAGCGCCAGCAACACGATTAGCCCAAATTAAATCTCTGTGAATTTTTTTATAATTACGGAAATCAAAACCCATAGTTAATAAATCATGCTGCTCCTCCTTAACTAGTCTCCAATACTCTGCCCACATTTTAAAACGAGTACCGTTATATAAATTCAATCCTCTTTTTCTGGTGTTATCAAAAATATATTCCACTTTGGCTCCACCATAATTATCATAAGCATTTGGTGTGGGCAAACTCTGATCGCTAACGGACGCAAATACAGTTCTATCATTACGATACATAATAGACAATTTAGTGGCAGACACTTCACTAAATGGAATTTTCCAAGTATAACGTGCGTCATGTGTTAATATTTTTGCAACACCAGCGTAACCATTTACTTTTAAAAATGATTGTCGATGTAAGACTAATTGTCTATCCACATTTTTAATTCTGTTTTCCCAGCTTAATAAATATTCATTGTCTAAAGAACCGGCAATACGAAATCCAGCAACAATACGTTTATCTTCAAATAAATCGCTTAGTCCAATTTTAAATAATGCATTTAATCCAGGATTCAGATATACTGGACTTCCACCACCTGTAAAACGCTGGTAATTGGTTCCTAAAAACGAATTATCTAATTGCGTAACAACTTGATCGGTTTTAAAACTAGTGTAGTAATTTTGCTGTATAGGGAATCGCAATTCGTTAGAAGAATTACCCCCTGATTCTTGAGGATTTTTAACCCCAAGGCCAGGAGAGTTTGGATCAATAGGTTTCGTATTTACAACAAAAGGATCTTTTTTCTTTTCTCCCTTAATATCATAATTTTCAAAATCAATACCTTCTGTCTTTTTTGCTGTTGTATCAGCCACTTTTTGACCTAAATTCTCATCACGTCGAACAGGGTTTGTAATAATTATTTTATCCGGATCAGCCAAATTTGTTCGAGGAACGGCTTTAAACCAAGTGTTATTAAGTGTGATAGGCTTTAAATCATTTGGAGGAGTTAATGGAGACACCATTAATCTTTCTTTAAAATTATCGATAATAATTTCGGCGTATTTAGTATAACGCGCATTGATATGATGTTCTTGAATATTTTTTTGGTAATTAGTAATGGCTTTTGAATTATAAAAATAACGGTAATGCTCCGTTGTATCTACAAAAGCAATGGAACTATCTAACTCACCAATGTATCTATTATAAACGCCATTAGCCTCTCCTAAATAAGCAATAACTCCCTTGCTATATTCTTGCGGACTAGTTTCATTTACATCAGGTGTGTTAGTTACTCTATATAATAAATTAGATTTAGTAGCTGCATTATAATAAAATATATCGCTGTTTTTAGAAAACTTTAAATACAATTTTGCATCTTCATTTCCTTTGATAGTATCATGTGTTCTGTTGGATTGAAATAAAATGCCTTTTGAGTTATCTACAAAAACAGGGCTGTTATCGTCCCATGCATCATTGGTAATTTGCTCTACTCCACCAGAATTTAATGTGAAAATAAAAATATCAGATTGACCTTTACCTTTTTTAACGGCACTCATTACAATACGTTTGCCATCATGTGAAAACGCATAACTGTTTACTTTTTCAAAGCCAGTCACATTTCTCTTATTTGTTTCTTTGTTTTCTGTATCGTAAGTATGAAGTTTCAAAACATTTTTACGTTCGTATATCATCGACACCACTGTGTTGTTAGGGTGCCAAGCAATTAAAGGATAGGTATTATCTTCTAAACGCTCTAATTTTGGATTTAATTTAATTAAACGTTTAACTTTTTTCTCGCCAATTGTATTGATGAAAACTTTATACTGCCCCAATTCATTAGTTGCATAACTTATTTTTTGCCCATCAGGACTCACCTTTAATTGATAATAGTGAGGTGATTTTTTTTGTTTTTTAAGAACAGATTCCGTGACAGGATTTTTACGGGTACTATCTCTATAATCAAAATAACGTTTCGCCATTTTATTAGTGAACTCACTAGTCATATACTGAACGGATGTTCCAAGCACATATAAAAAAGCGTTATTAGGATTACGACTCACTTTAGTCATATATAACAAATTAGGAATCACAGCTTCGCCATATTCCTCAGCAACATAATACCACATAGCGTGACCAGCCATGATTGCTTCTTTACCTGTTAATTGATTAAACTTCAAAAATTTATCATTCTGAATGGCATCCATTACTCGATTATCAATGGAGGAGTTCCAACCTTCTGATAAATAGGCAATCAATCCGTTTTTAAACCAATACGGCAAGGCTAATAAAGTTGAGTTTCTAACGATGTCTCTAGTTCTTCCGCCATACATCATTTGGTCAACCATTAACTCAGCTAATGCAGCGCGAATTTGTTTATCCAAATCAGCATGAGAACCCGTAAAATAAATGAAAATTTTATCTCCAATAATTCGAGTAACACCCCCAATATTTCCATTTTCTTCAGATGCCAATCCAATATTACTTTGTTTAAAGTCGTTTTGGTTATTGTAAACAATGATGTCAATTTTATCATCCAATTGAAAATCCAAACGTTTTTCCATAATAGGCAATTGCCTATCTACCGAAGTTGCTGCATATCTCGCAATTTCTTGGCCTCCTTCATATAAATACACTCTAAAACGTTCAAAGTCAAAATAGGTCCAATTAAACGACTGATATTGCAGACGGTTTTTTCCAAATTCTAATTGAGAACCATAATAGAATTGTGAATACGTAGTTTTAATACATACCACTAGAAAAAATAAAGAAAGTAACCGCTTCATTAAATTGAATAATAAGCCCTAAATTTAGCGAATAATTCTTTAAAATACTATGATAAACGTACACTATTTTGCCTTCGGTCCTTTTCAGGAAAACACCTATGTTTTATGGGATGAAACCAATGAATGTATCATATTAGATCCAGGAAATAGCACTGCTAGCGAAAACAAAAAATTAAGCGATTTTATATCACAAAATAACTTAAATGTGAAGCGTTTAATCTTAACGCACGCTCATATCGACCATATTAATGGGAATAAATATGTATTTGATACTTTTGGCTTACTACCAGAAGTGCATAAAGATTATATTTACTTTATTGAAAAACATGTTGCAACAGCAAATATGTACGGTATACCAACTATTCAAAGTCCCATGCCCAAAGAATTTATCAAAGAAGTTGACGTGATTAGTTTTGGTAATTCGTCTTTACAAACATTGCATACACCAGGGCATTCACCAGGAAGTATTTCTTATTATAATTTAGAAGATAAATTCATAATTGGTGGAGATGTTTTATTTTATGGAAGTATTGGCCGTTCCGATTTACCGATGGGAGATCACGACACATTAATAAAATCTATCAAAGAAAAATTAATACCATTAGGCGATGACATGAAAGTATATAGTGGACATGGAATGCCAACTACGATTGGTTTTGAGAGATTGAATAATCCTTTTTTAGTTTAGGTTTAACCGCAAAGAGGCAAAGAAAAAAAAGCGCAAAGAACACAAAAAAAATAAAGTAATAGACAACAAATCCTGAGCGAACTTTGCGAAAAAACTTTGCGAACTCTGCGGTTAAATAACAAAAGAAATGCCAAACAACCTCATAAAAGAAAGCAGTCCTTACCTACTTCAACACGCCAACAATCCTGTGAATTGGTATGCCTGGAACGACGACACTTTAGCGTTGGCTAAAAAGGAAAACAAACTCATTTTGGTAAGTATCGGTTACAGCGCTTGCCATTGGTGCCATGTAATGGAACATGAAAGTTTTGAGGACGAACAAGTAGCAACTATTATGAACGAAAACTTTATCAATATAAAAGTTGATAGAGAGGAACGTCCTGATATTGACATGGTGTATATGGGTGCTGTGCAATTAATGACAGGACAAGGAGGTTGGCCTTTGAATTGTTTTGCTTTACCAGATGGAAGACCGATTTATGGAGGAACCTATTTTCCTAAAAAACAATGGATAAATGTGTTGGGAAATTTAGCTGATTTATTTGCTACTAACCCTGATAAAGCATACGAATATGCGGCACATTTAACAGATGGATTGGAGCAATTAGAAATTCCAAAAGTATATGATGGAACTAGTTTTGACCTGTTAACGCTTACCAATTCAGTTTATAAATGGAAACAATCATTTGACACAGAACATGGCGGACCAAACCGTGCTCCCAAATTTCCTTTACCAAATAATTATCAGTTTTTATTGAATTATCATTTTTATGAAAATGACTTGAATGTCAAAAAACATTTGGATGTAACTTTAACTAAAATGGCTTGGGGAGGAATTTACGACCAATTAGGCGGAGGTTTTGCCAGATACAGCACTGACGTGCTTTGGAAAGTGCCACACTTCGAGAAAATGTTGTACGACAATGCGCAATTGGTTAGTTTATACAGTGAAGCCTACAAACAAACCAAAAATGAATTGTACAAAAAAATAGTTTACGAAACCATAGACTTCGTAAAACGTGAATTATGCAATTCGGAATTTGGCTTTTATTCGGCGCTAGATGCGGACAGTGAAGGTATAGAAGGAAAATACTATGTGTGGCAAAAAGAAGAATTACATAGATTACTAAAAAATGATTCTGAATTATTTGCAGACTACTACTGTGTGAATGACGTTGGCTATTGGGAAGATGAAAACTATGTATTGATGCGCGATACTGAAGAATCAATCATTGCATTAAAACACAATGTATCTATTTCTGAACTTCAACAAAAAATCAAAGCTTGTAACGCCATTTTATTGGATGTCAGAGAAAAACGAGTAAAACCAGGATTAGATAATAAAGTATTAGCCTCTTGGAATGGCTTAATGTGTAAGGCACTAGCAGATGCTTATTTAGTTTTTGAAGGAGAAGATTTTAAAACACTCGCACTAGCCAATGCTAATTACTTAGTGAAAAATTACTATAAAGAAAATGGGCAATTACTTCGCGTCATTAATAATAACACTTCTATTTCTGGCTTTTTAGAAGATTATGCCTTTGTAATTGATGCCTTTTTATCAGTGTATTTAATTACAGCAAATGAAAACTGGTTATTGAAAGCTAAAGCATTGGCAGATTACACTTTAAAACATTTTTACGACGATAAACAAAATACGTATTACTTTACTGATTCTAGTCAGGAGAAATTAGTGGTTCGAAAAGCCGAATGGAGTGACAACGTAATTCCTGCTTCCAGCTCACAAATGGCGATTAATTTATATAAATTATCTATTTATTTTGATGACACTAACTATCGTCAAATTTCTGAAAAGCTTTTAAAATCAGTAATAAAAGAGATCGAGAGTTATGGTCCAGGATATAGTAATTGGGCGTGCCTATTACTCCAATATTTGAAACCTCAAATCGAAGTGGTAATTGTTGGTAAAAGTGTTAATGAAAATTTAGTAGCACTATATAAACAAAGCCCTCCAAATGTGATATTTGCTTTAAGCGATAAAACATCAGATTTACCATTGCTAAAAAACAGATATGTTGAAGAACAAACATTGATTTATGTTTGTAAAAACAATAGCTGCTTATTACCAACCGAAACTGTTGCTGAAGCTCTAAAGCAAATTGAAGAAGGAACTACAAAATAAATGGAATGTGAAGTGTAAAATACTAATCGTGTTTTTCATCTTATCACTTGTCACTTATCACTCGTCGCTTATCTCCCAAACATTGATTCCAACTGCTGAAACAGCCTTTGAAAATCAATTACCATTTAATACGGAGTATATCAAATCTCAAAAAATAAAATCTATCACTTTTGATATCATTGATAAAAAAGATTTACAAGTAGCTGAAGACAAAGGATTATTAACTTATTACGAATTTAATACCAATGGTTTTTTATCTCGTTTTTATAATACCTCTATCATTAAAGTGATTCAAAAGAATACCTTTCAGAACCTGTTTATCGAAGAGGTAGAAAAATAAGTAACGGACACTCTTATACCAAAAATGAATATGTGTATGATACGGTTTCTACCAACTACTTTTATACCGACAATAATTTATTGAAGTTGAAACGCTATAATGATGGCACTTATTATGAAAGTAACTACTATGATTATTCTGCAGAAGGGAAAGTAGAAAAAGAAAAACGTTGCAAAGAAACCAATGTATCAGAAAATAAAACAGAGTTTAAATTAGGCGGGCAGTTCATTATCAGCGAAGAAACATTCAAATATTTATCCACTGGAAAAAATCAATACAAAAAAATCTGCATGAACGATGAAGGAAGACCTTACAAAGAAATTATTTATACGTTGAATGACGTCAATAAACCAGTCTCCATTAACGAACAATACACCGTTGCCTGGATTACACAAAACAGCAATTTTGAATATAATGCCAAAGGACAATTAACTAAGGCTTCTTATAAAAGCAATAGTAATGGCGATATGGAGCAGGTTCGTACTTATGAATATGATGCTAATGACTGCTTACTGACTGAGAAACAATTTAAAAATGGGCAACTTCTTAAAGAAATAAGCTATGTAACTGATGCAGCTAAAAAAGTAAACTCATATATTATCAGAGATCCCAATAATAAGAGTTTACGAATTGTGAAGTTGATGTATCAGTATTGATTACTTATCCTTATAAATAACCAAATTAATAATACCCATGTTTGGTGTACTATTATCAGTTAAAGAGACTACAAAAGGCTTACGTTGCCCTTCAAAACAATTATAAACTACAAAGCCTTTATCTTCTGTTGGGTTAGGTAATTTTTTTTCGTAGTAGGTTTTTAAGTCGTTAAATAAATGAGAACTTAAATCTAAGTCGCTACAATTAATTTGCACTTCTACTTCATCCAAACTATCTTTTTGCAAATTGTAAGCTACAGAGTAATTTGTGATGCTATCAATGGTATATTCAAAATATAAATAATCGTGAGCTACTTCAGAAGGCTCTTTCGTTTCTGTTTTAGTAATAACATCAGCCTTACTATTTAAATCAACACCTCTTATAACACCATCTTTACTGCGTATAATTTCATCCAACGCTTCGCTGTATTCAGGGAAGATACGTGGCTTTTTTTGCTCAACCACTTTAGGATGTTCTTCGCATGAAAAAAATCCTAAAGCAATTACTAGCAAACTATAATAAAGTATTTTACGCATAAATTTATTTTTCTATTTCTTCTGTCGTTACATGTTGAACTTCAGGACGCATTTGCGGAAACAATAATACATCTTGTATAGACGGTTGATTGGTTAACAACATACACAAACGATCAATTCCAAAACCAATACCTGCTGTTGGTGGCATACCATATTCTAAAGCACGTAAAAAATCGTAATCAATAAACATCGCTTCATCATCGCCACGCTCCATTAATTTAACTTGATCTTCAAAACGTTCGCGCTGATCAATTGGGTCGTTTAATTCGGAATACGCATTAGCAATTTCTTTACCGTTAATCATTAACTCAAAGCGCTCTACTAATCCAGCTTCTGTTCTGTGCTTTTTAGTCAATGGACTCATCTCAACTGGATAGTCAGTAATAAAGGTTGGTTGAATGTAATTGCCTTCACATTTTTCTCCAAACAAAGTATCAATTAATTTTGCTTTACCCATCGTTTCATCTATTTCTAAATGTAACGTTTTGCATACTGCTCTTAATTCAGCTTCATCCATTTTACTAACATCGTGCCCTGTATGTTCTTTAATAGCATCATAAATAGTAACGCGTTTAAATGGTGGGGCAAAATTAATAGTTTTGTCGCCTACTGTTAATTCAGTTGTACCATGTAAATCCATGGCAATTTTTTCCAATAATTTTTCGGTGGTGTTCATCATCCAAAAATAATCACGGTACGCAGCGTAAAATTCTAATACCGTAAATTCTGGATTGTGTGTTCTGTCCATTCCTTCATTACGGAAGTTACGACTGAATTCATATACCCAATCAAAACCACCAACGATTAAACGTTTTAAATATAATTCGTTAGCAATACGCAGATACAAAGGCATATCCAATGCATTGTGATGAGTTAAAAACGGACGAGCAGCTGCACCACCAGGTATAGATTGCAATACTGGTGTATCAACTTCCAAAGCGCCATTATCATTTAAGAAATTACGGATAGAAGAAATAATTTTTGTACGTTGCTCAAATGTTTTTTTAACTTTTGGATTAATAATTAAATCTACATAACGCTGACGGTAACGAAATTCAGGATCCGATACCTCGTCAAACGCATTTCCATCCGCATCTGTTTTTACAACAGGTAATGGTTTCAACGATTTACTTAATAATTTAAAGGAAGTAACATGAATTGATGTTTCACCAGTTTTAGTAGTAAACACATAACCTTCAATACCAATGATATCTCCTAGGTCAATTAATTTTTTCCAAACAACATCGTATAATACTTTATCATCTTCATTCGGACAAATATCATCTCTACGAACATAAATTTGTATACGATCTGTACTGTCTTGTATAACCGCAAACGCTGCTTTACCCATATCACGCACACTCATGATACGACCAGCAATGCTAATGTCTTTATAATTTAATTTATCACGCTCATAGTTTTCCTTGATATCATGAGCGGTTACATTTATTTTAAATTCCTCTGCAGGATATGGATCGATGCCTAATTTTTTTAGTTCGGCTAATTTCTCTCTTCTTAACTCTTCTTGTTCACTTAGTTCTTGCAACATGGTTCTGTAATTTTTCTCGAAGTTAACTAAATACTGAGGTTCAGCATTAAAGCCTGAGTTCTATCTATTCACAATTTATTAATACCTCTCATTATATTGAAACAACGATTTTTTACAGTTAATATTTTATGATTTACTGAATTTTTCCAAAAATAGCATCCAAAAAGATCTCGAATTTGCAGTTTATAGAGTAGAGCTATTAAATTTAATAGTCTGATTATCAATATTTTAAATAAATAATCAAATATTTTGTTTAACAATAATATATAATCATTAAACATTTAATACATTTGTTTAACAAAACATAAAACGATTAAACAATATTAAAATATAAGATCATGACAGCAATCGAATTTAACACCCGCATTTTAAATGAAAAACAATCTTTAAAAAACTTTGCATTGAGTTTAACTCGTAACAATGATGATGCTTTAGATTTGTTACAAGACACTTACGTAAAAGCAATAACTTATCGCGAAAAATTTGAAGACAGCACAAATTTAAAAGCTTGGTTATTTACCATTATGAAAAATACCTTTATCAACTCATATAGACGTGCGGTGAAAACGAGAGATATTATTCAAACAAATGCAGATTTGGCTATGAATCGTGCATTCAAAAATAATCATCAAGATATTACTGAATCGAGATTAGCAACTAAAGACATTTTAAATAAAATTGAAAATTTAGAAGATCAATATAAAATTCCATTTACAAGATATTACAGTGGTTTTAAGTATGAAGAAATTGCTCAAGAAATGCAATTGCCATTAGGTACCATTAAGAGTAGAATATTTTTTAGCTCGCAAACAACTAATGGTTGCTATCGAAAAATCAATGAACTAATTAAATTTAATTTTCGTAAAAGGATTCATATTAAATATGAATCCTTTTTTTATGAATCCAATTATTGTATTTTTGAATAATGAATTTCAAATTAAAGGCATCGTATTATATTTTATTGCTGATTTTATTTCTAAAATCAAACATTATAAATGCTCAAGAATATGAACCAAGTGTTCAAGACACGACTAATCAGTCATCTAATTATGTTGTTGGCAAAGGCTTTCACTTAGGTTTGTATGTGGGAGCCTATTGGGCAAACAGAAGTACAGCATATATATATGATGGCTATGGTTTTGATCAAAACGGACAGCGCAATACCTTTTCCAATAGTATTTTAAGAGAGCAATTGGTAAACGTTTATGGCGGTGGTTATGGAGGGAACGATTTAATTGCTCAATTGCTAAATGTTGCCTCTACCGATTGGTATTTTAGAGAAACGGACATGCCATTTAATTTAAGATATACTACTACCTATTTAGTGGGGCTGAATATGCGTTACCAAATTAATAAAAAAGCAGGCATCACATTAAACATTAACGCTAGTAAATTAATTGTAAATGGAAAGTTTACGATTGGAACTATTGGCAATAGTTTAGGAAGTGGGAGTGGAACTGGATTAGTAAATCAAGCTAAAATTCATCAGTTTACTATTACTGGAGCTGAACAACGTTTAATGTTTCAATTGGGTTACCAACGAATTATTGGTAAACATGAAAAATTGAATTTAATGGTTGAAGGTGGATTGAATGTAACTTTATCTAAAGCACAAAAAAATCAAGCCTTTTTAAATAGTGATTTAAATGGAGGTGCTAATAATTTTACTATTGATTTAATGTCGGCATACAATCAACCTCCGTATAACTTTTACAGCGCAAAATATTTAATTGGAGCTGGTGTTGGTGCCTTTGGTGGTATTGGATTACATTTAACTATAAATCCAAGATACACCATACAACTATTATACACTCCATCATATGATCGGATTAATTTAGGTTATACACCAAATTTTAAATTACAACATGGCGTTGGATTAAGAGTGTATTATAATATGAGTTAGTTGTTTAGAAATACAAAAGCAAGCTTTTAGTAAAAACCAAAAACTTGCTTTTGACATTCTTGCTATTATTTAGCTTTTATTCCTGTTCCAGTTTCTGACGTATAATCTGCCATGCCATATATAATAGCATCATCTAACAATTGATAAAAATACGTACTTCCAGATGGAGCACATTTATAAAAATCATAAGAACTACCAGATGAAGGGCTTGTAGCACCACTGATACCTATGTACTGAGTAACTCCTGATATGCAAGAAGCTGTTTCATTAACCGAATACAAATCAGGAGACAAGCCCTGTACTCTTGAACCAGTTACAATTCCAATTGGAGCAGTTGTTGGTGCTCCAGAAATTAAAACATAGGCTCTCCAATGATCTTTTGCGCTCATAATTGCACAGTCTCCATTTTGAGTAAAAGATATACTATACGGTCCAGCCCCAACTGAAGATAAATCACCAAGTACATCATAAGTCACTGGTACCGTACCTGTTGGCGACCCATTACACATAGTGCCAAATCCTGTCATTTTAACTAAATAATTATCCTTAATACCATACACTGCTTTACTAATAGGATGACATTCAATATCCTTAATATAACCTGTACCCGGAAGTCCGCTCCCTAAAGGAGAAGCTGTTTTAGTATTAAAATCAAAAGAGTAAAATTGAGATGCCCCAGTAACACATGCACTTACAACCGTTAAATATCCAGTTTGCAAGCCAGGTGTTTTTGCAATCCCTAAAATTGCACCATGTGTAATTCCGCCAGCGCCAGTAAAATTTATAGGTGATTGAGTTAGAATTCCCCCCGTATTGCGATCAATTGTATATAATTTATGCGCTCCAACCCCAGCGCTCATAACACCATAAATGGGTGGCGAATATACCCATGGCGTAGTAGGTGTGCCAATTGCAAGAGCAGTGGAATTAGATGAAGATTGCGCCAATTTTTCGGGTGATAAATTTGTTTTATTACAACTTGTAACAAAAAACATACTTGTTGCTAAGCCAACAAAAGAAAGAGTTTTAAAAGTTTGTGATTTCATTGTTTTTAATTTTAGATTATTTAATTGATTATGGCATCAAAGCAAATAAATAACCAAGCAAAATGAAATCACCAACCAATACTCGGTTGAATTTTGGAAATAAATGGTCGCTTAAGAAAATAACTGGCGGCCTAAATTTGAATTAAAGCGAGCTTATTTAGCAACTCATTCTTTTTTCTACGAGATACTTCTACACTTTCGCCATCAATCATTACAACATATCCACCATCACCCTTAATGTACTTGGCAACATGAGCTAAGTTAATAAGGCAAGAGTTATGCACTCGGAAGAAATTAAAATCAGAAAGTAAATCTTCGTATTCTTTTAAAATTCTAGAAACCATTATTTTTTTTCCAGAGGTTAGTACAATCTCTGTATAGCTTTCATTTGCTGTACACTTTATTATATCCGTAGAGTTAATCATTTGCAATCCTTCAAAAGTTGGCACTGCAATTTTTGCGGAATTACCTTTCAACTTTAAGTTAGAAAGTAATAACTCAAAATCTGGCAATTGTAAACTCGTTTTTTTCTGCTTTATTTTGGCAACTGCGGCTTTTAATTCATCAGCGTCAACGGGTTTCAATAAGTAATCCATAGCACTATACTTAATAGCTTTTATAGCATAATGATCGTAGGCGGTAATAAAAATAACGTCAAAAGTGGGATTCTTAAATTTTTCAAATAACGAAAAACCATTTTGAAAGGGCATTTCTATATCAAGAAAAACCAAGTCTGGATTATGCTTTTCAATAGATTCTGTAGCAGCTAATACAGAATCGCATAAATCTAGAATCTGGATATTTGGGCAGTTTTTTTCAATTACATTTTTTAAGGTTAACCTTCCTTTTTCTTCATCATCAACTATAACAGCTCTAATCATCATATAAACAAATGTTCTAAATATTAAAAAGAAGGAATACTAATTTCAACTCTTGTTCCCATTGCTATTCCATTTTCATAAAGATCAATTATATTAACTTGTGGGTTAATATTATTTAATCGACTAATAATCTCTAATCGCTCTTTTGTTACGGCCATTCCAAAAGACTTATGATATGTATTAGAATCAAGTGATTTAATTTCCCTCGATTTTTCTCTTCCAATACCATTGTCTTGAATGACGCAAACCAAAATCGAGTCTTTGATATTAATACTAATACTCAATTTTCGATTATCTTTTTTATGCATTAATCCATGCCAAATTGCATTTTCAACATAAGGCTGTATCAACATCGAAGGAATTTGAATAAAGCCTGAATCGATTTTTTCATCAACTACAATTTGATATTCAAATCGGTTTTCAAAACGTAATGCTTCTAAATCAATGTATAGTCTCAAAGCATCTAGTTCTTTTTCGAGAGGAATAGATGCAGGTTTAGAATTATCCATAACGTATCGAATTAACTTCGCAAACTTAGATAAGTATTTTTGTGAAGACTCAGGATCATTACTTGTCATAAAATACTGAACAGAATTAATTGCATTGAAAATAAAATGCGGGTTCATTTGTGCACGCAAAGCCTTTAATTCTGTAGAGGCAATTTTATTTTGGAGTTCTGTCTTTTCTGATTCTCTTTTTCTAATTTTATCTAAACGCCATCTTATAATCAAAAAAACTAAAGCAACACATAAGCCCAATACAAATAGCTTAAAAACCCAAGTTTGCCACCATGCAGGCAATATTGATAAATATAATACCGCAGGTTTTTCGCTCCAATAACCATCGTTATTCTTAGCATACACTATAAATTTATAATTACCAGGATACAATGTTTGAAATTGTGCGGATGTATAATTAGTGTAAACCCAACTTGTATCTAAACCTTCCATTCTATATTTATACTCAACCGTTCCTGGGTTTTTGTAAGATATACCGATGTAGGAAATTTTTAAATAATTTTCGTTGTATAAAAAACTAATGGAATCATTTTTATAATTCACACTATTATTTAAAACGTTCGTAATGTAAACAGGTGGTGGCGTAGTATTACTTTTTAATAGATTCGGATTTAATACTGAAATCCCATTATTATGAGCAAAAATGAGATTACTACCTTTACTTAGAATATAATTGACTTCATTGGATAGCAAACCTTGCTTTTTTGTATATACATCAATTTTATAATTAAATAGATTAGAAGAAAGAGCTTTTATTTTACTCAATCCATTATTACTTCCAACCCAAATTATATTTTCCTTATCAATAAATAAGTTTCTACACATATTACTTGCCAAGCCATTAGTTTGAGTGATATTGCGAAACTCTTTCCCTCTCTTTACGATAATACTCTTCCCTCTTGTTGCCATCCAAAGCACTCCATCTTTATCTTCTTCAATATTAATTATCCTACTCGTCAATAATTTATTCTGTTCACCTAAAAAAATTAACGAATCATGTTCATATTTCCATAAACCATTTATAGATGAGATCCAGAGAATTCCTTTAGAATCTTCGAAAATATCATCAATGTACTGATCAAATAAAATTGTTTTTAATGTTTCAAAATCCTTAGAAATATTACACAGTTTAATATGACGAGCCTGTTGAACCCAAACCATATCACCTTTACTTTTGGCAATTTTTTTAATTCCAACTATATCTAGTTCTTTATAACTTTTGAAGTCACTAGTTAATTTAAATGTGCTTTGTCTTTTGCAGACATAAATATCCAACTTGTTGTGAACATAAATATGATACACACGATTATTGAATATATCAATCGTATTTTTTGAATTAAGTTCAAGTAACTTAATTACACTATCTTTTATTAAAGTCACACTTCCATTAAGATGCCCTGATAAAATAGCCCCATCCTTTTGAAGGATAGTAGATATTTTACTTTGTATTAAACCGTGCTCATTCGTATAATATCGTCCTTCCCTAAATGGAATATTATATACCCCCTGACCTTCTGCTGCCAACCACAAGGAATTCTCTTTGTCAATAACAATTCCAGTAAAAACTTTGTCGTAAAAATCTGGAATGATTTCAAATTTGATTAACTCGCCACTTTTGTGAATTCTTATTCCATCATACGTAGCAGAAACTATTTTTCCATCTTTATCTTCTAGTAATGAGTTAATTGTTGACTTCAATTCAACTTTACTTATTATTTGGTTGGGTGTAAAATTTATAAGTACATTATTTACTGAAGCCAAAAACGTCCCGTTTTTTAACCGCATTCCATAATACCTAGATGCAATTTTAACTTCTGGATCTATTTCACAAATTTTTTGACCGCTACTTTGATAAACAGTTACTAAACTTGTTCTTCCTTGATGACCTCCATAAATGGATGCATTATTATTAAATAAATATAAATAACCACCACTTGAGGGGCAATCAATTTTAGAAACATTGTTATCATTCCAGTTAGGTGAAATTTTAAACAAAAAAGGATAGTTCGTTCCTATCCAAACTGTGTCTCTTTCATCTACATAAATAGAAGTAAATATAACAGCCTTTTTCCTCATTTCTGCTTCCAAAAATGAATTACAGGATAACGTATAAATGCTATCATTTAAATAATAAGACAATTTTCCTGAAAACGAACGAAACCAAATTCGACCTTTAGAATCTTCACAAAATCCAAATACTGTATTATCTGGCAATCCATTTTCTGTACTAAAATTCTCAAATTCATTCCCGTTATATCTACTAACTCCCATGTCAGTAGCAAACCACAAATATCCTTTAGAATCTTGCATGAGGCCGTATACTTCGGGACTTGCAAGGCCATTTTCAGCATTAAAATTTCTAATCTGATAAAATTGTGCGCAAATTGATTGGGACAAAAACAATAAAACAACACAAATAAAGCGATTTAAATAAATAGCAATGTGTTGTATAAAATTCTTATTGTTTTGCGTCATACCGGTTTATAATAAGCATTACATCCACTTCTTACGTTTAAAATAAATCAACAAACCTATTATTAAACTAAGCATTACTCCCCAGGTTATAAAATAACCATATTGAGTTTTGAGCTCTGGCATATTTTCAAAATTCATTCCGTAAACACCTGCAATAAATGTTACAGGAATAAAGATGGAAGACATAATCGTTAATACTTTCATCACTTCATTCATTTTATTGGCATTGGTACTTAAATAAATATCCATAATGCCTGATAATAAATCACGGTATGTTTCAACGGTATCTATAATTCGGGTAACATGATCTGTTAAGTCTCGCAAATAAATATCACTTGTAGGATTTATTAAAGTTGTTTCTGAGCGAACCATATTGTTAATCATATCACGCATTGGCCAAACTTGCTTTCTCAGATAAATCATCTCTCGTTTTAAATGATACAATTCTAGTAATGATTTTTTATCTTTGTCACTGATAATTTCCTCCTCAATCTCTTCAATTTTATCGCCTATTTTTTCAATAGCTGTAAAATAACAATCTACTACGGCATCCATCAAAGCATAGGCTAAATAATCGGCTCCTAATTTTCTTACTCTTCCTTTACACTGACGCAATCTATTTCTAATAATATCAAAAGCATCTCCATTATTAGGTTCTTGAAATGAAAGTACTGTGTTTTCTAATAATATAATTGATAATTGTTCTGACCTTACTTCAGTCGTATAACTAATCATTTTCATGATAGACACAACATAATTATCATAATCTTCAAACTTCGGACGTTGATCCACATGCACAATATCTTCCATCGTTAACGGATGGATATTGTAAAACTTTCCAATAGCTTCAACTAGTTCTGGCTTATGTAAACCCTCTACATTAAGCCATTTAACCATGTTTGGTTTTACATGAGATAAACAATCCGATAAATCATAAAATTCCTGCTCAAAAAATTCCGTCTCATTATACTCTATCAAAGTAATTTTAATCCTATCTGTTCTCACTTCGCCATTATAAAATAATGTTCCTGGAGGAGCACCTATGTTTTCTATTCCCATAGTTATAAAATTAACAAGAATTTTGATACAGCCATTTATAATTAATTAACAGGTAACCGAACATGAAACAAAATGTTAATTTTACTTTGTATAAACAATTACTATGCGATTTACTACTCTACTTTTGTCTCTTTATATTTTTCAGTCATACTTTGCCCAAACAAACAATGCAAACACGACTCACAATTATATTTTACGCAACGTAAATGTAATACCAATAAATAAAGATACGGTAATAGCCAATCAAATGGTTGTGATTACAAATAACACCATTACGGTAATCACAAATGACAACGAAAAAGACTTTATACCAAATGAAACTTTTACAATTATTAAGTGTAAAGACAAATTTTTAATACCAGGCTTAGCAGATATGCATGCTCACTTTCCACAATATAACGAACTAAAAAACTATTTAACTCTTAATTTATTGGCAGGTGTAACAACCATACGATCTATGAGAGGCGATGAAAAACATCTCAACATTAAAAAAGACAAAAAATTACCACAACTAAACTTATATCTTTCGTCTCCTCCTATTACCAAAGCATTAACAATTGACAAAAAAGCAGCTGATAGCATTGTAACTGTGAGTAAAGCAAATGGATTTATGTTTTTGAAAGTATTAAGTATTAAAGACTCTTTATCATTTATAAATTTAGCCGCAGCTTGCAAAACATATAACTTTCCTTTTTGCGGACACGGGCTTTCAAATATCTCCATGTCTTTGCTATTAAAATCGGGATACAATTCTATAGAGCATTTAACAGGCTATGCAGAAAATTTAAAAAAAGGAGAAGCTTTTGTTGAAAACCTAATTGAACTAACAGCAAAAATAAAGTGTATAATTGTGCGACGGAAGATTATTTTGAACTTGGCTACAATATGAATCTATCACCGATTTAAAAAAACGAAACGGTTTGAAGTATATAGCTGATACCACTATTGCAAAATGGGATAAAGAAATAACTAACGATCAAACAAAAATTGGTGAAATAAAATTAAAGGAACAAAGAGAGGGCTATACTAAAACTAGGGCTATAAAAAATAAAATACTAGTAACATTAGTAAAAAATGATGCACAATTATTGATTGGCGCAGATGCAGGTAGCAATTATTCTATTCCTGGTTTTGCATTACTAGAAGAAATGAAACATCATTCCAATGCAGGCCTAACCAATTATCAAGTATTGTGTGCAGCAACTACTAACGCGGCAACCTACATGAATCAATCTGAAATATGGGGAACTGTTGAAATAAATAAGAGGGCCAATTTAATTTTGTTAAATGCTAATCCATTAACAGATTTGAATAATTTAAATACTGTGGAAGCTGTATTTTTAAATTCGGAATATAAAACCGTAAAAGAATTAGAAGCTGAACTTAAATAGTAGCGGGCATGCTGTTCGTTAGTTAGCCGATCAGTGCCGCGAGACCTTGAAACAAGTTCAGGCGGGGTAATACCTACTCTGCTATCTCATTCTTCATGACCATTTGTACTGTAAAGCGGCTACGTTGTTCCAATAAAATAATTTTGTTAACCGTTAATACATCAATGGTTTCTTGAGTGTAATAACGAACCGTCATCAACTCCAATCCTGAATTGTACAATACTTTAAACTGCGTTTGCAATTCATTAACTAATGCTTCAATTTTAACAGTATCATGATCACAACATACCGAGAAACTAATAGCAGACAACTGCATTAAGTTAATTTTAACGCCGTGCTTCGAAAACAAGTCGAAAATATCACTTAAATTATCTTCGGCGATAAACGAAAAATCTTTTGGTTGGATAGAAATTAAAACTTGGTCGATTTTAAAAATATAAGAAGGAATATTCAATCGTTTATCTCCATCTTTAATTACTGTACCTTCTTCTTTTGGCTTTAAAAAGGATTTTACATACAAAGGAATGTTTTTGTTTTGAAGCGGCTTAATGGTTTTTGGGTGAATAACAGTTGCGCCATAATAGGTTAACTCAATGGCATCATGATAGGATAATTGGTCAATTTTTTTTGTATGCGAAAACCATTTAGGGTCGGCATTTAAAACACCAGGCACATCTTTCCAAATAGTAACATTTTCCGCATTTAAACAATACGCTAATATAGAAGCCGTATAATCAGAACCCTCTCTTCCTAAAGTGGTTGTAAAGTTTTCGGAAGTACCGCCAATAAAACCTTGTGTGACGATAATATTAGTTGAAGTAAATACTTTTTCTAAATCTCTTTTTATTAATTACTCAGTTAATGCAAAATCCACTTTACCTTCACGGTAACTATTATCAGTTTGAATAAGACCTCTTGCATCAATCCATTTATTATTCAATCCAATTTCATTTAAGTAAGCTGAAACTATTTTCGTAGAAATAATTTCGCCCATGCTCACTATTTGATCGTATTCAAAATCGAAGCCCTGAGTAGGTTCATCTTCAATAGCCCAATACAATTCCACAAAGGTATTTTCCAATTCAGTGTAAATTGAATGTGAAGAAGCAGGAAATAATTTCTGACAAATATCAAAATGGTATGATTTAATTTCTTCTAATATAGCTTCTGCATTTTCTGTTTTATAGAAATAGGCTTTCGCTAAACGCTCCAGAGCATTTGTTGTTTTACCCATAGCAGAAACAACGACTGATATTTTTTTGTCGGGAAATTGTTTTAATACTTCGGCTACATTTTTTACACCATCAGCATCTTTTACCGACGCGCCACCAAACTTAAATACTTGCATACATTTTTTGTTTGAACAAAGATAAGCAAGCCTATAAAATAAATGGATTCTCAAACTATTTTTTATAAACTCTTGTCACTTTTTTTTCATCTACGATTATATGATTAACCAAAAACCACTAACCTATACTAAAACAACTACTATGAGCTCAGGAAAAGAAACTCCCCGACAAAAGATGATTGGCATGATGTACCTGGTACTCACCGCCCTTTTAGCCCTCAATGTATCTAAAGAAATATTACAAGGATTTGTGATGGTTGATGAAAGCATAGGCAAATCGAAAGTAATTTTAGATGAAAACAATAGCCGAGTTCAAAAAGCTTTTGAAGACTATGTAAATGATGGGAATTTCGAAGCAAAACCTTATCTATTAAAATCCATCGAAACACAAAAAAGTATTCGGATTGTTGATGCCTATATCGACAGTATGAAAGTAATGATTACCAGGAAAACAGAAGGCTTACCAAAAAAAGATACCTCACAATTACGCTTTATGGAAAAGTTCGATGACTTTGATACGCCCACTTATTTACTAATTGGTTCCGACGAAACAAGACCCATCGACACAAAATATTCGGCAAAAGATTTACGTTTGCAATTAACCACTTTGCATACTGATTTATTAGGCTTAATAGATAATATGCAGAAAGACCCTAAAACAAAATTAGACGCAGAAAGTATTGCCACACTAAAACAAAAATTAGGCACAATTAAACCTACTGATAGAAATATTATAAAAGAAGGTGTGAAACTTAACTGGGAATTAGAGAATTTTTATCACATGCCAATGGCTGCTGTTATTACCAATCTGGATAAAATACAAGCTGATATGAAAAATCTAGAATCTGAATTTCTTCACACTTTTGCTGGAGCTTCTAGTAAATTTGTTTTCAAAATTGACAAATTACATGCGGATGTTGTAGCGCCTTCTGCTTACGTATTAGCTGGACAACCATTTAAAGCCAATATCGTTTTGGGTGCATCTAGCACTCAATTAACTCCCGAACGTATGGAAGTTTTAGTTGGCGCAGTATACGATCCTGTCACTAACAAACTAATTAATAAAGGCGATGCTATTACTATTAAAGATGGCATGGGAAATTATGAAGCTATGACCAGCAGCACTGGACAAAAGGAATTAAAAGGGGTCATTAAATATAAAAATCCTAGAGGTGTTGATGAATATTATCCCTTTGATTATAGCTATATGGTAGCGCCACCTTTTAGCGCCGTAGCAGCCGACAATATGAATATTTTTTATGCAGGAATCGAAAATCCTATTACCGCAACTTGTGCAGGCTTTTCTCCAAGTGATTTAAAAATAACAGTAAGCGGTTGTGGCCGAAACAGTGCCAACTTCTGCTGGAAAATATATCATCAAAGTTAAATCAGCTGGAACCTGCTCAGTAAGTGTGGCAGCCAAAGTAAATGGTGTGTATCAACAACAAGGTCCTGTAAAAACATTTAGAGTAAAAGATATTCCACCACCCTATTTAAAAATTGGTGGCAAATTAGCCACGTCCACTATTGAGTTTACAAGAAATGAAGTGAAAATGCTGGGTGCTGTGGGTGCAGAATCTGTAGGTTTTATGTTCCCCGTAAATTTTGTGGTAAAAAGTTTTGATTTAACTGTACAAGGTAATCCAGATATACCTTGCAGTGGCAATCTTTTATCGCAAGCTGCTAAAACAGC